>JAZKCN010000032.1:0-13063 GCA_040388075.1 Pseudomonadota bacterium | reverse complement strand
ACAAGTCCAGGAAGCCTATATCGTCGCCGCCACGCGCACGCCCATCGGGCGCTCGCACCGGGGTTATTTCCGCAACATGCGGCCCGACGACCTGCTGGTAAAAGCCCTGCAGGCCGCGCTGGCGCAGGTGCCCTCGCTCGACCCTAAAGCGATTGAAGACATCATCTGTGGCTGCGCCATTCCCGAAGGCCCGCAGGGCCTGAACGTGGCGCGTATAGGCGCGGTGTTGGCCGGCCTGCCGACCAGTGTGGGCGGCATCACCGTCAACCGTTTTTGCGCATCAGGCCTGTCGGCCATACAGATGGCGGCCGACCGCATCCGTGTCGGCGAGGCCGATGTGATGATTGCCGCTGGCACTGAAAGCATGAGCATGGTGCCTATGTCGGGTAACTCGCCCTCGCTGTCGCCCAACATGTTTGTCAACGACGAGAACGTCGGCATCGCTTACGGCATGGGTTTGACGGCCGAGAAGGTTGCGCAGCAGTGGAAGGTTTCTCGCGAGGCGCAGGACCAGTTCGCGCTGGAGTCACACCAGAAAGCCATGAAGGCCCAGCAGTCCGGCGAGTTCACTGCCGAGATCACACCGGTTGAAGTGACCGACCGCACTGCCAACCTGGACACCGGCGAGTCCATAAGCAAGACCCGCACTGTCAGCCTGGATGAAGGCCCGCGCCCCGATACCTCGATTGATGGCCTGGCCAAATTGAAGACCGTGTTTGCCGCGCGTGGCACGGTCACCGCAGGCAACAGCTCGCAGACCTCCGACGGCGCTGGTGCGCTGGTGCTGGCCAGCGAGAAGGCCGTGAAAGACTTTGGCCTGAAGCCGCTGGCGCGTTTTGTCAGCTACGCAGCCAAGGGCGTGCCACCGGAAATTATGGGCATAGGCCCGATTGAAGCCATCCCTGCGGCGCTGCGTTATGCCGGCCTGCAGCAGCAGGACATCGACTGGTTTGAACTGAACGAGGCGTTTGCCGCGCAGTCGCTCGCCGTCATCAACACGCTGAAGCTCGATGCCAGCAAGGTCAACCGCATGGGCGGCGCCATTGCGCTCGGCCACCCGCTGGGCGCAACCGGTGCCATCCGCGCCGCCACTGTCATCCACGCGCTGCACCGCCACCAGCTGAAGTACGGCATGGTGACCATGTGTGTGGGCATGGGGCAGGGCGCCGCAGGTATCTTCGAACGTGTCTGACGTGTGAGGCAACTGCGCGGGCGATCTGCGGTGTTGGTCCGGTGCTTCCCATCTTCACGTACCTGAAGTACGTTCCGTTGGGTCTGCTCTGTTCGCCTTGCAGCTCATGCCGCTCGCTACGCCTCCGGAGAGCGTGGATTGTTTAAAAACCTCAAAAGTTAATATATATGTTAACTTTTGAGGTGCCCGGACCGTAAACGCGCTGAAAAACGGCTTTCACGGCCTCAAAAAGGCAAAAAAGAGCCCTTTTTGGCAATCAAAACAGCCTCAAACCCTTTGTGGACTAGCGCGACATGCTATCAAAATTGTAGTGTCCAGTACAACGAATCCCGTCATCGAAAGACCTTATGCAAGCTCAAACGCAAACACTGAACACCGCCTCTGCCAGGCTGTCGCTGCGGGTCTACGAGACCTACACATGCCACACCAGTGTGGTCATAGGCGGCGCGATGGGTGTGCGGCAGGACTACTACGCTGCGTTTGCAGGCTGGCTCGCCGGCCAGGGTTTCCGGGTCACCACCTTTGACTACCGTGGCTCCGGCGACTCCCTGCCGGACACCGCCGACGGCAGCCTGCGCGGCTTCAAGGCTGACCTGATCGATTGGGCCGCCGACTACGAAGCCGTCATCGACAACGCCAAAGCGGTCTTGCCCGATGCACCGCTTTACCTGTTGGGCCACAGCCTGGGCGCGCAACTTCCGGGGCTGCTGCGAAACCCGCACAAGATCGACGGCCTGCTCAGCGTGGCGGCGGGCAGCGGTTACTGGCGTGACAACGCACCGAAACTGCGCCGGCTGATTCTTTACTTCTGGTACGTGCTGGTGCCGGTGGCCACGCGGCTGTTTGGTTACTTCCCGGGCCGCAAGCTGAAAAAAGTCGGCGACCTGCCGGCCGGTGTCATGCTGCAGTGGCGCCGCTGGTGCCTGAACCCGCACTACAGCGTCGGCGCAGAAGGCGAGGGTGCGCGGAAAAGCTATGGCCAGGTCGGCTTCCCGGTGCGCGCGTTGTCGATCACGGACGATGAACTGATGACCCTGCGCGGCACGCACAACCTGATCAACCTGTATGCCAATGCACCGCGCAGCGTCGAGCAGATCGCGCCCGCTGACGTGCAGGCCAGGCGCATAGGGCACTTCGGGTTCTTCCGCGAACAGTTCATGCAGACGTTGTGGCCGCGCAGCCTGCAGATGCTGGGCGACATGGCAAAACTGCCGGCAGCAGCGGTCACGAATACGACTGCCTGATTCCGCGCTTCAAGGCAAACTCAAGGCATATGAGCACACATCTTTTTGACCAGGCCATCGCGCTTGAACCGGCGGGCGCAGATCGCCCCCACACCTTCATTGGCCACACCAGCCCGGCTTACTGGAACATGGTTGGCCCTTACGGCGGTTTCAGTGCCGCGGTGTGCATGCAGGCGGTGCTCAGACACCCGGCATTGCTCGGCGAGCCGGTATCCCTCACCGTCAACTACGCCGCTGCCACCAGCGAAGGCCCGTTCAGCATCACAGCCACGCCGGTGCGCACCAACCGTTCCACACAGCACTGGGTCATCAGCCTGAGCCAGCTGGATGCCAACGGTCAGGAGCAGGTGTCCACTACGGCAACTGCCATGACAGCACTGCGCCGCGAAACCTGGCAGCAGAACGACATGCCCATGCCCGACGTGGCAAAACCACAGGATGTGGCGCGCACCGACATGACCGGCGCGATGGAATGGCTGAGCCGTTATGAAATGCGTTTTGCACGCGGCGCCATTCCGGCCGACTGGCATGGCGCTGAAAAGTTGTCGCCCGATAGTGTCACGCAGATCTGGGTGCGCGAAGACGTTGCCCGTCCGCTGGACTTCGCGGCCATCACCGCGATGGCCGATGTGTTTTACCCGCGCATCTGGTTGCGCCGACCGCTGCGCGTGCCGGCCGGCACGGTGTCGATGACGACTTACTTTCACGCCAGTGCAGCAGAACTGACAGCCGCCAGCACGGGCTACGTGCTCGCACAGGGCCAGGGCCAGGCTTTCCGTCACGGGTTCTTTGACCAGGCGGCGCAGTTGTGGGCAGAGGACGGAACGCTGCTGGTAACCAGTCACCAACTGGTCTACTTCAAAGAGTAGATGTTGGTGTTTGGGACAGCCCGATGCAACGGCGGGCATCAACGAAAATCTGATGTAACTTTTACTGAACCGGACAACCATGAGCACCACCCTCAACACCATCCCTGAAATCCTGACCAACGTCGATGCCGGTGTGATGACGCTCACCATCAGCCGCGTCGACAAGAAGAATTCGCTGACGGCCGCGATGTATGCCGCCATGGCCGATGCGATTGAGGCTGCCCAGCACGACACCAGCGTGCGCGCCCTTGTCATCCAGGGCCATGAAACGGTGTTCTCTGCCGGCAACGATATCGGCGACTTTTTGAACAAGCCGCCTTCAACATCCGATGCGCCGGTGTTCCGGTTCCTGCGCGGCATCAGCACTTTCAGCAAACCGGTAGTGGCTGCGGTCTGCGGGCCGGCTGTCGGCATCGGCACGACCATGCTGCTGCACTGCGACCTGATTTATGCCGGCGACAACGCCGCCTTCGCGCTGCCTTTCGTCAACCTCGGCCTGTGCCCTGAAGCCGCATCAAGCTTCCTGGTGCCGCAGCTGATGGGTTACCCGCGCGCGGCTGAAGCACTGCTGCTCGGTGAGCCCTTCCGCGTGGAGACCGCGCTCGAGATGGGCCTGATCAACCGTGTAGTCCCGCCCTCCGAAGCCAACGCACTCGCGCAGCAGCAGGCCCGCAAGCTGGCCACCAAACCATTGAGCTCCCTGATCGAGACCAAACGCCTGATGAAAAAAGGCAACGCCGGCATCATCGCCGAGCGCATGGCCGAAGAAGGCGCCAGCTTTGGCCGAATGCTGACCGAGCCCGCCGCAAAAGAAGCCTTCACAGCCTTCATGGAAAAGCGCAAGCCTGATTTCAGCGGTTGCTGAAATCTGCCACGCGCCAGCGTGGTCCGGCGCAGCCGGTGCGGAGCAGCTTTTGACAGAAGCGCGAGACAGCCGTACTTTCCGCTGTCTCGCGCGGGCTTGCTAGTCGGAGTGCAAATCAAACACCAGCGTCCTTAACCACTGGTTCGCCGGGTCCTTGTTGTACTTGGCGTGCCAGAACAGGTTGATCGCAATCTGCGGCAGCTTGACCGGGTGGGCTACATACTTCAGGTTGAAGGGCTTGACCATGCTGGTCGCCAACCGCTCGGGCACGGTGGTCAGCATGTCGGACGATTGCAGGATGTGGCCGACCGCAACGAAGTGTGGAACGGTCAACACGATCCGTCGTTGCAGGCCGTTGCTGTCGATGATGCTGTCCACTTTGCCATGACCGGTTCCGGCCGAGACGATGACCGCGTGGTCTGCCGCAAAAAATTCCGCCAGGGAAATTTTTGGTTTATCCAGCTTATGGCCTTCACGCAACAGGCAGACATAGTTCTGCAGAAACAAACGGCGTTGAAAGAAACCTCCCTTGAGTTGGGGGAGCAGGCCAATCGCCAGGTCTATGCGGCCGGCCTCCAGTTCGTCCCTCAGGTTCGTAGCTGTATTGCGTACGGTCGTCACCGTCACCGAGGGCGCGAGACGCCTGATTTCCTTCATCAGCAATGGCAGAAAATATATCTCGCCAATGTCGGTCATGCCGATTGAAAAGCGGCGTTCGCTGGTCTTGGGCTCAAAGGACGTTTTGAAGTTGATGGCACCGTGAATCACCCCCAGCGCAGTGCTTACCGACTCCCCCATCTGAATCGCAAACGGCGTGGGTTTCATCCCTGTGGATGTGCGCAGAAACAGCTCGTCGCCGAAAATTTTCCTCAGCCGACCCAAGGCATTGCTGACTGCGGGTTGGCTCAGCCGCAGATTGTCGGCAACCCGTGTCACGTTCTGCTCGGTGAGCAGCTGGTTGAAAACAACCAGCAGATTCAGGTCAACATCTCTCAGTTCCATCGCAGAATTCCAGGGGTAGTTTTATTGATTCTAATGATAAATAACATAAGTGTTATTGCCTTGACTAATTTTTGTGCGGCGCCGATCATACAAATCTGCCCCGCAAAAGGGTAGCGACTACCGGAGAAAACATGAGCCAGACCACAGCCAGCGCCGCCCCTGCCGAAACTTTCCCGCCCGAACTTCGCTGGGAGTCCGAAGGCACCAGCCGCATTCCCTTCATGGCCTACACCGGCGATGAACTGCACAAAAAAGAGCTGGAGCGTTTCTTCTACAAAAAGCACTGGTGTTACGTTGGCCTGGAAGCCGAGATACCGAACAACGGCGACTTCAAGCGCACGGTGATCGGCGAACGCTCGGTCATCCTGTCGCGTGCGACGGATGGCGAGATCAGCGTGGTCGAGAACGTCTGTGCCCACCGCGGCATGCAGTTCTGCCGCGAGCGTCACGGCAACAAGAAGGGTTTTGTCTGCCCGTATCACCAGTGGGCCTACAGCCTCAAGGGCGACCTGCTGGGCGTGCCCTTCCGGCGTGGGGTTCGGGTGGAGGGCAAGGTCAACGGCGGCATGCCGGCAGATTTCCAGACAGCCGACCACGGCCTGAACAAGCTGAAGGTGGCGACACGCGGCGGTGTGGTGTTTGCCAGCTTCGACCATGACATCGAGTCGTTTGAAGACTTCATGGGCCCCACCATCCTCGGCTACTTCGACCGCCTGTTCGACGGCCGCAAGCTGACCATACTGGGCTACAACCGCCAGCGTATTCCCGGCAACTGGAAGCTGATGCAGGAAAACATCAAGGACCCTTACCACCCCGGTCTGCTGCACACGTGGTTTGTCACGTTTGGCCTGTGGCGCGCCGACAATAAATCAGAACTGAAGATGGATGATCACCACCGCCATGCGGCGATGATTTCCACGCGCGGCAACGCTGGTAAGGCCGGCAATGCTGCTGAGGTGACGCAGGTCTCCAGCTTCAAGGAAAGCATGGAACTCAATGACCCGCGCTTTCTGGACATCGTGCCCGAGCCCTGGTGGGGCGGGCCGACGGCGGTGATGATGACGCTGTTCCCCAGCGTGGTCCTGCAGCAGCAGGTCAACAGTGTGTCGACCCGGCACATCCAGCCGGTTGGCCACGGCAAGTTTGATTTTGTCTGGACCCACTTCGGTTTTGAAGACGATACGGCCGAGATGACGCAGCGCCGCCTGCGCCAGGCCAACCTGTTCGGCCCTGCCGGCTTTGTGTCGGCTGACGATGGCGAGGTGATCGAGTTTTCGCAGCAGGGCTTTGAGCAAAAGCCATTTCACCGCACACTGGCAGAACTGGGCGGGCGCGACGTGGATGACGCGGATCACATGGTCACCGAAACGCTGATTCGCGGCATGTACAAGTACTGGCGCAAGGTCATGGAGGCTTGAAATGATTGCGATCGACTTCCAGGATTACTTCCAGATCACCCAGCTCTACGCCGACTACGCCAAAGCCGTCGATTCGGGCGACTGGGATCTGTGGCCCGAGTTTTTCACCGAAGAGTGCTCGTACAAGCTGGTGCCGCGAGAAAACCATGAGCGCGGCTTTCCGCTGGCCACGTTGATGTTTGAAAGCAAGGGCATGCTGAAGGACCGTGCCTACGGCATTCGCGAAACGCTTTTTCACGACCCCTACTACCAGCGCCATGTGGTCGGTTCGCCTGTCATCCACAAGGCCGATGGCCAGCGTTTTGAAAGCGAAGCCAACTACGCGGTGTTTCGCACCAAGCTGTCGCAGGAGTCCACGGTGTTCAATGTGGGCCGCTACATTGACGTGATCGTGCGCACGCCGGACGGGCTGAAGTTCGCGTCGCGCCATTGCATCTACGACAGCGAGATGATCCCCAACTCCATCATTTATCCGATCTGACAGGGCTGGTGGCACACCCCGTGCCATGGTGGAAAAAAGTCGAAATGTAAAGCCAACTTTACATTGAGGGCATTTGGGCCGCTGGGCGCAGTGGTTTGTGGGTGCCAAAAGGCTGAAAACGGTCAAAAAATGCCATTTTTGACTGTCAAAAAGGCCTGAAACCCAATGTGGACTAGCGCGGCATGCTATCAAGTTGGTAGCATCTGCAATCCTGTGCGCCGCGCTACGGAAAAACGGGACAATGCCAGAAATCCACCCCGGAGCACCTGAACCCATGCCCTACATGTTGTTGGTTGTTGAAGACCCCGCGCAGCGCCGCACCCGCACGCCCCTCGAGGGCGAGGCCGTTTACAAACGCATGGTCAATTTCGGTCAGGAACTGCAGGCCCGAGGTCTGCTGGTGGCCAGCGAGTCGCTGAGCTCGCACGCCAGTGCAGCCCGTGTCAGCGTCAGCAACGGCAAGGCATTGGTGGTGGACGGCCCCTTCGCCGAGGCCAAGGAAATGATTGGCGGATTTTTCCTGCTGAACTGCAAAAGCTGGGCAGAAGCTGTCGCCATTGCGGGGCAGTGCCCGGCTGCCGAATGGGCCACCATTGAGGTGCGTGCCACCGGCCCCTGCTACGACGACGAGACCGACCCGGCCGTCAATTTGCATTAGCCAGAATTTTTTTGCAGGGCCTGTCGATTTCGCATCCAGCCGTTCGTCGTGGATGTGAAGGCCGTTTTGTGCCTCGTTCAACACCCCAGGGAGAACAGCCATGCGTTTCATCATTTTTGTCAAATCGCAGCCCGACTTCGAGGTCGAAACCACGCCGCAGGCGCCGGACGAAAAACTGATGTCCGACATGGCCGACTTCATGGAAGAGCTGTCGCGTGCCGGCGTGCTGCTGGACGGCAGCGGCCTGCAGCCCAGCCGCAAGGGCTGGCGCATCGAGTACGACGGCGATAAGCGCAGCGTTATTGACGGCCCGTTTGCCGAGGCCAAGGAACTCGTTGCCGGTTTCACCATCATCCAGGTGCGTTCGCGTGAAGAGGCGATGGCGTGGTCGCGCCGTTACCCCAACCCCGCTGGTGAAGGCAAGCCCGCCGTCATCGAAGTGCGCCAGCTGTATGAACTGGACGACTTCGAGCCGAGCAGGCAGTTAGAGCGCTTCCGCGAAATGAACACGCCCAGCCAGAAATAAGGAGGCCCTGATGTCCACCTCACCGTCATCCACATCAAAGGAGCGCCGCATGTCACGCCAGGTCTTCATCAACCTTCCCATCAAGAACATGGAACGCAGTCAGGCCTTTTTCAAAAGCCTGGGTTTTGAATTCAACCCGCAGTTCACCAATGACCAGGGGGCCTGCATGATCATCAGCAAGGACCACAGCTACGCCATGCTGCTGGTCGAGCCTTTCTTTCAGGGCTTTACCAAAAAGGCAATTGCCGACGCCACGAAAACCACCGAGGTGCTGATTGCCCTCTCATGCGAAAGCCGGGCAGAGGTGGACGAGATGGTCAGCAAGGCTCTCGCGGCTGGCGGCACTGCGCCCAATCCGACACAGGACCATGGCTTTATGTACTCGCATGGGTTTACCGACTTGGATGGCCACGTGTGGGAAGTGTTCTGGATGGACCCCAACGCGAAATGAAGCCCCCACGGTTGCTCACTGCGTGTAGCGCCCTGCCCCCCGCGGGGGCCGTCGCCTGCGGCCCGGCGAAGCCGGTTCCGCGGCCAGGCCAGGACAACGCGGGTGGGTGCCGGTAATATCAATTCATGCATTCAGCCACCCACCAGGCCATTGCCACTGTATGGCGCATGGAGTCCGCAAAGATAGTGGGTGCGGTGGCGCGCATGGTGCGCGACATCGGGCTGGCCGAGGAGCTTGCGCAGGATGCGCTGGTGTCGGCGCTGGAGCACTGGCCTGCATCGGGCGTGCCTGACAACCCCGGGGCGTGGCTGATGGCTGCCGCAAAGAACAAGGCACTGGACCGCCTGCGGCGCGAAAAATCCCTGCAGGGCAAGCTGGAACAGGTGGGCCACGACATGCAAGCCCAGGAGGCGCACCAGGTGCCTGACTTTGTCGACGGGCTGGACGCTGCGCGCGAGCAGGCGGAAATTGGCGATGACCTGCTGCGCCTGATCTTCACTGCCTGCCATCCCCTGTTGTCAACCGAAGCGCGCGTGGCGCTGACGCTCAAGTTGCTGGGCGGTTTGACGACGCATGAAATCGCACGCGCCTTCCTGGTGCCGGAGCCGACGATTGCACAGCGCATCGTGCGTGCCAAACGGTCGCTCAGCGAAGCAAAGGTACCGTTTGAGGTGCCGCATGGCGATGAACTCAATGCCCGGCTGGCCTCGGTGCTGGAAGTGGTCTACCTGGTCTTCAATGAAGGCTACACCGCAACCGCCGGCGAAGACTGGATGCGACCAGCGCTGACAGATGAGGCATTGCGCCTGGGCCGCATGCTGGGCGGCCTGGCTTCGGATGAGGGCGAGGTGCTGGGCCTGCTGGCCTTGATGGAGTTGCAGGCCTCGCGCGCTGCGGCGCGTGTCGATGCACAAGGAAGGCCGGTATTGCTGATGGCACAGGACCGCCGCCGCTGGGACAGGCTGCTGATACGGCGCGGGCTGGCCGCCCTGCAGGCTGCAGAAGCCATTGCAGAAAGGGAGGCGAAGCCGCTGGGCTCTTACGCCATGCAGGCTTCCATCGCAGCGTGCCATGCGCGTGCGGCGGAGCCTGAAGCGACCGACTGGCCCCGCATTGTCGCCATCTACGACGCACTGGCACAGGCCACGCCATCGCCGGTGATCGAACTGAACCGTGCGGTGGCCGTTGGCATGGCGTTTGGCCCTGCGGCGGGCCTGGCCATCATCGACACATTGGGTGACGACAAGTCGCTGCAGAACTACCAGTGGCTGCCCAGTGTGCGTGGTGACCTGCTGGCCAAACTGGGCCGCAACCGGGAAGCCCAAGCCGAGTTTGAACGTGCCGCACAGCTTGCGGGCAATGCACGCGAGCGCGAGTTGCTGCAGGAGCGCGCCGCGCAGCTTGCGCCGGCCGGGGCTGCGCGACAATAGGCCGATGACAAAAACCAGCCACCAGCAGGCCCCTGCGCCTGTTGAATTTGAAGAAGAATTCATCGCCGCGCTGACCGACCTGTTCGAGAACAGGATCGTGTTCAACAAGGTGCTGGGCCTGAAGATCAGCACGCTGGGGCCGGATCGGGTTTCTGCCCGCATAGACATGAAACCCGAACTGGTGGGCCACTACAGCTACAACCGGGTGCACGGCGGGGTGATCAGTGCTGCACTTGACGCACTGGCGGGGCTGGCCGTGATGGCGGCCATTGGTGCGCGTCACATGGATGAGTCGCCGCAGCAGCGCGTGGCCCGCTTTGCCAAGCTGGGCACCATAGACATGCGGGTCGATTACCTGCGGCCGGCCATCGGTGACCATTTTGAATTGCAGGCTGAGGTGCTGAGGCTGGGATCGCGTGTGGCCAGCACACGGATGGCGTTTCTGGGGGCGGACGGGAAATTGCTCTCGACTGGCGCCGGGGCCTATATGGTGTCGTGAAGCGGCTATTGGGCCTTGTTGATCTTGCGTGGCTTGCCGAAGTCATCAATGGCCACATACGTCAGGCTGGCCTCCGTAACCTTGATGTAGCGGCCCTGGCTGCGAAAGCGTTCCGCATAGACCTCGACCTGCACGGTAATCGAGGTATTGCCGATGCGTGTCAGCGATGCAAAAAACGACAGGATGTCGCCCACCCGCACCGGCTGTTTGAAGATGAACTGGTTGACAGCAACCGTCGCCATGCGGCCGTCCACATAACGCGCAGGGACCACGGAGCCGGCCAGGTCAACCTGCGACATCACCCAGCCGCCAAAAATATCGCCGTTGGCATTGCAGTCACCCGGCATGGGGATGACTTTGAGCACCAGTTCCTTGTCGGTCGGCAATTCGACATGAAGGCTGTCGGCGGGAGTACCTGAGTGGGCGCTTGATTCGGAAGACATAGGCACAATCTGAAAGTAGTAAAAACAATATAACGATTGTCCCCCATGCGATCCCGTGCTTCCAGTTCTGATTACTCCCTTGCCCTGCCGCCCACACCGGGTACCGCAACCCAGTCTGCCCCCGTGCGGTCCGACTGGGAGACGCTGAAACGCCTGTTCCCGTATTTGTGGGACTACAAATGGCGTGTGGTGGCTGCCCTGAGTTTTGTGCTGGCCGCCAAGCTGGGCAATGTGGGTGTCCCCTTACTTCTGAAGACACTGGTCGATGCGATGAGCATCAAGCCCGGCAATGTGCAGGCGGTGCTGGTAGTGCCGGTCGCGCTGTTGCTGGGCTACGGCCTGCTGCGCCTGTCGACGTCGCTGTTCACCGAATTGCGTGAACTGGTATTTTCCAAGGCGACAGAAGGCGCATCGCGCAAGATCTCGCTGCAGGTGTTTCGCCACCTGCATGCGCTGAGCCTGCGCTTTCATCTGGAACGCCAGACCGGCGGAATGACGCGCGACATAGAGCGCGGCACGCGGGGCGTGCATTCGCTGATTTCCTATTCCCTCTACAGCATCATCCCCACGCTGTTTGAAGTGGCGCTGGTGCTGACTATTCTGGCTGTCAAATTTGATATCTGGTTTGTCTGGATCACGGCGGCGGCGCTGGTTATCTATATCGCATTCACTGTCTGTGTGACCGAGTGGCGCACACGTTTTCGCAAGGAGATGAATGAGCTCGACTCGACCGCGCACAGCCATGCGATCGACTCGCTGCTTAACTACGAAACCGTCAAATACTTCAACAACGAAGCGTTTGAAGCCGGACGTTACGACCAGAGCCTGCAAAAATACCGCCGCGCCGCCATCAAGAGCCAGACGACGCTCAGCATGCTCAACACCGGACAGCAACTGATCATCGCTGTGGGACTGGTGTTGATGCTTTGGCGCGCCACGCAGGGCGTGGTCGATGGCCGCATGACGCTGGGTGACCTGGTGATGGTCAATGCCTTCATGATCCAGCTCTACATACCGCTCGGCTTTTTGGGTGTGATTTACCGCGAGATCAAACAAAGCCTGACCGATCTCGAAAAGATGTTCACGCTGCTGGAGAAAGAGCGAGAGATTGCTGATGAACCCGGCGCCCAGTCGATTCGGATCAGTGCCGAGCCGGTGGTACGTTTCGAGAATGTCAGTTTTGCCTATGAAGCGGCACGCCCCATCCTGAAGCAGGTGAGTTTTGAAATCCCGCCCGGCAAGACCGTGGCCGTGGTTGGTTCATCGGGCGCTGGCAAGTCGACACTCGCGCGGCTGCTGTACCGTTTTTACGATGTGCAGCAAGGCCGCATCACCATTGCGGGCCAGGACATCAAGCAGGTCACACAGGCCAGCGTGCGGCAGGCCATAGGCATCGTGCCGCAAGACACCGTGCTGTTCAACGATACGGTCGAATACAACATCGCCTACGGCAAGCCCGGCGCCACGCATGATGAGGTCGAAGCCGCGGCGCGCGCCGCGCGCATCCATGACTTCATCGCTTCGACGCCGCTGGGTTACAGGACCATGGTGGGTGAGCGCGGGCTCAAGCTGTCAGGTGGCGAGAAGCAGCGCGTGGCGATTGCCCGAACCCTGCTGAAGAACCCGCCGGTGCTGATTTTTGACGAGGCGACATCCGCACTCGACTCCGCCAACGAACGCGCCATCCAGGCCGAATTGCGCGCCGCTGCGCAGAACAAAACCACACTGGTGATCGCGCACCGGCTGTCGACCGTGGTTGATGCACATGAGATTCTGGTGATGGACGCGGGTGAGATTGTGGAGCGGGGGACGCATGCTGCGCTGCTGGCGCTTGGCGGGAAATATGCGCGGATGTGGATGTTGCAGCAGGTAGCTGAGTAGAGCGTTTGCTGCCTTGCTGGTGGGTTGAGGATTTTGCCCTTCACCACCTAGCCGGGGGTTGCCCGGCGGCAAGTCACTTTCTTTTGCTTCGCCAAAAGAAAAGT
>JAZKCN010000031.1:0-34621 GCA_040388075.1 Pseudomonadota bacterium | reverse complement strand
CTGATGATCGACAACCTGATGGACCTGACGCACGAAACCTATGTGCACACCACCAGCATCGGCCAGAAGGAAATCGACGAAGCACCAGTCACTACAAAGACCGAAGGCGAGATGGTCATCACCAGCCGCTACATGGAAAACGTGATGGCACCGCCCTTCTGGCGCGCCAACCTGCGCGGCAACAACCTGGCAGACGACGTGCCGGTGGACCGCTGGCAGGTCTGCCGCTTCACGCCGCCCAGCCACGTGATGATCGAAGTCGGTGTGGCCCACGCCGGCAAGGGCGGCTACGATGCAGACCCCAAAGACAAGGTGCACAGCGTCGTGGTCGATTTCTGCACGCCGGAGACCGAAACCACGATGTGGTATTTTTGGGGGATGGCGCGCAACTTCAATCCGAAGGACAAGGCGCTGACGGCACAGATCCGCGACGGACAGGGCAAGGTTTTCGCTGAAGATACGGTGGTTCTGGAAGCGCAGCAGCGCAACCTCGACCTGTTCCCACAGCGCAAGCTGCTGATGCTCAACATCGACGCAGGTGGCGTGCAGTCCAGGCGTATCCTTGACCGCCTGATATCCGAAGAACAAGCCAAACCCGAGCCCCAGGCGGGATAATGGGAACACCCCCGTTGGATGCTCACTTTATGTAGCACCCTCCCCCTCAAGGGGGCAGTGCCTGCGGCCTGGCCAAGCCAGTTACGCGGCACTTGCTGGCCTGAAACCCCTTAACTACAACGATGAATATGGACAACATCAAGGTCAAGGTCACACGCAAGACCAAAGAAGCAGTGGACATCGCCAGTTTTGAACTCGCCCGCACCGACGGTGCGCCGCTGCCGGCCTTCAGCGCTGGCTCGCACGTCGACGTGCAAATCCCGGGTGGGCTGACACGCCAGTATTCGCTTTGCAACGATGCCGGCGAGCAGCACCGTTACCGCATTGCAGTGCTGCGCGACCCGACTTCACGCGGCGGCTCCATCGGCATGCACGATGCGGTGAAGGAAGGTGACGAGATCACCATCAGCGCGCCGAAGAACCACTTCCCGCTGGAACACGCCAGCAAAACGCTGCTGTTTGCAGGCGGCATCGGCGTGACGCCGATTCTCTGCATGGCCCAGCGGCTGGGCAAAACCGGTGCTGACTTCGCCATGCACTACTGCACACGCTCTGAAGACCGCACCGCATTCCACAAGGAAATCCGCGAATCGGAATTTGCCGGCAAGGTAGAGTTTCACTTCGACTCTGGTGCCGACGACCAGAAGCTGGACCTGAAAAAAGTGCTGGGCGAACCGGAGGCCGGCAAGCACCTGTATGTCTGTGGTCCCACTGGCTACATCAACTTCGTCACCAGCACCGCAAAAGAGGCAGGCTGGGCACCGGCCAACATCCACCTCGAATATTTCGGCGCCGCGCCGCAGGACACCTCAAACGACGGCAGCTTTGAAGTCAGGATCGCCAGCACCGGCAAGAGCTACACCATAGGCAAGAAGGACAACATCATCCAGGTGCTCAAGGACAACGGTATCGAGATACTGACCTCCTGCGAACAGGGTGTCTGCGGCACCTGCATCACGCGCGTGCTTGAGGGCGAGATAGACCACCGCGACATGTATTTCACCGACGAGGAAAAAGAGGCGAACGACCAGTTCACGCCCTGCTGCTCGCGCTCGAAAAGCCCGGTGCTGGTGCTGGATCTCTAGGTTTCCAGTTACCGCCACCCCATCCCATACCAATAAACACATCCGAACGGAGACAACATGATTCAGCTTCCAGCCCGCTACGACCACGTCGGCAGCTTCCTGCGCCCCAAATACTTGCTGGAAGCCCGCGAGCAAAAGGCCAGGGGTGCAATCACGCCTGAAGAGCTGCGCAAGGTCGAGGACAAGGCGATCACCGAAATCGTGAAGTTCCAGGAAGACGTGGGCCTGAAAGCCATCACCGATGGCGAGTTCCGCCGCACCTACTTCCACATCGACTTCCTGGATCAGCTGGGCGGCGTGAAAACCGACATCCCCGTCACCTTCATCAAGCCTGATGGCTCGCAGGAGCTGGCACCGCCCGTGATGAAGGTCATCGACAAGGTGCGCCACGCCAAGGACATCCAGCTGGCTGACTTTCAGTACCTGAAGAGCCAGGTCAGCGCCGGCAACACACCCAAGGTCACCATCCCGTCGCCCACCATGCTGCATTTCCGCGGCGGGCGCGCCGGCATCAGCCGCAGTGCGTACCCGGAATTGGACCCGACCTTCTATGAAGACGTGGCCAAGGCTTACGGCGATGAACTTCGCAGCCTGTCAGCTGCGGGCTGCAACTACGTGCAGATGGACGACACCAACCTCGCCTACCTCTGCGATGAAAAAATGCGCGAGGCCGCACGCCAGCGCGGTGACGACCCCAACGAACTGCCACACCGGTATGCAAAGTTCGTGAACATGGTGGTTGCGCAAAAACCTGCAGGCATGCTGCTGTCCATGCACCTGTGCCGGGGCAACTTCAAGAGCACGCATGCAGCAGCCGGTAATTACGAACCCGTCGCCGAAGCGCTGCTCAAGGAAATGGACCTCGATGCCTACTTCCTGGAGTACGACGATGACCGCAGCGGCGACTTCAAGCCACTGCGCTTTCTGCCCAAGGGCAAGACCGTGGTGCTCGGCCTGATCACCACCAAGATAGGCACGATGGAAAGCAAGGACGACGTCAAACGCCGCATCGACGAAGCGGCGAAATACGTGCCGCTGGAGCAACTCGCGCTGTCACCCCAGTGCGGCTTCAGCAGCACCGTGCATGGCAACGACATCGCCGTTGAAGCCCAGCGCTCCAAACTGCGCCTGGTGATAGAAACCGCACAGGAAGTCTGGGGCGACCGCTAAACCCCAAGCCCGGAATCAAAAAAGCCCGGCCTGCGCAAGCAGGTCGGGCTTTTTGTTGTCCGTCTAGTTGCTATCAAATACGGAGCATGTCGCGCTAGTCCAGATTGGGTTGCAACCATTTTTGATACCTGAAAACGGCACTTTTGACGCATTTTTGTGCCCGAAAAGGCCTTCCGGTTCTTTGCGACGGGCCTGAAAAGAACCCAATGTAAAGTCTACTTTACATCAAGACCCCGGCTAGCCACCGAAGCGGTAAACCGTCCTGCTCCTGCGGCTTGCGCCCGGCAGGTGCACCGACGATAAAAACGCCGGACAGTTGGGGGCATTCGGGTAGCCCTGCGGCTCCAGGCACAGCGACTGCTGCTGCAGGTAGGCACGCCCACCCTTGCCCGGCCCGCCAGCCAGCGGCTCACCGGCTTGCAGGCCGGTGTAAAACTGCAGCGCCGGCTCTGTGGACCAGACTTCCATCGTGCGGCCACTGGCAGGCGCCCTCACCCGCGCGGCCAGCACCGGCACATCGGAAGCAGCCGGCTGTACCAGGTAACAGCTGTCATAGCCGTCCACGGCTCCTGCAACATCGCTGCCCCGCATGCGCTCGCCCAGCAGCACCGGCTGTCGAAAGTCAAAAGGCGTTCCAGCCACTGGCAGCAAGTCGCCAGTGGCGACGAGATCAGCAGAAGTCGCAAAGCAATGTTCCGCCGCAATCATCACTTCATGGCTGCGCACATCGCGCACATCACGCTCAGCGCCATCGGCAGACTCGCCGTTGAGGTTAAAAAAAGCGTGCGTCGTGAAGCTGGCAACCGTGGGTTTGTCCAGCGCCAGGGCTTCGTAGTTCAGCACCAGCTCATTGGCTTCGCTGAGGCTGTACATCAGCCGCAGGGACAGCGCGCCGGGAAAGCCCTCTTCGCCGTCCTCAAACAGGTAACGCATCTCGACGCTCGAGTCGTTGCGCTGCAGCGCATCAAAGACACGGCTACGTGAGCCGCGCAGGCCGCCGTGCAGGCAGTGCGGGCCGTTGTTGGCGTTGAGCTGGTAGCGGGTCCCATCCAGTGTGAAAGCGGCCTGCCCTATGCGGCCGGCGTAGCGGCCTATGAAGGCGCCCATCGACGGTGAGCCGCCCACTGCGGCTTCCAGACTGTCATAGCCCAGCACCGCATCGGTCAGCGCGCCGTCGCGGCCGGGCACCAGCAGTTGCTCTATCTTGGCGCCGTAATTGGTGATGCAGGCCTGCATGCCGCGCGAGTTACGCAGGGTGTACAGGCCCACCGCCTTGCCATCAATCTCGCCGCGAAACCGTAAGGCGTCGAGCAGGGGCATGGGCACCTTCAGGACTTCAGGCCACGTCGTGGTGCGCCATCAGCTCCAGCGCACGGACCAGCGCCGAGTGATCCAGGTCTTTCATGTCATTGGCGACGCACACCTGCATCAGCTGCGCGGCGCCGGCAGTTTGCGGCAGCGATACACCCAGTTCGCGTGCGCCCGACAGAGCCAGGCCCAGGTCCTTCTGGTGCAGGCCGATGCGAAAGCCAGGTGCAAAGGTGCGTTTGATCATGCGCTCACCATGCACTTCAAGAATGCGCGACGCAGCAAACCCGCCCATCAGCGCCTGCCGCACCTTGGCCGGGTCAGCGCCTGCCTTGCTGGCAAACAGCAACGCTTCGCCGACGGCGGCAATGTTCAGCGCCACGATGATCTGGTTGGCGACCTTGCAGGTCTGGCCATCACCATTGCCACCCACCAGCGTGATGTTTTTACCCATCAGCTCGAACAGCGGTTTGACCTTGTCAAACGTGGCATCAGGGCCGCCGATCATGATGGTCAGGCTGGCCGCCTTGGCACCGACTTCGCCACCGGACACCGGCGCATCGAGGTAATCACAGCCCAGCGCATTGATGGCCTTGGCAAACTCCTTGGTTTCCATCGGTGAGATCGAGCTCATGTCGACCACAGTTTTCCCCTTGCTCAGGCCCAGCGAGACACCGTCTTCACCAAATAGCACCTTGTCGACATCCGGCGTGTCGGGCAGCATCAAAAAGATGATGTCGGCTTTTTCTGCCACCTCGCGGGACGACTTGCAGGCAACTGCCTTGCCCGTCAGCAGGTCGGCCGGCACCTTGCTGCGCGTGGCGAGGAAAACCTCATGCCCTGCCTTGATGAGGTGTGCCGCCATGGGCGCACCCATGATGCCCAGACCGATAAAACCCAGTTTGCTCATTGACTTGTTTCCTTAAAAAATCCGTGTTGCGCTTCGATCAGCTGCGATATTTATCGTGTAGGGCCTGTGTCGCCGAGCGGAAGACGCCAAGGTCGCTGCCAACAGCGACAAAGGTAGCGCCCATCTCCATGTAGCGGCGTGCATCGGCCTCGACCGGCGCCAGGATGCCGGTGGGCTTGCCACAGGCTTTTGCATCGGCAAACACCTGCGCAATCGCAGCCTGCACGTCGGGGTGACCAGCGTTGCCGAGGTGGCCAAGATTGGCAGCCAGGTCAGACGGGCCGACGAATATGCAGTCCACGCCGTCAATGCTGGCGATGGCTTTGGTGGCGTCCACCCCTTTTTGGCTTTCAATCTGCAAAATCACACAGATGTGGTCGTTGATGGACTTGAAATATTCCGGCACCGTACCGTAGCGGTTGCTGCGCTGGGACACCGACACACCGCGCACGCCCTGCGGCGGGTAACGTGTGCCGCGTACCGCACGCAATGCCTCCTCCGGGCTTTCGACAAATGGCACCAGGAAGTTGTAGAAGCCAGCGTCGAGCAGGCGTTTGAGTTCAACCTCGTTGTTGCTGGTGGGCCGGACAACCGGTGCGCTCGGGCTGTCCTTCAGTGCCATCATTTGCGGGATAAAGGTACCGACATCGTTGGGCGAATGCTCGCCATCCAGCAATATCCAGTCAAAGCCGGCGACCCCCAGCACTTCTGTCGTGATGGCATTGGCCAGCGAGGACCAGCAGCCGATCAGGCGTTTGCCGGCAAGCAGGTCCTGCTTGAAACGATTGGGAAAGGGTTGGTAGGGTGTGGGCTGTGTCATGGTGTTTTGCGGTTGCTCTCTCAAATCGGATGCGGTTTCTATTCAGCCTTGATATTGGCGGCCTTGATGACCCTAGCCCACTTCTCCACTTCGACCTTCTGGTAGGCCGCCAGTTGCGTGGGTGTCATGTTCGAGGGCTCCATGCCGAAGCCCTTGAGCCGGGCCTGCACGTCAGGCAGCGCCACCACCTTCATTACCTCGGCATGCAGGCGGTCAACCACGGGCTGCGGCGTGTTCGCAGGCACGAACAGGGCTTGCCAGGACACCATGTCGAAACCCTTCTGGCCGCTCTCGGCGATGGTCGGCACATTGGGGAAGCCGGGCACGCGCTGGCTGCCGGTGATGGCGATAGCGCGCAGCTTGCCGCTCTGGATGTGCGGGCCCACGACGAGGCTGGTGTCAAACATCATGTCGAGTTGTCCGCCAATCACGTCCTGCACTGCAGGGCCAGAACCCTTGTAAGGTGCATGGGTGAACTTCACACCCGACTGGCTGGCCAGCAGTTCCAGCGCCATGTGTGGGGAGGTACCGATGCCGGGCGAGCCGGAGCTCAGGCCACCGTTCTTGGCGCGGCTGGCCTTGAGCACGTCATCCAGCGTGCGCATCGGGCTGTTGGCGGGCACCACCAGCAGCAGCGGGGCCGCGCCCAGCATGGCCACTGGCGTGAATGACTTGATCATGTCGTAGCCGATGGGTGTGGTGTAGAGGCTGCCGTTGATCGAATGCGAGCTGATCGTGCCGCCGAGGATGGTGTAGCCATCTGCCGGTGCGCGTGCCGCAATGGCCGAGCCCACGCTACCACCGGCACCGCCCTTGTTGTCGATGACGACGGGTGTGCCCAGCGCAGCGGATAGCGGCTGCGCGACCAGGCGTGCCAGCGTGTCGGTGTTGCCGCCCGGCGGGAAAGGCACCATATAGGTAACAGCCTTGCCCGTAGGCCAGGTGCCCTGTGCAAATGCAGTCAGGGTCGCGAATCCGCCTGCGGCTGCAGCCACGGCGGTTTGAATGAGGGTACGGCGTTGCATGATGATGTCTCCTTTTGATTTTTGACGATGAACTCAGGTCACGGGTGCCGGGTTGAACAGCACCAGCGCGTTGTGCAGCTTCCAGTGCTCGGCCCAGGTTTTTTTGCGGCCGCTGGCGACGTCGAGCATGAAGTTAAAAAGCTCCCAGCCGACGTCGGCAATGCTGGCGTCGCCATCGGCAATGCGGCCGGCATTGATGTCCATCAGGTCATGCCAGCGCCTGGCCAGGTCGGTGCGCGTGGCTACCTTGATGACCGGCACCTCCGCAAGCCCGTAAGGTGTGCCACGGCCCGTGGTGAATACATGCAGGTTCATGCCAGCCGCCAGTTGCAGCGTGCCGCAGATGAAGTCACTGGCAGGTGTGGCAGCGTAAGTCAGGCCTTTGGTTTTCAGTTTTTCGCCCGGCGACAGCACGCCGGTAATGGGAGCGCTGCCGGACTTGACGATGGAGCCCATCGCCTTCTCGACAATATTGGACAGCCCGCCCTTTTTGTTGCCCGGCGTGGTGTTGGCACTGCGATCAACCTGGCCCTTCTTCAGGTAGGCGTCATACCAGGCCATCTCCCGGATCATGGCTTCGGCCACTTCGGGTGTGCTGGCGCGTGAGGTGAGCTGGTCAATGCCGTCGCGCACCTCGGTGGTTTCAGAGAACATCACGCTGGCCCCGGCCCTGACCAGCAGGTCGGTTGCAAAACCGACGGCCGGGTTGGCGGTGACGCCGGAGAACGCATCGCTGCCGCCGCATTGCACACCGACCACCAGTTCGCTGGCCGGTACAGTCTCGCGTTGCCGGGCATTGAGCCGCTCCAGGTGCAACACAGCCGCCTGCATGATGGAGTCAATCATGGACATGAAGCCGACATGGTTGTCCGCCTGCAGGCAAACCACATCCAGCGGGGTTTCGGCGCTGGCACCGACGTCTGCGACGCTGCGCTCATCGACGATGGCAAAGCTGCCTGGCGGCAGCAGGCGCTCAGGCTGCAGCTTCTCGCAGCCCAGGCTGACCACCATTACCTCGCCGCCGAAGTTGGGGTTCAGCGAGATGTTGCGCAGGGTCCGGATCGGGATGATGGCGTCGGGTGCGTCAATCGCCACGCCGCAGCCGTAGGTGTGTTCCAGCCCCACCACATCATCGACATTCGGAAAGCGCGGCAGCAACTCGGCCTTGATCCGTGAGACAGCAAAATCAACCACACCCGCCACGCATTGCACCGTGGTCGTGATGGCCAGGATGTTGCGCGTGCCCACCGAGCCGTCAGCATTGCGAAAACCCTCGAAGGTGTAACCGGCAAGTGCCTGCCCTTGGGGTGGCTTCACCGTGGCGATCGGCAGGTCTTCGAGACCGCGCGCAGCTGGCATTTCCAGCAGGCGCTCGTGTACCCAGCTGCCAGCGGGGATGTCCTTGTTCGCATAGCCAATGGGCACGTTGTAGCGGCGAACCGCCGTGCCCTTGGGGAGATCGGCGAGGGCGACTTTGTGGCCTTGCGGAACCCTGTCAACCAGCCTGAGTCCATCGGGAAACACATTACCGGCCTCCAGCCCGCCGTCATTCGCGACGATGGCGACGTTGTCCGCATCATGCATGCGGATATACAGGGGCGGCCGGACGGCGGGATGTGTCATTGTCAGTTTTGGCTCGAAAAAACGTGCGGATCAGAAATCCACAATCTCCACCCAGTTCGGGTTCTTGCCGGCGGATTGACTCTTGCCGGGGCCGGGCATGCCGGAGCCGGTGTCGATGGCGTGCAGTGAAATGCCGTGTGAGTCCTGCCCGGTGGAAACCAGGAAGCGGCCGGTCGAGTCCACTGCGAAACTGCGCGGTGTTTTCTCGGTCGGTGTCTGGCCGAGAACCTGCAGGCGGCCCGTCGCAGGGTCGACCTTGAAGGTGGTCAGGGTGCTGGAGGTACGCTCGGAGCCATAGAGGAACTTGCCGTCCGGCGCGATCTGCAGGTCCGCAGCCCACACCTTGCCGGTAAAGCCCGGAGGTACGACGGTGCTGCGCTGTACGTGCGTCATGGCGCCTTCTGCAGCGTCGTAGCTGAACACATCGACGCCACCGTCGAGTTCGTTGATCAGGTAGGCGTACTTCTGTGCCTTGTCCCAGAGAAAGTGGCGTGGCCCGGTCCTGGCCGGCGCGACGTTTACCAGCGCCGGGTTGTTGGCGCTGAGCTGGCCGGTGGCCGCATCGAATTTCCAGCTGGAGAGGTTGTCCCCGCCCAGGCTCGTCGCAAACACATACTTGCCGGAGGCGTCCGCATGGATCGCATGCGCGGCCGGAGAGGTGTGCACGATCTGCTGCACCGCGCCAACCACGCCGTCATCACCAATGCTGTTGACAGTGATCTTGTTGCCGCCGTAGGAAGCGGCGAACAGCCATTTGCCGCTCGGGTCGAGGTCGATATTTGGCACGCTGTCGGCCAGTGCTGACTCACCCAGCTTCTTCAGCCCGCCAGTCGCGCCATCGATGGCAAAGGTCACGACCCGAAAAGGCTGGGAGCGCAGCGCCACGTACAGGAACTTCTTGTTCCTGCTCACCACCATCGGCATCGCCGTACCGCCCGCGGGGACGAGGGCCACGGGCTTGAGCACACCCGCGGCCCGGTCGAGTTCCAGCACAGAAATGTCCTGGCTGTCAGCGTTGGAGACATAGACCCAGGTTGCGGCGATAGCGCCGGGGGCGGCTGCCATCATGCCGATACCGGCGAGATACGCCAGGTATTTCCGCAATGAAACGAGAGACATGGCGTTTCCTTTTTCATGGTTTTATGAGGCGGACAGGTGATTTAAAAACGCGGCTGCGTGCCGGTGAATGTGGGGTCGTACTTGCGCATCTGTCCCAGGTCGTCGCGGTTGCGGATGTCGCAATTCAGGTAGTTGTCATGCAGGCGGGCCAAAGCCGTACGGTCCAGTTTGACGCCCAGGCCGGGGGTGGCTGGCACGCGCAGGCTGCCCTCCTCAAACTTGAGGCGGCCGCCCTCCACCACCTCTTCGTCCTGCCACGGATAGTGGGTATCACAGGCGTAAGTCAGCAGCGGTACGCTGGCACACAGGTGGGTCATGGCCATCAGGCTGATGCCCAGGTGTGAATTGCTGTGCATCGACAAACCCAGATCGAAAGTGCGGCACAGGCGCGACAGCTGCTGCGTAGCACGCAGGCCGCCCCAATAATGGTGGTCGCTAAGCACGATCTTCACGGGGCAGCCCATGTCGGCATTGCGGCGGAACTCCGCGAAGTCGGTCACCACCATGTTGGTGGCCAGCGGCACATCACACTCCCGGGCTACAGCAGCCATGCCTTCCAGGCCGGGCGCCGGGTCTTCGTAATACTCCAGCACGCCCTGCAGCTGTTGCACGATCTTCAGGCTGGTCGCCACGCTCCAGTTTGCATTCGGGTCAATGCGCAGCGGTGTACCGGGGAAGGCCTCGGCCAGCGCCAGCAGTCCTGCTGCTTCCTGCTCGGGCTGCAGTGCACCGGCCTTGAGCTTGATGCTTTTGAAACCGTATAGCGCAATCATCTTTCGCGCCTGCGCCACCAGTTGATCCGGTGTGAGCGCCTCGCCCCACACGTCGGGCGCATAGGGTTTGTCGATGTGCTCTGCGTACTTGTAGAACAGGTAAGCTGAATATGGCACGCGGTCGCGGGCTGCGCCGCCCAGCAGGTCCACCACGGGCGCGCCGGCCAGTTGCCCTTGCAGGTCCAGCATGGCGACTTCAAAAGCACTGACCACCTTGGCCACAGTTTTGGACACATGGGTGCCCGGTGCGAGCGACACCTGCTGGCCGAGAAACTCGGACCCGGTCTGCGCTGGCGGCGTGACCTCGGCAGCAACGCGTACCTCCATACCGGCGAGATCCCAGGGAGACAGGCCGACGAGCCTGGGCGCGACTTTCGCCAGCGCCTGCAGCATCGGCAGATCGCCGTAGCTTTCATTGATACCGACCAGCCCCGAGTTCGTTTCGATCTCGATGATGGAACGCAGCGCCCAGGGCTCGTGGATACCGGCCGCGTTCAGAAGCGGCGGGTCGCGGAACGCGATAGGCGTGATGCGAACGGCGGTGATCGTCAGCATCGGCTTGCTCCACTCATTTCAGCAGCAGGTTGGGCAACCACAGCGACAGCGCCGGCACGTAGGTCACCAGGAGAAGAACGAGCAGCAGCGCGCCGAAGAACGGGTACAGCGCCCGCACCACCTTCTCAATAGGCAGCTTGGCCACCGCCGCACCGACGAACAGCACACCACCGACGGGCGGCGTGATCAGTCCCATGCCGAGGTTAACCATCATGATCATGCCGAAGTGAACCGGGTCTACGCCAAGCTGCGTTACCACAGGCAGCAGGATGGGCGTCATGATGAGGATCAGCGGGGCCATGTCCATCAACGTGCCCAGAACCAGCAGCAGTACGTTGATCATCAGCAGTACCACGTACTTGTTGGTCGAGATGCTGGTGAACGCGCCCGTGATCTGCTGCGGAATCTGCATCAGCGTCATGATGTAGCCGAAGCTCGCCGCAAACGCGATGAGGATCATCACGATGGCCAGGGTCTTGACCGTACGGTGAACCAGCTTGGGGAGTTCGCGCCACTTGTAGTCGCGGTAAATGAACATGGTCACGAAGAAGGCCCAGATCACGGCAATGGCCGCCGACTCGGTAGCTGTGAAGATGCCAGACAGGATGCCGCCCAAAATGATGACCATGGTCATCAGGCCCCAGAGCGCGTCCACGCAAATCTTGAGCGCTTCGCGCATCGGAATGACGCGACCCTTGGGGAAGTCGCGCTTTTTCGCGATGAACAGGCACATGACGGCCAGCGTCAGCCCCAGCAGCAAGCCGGGCAACACACCGGCAAGGAAGAGTGCAGCAATCGACACGCCACCGCCAGCGGCCAGCGAATAAATAACAGCGTTGTGGCTGGGCGGTATCAGGATGGCCTGCACCGAGCCGCTGACTGTCACGGCCGTGGCGAAGTCGCGCGGGTAACCCTTCTTTTCCATTTCTGGAATCAGCACCGAGCCGATCGAAGCCGTATCGGCCATCGACGAGCCGGAGATCGCGCCGAAAAAGGTGGATGCCAGGATGTTGACTAGCGAAAGGCCGCCGCGCACAAAACCCACCAGCACGCTGGCAAAGGCAACCAGGCGCCGCGACATGCCGCCCTCGGCCATGATGGCACCGGCAAGTACGAAGAAGGGAATGGCCAGCAGGGAAAACTTGTTGACCCCACTGGAGATTGCGATCATCACCGCATCCAGCGGAATGTCTATCCACCAGGCCCCAATCAGTGCGGAAAGACCCAGGGCGTAAGCCACCGGCAGGCCGAGAATCATGAGCAGGAGAAAGGACCCCAACAGAACAAAAGCATCCATCAGAGGGCCTCGCCTTCAATTTTTTCGTGGTCGTAGGTGACGACTTCGCGACCGCCCTGGTGGCCCAGCGCCATGCGCTCAAGCACGAAGATCAGCGTGATGATGCCGCCCAGGGGCAGCGGAAGATAAGTGGCACCCACCGGCATCCAGGGAATTTCGCCGATGTTCTGGCCCCAGGTTTCGATGCAGAGTTTGGCGCCGTAATAGGCCATGAAAACGGAGACCAGAGCCATCAGGATGTCCATGACCCAGGCTACAGCGCTGCGCAGCTGAGCCGGCATGCGGTCGGTGACCATGGCCACGGAAATATGCGCATTGGCGCGGTATGCAGCGGCAGCGCCGAAGAAGGTGAAGATCACCATCAGCAAGATGGAGATGGGCTCGGGCCACTGCGAGCCGGTGCCCAGCACATAGCGCGTGAAGATGCCCCAGGGAATGATCAGCGACATCACAAAGATCGAGAGACCGGAAATCCAGATGCACGCGAGGTACAGCCAGTCGTTAAAGCGCAGGGTATGGTTTTTCATGTAGTTTTCGCTCGGACAACAGGAATGCGGCAAAGGTCGGACGGAGGGCCCCGCCATCAGGCGGAGCCCTCCGGATCCGGACAACTCCGAATTACTTCGTGGCGTCTATGCGGCCCATCAGATCGGCGAACTTCACACCGTACTTGGCACGCACAGGCGCTGTCGCGGTGAAAAACAGTTTCTGGTCCACAGGCACGAACTCAACGCCCGCAGCCTTGAGCTTGGCCGAGTAATCTTCCACGCTCTTGTCCCAGAGCACACGCTGTTCCAGTTGCGCTTCACGGCCAAGCTTTTTGACCAGCGCCTGGTCGGCCGGGGTCAGCTTGTCCCATGCCACCTTGGACATCACCAGGAGTTCAGGAATGATCAGGTGGTTGGTCTGCGCGTAGTACTTGGTACCGGCGCTGTAGTGGTTGGACGTGAACATGCTGGGCGGGTTGTTTTCAGCACCATCGATGACCCCGGTCTGCAGTGCACTGAACACCTCGCCGTAGGCCATGGATATTCCGTTGCCGCCCATGGCGTTCATGGTGTCAACGAAGAGCGGATTGCCCATCATGCGTACCTTTACACCCTTGAGGTCGGCAGGGGTTTTGACAAGCTTTTTGGTGTACAGGCTGCGAGCGCCACCGTCCATCCAGCCCAGGGCTACCAGGCGGGCCGGGCTGGCCGTGACCTTGGCCAGCAATTCGTCGCCGATGGGGCCGTCAATGACCTTGCGCATGTGCGGAATGTCGCGGAAGACAAAAGGCATGTTGAACACATCGACGTCTGGCACCACAGGGCCAATCACGCCAAGCGAGATGCGGTTGATCTGCAACGCGCCGATCTGGGTCTGCTCAACGGTTTCTTTTTCCTGGCCCAGCACGGCACCGGCAAACATCTGCATCTTGATGCGGCCACTGGTCTGGGCTTCGAGCTTTTTGCCCATGTTCTCGACGGCCACAACCGTCGGGTAACCCGCCGGGTGCGTGTCGGATGCCTTGAGGACAGTTTGCGCCTGCGCTGCGATAGGCAGGGCAAATACAAAGGAAGCCAGCGCAGCGGCGGCAATCAGGTGGCGGCGGAAAGTCATGGTTTGTCTCCTTGTTGAATAAACGATTTAAAAACTACTGACAGAAAAGAAAACGGGCAAATCGAACGGGTTGCGGCTGTCACTCGGGCTGTGCTGGAGCAGCCTGTCAACCGGAAAAGGGACCCGCCGTGACGAAGCCACCGCCTTGGTAAATGGCGACCGGATCGGTGAGGTCTGGCTGGCTGGTGCTGGCATAAATAGCGTCCCGGAAACCATCTGAGCTGTCCTGCGGTACATAGCCAACATGGCGTGCACGGCTGTTGTCCCACCAGGTGACGGCGTTGTTCGACATGCCGAAGATGATGCTGTGACCCAGCACCGGCGTGGTCAGGCAGGCGGTGATGAGTCTGTGCAGGTCATCAAAGCTCAGCCAGGTGGCCAGCATGCGGCGGTCGCGCGGCTCTTCGAACGACGAGCCGATGCGCACGCAGGCGGTTTCAATGCCGTAGCGGTCGAAGTACAGGCGCGCGAGGTCTTCGCCAAACGCCTTGCTCAGGCCGTACAGCCCGTCGGGGCGTGGCGGGTGGTCTGCGGTGATAGTCTGGTCCTGGCGGTAAAAACCAACCACGTGGTTGGAGCTCGCAAACACCACCCGCTTGACGCCGTGCTTGCGGGCCGCTTCATAGAGGTTGTAGGCACCCAGGATGTTGCCCTGAAAGATGGGGGTGAACGGCCCTTCAACCGAGATGCCGCCCAGATGGACGATGGCGTTGACCCCCTCAACCATTGCATCGACGGCCGCCGCATCTGCCAGGTCGGCCAGCACAACTTCCTCGCCAGCCTGCGCGGGGCCAAAGTCGGCACGGTCAGACAGACGCAATGTGCTGCAATTGGCTTTCAGCCGTTGGCGAAGCGCCTTGCCCAGACCACCAGCGGCCCCGGTGAGCAACAGTTTCTCGTGAACCTTGATCGTCATTGTTTGTTTTGCATCACAGCTTTTAAGGCTGGACATTCTTTTAAAGTTTGCTTAAAGTCGGCCTAAGTTCAAGTCATAGGTTGTCTGATGACTTATTTTTGTTGGCCGACACCGGCCCTGTCAACGATTTTTTGATGGAATCAAGGAAAACCCCTAGCTTCTCAGAAGACGGCGCACTGGCCACATTGGCCAATCTGGCATTTGCACCGGAGGAGTCGCCACGCCTGCGCAGGCCCCGCGGCCTCGTCAGCGAGATCGTCGAGTCGCTGGCCGCCAGCATTCGTGAAGGCCGCATGCAGCCCGGCGAAAAACTGCCGACCGAAGCCGAAATCATGGCGAAGTACGACGTCAGCCGGACCGTCGTGCGTGAAGCGCTGTCGAAGCTGCAGGCATCCAGCCTGGTCGAAACACGCCACGGCATTGGCACTTTTGTTTTGCAGCCGCCGGATGCCGGCAACTTCCGCATCAACGCCGAGGACTTTGCGACCGTCGCCGATGTGATCTCGGTACTGGAACTGCGCATCAGCCTGGAAACCGAGGCTGCAGGCCTGGCCGCTGTCAGGCGCACGCCGGAGAACCTGCTGGCAATGGAAGCCGCATTGAAGGCATTTTCGGACTCAATTGATGTCGATTCCGATGCCGTTCCACCGGACTTCCAGTTCCATATGGAAGTGGCGCGCTCCACCGGCAACCGCCACTTTGCCGACCTGATGACCTACCTCGGCACCATGATCATCCCGCGCACCCGCGTGAACACCACGCAGAATGCGCCGGAAGGCCGGCTCAATTACCTGCAACGCGTGAACGGCGAGCACGAGAGTATCTACAACGCCATCCGCAACCAGGACGCCGAAGCCGCCCGCGCCGCCATGCGCACCCACCTGTCCAACAGCCGGGAGCGCCTGCGCAAGGGCCAGAACGGGCACACGACCCAGACCCAGGGCGGCCAGTAAGCCGCATTCACAGCTGGTCGGGCCATCTTCCCGATCAGAACAGGCTGTATGCGGGTATGCCTTAGCCCCGGCGAAACAACGCAAGTTGTACGATAACTGACCAATAAACTTAATATACAAGCACCATGACAGCTTCAGCAGTTCCGACAAACAGGGCCTCTTCACCCCGCATCACAGAACTTCGCGTCATCCCGGTCGCCGGCCATGACAGCATGCTTCTCAACCTGAGCGGCGCACACGGCCCCTTTTTCACCCGCAACCTGCTGGTGCTGACCGACAGCCTCGGACACGTCGGCGTAGGCGAGGTACCAGGCGGCGAAAAAATCAGGCAGACGCTGGAAGATGCGCGCGAACTGATAGTCGGCCAGACCGCTGGCAACTGGAACAGCATCCTGAACAACATGCGTGCCCGCTTTGCTGACCGCGACAGCGCAGGCCGCGGCAACCAGACTTTTGACCTGCGCATCACGATCCATGCGGTCACTGCCGTTGAAAGCGCGCTGCTCGACCTGCTTGGTCAGTTTCTCGACGTGCCGGTGGCTGCATTGCTGGGCGACGGCCAGCAGCGCGACTCGGTAGCGATGCTTGGCTACCTCTTCTATATTGCCGATGGTAAAAAAACCGGCCTGCCCTACCTCGCCGACCCCGGCGCAAATGATGACTGGCTGCGCCTGCGCCATGAGCCGGCGATGGATGCCAAAAGCATTGTCCGGCTGGCCGAGGCCGCACATGCGCGCTACGGCTTCAAGGACTTCAAGCTCAAGGGCGGCGTGCTGCGCGGTGAAGACGAAATCGAAGCCATCATGGCACTGTCCGAACGTTTCCCGGACGCCCGCATCACGCTGGACCCGAACGGCGGCTGGTTGCTGAAAGACGCGATACGGCTTTGCAGGGACAGACGCAAGGAGCTGGCCTACGCAGAAGACCCGTGCGGTGCCGAAGGTGTGTTCTCGGGCCGCGAAGTGATGGCAGAGTTTCGCCGTGCCACCGGGTTGCTGACAGCCACCAATATGATCGCTACCGACTGGCGCGAGATGGCCCACACGATTCAACTGCAGGCGGTCGACATTCCGCTGGCAGATCCGCACTTCTGGACCATGGAAGGCTCGGTGCGGGTTGCACAGCTATGCCAGACCTGGGGCCTGACCTGGGGTTCACACTCGAACAACCACTTCGATGTGTCCCTGGCGATGTTCACGCAGGTCGCTGCGGCGGCCCCGGGCAAGGTCACGGCGATAGACACACACTGGATCTGGCAGGACGGCCAGCACCTGACAAAAAATCCGCTGAAAATTGTGGGTGGCGAAGTCGCACTGCCCAAAAAACCCGGTCTGGGCGTAGAGCTGGACATGGACGCGGTAGAAGTCGCACACCAGCTCTACCTGAAGCACGGGCTGGGTTCGCGTGATGACGCAGCCGGCATGCAATTCATGATCCCCGACTGGAAGTTCAACCCCAAGATGCCCTGCATGGTGCGTTGAAAAGCCCGCGCAAACACAATGAACCTCAAGACCCACAACAAACGGTTGCGTCTTGCAGTCGTCGGCGCCGGGCTGGGTGCTAGTCCGCATTTCCTGAGTCTTGAAGAGCTGGCCGGTGAAGTCGACGTCGCGTGGGTTCATGCGCGCGACGCACAGCGGCTGGCCCACGCCAGAATACCCGCAGGTGCAATACGTACATCGCGGTTTGAGGACATCCTGGAAGACACCAGCGTGCAGGCGGTATTGGTGCTGACACCGGCCAACGCACACCTGGAGGTTGTCGAGCGTGCGGCGCGTGCCGGCAAACACGTGCTGGTCGAGAAGCCGCTGGAGGCAGACCTGGCCCGTGCCACGGCACTGGTCGATGCCTGCGAAAAACACGGCGTGATGCTGGGCATCATGCTGCAGCATCGCCTCCGCGAGGCAGCCGTCGGGCTGGCAGGCCTCATCAGGAGCGGCGAGTTCGGTGAGCTCGTGAGTGCACTGGCATCGGTGCGCTGGTGGCGCCCCCAAAGTTATTACGACGAACCCGGCCGCGGCACGCTGGCGCGTGACGGCGGCGGCGTGCTGATGACACAGGCCATACACACGCTGGACCTGATGCTCAGCCTGATCGGCCTGCCTGAAACCGTCATAGGGATTGCCGGTACCAGCCATATGCACCAGATGGAATGCGAGGACAACGCTGCAGCGCTACTACGTTACGCAGGCGGCGCGGTAGCGACCGTGCAGGCCACCACAGCCGCCTACCCTGGCTTCCCGGAGCGGGTAGAACTCAACTTCACAAAAGGAAGCGCCACGCTCGAAGCAGGCGTCATGCGCGCCGCGTTCATCGACGGACGCAGTGTGTCGCTGGGCACTGCGCAGGGCTCAGGCGGCGGCGCAAATCCGATGGCCTTCGACCATGCAGCACACCGCGCAGTGATTGCGGACTTTGTGCAGGCCGTCAGCACCGGGGGCACACCGGCGATTACAGGCCGCTCCGCGCTCGACGTGCAACGCGTGATTGCGGCAATCATGGCATCTTCCAAAAACGGCGGCAGCGTTTTACTGTCTTCCGTCAACTGATGCAAACGGAAAAACAATATTCACCCTAAAGTGACACTTCCGGGCAACATTTCCGGCGTTAAAAAAGTCAGGGTTTTCCAATAGTTTCCCGGCTGGGCTCCATATACGGCGGGCTTATGCAGCTATAAAACTGGTAGCAATGCGGATTTTTGCGTTATATTTGCTCAAGGCTGCGCGTTTGGAAGTGTCGGCACGACTAAACTGTGACCAGAATTTGACAGAGGAGAGACTTGATGAGTGCCAAAGAAAATGCAGCTGTAGGCCAGCTGCTGGAGTTGCTGGAGGCGCGTTATGCACTGCGCGTATTGTGGGCACTGAAAGACGGTCATCCCCAAACCTTCCGGTTGCTGCAGGACAGCGTCGGCAGCATCACCCCCAACACACTGAACACCCGCATCAAGGAACTGCGTGCTGCCGGCATCCTGACGCACGGTACTGCCGGCTACACCGTTACCAGCCTGGGCGCCGACCTGCTCAAACGCCTCAATGAACTGCAGGCCTTCGCAGCCAAATGGACTGCCAGCCAGGCCAAGAAAAAATAAGGCGCAAGCCTTCAATAAAAAAGCGGCCGTCTGGCCGCTTTTTTATTTGGTACTGACATCGCAACTTCAGATTGCGGTCTCCAGCAATTCGATCGGGTTGCCAAACTTCCCTGCTGCCGCACGCACTGCCGGGTCGCGCAGCGCGGTCAGGAAGCCGCCATCAATCAGCGACTGGCCATCTACCTGCACCGTGCTGTCCAGTGTGACCAGGTCCATGTGCACGGGCGGTTCTTCCCATTGCGGCATGGTGCGCAGGATGTAGTCGCTAGGTTTGGCCAGGTCTATGCCGAAATGCAGCGCACCCGGCGCATTGGAGCCGGCAGGATAAATCGTATGGCGCGGCGCTTTCGGGTTAAATCCGCAACCCAGCTCAATCAGCCGCCCGCCCACCAGCATTTCGCGCAGGATCACCGCCTCGTCAGATTCGCCGGTGACCTCGACAATCGTGTCGCTCTCAAAACGGCAGCCGATTTTTTCGGTGAACGGTTTGGCGAAACCAACTGCCCATTGCGGGTAGATGGTGCCCGTCATCGTGACCGGCGCATTCGCATCGTTGCGGTGCGCAGTGCGGTCCCACAGGTTGGGGCCGTGCGTCGGCAGGTAGTGCACATAACAGCCCGGTTCGTCGGCAAACATCTTGCCACGCCAGCGATTGCCGGCCTGCAGCAATTGCCGCATTTCAGGCGTGTAGTCGATGGAGAAATCGCTGCCGCGCACATCCGAGAACTTCACCGTGAAGTCTTTGCCAGCCGGGTAACGCAATGCGGTGGCACGAATGATCTCGCCGACCAGCTCTGCCGGGAAGCGCGCCTGTGGCGTGTGCAACAGGTCAAGATCGCGGAAATAGGTGATCTTTACCCAGCGCTGGCCTGCAGCACGGCGCGAGATAAAAAACGGATCAAAGATGGAGCAGAACCAGGTCGACACCACAAAGTCGGCATCGGCCACCAGCGCCTTCACCAGCTCGGGGACCTCAGTGACCTGGCTGGTGGTTTCCATATACTGCCGCACCGTAGCGCCACGCGCACGCGCCAGTCCCATCACGGCATCGGCCACACGCGTGTCCAGCAGGGGGTCCGTCAGCAGCAGCACCTTGTCGCCCTGTCCGAAAGCAAAAGTGCGCTGGAAGTTCTCCAGTGCGGCAAAGTAGTTTTTAGTTTCAGTCGTCGCCGCGCGCACGCCGGGCGGCAGGCCTACCAGTTCATCTGTTGTCATCGCGGCCTCAATCAACGACGGCGCCGGAGCGCTTCACTGCATTGCCCCACAACGTGATGTTGCTGGCGATGTATTTCGAGAGTTCTTCAGGCGTGGTCGGTGCGACATCGGCGCCGCGCTGTTGCAGTTGGGCACGCAATTCTGGATCGGTCTGCGCCTTGTGGATCGCAGCCACCAGTCGGTCAACGACCGGGCGCGGCGTACCTGTCGGCACCATGATCGCGTCCCATGCGCTCACGTCAAAGCCCTTCAGGCCGGACTCTGCCACCGTCGGCACATCGGGCCAGGCGGCCACACGTTTGGAGATGGTCACGGCCAGCGGCTTGACGCGCCCTGCCCTGGCCTGCGGCGCCGCGTTGGGCATCACCTCGATCATGAAGTCGACCTGCCCGCCTATCAGGTCGGTCATGGCCTGCGCACCGCCACGATAGGGAATATGCACGGCAGACACGCCCGCGCTCGACTTGTAGATCTCACCAGCCAGGTGCGAAGTCGTACCGTTGCCGGCAGAGCCGAAGGTGTATTTGCCGGGGTTGGCCTTCAGCAGTTTGGTCAGGTCAGCCATCGAGTTGACGGGCAGATTGGGCCGCACCACCACCATCGCGGCAAGCTGCGTGAGCTGCGACACCGGCTCGAGGTCTTTCAGTGGATTGAAGCCAGGCGCCTTGTAAATCGTCTGGTTGATGGCCAGCGTGCCGTTGGTGCCGTAGAGCAGCGTGTAGCCGTCGGCGGGCGCTTTCGAGGCCGTGACGCTGCCCACGTTGCCGCCGGCCCCGGCGAGGTTTTCAAACACGACGGGCTGGCCCAGTTCCCTGCCGACGCGCGTCATGACGAGGCGGGCCAGGATGTCGCCGCCGCCGCCGGCGGTAAAAGGCACGATGACCTTGACCGGCTTGTTCGGATAGCCTGCTGCGGTTTGTGCATGCAGTGCTGGCACTGCCGCCAGCGCTGCTGCGCCGGCCATGAAAAGTTTGGCGAAGGTCGCCAGCGAATGTCGTTTCTGCATGGGGAACATTTGGATATCTCCTGATTTTATTGCACGCAATAATATCATTCAGGATGGGCAACTCAGTCTAATACTGAGTTATTGCATGCAATAATCCGGCCGCATGTCATCCCAGATCGACTACACCATTGACCAGTTGCGCCAGCAGGTGCTCAGCGGAAAGCTGGCGCCGGGCGAGCGCATGGTCGAGCTGGAACTGTCGGCGCAACTGGCCGTTTCGCGCACGCCGATACGCATTGCGCTGGCCGAGCTTGAAAAGGAAGGCCTTCTGGAGCGCCTGCCGACACGCGGCTTTCGGGTACGCCGCTTCACCGTCGATGAAATTGCCAATGCGGTCGATGTGCGCGGTGTGCTGGAAGGCATGGCGGCGCGCAATGCTGCCGAACGCGGCCTGAGCGCGGAAATAACCGCCCGCCTGCAGCACTGCGTGGATGAAGGGCAGCAACTGCTGAAAAAAGCCGAAGCCGCAGGCCACGTGATAGATGCTTCGCGCTGGGTGCCCATGAACGCGCGCTTTCACGCAGCGCTGGTAGATGCTGCCGGCAACAGCACGCTGGCATCGTCACTCGCCCACGTCAGCAAGACACCGATGGCCGGTGCAGGAGCCCTCAGCCTGAACGGCGTGTTGCCGCTGCTCGAATACAGGTTCATACAGCGCGCACAAAGCGACCATGAAGACGTGCTGGCTGCGCTGCTGGCGGGAGAAGGCGCGCGCGCCGAAGCACTGATGCGTGAGCATGCCTTCCGTAGCCGCAACAACAAACGCGAACTGATAGAACGGATGCAGCAGCCCAGCGGCAGAAAACTGCGCGCGGTGAGCTCGGGCGGCAAGGCGGCCTGATGCCGCCTGCGGGGTTCCTGGCTCGCTAAATGACCGCAGGCTGCGCACGAAAGCGCATCAACAAAAAGCCGATCACCGCGACCAGCACCAGCGCAGACAACGCCAGCGACCAGTGCACGCCGATCACGGCGCCCATCAGCCCGACGGTGATGCCGCTGAAAGCACGCATCCCGAGTGCCGCCATGTTGAACAGGCCAATGACACGGCCGCGTATCTCACCCGGCGCGTTGAGCTGCACGAGTGCCTGCGTCATCGAACTGAAGGACAGCTCGAGGAAACCGGCAATGAAAAGCAGCACCAACGCTATCGGATAGCTGGCCGAGAGAGCAAAAGCAGCCAGCGCAATGCACCAGAGCACGGCAAGAATCAGCGCAGTGCGCGGGTTGGACTTGAACAGGCCGCTACTCTCCAGAACAAAGCCCGCCAGCAAGGCGCCTGCTGCATCGGCCGCGAGCAGCATGCTGTAAGACACGCCGGGATCGCCATGGCCAAGGTCATGTGCAAAGCCAGGCATCTGCGCCTGGTAAGCGCCGCCTATAAAGAAGGACGCCGCCCCTGCCAGCAGCGTCATCGAAACGATCAGGCGGTTGCCGGCGATGTCGCGTATGGTCTGGGTGATATCCGCCAGGCCCCGGACTGCGCGTTTGATGGCTGCGGGCGCCTTGCGGAATTTCGGACCATACGGTGCCTTCCAGAGCCACAGCAGCAGAGGCAGGTAAAAAACCGCGTTCAGCAGGATGCCGTGTGAAGGCCCCATCGACAGCATGATGAAACCACCCACCGCCGGCCCGACCAGCACACCGAGATAACGCGCTGAAGCGTTCAGGCGCACGGCACTCGGCAGGTCTTTCTGCTCGACGATGTCGTGCAGCAGCAGCTGGCTGGCCGTCTGCCACAACACACCGGCCAGGCCGTGTATGGTCAGCAGCACCATCGCATGCCACATCTGCAGCGTGTCAGTGACGAAGAAGTAGCCCCAGCCCAGAGATGCCGCCATGAAAAGCACCATGCCGGCCTGGATGATGCGGCGCGGATCGAAGCGGTCGGCCAGCGCCCCGGCCGCAACCGAGAACAACAGGAAAGGCAGCCAGTGCGACACCACTGCAAAACCACCAAGCGCGGGCGACTGGAACTTCTGGAACATCATCCAGTAGCTGATGACGTGCTCGATGTTGTCGGCCATCATGGCCAGCACAAAGGTGATGAGGTATTTGCGGAAACCCGGCACGCGCATGGCGGCAAAGGACTGACGCGCAGGCGGCGCGGCCGCTGCGGGCGGGGAAGAAGGAGTGGTCAAGCAGGAACTTTCAAAAACTCGAGGGCGGCCCGCATCGGGCGGCCACCGGGATTCTGGCACCGGACAGCAAACTCTGCTGGCCGCCACTTTGGCGCTAGCCGGATGCCCCACTGCAAGCAAGGCGCCGTTGACTGGCTTCACCGGGCTCGACCTGCAGTGCCAGCCTGCCGGGTAGCCCCCACCCCGAGGCCTTTACAATCTCGCGTTGCCTGCCGCAGGGCTTTCAGGCCCTGATACGCAGCTTTCACGCTGTTTTCAGCAGGTTTTGGCCCTGTTTACGGCACAAACCCCATCTCCCTGCCTTGAAAAGGCCTTTGCAGGCCTCAAGTGGACTGCATTCAGCTTTACAACTCTCTTCCAAGCATGTCTGACAATCAAAAACCTGAACAAAATCAACCCCTTACCGGCGCTCCCAGCCCCGAAGAGCTGGAAGCAGCGCAAGCAGCCAACGAATTCGACGCACTGACCGTCGCGCAGGCCGAGGTGGCCACGTTGACCGCCAAGAACACCGAACTGGCTGACAGTTACCTGCGTGCGAAGGCGGAAACTGAAAACGCCCGTCGCCGCGCGGACGAGGAAATTGCCAAGGCCCGCAAATTTGCGCTTGAAAGTTTTGCCGAAAGCCTGTTGCCGGTTGCTGACAGCATGGAAGCCGGCCTGGCCATCCAGAATGCGACAGCCGAGCAGCACCGTGAAGGTGCTGAAGCCACGCTCAAGCAACTGAAGGCCGCACTTGAGCGCAACAAGGTGATCGCCATCGACCCGGCCGCCGGCGCGAAGTTCGACCCCACCCAGCACCAGGCCATCAGCATGGTGCCCGCTGAACAGGAAGCCAACACCATAGTCACCGTGCTGCAAAAGGGCTACCTGATTGCCGAGCGCGTGCTGCGCCCTGCTCTCGTCACCGTATCTGCCCCGAAATAATCAAAGAATTGTTTCTTGAACACTTGAATCTGCAAAAGTTATCCACAAGTCTTCAACACAGTTATTGAATCCGGCCAGGCGCCTCTTTTTACGGCAGCCAGCCGACCCCTTTTAAACCTTAACGAAATCGAAAAACAGGAGCTCATCATGGGAAAAATCATTGGCATCGACCTCGGCACCACCAACAGCTGCGTGTCCGTCATGGAAGGCAACACGCCGCGCGTGATTGAAAACTCCGAAGGCCTGCGCACCACGCCATCCATCGTCGCCTATCAGGAAGACGGCGAGACACTGGTCGGCGCATCCGCCAAACGCCAGGCCGTGACCAACCCCAGGAACACGCTGTACGCGGTCAAGCGCCTGATAGGCCGCAAGTTCACTGAAAAAGAAGTCCAGAAGGACATCGCGCTGATGCCTTATGCCATCGTGGCAGCCGACAACGGCGACGCCTGGGTGGAAGTGCGCGGCAAGAAGCTGTCTGCACAGCAGGTCTCAGCAGACATCCTGCGCAAGATGAAAAAGACCGCTGAAGACTACCTGGGCGAAGCCGTAACGGAAGCCGTCATCACCGTGCCGGCCTACTTCAACGACGCACAACGCCAGGCGACCAAGGACGCGGGCCGCATCGCCGGCCTGGACGTCAAGCGCATCATCAACGAGCCTACCGCCGCAGCACTGGCCTTCGGCCTGGACAAGCAGGAAAAGGGCGACCGCAAGATTGCCGTGTATGACCTCGGCGGCGGCACCTTCGACATCTCCATCATCGAGATCGCAGACGTCGACGGTGAAAAACAATTCGAAGTGCTGTCGACCAATGGCGACACCTTCCTCGGTGGTGAAGACTTTGACCAGCGTGTCATCGACTACATCGTCGCCGAGTTCAAGAAGGACAGCGGTATCGACCTGTCGAAAGACGTGGTCGCCCTGCAGCGCCTGAAGGACTCCGCAGAAAAAGCCAAGATCGAGTTGTCGAACAGCGCAGCGACCGAAGTCAACATTCCCTACATCGCACACGACCCTGCGACCGGCCCCAAGCACTTGCTCGTGAAGCTCAGCCGTGCCAAGCTGGAAAGCCTGGTCGACGAACTCATCGAGCGCACGATTGCGCCTTGCCGCACCGCGATGAAGGACGCAGGCATCAGCGCGTCCGACATCCATGACGTCATCCTGGTCGGCGGCCAGACCCGCATGCCCAAGGTTCAGGAAAAGGTCAAGGAACTGTTCGGCAAGGAGCCACGCAAGGACGTGAACCCCGACGAAGCCGTGGCCGTTGGTGCCGCCATCCAGGGCCAGGTGCTCTCCGGCGACCGTACCGACGTGCTGCTGCTGGACGTTACCCCGCTGTCGCTGGGTATCGAAACCATGGGCGGCGTGATGACCAAGATGATCAAGAAGAACACGACCATCCCGACCAAGTTTGCGCAGACCTTCTCGACCGCTGAGGACAACCAGCCGGCCGTGACCATCAAGGTGTTCCAGGGCGAGCGTGAAATTGCTTCGGGCAACAAGGCACTCGGCGAGTTCAACCTCGAGGGCATTCCGCCAGCCGCACGCGGCACGCCGCAGATCGAAGTGTCCTTCGACATCGACGCCAACGGCATCCTGCACGTGGGCGCCAAGGACAAGGGCACCGGCAAGGAAAACAAGATCACCATCAAGGCGAATTCCGGTTTGTCCGAAGCTGAAATCCAGCAAATGGTGAAAGACGCCGAACTGAACGCCGAAGAAGACAAGAAAAAAGTCGAGTTCGTCACCGCGAAGAACAACGCCGAAGCCATGGTGCACAGCGTGAAAAAATCGCTGGGCGAGTACGGTGACAAGCTCGAAGCTGGCGAGAAGGAAAAGATCGAAGCCGCCATCAAGGACATGGAAGAAGCCCTGACCGGTGATGACAAGGCCGCCATCGATGCCAAGAACACGGCTCTGATGGAAGCCAGCCAGAAGCTGGGCGAAAAAATGTATGCCGATATGGAAGCATCAAAGGCAGCAGCTGGCGGCGCCCCGGATGCGGAGCAGGCGCAGGCCAAACCTGAAGCCGACGACAATGTCGTCGACGCTGAAGTCAAGGAAGTGAAGAAGGGCTAAGCACTTGCAGGCGGAAGAAGCCATTCCCAGAAAGCGGAAACCAGGAGCAATCCCGGCTTTCCGCTTTTGTGTTTACGCCTCCGCCCTTCCCACAGTTTCGCCAAAAGATTTTTGAAGACTCCTGACTGACTGCCATGGCCGCAAAAAAAGACTACTACGACGTGCTCGGTGTTCCCAAGAACGCCAGCGATGAAGACATCAAGAAAGCCTATCGCAAGATGGCGATGAAGCACCACCCTGACCGCAACCAGGGTGATGCGTCCAAGGGCGCGGAAGAAAAATTCAAGGAGGCCAAGGAGGCCTACGAGATGCTTTCCGACGAGCAGAAACGTGCAGCCTACGACCAGTACGGCCATGCCGGTGTGGACCCCAACCGCGGCGGCCCCGGTGCGGAAGGTTTTGGCGGATTTGCAGAAGCGTTCGGCGACATCTTTGGTGATGTGTTCGGCGGCCAGCGTGGCGCCGGTGGCGGCCAGCGCGGCGGACGCCAGGTGTTTCGTGGCGGTGACCTCAGTTATGCGATGGAAGTCACGCTGGAAGAAGCGGCCTCCGGCAAGGAAGCGCAGATTCGCATCCCGAGCTGGGATGACTGCAACACCTGCCACGGTAGCGGCGCCAAACCCGGCACCAAGGTCGCGACCTGCACCACCTGCCACGGCCACGGCGTCGTGCAGATGCGCCAGGGCTTTTTCAGCGTGCAGCAGACCTGCCCGCAGTGCAAGGGCACCGGCAAGCTGATTCCCGAGCCCTGCATCACCTGCCATGGCGTTGGCAAGACCAAGACCAACAAGACACTCGAAGTGAAAATCCCGGCCGGCATTGACGACGGCATGCGCATCCGCTCGACCGGCAACGGCGAGCCCGGCAGCAACGGCGGCCCGCCCGGCGACCTGTACATCGAGATCCGCGTCAAGAAGCACGAGATTTTTGAACGCGATGGCGATGACCTGCACTGCGCGGTACCGATCAGCTTCACCACGGCAGCGCTGGGTGGCGAGATCGAAGTGCCAACGCTGGCCGGCAAGGCTGCGATAGACATCCCTGAAGGCACCCAGGCCAGCAAGCAGTTCCGCCTGCGCGGCAAGGGCATCAAGGGCGTGCGTTCCAGCTACCCCGGTGACCTGTACTGCCACATCACGGTGGAGACACCAGTCAAGCTGACCGAGCACCAGAAGAAGCTGCTGAAAGAGTTTGACGAGTCGCTCAAAAAAGGCGGCGCCAAACATTCACCGAGCGAAGAAGGCTGGACCGACAAGTTGAAGAACTTCTTCAGTGCCTGAACATGATATTGCGGCCAGTTTGGAGGCGCTACTCTTTTAATAGCAGGTCGCGCTAGTCCAAATTGGTCTGCAGCCCGATTTGATGCCTGAAAATGGCCTTATTTGGTCATTTTTGAGCTGTTTCAGACCTTCAAACACGTGGCAATACTGACGAAAGCCTCAAATGTTAAGTAATTACTTAACATTTGAGGCTTTTTATTTTTGCACCGCCACTTTCATCCGTCACATGACTGCATCGCTGCGAGGGGAACGCGTCGTGGCTTATAGTGCTCCGTCGCCGCCCTTGGGCAGCACCATCCTCGAATTCAACTTCACAGAGCAGTACATGAAAACCAAAGCCGCAGTCGCCTGGAAATCCGGCGCACCCCTGACCATTGAAACCGTTGACCTGCAGGGTCCGAAGTTCGGCGAGGTGCTGATCGAGATCAAGGCTACCGGCATCTGCCACACCGATTACTACACGCTGTCGGGCGCCGACCCGGAAGGCATCTTTCCGGCCATCCTCGGCCATGAAGGTGCAGGCATCGTGGTTGATGTCGGCCCCGGTGTGACGACGCTGAAAAAAGGCGACCACGTGATCCCGCTGTACACGCCGGAATGCCGCCAGTGCAAGTTCTGCCTGTCACGCAAGACCAACCTCTGCCAGCTGATTCGCGGCACGCAGGGCAAGGGCCTCATGCCCGACGCCACCAGCCGCTTCAGCCTGGACGGCAAACCCATCTTCCACTACATGGGCACCTCGACCTTCAGCAACTACACCGTTGCGCCCGAGATTTCGCTGGCGAAGATCCGTGAAGACGCACCGTTCGACAAGGTCTGCTACATCGGCTGCGGCGTCACCACCGGCATTGGTGCGGTGCTGTTCACCGCCAAAGTCGAAGCTGGCGCCAACGTCGTCGTGTTCGGCCTGGGTGGCATCGGCCTGAATGTGATCCAGGGCGCAAAGATGGTGGGTGCAGACAAGATCATCGGTGTCGACATCAACCCGGCCCGCCAGGAGATGGCGCGCAAGTTCGGCATGACCCATTTCATCAACCCCAAGGAAACCGAAAACGTTGTCGATGCCATCGTGCAACTGACCGACGGCGGCGCCGACTACAGCTTTGAGTGCATTGGCAACACCAAGGTGATGCGCCAGGCACTGGAATGCACGCACAAGGGCTGGGGCCGCAGCATCATCATCGGTGTGGCCGAAGCCGGCGCTGAAATCAGCACCCGCCCCTTCCAGCTCGTCACCGGCCGCAAATGGGAAGGCTCGGCCTTCGGCGGCGCGCGCGGCCGCACCGATGTGCCAAAAATTGTCGACTGGTACATGGAAGGCAAGATCAACATTGACGACCTGATCACGCACACCATGCCGCTGGAAGACATCAACAAGGGCTTTGACCTGATGAAGTCCGGCGAGTCGATTCGCGGCGTGGTACTTTATTAGCCCCACGGTTGCTCACTGCGTGTAGCGCCCTGCCCCCGCGGGGCCGCTGCGCCTACGGCCCGGCGAAGCCGGTTCCGTGGCCACTGCTTGCACTGGAAGATTGTCATGAACCTTGAAATAGTCAGTGAGCATGCATGCTTCGGCGGCGTGCAGCACTTTTACAAACACGAGTCGGGCGTCATCGGCCTGCCGATGAAGTTCTCGGTCTTCCTGCCACCCAGGGCAGCGATTGAAAAAGCCGGCGGCAAGGTCGCTGCGCTGGTCTACCTTGCGGGCCTGACCTGCAATGAAGAAACCTTCATGACCAAGGGCGGTGCGCAGCAACTGGCGGCGGAGCTGGGTCTCGCGCTGATTGCTCCGGACACCAGCCCCCGTGGTGCAAACATCCCCGGTGACAGCGAGAGCTGGGACTTCGGTGTGGGTGCAGGCTTTTACCTCGACGCCACTCAAGCGCCCTGGTCGAAAAACTACCGCATGGAAAGTTACATCACCACAGAGTTGTTGGCACTGGTGGCAGGCACGCTGCCGATTGATCAAACCCGCATCGGCATCTTCGGCCATTCGATGGGCGGGCATGGCGCACTGACGCTGGCGTTGCGGCACCCTGATCTCTTCAAGTCTGTTTCAGCCTTTGCGCCCATAGCAGCACCCAGCCAGTGCCCCTGGGGCAACAAAGCCTTCAGCGGTTATCTGGGCCCGGACCACGATGAGTGGTCAAAGCATGACGCGACCTCATTGATGGGCGCGGCAAGCCAGGCGCCCTTCCCTGGCGGCATCCTGATTGACCAGGGCCTTTCCGACAAATTTCTCGCGGAGCAACTACACCCCCATTTGTTTGAAGCTGCCTGCAAGGCCAAAGGCCAGCCGCTGACGCTGCGCCGACATGAAGGCTATGACCACGGCTACTATTTCATCAGCACCTTCATGAACGACCACCTGCGTTTTCACGCCGCGCAGCTTTAGCCACCATCCATCAAGGAGACAAGCCATGATCGACCTGTACTACTGGCCAACACCGAACGGCTGGAAAATTTCCATCATGCTGGAAGAGTGCGACCTGCCCTACAACATGATCCCGGTCAACATCGGCAAAGGCGAGCAGTTTGCACCGGACTTCCTGCGCATCAGCCCCAATAACCGCATGCCGGCCATCGTCGACCATGCACCCGCAGGTGGCGGTGAAGCAGTGACGATTTTTGAAAGCGGCGCCATCCTGCAGTACCTTGCAGACAAGACCGGCCGCTTTCTGTCACCCGTATTGCGTGACCGCTACCAGACGCTTCAATGGCTGAACTGGCAGATGGGCGGCCTCGGCCCCATGGCCGGCCAGAACGGCCACTTCCTGCTGTATGCACCCGAAAAAGTCCCGTATGCGATTGACCGCTACGGCAAGGAAGTCGACCGCCTGTACGGCGTGCTCGACAGGCAACTCGCCGCCACCGGCTCGTTTGTGGCGGGCAAAGCCTATTCCATCGCCGACATGGCCATCTTCCCGTGGACGCGAACGCACAAGGCACAGGAGATAGATCTTGCGAAATTCCCGCATGTCGAGCGCTGGTACAACGCGCTATTTGAACGCGAAGCCGTCAAGCGCGGGCTGGATGTCGGCAAGGAATTGCGCGCGCCAGCACTGACCGAAGAAGCCCGCAAGGCACTGTTCGGGCAGACAGCGGACAGCGTGAAGGCAGGCCACCACCAGGCATGAGGCCCCCACGCTTGTCGCTTCGCGTACTGCGCTGCCCCCCGGGGGGTGCTACGCCTAAGGCCGGCCTGTCGGCGTAGCGCCTGCCAAAACAAGGAGACACACTGCATGATTGAATTTTTCTTCGACTGTTCCAGCCCCTGGACCTATATCGCCTTTCGCAACATCCAGCCCATCGCGGCAGAATTGAAAGTACCCATCGTCTGGCGTCCGGTGCTGGTCGGCGGCATCTTCAACGTCGCCAACAAGAACGTTTACGCCAACCGCGAAGACATGAATTCAGCGCGCAACCGCTACATGCTCAAGGATGTGCAGGACAACGCACGCGCAGCCGGCATGAAGATTGTTTTCCCGCCAACGGTGTTTCCGGTCAGCAGCGTGAAGGCAATGCGCGGCTGCATCTGGGTCGCGCAGGATGCCCAAGCCCAGGACAAACATCTGGCGTTTGTCGAAGCCGTGTTTGCCGCCTACTTCACGCACGACCAGGACATCTCGCAGGACGAAGTGCTGGCCGGCATCTGCAAACAGATCGGCATCAACGCCGACGCCTTCATGGCGGGTATAGGTCAGCAGGCAGTCAAGGACCAGCTCAAAGCCAACGTCGATGAGGCCATTGCGCGCGGCGCATTCGGCGCGCCTACTTTCTTTGTAGGTGACGACATGTATTTCGGCAATGACCGGTTGCATCTGGTTCGGGATGCTGTGGTTCGGGTTCGTTCATAGTTTCTTGTTTGTTTGAGGAGGTGCCCTTCACTGCCAGCCCGGGCTACCCCCGGCTTCTATGTGAAAGGCACAGCGCCAAAAAAACGCTGTCACCACTCAACCCCTCACCCCAAAACCATCAACCCAACCTGAAGTATCAATATCAACACCAAGGCTGACAAATCCACCCCACCCAGGGAAGGAATAACCCGCCGCAACGGTGCAAGCAGCGGCTCCGTCAACCTTCCCAGCAGGCTGTAGGCGGGCGATCCGGGTTGTACCCATGACAGGATGGCGAAGCCGATGACGAGGATCATCATGACCTGCAGCGCCACCCGGATCAGCATCTTCAGCGCAAACACCAGCAAGGCTGGCAGGGCCGCCAGACCGGACCAGTGCACCACGCCCATCAACACGCCGAACAGCAGGCTCCATAGCAGCCCGTAGGCCAGCGCCAGCACCACGCCGGCAATCACGCTGGCCCAGTCGATACGTGACTTGAGCAGATGGGCGGGCAGCACGCGACGCAGCGGCTTGACGATCCAGTCGGTGATCGACATGACAAAGCTGCCGGGCTGGCCACTCATATTGACGCGGGTCCAGTTCATCCAGGCACGCAGCAGTGCGGCGCCTATCAGCAGGAAAAAAATCGTTTCGAGCAGGAAGGCAAGAATGCGTATCAGCATGGCGTCTCAGGCTTTCAAAAGAATTTCGGCTTAACGGCGCGGCTTTTTACCCTGCTTGCGGCTGGCTTTTCCGGCGGCCTTTTTCACCGCAGCTTTCAATGCCTGGATGGGCGTGGGAAGCGAGCGGCTGGCGCTTTTTTCATGGCGGCCCGATGCGCTGCCGCCCCGTCCGCCTGAACGGGATTCAGACTTGGAGTCGGGCCGATTTGCAGCGCCCCGGCCCTGCGACTTGCTGTCGCCGCGTGCACCGCGTTCTTTGGCAGGCAGTTCGCCCGCGTGACCACCGGTCTTGTCTTTCATCGCGCGGCCCAGCAGCTCTTCGCCTTCGTTGATCAGGCGGAAGTCGATCTTGCGGCCATCAAGGTCAACCCGGCTGACCTGTACCCTGACCCGCGTGCCAATCGCATAGCGGATACCGGTGCGTTCTCCGCGCAGTTCCTGACGCGCTTCATCAAACCGGAAGTACTCCCCGCCAAGCTCGGTGATGTGCACCAAGCCTTCGACATACATCGCGTCCAGCGTGACAAAAATGCCAAAGCCGGTCGCGGCAGTCACCACGCCACCAAACTCTTCGCCGAGATGCTCGCGCATGTACTTGCACTTGAGCCAGGCCTCGACATCACGGCTGGCTTCATCGGCACGCCGTTCGTTGGCGCTGCAATGCAGGCCGGCTGCCTGCCATGCCAGCTCATCGGCGCTGATTTTTTTCGGCTTCTGGTCAGGCTCTTTCACACGCGATGCCAGCCGCTTGGACAACTTGGCTTCGGCTTCTCCCGGTGTCGGCAGCGCAGGCAACTGGTATTTGGCCTTGTTCAGAACCGCCTTGATGACACGATGCACCAGCAGGTCGGGATAACGGCGTATCGGGCTGGTGAAGTGGGTGTAAGCCTCATACGCCAGGCCGAAGTGGCCACTGTTGATGGGCGTGTAAATCGCCTGTTGCATCGAACGCAGCAGCATGGAGTGGATCTGCATTGCATCCGGCCTGTCCTTGGTGGACACGGCAATTTGCTGGAACTCGCCCGGCTTGGGGTCGTCCGAGATCGTCATGCCCAGGCCCAGCGCCTTCAGGTAGTTGCGCAGCATGTCCTTTTTCTCAGGCGTCGGGCCTTCATGAACGCGGAACAGGCCAACGTGTTTGCTCTCGGCAATAAAGTCGGCGGAGCAGACGTTGGCGGCCAGCATGGCCTCCTCGATCACACGGTGCGCAACATTGCGGGTGCGTGGCACGATTTTTTCAATGCGCCCAGCTTCGTCGCAAACGATCTGGGTTTCGGTGGTTTCAAAATCCACAGCACCGCGCACACCGCGCTGCTTGAGCAATGCCTGGTAGACGTCGTGAAGGTCCAGCAGGTGTGGCACCAGCGCCTTGCGTTGTGCGGCTTCAGGGCCACGCGTATTGGCCAGGATGGCAGCCACTTCGGTGTACGTGAAGCGTGCATGGCTGAACATCACGGCCGGGTAAAACTGGTAGGCGTGCACTTCGCCTTTGGCATTGACCAGCATGTCGCACACCATGCACAGGCGCTCGACATTCGGGTTCAGGGAACACAGGCCGTTGGAGAGTTTCTCCGGCAGCATCGGGATGACGCGGCGCGGAAAGTAAACGCTGGTTGCGCGGTCATAAGCGTCAATGTCGATGGCACTGCCGGTTTCGACATAATGGCTGACATCGGCAATGGCCACCAGCAGGCGCCAGCCATTCGGCGATTTGACGCGGCCGATTTTTGCAGGTTCGCAATAAACCGCATCGTCAAAGTCGCGCGCGTCTTCTCCATCGATCGTGACCAGCGGGACATCGGTCAGGTCGATCCGGCCCTTCTTGTCGGTCGCACGCACCGCGTCAGGCAGGGTGCGGGCCAGAGCAAGGCCGGCATCGCTGAACTCGTGCGGCACGCCGTATTTGCGCACTGCGATTTCGATTTCCATGCCGGGGTCATCAATCTCGCCCAGCACTTCTTTCACGCGGCCGACAGGCTGGCCGAACAGCGCAGGCGGCTCGGTCAACTGGACCACCACGACCTGGCCTGCTTTTGCAGTGCCGGTCGCACCTTTGGGAATCAGCACATCCTGGCCGTAGCGTTTGTCTTCAGGCGCTACCAGCCAGACACCGCTCTCCTGCAGCAATCGGCCGATGATGGGGTTGGGTGAACGTTCAATAATTTCGGTAACGCGGCCTTCGGGCCGGTTTTTGCGGTCATGGCGCACGATGCGGGCCTTGACCCTGTCCTTGTGCAGGACGGCGCGCATTTCGTTGGGCGGCAGGTAAATGTCTGCTTCGCCGTCGTCGCGCTGTACAAAACCGTGGCCATCACGGTGGCCGGAAACGGTGCCCTCGAATTCAGCGAGGAGGCCGGCAGAAGCGCCAGCATTTTGGTGAACTGTTTTGATAAAAATCTCTTTTTTCTTTGCTAATAACTGCACCAGTATGCAGTCGAAATATTTCAGGGTTTTGGCCGGGGAAAGCCTTCGGATAATGGTACACTGCTAGCTGTGCCCGGGTGGCGGAATTGGTAGACGCGCACGGTTCAGGTCCGTGTATCGCAAGATGTGGAGATTCGAGTTCTCTCCCGGGCACCAAAATTACCC
>JAZKCN010000030.1:0-13650 GCA_040388075.1 Pseudomonadota bacterium | reverse complement strand
TGGCCTTGACGCCGGTATCGGCCATCAGCAGGGCGGTTTCCAGGTCTTCATACAGCGCATCGTCTATCTGTGTGCCTGTAAAGACGCCGGAGATGCTGGAGCCGGTCTTGCGCAAACCCGAGGTAAGCTTGGCCAGCCAGCGCTCGCGTTCGGGCGCTATGGCAATCGCCGTCACATCAATCGGGGCCGCCAGCGCGCTGCCGATCAAACTGCCGGCCGGGGCGGGGGCTGTTGCAACGGCGACTGCCGGGGCCGGGGCTTCCGGCGTGGCCTGCACGGGGGCTGGCGGAGGGGATTTTTTCTTGAAGAAACTGAACATTGGGCCTGCTTTTGAGTCGCACCATTCTATGAAACACATGATTTCCGCTTTTCACCGCCTGAATTCCACCCTTCTGGCTTGCGGGCTGTTGCTGGCGGCCGGTGCCGGCCAGGCGCAGACAGCGCCCAAAGTCGAACAGTTCACGCTGGCCAATGGCCTGACGCTGATCGTCAAGCCCGACCACCGCGCGCCGACGGCGGCGCACATGCTGCTGGTGCGCGTCGGCTCCATGGATGAAGTCGATGGCACCTCGGGTGTGGCGCATGCGCTGGAGCACATGATGTTCAAGGGCACGCCGACCGTGAAGGCGGGCGAATTCTCCCGCCGCGTTGCCGCACTCGGTGGCCGCGAGAACGCCTTTACCGGCCGCGACTCCACCGGCTACCACCAGCAGATACCGGCCGCAAAACTCGAAGATGTGATGCGCCTGGAGTCCGACCGTTTTGCCAACAACCAGTGGGACGACGACGAGTTCAGGCGCGAGATCGAAGTGGTCAAGGAAGAGCGCCGCCTGCGCACCGAAGACTCGGCACGCTCGCTGATGTATGAAGCGGCCAGTGCCGTGACCTTTGTGGCATCGCCTTACCGCCGGCCGGTGGTCGGCTGGATGAGCGACCTCGACGCGATGACACCCGCCGATGTGCGCGATTTTTATCGCCGCTGGTATGTACCTGCCAATGTGGCCGTGGTTGTCAGCGGTGATGTCAATGTGGCCGACGTCAAACGCCTGGCCGACAAGTACTACGGCAGCATCCCGGCCCGGCCAGTGCCGGTGCGCAAGCCGCGCATCGAACCCGTGCAGACCGGCCTGAAGCGTTTGGACTTCAAGGCGCCAGCCAGCCAGGCCTATGTGGCGATGGCCTTCAAGGTGCCCAGCCTGCAACCGTCTGACCTGCTGGACGGCGCGGGGCCGGCCGTGCCGACGCCCGGCCGTGACGCGCTTGCGCTGACGGTGTTGTCTGCGGTGCTCGATGGTTATAGCGGTGCGCGCCTGTCGCGTGCGCTCGAGCAGGGCGAAGGCGCCAGCCGAATCGCCGACAGTGCCGGTGCATCGAATGGCCTGTATGGCCGCGGCCCGCAGCTGTTCATGCTCGATGGCGTGCCGGCCGCTGGCAAGACCGCCGCAGAGGTTGCGGCAGCGCTGCGCCAGCAGGTCGCTCTGATTGCGCGTGATGGCGTCAGCGAGGCCGAACTGAACCGCGTAAAAACGCAGTGGCAGGCCAGCGAAACCTACAAGCTCGACAGCGTCTTCAGCCAGGCGCGTGAGCTGGGCTCCAACTGGATAGACGGCTTTCCGCTGGATGCCAGCGAGCGGCTGATTGCCAAACTGCGCACCGTGACGGGCGCCGAAGTAAAGGCTGTGGCCGCCCGTTATTTTGGCGACGACCAACTGACCATTGCCACCTTGCTGCCGCAACCGATAGACCCCAACCGCAAGCCGCGCGCGCCAGGCCCTGCAGTGCCCAGCCACTGACAGGCTGAAAGAATTTATGACACCGACTCCAAACTTTTCCACCCTGAAAAAAACCATCGCGGCCACCTTGCTGACGGCCCTGCTGGGCAACAGCGCCTGGGCTGCGATTCCGATCCAGCAATGGACACAGCCCAACGGTGCGCGTGTTTACCTGGTCGAAAGCCCGGCCATACCGATGCTGGATGTGCAGATAGATTTCGACGCCGGCAGCCGGCGCGACCCTGCCGACAAGACCGGCCTTGCCAGTGTGACCGCCAGCCTGCTTGAGAAGGGTGTGGCTGCGCGGGATGGACGGAGCGTCGCCGGGCCGCCCCAAGGCGCGACAGCCCCCTCGGGGGGCAGCGCAGTACACGCAGTGACAAGCGTGGGGGCATCGGAACCCGCCCTGGACGAGAACGCGCTTGGTGAGGCATGGGCCGATCTCGGCGCCAGCTTTGACAGCAGTGCAGGCGCAGACCGCATGAGTTTTTCGCTGCGCACATTGACCGACCCGGCCCTGCTGGACAAGGCGGTCGCGCTGGCGGCGCGGCAGATTGGCGAGCCGGCGTTTCCAGACAACATCTGGCAGCGCAGCCGCCAGAAAATCATCGCCAGCCTGAAGGAGTCCTATACCCGGCCCGGCAGCGTTGCTGGCCGTGCCTATTCAAAAGCGGTGTACGGCACACACCCGTATGGCAACGAGACCACCGAAGCCAGCGTGAACCGCATCAGCGTGGCTGACATGCGTGCCTTCTACAGCGCCGGTGTTGTGGCCTGCCGGGCCCGCATCAGCCTGGTCGGTGCAGTGACGCGTGCGCAGGCCGATGCGATTGCAGCCCGCCTGCTGGCGCGCCTGCCGCAGGTGCCTTGTGCCAGCGTACCCGCGGCGCCCGCCGTGCCCGAGGTGGCAGCGCTGACGCAGGCCGAAGAAAAAATCATTCCGTTCGATTCAGCGCAGGCGCAGGTGCTGCTGGGCCAGCCCGGCTACAAACGTTCGGACCCGCAGTTCTTTTCACTGCTGGTCGGCAACTACATTCTGGGCGGCGGTGGTTTTGTCTCGCGCCTGGCCAACGAGGTGCGTGAAAAACGCGGCCTGACCTACAGCGTTTCCAGCGGCTTTTCGCCCGGCCTGCATGCAGGTGCCTTCACGATAGGCCTGCAGACCCGGCCCGACCAGACCACACAGGCGCTGGACGTTACACGCAAGGTGCTGCGCGACTTTGTCGCCGACGGCCCGACCGAGGCAGAGCTGAAGGCCGCCAAGGACAACCTGATTGGCGGCTTCGCGCTGCTGATCGACAGCAACCGCAAGCTGCTCGGCAATATCTCCAATATCGCGTGGAACAACCTGCCGCTTAATTACCTGGATACCTGGACTGACAGGGTGAACAGCGTGACAGTGGCCGACGTCAAGGCCGCCTTCGCACAAAAACTGCAGCCTGAAAAAATGGTCACGGTGATCCTGGGAGGCAAGCCGTGAAGTACACCGCTGCAGCCACTGAACCCAAAGACGCCAAAGACGCGAAGAAGAAACCTGCACGCTCCGGCAAGGTGGTGGCGCGCAAGACCGTGCCACCCGGCGAGGTCCGCATCATCGGCGGCCTGTACAAGCGCACCAGGGTGCAGGTGGCTGACAGGCCGGGCCTGCGCCCCACGCCTGATCGTGTGCGCGAAACACTGTTCAACTGGCTGGGCCAGGACCTGACCGGCTGGCGCTGCGCCGACGTGTTTGCCGGTACCGGCGTGCTGGGTTTTGAGGCCGCCTCGCGTGGCGCTGCCGAGGTGCTGGTCTGTGAGCAGGACCCGGTGCTGCTGGAGAAAATCAGCGCGCTGAAACTGAAGCTCAAGGCCGACACGCTGCGGGTGGAGCGCGGCGACGGCGTCAGTGCGCTCCGGCGTTTGAGCCCCGGCAGCATGCAGTTGCTGTTTCTCGACCCGCCCTATGAATCGGCGCTGTTCGAGCCGGCCCTGAAAGCCGCTGCCCAGGCCGTGCATGAGACCGGTTTTGTTTACCTTGAAGCCCCGAAAGCCTGGACCGACGAAGAACTGGCCCCGCTGGGCCTGAAGGTTCACCGTTTCGGCAAGGCCGGGGCTGTGCACTTCCATTTGCTGGCAAAAAGCGGGGACATGGCTGCGGGGGCATAATTTCGCAATGGCCAGCAGCACTTCCATCCCCACGCCAACCCCGTCAGGCATCGCGGTTTATTCGGGCACGTTTGACCCGGTGACGCTGGGCCATGTCGATGTGGTGCGCCGCGGGGCCGGCCTGTTCGGCCAGCTGGTGATTGCGGTGGCGGTGGCGCATCACAAAAAAACGCTGTTCACGCTGGAGCAGCGTGTGGCGCTGGTGCAGGCGGCCTGCGAGGGCATACCGAATGTGGCCGTGCTGCCATTTGACGGCCTGATCATGGATTTTTGCGCCGCACAGAAAGCCACGGCCGTGGTGCGCGGCATACGCAACCTGACCGACTTTGACTACGAAGCGCAGATGGCTGCGATGAACCGCAAGCTGCGGCCCGAGGTCGAGACCGTTTTCCTGCTGCCCGATGCGCCGCTTGCCTGCATCAGCAGCACGCTGGTACGCGAGATCAGCAAATTGAAAGGCAATGTCGGTCAGATGGTCAGCCCGGCCGTGGCCGCTGCCCTGAAGACCGCACACGACGCTGCATCAAAGGGGGCCTGAGCATGGCCCTGATGATCACCGACGAGTGCATCAACTGCGACGTCTGCGAGCCCGAATGCCCGAACCAGGCGATCTACATGGGCGAGAGCATTTACGAGATAGACCACAGCAAATGCACCGAATGCGTCGGGCATTTTGACGAGCCGCAGTGTGTGCAGGTCTGCCCGGTGGCCTGCATCCCGGTGAACCCGCAGCATGTCGAGGCCAAAGAAACGCTCTGGCAGAAATACCACCGGCTGACGGGTGTCATTTCGGTTGTTGCAGCCCCGCAAGGCTGATTTGCTGTCTGATTGATAGCGGTAAGTTTGGGCTGGCGGTCAAAGTCTCAGCGATGTGAAAAAGCCGGTGTGCGTTTGGAAAGAAAGGCTTGCATGCCTTCATGCGCGTCTTCACTGGCAAAGCGGGCATGCAACTGACGCCGCTCGAACCCTATGCCTTCGGTCAGCGAGCATTCCCAGGTGCGGTTGACAGACTCCTTGATGGCCATCAGCGCGGGCAGTGAATAGCCGGCAATTCGCGTTGCCAGTGCCATCGTCTCATCGAGCAATTTCTCGTCCGGCACGACCCGCGACACCAGTCCGTAGCGATCTGCCTCCTGGGCGTCCAGCGTGCGCGCCGACAGGCACATGTCCATTGCCTTGGCCTTGCCGATGGCGTGCGGCAGGCGTTGGGTGCCACCGGCGCCGGGCATCATGGCCAGCTTGACTTCAGGTAAGGCAAAACGGGCCGACCCGGCTGCGATGATGATGTCGCAGGCCAGCGCCAGCTCACATCCGCCGCCCATGGCAAAACCTGCGACCGCCGCAATCACAGGTTTGCGCACCTTGCGTATGGTTTCCCAGTTGCGGGTGACGAAGTCGGCCTGGTAGACCTGCATGTAGTTCCAGTCTGCCATGGCGGCAATGTCGGCGCCGGCGGCAAATGCCTTGCTGCTGCCGGTGATGACGATGGCGCCTATGGCCGGGTCACTGTCAAACTGCAGCAGGGCGTTGCCCAGCGCATCCATCAGCGCGTCGTTCAGGGCGTTGAGTTGCCCGGGACGATTGAGTACCAGCAGGCCTACCCGGCCTCGTCTGTCCACAAGGAGTGGTTGTTGCTCTTCCATAAGTTCCTTTGTGAACCGACGCGGCCGCATCAATCCGCTGGCAGGCGAGGGGCCGATTATTCGACGTTGATCTTGCTTTCCCGGATGAGGGTGGACAACACGCGTGTTTCGTCGGTCAGCAGGGTTTTGAACTCGGTATTGCCCAGGCCCACTGGCTCGGCGCCGAGTGATTCATAACGCGTCCTGGTTGAGGCCAGGGTGAGTGCCTTTGCCACTTCCCGGACCATGCGTGCATTGATATCTGCTGGCACGCCATTGGGCGCCCACATGCCAAACCAGATGTCCAGCTCTGCGCCCTTGAAGCCGAGTTCGTCGAGTGTCGGTACCTCCGGAAAGAAGGCCGAGCGTTTGGCGCCAGCCACTGCCAGCATGCGGACCTTGCCCGAACGGACGTGTGGAAATGCGATACCCGGATCAAACACGTAGTCCGCCTGCCCGGCCATCACATCTTGCAGGGCTGGCGCGGCGCCCCGGTAAGGGATGTGGGTGGCATAAATGCCTGTTACGCGCTTGAACAGCTCTCCCGCGAGATGCGGGGGTGTACCGGATCCGGCAGAGGCATAGGAGAGTTTTCCCGGGTTGGCTTTGGCTGAGGCAATGAATTCCCGGGCGTCCTTGACTGTGGACTGCGGCTTGACCACCAGGTACATCTGGCTCTTGCCGACACCCGCTATCGGTGTCAATTCCCTGGCGGGGCTGATGGTTTGTTTGAACAGGAAGGGGTTGGCGGTTTCCACTGAGGTGGGGGCGACCAAAAATGTGTAGCCGTCCGCTGGCGCGCGTATGACCTCGCTGGCAGCCACGTTGCCGCCTGCGCCGGGTTTGTTGTCGACCACAACGGTTTGCCCCAATGCCTCAGTGAGTGCCTGGGCCATGACGCGGGCCATCACGTCGGTCGTACCGCCGGGTGCAAAGCCCACCACGATCCGGATCGGCTTGTTCGGCCATGCGGAGGTCTGGGCGTGGCTGGCGTGGCCCAGCCCGATGGCACAGGCAGTGGCTAGAAGTGTCGGGATAAGGCGGCGGCGTAGCAGGAACTTGATCGGGGTAAGCATGGTTTTGTCTCCAGGTTGTTGTTAAGGGAAGCGCGGGGAAAACGGATGCAGTTGAAGGGGGTTCAGGGTGTGGGGGCTTGATCAAGCATGGCGCGCAGCTTGAACTTCTGGATCTTTCCGGAGGGCGTGGTGGGCATCACGTCCTGGACGATCAGCCGTTCCGGTATGTATTGCACGGCTATCTTCTGTAATTTCAGAAAATCGACGATGGACGGCAGGTCGATGGACTGCCCGGGTTTGGGCACCACTACCGCGCAGGCGCGTTCGCCGAGCCGCTGATCGGGGTAGGCCACGATGGCCGCGATGGCAATCGCCGGGTGCCGGTAAAGCAGTGCCTCGATTTCCACGACCGGAATGTTTTCGCCCCCGCGAATAATCACGTCCTTGCTGCGGCCGGTGATTCGCACATAACCTTGCGCATCCATTCGTGCAAGATCACCTGTATCAAACCAGCCGTCGGCATCCGTCGCGTTCAGGTTTGGACGTTTCAGGTAGCCGCCGAAATTGGAGCAGGCGCGCACCAGCAGCTTGCCTGACTCGCCGTGCGGCATTTCAGAGCCGTCTGTATCGATCACCTTGAGTTCGACTCCGGGCAGTGGCGAGCCATCGGTGGTGAAGGCGCGTTCATCGTCATCGTCGAGTTCGATCAGCGTGACGGCGCCGTTTTCAGTCATACCCCAGGCCGAAACAATCTTGGTACCCAGCACGCGCCTGGCCTGCTCTACCAGCGGGCCGGGGATTGGCGCGCCAGCGCAAAGAAAAGTTCGCAGCGTTGGCACGGCTTTGCCGGATTCGCCCACGCTGCGCGCAAGGTCGGCCAGGAAAGGCGTGGACGCCATGGTGAAGGTCACTCCTTCGGCCCGGATAAGGTCAATCGCCTTGAGCGGGTCCCAGATATCCTGCAACACGACGCTGGCGCGCAACATGATGGGCATCATCAGCCCGTACATGAAGCCAGTCTGGTGAGCCATTGGCGAGGCCATCAGCACCACGTCGTCGGCGCCAAGCCGCAGGCGCCTGGCGTAGGGCACGATGTTCGCCATGGTTGTGTTGGCGGTGTGCATCACCCCCTTGGGCTCGCCGGTGGTGCCCGAGGTGTAGATCAGTTGCATCACGTCGTCCGGGCGTGGGCGGTGGCTACTCAGGATGGCTGCTGCGTCGGCTTCGTTTTCCCATGCCGGTCCGCTGAGAAGGGCCTCAAAGCTGTTGGCGCCCTAGCCGTCCACGATGACCAGGTGCTTGAGGGCCGGCAGACTGGCTTTCAAAGATATCGCCATCTGTTCGTAGTCGAAACCGCGAAACAGTTTGGGCGCGATCAATACCTTTGCATCGCCATGCCTGAGCATGAAAGAAAGTTCCCGTTCACGGAAGATGTGCATCAGCGGGTTCAAGACTGCACCTATGCGCGAACAGGCCAGGTAAGTGACGGTGAACTGCCACCAGTTTGGCAACTGGCAGGCGACAACATCGTTGCGACCCACACCCAGTCGCGCCAGGCCTATGGCAACGCGATCTGCCATTGCGGCCAGTTCGCGATAGGTCATGTGTGTGACGTGTCCGGTTTCGGCCTGCACTGCGGTCAGTGCCATCTTGTCGGGACAGGCGGCCACGCAGGCATCCAGGTCGTCGTTAATGGTCCGGTCGTGCCAGTGGCCGCCGGTCACGCTTTGTGCCCTGCGGGGCGCAATCAGTACAGCGTCGAATTCCATGGTCTTGTCTCCTGTGTAATTTTTCTGTTCACGCCGGCACGGCGGACCGTCCGGCGCGGGTGCGTGCGATGACAGTCTTCATGATCTGGGCCGTACCGTCGCCAATCTGAAAACCCAGGATGTCGCGCAACCGTTGCTCCATTGATCCCCGGTCATAACCGCCGTGACCGAACATCAGCAGGCACTGGTGAACGCAGTCATAGGCCAGCTTTGGCGCCCACCATTTGCACATCGCCGCCTCTGCGGTATGCGGCATGTTCTTGTCCTTGAGCCAGAGCGTCTGCAGGCACAACAGCCGCGCTGCGGTGATCTGGGTGTCGAAATCGGCCAGTGGGTGCGACACACCCTGGAAAGCTGACAACGGCTTGCCGAACGCCTCGCGCTGCGCGACGTAGTCCCAGGTTTCTTCCAGCGCTATCCTGGCCACGGCCAGAACCTGCAGGCCGATAAGGGCGCGGGAAAAGTCAAATCCCTGCATGACCTGTACGAAACCCTTGTTCTCTGTACCCAGTCTGTGGGTGACCGGTACTTTCACGTTTTCAAAGAACAGCGAGCCACGGCCGATGGCGCGCTGGCCATGGCAATCAAAGCGGTTGCGCGTCACGCCGGGCAGCTCCATCGGTATCAGCAGCGCGGTCACGCCGTGGGCGCCCGATTCGACAGTGCCGGTGCGGCCGAACACAACGGCCGCGTCGGCCTGATCGGCTGCCGAGATGGAGGTTTTTTCTCCGTTGACGATGTAGTCATTGCCAACCCGCTCTACTCGCAAGCGGAGATTTCCGGCGTCCGAGCCGCCGCGCGGCTCCGTCAGTGCAATTGCCAGCAGGGCCTCACCCCGCGTCAGCCGGGTTAGCCAGGGATTGACGATCTCGGGCTGACCATGCGCGGAAAGGATCTGTCCATTGAGCGAGGCCAGCAGATTGATGTACGACAGGCTCAGGTCGGCGCGGGCGATTTCTTCGTGAATCACACCTGCAGCCAGACTGCCCATGCCCTGGCCGCCGTGCTCCTCAGGCAACTCCGGGGCGATGAAACCCATCTCGCCCATTTCGCGCATCAGTGCGCGATCCAGTACCCGTGTCGCGTCCCGTTCGAGAAAGCCGGGTGCCACACGTCTGGCGGCAAAGCGGCGTGCATGGTCGGCCAGTGCCGAAAGATCTTCGTCAATATAGGGATTCATCGCGTTGTTTTCATGGCGTGCCAGGACTTCGCCTATCGGGCGTATTTGCGGAATTCGGGTTTGCGTTTTTCTTTCAGGGCATTGACCCCTTCGCGCGACTCATCTGTGTCGTAGTACAGCTTCAATGCCAGCATGCCCAGACCGGCAATTCCTCCTTGATGAGCGGTGTCCGCGTTGAAGCTGCGTTTGGCAATCGCAAGGGCCATTGGACTGCGTTCACAAATCTCTTCGCCCCATTTCTGGGTTTCGGCGTCAAGCTGGTCGTGGGGAACGCAGACATTGGCCAGGCCCATGGCGACGGCTTCGGCGCCGGAGTAACGGCGGTTGAGGTACCAGATCTCGCGAGCCTTTTTTTCGCCGACCACACGAGCCAGAAAGGCCGTTCCGTAGCCAGGGTCGACAGAGCCCATCCTGGGGCCGACCTGGCCAAACTGGGCCTTGTCGGAGCAGATGGTCAGGTCACAAATCGTGCACAGCACATTGCCGCCGCCAATCGCAAAGCCCTGCACGCGGGCGATCACCGGTTTGGGGACATCGCGAATGGCGGTGTGCAGCTCTTCCATCGGAAGGCCGATGGTGCCGCGACCGTCGTAGTTGCCATCGTGGGCGGACTGGTCGCCACCGGTGCAGAAAGCACGATCGCCAGCGCCAGCCAGCACGATGGCGCCCACGCTCTTGTCGTAGCCGGCCTTGTTCAGGGCCCTGATGAGTTCATCGCAGGTCTGGCCGCGAAAGGAGTTCATCTTCTCGGGGCGGTTGATGGTGATCCAGGCCACGCCGTTGCGTACGTCGTAAAGGATGTCTTCAAATGTCATGGTGTTTTCAGTAGGGTGGATTGGGTGGGCTTGTGGATCAGCCGTTCATGGTCAGGCCGCCGGAGACGCTGATGACCTGCCCGGTGATGAAGCTGGCGTCGTCGCTCGAGAAGAAGGCGATGGCACCGGCCAGGTCATCCGGTTGTCCGATGCGGCCCAGGGGAATGGCGCGCGTGAAAGCCTCCATGAGCTTTTCCGGATTCGGTGCGCCTTCGGCGAAGCCGGCCAGCAGCGCCGTGTCAGTAGGCCCCGGGCACACCACGTTCACCGTGATGCCATGCCTGGCGTGTTCGCGGGCAATGGTTTTGGAAAATGCAATCAACCCGCCTTTGCAGGCTGCGTATACCGCTTCGCCTGATGAGCCAACGCGGGCTGCATCTGACGCAATGTTGACGATGCAACCGCTTTTTCGCGCCACCATGCCCGGCAGCACAGCCTGGTGCATGTGCAAGGCACCCACCAGGTTGATCGCGATCAGTTTGTCCCATTCGGCGGGCACGGTTTTGGTAAATGGCTTGAATACATCCCAGCCGGCATTGTTGATGAGCACATCAATCGGGCCTAATTGGGCTTCTGTGGCTGCGACGGCAGCGTCTACGCCGGCGCGGTCGGTGATGTCGCAGTGAAAGGCGATGGCTGTGCCGCCTGCCGCCTGAATCGCGGTAGCGACACTTTGGGCTGCTTGCAGATTCATGTCGAAAACGGCAACCCTGGCGCCGTCCTGTGCGAGCCGGCGGCACGTCGACCCGCCAATGCCGCCGCCGCCGCCGGTCACAACAATCGTCCTGTCTTTCAAATTCCGCATATTCGTCTTTCCTTTGTTTGGCGGGTATGCTTGCAAGACATTGAGAAATCTTCTCGCAAATACGTAAATAGGTTGTCATATATTACGACGCTATTTTTCTGTTCGCAATAACAATCCTGATTGGAGAATGGTGGTAAACCCTAGTGATAAGGCGATAATTGCTCGAACTGAATTGGCAAACAGATTGTTCTTTCGTTTGTATCAATGTGCAAATATGTTGCATAAAACGGGAACAAGAGCTGTAGAAAAAGAAGGTCTGACGACACAGCAATGGGCTGTTCTTGGAGCGTTGTCACGGTCGGAGGCCGAGGGCGGAATGAGCGTCGGTGACCTGGCGCGCTACCTGATGGTGAGCCGTCAGAACCTGTCAGGGCTGATCAGCCGGATGGAGCGCAACGGTCATATCGCCAGCGAGCCTGATGACAGGGATCGCCGCTCCCGGCTGGTCAGGATGACGGAAGCGGGTAGGCTGGTCTGGACCGTTCAGGCACAGCCCAAGATCCATGACTATTACGATCAGGCGCTGGCGGATTTCTCAATCGGCGACATCACCCATACCCTGCATTACCTGCTCAAGTTGCTGGACAACATGAAGCGTCTGGATGGTGATGAAGAAGCTGACGTACCGGATAGTGCTCGAGATACGGCGGGTGCATGAGCGCGCTGACTGGAATGGAATCGCTCGATGCCCGTATCTCGCGCGACTATGACTTTTCCAGGTTGCCATGCTGCTGAAATGCCCTGCTTTGAGTACTAAAAAGCTTGCAGGCTAATAATGCAAGTCTGAATATCCATTGATCTAGCAGCAATTGGCTGGCGGAACGCTGTAGCAATGATGGGCTGTTGGCAAAATTCAGGCTGGAGGCGGGGCGGCGTCAGTCTCCGGCGGCTTGCGTGGAGGTTTCGGCCTTGGTGGGGTGCTGGTGTGAATCATCATGGTCGCCTTTTCCATTTCGCCGGCCACCAAAGCAGGTACAGCCTTCAATGAACGCATCACGCTGTCTTCTATCGCCACGCGGTGTTCCTGCGATGGCTTCTTGAGCACCCAGTTGATGACCTCCGACTTCACACCGGGGTGGCCCACGCCTATGCGCAGGCGCCAGTAGTCGCCGGTACCCAGCTGCGCATGGATGTCGCGCAGGCCGTTGTGGCCGGCATGGCTGCCGCCGAACTTGAGCTTGACCTGCCCGGGCACGATGTCGAGTTCGTCATGGGCCACCAGTATTTCGTCGTGTCGTATCTTGAAGAAGCGGGCCAGCGCGCCCACCGATTTGCCGGACAGGTTCATGAAGGTCTGCGGCTCCAGCAGCCAGACGGTCTGGCCGACAGCCGTGGTACGGGCGACCAGGCCCGAATAACTTTTGTCGAAACTGAGCGGCGCCTTCAGCTCGCGCGATAGCTCATCGACCCACCAGAAGCCCGCGTTGTGGCGTGTCTCTTCATACTCGGTGCCCGGATTGCCGAGCCCCACAAACAATTTGATCATTGCGAAACTTTCATCCACCCGATTTTAGGGGCGCACAAAACAAAACGGCCCATACCGGTGAAGGTATGGGCCGCGGCAGTCAAGCCTTCAGCGGAAGGATTACTTCTTGGCTGCTGGTTTGGCTGCGTCTTTGGCTGCGTTGGCCTTCGCATCCTTGGCAGCGGCTGCCTTGGCTGCTTTCGGGTCTACCGGAGCGGCTGCTGCAGCGGCGGCTGCTGCATCGGCTTCGGCTTCGGCCGAGACGGACGACACTGACACCAGAACCGGGTTTTCCTGGCCCTTGGCCACGAACTTCACGCCCTTTGGCAGGGCGATGTCCTTGACGTGCAGGGACTTGCCCTTGGTCAGGCCGGAGAGGTCAACGGAGATGAACTCGGGAATGTCTGCAGGGAAGCACGAGATCGTCAGTTCGGTCAGCACGTGGTTGGCGATGCAGGCATCGGCCTTGATGGCTGGGGAGTTTTCCTCGCCGCTGTAGTGCAGTGGCACCTTCACGGTCATGCGGGTCTTGGCTTCGACGCGCTGGAAATCGATGTGCAGGATTTGCTGCTTGTACGGGTGCATTTGCAGATCGCGCAGCAGAACTTTTTGTTCCTTGCCGCCCAGTTCCATCTCGAGGATGGAAGCGTGGAATGCTTCTTTCTTGATGGCGTGGAACAACGCGTTGTGATCGATTTCGATCAGCGTGGGTTCACCGGTGCCACCGTAAACAATACCGGGCGTGCGACCGGTGATGCGGAGACGGCGGCTCGCACCCGTGCCCTGCTTGGCGCGCTCAAAAGCGACGAATTTCATAACTTACTCCTTGAAGAGGTGAACCGCGACCAGTCACACCTCGCGCAGATTTCATCAAGCCGCAAACGGATCAACTACTCTTTGCAAAACAAGGTCGCAGGGCACTATTACCCGGCGACCGCTTTTGTCTCAGATCAGGGCCGGCTGGTCCTGGTCCGAGAACAAACTCATCACAGACTCACCCTTGGCAATGCGCTGTATCGTTTCTGCGATCAGCGGTGCCACGGAGAGCTGGCGAATCTTCT
>JAZKCN010000029.1:0-36224 GCA_040388075.1 Pseudomonadota bacterium | reverse complement strand
CGATCAGCGTGGTGTGCTTGAGCACATCGGCATGGTTGCCTGCGTGAAAGGCGTGGCGATAGGAAAACATGGCTTGATGGTACCTTCTTGCAACATGTTCGCCACCCCGGACAGCTGAAATTGACCGCCGGCCCTGATATTTCATATAATCGAGGGCTTCGCAGCGACTTTGTGGTTCCGCGGCGAAGGCTTAAACCACTGCCTAAGAGGTTCTCATCAGAAGAACGCCGACCGCAGAAAAGAACCCGCCAAACCTTCTTTTAAAGAGAAAACTCATGAAAACGTTCAGCGCAAAACCCGCTGACGTGACGCACGAGTGGTTTGTGATTGACGCGACCGACAAGGTCCTCGGACGAGTAGCCAGCGAAGTTGCTCTCCGTTTGCGCGGCAAACACAAGGCCATTTATACGCCTCACGTCGATACCGGTGACTTCATCGTCATCATCAATGCAGCCCAGCTGCGTGTGACCGGCGCCAAGCCGCTCGACAAGATCTACTATCGCCATTCCGGTTACCCAGGCGGCATCACTGCCACCAATTTCCGTGACATGCAGGCCAAGCACCCAGGTCGCGCTTTGGAAAAAGCCGTCAAGGGCATGCTGCCAAAAGGCCCTCTGGGCTACGCCATGATCAAGAAACTCAAGGTGTACGGTGGTGCAGAGCATCCGCATACCGCCCAACAGCCTAAAGTGCTGGACATCTAAGGAGCTATAGATGATTGGTGAATGGAATAACGGCACCGGCCGTCGCAAATCAAGCGTCGCCCGCGTGTTTATCAAAAAAGGTACCGGCAAGATCACGGTCAACGACAAGGACATCCAGGTGTTCTTCGGTCGTCAGACCTCGATCATGATCTGCCGCCAGCCCCTGTTTCTGACGAACCACGTAGAGACGTTTGACATCATGGTCAACGTTCACGGCGGCGGTGAGTCCGGCCAGGCCGGTGCGGTCCGCCACGGCATTACCCGTGCGCTGATCGACTATGACGCAACCCTGAAGCCGGCCCTGAGCCAGGCTGGTTTTGTGACCCGTGATGCACGTGAAGTCGAACGTAAAAAAGTCGGTTTCCGTTCAGCACGTCGCCGCAAGCAGTTCAGCAAGCGCTAGTCCTTTCGATTGCACTTGCGGCTTGCCGCAAAAAAGCCGCCACGGTTTTGCCTGGCGGCTTTTTTCATGCGCGCTGCAAACCGTTACGGCGCTTTACCGCCCCGGTCTCGGCAGCCGCCCGGTTTGCGTGCACAATGCCTTTCCTTTTCAGAAAAACGCAGAACGTCTTTTGAAATTCCGCCTCTTTCGCCGCCGGCTCACCATCAGTTCCCCCCGCATGTCCGTCCGCAGCGCCCTGCCATGGCCGCTGCGCTGGATGATGGGCGCCATCATGCTGGGCTTTTCTGCCGCCATCGGCCTGTGGGCATTTGAATTCGGCAAAGGCATTGCGGGGCTTGATACCGGTGCGAAGCAGGAACTGCAGGCTCTGCGATCGGAAGTGCAGGCCTTGCGCTCTGACCGTGACAAGGCGCAATCCATTGCCAATACCTCGGGTAGCCTGCTGACGGCTGAAAAAGCTGCGCAGGAGAAAATGGCGGCCCAGATTCGCCAGCTTGAATCCGACAACCTGATGCTGCGCGACGATTTGGGTTTTTTTGAAAAACTGCTGCCCGCCAGCGGTGCAGATGGCGTATCAATTCGCAGCCTGCAAGCCGAATTGGTGTCTGGTTCGCAGCTGAAATGGCAGGTCCTGGTGATCCAGCCCGTCAAGGGCGCCCCGGATTTCAACGGGAAACTGGACATGACCGTCAATGGAACGTTATCCGGCAAGCCCTGGACAGCCACCCTGCCCGGTGGGGCACAAACCTTGCAGTTCAAGCAATACCGCCGGGTTGAAGGGGTGCTCGATTTGCCCCTGCAAGCCGTGGTACAAACTGTTACAGCAAAAGTGATGGAAGGAACCGCAACCCGTTCCGTCCAGACCTTCAAGCTCAAATAGCATCTTTACTTACAGGAATGCGCACATGTTCGGCAAGAAAAAGCAGCCTCCCATCAAAAGCCTGATTGCTCAGGGCACGGCTATCGAAGGCAACCTGAATTTCACGGACGGATTGCGCATTGACGGTAATGTGGTGGGCGATATTTGCGCAACTGAAGGCAGTTCCAGCATCCTTGTCATCAGCGAGTCCGCCAGCGTCACCGGCCGTATCCACGCTGACCACGTGATCATTAATGGCAAGGTGCTAGGCCCGGTTCACGCCTCCGAACTGCTGGAGTTGCAGCCCAAGGCCAATATCGAAGGCGACGTGTCTTACAAAGCCCTTGAAATGCACCAGGGCGCAGTCATCTTTGGACAGTTGCGGCCCACCAGCCAGGGGATGGAAGAAAAGCCCCTGCTGACGCTTGCAGCAGACAATACCAGCCAACAACAGGCAATAGCCGGATAGTGAGCGCTGACATGGCTGCACGCCCTTGATGGCATGCGGCCGATATGGTTGATTGGTTTGCTGTACTATTGCCTTTCAAGCCCAGATTTACGGAGTTCCCATGAGCGCAGTTGCTGAAAACATCCAGACCGAAATGCCTCCCCCCTTTGTCTTTACCGACAGCGCGGCAGCCAAGGTTGCTGACCTGATTGCCGAAGAAGGCAATCCGGAGCTGAAGCTGCGCGTGTTTGTGCAAGGTGGCGGTTGCTCGGGTTTTCAGTACGGTTTTACCTTCGACGAAATTACCAATGACGACGACACCACGATGACCAAGAACGGTGTGTCGCTGTTGATCGACGCGATGAGTTACCAGTACCTGGTCGGCGCCGAAATCGATTACAAGGACGACCTTGAAGGCGCCCAGTTCGTGATCAAGAACCCGAACGCGACCAGCACCTGTGGTTGCGGCTCCAGCTTCTCGGCCTGAACACCGGATTGCCCCGTTTTAAAAGCCGCCTTTGAGGCGGCTTTTTGCTTTCAGCCCCTAGCAAAAAACCATGTCTTCAGCGCCATCGCGATCACCTGCTTCACCGGCCGAAGAAAAATCACTGCGCATGCTGCTGTGGCTGGTAGCGGTCGGCTTCTTCATGCAGACGCTGGATGCCACCATCGTCAACACGGCCTTGCCTGCAATGGCGCGCAGCATTGGCGAGAGCCCGCTGCGCATGCAGTCGGTGGTGGTGGCGTATTCGCTAACCATGGCAATGTTGATCCCGGCCTCGGGCTGGATTGCCGACCGTTTCGGTACGCGGCGCGTCTATGTCGCCTCCATCACGCTGTTTGTGCTGGGCTCGGTTGCCTGCGCACTGTCAGGCAACCTCACGCAACTGGTGATGGCGCGCGTGCTGCAAGGGCTGGGCGGCGCGTTTTTGTTGCCGGTAGGGCGGCTTGCAGTGCTGCGCGCCTATCCGCGTGAACGCTTCCTGCAGGCCATGAGTTTCATCGCCATCCCGGGTCTTGTCGGTCCGCTGGTTGGCCCCACGCTGGGTGGCTGGCTGGTCGAGGTCGCGACCTGGCACTGGGTGTTCCTGATCAATATTCCTGTGGGCCTGATAGGCGGCATCGCGACGCTGTTTTACATGCAGGACAATCCGCAGCCCCGGATGCCGCGCTTTGACATCACGGGCTATCTCTTCCTCGCTTTCGGCATGGTGACGGTGTCGCTCGCCGTTGACGGGGTATCGGGCCTGGGGCTCAAGCAGGTCAGCGTGCTGGTGTTGCTGATCTTCGGCATGGCCAGCCTGGCCGCTTACTGGCTGCATGCGAGCAAGCGGCCGGACCCGCTGTTCTCACCCAAACTCTTTTCAATCCAGACACTCAGCGTAGGCCTGATCGGTAACCTGTTCTCGCGGCTTGGCAGTTCCTGCATGCCTTTTCTGGTGCCGCTGCTGCTGCAGGTCAGCCTTGGTTTCTCACCGTTTCGTGCCGGCATGATGATGATTCCCGTCGCCGTGGCAGGCATGGCAGTCAAGCGGATCACGACGCCCATGATCACCCGCTTCGGCTATCGCCGGGTGCTGGTCACCAACACTGCGCTGGTTGGCTGCACGATGGCCAGTTTTGCGTTTATCAGCCCGGCACAGCCGCTGTGGCTGCACATCATTCAACTGGCGCTGTTTGGCGCGGTTAACTCCATGCAGTTCACCGCGATGAACACAGTGACCCTGCGTGATCTGGAACCCGGTATGGCCAGCAGCGGCAACAGCCTGCTGTCCATGGTCCAGATGCTGGCGATGAGCATGGGTGTCGCTGCTGCAGGTGCGGTGCTCGCCGGCTTCACCGGTTATTTTGGTAGCGGTGAGTCCGCGCAGTTGCTGAAGGCTTTTCAGGCCACTTTTGTCAGTATGGGGTTGATCACGCTCGCGTCGGCAGGCATCTTCTGGCAGCTTTCGCCGACTGTACGCGTTGTGAAAAAAGCCGAATCGACCGAGGCTTCCGGTCAGGGTTGAGCTGCTGTCCGCAGGTCTTCAGGCGGGATAAATTGCACCCAGAATACGCGGGCCTGCAGCGCCTGTAACGCTGGCCAGGTTACCCGGCTGGCGCCTGATGGCCTGACGTGCCAACCAGGCAAAGGCTGCGGCCTCGACCTGCAGCGGCGGCAGGCCGTGTTCGCTGGATGACGTGACGCGTAAATCCGGCAAGCCGGCCTGCAGGCGCTGCATCAGGTGTTTGTTGAATGCGCCACCCCCGCAAACAATCAGCTCACTGCTTTCGGCAGCTTGACCCTGCATGCTCTGGATGCATGCGAGGGCGGTGAATTCCGTCAAGGTGTTTTGAATATCCTCAGCCCGCGCAGATATGAAGGGCGCCAGCTTGCCGGCCAGCCATTGCATGCTGAACAAATCCCGCCCCGTGCTTTTGGGAGGCGACTGTTTCAGGTAGGGCTCGTCCATCAGGCTGGCCAGCAGGGCCGGTATCAGCTTGCCAGTGGCCGCCCAGTTGCCGTCTTCGTCAAACGGTTTGCCAGTGTGTTGCTGGCACCATGCGTCCATCAGCGCGTTGCCCGGGCCGCAGTCAAAACCGGTGACTGGTGTAGCGCTCCCCGTCGGTGGCAGTACGCTGATATTGGAGATGCCGCCTATGTTGAGCACCGCGACGCTGCTGCCCGTGTGGCCAAACACACTTTGGTGAAAGGCCGGAACCAGCGGCGCGCCCTGGCCGCCTGCAGCAACATCGCGGCTGCGAAAGTCAGCCACCACATCGATACCGGTGAGTTCAGCCAGCAACGCAGGGTTGTTGAGTTGCAGCGTGTAGGCTGAATCCTTTTGCGGCTGGTGCCTGACGGTCTGGCCGTGCGCACCGGTTGCAGTGATGGGATCAGTTGCTTGTTTTTTCAGGGCCTCTACAACGCTGGCGTAAACCTTTGCCAGTGCATTGCCCGCCAGCGCGGCGCGATGCAGTTCGTTGTCTGACGGCGAATTGAGCGCCAGCAGTTCCTGCCGAAAGGCATCGTTGAATGGCTCGCTTGCGGCAGCCAGCACCCGCAGCGTTTCACCCGAAAAATCAACCAGCACGCCGTCGGCGCCGTCGAGTGAAGTGCCTGACATCAGGCCTATGTAGAGATCAGGCATCCGGCTATTTTGCCCCAGCAGGCGGCCAATAAAAAAGCGCCTGTGAGGGCGCTTTTTGTGGGTCCATCCGTGCGCTTATTCAGCCCGGGTCTGCCCGATCGTTGTTGCTGCGAGCAACTCGGTCTTGACGATCGCAGCCATTTGCCTGAACAGCGGCAGGGCGGCAGCGGAAACGGGAATGGTCTCGCTCTGTTTGGCAATTGTCATCGGGTCCTGCTGGGTGCCGTTGACGCGGAACTCAAAGTGCAGGTGCGGGCCTGTTGCCCAGCCGGTGGAGCCCACCAGGCCAACCGTCTGGCCCTGGCTGATGTTCTGGCCGCGCTGCACCATCAGCTTGCTGAGGTGGGCATAGACCGTTTCGTGGCCGTTGCGGTGCTGTACAAAGACCACGTTGCCGTAGCCGTTCTGCACACCCGAGAAGGTCACAACGCCATCACCAACGGTACGTGCTGGCGTGCCGGTGGCTGCGGCAAAGTCGGTGCCCAGGTGAGCGCGCCACTTTTGCAATATTGGGTGAAAGCGCATCGAGAAGCCGCTGCTGATGCGCGAGAACTCGACGGGTGAACTGAGGTAGGCACGGCGCAGGCTCTGGCCGTCCAGCGTGTAGTAGCCGCCCTTGTTGGCGGCGCCGGCGGCATCCACGCCCGGTGGCTGGAACCACATCGCCTGAAAGGCTTTGCCGGCGTTGACGAACTCTGACGACAGCACGCGGCCAGTGCGCAGCGCTTCGCCGTCGGCTTCCAGCGCCTCGTAAACCACATTGAAGCGGTCGCCCTTGCGCAGCGCACGGCGGAAGTCGATATCGCCGGAGAAAATTTCAGCCATCTGCACGGCAACAGCGTCGGGAATGCGGGCTTCGTCAGTCGCGGCGAACAGCGATGACTGGATGGAGCCGCTGGCCAGGCGTGAGGTGGCTACATAAGCGGCGGTTTCAACGCGTGACGTGAAACCGGTGGCGTCACGCTGCACCACCAGGCGTTTGAACATCGTCTCGTCGTCACTGGGCCAGCGCATCGTGAGCTTTTGCAATTGCTGGCTGTCGGTTGCCTCGACGGTCACGTTCTTGCCAGCGCGGCCAGCCAGCACCAGGCGGGCATTGGCATCACTGCGCAGGAAGGCGGCGGCTGCAGCGTCATCCACATTCAGGCGCCTGAGCAAGGTGTCAAAGCTGTCGCTGCTGCGGGTGCTCTCCGTTCGGAAGAGATTGAAACGGAAATCGGCCAGCGCATCGCTCTGGCTTTGTGTCGGCAGCGGCTGGACGGCTTCAAGCACCTGGCGGACGGGGAGATCGGCAGCGTCGGGGGCCATCGGTGCAACGCCAAAAGCAGTCACGCCCGTGCCGAGCAGCAGGACTGCAAGGCTGGTAGTGATTCGTTTAGGGTGGCGGCGGATGCTGGCACCGACGGAAAGCAGTGCGTGGGAGAGACTTGTCAGGCGCAAAACAAAAACTTCCAGCTAAAGTGCAGGCTGCCTACACCGTAAGATGGAGGCAGCTTGCCAAACAGGTATCGGTGACCACCCGCAAATCGTGGCGATTGACGGCGTGGGGCTTTTAAAAACCGGACTCAAAACGTTTCTGGTCCTGATCAGCAATTTGCAGGCCAACTAAAATGGTGCATGGATGCAGGATGGCTGCCAGTATATCTGTCAGACAGTACCCCGACCTATCAAAAACCCTTATGAATCAAGCCCTTGTTACAAAATACCCGGTCACTGACAGTGTAAAGAATGCCCTGGCGGTGACCCTGAGGGGCTGCGAAGAGCTGATCCCGCAAGACGATTGGGTCCAGAAGCTGGCTAAAAGCGAGGCGACCGGTGTCCCGCTGCGCATCAAATTGGGGCTAGACCCCACCGCCCCGGACATCCACGTCGGCCATACCGTGGTCTTGAACAAGATGCGCCAGCTGCAGGACCTGGGCCATACGGTCATTTTCCTGATTGGTGACTTCACCAGCCTGATCGGCGATCCGTCGGGTCGCAACAGCACCCGCCCGCCGCTAACGCCAGAACAGATCAAGGTCAACGCCGAAACCTACCGTGCCCAGGCCGACAAGATTCTTGACCCCAGCAAAACCGAGCTTCGCTACAACAGCGAATGGTGCGAACCGCTGGGCGCCACCGGCATGATCCAGCTGGCTTCTCGTTACACAGTCGCCCGCATGATGGAACGCAACGACTTCAACGACCGCTACAAGGCCGGCACACCCATCAGCGTTCACGAGTTTTTGTACCCGCTGATGCAAGGTTATGACTCGGTCGCCCTCAAAAGCGACCTGGAACTGGGCGGCACTGACCAGAAGTTCAACCTGCTGATGGGCCGCCACCTGCAGGCCGAATATGGCCAGGAGCCTCAGTGCATCCTGACGATGCCGCTGCTCGAAGGCCTGGACGGCGTGGACAAGATGTCCAAGAGCAAGAACAACTACATCGGTATCTCCGAAGACGCCAACACCATGTTTGCCAAGGTGCTGAGCATTTCCGATGTGCTGATGTGGAAGTGGTACACGCTGCTGTCGTTTAAAAGCGAGGCCGACATTGCTGCGCTCAAGGCCGAAATTGAGGGCGGTCGCAATCCCAAGGATGCCAAGGTCGCGCTCGCCAAGGAAATCACCGCGCGTTTCCACAGCGCCGCTGCAGCTGATGCGGCCGAGCAGGACTTCATCAACCGCAGCAAGGGTGGTGTGCCCGACGATATTCCCGAGGTCGGCCTGTCTGGCGCGCCCATGGGCATAGGCGCACTGCTCAAGGCCGCGGGCCTGGCACCTTCGGGTAGCGAAGCCACACGCCTGATTGAAGGCGGTGGCGTTCGAGTTGATTCCAGTGTGGTGAGCGACAAGGCGCTGAAGCTGGAAGCGGGAACCTATGTTGTCCAGGTCGGCAAACGCAAGTTCGCCAAAGTGACCCTGAACTAAAAAAACGAAGCGCTTCGCAAGGCCGCAGCGGATCTGGCTATGCCAGTCCGCCGACACACCCTCAGCCTGCTTTTGTCGCCTTGTTTTTACCGGCCTGTTCCAGCATCTTCACCATCTCGCCATAACCGCGTGACTTCGCCAGTTGCAAGGGCGTGTTGCCCTGCCTGTCGGTCAACTGCACATTGGCACCGGCGGCAATCAGCGCCCGCAGTGTTTCCTGGTGGCGCGGCCCGCCGTTGCCCAGCACGACCGACTCGATGGCCGCCGTCCAGTGCAGGTTGTTCACATGGTCCAGTGGCGCGCCGGAGGCGATCAACTGCTTGACCACACCATCGTGGCCCAGATGCGCCGCTGCAATCAGCGCCGTACCGTCATAGCGGCTGGTCACCAGTTTGGCACTGGCGCCAGAGGCCAGCAGCACACGCAGCGTTTCTTCATCGTCGGCGACAGACGCAATCGTCACGCCGTCATACCTGTCCTTGTCGAGCAGGTTGATGTCGGCACCGGCCTTGACCAGCGCCCGTATCGCGTCGCGCTGCTTGGCAAAGCTGGCGACATGCAGCGGCGTGCGGCCATTGCTGTCGCGTGCATTGAGGTCCGCTTTCGACGCGGCCAGCCGATCTATCTTGGCAACGTCGCCTTTTTGCGCGGCGGCATGCAGGCCGGTGTAGGCCGCTGCCTCCGATGCGGTGGGGGCAACCTGCGCCATGGCAGGACCGCCCGTGAAAGCGACGAGCCCGATGAAGGCTGCTGCTGCGATGTGTTTCATGTCAAAACGTGTCCTGCGCATGGCGCTCTCCTTGATGTGGGATTGAAAGCCTGCGGCTTAATTCAAAAGCGCTTTGACTTTGTCGAGTGCAACCATCGCGCACTGCTCGTCCAGGTTGCCGCCAGGTGCGCCGCCAATGCCGACCGCACCAATCACTTCATTGCCGACCTTCACCGGCACGCCACCGCCCAGCAGCAGGTAGCCGGGTATGTTGCCCAGATTGGCCGCAGCCGGGTTCTTTTGCGAACCCTCCATCATCGCCAGCGTGGTGTTCTTGGCCGATGCAGACGTGAAGGCCTTGGCCTGGCTGGCACCCAGCGTGTGAGGGCCTGCATTGTCGGCGCGCTGCACGGCACGCACGGTACCGGCACGGTCAACTACGGTGGCAGCCACGGCATAACCGTTGGCAGCGCAGGCGGCAACGCTGGCCGATGCGATCTGGTTCGCCAGTTCCAGGGACATGTTCTTTTCGGTGCGAACGGCTTGTGCGTTGGCGGTTGCAGCGGCGACCAGGGTAAGGGCGAGTGCAGAAAATTTGATGATGTTGCGCATGGTGTTCTCCATTGATTTCGTTGTCAAACCGGTTGAATTAACCGTGAATGAACTTTAAAAAATGGAGGGCGTGTTGCCCATTCGTAGGCTTACGCGAGGGGCTCAGTAGAACTACTGAGTGCCGAGGAGTGACTCGCTGGAAATTGGCCCACGATTTGTAGTTTCAATGCGAAAGCTACTGAGGTCTCTGACTTTGTGCTGAACGTGCTGCGTTACAGCTTGATAACTCGAGTTTGTTTACGTTTCTTCTTTGAGTCCCGCCACACCTCAATGCGTAAGTGAAGTGGTGGGGCCAGTACCGGAGGTGGAACCCGTAATGGCCTTGGTGTAGTAGGAGTGGATGCGATCAGCATTTCAAGCTCCTCATCCTGCTCTGAAAATGGAAAAGGTCGCTGCTGATGGTGTCGAGGACAATTTTGGAAGGCGTCTGCTAGTTTTTCCATGAAGCCGGGTTCAGCGCTTGCTTCATTACCCAAGAGCTTCTCAGCGCGAATCATCGCTTCCTCGGGTGTCATTTCACCACTCTGAACGCGAACAAAAAGCCGTTGTAGGGTCGCCAGCGAGCCTCCACGCTTCCTTGAGGACGCTCTAGATGGCGGACAAGAAAACATGCTGCTAGCTTGTTCGGTCAGGTATTCGCCAGCAGCGCCAATTTGCTCGCTGATTGTTTTTACGCCTGAAATGAAGTCGCCGTAGTTACCAATACCAAGGTAGAGCGCCCCAGCGAATGCGCCAATCTGCGCGAGACCTTTTACTGACCCTTCCTCCACTTGGAGAAATAGAGCGTAGTCCGGAACTGAAATAGCGTCACCGGCGAAGGATTCCCAAGAGTCGAAGAGGGACGATGAGAGTCGTCGGAGCTCGCGTTCTGGGACACTTGGAATCGCCAAGGTGAATTCAGTTGATCCAAGATCAAGCATGTCGCCTCCTAATCCCTAAGGTGATTTATGCCGCAAAGTCTACGGGATTTGAAATCCAGGGAGCAATAACTGGAGGTCAAAAACTCTGCCCATTGCTACTCATCTTCCTCGACTAGTCCCGCATACCGCCGAATCAACTGCGCCAGCGATTCAGCCTCCAGCTTCGAAAACAAATTGGCCCTGTGCGTCTCTACCGTACGCGGCGACACATCCAGTGCGCGGCCAATTTCCTTATTGGTCAGACCAGCAACGATCAAACCCAGCACCTCGCGCTCACGCTCCGACAGCTGTGCAAACCGTTCCTGTGCCTGCCGGTCGTTCTTGTTGCGTTCGCGTGACTTGACGTGCTGGCGCACAGCGTTCTGCAGCGCCTCCAGCAACTGTTCGTCGTTGACGGGCTTTTCAAGAAATTCTGCAGCGCCCGACTTGAAGGCGCGGCGGCACATCTCGACCGTGCCGTGGCCGGTCAGCATGATGACGGGCTGGTCCACGCCTTGGGCGATCAGGGTGTCCAGCACTGTCAGGCCGCTGATGCCGGGCATGCGCACATCGAGCACGATGGCGCCTATGGTCTCGCGATCAAAACCAGTCATGAAGGCTTGTGGATCGGCCCACGGCTGCACACGCAAACCGACCGTACCTATCAGCAACGACAGACCGTCACGCACCGCAGCGTCGTCGTCAATCAAGTGAACCAGGGGCGACAGCGTGGCCTGGCTCATGCGGCGCTTTTTGATGCGGCAGATGCGAGGGGCAAGGCCAGCCGAAACGCTGCACCGCGCGGTGCATGCTGCGCAGCGGCAAGCTGGCCGCCCATGCTGGTGGCCAGTGTTTCGCACAGGCTCAGGCCCAGACCCAGGCCGCCGTCGCGGGTGGTGAAGAAGGGCTCAAAAATGCGAGGCAACACATCGGCGGCGATGCCGGGGCCGGTATCGGTCACGGTCATCACGCCTGATTTGCCGTCGCTGCCCAGACGCACCGTTAGTTTGCGTTCTGCAGCGGGCACTTTGTCCAGTGCCTGCAGTGCATTCATCAGCAGGTTGTGGATGATCTGGTCGAGCGCGACCGGCTCTGCCAGCACCACGGGCGCTGCCTGCTGCAAGGCGACCTGTGGTGATACGTCGCGGCGTTTGAACTCCGGCTCCAGCAAATACAGCGCGTTGTCTACCGCGTCCTGCAGGTTGATGGCCTGCAATTGCGCAGCGCCGCCCGGCCGCTCGACGGCGCGGCGCAGCCGGCCCACCACGTCCGATGCGCGACGTGCCTGCTCGGCGGCCTGCTTCATCGCGCTGCGGGCGGTGTCCAGTTCGGGCGGCTCTTCGGCCAGCAGGCGTGTGGCGGCCTGGGTGTTGGCCAGCAGCGCCGTCAGTGGCTGGTTCAGTTCATGCGCCATGCCGGCGGCCAACTCGCCCAGTGTGTTCAGGCGTGCGACCTGGCCCAGCCGCAGCAATTCTTCGGCGCGTTGCCGTTCGGCGCGCTGGCGCAGCAGGGCCATGCCGGTTGCCAGTACGGCCGCTACCAGCGCACCCCAGGCGGCCATCCAGGCCCACGGCAATTCATTCCAGCCGACCTGGCGCAGGGCATAGACATCAAATGGCTGGCTCTCGGTGGCCAGGTGTTTGTGAAAGTCAAAACGCCAGCCACCTTCACGGATGTTGCCGGCCTGTATGACAAAGGTCTGGCTGTCCTGCTCCAGCGTCACGCGCACCGGGCTGGTGGCCGGTGTCATAGGCCATTCGCTCCACGGCACCACGGCGCGCACATCCATCTGCAGGCTGTAGCTGACAGGCTCTGCGGCCAGCACCATCTGGTAGCGGTCGCGTGCAAAGTCGGTCGCAGCCAGCACGGGGCGCTTCAGCGCACGCGAGACGGTTTCTGCCGCCTGCAGGCGCTCGTCGGCCCAGGCCGCATCGGCCTCACGCCGCTGCACGCCAATGATCTGCGGGTAGACCGAGGGCAGGCGCTGCTCGGGTTGCGCAGAAGCAGGTTGGGAAGGGCCTGGTTGCCCAGGGTCGGGCGCAGGCTGCATCAGTGCCAGCATGGCCATCACCGCGTCATGCTGCACGGCGCGCTGGCTCAGCAGCCGGTGGGCGATGCGGGCGTCGGTCTCAAAGGCTTCGCGCAGCCGCCCCAGCTCGATCTGCGCCATCACCACACAGCCTGCGGCCGTCAGCGTCAGCCACAGGATGCTTGTTATCAGGCGGCGTTGCGGCGTTCTTGTCATTGCCCGATTCTTGCATGACGGTGGTCTGCCCGCCCGCGTCAGTTCTTGATGTCGAGTTGAGGAATGATTTGTTTGAAGCGCTCGCTTTCGCGAGCCATCGTGCGGGCGAACTCTTCGGAATCTTCATAAGCGTAGGTCAGGTTCTGTTTGCGCAGTGTCTCCTGCAGTGCCGGCTCCCTTGCGACCTTGCCTGCGAGTGCGCGCAATGAATCCACTGTTTCTTTCGGTGTGTTCTTGGCAACTGCAATGCCGCGCCAGACATCTACCGACAGGTCTATGCCGCGCTCTTTCAGCGTGGGCACCTTGTCGAAGGCCGCAAAGCGCTTGTCTGACATCGAGGCGAGCATCTTCAGTTTTCCACCCGTGATTTGCGCGCTGACGACCGAGTAGTTGACGGTGGTGGCCGACACTTGGCCACCCATCAAGCCCTGCACAGCCGGCGCAGAGCCCTGATAGGGCACATGGGTGAACTGCACGCCAGCCTTCTGGCCAAGCGCTGCACCGGATATATGCGAGATGGAACCGTTGCCTGCATTGGAGATGCTGGCCTTGCCGGGGTTGGCTTTGGCGTAAGCAATGAATTCCTCGATGGTGCTCCATGGCGCGTCCGCGCGCACCGTCAGTGTTGACGGGTCCGAGGCGAACTTGGCAATCGGCTGGAAGTCTTCATGGTTGACCTTGTTGATGCCCAGCAATGGAATGGTCAGCAGTTCGGCAAACACCATGGCGACCTTGTAGCCGTCAGCTGGCGCAGTAGCTACATAAGCCAGTCCGATAGAGCCGCTGGCCCCGGGCTTGTTGACGACCACCAGCGGCTGCGGGAAAAGCGGGCGTGCCGCTTCGGCAAAAATGCGGGCCATCGAATCCACGCCACCACCCGGCTGGAAGGCCACGACCAGTTCAACCGGCTTGACCGGATAGCTCTGGGCGGCCGCCGGATTGCCAAACAGGATCAAGCTGCTGAAGGCCAGGCTGGCCAGGGGGGAAAAGGCGGCGAGGGTACGCGAAATCATGGCGAACTTTCTTTCGATGGGGGTTTGTAAATGGTCTGATTGCAGGAAACCGCGATGTTGCGGCTTGCCGCTCTGGTTGACAATGCGTGCTTGTACCAAGCGGGCCGGATGGCCGGCTTTTGGGCCTGCCTATCGGGTCTCATCCTGCGTGCTGTCTGTCTCATCTGGAGTTGCCATGCCTTATCGCCGCTTGTCTTTCGCTGTTTCCGTTCTCTCCCGTGCCTCGCGTGCAGCAGTCCTTGCGGCTGCCGGCATGCTGTGCGGTACCGCTTTTGCTGCCGAAGTCGCCGTGCTTAGCGCCGGTGCCATCGAGCCTGGCCTGAAGGCCGCGGTTGCTGCATTTGAAAAGCAGTCCGGCCACCAGGTGAAGATCACTTTCAACACTGCGCCTGAACTGAAAAAGCGCATGGACAGCAACCCGGCCTTTGACGTTGTGATTGCGCCGCCTGCCGTGATCGGCGAATTTGCCGGTGCCGGCAAGCTGGCCGAGACGCGTGCCAATGTCGGCCGCGTCGGCATGGGCGTGGCGGTGCGTGAGGGCGCGCCTGTGCCCGACATCTCCAGCGCCGATGCGATGAAACAGTCTGTGCTGGCGGCCGATTCGCTGGTGTTCAACCGTGCATCAACCGGCCTTTACCTTGAAGGTTTGCTGAAAAAGATGGAGGTCTACACCCAGGTCGAGGGCAAGACCACACGTTACCCCGATGGCGCAGCGGTGATGGAGCACGTTATCAAGGGCAAGGGCCGTGAAGTCGGTTTTGGCGCGATCACCGAAATCCTGCTGTACAGCAGCAAGGGCCTGAAGTTTGTCGGGCCGGTGCCGGCTGCCGTGCAGAACTACACCTCGTACACCGCTGCGCCGCTGGCCTCCGGCAAGCAGCAGGCGCTGGCGCAGGAGTTCGTGTCTTTCCTGTCCGGACCTGTCGGCAAGCCGCTGTTTGTGGCGGCGGGCGTGACGGACTGATGCGCTCGCTGTGAAAGCAGTGCTGCAGCGCGTGAAGGAAGCGCGCGTCGAAATTGCCGGCGAGACGGTGGGCCAGATCGGCCAGGGCTTGCTGCTGCTGGTGTGCGCCGAGCGTGGCGACACCGATGTGCAGGCAGACAAGCTGCTGGCCAAGCTGTTGAAGCTGCGCATCTTCTCTGATGATGCGGGCAAGATGAACCTGAGTGTTCAGGACGTGAAGGGCGGTCTGTTGGTTGTGAGCCAGTTCACGCTGGCGGCCGATGTCTCTGGTGGCAACCGCCCCAGCTTTACCGGTGCGGCGCCGCCAGACGAGGGCAGGCGCCTGTATGACTACCTGGTGCAGCAGGCCAGGCTGCAGCACGCAGAAGTGGCCACCGGCCAATTTGGTGCCGACATGCAGGTGCATCTGGTCAATGACGGGCCGGTGACGATTCCGCTGCAGGTGTGATTCTCGACGCTACTGTTTTAATAGCATGTCGCGCTAGTCCAGATTGGGTTTCAGGCATTTTTGATGGTCAAAAAGGCCTGTTTTTGGGCTTTTTTGGTCTTGTGGAAGGCTTCCAAGGGCCTGCCGGACCTGCCGGAAGCCCTTGATGTAAAGTCGACTTTACATCTGGCTGAGCCGACCTAGTAAGGGCTCTTGATGCCCAGCCCGGCGAGGATGTCGATTTCCCGCGCCTCCATCGCTTCTGCATCCGCCTCACCGGTTTCATGGTCCCAGCCTTGCGCGTGCAGCGTGCCGTGAACCAGCAGGTGCGCGTAGTGTGCGGCCAGCGTCTTCCTGTTGTCTTTCGCTTCTTTTGCGATGACGGGGGCGCACAGCACCAGGTCGGCGGTGACAACGGGCTGCTGCGTGTAGTCGAAAGTCAGCACATTGGTGGCGTAGTCGCGCTGGCGGTAGTCGCGGTTCAGCGCCTGGCCTTCTTCTGCATCGACGATGCGCACGGTGATCTCTGCATCGGTCTCCAGCGCGTGGCGAATCCAGCGCGCTACGCTGTGGCGCGGCAGTGCAGCGCGGTGGCGGGCTGCATTGGCCAGCTCGCCAAACTGCAGGGACAGCTGCAGCTTCTTAAGAGCCATTGCGGCTCCGTGCGCGGGTCTTGCGGGCGGGTACAACGACTGGTTCCTGTGGTTCTTCCACTTCGATGCCGTCGTCGCGCAGGCTGGGGGTCTTGTCATACGCATCCACAATACGCGCCACCAGCGGATGCCGCACCACGTCGGCGCTGGTCAGCCGGGTAATCGCAATGCCCTTGACGCGTTTGAGCACACGCTCGGCATCGACCAGCCCGCTGAGCTGGGTGCGCGGCAAATCGACCTGGCTCACATCGCCGGTGACCACGGCCTTGCTGCCAAAACCGATGCGCGTCAAAAACATCTTCATCTGCTCGGGCGTGGTGTTCTGCGCTTCGTCAAGAATCACAAACGAATGGTTGAGCGTGCGGCCGCGCATGAAGGCCAGCGGCGCAATCTCGATCTGCTGGCGCTCGAAGGCCTTCTGCACCTTTTCAAAACCCATCAGCTCATGCAGCGCGTCATACAGCGGGCGCAGGTAGGGGTCAACCTTCTGGCTCAGGTCGCCGGGCAGAAAGCCCAGCCGCTCGCCAGCCTCGACGGCAGGGCGGGTCAGCACAATGCGCTGCACCGCGCTGCGCTCCAGTGCATCGACGGCGCAGGCTACCGCCAGGTAGGTTTTGCCGGTGCCGGCCGGGCCTATGCCGAAGGTGATGTCGTGCGCGGCGATGTTTTCAAGATAGGTACCCTGGTTGGTGGTGCGGGCACGCAGGTCGGCGCGGCGGGTGGACAGCCCCGACGCATCGGGCGCAATGCCCATGGCGGTGTCGCCGGCCAGCATCAGCTGCACGGTTTCATCAGGGATGGGCCGCTGCGCCATTTCATACAGCGCCTGCAGCACCTCCAGCGCCTGGTTGGCTTTGGCCTTGGCACCGTCAATCTTGAACTGCTCGAAGCGGTGCGCAATCGTCACGTCCAGCGCCGCCTCTATGGTGCGGATGTGGGCGTCCATCGGGCCGCACAGGTGGCCCATGCGGGTGTTGTTCGGTGGCGTGAAGGTGTGGCGGAGGATCAAAAGTGCGCTTCCTTGTGGATGGGCTGACAGATGTGTGATTGTCCCCCGATATTCAAGCGGGAGGTGGCTGATAACATTGGTGAATGATTGGACGCATCTCCGGCCTGCTGGCCGAAAAGAACCCCCCTGAAATCCTGGTTGATTGCAATGGCGTGGGCTATGAGGTGCTGGTGCCGATGAGCACTTTTTACAACCTGCCCGGCCTGGGTGAAAAAGTCAGCCTGCTGACGCATTTTGTGGTGCGCGAAGACGCACAAATCCTTTACGGTTTTTCCCAGCCTTCAGAGCGTGCGGCCTTCCGCCAGCTGATCAAGATTTCAGGTGTAGGCCCGCGTACCGCCCTCAGCGTGCTGAGCGGCATGAGCGTCGAGGAACTGGCGCAGGCCGTCACCGCGCAGGAAGCCGGCCGCATCATCAAGGTGCCCGGCATCGGCAAAAAAACCGCTGAGCGCCTGCTGCTGGAACTTAAAGGCAAGCTGGGCGCCGATATGGGTGTGCATGTCAACGTCAGCAATGACAGCCAGTCCGACATCCTGCAGGCACTGGTGGCGCTGGGTTATAGCGACCGCGATGCCGCGCTGGCGCTAAAAGCCTTGCCCAAAGACATTGGCGTCAGTGACGGCATCAAGCTGGCGCTGAAGGCGCTGGCGAAATGAGCGGGGCTGCATAAATGGCTATCCAGACTGACGATTTCATGCCTGGTGCGCCGCCCGAAAAGCGCGTGATGTCGGCCGTGCCCGCTTCGCCCAACGAAGAGGCTATTGAACGCGCACTTCGCCCCAAGCTGTTTGATGAATATGTCGGCCAGACCAAGGTGCGCGACCAGCTCGAAATTTTCATCGGCGCGGCCAAAAAGCGCAGCGAGGCGATGGACCACGTGCTGCTGTTCGGCCCACCTGGGCTGGGCAAGACCACGCTGTCGCACATCATTGCGCACGAACTCGGGGTCAACCTGCGGCAGACTTCGGGCCCGGTGCTTGAAAAACCGAAAGACCTGGCAGCGCTGCTGACCAACCTCGAAAAGAACGACGTCCTGTTCATCGACGAGATCCACCGCCTGAGCCCGGTGGTAGAAGAAATTCTGTATCCCGCGCTGGAGGACTACCAGATCGACATCATGATTGGTGAAGGCCCGGCGGCACGCAGCATCAAGCTGGACCTGCAACCCTTCACGCTGGTCGGCGCCACCACACGCGCCGGCATGCTGACCAACCCGCTGCGCGACCGCTTTGGCATCGTTGCGCGGCTGGAGTTTTATACCGCCGACGAGCTGGCCCGCATCGTGACGCGCAGCGCCGGGCTGCTCAATGCCCCGATTGATAAAGATGGCGGTTTCGAGATTGCCCGCCGCTCACGCGGCACACCGCGTATCGCCAACCGCCTGCTGCGGCGTGTGCGTGACTACGCCGATGTGAAAGGCACAGGCCACATCACGCTGGACATCGCCAACCGCGCACTGGCCATGCTGGACGTGGACCCGCAAGGCTTTGACGTGATGGACCGCAAATTGCTGGAAGCGGTGATCCACCGTTTTGACGGCGGCCCGGTCGGCCTGGACAACATTGCTGCCAGCATCGGTGAAGAGCGCGACACGATTGAAGATGTGATTGAGCCCTACCTGATACAGCAGGGTTACCTGCAGCGCACCCCGCGCGGCCGCATCGCCACGCTGGCCGCTTACCGGCATCTGGGTGTGGCGCCTCCGGCCAGTGCGGGTGAACTTTTCAGCAGCGGGACATAGCGTCAGGTCACCGCGCCGCGCGCATCGACCTTGATGATGCGCTCTACTGTCCCCTTGAGCAACCCGCCACGCACGCCGATCATCACGTCGTGCAGGTTGACCGTCGGGTCGCAGTGGCCGGGTATAAGCCACAGCATGCTGCCGAGGTGGGGCAGGCGGGTGGCGCCCGGTGCGGGCTTCAGGATGCCGTGCTCGTCACCGCCGTTGCTGTATTCGAGGATGTTGCGTGCGCCAAAGGCGTGCACTCTGGGCATGCCTGAATCAATCGCGTGGCTTTTGTGGCCGGCATCACAGACGACATAACCCTGGGCGGTATTGGTGCTGATGACCTGGGTTTTGACAAATAGTGCGTGCTCGAATTTTGGCTGGCCGGGCTCGCGCTGGTTGACGGCGTAGTCGGCGTCCATGAACAGGTAAGAGCCGGCCTGTAATTCGTCATAGACGCCGCTGGCAGCCTCGTAAGCCATGGTGCCGGTACCGGCACCCGTGACGATGCCAGCCTTCAGGCCCTCGGCTTCCAGCAACTGGCGGGTCAGGCCCACGGCTTTCACCGCATCCGATGTGGCCTGCTTGCGCTCAGCTGGCGTACGCAGGTGCTGGGCCTTGCCGTGGTAGGCCTGAAGGCCGGAAAAGCTCAGGGCGGGGTGCTTGCGAATCTCCAGTGCCAGCGCCACGGCATCCGGGCCGGGTTCCACGCCGCAGCGGTTGTGCCCGACGTTGATCTCAATAAAAACATGTATCTCGGTTGCAATGCCCGAGGCAGCGCGCGACTCGTTCATGATGGTTGCCAGCCGGGTGATGCCGTCCAGGCTGTCGACACAGACGGCAATGCGGCCCTCGTGCGGCAACACCGCACGCGTCAGCGCGGCGATGCGTGCCAGTTTCAGCGGCGCAATGACCTGGTTGGTGATGAAGACGTTGTAGACACCGCCGGCCACCATGGCTTCAGCTTCGGATGTCTTCTGGACGCAGACACCAACAGCGCCCTCGGCTACCTGCAGCTTGGCCAGCTCTGCGCTTTTATGCATCTTGGCGTGCGGCCTGAGCCTGACGTTGTGAATGCTGGTAAAGGCCGCCATGGTGGCCAGGTTGCGCTCCATCGCGTCAAGGTCTATGACCAGGGCCGGTGTATCTATCGCGCTGACGGGCTGGCCCGGGAGCCGCCCCAGGTAATCTTTCACGTGAATTGTTGTGGCCATCTGCTCTTCTGTGCTTTTTCAGGTCGTGGTTTCGTCCAGCGCGCCACCCTCGAGATGATGGGTGTCTGCCCAGCCGACCAGCGTGAAGCCTTCAGGCGTCCACAGCAGCCGGTTGATGGCTGCGTTTCCCAGTGCCCATGTGCGGGGTGCCTGAATCTCAAGCCGGGTTGCGGCGCGATAGAGGACATCCATCACGCCGCCATGGCCGACCATCGCAATCAGTTCGCCTGCATGGCGGGCGGCGAGCTTTTCTGCCGCTGCAACAACGCGACTGCGCAGCGCCACCAGAGATTCGCCGCCGGCGGGGGAAAAGTCCGGGTCGCGTTTGCGCCAGCGCATCGATTGCTCCGGCAGCAGCGTTTCGATTTCGGCAAAAGTCTTGCCTTCAAAATCGCCAAAGCCGCGTTCGCGCAAAGCTTCTTCCTTGATGACTTCAATGCCGAGTGCCCGGCCCAGAAACTGCGCAGTCTCCCAGGCGCGTGCCAGGTCGCTGGCATAGATGGCGGTGATGGGCTCGTCCTTCAGCGCTTCGCCCAGCCGTTCGGCCTGCCATCGCCCATTGGCGCTGAGAGGAATATCAAGCTGGCCCTGTATGCGGGTATCCACATTCCAGGCGGTTTCGCCGTGCCGGATGGCAATGACCCGCGTTGCGTCTGTCATCAGCGCGTCCGCAGCGCAGGGCCGCCCCAAGCAAGGACAGCCCCCCTGGGGGGCAGAGAGCTACACGCAGTGAGCGGACGTGGGGGCCGCATCTAGCGTGGGATCTCCACATTGATGCGACGGAGTCCAGGGGTGGGTTGAGGGAAGCCAAGTAGCGCTGAATCCAGCATGGCTGGCAGCACCGCCAGCGTGTCGCCCCAGACACCTTCGTGGTAGGCGCGGGTCTCAAATGTCACCTTCTGGTTGGACAGGTCGCGCATCAGTATCGTCAGCTCGCGTTTGTAATACGGCTCGCCAAAACGCATGGGGTAGCCAAAACCGTAAGGGCCAATCGGGCCACCTGCAAATACGCCGGTGCCGCCGAATAAAAAGCCGTCGTCCGGGAAACGTTCGAGGTACTGGGTGCTGAACATCACCTGCACGCTGTAGCGCGCGGCCTGTGGTTCCAGCACCATGCCGACCCTGGCCAGGCTGGTGCGCGCAATGTTTTCCAGCCGGTCCTGCTGCATGTTTTGCTGGGAGGGCAGGCGTTCAAAGCGGTAAGGTGTATTGGGTGCAGGCGGTGCAGAAGTCCAGGCCGAAAAGGCGCTGACATCGCTGTCGACAATGCGCATGCCGGAGCAACCTGCCAGCACAAACATCGCCAGCAAAGCAGAAAGGGCCTTTATCCATCGATTCATGCCTGTCTCCTGTCAGCGTGTAGAGAAGCCTTAAAGCCCACTGAGCGAAATCACAGAAGTGCCACCGGGCATGCGGGCTGCCAGTGGCTCGCCGAAATCTTCCGCATCAAAAGCCTTGTCGCCATCGGCATCCGCGACACCGGTGGTGCGGATGTTTTTGAAATCGTGACGCTTGTTGTCCATCAGGTGCGAGGGCACGATGTTCTGCAGGCTGGCAAACATGTTCTCCAGCCGGCCGGGGAATTTTTTATCCCACTCGCGCAGCATGTTGCCGACCTGTTTGCGCTGCAGGTTTTCCTGGCTGCCGCAAAGCGTGCAGGGGATGATGGGAAATTCGCGCACCTGCGCCCAGCGGGTCAGGTCTTTTTCAGTCACATAGGCCATGGGGCGTATGACGATGTTTTTGCCGTCGTCACTGACGAGCTTGGGCGGCATGCCCTTGAGCTTTGCCGCGAAAAACATGTTGAGAAAAAATGTCTGCAGCATGTCGTCGCGGTGGTGACCCAGCGCAACCTTGGTGCAGCCGAGCTCACCCGCTACACGGTACAGAATGCCGCGCCGCAACCGCGAGCAGAGCGAGCACAGCGTCTTGCCCTCCGGGATCACGCGTTTGACGATGCTGTAGGTGTCCTGGTTCTCGATGTGGAAGGGCACGCCGAGTTTGACGAGGTACTCGGGCAGTATGTGCTCGGGGAAGCCCGGTTGCTTCTGGTCGAGGTTGACGGCGACCAGTTCAAAGTTGATGGGCGCACGTTTTTGCAGTTTCAGCAGGATGTCCAGCATGGCATAGCTGTCTTTACTTATTGGCACACCTGCCCGACCTACATTCTGTAATTCCCTCTTTTTTCTCCCATGGCAAGTCCGAGTAGCACGCGCCCGATCTTTACCAAAACTCTTGTTTTGGAAAGATTCCGGGGGTTTTTGTGCGAAATGTTTACAAGGGGACATCAATGACTAATCCAATTGATTTCGGGGTTGTTTGATTGTCAGGTCTTTTACGCGTTGACCGATTACAGCGGATGAACACGAATCATGTAGGCAATTTTCCATAGTCCCTAGCTCCGCGCGTACGCAACTGATCGAGTGGGAAGCCTACTTCTTCACTTATCGTTTTTGAAGCAGTTCAGCAAAATCCAATAGCAACCGTTGATCGGCAGTGGCCAAGCCCGCCATGATGGTCGTAATTTTGCGAGCTTGATCGCTTGGTAACGCGCTTGTTGCCGCTAACAGGTCGCCAATACCGACATCTAGTGCATCGGCGATAACCCAAAGGCGCTCCAACGAAGGCATAGAAATGCCGCGTTCAAATCGGGAGACGGTTTCTGCGTCGACCTCAACCAACCCGGCAAGCTCATCTTGCGTCAGCTTGCCAAGCTTACGCCGCTCAGCAATGGAGGCGCCCAGTTTCCGCCGGAAGTCCTCGGGAAATTCCCTTTTTTTTGGTCGCACGTCACATCCTTTGATACGTATCAAAGTGTTGACAATCGACGTGATATGTAGAATGATCTTATTTGCCGATAGTCAACAAAATAGATCTAATTGACATATATAAGAGTGGTCAAAATTAGCCGCCCATAATTTTTTTGCATGGTCGTTACTTACAAAGAGCAAAAAGCGCCATTGGACGCTTTTGGGGAAGGACTGCCCCATCATTGAATGGGCCGCAGAGCTCGCTCTGCAGCGGTCATAATTTTTTTATTTACCTGTCACGGGTATGCACACCTCCTCCACCAAGGCTGAACACCGAAATCGGCCTTTGGTCTACAAGGACTGCTCATGCTTGAAGCTCTTCGCCCTGAAGCCTCAACAAACTTAAAAGAGTTGACGCGTCTGACGGGGTCTGATGCCCAACACCTGCTGTACCCCTCAGCTCTCAAAGAGTCGGTTCTTCTATGCCTGGCCAGAGATTTGAGATTGATTGAGCGTCTCTCATTTGAGGGGGGTGAACTTGATGCGCCACTTGCACCTTCGCTCTTTGTGGTCTGCGAACTGTTGATGCGACCCGGCACCAAGCATCACTCGAACGGTCAATTCGGAATGACGGAAACTGGTCTTGCACGAGCAATCAAGATTCTGCAGGGTGCCGTCGAAAGAGAAATAGTCAGCCGAATTGTGGGCGTGAGCAGTGGACTTGATGAGGACGAATTCTTTCTCACTGAGCTGGATTCAAGTCAACGCAGTGAAGGAGCCGCCTTGTGATCAAGATCCCGGACGACGCGATTACTGAGGCTATTCAGTACTTCGGCATGGCGCATGTGCAACGCATTCAACAAGAGCTGGTCGAGGGCATGCGTAACGGAGAACCACGCGGATATGTCGCGCTCCGCGGATTGCTTGGGCAACTTGAACAAATCTCGCTATTGACGGATAAACAAGTGGAACTCGCGACAGATTGGAACGTCATTGAAGGTCTACAGGATCCCGAGCTTGCATCGATGCTCTCGCCGGCCCGATACATCAGTCTGCTCGGGATCGACGTCGAAACGTTGTCTCGGAATGCCCAGGTATCTGTAAGCGCAATCACGGAGAGTCCAGGCACGGCCAAGATCCAAGCACATCTCAGGAAAAACCTCCTCGTCATCAAAGCCGCCTATGACGCATCAGGCCGCGACCTACCGAAAGCGCTGCATTGGTTCCGAACAGAACAGCTTTCTCCATTTGGTCAAAGAACCGCGGAGAAAGCAGTTGCGGACGGCCGAGCGTACGACGTGATCCGCCTTATTGATTCCCTCCACGCGGGCGCTGCAGGCTAGTTATCTGCAATTTCGCCAGGAGTATTCAGTGCAGCTCAAGGGCATTGAGGCAGTCAGCGTGGTCGATCAGATCAGGTGCGATCGATGTGAAAAGGAAGTCCATCGCACCGGGTCCGATTTCGAACAAATGACGTCCATTGGCTTTGACGCGGGCTATGGTTCGATTTTTGGTGATGGGAATAGAGTGGAAGTCGATTTATGCGAGCCATGCTTGCGTGCCACCCTCGGTACCTGGCTTAGAGTACGAGCGCCCTGGAGTATTGATCAAATGCCCTTGTGGCAAGTTTCGGCCGCTGTCGGGCGGCCGCTACCAATCATGGACAGCCAGAATCCCGGTCGCTTTATGCATCCATACAGAGTGCTGACAGCCCAGGAGATGGCTGATCATCTGAAGTGCTCGCCCGAGGCGGTTTATGAGCGCGCGGTCGCCGGCGAATTCATTTTCCTTTCGTCGCCAGTCCGAGTCGATGACCGGCGCTACCCTGCGTTTCAACTCGATGAACGCTTGGACAAGTCGCTACTGAAGCAAACCATCCAGAAATACCTAGAAGCCGACGTCAATTCGACCTTGCTCTGGAGTTTCTTGCGGAGCCCGCAAAAGATATACGCCGGCCTGACCGCTATTGAAATGCTGCTGGGCGGTATGCCGCCTCACTATGACACGCTGACGCCCGAGGAAAAGGCCGACATATTCCTCGATGTGGTGGACGAAGAGATTTCCCGCGTGCGCTGGTAGCCTATTCAATAAAGAAAAGCTCGAACGGTCGTCCAAACTTCTGTGCTTTTCCCTACGACAGCGACCTCACAACTAGAAAAGTGCCTGCAATGAGCGTCATCACTTCTACAACTCCAACAATTACGCATAGCCTGGTCACGCGAGTCCTTACCAAGCTACCCATTGAAACGGGTCAGGTCCTGCTACGGATTTCATCTACCAGAAAGTAATTGCCATGGAAAAGTTGACACCTTGGTTTGATGCCAAGTTACATTCTCCGTCCCGCGAGGGATGGTACGACTGCAAAGAATGCAACGCCAGGCATTATTTTAGGGATGGGCTTTGGTACAGAAACCAAAAATCAACCCGTGACGGAAACATGACGATCCGGAAGATGCACTGGAGAGGTCTGAGACGGGAGTCATTGGTCAACCTGCGTATTCCGGTCTACTTGACCATCTGTGCCGGGAATAGTTGACCAGCAATCCTAAAAGTTCAGGTCTTGACCATGTTGACTACTTACACGGCACACGCCGGGAGGCGGTAGCTGCTCGTTTGTAATCCGAGTCTGACCCTGGCGATGGCAGTGCGAGCTGCCCTCACGCTCGCCGTGTCCGGAACGTGCGAAGCGCTCCTGGTATCGATGTTTTCCGAGGGCCCCGTGGTGTCCAGTTAGCTCAGGTGTTTACCTACCAGCCCGGTCATCTCGAACATGGTGACTTCATCCTTTCCGAAGACGGCCTTGAGCTTGGCATCGGCCAAGATGTTTCGCTTGTTCATCGGGTTTTGCAGGTTATTGGCCTTGATGTACTCCCACATGAGCTTCACCACTTCTGTCCGGGGTTGAGGCGTTGCACCGATAACGGCGGCCAGCTCGGCGCTGGGAGTGAGGGCACGGTTGAATGCTGTTTGCTTCTTGGCAGTGGTCATCTGAGTCTCATCATTTGAAACAACCATTCTAGAGTGCGCTTCCAATCCCTCTGTAATCTCCTGGCACCGAAAATTCGGTCAGGAACCTTGTTGCCCAGGGTTGCAGCGTTTTCGATGACTGCTTTCCGCAGAATCCAAGGACCATAACGGGTCCAGTCCTAGGGGAGTTACTATGACGCAAATCGGCCACAACCGGCCGTTCACGAATCCCCACAAAGCTGTCGCTCACCCCAGTTTTTGGGTTGACGCCCCGTGGCGCGACAGCTACGATGCTGCGGGGTTTCTCGCTATTTTTAATAGAGCAAACTATTCAGTTGGGATAGGCGTCAATGACAGTTTTTGTGCCTAAAGTTGCCGCGTTATACCGCAGTACTTTGCGGTCCACATTACGTTAGGCCACAACAATGACCTGTCTTGAGGTATTGGCAAATCTGGCTTCAGTGTTAACGGCGGTAGTCGCTGCGCTGGCAGCAGTTTATTTTTGGAACGACAAGAGGTCGAAGCGGCGCCGGCTCGAAAATTATTTGCGTAGGCGAAAACAGGATCCGTCAGCCACAACCTACCAGCATACGATCCTGCACATCATGGCGAAGCTTGGAATGACAGAAGAAGAAATACTTCATGCAAGTTTCTCCAGCCGTCACATCGTCTGCAGAATCAGAGCTGATCACAGCTCCGGCTTAGCGACCGAGCTCGTCTTCGAATTTTCAGAGGAACCTAAGCTAGATGCTGCGTAAAGAGTTGTGGCCTAACCCATCCATCAAGCGGGACGCGCTAAAGCGCGCCCCTTATGTCAAACGTTATCCCGCACGACGGAGCGCGATGCCCGCAGTTCAACCCTCGTTCACACTACCGCCATGTCAAAGACTATTTGTCACTGCTCCGTCCCTGGCTGCTCTGACCACGCTTCGGTTGAGGTATACCTCTATGACGTTTACGTCAATTCAACGGGTGAGGTGTTCTGGGAGCTTGATCGAACGTGTCCATTTCTGTGCACGCAACACATGATTAGGAATGAATCAGAGGCCAACGGCAGCCGACAACCGAGGGGTTTCGTCACATATCCGTTCACGAATCAGCATGGGGCGCAAGGATTCTCAATCTATCGTCCTCTCGATTGATGCGGTATAACTTGTCAATCGACACGGACCCACAACAGCAGGGGCGGCTTCGCCGAAAATGTTGGTGGTCCGGTCATTTTCACGCTAGGTCCCCACAAAGAGCCATGACCGTCGTCCAAGCCATTACTCTCGCGATCGCAGTTCTTGGTGCAGTGCTCGGTTTGGTCAATACATGGCAAGCGCTCGACAAGTCGCGCGTGAAACTACGTGTGAGGCCGAAGCACGCAATTCCTGTTGGCGCAGCAGATCCACGTCTGACGTTCTGTATCGAAGTAACAAACCTTAGCGCTTTCGCCCTCACGATTGAGGAAACTGGCGTGTTCTACCGAGGCACCGAAAAACGAGGTGCGTACACGCAGCCTGTGCTCATCGATGGGAAGGAATGGCCGCGTCGGCTTGAGCCACGGAGCTCCGTAACGGTCTATGGTCAGCCACCCTTCTCGTCAGGCGGTCACCCACTGAGGTGCGCGTATGCGACGACCGAATGCGGTGTCACGCGCACGGGCACTAGCCCGGCATTCAAGCAATTGGCAGCGCGTGGAACCTAACCTCTCCATCGAGCGGACGTTCCAAAGGCCACTGCGCGCCCTTTGGCCCGCCGCTCATGTCGAACGTTGGGTGACCGCTTTCCCAGGGGATAGATGACCGCTTTGGGCCCAGTTCAGAAGGATTCACCATGCCACAATTCGGCCAGAAGCCGACGTTACCGAATGACCGGTGTCAGGTAACCGAATTTCGCGTGGGTTGGATTTCTACAGGCTAAAACCCGAGTTAAGCCGCGCCGCGAAGCGGTGTCGATTTAGATGATTGTTAGGCCGCTACTCTAGACCAGAACGGCGACTGCGAGCGTAGGCGACAAGCAGCGCACCAGGGGCAAGTGGGCCGGTGCCAAAGATGCCGCCTAAGCCACAGAGATTACTAGCGTTCGCCGAAGAGCAGAGTGCCTAGCCGCCGGCAAGCGTGCCTACCAAGTAGCCGCCGAGGCCCAGGACGATCATGACCGTGAGAATGCGCATGGCCCAGCGGCCTTCGCCCTGGCGAGCGAGGCTGTCCAACATGAACAATTGTTCCGTCAAAACGTGCGCTCCTGAACCGACATGCGTTCGCCCTTTGCCATGAAGTCGTCAGAGGCCGTCATTCTTAAAGCGAAGAAGCCCGCCCAATCGGTCGGGCGGGGCGTCAGTACCACGCTTTCTCCTTCTCGACGGATGAACACCTCGCGCACAAACTCGGGGAACCGGTATTCGAGCGGCATCGTTACCGTCTGTGATCGGTTGTTCCATCCGACGCGTGCGGTCGGCTTAGGGGTCGATGTTTGACGTGTTGCCATGTACGTCAGTATATGGCAAGCCACATATCAAATCGCGTCTGTGAACGCTTGCTGCCTGCCGCTTAATCCCTGTAGCGCCAGATCTCCGAAAAAACGTTCGAGTGCCCATCCGCTGCGCTGAGAACTTTTTCAGTTTCCTTGAGCCTGGCTTCCTGCTGGGCCACCATCGCCTTGGACTGCTCGCGTACAACTTCGAATGCCTGGGCTGGCGAGATGCCAACCCTCTTCATGGCGTAAGTGGCGCGCGCCGATGTCAATGGGCCCTCAAGTCGCTGCAACAAAGCAGGTCTCCAGCACTTTCGGTAAGCGATAACGGACGTCCGCTTTGAGGCGCCGAGTTTTTAACCACTTTAGTTCTGCTTTTGGCCCTAAGCACTGGCAGAATGCTTGTAATCCAATCGGCGACTGTCGGCCAGAAGCCGACTTTGTAATAAGCTCGATTTAAGCAATCAAATTGGAGGCTACGTTGAGATTCTTCATTTTTTCGGCACTCGTTTTGATGTGCCAGTTCGCCACTGCGGAAACTGTCCAAGTCAAGTACCACGGTGCGGTTCCACTAGACTCGTTCGCTTGTACGGATGTCAAGGAAAGCAGTGACGTTTCTCGGATTTGCTATGACAAGGCCGAGCGATACATGGTCATCCGACTGAAGACGACGTACTACCACTATTGCGCAATAGACTCTGCAACTGTGCAAGGGCTTCAAGCGGCCAGCTCGAAACGACAGTTCTTTGAGGCTCGGATCAAGGGCAGTGGAGCGGACGGACCGTTCGACTGCCGAACGCACCCTATCCCGAAAAAGTATCGGCAATAAAACTTTGGCGTCGGTTGTCGGGCCAGGTGCTGTCGTTCGCGAATGACCGGTCTCAGCACAAATATTTGGCGCCACAGCTGGTGCAGGACTTTGCGAATTAACATCCTGTACAAGCTGGGATCGGACTCAAGCTAGGCAGTGACCACGGCTTGAGAATGTTCTAATAAATCGTGCTACGCGCAGACACTTGCAGCAAGGCCGTTCATCCGGCAGTCAGCGGCGGAACGAGGGTGCTCATAAACAGGCTTGTAGCAGAGGTGTGACACGCGGATCCTGTACACCCGCGCAAAAGCCATCGCCACTACACGGCCACTGCCAAAGCCCTGAATCGCGAGATCTCGCCGTAGGCCAAAACGCGGGGGTTCTGTGTTGCGACTGGGAAGCGACTCAGAACGAAATGCTTGATCGCTGTCAGACCCAACTCCCCCAGGAGCACGTGCTCGCGACCGCGCTCCTTCTCGAGGGCCTTCCGGTAGGCCCGGTCAAGGGAGCCGTTGTAACGGACAAACCTGCGCACGTCGGCCTCGATCCGATTCAAGTCGACGAGGTTGTTCTTGCACTGGACGTTGTAGATCACATCATCTAGCGTCGCAACGACGTCGAACTCAGCGCGTCCGACTCTTTTGATCTCCGTGACATCGAACCCTTGCGTCCGCAGCGCAGCTTTGACCGACTTCTCGAAAATGAATCCGGAACGGATCTGGTATCGACGAACGCGGTTCAGACAAACATTCTTCCAGTGGTTCGCGAATCGACTGAGCAAGGTAACCGAAGTGACCAGGTCGCGGCCGATGCGAGTGAACGGCGCGTAGGTGCTGGTGTTGTCGACGTAGTCGGAGCCTTCAACGACAAGCGCTTTTCTGAGGGTATCGGATAGCTTTTTCTCTGAACACAACTCGTCGAAGCGCTTGACTGGCAGCCGAACGAAATACTCTTCAACAACGAGAGGAATCAAGCTGCGGATGAACGCGGCCAACTGACCATATGACGTCTCGTGGAGGTTGAACTCCGAGTACGCCGCGGCGATGAGCGCGAGATTGTTCTCTAGCTCCGCCTTGGAAAAAATAAGTCGGCGGTTCACTGGGACACCTTTGACTCCGGTGAAATCGACGTCGGCCATTTCGGTGATGGCCACTCGCTCAGGCTCCAGAAACAACAAGTCCAGCCCGTTGAAACTGTGGCTTGCCAAGATCCCCACCTCATCGACGTCCAAAGCGAAGTCCGGGTACACCTGGGCCAGCATCAGGTTTTGATGCATCGACGTTGTCCCTAGGCCGGCGGTCTCGATCAGGTACAGGAACTGATTGAGGCCGTCCAGCTCGTGCAATCGCTGAGTTCCCCGGCAAACGGCGGGAATCGTGTGAAGCAGAGCCAGCAGATGCCGTCGGCGCGACTGCAAGTAGCCGATGGCCGTGCCGACGGTCGCCATTTCCCGAGCTGCAGGCAGCTGGTGCGTTGCAAACGATGTGACGATGGCATGCAGCTGAATGAGCGTGTGCATCAGCCGCTGTGCTACCAAGTGGGAGAAGCGGGACTCCAGGCCTGCTTTGATGGATGGCAATGCCAGGAGCACTCCGCCCATGTCAAGCAGGTCCAAACCCACAATCTCTTCAAGGAGCGGCTCGCCACACAGTTCTCCAGGCAGGTTGATCAGCTCTTCGATACCGCGGAAGGTCGAGAACCAGACCTCGAATGTGCTTCTTGGCTCGAAGGGCGCCAGAGACGATTCGATGCCAACCCGAGAAAGGGTAAGCACGCGAATAGCTTCGGCCTGCGCGGCCGCGCCCGTCAATCGTTGTTTTACCATCCATCGGATCCTTGGGCAAGGCGCTGAATCGTCGCCCAGCGCCATCTTGTGTTTGAAGCAGCCTAATATAGAGTAGATCCGCCGCAAGGGCGGCCGTCGAGCGCATCGCTTCGGTGTCAGCTGACGTGCGGTCGGCCTGCAGGCCTCAGAATGACTTGTACGCTCGTTTCACCCATAGTAGTGGGGCAGGATGGGTATTACATTCCAGATGGGGAGATCAGCTACCGCTGGAGAAAGCACCTGAGAGACCCAAAATCAAGTCTTCTTGCTCATATGACCTATACCCAGACGCTTGATCCAGCCCAAGAGATCCGCATTGAGGCGGTGCACCGCGGCTTCCTGTATCAGCATTTATATGCTGCCGCGTGTCTTCTTACTTCAGGGCAGATCGGTGCGAGTTCCGTGATGGTCGAGCGTGACGAGGACATCGAACTTGTCACGCCGGCAGGGCGAATTTACATTCAGGTCAAGACGCGCGGCCAGGCAATCATGCCGGCGGACATCAAATCGGCTCTGGAACGATTCGACGCGCTTCGGCAAGAGCACCTGCAGGGTCGCCGGCCGGGCCGAGCGACGCTCGTAGTGGTGGTCAACCGCGCCTTGGGACCGTCCTTGATTGAACAGGTCGAGACGGGAAAGCTAGCTGTGAAGTTCCAATAGGTTGTATCCGGTGTTCATCCGGATTGGGTTTGAGAGACTGGAAGTCGCCAAACACCCAATCCACTCAGGAGTCCCAACCGGATGAACACCCATAAGCATGCCCGACTTACCTTTGCTCGCCGACTCGAGATGGTTCAACAGATGACCCTGCAGGGCCTGGACGCGGTCGGCGCTGCAGCTGCACAGGGCGTCACCGCGCCCACCGCCAGGAAGTGGCTCGGTCGCTATCTGGCTGGAGGCGTTGCAGCCCTGGCAGATGCCTCCTCCCGCCCTGAGCGCTCTCCCAAGGCCATCGATGCAGGCAAGGCGCTTCTCATCGTGGAATTGCGCAAGCGCCGGATGCTGCAGTCGCGCATTGCACGCAACGTGGGTGTCTCGCCCTCCACGGTCAGCCGTGTCCTGGCGAGAGCCGGCCTGTCCAGGTTGAGCGATCTGCAGCCTGCCGAGCCCATCGTGCGCTACGAGCACGAAGCCCCAGGCGATCTGCTGCACATCGACACCAAGAAGCTCGGGCGCATCGAGCGGCCCAGCCACCGTGTCACCGGCAATCGGCGTGACTCGGTCGATGGCGCTGGCTGGGAGACGCTGTTCGTGGCCATCGATGACCACGCACGGCTGGCCTTCACCGCCATGCATCCTGACGAGAAGAAGGCACAGGCCGTGCTGTTCCTGCACAACGCCGTGGCCTATTACGCCCTCCTGGGTGTGACCATCAAACGGTTGCTGAGCGACAACGGCTCGGCCTTTCGTTCGCGCGAGTTTGCCGATGCCTGCAAGGCGCTGGGGATCAAGCACCAGTTCACCAGACCCTATCGCCCGCAAACCAATGGCAAGGCCGAGCGATTCATCCAGTCGGCGCTGCGCGAGTGGGCCTACGGCTGGACTTACCAGAACTCCGCCGAGCGAACCCATGCCCTGGCAAGCTGGCAACACAACTACAACTGGCACCGCCCACACAGCGGCATCGGTGGCATCGCCCCGATCAACAGGCTCAAATCAAGAAACAACCTCTTGACGCTTCACAGCTAGCGGGCGACGTTGAAATCCTGTGGCCAGGCCGCGTGTGTTCTGGTGACCTTGGTCAACTTCCGCCGGCTTGGGCAGACATCGATGAAGCAGTCTTATGGTGCGTCGATCGAGCCGAGGCAGTACCGCTCGCCATGCTCGCGCCTGATTCCCTAGTGTGGAAACTGGCTGGACGCGTCCAGGCTGCGGCCGCCGGAGAGTCGCCCCATGCGGATCACACTTTCGTGGTCGCGGATTTGCCGACGCTATTCGACCAGATCCTGATTCAGCTGCAGGAATTCCCTGCGCCGCCGGAGCAGTACCGTCCCCAGGAGAACGAACCTCAAATCGACTCTAGTTCCAGGATCCGGATCGTTTCCGGCTTCTCGGGCGCAGGGAAGACCGCATGGGCGTCACAGGCGGCCACCTTTAGCAGCCACAACTGCGCTTACTTCGACTGCTCGGAGACGCCGGGGGAGGCCCTCGCCCTATCACTGGTGCGTGAGCTGGCTGCCAAATTGGCCGACGCTGGCTCGGATGCGGTGCGCAAGGTCCTGTTGCCGGGCGCCACTGGCGTCGAGTCACTGCGCCAGCTGGATATCTATCTTAAGGGCGAGGGCCTCTCACCGATCGTAGTGCTGGACAACGTGCATCGTGTTTCGGCCGAGAGCCTCAAACGCATGGTGAATGTCACATCGGCGCTGAAATTCGTGCTCCTGGCGCAGCCCCTCGGAACATTGCCCGAGATCGAAGCCCTTTTGGGCCTGACGCGGGAGACGCTGAATGGGTGGGGTGTCGACGATGTTGCGGTGGCGGCCGCTGGGTGGCGATGTCGAGGTGATGCAGCCACCATGGGACGCCTGAAGATGCTGACGGCTGGCATGCCTCTGTTCGTCAGGAGTGCCGCGACGATTGCTCGCGAAGAATACGGAGGGCGTATCGACCAAATGTGCGACGCCGTGGACGCGTTGACCAACCTGACCCAGACAGCGCAAGAGATCATCTTGGCGAAGGTCTTCGGCGCGTTCCCGCTCGCCGCGCGAGAGACAATCGCGGTGCTGAGCCTGTCCGATATCGGCCTGCTCCCAGCTGAGATCAACAAGCTGCTGGACGCGGCCCTTGAGATGGACGAGCGAGCGGTTGCCTGCGTGATCCGGGCATTGCGAGCCGCTGGGGTCGTGGAGATCTATGGCAACAAGGAGATCAGACTGCATGACGCCATTCGTGTTGTAGGGAGCCAGCACCTTTCAGGCATGCCTGCAGAGGTCGCGTCACGGGCTCGTGTTGCCCTCAAAAAACTGATGGTCGAGGCGTTCGAGCGTGATCGCAATACGGCGCGCTTCTCGCTCTACACCCGGCTGCTGCTGGCCACTGGGGATGTCAAGACGCTGGTAGAACTCATCGGCGAAGAGATGTTCCACGAGATGGGCGTTGCCGTAGAGGTCTGGCAAGGCCTAGAGGCTCTGGTCGCCAAAGACGGATCAGATCCGGAACAGCGGTATTGGGCTCTCGATGGTCTTGTCTTTTCGGACATGAAGCTCGGGCACATGGATCGTCTGGCGCCTAGGTTGGCGGCGATGGAGCAATTGATCGACAGCGGCGTGCTCGGCGAGGACGAAGTTCTGTCCTTCTTGATGAAACGCATGCTTCACTACTCGAATCAAGGCGACGAGGACGGTGTTCGACGCGCGATTCGCGAGTTGGACAGCCGATTGCCGGACAAACCTGTCCACCGACGCATCTTCCTATACAACGCGGCAGCAGCACTCTTTCGTCTTCAGCGCTACGAAAGCTCCATGGGTGTGGTCGAGCAGGTGATAGACGAGACGTTTGCGGTTCTCGGCATTCGCCCCGAGCAGGTCGTTGGCGCAAAGAATGCTTCGCTCTGGGCACTCATCAACAAGCCGGGACTTGATCACGCAGACATCAAGCGACTCGCGGATGCGCTTGAACTCAAGGCCATGTTGGCCGACAAGCTCCACGTGCTCGCGCCTTTCGCGCGAATCCATGCCATGAAGTTCTACAACATGGCCGGTGCCATCGACTCGCTCATACGAGTCGGACAAGACCTCGCCGACGAGTTCGTAGCTCGACATGATTTCGTCGGCGCGCGCGAGGTTCTTGAGTTGTACGTCATGCCGGTGGTCGTGGACAACCAACTGCTGAATCGACACTTGGATGTCCGCGCGCAGTACGCCGTCGTTCTGGCCTACTGCGGGTTGTACTCTGAGGCCGAGCGGGAGATGGCGCGGCTTCAGGCTTACGAGGCAGGCCTGACGCCCAAGGCCCGGCTGACCCTCGCGAACCAACGCCAGCTGATAGCGGAAATCAAAGCGAATCCCATACCTCAGTGGCGTCCGAGAGGGCATCCTCCGGCAATCCAAAGGAGCAAGCCGATTTTCGCGGGGGTCAAGATCGGGCGCAATGAACCCTGCCCTTGCGGTTCTGGCAAGAAATTCAAGAAGTGCGACTGCGTGTTGGCGCCAACTTAAATTTGCCCCACCGTGAGTGCCCTGCTGACCTCAAATCAACTCAGGTGTTCCACTTACCCCGCCCGAGATATGCACAAATGGGCGGCGGTTCGAGCTTGGCCTCGGCTCCCTTAAGGACCGTTTTCGGAGAAAGCCGGACTTTGGGGACAATTCGCAATTACCGCTTTCAGGCGCTGAGTCTAGTTACTCGGAATCCGCTTTGTCGTCGACAGCTGCTCATGGGCGATACGCTGGCCTATGCGAATGACCGGTAACTGGCAGCCAATTTGGCTACAGATACCGGTTCGATCGAGTTCAAATTTCCGTCTGCTCCGAGAGCTCCAAAGCATCCTCGACCTCAATGCCAAGGTACCTAACAGTGCTTTCCAATTTGCTGTGCCCTAAGAGCAATTGCACAGCACGAATGTTCTTGGTACGGCGATAAATCAAAGATGCTTTGGTGCGGCGAATCGTGTGGGTGCCATAGGCCGTTGGATCCAGACCGATTTCTTCAATCCAAGAATTCAGTATTCGCACGTACTGCCTGGTCCCCAAGTGTGGTGATTCATGAACCCGACTGGGAAATAAAAAGTCGTCGCTTACCAACTTGGCTTCCTTGATCCATGCTGTGACGGCATCCTTTGTTGGCGGTGTAATTTCAAACTGAACAGGTCGGGAGGTTTTTTGCTGGATGACGATCGCCCTTGGGGAAACGCGATCACCGTGGCAGATGTCCCGTACTCGCAAGCGCACCAAATCGCACGCCCTCAGTTTACTGTCCAACCCCAGGTCAAAAAGCGCAAGCTCCCTTGTGCGGTGGCCCAGTTGCAGCCGTATTCGGATGGCCCAGATGTCCTTTAGCTTGAGTGGGGCCTTCTGGCCAACGATCTTTCCTTTGTTCCATGGAACCTTGGTAGGCGAAGCAGTTTCAGTGTTCACGATGCTCTCCGTAAGTTGAAGGGAGAGCTACTGTGAACCAGCCATCCAAAATGTCAATTTGGGCCAGAAGCGGTCATTCGCGCAAGTTGAGCCGCGTAAAAAAGTCTTCCTCGCCGGAACGTTCTGGCCGTTTGATAGATTTACGGCGCGCTGCCGGAAGCGCAATCTGGTGGACGGCCGGTGGAGCCCTTCATAATCAAGGCCTGCCTCCCGCTTGTCTGAGATGCCTACCTTTGGTCATGGATAAATTATTGCTGCAACAGCAGGTGCTGAAACGGCTCGCCGAAGACCTGCTGCAAGCCGAACAGGCAGCGCGGGCGGCCCATGAAACGGCGACCCACGAAGAAAACATCGCCGAAAACAAATACGACACATTGGGACTCGAAGCCGCCTACCTGGCCACCGGCCAAG
>JAZKCN010000028.1:0-6092 GCA_040388075.1 Pseudomonadota bacterium | reverse complement strand
CCAGCATGGCTGGGACTTGCTCGCTTTGATCCGGGTGGATCAGCAAGACGATCTCATAGTGACGCATAAACTCTCCTTTTGGGTTGATTGAGCTGCCCCAGCGTCGGGTAGGGTGCAGCAAGGCGAAGCCCATGATTATATACCGCCCCCACGGTCGCTCGCAAGCGTAGCTCCCTGCCCCCCGAGGGGGCCGCCCGCCTATGACCCGTCGGAGCCGGTTCCATGGCTTGAACTTGCACGGACACCGCTTCGTTTGGATGCCATATGTCAGGCCTCAAACGCAGTGAGGTTTTCGCAAGCCGGGGCCGCGGAACCGGCTTTGCCGGGCCGCAGGCGTAGCGCCCCCTCGGGGGGCAGCGAACCACACGCAGTGGGGAGCGTGGGGGCTAAAGGGACCGCAGGTCGGGGTATCGGATGTACTCGACCAGATCCTGCGATTTCTGGCCGGGTCTGGGGGTTATCAGGCTGACCAGGATGATGACGGCAAAACCCACAGGAACGCCGAAAATACCAGCGGATATCGGGTCTATGCCCCACCACAGCTGCACCGGGCGGGCGATGCCGAAGGTGGCGCGCAACCAGGACTGGTTGATCAGCATGTAGTAGAAAGTAATACCCAAACCAGCCATCATGCCCAGGGCGGCGGCAATGCCGTTGGCGCGCTTCCAGAAGATGCCAAGGCTGAGCGCCGGGAAAAACGAGGCCGCTGCGAACGAAAAAGCAGCAGACACCAGGAAAAGTATGTCCGCAGGTTTCTGCGCGGCCACATAGGCGGCAAGCAGCGCCACGATGAGCAGCAATATCTTGGACACCGTCACCCGGCTGACAGTGGAGGCATTCGGGTCGATCATCCGGTAATACAGGTCGTGGCCGAGCGCATTGGAAATGGTCAGCAGCAAGCCGTCGGCGGTGGACAGCGCCGCGGCAAGCCCGCCGGCAGCCACCAGCCCCGACACCACATAAGGCAAGCCGGAGAGTTCGGGCGTCAGCAGCACGATGATGTCGCCGCTGATGGTGAGTTCATTGAGCTGCAGGATGTTGTCCTTGTTGATGTCGGTCACAGACAGCAAAGCCGGGTCAACCCGGCTCCATGAATTGACCCATGCCGGCAAATGGTCGAAGGGCATGCCAACCAGGTTCGTAAAGACCTCGTACTTGACCAGTACCGCCAGCGCCGGCGCCGTGAAATACAGCAGCACGATAAAAAACAGCGACCAGGTGACCGATTGCCGCGCCTGCCGCACGCTGGGCACCGTGTAGTAGCGCATCAGGATGTGCGGCAAGGCAGCCGTGCCCACCATCAGGCAAAAAACCAGCGCGAGAAAATTGCGGCGCGAGGTGTCATACAGCTCCTGCTCCTTCGGCGTGCCGTCGGGGTCGCCCGAGAACTGTGCGGCGTGAGGCGGCATGCCGTTGAGCGGCAGTGTCTTTGTATCGGCCACTGCCTTGGCTTGTGTCCAGGCTTTGATGGCAGCGGCTTCGTCCTTGGGCATATTGGCCATCAGCTTGCCAGCGCTTGAAATCGCTGCCACCGAAGCGTTGCCGCCCTTGAGTTCGTCCATCTGGCGAATGGCCGCAGTCTTGTCTTCCGCCAGGGACTGTGTGGGGTGCTTCAACTTTTCGGCCAGGGCTTCCGAACGAAGCTGGAACAGCGCCCTTACCTGCTGCTCTTTCGGGTTCTGCGTGATTTCTTTTTCCTTGGCAGTCACCTTCTCGAGCTGGAAGCCGTAGATCAGTTGTGGCACCGGCACATTCGTCTGCTTGACCGACAGCCAGACTACGGGGATCAGGTAGGCCACCACCAGGATGATGTATTGCGCCACCTGGGTCCAGGTCACCGCGCGCATGCCGCCCAGGAAGGAACACACCAATATGCCGCCCAGGCCGAGGAAAATCCCCAGCTCAAATGCGATGCCGGTCAGGTAGGACGTGATCAGGCCGACGCCATAAATCTGCGCGACCAGATAAGTGAAAGAGCAAAGGATGGCAGCGCCCAGGCCGATCAGGCGCGGCAGATGGCCGTCATAACGCTCGCCCAGGAAATCGGGAATCGTGTACTGGCCGAACTTGCGCAAATAAGGCGCCAGCACCAGCGCCACCAGGCAGTAGCCCCCAGTCCAGCCCATGATGAAAGCCAGGCCGCTGTAGCCGGTGAGGTAGAGCGTACCGGCCAGCCCGATGAAGGAGGCGGCGGACATCCAGTCGGCACCTGTGGCCATGCCGTTGTAAACCGCAGGCACGCGGCGGCCGGCGACGTAATACTCGGACGCTTCGGTGGTGCGGCTCATCACGCCGATCCCCGCATACAGCGCAATGGTGGCCATCAAAAAGGTGAAGCCGACCCACAACCTGGGCAGGCCCATGCGCTCGGCAATCGCCAGTGCCAGCACAAACAGCACAAAGCCTGCGGTGTACCAGCTGTAGACGCGGTTGAGCTGCGCCCTGAACTGGCTGCCCGACATCTTGACGCCGTCGCGAGTGCCAAAAAACCCGGCCATCAGCTTTCGTCCTCTTCCTCGACACCGTGCTCGATGTCGAGACGGTTCATGTACCAGGCGTAAAAACCGATCAGCAGGCAATAGACCAGCAAGGCGCCCTGCGCACCCATCCAGAAACTGAAAGGCCAGCCGAAAAATTTGAAGTTCAGGGCGCGTGCGAAATAACTGACGCCGAAAGTCACGCCAAACCAGATCGCCAGAAGCACCGCAATGACAATCCGGTTTTTGCGCCAGTAGCTGCGGTGGCTGGCCGATACTTCAGGATGCTGCATGGACCGCCAGTGAGGGAACTGCAGCGATGTCCGTACGGCCGCTGAACCGGGCCGCAACTTTCGGCTCGAACGTCGCAAGGTGCTGCAAGACCTTGTGCGCTTCTTCGTGCCGCCCGAGCGCAGTCCAGCTTTCGGCCAACCTGCACCAAGGATGCGGGCTCATCGGCTGCAGTGCGCCGGCATGTTTGAAAGCAGCCACAGCCTCCTCGAATCTGTGCGCGTGCATCAGTGTCAGGCCCAATCCATACCAGGCGCGGTCAAGGCGGGCATCAAGCGCGACAGCCTTGCGGAACATGACCTCGGCCTGCACGTGGTGTCCGCCCTGCTGCAAAACATAAGCAAAATTGAAATGGGCCGATGAGTCTTGTGGCCGTGCATCCACCAGCAACTGCAGCTTCAAGATGGCTGCATGAAGGTCTCCCCGCGCGGCAAGCAAATGCGCACTGCTTGCGAGAGCATGCGCATCAGCCGGCGCCAGTTGCAGCATGCGGTCAAAAACATGCTGCGCAGCTGCGTGCCTGCCAAGAATGAGACATGCCTTTGCCTGCATACCCAGCAAGGCGAGATGCATGGCGTTTTTCAGCGGCATGCAGCGACACCGATCTGCAGGCAAATGCCGACCTTGAGCACAACCGCCACGCACCACACCATCAGCAGGAACATGAAGGCAATCAGCGGCAGGCGACGCCCGGGCACTGCGCGGGGCAGCACAAAACGCATCGCCATGACCCATGGACTGCCCACCAGTTGCAGCAGACGGTACACCGGGTTGTGCGCCCTGCCGTGGCCGGCAATCACGCCGACTACCGCTTGCGCCGCAAGCGCCAGCAAGGCGATTTCTGCAATCAGTTTGACGATGATGACGGCGGTGAGCATGGCAGACGTTAAGAAAAGAAAAAGCCCTCCGATTGTCATCGGAGGGCTTGCAGATTGCGGCTGGCGGAGCGCGCAAAGGACCCGGGGTTTTCCCTCGGGTCATCAAGAGCTTCAGCTTGCCAGGCGCTTCCAGGTATCGATGACCGTGTCTGGATTCAGCGAGATGGAACCAATGCCCTGCTCTTTGAGCCACAGCGCAAAGTCGGGATGGTCGCTGGGACCCTGGCCGCAGATGCCGACGTACTTGCCCTGCTTTTTGCAGGCGTTGATCGCCAGCGTCAGCAGCGCCTGCACCGCAGGATCGCGCTCATCGAAGTCCTTGGCGAGGATTTCAAGGCCTGAGTCGCGGTCCAGGCCCAGGGTCAGCTGCGTCAGGTCGTTAGAGCCGATGGAGAACCCGTCGAAGTACTCAAGGAAGCGCTCGGCCAGCACGGCGTTGCTCGGAATCTCGCACATCATGATGATGCGCAGGCCGTCCTGGCCGCGCTTCAGGCCATGCTGCGCCAGCAACTCGGTCACGGCCTTGGCCTGGCCCAGCGTGCGGACAAACGGCACCATCACCTCGACATTTGTCAGGCCCATGTCGTTGCGCACGCGCTTGAGCGCTTCGCACTCCATCGAAAAGGCTTCGGCAAAGTCTGCGCTCAGGTAACGCGCCGCACCGCGGAAACCCAGCATCGGGTTTTCTTCTTCCGGCTCGTAACGCGAACCGCCAATCAGCTTGCGGTATTCATTCGACTTGAAGTCAGACAAACGCACGATGACCGACTTGGGCCAGAAGGCCGCGCCAATGGTGGCAATGCCTTCGGCAACCTTGTCGACGTAGAACGCGCGCGGTGAGGCATGGCCGCGTGCCACGCTTTCAACGGCTTTCTTCAGGTCGGCATCGACGCTCGGGTAATCGAGGATGGCCTTGGGGTGAACGCCAATGTTGTTGTTGATGATGAACTCAAGCCGGGCCAGGCCCACGCCTTCATTGGGAATCTGGCAGAAGTCAAACGCCAGTTGCGGGTTGCCGACGTTCATCATGATCTTCACGTCAACCGGCGGCATCTCGCCGCGCTGGACTTCGGTCACTTCGGTCTCAAGCAGGCCGTCATAAATGTTGCCGGTATCGCCTTCAGCGCAGCTGACCGTGACCAGCATGCCGTCTTTCAGCGTGTCGGTCGCATCGCCGCAACCGACCACGGCAGGTATGCCGAGTTCACGCGCGATGATCGCGGCGTGGCAAGTACGGCCGCCCCGGTTGGTGACGATGGCGCTGGCGCGCTTCATCACCGGCTCCCAGTTCGGGTCGGTCATGTCGGTCACCAGGACATCACCGGCCTGCACCTGGTCCATGTCCTTGATGTCGTGCACGATGCGGACCGGGCCTGTGCCGATCTTCTGGCCAATGGCGCGGCCTTCAGCCAGCACCGAGCCTGTGCCCTTCAGCTTGTAACGCTGCTCTGCCTTGCCTTTGGACTGGCTCTTCACTGTCTCGGGGCGCGCCTGCAGGATGTACAACTCGCCGTCAATGCCGTCCTTGCCCCACTCGATGTCCATCGGACGTCCGTAATGCGTTTCGATGATCAGTGCGTAGCGGGCCAGTTGCTCGACATCGTTGTCGCTCAGCGAATAGCGGTTGCGCAGCTCGGTCGGTACGTCAGTGGTTTTGACCAGCTTGCCGCTGGCTTTTTTCTCTTCCGGCGTGCTGAATTCCATCTGCAGAAGCTTGCTGCCGAGGTTGCGGCGAATGACGGCGCGCTTGCCGGCCTTCAGGATGGGCTTGTGCACATAGAACTCGTCGGGATTCACGGCGCCCTGCACCACCGTTTCACCGAGACCGTAGCTGGAGGTGATGAACACCACGTCTTCGAAGCCGCTTTCGGTATCGATGGTGAACATCACACCGGCTGCACCCTTGTCGCTGCGCACCATGCGCTGTATGCCGGCGGACAGCGCCACGTCGGCGTGCGCGAAACCCTGGTGCACGCGGTAGCTGATGGCGCGGTCGTTGTAGAGCGAGGCAAAGACCTCTTTCATCTTGTGCAGCACGTCTTCAATGCCGACCACATTCAGGAAGGTTTCCTGCTGGCCTGCAAATGATGCATCCGGCAGATCTTCGGCCGTCGCCGATGAACGCACGGCAAAGCTTGATTGCATGTCGCCGGCCTTGCCGCCGCATAGCGTGACAAAGGCGTCGCGAACGGCTTTTTCAAGGTCGGCCGGGAAAGGCTGGGCCTCGACGAGTGCGCGAATCCTGCCGCCAGCCTCGGCCAGCGCCCGCACGTCGTCGGTGTTCAGTGCATCGAGCACCGCATTGATTTTTTTGTCCAGGCCGTCGTGGGCCAGGAAAGCCCTGAAGGCATGGGCCGTCGTCGCGAATCCGGTGGGTACCCGCACGCCCTCGGGTCCGGTGGGCAGTTGCGAGATCATTTCGCCGAGGCTGGCGTTTTTACCGCCT
>JAZKCN010000027.1:0-60454 GCA_040388075.1 Pseudomonadota bacterium | reverse complement strand
AGCCGCAGGCGAGTTGTTTGGACTGCCGCCGGAGTCGAGCAGCGCAGGTTGCCCGAAGGGACCCAGACGTCGGGTCGCCTTTTCTTTGCTTACTTTTCTTTTGGCGAAGCAAAAGAAAGTGAGTTGCCGCCGGGCAACCCCCGGCTCGGTCGTGAAGGGCACGACCTCACCCCAACATCAATCAGGTCAAGTCCTAAAACCAGATTACAAATCAATAGCCGGCCGGTGATCCTCTTCACCCACAAACCGCCAGCGACCAATAAAGGTCGCCGCCACCATACCAATCGCCGCCGCGCAGGCAATGATCGCGCTCAGTTGCAGCCACTGGTTGTCATAAGCGCCAAACATGCTGGCCCGTACCGCACGTACCACCCAGGTAAAAGGCAGCCACGGGTTGATGCTCTGGAAGAAGGCGCCACTCAGTTCAATCGGCAGGATGCCGCCGCCTGACGACAGCTGCAGTATCAGCAAGATCAACGCTACCGCCTTGCCTGCATCGCCAAAGGCGCGTGTCAGCACCACGATGATCAGCATGAAGGTGATGGACGACAGGCCCAGCGTCAGCGCCAGCCCCGGCAGGTGGATCACGCGGATGTTGAGTATGAAGAGCAGCATCAGCAATATCACCAGCGCCTGCACCAGCACGATGGCCGTGGGTATCGCCAGCTTGCCGAGGATTTGCGCCTGTCGTGAATAGCCGGCAGCGGCTTCGGGCAGCCGGCGCAGGTGAAAGATAAACGCCGTCATCACCGCACCCAGCCACAGCGCCACGGGTACAAAGTTGGGCGCAAAACCTGCACCGTTGTTGGCTACGGGTGCATCAATCTCCATCACCGGCTCAACCGATGAAGCCAGCCCGCGCGGGCTGCCTTCGAGTGATTGCACCTGTGTCGGCAGTGCACCAGCCAGCAGCTCCAGCCCGGCCGACAGTTTTTGCGAGCCGTCACGCAGCTTGCCCAGCCCGCCATTCAATTCTTTCGTGCCACCGGCCAGCGCCTTGCTGCCGGCAGACAGCTCATCGAGTTTTGCATCGGCCGGCAGCGCGGCAGCCATGGTGCTGATGCCGTTGCCCAGTTCACCCACGCCATCGGTCAATGCGGCCACACCGCCTGCTACACGTTGCGAGCCATCGGCCAGCCGGGCCTCGCCGCTGCGCACCGACTGCAGCCCGGCCGTCAGTTGCGCGCCACCATCGGCGATCTGCCCGGCAGCTGCGGAGATGCGGCCACCGACGAGCGGGATGCCGCTGGTTTCGTCACGCAGCTGGCCTGCGCCATCGGTCAGTTTTTGTGCGCCGGCATGCAGCTCATCCAGCCCCTTGCCCAACTCGGCATGGCCGGCCGCGACACCGGCCGCGCTGCTTTTCAGGGCCTGCAAATCCTGCGGTTTTGGTTTTTTGGCGTCCATCGTGCGAATACCTGCACCCAGTTGTTTGACGCCACCGGTCAACTGGTCAACCCCTGCCGACAACTTCTCACCGCCTGCGGCCAGCTTGCCGGAGCCGCTGTGTGCCTGCACCAGCCCGGCCTCGATCGCCTGCGCGCCGGTCTTCAGCTGGCCGACGCCATCACGCAGCTTGACCACGCTCTCACCCGCATTGGCCGTCGCACCCAGCACGATGGCCCAGCGCTTTTCGTTCAGCGTCTCGTTGACCTGGTGGCCCAGCTCGCCGGCAAAACGGCGCGCCAGCCCGGCACCGGTGTAGTTGTCGCCTTCCGAGGCATAAACCACCAGCTTGCCGCCACCGGATTTGAGGCCCGGCACCGCCGTCGCGCTGAAGTCGGCCGGAATGATCAGCGCAAAAGCCGAATGCCCTTGCCGCACCGCCTTGCGCGCGGCGGCCTCGTCGGTCTCTGTGCGAAAGCCAAAGGCCTGTTTGTTATGCAGCGTGTCTGTCAGCTCGCGGCCCAGGTTGACCTGCTGGCCGCCGTAATTGATGCCCGCGTCATGGTTGACGATGATGGCCGGCAGCGATTTGGTGCGCCCGGCCGGGTCCCAGACACTGGACAGGTAGATCAGCGCATACAGCGCCGGTATCACCAGGATGCCGATGACGGACACCTTCAGCTTGGGAAAGCGGCGGAACAGCGAAGCCTCCATGCGGGCGATGTCCAGCGCTTGTCGAAAGACTTTCATGCGGCTCCTGATGACCTTGTACTCGTTATGCGGCCATTATGCGCATCCGTGCGGAAAAGCGTGTTCCCGCCGTGTCCCCACGCCTGCGCTTGAAAGAAGATGCGGTTAACCTCATATGCTTGTTTCAGGCCCCGCGCCATTGACACCCCCGTAACCGCACAAAACAGTAAAGATCAGAGAAAGGCCACCACCATGTCCACCGCAACAGCCACCGCCAGCCCCATCATTGGCATCCGGCCACTCGGCCAGCGCTGGGAGACTCTGGACCCCTTCCTGTTCTGCGTCTACCACGACGATGCCTACCCCGAGGCCAATGCCGACATGAGCCCCAAAGGCTCGCTGGCTGGCCGCGACATCGGTTCTGACTTCAGCCGCAAGGACGGCTGGAGCATGTACCACGGCCAGACCGTGCCCGGCTTTCCCGGCCACCCGCACCGTGGTTTTGAAACCGTCAGCATCGTCCGCAAGGGCCTGATCGACCACTCCGATTCGCTGGGCGCCGTGGCGCGCTTTGGCGAGGGCGACGTGCAGTGGCTGACCGCTGGCCGCGGCATCGTGCATGCCGAGATGTTTCCGCTGCTCAAGGAAGACAAGGACAACCGGATGGAGATGTTCCAGATCTGGCTGAACCTGCCTGCCGTCTCCAAGATGGCGCCGCCGCACTTCAAGATGTTCTGGGCCGAAGACATTCCCAACGCCGTTGATAAAGACGACAACGGCAAGGCCACCTATGTCTCGGTCGTCGCCGGTACGCTGAAAAGCAAGGACGGCCAGGAAGCGATAGACCCGCTGGCCCCACCGCCTGATTCATGGGCAGCGCGCGCCGCAGCCGACCTCGCCATCTGGACGCTGCGCATGGAGCCCGGTGCCAAATGGACGCTGCCCGCCGCCATGGCCGGCACCAACCGCGTGCTGTATTTCTTCAAGGGCCAGTCTGTCACCGTGGCCGGCAAGGTTATCGGCAGCAATGGCGCGATTGAGCTGCGCGCCGATGCGTCGGTTGAAATCGTCAACGGCGATACCGTCAGTGAATTCCTTGTGTTGCAGGGCAAGCCGATTGGCGAACCCGTGGTGCAGTACGGCCCGTTTGTGATGAACACCCAGGCCGAGATCGTGCAGACCATGCAGGAATACCAGCGCACCCAGTTCGGCGGCTGGCCCTGGGGCGACTACGCACCCACGCACGGCCGCGACCCGGCCCGCTTTGCCAAGCACCCCGACGGCAAGGAAGACCGGCCAGGCGCCTGAGGGAAAGCTGGGCGCGCCAACGCCCCGCAAGAATCCCCTCTGCTACGATTCGCGAATCGGGAAAACAGCCTCCCGCCTCACGATAGTTTCAGCATGTCGATGAGATAGACGGTGTCCCGTCCAGGTGCTGGCACTGCACTGGAGTTTTACCTGGACACCGTCACGCCCGCTTCACCACCCGCCCCGTCTTCACCGCCTGCAGAGGTTTCGTTTGCAGAAGCTTTCCGCTTCTGGCTCAAACTCGGCTTCATCAGTTTTGGCGGCCCCGCGGGGCAGATTGCCATCATGCACACCGAGCTGGTCGAGCGCAGGCGCTGGATCAGTGAAAAACGATTCCTCCACGCGCTCAACTACTGCATGTTGCTGCCCGGGCCCGAGGCACAGCAGCTGGCCACCTATATCGGCTGGCTGATGCACCGCACCTGGGGCGGCATCGTGGCCGGCGCGCTGTTTGTACTGCCTTCGTTTTTTATTCTCATCGCACTGTCGTGGATCTACCTTCGCTTTGGCGATGTGCCTGCCGTCAGCGGCCTTTTCTACGGCATCAAGCCGGCCGTCACCGCACTGGTCCTGCATGCCGCCCACCGCATCGGTAGCCGTGCGCTCGGCAACCGGTGGATGTGGGGCATCGCAGCGGCAGCCTTTGTCGCCATCTTCGCCCTCGGCACACCCTTTCCGCTGATCGTCGTGGCGGCCGCGCTGACCGGCTACTTTGGCGCTCGTGTGGCCCCTGCCGTTTTCTCTGCCGGCGGCGGTCACGGTGGGGCGGCGCAAGACTATGGTCCGGCACTGATTGATGACAACACACCCACACCGGCTCACGCCCTGTTCTCCCGCAGCCATCTTTTGAAGGTATTGGGCGTCGGCATCGCGTTGTGGCTGATTGCCATGGCCGCACTGGCCGCAGTTTATGGCGTGCACGGCACCCTGACCGAACTGGGCTGGTTCTTCACCAAGGCGGCCATGCTGACATTCGGCGGCGCCTATGCCGTGCTGCCCTACGTGTACCAGGGTGCGGTTGAACACCACCACTGGCTCACAGCCCCGCAAATGATCGACGGCCTGGCCCTCGGTGAGACCACACCCGGCCCGCTCATCATGGTGGTTGCCTTTGTCGGTTTTGTCGGCGGCTGGGGCGCGCAGCTCTTCGGGCCAAATGCGCTGTTCATGGCCGGCACAGTCGCGGCAACCGTCGTGACATTCTTCACCTTCCTGCCGTCCTTCATCTTCATACTGGCCGGCGGCCCACTGATTGAATCGACCCACGGCAAGCTGAAGTTCACCGCCCCGCTCACCGCCATCACGGCTGCCGTGGTCGGCGTCATCCTCAACCTCGCCATGTTCTTTGCGTACCACGTGTTCTGGCCGCAGGGGTTTGGCGGGCGCTTCGATGCGGTGTCCGCGTTGATCGCTGCGGGTGCAGCAATTGCGCTGTTCCGCTTCAAGGTGGGCGTCATGCCTTTGCTTGGCATGTGCGCGCTGATCGGGCTGGCGCTTAGCCAGTTTGCAGGACTGCGTTAGCGCCCCCCAACGCACACGCTATCAGGCGTGCGCCGTCTCTTCCGCAATCAGCGACTGGTGCAGCGACACACCTGCCAGCATGCCGTCGCCAATCGCCAGCGAAATGCTTTGCCGCATGCTGGCGGCATCGCCCGCTGCGTACACGCCCGGCACCGTCGTCTGTTTGAAACCATCGGTACGCAGCAGCGGCCCCATCGGCGTCTCGTCCATCGCACATCCAAGTTGCCCGGCCAGCGGGCTGGCCTGCTCAATGCCTGCACCCGCAAAGAGACCGCGCAGGGGCAGCCTGCGGCCGTCCATCAGGCGAATCGTCAGCGCAGGCGCGGTGCCTTCCAGCGCGTCTATAGCCACAGGCTCCACCGTCACCTTGCGCAGCGCCAGGATGCGGCGTTCATCCTCGGTGGGTGCAAAGGCGTTGTTGGTGAACAGCGTGACATCGCCCCAGTCAGCAACCATTGCCGCAAGGTGCACCGACATCGGGCTGATGCCCAGCACGCCAATCGCACCCTGCTCCAGCTCGTAGCCGTGGCAATACGGGCAATGCAGCACCGTGCTGCCCCAGCGTTCTTTCAGGCCGGTGATGTCGGGCAGCACATCGCGCACACCGGTCGCCAGCAGCACCCGGCGGCTGGTAAACCAGCGCGCACCACCTTCCAGCTCGACAACGAAGTGGCCGCCTTCCGGTGTTACGGATGCCACCTTGCCGGCATAAATTTTTGCCGTGGGATAGGCCCGCAACTGGCTCAGCGCGTCAGCCAGTATGTCGCTGCCCGAGCGGCCGTCCATTGCCAGCACGCCATGTGAATGGCTGGCAAAACGGTTGCGCGGCAGGCCCGCGTCCAGCACCAATATGTTTTTGCGGGCGCGAGCCAGTTGCAGCGCTGCGGCTAGGCCGGCAAAGCTGCCGCCCACGATGATGGCGTCGTAAAGCATGGGAATCCTTTCAGTGGTGAATGTGATGCGCGTGCTGCGCCTTGTGGGCCAGCATGCCGGCATGAAAGTCTTTTGCCAGGTCGGCCAGCGTGACCTCTGCCAGCCGCCGGTTCAGCAGTTCGCTCGCCTCGCGCAGGCTGCTGTCCAGCGCGGCCTGCACGGCACGCTCGACCAGGCATGCGGGCGGTGCGGTTGAAGCCTCATCCCCCACATCGCCAATGGCCATCTGCACATCCAGCAGTGTCACCGAGGCCAGGTCACGTGCCAGCACCCAGCCGCCGCCGTGGCCGCGCTCTGACACCACAAACCCGGCTTCGCGCAGCCCGGCCATGATGCGCCTGACCACCACCGCGTTGGTATGCAGGCAGCCGGCCAGCGCCTCCGACGTCATCGGCCCGCCATGCTCTGACATATGCAGCAGCGCGTGCAAAACGGCAGAAAGCCGGCCTTTTGATTTCATGTAACTTATCATGTTGCATGATTCTACCGGCCGGCATTACCCACGGCCAGCGTGGGGATTTCGGGCGTGCCGCTTCAGGTCTTGTCAGGGTCTTGACTGCAAGCCGCCCCGCCCATGGCCTACAAGGCCGCACTTCTGGCCGCGCTACGCTGGCTTTTCAAGAAACCCTCATGCTTCCTTGTAGAGCCTCGCTGAATGAAACTGAAAGCCTCCTGCACCCTGTCTGCTACCGCCGCCGTCGATACCCCGCTTGTTGCGATGCTGCGCCCGCGCAGCGGCCATGCGCAGTGGATCATCCGCGACAGCTACGACCTCCAGCCCTGGGTGCCCACCACTGAATATGTCGACAGCTACGGCAACCTCTGCCAGCGCCTGGTGGTGCCGCGCGGCACCATGCGCATTGCGGTTGAAGTAGAGATGGAGGTTGAAGAACAGATTGCCGTTGCGCCCGATGCGCCGCAGACACCGATAGAAGAACTGCCCGACGACGCGCTGCTCTACCTGCTGCAAAGCCGCTACTGCCCTTCCGACAAGATGGCAGAGCGTGCGCAGGCCATCGTCGGCGACACACCGCCCGGTTACGCGCAGGTTGAAAAAATCCGCAGCTGGATACACCACAACCTCGAATACAAATACGGCGTCAGTGAAGCCACCACCGATGCGCTGGACACCCTGCAGCACGGCGCCGGCGTCTGCCGTGATTTTTCGCATGTCGGCATTGCGCTGTGCCGCAGCCTGCAGGTGCCGGCCCGCATTGTTGTCGGCTACCTGCACGGGCTTGACCCGATGGATCTGCATGCCTGGTTTGAAGCCTTTGTCGGCGGGCGCTGGTACACCTTCGATGCCACCCAGGCGCAGCCGGTAGGCGGCCGCATTGTGCTGGCCTATGGCCGCGATGCCGCCGATGTCGCCTTTATTTCAGACTACGGCGGCACGCCGCTGCAGATCGATGACATGAAGGTTGACGTTCGCCTGGCGGGCGAAGAACAAGCCGGCGAACCGGCCCCGCAAAGCCCGGCAACTCTTATCCCGGCAGAAAATCAGCCGCTTTTCGACATGAAATTGAATGCTTTTAGGCCACTTTGACAGCAAAACTAATACTCACCGATGTTGCGCAGCCGCATTTCATGTGTGAAACTTGTCATCCTGGCTCAAAAGTCGTTCCCTACACAAGACAGGCGGCACACGTTTTATGGTACTGAGCGCATTCCTGGTTGAAGACCGGGAAGACATTCGAAACACACTCATTGACGCAATGGAAGAAATTGCGCCGGTGAAGTTTGTCGGCGTCGCGGCCAACGAAGGCGACGCCAAAGAGTGGCTGCATTCGCACGACACCAACTGGGACCTCGCCATTGTTGACCTCTTCCTCGGGGAAGGAACCGGTTTTGGCGTGCTGAAAGAAGTGCAGGCCCGCTCACCCCGGCAAAAGGTAGTGGTGCTGACCAGCTACGGCGAGCCGCATTTGCTCGAGCACTGCAAACACCTGGGTGCCGACGAAATTTTCGACAAATCCCGCGACGTCGAAAAGCTGGTGGCCTATTGCAGACAACATGCCGACAACCTCGGCAACATGTCGCAGGCCAACCTCGGACTGATCACCGGCCCCACCGAACATTAATCAAAAAGTATGCGCAGGCTTGAAGCCCGCGCCGCTTTTGTTGTTTGGCCGTCTCACTCGTTTGGGTTATTACCCTTGATGCCGGTTTGCTCATGTTTGATGCGCAGCTGCATCTGCTCCAGTTCATCAATCACACGGTCAATCGCCCCCTGGTCTCGTACCGGGGCAGCCTGCAGGCGCTGCAAGGTTTGCCGCAAGCCTGCGTATTCGGATACGGAATCTGCGGTCATGGCTGTTCACCCGGATGATGATTCTTGAAGTGCTGGTGTTTCATAAGGTGGCTCCTGTTTGCTGTGCGAGAAGACATCCTCGGGCTACAGGTTTGGCGCAGATGTAGGACGATGCCACGCAAAAGTTGTAGCAGCCAAAGGCGTGCAGCGACAATCAGCCCAACGCATACAGGACCAACACGTGACCGACAACAACCCCAGCAACCCCACCAGTGAAACCAGCGGCGCAGCCAGGCGCGAGTTATGCGACGGCTGCGCAGGCATACAGCGCAACTGGCGCAAGGCCCCCGGCCATGTAGAACTGGCGCAAGGCGAGAACCGCCAGGAAAAGCGCCGCCAGGGGCTGGTGTCCATCACCAAGTACCGCTGCGACAACTGCGGCACGCGCTGGGAGTATGAGAACGACAAGACCAATCAGAAGGCGGGTTGGTCTGTCGTTGGAAGGTAGTAGCCAAGCGCTCTTGGCCTTCAAGTCCGCTACCGGCAACCTTAGTTTTCAGATCGCCTTCACCAATTCCAACTGATCATCTGCGCGGATACCCGCTACGGCATCCGATACCGCATTGATGATCAGACTCAGTTACCGTGGTTCTCACGGCTTTGGTACTGTTCTTTACCCATTTCAAAAGCTCCTTGTATGGTTGCAGAATTTTTCATTCCGGGAATCGAGATAGGCACCGGCTCCGAGAATGTGGAAGGCCTGGTTGAGATTTGGATTGCCTTAAAACTGTGTAGCAACAACTATCACTTATTTGCCAGATCTACCGGCGTCCCATGATGGAAACTCCCTATGCGGAGGACGAGCATTAAAAGTGATGATCGTTACGCCAATCCAAACATCAAACGGGGGGAGTTTTATATGTCAGTTCAAAAAGGCAACTGCTTGATCGTTCATCTAAGCGACTTGCACATCAAAGCGGAAGATGAGGCGCTTTGGTCAAGCGATCGAGTAGGCTTAATTGCGCGAAGTGCCGTTAGAAGTACAAGCTACGAGATGGCCATATTGATAGTCAGCGGCGACAGTACTTTTGGCGGGCTTAAAGAGGAGTTTGATATAGCAGAGACATTTATTGGGCTCGTAGCATTAGATATCGGCACTCTTGCAAACTGTCCGATAAAAATAGTAGTTGCACCTGGAAATCACGACTGCGACTTCTCGACAAAAAGCACTTTGCGCGAGTTTGCAATTTCTCAGAAATCGGGGGATGTAGCCTCTAACTCAGAGCTCATCAACAAACTAGCGGAACCGCTTTCCACGTTTAGATCCTTCGAATCTAAAACTGACACATTTGTTTTCCCCAACAAGACAACAATGCAAAAGTCTGGCGTTCTTGCGCTGCACAACGCAAAAATACAGATTCGAGTTTTTACTTCTCCATTGTTCTCCAGGGTGAAAGAAGTAAAAGGGGACTTATTCTTGCCACTCGATGTTTTCGAAGATGGCTGGGAAGATGATTGCTTAAAAATTGCTGTAATGCATCATCCATCACCTTGGTTTGATCAGAGCATCGCCAGAGGAATCAGATCAGCCTTAAGGAGCAACGCCAACTTTGTGTTCTATGGTCACGAACACGTTCCAGAAGTCGCGGCGGTTGACTCCTACGTTCGAAACGGGAATTCATCCAATATCGAAATAGATGGCGCAGCTCTTCAGGAACACGGAAAAAGCAAGAAGTCGAGTTTCATCACGCTCGAAATAGATACTATCTCGACCCAAGTCCAAAGCACCATGCACAACTGGAGCTCGGACAAATCTTGTTTTACAACGCAAGCTTTGAGCGAGTTGTCGAGATCACAGAACTGGATTCAACTTCCTAGATCAAAAAAAGCTTTCTCAATAAGTCCAGCATTTCAAGCCAAGTTAGACGATCCAGGAATAGTTGCCACGAGCAACTCCGGCCGAGCGATTTCGGCATCGGACCTATATGTTTTACCCGACCTATTCGCGCCGATAAAGGGAAAGAGTGGTGTTGACGAAGTAATTTCCGCCAAATCCCTTTTCAACCTGAAAGTTTATGGAAATGGCAATCTTCTCCAAGGAGATGAAAAGTTCGGAAAAACATCATTGCTATTTCGGCTATTCGACGGATTTCAGAACGTTGGTTTAGTCCCAATATATATACCGTTGAGAGAACACAAAATTAAGACTCCTGGCGATTTTTCAAAAATTCTCAGATCTGTCATTCACAGCGTTTATCCCAAGGAAGATGAGGACACCTTTTTAGCCTTGCCTCTCGAGCAAAGAATATTTCTTGTAGACGATGTTGATGTTCTTAAGACCGAAGTTCTTCGAACGGCATTTGTAGACTTTCTGAAGGCGCGTTGCATTCATTTTTTTGCGACGACAACTATGAAGATTCAAGTGACGGAGCTTTTGACTCAAGATGGAGCTGGGGCAATAGGAGACATTGGCCAGCTCCGTATTGATAAATTCAGCTCAGCAAAGCGTTCTGAAATGATCGGTAAATGGGTCAACTTGGTCGAAAAGACTGAAGACGAGGAGGGAGTACTTGCTCGTATTGACCATTTAGAAAAGGGAGCAACGGCCGCCCTCGGACACAACATGGTCCCCCGTGTTCCGCACATGCTTCTGATTTTTCTGCAGTCGAGCTCTGCGTCATCGCCTACCAAATTGGAAAGTGGGGCGCTTGCTCATTACTACACATACTTGGTCACTCAGCATTTACTCACTGCAAGTATTAAGCTGGAAGAGATCGAAGAATATTTGTCGTTATCTAGGCTAATTTCCTTTCAGATGCACAAGTCTGAAAGGACGTATATCACTCTTGGTGAATTGGAGGAATGCAATCGAATCTTTTCTGAGCGCTATTTTCCAGGCTCGTTGAACGCTCGACTAAATGTACTGAGAAATGCAAAGCTCATTGAAGAATTCGGTTCGGACTCTTACCAATGGCGTCATGGTTATTTTCACTACCTATTTCTAGGAGGCTATTTAGGAAAGCATATTCAAGAGCCAGATATCCGAAAAATAGTCGACGATATGTGCCAGCATTTGTATGTTAGATCTAACGCAAATGCTCTGATTTTTCTAGTTCATTTCTCTAAAGACGCACATGTTTTTGCTAGCTTACAAAGTGTGGTTCAACAGCTGTTTGGTGGAGAAGCCAAGCTGAAACTAGGGGTTGACACCAAAGAGTTTGCTGAGATCATGAAAGATGTTCGCGAGCTTTACGTGCCATCCGACGGTGCAGTTGGCGCAAGAAAGCGAAAGCACCAACGAGCAGACGAACATGAAAAGAAAAACGGTGACGGACTTATGGATCGGCCGAAGGACAGTGCAACTCTGTCAACGCTAGAAGAACTCATAACCCTATTCAAAACTGCTGAAATCATTGGCCAGGTTTTAAAGGAGCAATACGCTTCTATCGAGCGCTCTACAAGGGAACCAATAGTTGTGGCTCTACTTGACGCATTCCTTCGGGCGTCCGGGAAAGCAATTAGGTTGATAACAGGCAGTCGAACACAAATCAAAAGCATGGTCGAGAAGAGACTTGTAGATTTGGGGTCAGCTCTAACGCCAATTGAAATGGCAAACGAGGCAGAAAAGCTGGTTGCCGATCTTGTTCAGATGTTCATGTACGCCTTTTTTCAGAAGTTGGGTGATGCTATTTCTTCTGACAAGACTTTGGACCTAGTTAGAAATATAAGCTGGCCAGATGAGTTGGAGCCAAAAGTATTTTTACTGGCGTGCGAACTGAATTTGCAGCGTTCAATTCCAATAGGGAATATTGACTCACTGCTAATGACTGCCGACCATGACGCGGCCTTTATAGCGCTGATCCGAAACCTAGTTCAGCATCGAATTTCTATGTTTCATACCCGAGCACCAGACCTTCAAGCTTTGGGGCAACGGTTCAAACTGCCGTTGTCGACATTGAAAGCTATTGACTTTCGAGACCCTAATACCAGATAGGTTATGCATTGGGCTTCACTCTCGCCATGAAAAGTTTTGTGCCAGAAAATGACTGTGTGTCTCACGCCGTCTTCTGCCTCCGCGCCACCCGACTGGCAGCGCCAAACCGTTCTATAAAGCACTGAGCTTCGTTAAAGCAACTTAATCCCCAATGGCTTCGAAGAGGTACCCGGTATTTCTGTATCCCCTATCGGCTACCATTTGCTTCCTCTTCGCCACCGCGACACCTCACGGAGATAACTCAATGTTCAGTCACATCATGGTCGGCGTTAACGACCTCGAAGCATCCCGCAAGTTTTACGACGCGCTACTCGGCACGCTCGACATCAAGCCGGGCTTTGCCAACAAGAACCGTTATTTCTATCGCGGCCCGACGGGCACGTTCGCCATCTCCACGCCCATCAATGGCGAGTCGGCTTGCCACGGCAATGGCAGCACCATTGGGTTTGCTGCTGCGTCACCCGAACAGGCTGACGCCTTTCATGCGGCGGGCATTGCGCATGGCGGCGTGACGTGTGAAGACCCACCCGGCTTTCGCGAAGGCCCTGTCGGCAAGCTCTACCTGGCTTACCTGCGCGACCCGGATGGCAACAAGCTTTGTGCGATGTTCCGCCCGCCCAAGGAATAAGCGTTAGCCCTTCCGGCAACACGGCGGCTACGCCTGGCATGTGTGCGTTGCGGCATGTCGTTGATGTGAAGGCCAGGGGCGCCCACTAACGCCCCATCCGTATCGCGGACAATCGACGGATGAAAGCACCTCCCAGACTCCAGTCCCTTATCGAAGAAGGTCTTATCGACACGGTGGTGCGCCAGTTGATGAGTGGCAAGGAGGCCATGGTGTTTGTGGTGCGCTGTGGTGATGAGACGCGCTGCGCCAAGATTTACAAAGAAGCCAACAACCGCAGCTTTCGGCAGGCGGTTGACTACACCGAAAACCGCAAGGTGAAAAACTCGCGCTCGGCCCGCGCCATGGCCAAGGGCAGCAAGTTTGGCCGGCAAGAGCAGGAGGCCGCCTGGCAAAGCGCCGAGGTCGATGCGCTTTACCGCCTGGCCGCAGCGGGCGTGCGCGTGCCGCAACCCTACAACTTTCATGACGGCGTGCTACTGATGGAGCTGGTGACCGACGCGCATGGCGACGCGGCCCCGCGCCTGAACGACGTGGCCTTCACGCCCGCGCAGGCGCTGGCCCACCACGCCACACTGATCGCCGAGGTGGTGCGCATGTTGTGCGCAGGCGTGGTGCACGGGGATTTGTCGGAGTTCAACATCCTGCTGGCGCATGCGGATACAGATGAAGGCGGCATCGACTTCCCCGTCATCATCGACCTGCCACAGGCGGTGGATGCAGCGGGCAACAACCACGCGCAGCGCATGTTGATGCGCGACGTGGGCAACCTGCGTGACTTCTTTGGACAGTTTGCCCCCGCGCTGTTGACTACCGACTACGGCCCCGAGATCTGGAGCCTGTACCAGGCGGGCATGCTGACAAACGACACACCGCTGACCGGCCATTACGAACGCAAACATGCCGATGTAGACATGCAGGCCGTGCTGCGCGAGATAGACGATGCGCGGGCAGAGGACGCCGCCAGACGGCTGCGCATGGGGGCATAAGCCGCTGTGAATGACCAAGCCGTGCCCTGCGCTACACCCCATGCCGTAGCGCGCCTGCGCACCGAGCGGCTGGCGCGCAGCGCCAAACCTTTTCTTGCACGCGGTGGCCCGCGCACCGCGCGTTGTGCGGGTTGCCGGCTGGCGGCCACACATTGCATGTGTGCGCTGCGGCCTGTTGTTGATGTGCGGGCCGGGGTTTGTTTGTTGATGGCAGACATCGAGCCGTTGAAGCCGAGCAACACCGGCTGGCTGATTGCCGATGTGGTGGCTGACACCACCGCCTTTGGCTGGACGCGCACCGAAGTTGACCCCGCGCTGCTGCGCCTGCTGGCTGATCCACAGTGGCAGCCTTATCTGGTGTTTCCCGGTGAGACGGTGGAGGCCGGGCGTGTATTGACTGAAACGCTGGTGACTGCACCCACGACAGATGCAGCGCCAAAGCGCCCGCTGTTTGTGCTGCTGGATGCGACCTGGCCCGAGGCGCGCAAGATGTTTCGCAAGAGCCCTTACCTCAACCACCTGCCGGTGCTGAGCCTGCAGTCAGCGCAGCTGTCGCGCTACAAGCTGCGCCGCTCAAAACGTGACGACCACTTTTGCACATCGGAAGTGGCGGCGTTGTGCCTGGAGCTGGCAGGCGAGACGCACGCAGCGCAAACGCTGGAGGCCTGGCTGGATGTGTTTACCAACCGCTACCTGAAGGCGAGAAACCAGCAGCCGGTTGATTCTGGCGACGCTGCGCACCAGCGGCTGGGCGATTTGCGGCTGGCAGGTAGTGCCAAAGCCGCTTAGGATGCGCTACTGTTTTTATAGCATGTCGCGCTAGTCCAGATTGGGTTTCAGGCCTTTTTGATAGTCAAAACAGGCCATTTTTGGCCCCAAACGGCCTCAAAAAGCAGTTTGAGCAAGCGCCAACTGCCCTCAAAGCCGGCTAATGTAAAGTCGACTTTACATTAGCGGTTTTGCAGCTCAAGGTTTCTTAATGCGCCCCACCAGCACCGATGCGTCGTGCACGCTCTTGTAGTCGGCATCGGTGGTGGTCACAAAGCCGGTGTAGTTGGGCGGCATCGGGATGCTTTTGGCCTTGGCGTCGTCAATCGCGACCAGTGCAGCCTGCAGGCGTTTGGTGAGCGCAGGGTCAAGCCCGTTGCGGACCTGTATCGGGTCTTGCGGCACATCGGGTGAGGTCCAGAGGATGCGGCTTTCAGAATCTTTCGCGGCACCGCGCGCAATCATCGCGTTGCGGTTGGCATCGCTGTCGGTCGCCAGGTCGAACTGGCCTTTGGCGAGGCCGGTGATGTTGTCGGCATGCTGGTTGGTGGCGGTGTACTTGAACCAGGTCTTGGGGTCTATGCCCTGCGAGACCAGCCAGGCGTATTGCACCAGCCAGCCGGTGGTGGAGTTCTCATGCGTGAAAGACAGCGACATGTCTTTGGCACCACGCGGGAAGTCTTTTACCTCCAGCCCGGGCCTGGCCAGAAACAGCGCGTGGTAAACCGGCGAGCCTGCAACCTTGACTGTTGCAATGGCCGGGCCGCCGCCCTGCGAACGCACGATGACATAGCGCCCCGCACCGCCCATCCATGCCGCGTCGTATTCGTCTTTCGCCATCGCGGCGTTGACCTTGTTCCAGTTGTCTAGGATGGTCAGCTCGGACTCGACACCAAGTTGCTCACCCAGGTATTTGAAGAGCGGGCCCCAGGCGGCGCGGGTCTCGGCCTCGGTGGCGCGGAAGGGGCCGGTGACAAATCGCAGCTTGTCGGTAGCCTGCGCACTGGCCGCGCTGCCGAAAGCGACCACGCCGATGACGGCGGACAACAGCATCTGGCGGGCCAGCCGGGACAGCATGGGACGGCTGGCGCCTGGTTCATCGGGCAGGTACATGGCGCGTCTTTCGGGTGCTGGCGTTCAGGCGGCCACGGCTTCGACTTTGTCCAGCCAGCTCTGGTCGACATAGCGGCTGAAGTTGCCTTGCGCCGCTGGCGGAAGCAGCTCGGCGCGGATCTGCGCGTCGATGACTTTTTCAAGCCCGGTCTCGGTGACGCGCATGTCTTTGGTCAGCTTTTCAAGTGAGGTGAAGTAGTCCCAGGCACGCAGCGCGTATTTCAGTTCGATCTCCATGCCGCGGGCTGCAATCTGCGCCGACGCCTCGCGGTTGGCATAGGTCCATTTCACGGCGCGCAACAGGGCGCGCAGTGTGGCGGTGGTGAGGTCCGGGTTTTTGCGGCACCACTCGATGTTGGCGTTGATGGTGTTGAACTGCCAGTCGGGTACGTAGTCGCTGATGTCGGCGAGTTTGTTCAGCCCGAGGTCCTCACCCAGGAAACACCAGGGCACCGACTGCAGGCCGGCATCGAGTGTGCCCGCCACCAGCGCCTTGTGGCGCGACGGCGCACCGCCGGTGTCCTGCACCTTGTAGTCCTTGGGGTAAAAAAGATTGTTGGCCTCGGCCAGCACCTGGAAATGAAAGAAGCTGCCTTCGGTCTTGTTCAGGATGCCGAAGGTGCGGCCGCGCAGGTCTTCGATGGTCTTGATGTGGGGCAGCGCCATCAGCCAGTGGCTGAGCTTGCCGGAGTTGCCGGCAATCACCCGTAGCGGCCCGCCGGCATAAGCGTTCTGCACAATGCCCTCAGGCGGGGCGATGGCAATGTCCATGCGGCCGTCGATCAACGCCTGGTTCTGGATGTCGCTGCCGAGGAAGCTGAGCTTCACATCCAGCCCTTCTTCGCTGAAAAAGCCCTGTTCCATCGCCACCCAGACCGGCGTGTAATAAAAAGTTTTGGAGACAAGGCCCAGGTTCAATGTGCGTGCGGTCATGCGTACTTTCTTTGTTCAGCGGTCAGGAAAAAACATGCTCTGCCATGCCCGCAGCGCGCTGCGCGGCCTGCAGGTAGGAGGCTTCTACATACTTCCCGGGCGTCGCATCAGCGGCCATGGGATAGGCGCCGGTGCGGTCACGGCGTATCAGCGACATCGCGGTTTCCAGGCCTGCGCGGTTCAGGTGCAGGTCGAGCGCCACGGCGCCGCCAGTGTGGTCCACCCAAGCGCGCTCGAGGTAGCGGCGGGGAATCTTCATGTGTTCTTCAGCCAGGTCTATGGCCTTCTCGCGCTCATCGGCCATGAAGCGGCTGCCTTCCAGCGTGGCTTCGAGGAAGGCAATGACCTCCTGCCGGTGCTGGGCCGCCCAGGCCCGGAGCACGTTGATGGTGGTGAACTGGAAGTCCTTGATCCACTGTGACAGCGGCCCGAGGTTGGTCAGGCCCGCGTCCTCTTCCATGTAGTTGTGCGGATCGGTCTGCATGGCCGCATCGATCTCGCCCTTGAGCAGCAGTTCATGGCGAGGCGGCACGGCGCCGACCTGCACCACCTCATAAGCCCCGGGGTAATGCAGGCCCCGTTCTTCCAGCAGGGCCATGAAGAGTGACGAGGTGCCGGCCGTGATGGCGGCCACGCCTATCTTTTTGCCGCGCAGGTCTTCAAGCGTGTTGATGCCGGGCTGCACGATCAGCGAATGTGTGAGCTGGTTGACATTGCCACCCAGAATGCACAGATCGCCGCCACGCTCCACGTCGTGCATCACATGCTCGGGCGAGCCTACGCCGATCTCCAGATTGCCGGCCTTGAGTTCACGCGTGACGGCATCGATGCCGCCCAGCGTGATCAGCTCCACATCGAGGCCGCGCCTGGCGTAATTGCCGTTTTGCACGGCGGCCCAGTAGGGCACGTTGAAAAAGGCCGGCGTCACCAGCCCGACGCGAAGTTTTGTGTTTGCCATCAATCAGGAGCCTGTCAATCAGTCGCGGTAAGAACGGCCCATGCGGTCGGCCAGGCGAAGGTAGGCAGGCCAGTCGTCCTGCCCGCCCTTGCGGTCATGCTTTTCCCACTGGGCGGCGGTGTGCTCGCAAACCTCTGGCGGCGGCTCGACGATGTCGCAACCGGTGGCCTCAAGCATCAGCTGCGTTTCGCAGGCACCGACCAGGTAACGCATCAGCGTCAGGGCCTCGCTGCAATCCACGCCCGAGGTGAGCAGGCCATGGTTGCGCAGGATCATGGACTTGGCCTTCGGGCCGAGGTCGGCTGCGATGCGGGCGGCTTCGTTGATGTCAGTCGCGATGCCTTCGTAGCCGTGATAGCTGATGCGGTTGTAAAAACGCATGGCACCCTGCGTCATCGGGCGTATGCCTTTGGGGTGTGCCGACATCGCCATGCCGACCTTGCTGTGCACATGCAGCGTGCAGTTGATGTCGGGGCGGTTCTTCAGCACGGCGGTGTGGATGGTGAAGCCGGCAGGGTTCACACCCTGGTCTTCGTTGAGCTGCTCGCCGTCGATGCGGATCTTGACCAGGTTGGAGGCGGTGACTTCATCAAACATCACCTTGTGCTGCTTGAACAAAAAATACTCTGGCTGGTCCGGCACACGCAGCGCGATGTGGTTGTAGATCAGGTTATCCCAACCGTAGTACGTCACGAGGTGATGGCAGGCGGCGAGGTCGATGCGGGCCTGCCATTCGGCGGCGCTGCAGTCCTTGCGCAGGACGGCGTTGTTGATGGGGGCGTTCATGGGGGTCCTTTCGTGAAATCTGTTTTGGTGGGTGTGCGGTTTCAGTTGTCTGCGGTGATGCCGGCGCGCTTGATGACCTGCGCCCATTTGTCGGCATCGGCCTTGATCTGCGGTCCAAACTTGTCGGGCCCTGCGAGGTCTGGTGTCAGGCCCATCTCCAGCAGGCGGGTGCGCAGCTCGGGCTGGGCCATGATCTGCGTCAGCTCCGAATACACACGGGCCTGCACCTCGCGTGGCACACCGACTGGTGCAAACATGGCCAGCCAGGTGCCGGCCTCAAAACCGGGCACGCCGGACTCGGCGACCGTGGGCAGGTCAGGCAGCGTGGGCACGCGGGTCAGGCTGGTGACGGCGATGGGGCGCAGCTTGCCGCCCTTGATCTGCGGCAGCGAGGTGGTGATGCCGTCGAACGCGACCTGCACTTCATTGCCCAGCAGGCCGATGACCATGGGGCCGCTGCCTTTGTACGGCACATGGACGAGGTCGGTGCCCGTCATGCCCTTGAAGAGCTCGCCTGCCATGCGCGTGGTGCTGCCGCCTGAACCAAAGTTGAGTTTGCCAGGCTGCGACTTGGCCAGCGCGATGACTTCCTGCGTGTTTTTGGCCGGTACCGAGGGGTGGACCACCAGCACCAGCGGAAGGGAGACCAGCCTGGCCACGGGCACGAGGTCCTTGAGCGGGTCATACGGCATCTTGGGAAAGAGCGACTGGTTGATGGCGATCGCGCCGTCGTTGCCGAGCAGGAAGGTGTAGCCGTCAGGCGCCGACTTGGCGACCAGGTCGGCGCCCAGCATTTGCGACGCGCCAGGTTTGTTCTCGACGATGACGGCCTGGCCCCAGGATTTGGTGAGGCGTTCTGCCACCACGCGGGCCATGATGTCGGCAGGGCCCCCTGCGCCCGTGGGCACCACGATGCGCACTGGCTTGGCCGGGTAGCCTTGCGCCATGGCCGGCGCGCCGGCAGTGGCAAGGGCGGTGGCGATGACCGCAAGCGTGAACCGCATGGTCTGGCGCCTGGGCAGGCTGGTGGATGTCGGCATGTCTGTCTCCTGGTTGCATGAGCTCTGAATAGGTGAGCTCTGAATGGCAAGGCCTCAAATCTAGGTCTTTGGGCAACGGCAATCAAGATTGATCAACCACTCAATGCGAATGCACCCCCATCGCACGGAATGCGGGATTTCACCTGCTTTCAAGGGGAAGCACCGGCACCCGCTCATCCGTGGCATCGGGCACCCGTCAGGGAATGTCTTGATTGATTGCGCCAGTCAATCCTTCACGCCACGGCGCAGTGACCCGACAAGATGTGGGTTCAGGTCGTCACGAACTTGGCGCGCGGCCTGAGCATCACCGAAGACAGCCGCTGCTCCATCACATGCGCTACCCAGCCGGCGGAACGGGCCACCGCAAACATGGCGCCGCCGCTTTCACGCGGCAGGCCCATCTCGTTGCACAGTGCCACCGCAGCCAGCTCGACCGTCGGGTGCAGGCCGAACTCCTGCTGGGCAGCGGCTACGAAAGCCAGAAATTCACGCAGCCGGACGCTGCGCTGGCTGCGCGCTGCAGCCAGGCCGAGCAAGTAAACGGCGCGGGGGTCGCCCTTGGGGTAGAGCCGATGCGTGAACCCGGGGATTTCGCGGCCCAGGTGGCGAAGCTCGCCCAGTTGTTTGAGCAGGGCGGCGCGTGTCCGCCCGCTGCCCAAAAACTCTTCTGCCCGGTTGTAAACGCGTGACACGCGCAACCCCGCATGCGTGCACATGGCGGCCACCAGGCAGCCGTGCAATGAAGCACCACTGGACGCCGCCACCCGCGCCGAAAAAGACCCGGGCGCAAGCTCGTGGTCAGCCAGCAGAATCAGGATGGCTTCGACCGCACGCATGTTCTCCGCGTTCACCTCGCCGCCCAGCGAACGCAGCACACCCTGTACCACGCTGTCGCCGCGGCGGATGGCGACGAACTTGCGCTCACGGCTGACAAAACCCATGCAGCCGACCAGCACCTGCAGCATTTGCCGCGCGGCTTCCAGCGTATTGCCGCTGCGCCTGCGCCGGTTCACATCGCCGCGGGAGATGCCCAGCGTCAGCGTGACCAGGCCAAACACTTCCATGAACTGCTCGGGTGTCACGGTCTTCCCCAGGCTGGCGCAGAGGCGGCTGACCGCAGGCGGCAGGGTGCCGGCCTCCCAGTGCACATCGTCGTCGGGCAGCAGGCCAGTCCACAGCAGTTCGGCGACCGATTCGAAGGGCGTGTTCTGCCTGGCCAGTTCCACCGCCGCGCGCCCGCGGTAACGCGGCCCCTCGGCCGAGATCTCGGTGATGGAGGTCGGCACGATGGGCTCGCCGTACTGCATGGCGGATGCAGCGATGGCGCCCCGGCCAGAGCGCGCCTCCGCCCGCTCGCGCGTGCGTTCCACGTCTTCGCGCAGGTAAAGGTTGCTCTTGGTGCCCGGCTGCCGGAAGCTGCGTATCGCGCCGCGGCTGACGTAGGCATACAGCGTCTGGTGACGTATGCCGAGGTAGGTCAGGACTTCCGGCGCCTTCATGTAGGCCTGCCCGTCACTTGTGTTTTCCATGGTCTTTCGTTTTCGCTGTGGCCGTTGCCAGAAAATTTTTCAGAGACTAGCAGAATTGACGTTGATTGATTGATCAAGCTTGATTGAATCCGGCGGTGGTGACATAAACGCGAGGCGCGATTCGACGCACCGAAAAAAACGGAGACAGACATGAGACAGCTTTTGGCCCCTCTGGTGGTGGCGCTGGCCTGCCACGCGAGCCCGCCCGCATTCGCGCAAGGCGGCCCCTTCCCCAGCAAGGCCGTGCACCTGTTGGTCGGTGCGCCGCCGGGCGGCAGCAACGACGTGATCGCGCGCGCCATCGCCCAGAAAATGGGCGACACCCTGGGCCAGCAGGTGGTGGTGGAGAACAAGCCGGGCGCAGGCAGCATGCTGGCAGCCGGCATTGTGGCGAAGTCTCCAGCCGACGGCTACACGCTGTTCATGACCAACAGCTCGATCTCGTTTGCGCCCAGCATGTACGACAAGCTGCCTTTCGATCCGCTGAAGGATTTTTCGTCGGGTGGGGAGGTGGGGCGCATGCCGCTGGTCGTGATCATCAACAAGTCGCTGCCCGCCAGCTCGCTGCAGGAACTGGTGGCGCTGGCACGCTCCAGACCCAGAAGCGTGAACTTCGGCTCTGGTGGCAGCGGTTCACCGCAGCACCTGGCCGGCGAGCTGCTGAAGTCGCTCACTGGCGTGCAGATGTCGCATGTGCCCTACAAGGGCACGGGGCCCGCCATGACGGACCTGATAGGCGGCCAGATCCAGATGCTGATCGAACCACTGGCATCGGCGCTGCCGCAGATCAGGGCCGACCGCGTGAGGGCACTGGCCGTGACCGGTGCACAGCGCTCGGCATCGCTGCCGGACATCCCGACATCGCGTGAGGCCGGCTTCGCAGGCCTGGAGGTCACGGCCTGGTACGGCCTGCTGGCGGCGGCCGGCACACCGCCCGATGTGATGGCGAAGATCAATACTGCGTTGAACCGCGCGCTGGCCGACCCGGCCACCAAAACCAACCTGCAATTGCAGGGCATCGATGTCACGCCCGGCGCACCCCAGGTCTTCACCAGCCTGATTGCGACGGAGATCGCGCGCTGGAAGCCGGTCATACAAAACGCCGGCATCAAGGCTGACTAGGCACGCAGACCGTGAAAGAAAACACTGCCATCAATATCGACGAGCTGGCGGCCATGGCGAAAGCGCGGCTGCCGAAGGTGATCTGGGATTTCCTGGACGGCGGCGCCGAGGACGAGGTCACGCTGCGAAGCAACCGTGCTTCCTTCGGCAACTATCGGCTGCGCCCGCGCCTCATCACTGGCAACGGCAAGCGCGACCTGTCGATAGAGCTGTTCGGCGAAAAGCTGTCGGCACCCTTCATGATCGGGCCGACCGGCCTCAATGGCATCTACATTCCTGACGCGGACCTGCTGCTGGCGCGCGCTGCGGCAGCAGCCGGTGTCGGTTTCGCGCTGTCGACCGCCTCGAACAATTCGATCGAACAGGTGGCGGCGGAATCGGCCGGCACCAGATTTTTCCAGATGTACCCCTGGGGCGGGCGCGATTTGTCGGAACGGCTGGTGGAGAGGGCGATGGCGGGCGGCTACAAGGCGCTGTTCGTCACCGTTGACTCGCTGATCCCCGGCAACCGGGAACGTGACCTGCGCAATCGCTTTGCGCATGCCCTGCACTTTTCCCCGAAGATCGTCTGGGACGCCATGACCCATCCGCGCTGGCTGGCTTCGACCTGGTTCGCACGTGGCATGCCCCGCTTCGAGAACGTGACCGAGTTCGTGCCTGCCGGCTCCGATGCCTATGCGCTGGCGAACTACACCCGCACCCAGCGCAACCCCTTCTACAACTGGCAGGACATCGCCTGGCTGCGCACCCGCTGGAAAGGGCCGCTGCTCATAAAGGGCGTGCTGACGGCCGAGGATGTACAGCTCGCGGCCGCCCACGGCGCCGACGGTGTCGTGGTGTCCAACCACGGCGGTCGCGGCCTGGACAGCGCGCCAGCCACGCTCGATGTCCTGCCCGAAGTCGTGCAGGCGGCGGGCGCCATGCCGGTGCTGATCGATGGCGGTTTCCGGCGCGGCAGCGACATCATCAAGGCACTGGCACTGGGCGCGAAATGCGTGCTGCTGGGCCGTGCCACGCTGTATGGCGTGGCAGCCGACGGCCAGCCCGGCGTGGCGCGCGCACTCGCCATCCTGCGTGACGAGGTTGACCGCGCCATGGGCTTGATGGGCTGCACCTGCATTGGCGACATTGGGCCGCAGCATATACAGCAGACGCAGACGCGGCTCTGAAGGCGTTCTGAGGCGACCCGGAAATTTCACCGTTTACATACCGATCAACAAAGACGTGCGGCACAAGCGGCACACAACACTGGAGAAGACAACGATGTTCAAACTTTTACTGACGATGGTTATGGCAGTGTCTGCTGCCCCCACCCTGCATGCGCAGGAAGCATGGCCTTCGCGGCCCATCAAGTTCATCGTGCCGACGCCGCCCGGCGGCCCGACCGATCAGGTGGCGCGCGTCCTGGCGGACAAGCTGGCTACCGCGCTGGGCCAGCCCATCGTGGTGGACAACCGGGCCGGTGCCGGCCACCTGGTGGGCATGACCGCCACCGCTCAATCGGCGCCGGACGGCTACACGTTCGGCATCGTCTCGACACCGCTGGTGGTGAGCCCTGCGCTGCACGCCAAAATGCCTTACGACACCGCACGCGACCTGGTCCCCGTCAGCCTGCTGACCAACCAGCCGCTGATCATGGTGACGCGGGGCGCGGCCCCTTACAAAACCGTGCGAGACGTGGTCGCTGCGGCGAAGGCCAAACCGCGCTCGCTGAACATGGCATCGCCCGGCAGCGCTACCGGCCCGCACCTGGCCGGCGAACTGCTCAACACTGTGTCGGGCATGCAGGTCACGCATGTGCCCTACAAGGGCGGCCCGCAGGCGACGCTGGCCACGGTGTCCGGTGAAACCGACTTCTATTTCGACACGCCGAACTCCAGCCTGCCGCTGATCAGGGACGGCCGGCTGCGCGCACTCGCGGTGAGTTCGCCCGCCCGCATGGCCGCCTTGCCGGATGTGCCCACCGTGGCAGAGAGCGGTTTTGCAGGCTACGACTTCAACAGCTTCATCGGCCTGGTAGCGCCACGCGGCGTGCCGCCTGCCGTGCTGGCGAGGCTGCAATCAGAAATCGCCAAGTCGATGGTCTTGCCCGATGTGAAAAGCCGCCTCACGACCAGCGGTTTTGAAAGCGTCGGCGGGACATCGCAGGACTTTGCCACCATGATCGCAGCCGAGCTGCCGAAGTGGCGCAAGGTGGTGACTGAAGCAAAAATCACTGCGGAATAAACCGCGGCAGACTCACTGCGAGAGCGGGGCAGCACTAAGCTGCTCCGCTTTTTTCTTTTGCATCCCTCACCTGGTGTTTAGCAAAGCCCCGGGCCGGCAGGCAGTGAACAACTGTTCAGTTTTCCCGGATGCGCCGCCGGCCGGATCGGGCGCACCGGAGGCTGAATTTTCAGGCACGGGCTGGCCTGCTCCGGCTTATCCCTGTTCCGCCCTGCCATGAGGCCGGAAATGCGGGTTTTGCCTCGTCCGAATGGATGAAAACTAGGGTTTTCCATGCCACACGTTCCAGATCGTAGGCATATATTGAACATGTGTTTTGATAAATGTGATTTAACAAAACAAACGTTCAATTTGCCATTTGATTTTTTGTTCACTGCCAGCCCTAGACCCAACTATTAACGACCACGGAGACGACGATGCAAATTTCAAACAAACTTGTCAGGTCTTTTATGAAGACATCCCTGCTTGCTGCGCTGTGCGCCAGCGGCTGGGGCCAGGCACAGGCGCAGGAGGTCTATCCGTCAAAGCCGATCCGGCTGATCTCATGCTGCATAGGCGTGATTGACGCGATTGCGCGAGTCGTCGGTGAAGAGATGTCCCACAACCTGAAGCAGCCGGTAGTGGTAGAGGCCAAGGCTGGCGCGAGTGGCGGCATTGCTGCCGACTTTGTGGCCAAGTCCAAGGCCGATGGCTACACCATCTTCTTCGGCACCAACTCGACCCACGCGGCCAACCAGAGCCTGTTCAAGAGCCTGCCTTATGACTATGTAAAAGATTTTGTGCCGCTGGCAGGCGTGGGCGAAGGCCCGATCGTGCTGGTCGTCAACACGCAGTCGCCCGTCAAGAGCGTGAGCGAGCTGACAGCGCTGGCCAAAAGCAAGCCGGGCAGACTGACCTATGGCTGGGCGAGCTCATCCACCCGCATGTCGATGGAGATGTACAACCAGCTGGCGGGCATCAAGATCACCGACGTCCCCTACAAGACCAACCCGCAGGCCACTACCGATTTGATAGGCGGCCAGGTCGATGCGATGTTTGCAGACATGAACACGGCCGTGCCGCTGATCAAGGCGGGCAAGCTGCGTGCGCTCGCCGTCTCGGGTACCAAGCGTACGACCGCCCTTCCCGAAGTGCCGACGATGAGGGAAGCCGGTGTGACCGACTACAACCTGACATGGTGGGTTGCAGGCTGGGCACCGGCCGGCACGCCGAAGGAAGTGGTGACGCAGCTGAACACCGCGATCAGCAAGTCCATCACGTCGCCCAAGGTGCTGGAGTATTTCAAAAACATCGCGCTGGACCCGATGCCGATGAGCGGCGATGAACTGATGAAGTTCCAGGTGGCCGAACACGGCAAGTGGGCAAAGATCATCAACACCGCCGGCATACAGCCGCAGTAAACATTTCTTCAAGTCAGAGTTGAAAGCACCATGAGTTCATTGCCGAAATTTGTCGAGTTCCACGAGGAAGGCCCGCGCGAGGGTTTCCAGTTTGAAAAGCAGACCTTCCCGCTGGAGCAGCGCCTGGAGTTGATAGACGCACTGGCACAGACGGGCGTGCCGCAGATCCAGGTGGCGTCGTTTGTGCACCCGAAAGTGGTGCCGCAGATGGCCGACTCCGAAGAGCTGTTTGCAAGGCTGAAGCCGCGCCCCGGCGTGGCCTATACCGGGCTGTGGCTGAACGAACGCGGTTTTGAACGTGCGCTGAAAGTGCCCAACATCACGCTGTCAGGCGGTCTGAATTTTTATGCGTCTGATGCTTTCAGCCGCATGAACAACAACCGCTCGGCCATCGAGATGCGCGACGCCCAGCGCGCCTGGGTGTCGCTGTATGCGGACGCCGGCGTGCCGCTGGAAACGGCGCACATCATGACGGCTTTCGGCTGCAACCTCGAAGGCACTATCGAGACCAGCAAGGTGACCTCACTGGTGCGCTGGATAGCAGATCTCTGCCGTGAATCGGGCATCAAGCTGCCGAAGATCTACCTGTGCGACACGGTGGGCTGGGCCGCGCCGAACACGATACGCCGCATGGTGGATGCAGTGCGCGAGATCGTGCCCGAGGCGCGCGTCGGCCTGCACCTGCACGACACACGCGGGCTGGGCGCCGCAAACTTTTATGCTGCGCTGGAGATGGGCATTGACCTGTTCGACAGCTCGGTGGCGGGCCTGGGCGGCTGCCCGTTCTGCGGCCACAGCAGTGCGGCGGCGGGCAACATCTGCACCGAAGACATGGTGTTCATGTGCCAGGAGCTCGGCATAGAAACCGGCATAGACCTGGAAGCGCTGATTGATGCGGCCAGGCTTGCGGAACGCATCTTCGGCAAGACGCTGACCGGGCATGTGATGCATGCAGGGTCTCTGAAAAATTACCGTGAGGCGAAACAGCTGGCTGCTGCCTGAGCACCTGGCAGCGGTGTCACTGCACCAGTGAGTATCAGAGATGGTCCGGGATGGATGTCGGGGTGGCAGTCCGTCACACCCGCCGGACCATCAAACCCGACCTGGTGGCGATCAGGTTCACGCAGCCTTGCAGGATCTCATCTGCGGCCAGTGACAATTCGACCGCCTCTTTTCTGTCGCTCCTGCGCAAGGTGTACAGGGTCATGTACATCAGGGGGTCCATTATCCTGCGGGCGCAAAGCTCGCCTCTTTCGATGTCCCTGGCCACAGACCCGTACGGCAGTACGGCTGAGGCCGCACCGCGCAGGACGATTTCGCGAAGGCCTGCAATCGATTGGGTCTCGTATTTGAGCTTGACGGGCACGCCTTGCTGCAGCGCTGCAGCTGTCACCAGCCGGCGCGCCACATCACGTTCATTGCCCAGCACCAGCTCGGCTTGCAACACCTCATCAAGGTCGGCAACGCCTATCTCACTGGACTGACCTTCCACCGCTTTGTTAACAAAAAGGAGTTGCTCCTGCAAGACCGGTGTGCATTCGATTCCGGGCCGCTGGTCAACGCAGTAAGCCAGAGCCGCATCAATTTCCCTTCTCTCCAGTGCTTCAACGAGAAGAAAGCTGGGACTCTCATGGATCTGCAGGGAAACTGCGGGCGTCTGCTGACGCGAAGAAAGCAGAAGGTCCGGCCCGATCAGCAACATCAGGCTGGTGGTGAGGCCGAGATTGAATTTGTACTGGGCCCCGGTGGCCATGCGGTTGATATCGGCAACCGTCCGGTCCAGGATCTCAAAAATGGCATTCGCCCGGGCCTGCAGCAACACCGCCGCAGGAGTGGGCTCGACACCCCGCGAATGGCGGTTCAACAACGGGGCGCCGAGTTCTGCTTCCAGCTCGCGAATGTGTGTACCCAACGCAGGCTGGGCAATGTGCAACTGCTCGGCGGCCTGGGTGATGTTACGGGTCTCCATCACCTTGTTGAAGAACTTGAGTTGTCGCAACGTGACCATGCACTATTTTGAACGATGGCGCCCTGTTGCGCCACGTGCCCGCCGGTAAGCGGCTCAAGACCTCACTGCGAACCTTCCAGCCCGGCGCGCTTGACCATGGCGCTGTAGCGGTCGGTCTCGCGGCTGATGTAAGCGGAATAATCCTTCAGTGTGCGGCCATCAGGAATGATGCCCAGCTCCGACAGGCGCTTCCTGATATCGGGCTGGCTCAAGGCCTCCGTCGCTGCGGCGGCAATTTTCTGGGCGATCGCGGGCGGGATGCCACGCGGCGCCAGGATGCCGACGTCGCCCGAGAAGGTATAGCCGGGCAGGCCCTGCTCAGCCATCGTGGGCACATCGGGAAACTGCGCGGCCCTGCCCGGCACGGCAATGCCCAGGATACGAAGTTTCTGTGCCTTGACCAGCCCGTCGATGGAAGGCAGCCCGGCCATCATCACATCGACCTGGCCAGCTGCAGCTGGCACCGTGGGTTGCTCACGGTAAGGGATATGCAGGATGTCAATGCCGGCGACCCGCCGCATTTCCTCGAATGCGATGTGGTGCAGAGACCCGATGCCGATGGTTCCGTATGTCAACTTTCCCGGTCGGCTTTTTGCTTCCGCAACGAACTCGGTCATGCTCTTCGCCTTCAGCGATGGACCGGCAGCTACAAACATGGGCGCCACACCCAGGAGCGCGATAGGCTCGAAGCTTCTGGCGCCATCGTAGGGGAGCTTTTTGTAGAGGGTCGGATTGATGGTCAGGGGGCTCAGGTCCATCACCGCCAGTGTGTACCCGTCCGGCGCCGCCCGGGCAACATACTCTGCCGCAATGATGGCGCCGGCTCCGGTCTTGTTTTCCACCGCGATGGCCTGGCCCAGCGTTACTGCCATGCGCTGGCCGACGAGTCTTGCAATGGCGTCAGGCAAGCCACCGGGGGGTGCCGCCACCACAAGCCTGATGGGAGCGCGCGGATAGTCAACTTGCTGTGCATGCGAAGAGGTAGGCACCCAGAAAGCAAGCAGGGAGCAAAGGCAAATCAGTTTTTTTCGAAAGTTCTTCATGGCTTGTTCCTGATGTGGGTTAAACGGAAACGGATGATTTGCTTTTTTGTGCGAGATGCGAGAGGACTTCATCCAGACTGAGCACATCGGCATATTTGGCGTCCAGGTCGAGCAGGCTCTGGTCGTGCGCAGCTTGCGAGCGATCCCCCACGGCTTCACGTACGACCAGTGGCTTGAACCCGTTTTGCACGGCGTCAACAGCCGTCGCACGCACGCAACCGCTTGTCGTGCAGCCGGTGATGAACAGGCTGTCGATGCCCAGGGCCACAAGCCTTGACGAGAGGTCTGTCCCGAAAAAGCATGAGGCATATTTTTTGGTGATGAGCGAATCGCCCTTCTTGAAAGGCAGTCTCGGGTCGACCTTGACTGCCTCGCTCCCATGGCGCAAGCTTGTTATCCCGCCCATCTTGTGACGCCACACACCGGCGTCCAGCAGGTCTTCGTCATAGGACGCGGTGAAAAAGAAGACCGGAATCGCGTGCTCTCTTGAGGCGTCGATCAGCTGCTTGCACGCCCCGACCTGAGCATCAAGGTTGGCACCGAGGGGCATGCTTTCATCGGTAAAGCCAACGATCAGGTCTACAACAATGATGGCCGGGCGCTGGCCGAAACCCAGTCTTTTACCGAAGCCGCGTTGTTGAAAAAAGGGGGAATCGATTTGCAATTGAGTACTCCATGTGTGGGCGCATGGCCGGCCCGGTATCTGTGAAACGAGCAGGACGCTCGCGAATCCTGATTCTGAAGCGAGTAAGCGATTCAGTCCAAGATGGATTCCGGATGGAAGCCAGTCATTTTTTTATATGACAAGTGCCAGGGCGGATTTCAGCAACACACCGGGCGGCTGCATGATGTGCGCGATTCGCTGAAGACCTGTGGAAAGTCAAACAGCTGGTCGCCGCCTGATTTTTGTGCCGAAAAAAGCGGCGCCTGGCTTCGGTAGCCAGGCTCTTTTTTTATGCCACTGCCGCGCGGTATTCGGCTGCCTTGCGCGGGAACTGCAGCAGCAGCACTTCAAGGCCTGCACCTTCGGCGGCGATTTCAAAACCTGTCTCGTCTGCGCTGACAAAGACCTGCTCCCACACGCCCATGCTCTGGCCCTGATGTGACATGCTACCCCCTATGACAAGGTAGAACTGCCCATCACTGCCTTGCGGTGAAGGTGCAGCGACGCGGCCGTTGGGCGGCAGGCGATAGAGGCGGGCTACCGGGACAAGGGATGGATCACCGCTCTTTTCAAACAGGTCTTCTTCAACCACGGCCTGCAAGGCCTTCAGCGCACTTGCGTCCGCCACCCGCGTGATGTGGCTGGTGGTCTGGTACTTGGGGCCGCGCACCATCTGGTCGCGCTGCGCGGGTATCCACTGCGCGCCGGTCTCGAACACCGGGCGCAGCGTGATGTACGACAGCCCTTCGTCGCCCGCATTCAACGGACCATAGCCGGTGTAGGCGCCTGCGTAATGCACGGTCAGCTCACCCAGCGGATGCGGGCCTATGGTGCCGCCGCCCTTGACCACCACCTGGAACTGGTTGTTGCGGTGAAAGTGCGGCGGGGTGCTGGAGTTGGCCGGCATCTCGACCATGAATACCGTCGGCGACAGCTGCGGGTCGTCGCCGGTTTCCATCCACTCGCCCTTGTAGAGGCCCTTGTAGTCCTCATACGCGCGGCGCTTTTGTTGCCAGTGTGCGCGTGTACCGGTGGCGATCATGGCGGCTCCTTGTGCTGTCTTTTTTTGGTGCGATGAAACTATTGCAGCTTGACCGCGACCTTGCCGATGGCGCGGCGCTCGCCGACTTCTTTCAGCGCATCGACGATCTGCGCCATGGTGTACTCGGCGCCGACTTCAGGATGCAGCTTGCCGGCGCTGTACAAATCGCACAGCGTGCGCAGGTTGGCAGCCGCCTTCGCAGGGTTGCGCTCAAGGTGCTGGCGATAGCTGACGCCGATCACACTTGCCTGCTTGAGCAGCACCAGGTTGCCCTTGATGTTGGGAATGATGCCGCTGGCATAACCGGCAATCAGCAAACGGCCATACGGCGCGATGCCGCGCAGTGCGGCTTCGGTCACGTCGCCGCCCACCACATCAAGAATCACATTCGCCCCTTTTTTGGCGGTGATGGCCTTGATCCGGTCGGAAATGTTTTCCGTTGTTGCATTGACAAGATGGTCGGCGCCGTTGTCCTTGCATTTGGCGAGTTTTTCTTCGGTACTGGCGACTGCAATCACGGTTGCACCCAGCGCCTTTCCAATCTGTATCGCGCACAGGCCTATGCCGCCTGACGCGCCGAGCACCACCAATACATCGCCGGCGGCAAGATGCCCGCAATCGACAAGGCCGTGATAAGCCGTGCTGTAGACCAGTACAAAACCGGAGGCCTGGTTGTCGCTCATGCCTTCGGGCACGCGCTCCAGCCGGTTACGCGCGATCACCGCCTGCTCTGCAAAGCAGCCCTGGCCTACGTAACTCATCACGCGGTCGCCGGGTTTCAGGTCGGTCACATTGGCACCTACTTCCATCACCGTGCCCATGCCCTCGAGGCCGGGCACAAAAGGCAGATCGGGCTTGACCTGATATTTGCCCTGGGCCATCAACACATCGGGCGGGTTGATGGCCGCCACACGCATCGCGACACGCACGCCATCGGGAAAGAGCGGCGGGACTTCGCACTCGCCGATCGACAGCCTGTCGACGGTGGTGTATTCAGTGCACAGCACGGCTTTCATCAGGCCTGCCGCTGCGGAAGCCGGGACGCGCGCGTTCATGATCCGGTCCAGACAGGGGCGCGTTTTTCGCGGAAGGCGAGCAGGCCCTCTTTTGCGTCCCTGGTCATCGACACCAGGCCGATCTGGCTTTCGGTGAAGGACATCGATTCTTCAAACGACATCGCCTGTATGCGGCGCATGGTGTAACGGCCACGGCGTATCGCGGTGGGTGACTTGTCAACCAGGCGGCCAACCAGCCAGTCGACTTTTGCATCAAGCTCTGCGGTCGGCACCACATGGTTGACGAGGCCTATGGTCTTCGCCTCACCTATGGTGATGGGCTCGCCGGTCAGGCACATTTCATAAAGCGTGCGCGACGGAATCAGGTGCTGCAACACCGACAGCACCTGCATCGGGAACACACCAACCTTGACCTCGGGCAGGCCGAAGATGGCATGGTCTGCAGCGACGGCCATGTCGCACATCGACAGCAGGCCCATGCCGCCGGCCATGCAGGCACCGTTGACGCGCGCGAGCAGCGGCACTGTGGCGGCGTTGGCGGCGCGCAGAAGATTGGCGTAGGCCAGGCTGGGGGTCGAGTAGTCGAACTCGAACGAGGTGCCGGTTGCCAGGTCGGCACCGGAGCAGAAGGCTTTTCCGCCGGCGCCGGTGATGACCACCGCCCGCACATCCTTGTTGCTGCCCGCCTGCCGGATTGCATCGGCCAGGCCATTGATGACGGTCTCGTTCATCGCATTGCGGCGCTCGGGCCGGTCTATCGTCAGCCACAGCGCGGAACCGCGCATTTCGTTTTTCAGTTCAGTCATTGCCATCCTCGTCGGTGTTGTCTTTCCAGGTGAATGCGAATTGCCCGCCGACGCGGCGGCGGTGCGCCAGTGCCAGCGGCGTGGTGATCTGGGTGCTGCCCGGTATCTTGCGCAGACGGCCCAGTAAAAGATCCTGCAGGTGGGCGTAGTCGCGCGCCCGTATCGTCAGCAGCAGCTGGTACTCGCCACTGAGCCAGTTGGCGACCTCAACCTCGGGAATCGACATGCAGAAGTCGAGCGCTTCGTCGATGTCCTGTTGCGCGTGGACCTGCACCATCGCAAAGGCGTTGACACCGAAGCCAGCGACTTCATGGTTGACCTCAACGCGGTAACCCTTGATGACACCGCGCTCTTCAAGCCGCTTGATGCGCTCTATCACCAGGCCGGCAGACACGCCCATCTCGCGTGCGACCGAACGTGCCGACATGCGGGCGTTGTCGCCGAGATAGGAAAGAATGCGGCGGTCTACCGGATCCAGCGGAAATACGTTGACGGCGCGCGCCGCGTCTTTCGCGTCATCGGCCATTACGCAGCCCCTGCAGCAGCGGTCGGGGGCACTGCGGCGATGCCGGTGCGCACCATCAGCGTGTAGACAAAGGCCATCACCACGCTGCCATCCTGTTTGGTGACCTCGATGTCGAGCTCGATCACGCCCTTGGCGGTGTTGGAGCTCAGGCGTTTTGACTTGACGGTAGCGGCTGCGGTGATGGTGTCGCCACCGTAAACCGGTGCTTTTGAAACGACCTTGTCGAGGCCGAGGAAAGCAATCGTGACACCGCTGTAGATCAGCGTTGCGCTGAGCAGGCCGATTGCGTAAGACACGATGATGGGGCCAGGCAAAATCACGCCGCTAAACGCGGTGTTGCTGCGCACCCATTCGGCATTGGTATGCAGCGGCTGGTGAAAGCCGGTGGTCATCGCGGTGATCATCACGATCTCGGCATCGGTGACGGTGCGGCCGAAACCTTCAAAGCGCTGGCCGACGATGATGTCGTCAAAAGTCTTCCAGGGCGCGATTCGTTCCTGCGTTGCTGCGGCGGTGCTCATTTGATCAGTTCTCTCTGCGCCAAGGGCGCCTCATGTGTCGTTGGTTTCTCGTGCTGCCAGGCTTCTTTCTGGGCCAGCAACTCGGTGATTTTTTCTTCCGTCAGGCCCAGCCCGCGCAGCACTTCCGCGGTGTGCTCACCGCGCAGCGGCGGCGCCGTGTGTGTGGCGCGCATCACGCTGCGCAGCGGCAGCGAGGTGGCCTGGATCTTTCCGTAGCCGGCGTGCTCAAGGTCGAGCAGCATGCCACGCGCGGCAGTGTGCGCATGGCTGAGAGCGCCGCCAATGTCATTTACCGGCGCGCAGGGCACATCGGCCTTGCCCAGCAGTTCGACGAGCCCGGCCACCGTATGTTGTTTGAGCACCGGGCCCAGCGTGCCGTAGATATGGTCACGGCCGGCGGCGCGTCCCTGCAGGCTGCGCAGGCTGGCATCCGCAGCGAGTGCGTCCAGCCCCAGCGCCCTGCACAGGCCCATCCAGTTGGCGTCGGTCATCACGGTAATGGCGATGTCGCCATCGGCGGCCTTGAAGGTACCGTAGGGAACGGTGAAGTAATGACCGGAGCCGGCGCGCTCGGGCTGCTCGCCGGTGGCGTTGAAATAGCCGCCGTAGTTGGCCAGCAGCGTGAGCAGCGAGTCGTACATCGCGACATCGATGAAGCGGCCTGAGCCGGTCTGCCGCCGCTCGAACAGCGCCGCAAGAATGCCAATCACGGCAAACAGCGAGGAAGCCGTATCGCCTATGGGTACACCGACCTTGACCGGCGGTTCGCCGGGCTCGCCATTGGTGCTCATGATGCCGGAGTAGGCCTGCGCGATCAGGTCAAAGCTGCGTTTGTGCGCCAGCGGCCCGGTCTGGCCGAAGCCGCTGATGCTGCAATAGACGACAGACGGATTCAGCGCCTTGACCACGTCGTAGCCAAGACCGAGGCGCCCGATGGCGCCAGGCGCAAAGTTCTCGATCACCACATCGGCTTTGGCCAGCAGGTCCAGCGCGATCTGGCGGCCAGCCGGGCTTTTCAGGTCCAGCGCGATGCTGCGTTTGTTGCGATTAAAGGCCACGAAGTAGTGACTCTGTCCGTTTTTGTCAGGACCCATGTCGCGCCCCACGTCGCCATGCTCAACGCCCTCTATCTTGACAACGGAAGCACCCAGGTCACCCAGCGTCTGGGATGCAAAGGGGCCAGAAATAACGTGGGTGAAATCGACCACGTTGATGCCGTCAAGTGCACCTTTGCCGGCCTCAGAAGGGATTGAAGGCACTATTGGGCTTCCCAGAACTGAAAAAGCACGTTTGTCGATTTAATTTGATAATTGCAGAACATATGTTCACTATATTCGGCGAAATCGTGAACGGGTTTAGTAAAAACCCTAGCTGACATTACAGCGTGTTGCGAACTGTAAAGGGGGCGTCTGCCGACGCGCGTGCATGCAGGCATGTGCCAACATCACGATCAAGATCTTGCTGGAGAAATTGATGCAAAGAAGAATGCTGATGACAGGTGCGGCGCGATGGATCGCTGCCGGGGCCGGCTCCCTGTGGCTGCTTGGCGCGCACGCCCAGGCCGCGTACAAGGTGTCGAAAGAAAAAATCCAGCAGGCTGTGGCAGAGAGGTTTCCGCGCAAATACCCCGTGCGCAACCTGTTTGACATCACGCTGCAAACGCCCCAGTTGCGCATGCTGCCTGGGCAGAACCGCATGGGTGTGCAGACCCCTGTTGACCTTGCAGGGCAGGCGCTGAACCAGAGTTACAAGGGCATGTTTGATGTGGATTTCGGCCTGCGTTTTGAGCCCTCTGACCTGTCGCTGCGGGCAACGCAACTGAAAGTGAACGCCCTGCGCTTCGACAACCTTGCACCGGGCATTGCGGCACTGCTGTCAACCTACGGGCCGCAACTGGCCGAGCAATCTTTGCAGGACGTAGTGCTGCACCAGCTCAAACCTGCGGACCTGGCCCTTCCCGACGGCATGGGCCTGCAGCCCGACAGGATCACGGTGACCGCGCAGGGCATTTCGATCAGCTTTTCGCCCAAGCCGCTCTCCCAGGCTCTTCAACCTGCGCAGGCATCGTGATGTCCGCGTGCGGCGCAGGCTGATTATTCGGCGATGGCGATGCAGTCCATCTCAACGTCAAAAGCCCACGGCCATGAGCCGACATTGACGAAGGTGCGTGCCGGCGGATCTACCGGGAAGTAACGCTGGTAGACCTCATTGATGATGTCGTAGTAGCCGGCATTGGTGACATAGACGGTCATCTTGACGACCTGCTCCATCGATGAACCGGAGGCCTCCAGCCGCCGCTTGATGCCGTCAAGCACCAGTTCGGTCTGGCGTCTGACGTCTGTCATGGCGACCTTTGTCTCACCTGCTTCGCGCGGTGGCGTACCTGATACGAAAACAAAACCACCGGCCTTGACGGCGGCAGACAGCGGGGTTTTTGAAAGGCCGATATCAACGTTGACGATTTCCTTTTTCATCAGTCGACCTTCACGCCGGTGTCTTTGACCAGCTTCGCATAAGTGGTTTGCTCCGAGCGTATGCGCGCAGTGAACTCATCAGGTGTGCTGGCAACCACCACTGCACCCAGCGTTGGCATGCGGGCTTCAATCTCCGGCGATTTCAATGCTGAAACAAGTTCTTTTTGAAGGCGTGCAAGCACTGCGGGGGGCGTTTTAACCGGCACCAGAAAGCCGATGTTTGAGACAGCCTCAACCGGGTAACCGGCCTCTGCCATGGTCGGCACAGCAGGCAAGCCCGGCCAGCGCTGCGGCGACGCTACGGCCAGCACCGATATCCTGCCGCTGGCGATAAAGCCCGCCGCACCCGCAGATGTGGGCGACACAAACATTGCCGGCACATCGCCGGCCACCAGGGCCGGAACCGCCTGGGCGACGCCCTTGTAGGGGATGTGCGTGAGCTTGATGCCGGCCATCTGCGCGAACTGCTCCATGCCAAGTTGGTGCACGCTGGCATTGCCCGATGAACCGTAATTGGTGCCTGGACGGTTTTTGGCGTAGGCGACAAAGTCGGCAACCGTCTTGATGCCAGTGGAGGTGTTCACCATCAGGAAGAGGGGTGCGCGTACGGCGTGCGTGACGGGTTTGAAGTCACGCAGCGTCTCATATGGCAGGTTCAGGCGCAGGGCAGGGTTCAGCGCGTACTGTGCAATGTCGCCGACAAAGACCGTATAGCCGTCCGGGTTGGCCTTGGCTACAAAGTCGGCTGCGATGATGCCGCTGGCTCCGGGTTTGTTGTCGATCACCACAGGCTGGCCGGTGGCATCAGACACCTTCTGGCCGACCATGCGGGCCATGACATCAGGCAGCCCACCCGCTGCGTAGGGCACTACAAACCGGATGGTCTGGTTGGGGAACTCCTGCGAATGTGCAGCGCCGGTTACCAGCGCTGCAGCAGGAAGTATTAAGGTAACGGCCATGCGGGCCAGCCTGGTATTCATGGAAACTCCTTTGAAAAAAGCAGACGAAGAGGCAGTCAGGAAAGCGTGAAAACTATGCAGGCGACGAAGCCATGACCACGTTTCGCAATACGCCGAGTCTGGAAATCTCGACCTCGATCACGTCGCCGGGCTTCATCCACAGCGGGGGCTTTCTTGCAAATCCCACGCCAGCCGGCGTACCGGTAGCGATCACATCGCCGGGTGAAAGTGGCGTCCAGCCCGATACATATTCAAGAATGGCAGGCACATCAAAAATCATGTCGTCGAGCGACTGATGCTGCACTGTTGCGCTGTTGAGGCGTGTTGTCAGGGTGAGCATGGCAGGGTCGGGGATTTCGTTTGCCGAAGTGATAAAGGGCCCGAAACCACCTGTCGACGGGAAGTTTTTGCCGGCCGTGAGGGAATGTCCGAACTGGATGTCGCGCAGGGAGCCGTCGTTAAAACAGGCATAGCCAAAGACATGCCTGAAAGCATCGGCGGCGCGGATGTTTCTGCCTCCCGTGCCGATCACGACGGCGAGCTCGCCTTCAAAGTCCAGTTGGGATGACATGGCGGGCAGGACGATGGCAGCACCGGAGGCGACCAGGGTGTCCTGCGTTCGAATGAAGGTGGAGGGGAAAGCCGGGACCTTGAAACCACCCTCGAGGGCGTGTGCCTTGTAATTGAGCCCTACACAAATGATTTTCCGGGGCTGTGGAATCGGCGGGAGCAGTTCTACGTCCTTGAGCAAAAGGCCTGGCTTCAGGGTTGCTGCAAGCTCAAGGAGACCGCGCAGGTGAAGGGCTTCAATCGCCGATCGCAGGTCAGGGTGTTGCGGCAGGGCGGTCCCAAGTTCTGCAAGCCGATCTTGCGCAAGCAGCACACCGTAGCCCGCACGGCCATCGCGGGTGAAACTGAGAAACTTCATCGTTATCTCCAGTGGCCACCTATTGAAGGTGGCTGGCAGCGGTCCCTTCAAGGCATTCTAGCGATCGCCGTGGAAATCCCCCAACACGTTCACCGTCTCCCAACTGCAAAAAAGATCTTTGTGGAACGGGCATAAAAAAAGACAGGCCACGGCCTGTCTTTTTCATTGAAGGGCTGAACAGCCCTGGCAATGATTACTTGGCGCCAGCAGCCTTCACGTCAGCCTTGGCTTCTGCCTTGACTGCGGTGGTAGCAGCAGCTGCCTTTGCCTTGTCGGCAGTGGCTTCCACCTTGGCTGCGCCGACCTTTTCGTCAGCTTTCACTGCGGTCTTGGTGGCTTTTTCGTCAGCCTTTGCAACAGCCTTTTCAGCCTTGGCAGTTGCCTTGGTCTTGTCGCCGGCGTCAGCCTTGGCCATCTTGTCAGCAGCCTTTGCCTTGGTGTCGGCAGCCTTGGTTTCAGCGCCGGCCTTCATGTCAGCAGCTTTGGCTTCGGTCTTTGCAACCTTGGCATCAGCCTTGGCGTCGACCTTGGCTTCGCTCTTCACGGCAGCAGCAACAGCCTTGTCAGCCTTGACTTCAGCTTTTGCAGCAGGAGCAGCTGGAGCTTGTGCAGCGGCAACGCCGACGAACAGGGTAGCGATCAGGGAAGCGAGGAGTTTGTTCATGATTAGAGTCCTTTGAGATGGTTGAATTCAATCACCTATAGATTGGCGATCCGGTGTTCAACGTACACGGTACACCCGCCGTTGACGTGTTTTCACAGACTCTTTCACAGCGTGCATTTGGCGACATTTTTTTCGGGTTTACCCTGAAGTTTTTACATGTTTTTTCACTCTGTAGACGTCTTCTTTTTCGCCTGCGAATCAGCCTGCTGCCTTTTGTCGCCGACCAGCGACAAATTCCGCCGCATTTACCTGCAGAGCAGCAAAGACTCAAGCGCCCTAGAATCCGCACAGCTTGCCGTTTAAAAAAACAGGAGACACATGAAAATTACCCTCGCCTATTCACCGCTGGCCTGTTCGCTGGTGCCCTTCATTCTGTTGACCGAGGCCGGTGCAGACTTCAACACGCTGGACGTGAACATGGGCAAGGGCGAACAATTCAGCCCAGCCTTCCTGAAGATCAACCCCAAGGGCAAGGTTCCGGCGCTACTGTTGGATGGCGATGTACTGACCGAAAACGTCGCGATACAAATCTGGATTGCCCGCCAGTTTCCCGACGCCAGACTGCTGCCGGCCGATCCGATGAAATATGTCAAGGCGATTTCAGTGATGGCCTGGTGCGCGTCTGGCATTCACCCCAAGCTCACGCAGCAGGCCAGGCCGGAGCGGTATTGCGACCTGCCCGATACGGCCGACAACGTGCGCGCGCTGGGTTCACACTCGCTGATGGAGCTGTTCGAGATTGCCGACAACATGCTGGCCGGGCGTGACTGGTTTTTTGACGAGTTCAGCTGCGCAGATGCCTACTTCTACTGGTGCTTCCGCCGCGGCACGCAGTTCAAGCCGGATGTGTCGCACTTCAAAAATTGCATGGCCCACATGAAGCGCATGGAAGAACGGGCCAGTGTAAAAAAGCTGCTGGCTTACGAGAAAAAAACATCCGAGGCATTTGCTGCGGCAGCCTGAGAACGCACAAGCTGCATCCCCCGGACGGCCAGGATTTTTTCCTGGCCATTTTTTTACACCCGCCTTCAGTGGACAGATTAGTCCTCCATGTCCTACAGCCCACAAGGAAAAAGCCGGGCGCACACAACCCGCGCGGCGGGGGACCCTTCAGTTTCATGCCTTTGCCTGCAAGAGGTCAGGCGAAATTCAAGCTACTACTGAAGGATGAACACCATGTCTTTTCAAAACCCTAAAAACCGAACGGCTCTGGCCGCAAGCACAGTCGCTTTGCTGATGACGGCATCCCTGGCGATGCCGGCCTGGTCGCAAAGCGGAGCAACATCCTCCGGCAGCACTGCCATGATGAAGGGCACGACCAACACCATGGCCGACACCGCGCCAGCCGGTTCAATCGCAAGCGGCGCCCCGGAAGCCAAAGTGGCGCGCGGCGATGCGTCGATGCTGAAAGACCTGGCCCAAGGCAATATGGGCGAGATAGACGCGGGCAAAATGGCGCTCGAAAAATCGCAGAATGCCGACGTGAAAAAGTTTGCGCAAATGATGATTGACGACCACACGAAAGCACTGGGCGAAGTGACCGCGCTGGCGCAAGCCAAGGGGGTGGTGCTGCCCGATGGCCCTGGGGTCAAGGCGAAGACCAAGGCCACCGCACTGAAGGCGATGTCAGGCAAGCTGTTTGACAAGGAATATGCCAAACATGCCGGTGTTGGCGATCATGAGCAGACGGTCAAGCTGCTCAAGAAAATCCAGAAGAACGGTAAGGACGCCGACCTGAAAGCGCTTGCAGACAAGCTGCTGCCAAAAGTGGAAGGTCATCTGGGTGAAGCCAAAACCCTGGTGGCCGCAACGGCCAACAGCAAGTCCTGAGACGGGCAGGTTGAGCGCCCGCAGCTTTAACCCGCGCGCAGGCGATAGGCGAATGACTTGTCAAAGCGACCCGCGATGTAGTCACCACAGGTGACTGGCGGGTAGTTCGCATCTTCATCGCCCTGCGTGACAGGGATGATGGGTGTGTCGAAATCCGGGTCAACAAACATGGCAATGGACAGCCTCTCGCGGCCCGATGAATTAACCACCCGGTGGCTATTGGAGCGGAAGCGGTCATTCGACCAGCGGCCCAGCAGGTCGCCGGAGTTGATGACCAGCGTGCCAGGGATCGGATGCGCTGTCACCCATTCGCGCTGGTTGCTGAAGACCTGCAAACCCCCAACGTTGTCTTGGTGCAGCAAGGTGATGACGCCATAGTCGGTATGCGGTGCGACACCGAACTGCTGGTCTCCCGCATCCGGTGGCTGCGGCGGATAGTGCACCAGCGCACCGCGGGAAATCGGCTTGTTGAAATGCCGCACAAATGTGTCATCGGACACATCGAGGCTGACGGCCAGCGCGCGCAACATGCGCTGGGCGCAGAGGTGTGAGGCGTCCATATACGCATTGAGTGCAGGCTGGAGTTCGGGCATGAAGGCGGGCCAGCGATTGGGTCCGACCATCGGATTGCCGGCCAGGTAATCAGCATCGTCTTCGGGTACATCAACGCCCCAGATAAAACTTTCCTTGAGGTCGGGCTGGGCGCGCGAATACATTTTGGCCTCGCCCACTTTCAGGTAACCGCGGTGCCTGTCTATCGGCTCGACCTGCAGCTTGTTTTCAAGCGGCTGTGCAAAAAAGCGGTGCGCGAGGGCATCGACCTGCTCAATCAGCGCCAGGTCAACGCCGTGGTTGCTGACGTAAAAGAAGCCAATGCGCTCGACGGCCTCGCGCATCTGCGCACCCACCAGCTTCAGGCCTGCTTCGGAAGCATCCTGCAGTGGCGCCATGTCGATGACGGGAATCTCCTCGACGCCCACATGTTTTGCGCTTGCGTAGCTCATGAGGCGTCCTCTTCCTTGTAGTAGCCGATGACGTCGCCTTCGGTGGTCACGCCGAGGCCGTTGAGCAGGCGGTTTGAGTAATTGAAATAGGCGACGACCTGGTTGACTTCGAGGATTTCACCGTCGTCGCAACCGGCCGCGTGCAGCGCATCAACATCGGCTTTTTCCATCAGTCCGACATCGGTAGTGAGCTTGCCGGCATAGACCAGCAGGGCCAGCTCCCTGCCGTCAAAAGCCAGCGCCGGGTTGCGAGCCTCCATGGCCGCCAGCACCTTGTCGGACCTGGCCTTGTCTTTCATCAGCCGCCGCGCATTGGTGAAGTGATGGGTGAAGCTGTACAGGCATTTGTTCAGGCTGCTGGTGTACGACGCCACCACTTCCAGGAACCAGAAAGGCAAGGTGTTGTCAGGTGTGTGCAGCACGCTGCGGTACAGCGCGACATGGCCTTCCATCGTGTGCGGCCTGAGGCTGTGGGCCTTCATCACGTTGTCGACCGTGCCATGCGGTGTCGTGACTTTTTCGTAGGCGCGGGCGAGGTCGCCGGTGGCTTCCTCAAGCGGGATCATGCGTATCCAGGCGGTCATCGGTTTCTTTTCTTTTTCAGGGGTTCAGTCTTTGGGCCGCTTGACCGGCTTCTTTGCAAACAGGCGCTGGACCATGGGCTCGAACGTGGCGAGCGGCGCAATGTCGTAATCGGGATCGCAGGCGGCCTGATCGTATTTCGCGACAAAGGTGGCGGCCCACTCGAAGTGTGGATGGCCGCGCCAGCGTTCGCGCTCATGCTGGTCCACGCCGGGCAGGTGCGGCGAGTGCAGGTTCTGGAAAATCCCGTGGCGCTGCAGCATCCAGTAATTGCGGTCGCTGATGTAACAACCGAGCAGTTCGGCCGCAAACTCACCGTGGCTGGCCGGGCAGGCCACAAACCCGATGTCATGCAACAGGCAGACGACCACGTCTTCCTCGTCCAGTCCGTCGCGCAGCGCCATGGTGGCGGACTGCAGTGAGTGCCGGTAGTTGTTGACCATGTAGCCGAAGCTGGCGTCGTGCTCGGATGCGGCCAGCATTCGCAGGGTCTGCTTCGCCTGCTCCTGCCGGTAATAGACCACTCGCTGGCTGTTGAGCAAGGCCCAGTCGGGCGCGGTGAAATCTTCGAGTGAGATTTTCTCGATGTGCTGCCAGCCGTCTTGCAGCAGCGGGGTGTAGCTGGCGGGAGGCGTACTCATGCGCGCCTCACTGCTCCGCCACAAAAGCGGCGAAGTCTTCGCAGGCGCCGTCAATCGCGGCAGCCAGCAACTGCTGTCCCTGCGCTGCCGTCGCCATCGCGGAGTGCGAACCCACGCGGCCATCTGGGAACGCGGCGCGGTGCGTGGCGGCGTCCCAGTGGTTGTCGCCGCCATGGTCGCGCAGGTAGTCTTTTGAAAGCTGCGCAGGTGCATCGCCAGCACCCTCGCGCTGGGAGCCAGGCAAGAGGTGCAGGGTCATCGCAATTTCGCTCGGCGTGGCGTGCATGCCTTCGCCGCCGCCATACCAGTCCTTGCGCAGCGCATCGACGGCTGGGTATTCCCACCAGCTGCGCAGGCGGCAACGCGGGGGTGTGCCGGACATGGTGCCCAGGCTCCAGCGCGCATAGATGTCCTGAAAGGCGGCGCGTGCGGCCGACACATTCGCGCCATGGCCATTGATGAAATAGAACCTCTCGAAGCCCTGGCGGGCCAACGAAAGAACGTAGTCATCTATCACCGCCATCAACGTGGTGGCGCGCAAGGAAATGGTGCCGGGGAAACCGAGGTTGAACTGGGCGACGCTAAGCGCCAGCGTCGGGCCGACCAGCGCACCGGCCTTTTCACCAAGGCCGGCGGCCACCGCTTCTGCGGTGAAGGCATCGGTGCCGATCAGGCCTATCGGGCCGTGCTGCTCGGTCGAGCCAATCGGCACAACAATGGCCTTTGAGCCCTTCAGATAGGACTCGACTTCTTGCCAGGTGGAGCGGGTTAACAGCATGTTTGTGATAATAGTTCAGCTATCAAAACCAGGGGCCCTGATGACAGAAAACGTAAGCCTGCAGGCGATCATCGACATGCAGGATGTTTCGAAATCCTTTGGCGGCTTCAAGGCGCTGGACAACGTCAGCCTGCAGGTGGCGCAAGGTGAAAAGGTGGTCATTTGCGGACCTTCCGGATCAGGCAAATCGACGCTGATACGCTGCATCGCCAGGCTGGAGCGTCACGAACAGGGCCGCATTGTGGTTGACGGTATCGAATTGACTGACAACCGCGCCAGCCTTGATCGATTGCGCAGCGAGGTCGGCATGGTGTTCCAGCAGTTCAACCTGTTCCCGCACATGTCAGTGCTGGAGAACCTGATGCTGGCGCCGATGAAGGCGCGCAACATGCCGAAAGCTGAAACACAGACGCTGGCGATGAAATACCTTGAGCGTGTCGGCATCGCGGAGCAGGCGCACAAATACCCGGGGCAGCTGTCGGGCGGCCAGCAGCAACGCGTAGCGATTGCGCGCTCGCTGTGCATGAAACCCCGCATCATGCTGTTTGATGAACCGACGTCCGCACTGGACCCCGAGATGATTGTCGAAGTGCTGGACGTGATGGAGGGCCTGGCCAAAGACGGCATGACCATGGTCTGCGTGACGCATGAGATGGGTTTTGCCAAGCGTGCAGCGGACCGCGTGATTTTCATGGACCAGGGCCGCATCATCGAGAGCGCGCCACCGGCTGACTTTTTCAGCGCGCCGAAGACGGCGCGCTGCCGCGAATTCCTGGGCCGCATCCTGCACCACTGACGCCCCGGGCAAGCCAGGCTGTGCAGCCTAGCGCTGCGAGCGTTCCAGCCTGCTCTCAAGCCGCCGAACGCCCCAGGAGGTGAGCAGTATCAACAGCAGGTATTCAAACACCAGGAAGGTGTAGATCTCCAGTGGCCGGTACTCGGTCACATTGAGTTCATTGGCCCGGCGGGTGAACTCCTGCAGGCCGACCACCGACACCAGCGAGCTCATCTTGAGCACATAGACAAACTGGTTACCCAGTGCAGGCAATATCGTGCGTATGGCCTGCGGAAAAATCACATGCCGCAGCGTTGTCCAGCGCGACAGGCCCAGCGTTTCGGCAGCTTCCCGCTGGCCTTTGGGCACGGACTGAAGGCCGGCCCGGAAAACCTCGGCTTCAAACGCCGCATCAGACAGCGCCAGTGAAATCACGCCGGCAGCGAACGCACCGAACTGCAAACCACTGACGACCGGCAGGCCGTAATAAACCCAGAGCAGCAACACCAGCAGCGGTATGGCGCGAAAGCATTCGACGTACACACGTGCAGCCCAGCGAATCGGCTTGAACGCAGACAGCAGTGACAGCGCGAGCGCAATGCCGAGCACGACCGAAACCAGAATTGCCGTAATGGACAACTGCAGCGTAAGCCAGACGCCGGCCAGCAGGAACTGGATATTGCTCAGCCCCTTTGGCAAAGCCGGGTTGAACACATACCAGCCCCATGTGTAGTTCGAATTGCTGGCGCAACCGGCCAGCGCCAGCAATGCGAAAGCCACAGCAAGCGCCAGGAGGACACGGAAACGGCCCTCACGGGCCGTTGGCAGAAAACCGGAAACCACGAGTCTGTTCAGTTATGAAAGCGCCGGTTTATTTGGTGGCGAGCCACTTGGCTTCCAGCGTCTTGAAGTAGCCTTCAGACGTTTTCAGCGCAATCCAGTTGTTCAGGAAGATGGTCCAGGTCGGGTCGTTCTGCGCGACCGGATAGGCAAACGGGCGCTTGTTGCGGGGCTCGGCACCGCTGACAGTCGTCAGGTTGGGGTAGGTCTTGATCAGCGTGGCAGCCTCGACGTTGCTGGTGATGGTGGCGAACGCACGGCCGGCCAGCACTTCTGAATAACCATTGGCAGGCTTTTCAATGCTCTTGACAGTGGCCTGCGGGAATGTGGCCTTGGCCTGCTCTTCAAACACGGTGCCCAGCAAAACAGCGACCGTCGTGCCTTTCTTGTTCAGGTCTGCCCATGACTTGACCTTGGCGGCATTGGTCTTGAGCACCAGCGGCACCGTGCCTGCTTCGATGTAGGGGTCGGTGAAGGCGACGGTCTTGGCGCGCGCCATGGTCAGCGACGAGCCGCCGGCGAACACGTCATAACGGTCAGAGGCGAGGCCAGCGATCAGCGTGGCCCACTCGGTCGGCACGAACTCGATCTTGACGCCCATGTCCTTGGCGAGCTGCTCCATCGCCTCGATGTCGAAACCCTTGTAGCTGTTGGTTGCAGGGTCCTTGATGGACATCGGGTTGAAGTCACCCGTGGTACCGACACGCAGGGTTCCACGCTCCAGGATGGACTGCAGGTGTGACTTGCCCTGCGCAAATGCGCTGCCGCCCAAAGCGAAGCTGGCGAGGACAAGGCTGGTGGCGAGGGATCGGAAAAATCGCATGACGGCTCCTGTAATTAGTTGTGACATGGTAGCCGGATTGGTGCAACGCAGCATCAAATTTATCCGCATATCGATATCCAGCCTCGGGCGGCCTGCGTTCAACTGCCCGGCCGGCGTGCGCTTTTCACCATGGACAGTGCGCCACCAGCCAAGCGCGCAACGCGCCGGCGGTTTTAAGATACCGCGTCGTCATAAACACTCGAGGAGAACCATGAACACCATTACGAATGGACCCATCCAGGCCCTGCTGCGCGCGCGCTGGCTTTATTACGTCGGCGCGGTGCTCCTGACCTTTATCTTCTGGGGCAGCGGCCTCGCCAAGCTGACGGACTTCGCCACCGCGCAAAAGGAAATGGCGATGTTCGGCCTGAACCCGACGGCACTTTATGCGATTGCCACCATCATCGTGCAGCTGGGCGGCTCGGCGCTGATCATCTCCGGTTGCCGTTTTGCCTGGCTGGGCGCGGGGGCACTGTCAGTGTTCACGATACTGACCATCTTCATCGCGCACCGCTTCTGGGAGATGACGGGCGAGCAGGCTTTTCACGAAAAACTGCTGGTCTTTGAACACATCACTGTGGTCGGCGGGCTGATCGTCATCAGCATACTGGCCGAGCTGCGCCGCACGTCAAAGGCCTGATGGCCTTGCCGGTCAGACAAAGCCGCCGTTGGCGCGCAAGGTCTGGCCATTAATCCACGCGCCGTCGCTGCCGACCAGGAAGGCCACAGCAGCGGCAATATCTGCAGGCGTGCCCAGCCGCTCCAGCGGTGGAACCTTGCTCAATCGCTCAACCAGCTCAGGCGGTTTGCCGTCGAGGAAAAGCGCTGTCGCCGTCGGTCCCGGTGCAATCGAATTGACCGTGATGCGTTTGCCCCGCATCTCCTGCGCCATCACGTTGGTGAGGTTTTCCACCGCTGCCTTGGTCGCCGCGTAGACCCCGTAACCCGGCATGCCGCGGCCGATCACGCTGGTTGAGAAATTGACGATGCGGCCGTCGGCCTCCAGCCGGTTGGCAGCTTCGCGCAGCGTGTTGAAGGTGCCCTTCACATTGATGGCAAACACGCGGTCAAACGTGGCGTCGTCAGTCGCGCCTATCTGCGGCAGCGAGGGCGGCATGATGCCGGCGTTGTTGACCAGCACATCGACACGGCCCCAGGCCTTGATGGCTTCGTCGAACAGTTTTCTGGCGGCGGCCGGGTCAGCCACATCCGCCTGTACCGCGATCGCCTTGCCGCCTGCCGATTCGATGGCCTGCACCACCGCTTGCGCGTCAGCCTGTTTGCCGGCGTAGTTCACCACCACGCTGTAGCCGTCTTTGGCCAGACGCTGTGCAACGGCTGCGCCTATGCCGCGCGATGCGCCGGTGACGATGGCGACCTGTGGGCTGCTGGATGCTGTCATGGAAAACCCCTTTGAATTGAAAGAATGCAGCCATTGTGCTGTTCAATCCATAATCCATAAATAGGCTGAAACGGCCAACACTGTTTAGATTTCCAGAACAATTAGGATTCTTTCGAAAGTACCGCCAATGGACCGCATAGACGCCATGCAGCTGTTCACACGCATCGTCGAACTGGGCAGCTTCACCAAGGCTGCTGGGGACCGGCAGCTGCCGCGCGCCACCGTGACCCATGCGATGCAGCAGCTTGAAAAGCGGCTGGGTGCGCGGCTGCTGCACCGCACGACGCGCCACGTCAGCCCGACACCGGATGGCGACGCCTATTACCAGCGCTGCCTGCGCCTGCTGGCTGATATCGAGGAGGCCGATACCGCCTTCAACAACACTGGCAGCAAACCCGGGGGCAAGTTGCGCGTGGACCTGCAGGGCACGCTGGCCAAACACTTTGTGCTGCCGCGCATCGGCGAGTTTGTGGCGCAATACCCGGACATCGAGCTGGAGATCGGCATGGGCGACCGGCTGGTCGACCTGGTGCGGGAAGGCATCGACTGCGTGATGCGCGGCGGCGCGCTGGCTGACTCCAGCATGGTGGCGCGCCGTGTGGCGCTGCTGGAGCAGGTGACCTGCGCGACCCCGGCGTATTTCAAACGCCACGGCAAGCCGCAGACGGTGGATGCGCTGCGCGGCCACCGCGCCGTTAATTTCATTTCGGCACGCAACGGCAAGCCCATGCCTTTTGAGTTCATCGAGGACGGCGTGACACGGCGCGTGCAGCTCAAGGGCCCGGTGTCGGTCAACGATGCAGACGCCTACAAGGCTTGCTGCGATGCCCACCTCGGGCTGATTCAACTGCCCAGGTACCACATCGCGCCCAAGCTGAAAGACGGCTCGCTGGTCGAGGTGCTGGCCAAGTGGCGGCCTGCGCCCATGCCGGTGTCTGTGCTCTACCCGCACCACCGGCAGCTGTCACCGAGAGTGCGGGTGTTTGTCGACTGGCTGGCAGAAATGATGGCAATGGCCAAATGAGCAAAAGTTAATATATATGTTAACTTTTGGTCCGGGTTCTGCCCTGTGGCCTGTCCAGAAGATCAAAAACAGGCCAAAAAGCCCTTTTTTAAGCATCAAATCCGGCCCTAGCGCAATGTGGACTAGCGGCACCTGCTATCAATACAGTAGCGCCCGAGTTGCCAGAGGCGGACCATCGAGGCAAGGGCACACAGGCACCACCGCTTGCCGGCTGTCATCTCGCATCACGGTGTTTCTGGATCTTCTGGCAGAGCGGCTGGCGTGAAACAGCACAGTGGTCTAAACCCCTGCGGCAATGTCGGGATGGCCTGCCACGTAGCATGCACTGGGTTCTAGAATGAACCGGACAACGCGCTTGTGGCCGCTGGCCACGCCCAGAACTCTCACTTCCTTACCCAGGACACGATGCCTTTTGTTTCGCAACCACGCGGCGCTGGCCGCTGGCATCTTTTGGCCATGCTTTTGATCGCCACCGTGCTGGCGGCCGTGATGTACCAGGGCGGCGGCTATCCAGCAGAAGACTCCATCGACGGCAAACGCATGACGGCCAGTGAACACATCGCCAAACTCAACACGTTTGGCGATGCCGTGCCGCGCGAGATGCGGCACCGGGTAGTACTGAAAGACAGTTGCACACTCGAGTTCATCTCGATGCGCCGCAGCGCCGGAGGCCAGGCTTTTGATGTGCCGCTGCTGAGCCTCGACGCCTCATCGCGAACCGACCACGAAACCGGCCTCATCCTTGTCATGATCGGCTCGCTCGACGGTCCCGACGCACCACAACATGCGGTCTACCAGACCGACAGGTGGCATGAGGCGATTTCATACCGCTCGCACCTTCACCAGTTGATGCGGCTTTGCGCAGAGACACTGCGCAGGGACGAACCCGGCCACGCCGGTTCTTAAAGGAGACAAGAATGGCTCTTGGCTGGATGGCAGTACTGCAACTGGTTCCGTGGTCAGACGTGATCAGCAACGCCCCGAAGATTGCGGAGGGCGCCAAAAAACTCTGGAACACGGTGGGTAAAAAGCCGCCCGTTCAGGACACGGCAAATACCCCGGCGCCACTGGCTGTGGATGACCGCCCATCCAGCATGGCCGCCCTTGAGAAACGCCTTCAGGCGATGGAAATGGCCGCCAGCGAACTGCATGAGCAGATGCTCGCGTCTGCCGATCTCATCAAGACGCTGGCCGAGCAGAACACACAGCTGGTCAAGCGCATTGAAGTCAATCGCGCGCGGCTGCTCTGGCTGGCGACGGTGACTGCGGTCGTGGCCATCATCGCCATCACCAGCCTGACCCTTTTACTGACACGCTGATCGAGTGCTCAGGCGGGGATCGTGAGGGCAAAGCCGCCGGGTCCATTGACTGGCCGCATCGCAGGCTCATGCTGGTCCCTGCGCGGGCCAAGCAACCAGTAGGTAGAGATTTTCCCGCGTCCCCTGATCTCCAGAGGCTCGCGTGCGGAGAATGAAAACAGCTCCTTGCCCTGAAGGTAAATCGCCTCTGTGACATGGATAAAACCCGGCTCGCCACTGGCCTCCATGCGGCTTGCCAGGTTGACGGTATCGCCCCATATATCGTAGAGAAAACGCTTGACACCAATCACGCCGGCAACGGCCGGCCCGACGTGTATGCCGATACGCATGCCGAGCTGGGTACCGTTGGCCGTGTTGTAAGCTGCCAGCGCCTGCTGCATGTCGAGCGCCACCTGCATGAGGTCTTTCAGCCGGTTGTTTGACGCCACCATGTAAGCGTCTCCAATGGTCTTGATCTTCTCCAGCCCCTGCCGCTCTACCAGCGCATCGAAGGATGAAAATATCTGGCTCAGCACCAGCACCAGTGCGTCCGGTGGCAGGGTACGCGAAAAACTGGTGAAGCCGGCGATATCGGCAAACAGCACGCCCATGTTGTCGAACTTCACGGCATTGACCTTGTCACTGCGCTTGAGCTCGTCAGCAATCGAAGCTGGCAGAACGTTGTAAAGCACCTTGTCGGCACGCAACCGCTCGGCGTCCGCACGCTGTGTTTCGGTGTAAAGCTCCACATTGCGTGAATACATGAACCTGTCCAGCTCAAGGCAGAGCACCACCACGCAAAACGGGTTGACCAGCGCAGCCAGGATGTCCGCAGCAGCAGACTCCCGCAGCATCACGGCAACAATCAGCACGACAAAGCTGGCGAGGTACATGGGCCGTCGTACCGGCCTGGGCGTACACATCACGGCGGAAACAAATGTCGCACCTGCCGCATAAATGGAGAGGTCCCCGTGCATCAGGCTATTGACCAGCCCCATCCATGTGGCCAGCAACATGGCACCAGCGCAGGCGACGTTAAGTGCCGCCTCACTGTCGCGCAACTTCGGCACAAACCTGTCGGCGAGCACCACCGAGATGAAAAAAAGTTCAGCCGCGACCTGCCACGCCAGCAGCCAGACAAAGCCTGGTGGCCATTGAACGTAGGGCTGGTGGAAAAACAGCGCGTCGGCGGCCAGCGCAGCTGGCGGCAAAAGACAGGCGACAGCCTTGCTGTAACGCACGCCTTGCGCCCAGCTTTTGTGGACAAGCCACTCCCCAAACGGTTGTACCGCCATGATTTCCGCTCCCTTGCGCCGCGCTGCATTGGCGCGGCATGGGGGCTGACCATAGGGCAATGCCGGCTACCGGTCAATCAACCAATGGGGTGGTGGCAGGCCCTGCATAAAAAAAGCGCCCCTGAAGGCGCTTTTCCGGGAGCTGGTGCGAGGCTTATTTCGACACCACGCGAACCATCTCCAGGCACTTGTTGGAGTAGCCCCACTCGTTGTCATACCAGGCGACAACCTTGATGAAGGTACCGTCCAGGGCGATGGATGCGTCAGCATCAAAAATGGAGGTGCGGGTATCGCCGCGGAAGTCGGTGGCGACGACCTTGTCTTCGGTATAGCCCAGGATGCCCTTGAGTGCGCCTTCGCTTTGCGCTTTCATCTCGGCGCAGATTTCCTTCAACGTGGCTTCCTTGTTGAGTTCACAAGTCAGATCAACCACGGACACATCAGACGTTGGCACGCGGAAAGACATGCCGGTGAGCTTTTTGTTCAGTTCGGGAATCACCACGCCGACAGCCTTGGCTGCGCCGGTGCTCGACGGAATGATGTTTTCCAGGATGCCGCGGCCGCCGCGCCAGTCCTTGTTGCTGGGGCCGTCCACGGTTTTTTGCGTGGCGGTGGCTGCGTGCACGGTGGTCATCAGTCCACGCTTGATGCCCCATTTGTCGTTCAGCACCTTGGCCACAGGCGCCAGGCAATTGGTGGTGCACGAAGCGTTGGAGATGATGGCTTCGCCCTTGTAGGTCTTGTCGTTGACGCCGAAAACAAACATCGGGGTGTCGTCTTTCGACGGGGCCGAGAAAATCACTTTCTTCGCGCCTGCGGCCAAATGCTTTTCACCGGAAGCCTTGTCGAGGAAGAGGCCGGTGGACTCGAGCACCACGTCGGCGCCGATGTCACCCCATTTGAGGTTGGCGGGGTCGCGCTCCTGCGTCAGGCGGATCTTCTTGCCGTTCACGATCAGGGTATTGCCGTCGACCGACACATCACCGTCAAAGCGGCCGTGCACCGAGTCGTACTTGAGCATGTAGGCGAGGTAGTCCGGCTCAAGCAGGTCGTTGATGCCGACGATCTCGATGTCGTTAAAACTCCTGATGGCCGAACGGAATACGTTGCGCCCGATGCGGCCGAAGCCGTTAATACCCAATTTGATAGCCATCTTCTCTTGCTCCTGGAAAGTTGAATCTTGTGGATGCGCCGCGCTTACTTGCGCAGCACCTTGCGAACCGTGTCGGCCACGTTTTCAGGTGTGAATCCAAAGTGTTTGAACAGCACGGGTGCAGGTGCGGATTCGCCGTAGCTGTCGATGCCGACAACGGCCGCGCAGCCGTACTTCCACCAGCCGTCGGTCACGCCCATCTCGACCGCGATGCGGGGAATGCCTTCCGGCAGCACGTCGGATTTGTAGGCCGACTTCTGTTTGTCGAAGGTGGTGTTGCTGGGCATGGAAACCACACGCACTGCGATCTTGTGGGCAGCCAGCAGCTCCTGCGCCTTCAGCGCCAGCTGCACTTCGGAGCCGGTGGCGATGATGACGGCCTGGGCCTTTTTGTTCAGGCCGACTTCTGCAGGTTCAGCAAGCACGTACGCGCCCTTGCTGATGTCGCCGAGATCGTTCTTCGGTGCGTAAGGCAGGTTCTGGCGGCTGAGCAGCAGCGCGGTCGGCTTGTTTTTGTTCTCGAGCGCGACGGCCCAGGCCACGGCCGTTTCAGCGGTGTCGCCCGGGCGCCAGACGTCGAGGTTGGGAATCAGGCGCAGGCTGGCGGCGTGTTCGATGGACTGGTGCGTCGGGCCGTCTTCTCCGAGGCCGATGGAGTCGTGCGTGAAGACGTGGATGACACGGATCTTCATCAGCGCGGCCATGCGGATGGCGTTGCGCGAGTAATCGCTGAAGGTCAGGAAGGTGCCGCCGTAGGGGATGAAACCGCCATGCAGCGCAATGCCGTTCATGATGGCGGCCATGCCGAACTCGCGCACGCCGTAGTTGATGTGGCGGCCGCCGACCTTGGCACCGTTGGCACCTTCGACCTGCACGACATCGCCGTTGAGGTCAACGCGCAGGGCCGGTGTGGCCTTGGTGTTGGTGAGGTTTGAGCCGGTCAGGTCGGCCGAGCCGCCAAGCAACTCTGGCAGGCCGGCAGTAAACGACTCCAGCGCAATTTGTGAAGCCTTGCGCGAGGCCACGGTTTCGGCCTTGGTGTGCGAACCTATGACGGTATCAACGGCCAGCTGCGAGAAGCTCTTCGGCAGGTCGCCCTTCATGCGGCGGGTGAACTCAGCCGCCAGATCTGGATGCGCCGTTTTGTAGGCGGCGAATTTCGCGTCCCAGTCGGCTTCCATGGCCAGGCCTCTGGCCTTTGCATCCCAGTCGTCCTGGACTTCTTTCGGGATTTCAAACGGTGCGCTGGACCACTGGATGGCGTCGCGCGTGAGCTTGATTTCTTCAGCGCCCAAAGGCTCTCCATGGGCCTTGGCAGTGTTGGCGCGATTCGGTGAGCCCTTGCCGATGTGCGTCTTGCAGATGATGAGGGTCGGCTTGTCGGCTGACTTCTTCGCGTCGGCTATGGACTGGGCGACCAGCGCTGCATCATGGCCGTCAACGGGGCCGATGACATTCCAGCCGTAGGCGGCAAAACGAACGGCCGTGTTGTCGATGAACCAGGGCGCGACCTGGCCGTCAATGGAAATGCCGTTGTCGTCGTACAGCGCAACCAGCTTGTTCAGCTTCCACGCGCCGGCGAGTGCAGCAGCTTCGTGGCTGATGCCTTCCATCAGGCAGCCGTCACCCATGAAGACATAGGTGTTGTGGTCGACGACCTTGTGGCCATCACGGTTGAACTCCTTGGCCATCAGCTTTTCAGCCAGCGCCATGCCTACCGCGTTGGTCAGGCCCTGGCCCAGCGGACCGGTGGTGGTTTCAACGCCGGGGGTGTAGCCGTATTCGGGGTGGCCTGGGGTCTTGCTATGCAACTGGCGGAAGTTTTTCAACTCCTTTATCGGCAGCGCGTAACCGGTCAGGTGCAGCACCGCATAGATGAGCATGGAGCCGTGGCCGTTGGACAGCACAAAACGGTCGCGGTCAAACCAGTTGGGGTTGTGCGGGCTGTGCTTGAGGTGGCTGCCCCAGAGGGCGACGGCCATGTCGGCCATGCCCATGGGGGCGCCGGGGTGTCCGGAGTTGGCTTGTTGTACGGCGTCCATCGCGAGTGCGCGTATCGCGCCCGCCATCATTTGCGTGTTTGCCATTCAGGCTGCTCCAGAGGGGAAAAGATCGAAAAATCGGGGTAAGCCCGCTATTTTAACGGGCTGGCCCCACCCACCCTTTTGGCGGGTTTTGAGGGGTTTCAGGGGCCGGCTCAGTGGTCGGCAGCGGAGGAGCGGCGTATCGCCTTGACCAGTTCCGGGCTGGCAATGTCTTCAAGCTTGCGGAAGGCGGTCTGCACCCGGTCTATCAACTCACCCTGCGCACCGGCCTGCTCGAACACCGTCATCCACTGGCGCGTGCCGCCCCAGACCTCGCCGAGCACCGTCAGTGCCTGCTGGCGGTCAAGTGCAAACGCTTCATGCTGGGTCATCGCGTTGTCCAGCGTGGCCGCCTTGCCCTGCATGCCGACGCCCAGATGCAACAACCGTTCAAACGCCACGCCGGGGCGCGGCACCACGTCGTAAAGCGGGCTCAGCACCCAACCCCCGGTGCGCGGATCACGCACAAAACCGTGGTTGCGCAAGTGGTCGTCGTCATTGCTGACAAAGATGTTGAAAGCCATGCGGGCGAACAGCTCGCGGTTGTTGGCGCGCACCTGGTCCACATGCACATGGCGGCGTATGGCCTGTGCGATTTCGGGGTAGCTCTTGGTGCGCGCCTCGAATTCGTCGCAGCCGACCAGCGTGAGGGCGCTGACAAATGGCAGGCGTTTTTCAATCAGGCCGTCCGCAGGCAGTGTTTCGTGCAGTACGGTGCTTATCGGCGGCAACTGGTCTTTGGCCTCCCAGTAGCGGTCGAATCGGCGGATCATCAGCACAGGCGAACCGCCAACGTCCAGCACCTTCACAGCCGGCACATCCAGCCCGCACTCGCGCGCCAGCGTCAGTGTGGCGACCTCGGCCATCGCCATGTTGAAGGCATCGCCACGGCTGGGGAACTTGGCCAGCCAGAGCAGGCCCTCTTCATCACGCACGGTGGCCTTGGGCCGCGCACCGCCGGCACCGGGGCCGGAGCCGAAGAAGTCGGTCAGCCGCGCAGGTATCTCTTCGCCCATGTCGATGCGCTCTGCCGTCTCCAGCATGTAGTCCAGCGAATGCACGGCGTTGACACCCTGCGTTTCAGGCGCTTCCAGCGAATCGCGCACATCAAGCGCACCGACCCGGTCGCTGCCGGCCTCCAGCAGATAAACGGATTCGGGCAGGCTGTTGGCCGGCACCTTGTGGCGCGCCTCGATCACGCGGCGGCCCCAGGCATCGGGCGCTGCATCTCGGATACCGCCAAACAGCGGCAGGCCATTGACCGGCATCAGCTCGGCACCGCGCACCTGCTCGATGTCGTCAAGGGCCAGGCTGAGCGGGTCCAGCGTGAAGTGGCCCGGCCGTTTCAGGTAGCGCAGGCCGTAGGCAAAACTGGAGGCCAGCACCTGGTCGGCCTCTTCGGTCAACGTGAGGCGGCCGGCGGGCACAAAACCGCCTTCGATGTGGGCAAAGGCAAACAGTTCGGATTGGGTGGTCGCCATGGTTTTGTCCTAGAAATCGAGCTCGTTGAGTTGCACCGGTGTCATCACACGCACACGGCGTGTGGCTTCGGCGTTTTCCAGCGCGATCAGCGAGGGGTCTTTGCCCTGCAACAGGCTGAGCAGATCGGTACCGGGCGCGATGGCATCGAGGTACCGCAGGATTTGCCCCAGCGACTGCCGCGGGTCACCGCGCTCGACACGGCCTGCCGTCACGCGGGACATGCCGGCCCGCGTGGCAGCATCAGACTGCCGCAGCTTGCGTGCCTTGCGCAGGCGGGACAGGCGCTCGCCGAGTTGCTCCGCCTGCTTTAGCAGCGGTTCGGCCATGGTGGCGGCTTCATCGTACTTCATGATCATGATTTTGATCCTTAAGTCGATAAAGATCAATTTAATTATCTTTTTATTTTAATAAATGTTAATTAAAACACTCACTAACCACTTACAGACTATTTTAATAATCATTTCACAATTTTCCATCTGAGATGCGGGCCGGAGGACACAAACCACGCCATCACCCGCGGATGCTCTAAAGTCAGGGCATGCAAGGCCTCCACCTCACCGCCGACCTGCACAACTGCCGCTGTGACCCGGCGTGGCTATCGGATGCCCAGCAACTTGCCGACTGGAGTCAGGGCGCATTGCAGTCACTTGGGCTCGCACCGGCCAGCCAGCTATTCCAGGGTTTTGCGGGGCCAGACGGCAAACCGGGGGGCCTGTCTGCTGCCGTAGTGCTGCCAGGCGCGCATCTGGCCATGCACAGCCGGCTGGCGCAGAAAGCCGTGATCCTGGATGTCTGCATCACCGATGCAGTCACCGCACACGCCGCCATCGCGCAGCAACTGATGCAATTGCTGGCAGAGCGCTTCTCGCCAGAATGGACGGAACAGCGTTCGCTGGACCGTGGGGACGAATCATGAGCGAAAACATCAAAGCGATGATCCTCGCCGCCGGCCGCGGTGAACGCATGCGTCCGCTGACCGACACGCTGCCCAAGCCGCTGCTGGAAGTGCATGGCAAGGCCCTGATCGACTGGCATGTGGACGCACTGGCGCAGGGCGGGTTCACAGACCTCGTCATCAACACGGCCTGGCTGGGTGAAAAAATCCCGGCGCATTTTGCGCGGCGCGACTCTTCGTTTTCCACTTCAATCCTGTGGTCACACGAAGGCGATGACTTCGGCGGCGCGCTCGAAACCGCCGGTGGCATCGCCCGCGCAGTGCCCATGCTGGGCGATGTTTTCTGGGTGCTGGCAGGCGACGTGTTTGTGCCGGGTTTTGAGTTCACGCAGGCAGCCGTCGACCGCTTCAGCGCCAGCGGCAAACTGGCCCACCTGTGGCTGGTGCCCAACCCGGCGCACAACACCAGGGGCGACTTCGGGCTGGGCGGCGATGGCCTCGCACTGAACCTGCCCGCAAGCTCAGCCGAACCGCGTTTTACCTTCAGCACCATAGGCCTGTACCGCAAGGCGCTGTTCGACAGCCTGCCGCACGGCAACCCTGACGGGACAAGGGCCGCACTGGCCCCGCTGTTACGCGCCGCGATGGACAATCAGCAGGTAAGCGCCACCCTGTACGAAGGCGCCTGGACCGATGTCGGCACACCGGCCCGGCTGCAAGAGCTGAACAACACCCCACTACGAGCTGCCAACACATGAGCACCAAGGTCTACGAAAAACGCCGCGCCGCGATTGCACGCGCACTGAAAGCTGCCGGCGGCGGCATCGCACTGTTGCCGACCGCACCTGAATCACCGCGCAACCGCGACAGCGACTTCCCCTACCGGCACGACAGCTACTTCTACTACCTCACCGGCTTCACCGAGCCAGACAGCTGGCTGGTGATTGAAGCCAGCGGCAAGACCACGTTGTTTTGCCGGCCCAAGGACCTGGAGCGCGAAATCTGGGACGGCATACGGCTGGGCCCCAAGGCCGCACCGGCAACGCTGGGCGTGGACGCGGCGTTCAGCGTCGAAGCGCTGGCCGACAAAATGCCGGCGCTGCTGGCCAACCAGAAAGCGGTGTGGTTTCCGTTCGCCACCCACAAGGGGCTGGAGACCACCGTCGATGGCTGGCTGAACAGCGTGCGTGCAAGGGCCCGCATGGGAGCCGAGTGCCCGCAAAGCCAGCATGACCTGTGCGTGCTGCTTGATGAAATGCGGCTGACCAAGGACGCCCATGAAATCGCCATCCTGCGCCGCGCCGGAAAAATCTCTGCAGACGCCCACGTGCGTGCCATGCAAACCTCGGCAGCGATGTTGCGCTCGCCAGTCAAGGGTGGCCTGCGTGAGTACCACCTGGAAGCCGAACTGCTGCATGAGTTCCGCCGCAACGGCTCGGAGTTCCCGGCCTACACCAGCATCGTCGCCGCCGGCGAGAACGCCTGCATCCTGCACTACCGCGCAGGCGATGCCGAGCTCAAGGCCGGTGGCCTGTGCCTGATCGACGCGGGTTGCGAGCTGGGCGGTTATGCCAGTGACATCACGCGCACCTTCCCTGCCGACGGCAAATTCACACCTGCCCAGCGAACGCTGTACGACATCGTGCTTGAAGCGCAATATGCAGCGGTCAGGGCCACCCGGCCCGGCAAACGTTTCAACGACCCGCACGACGCTGCCACCCGCGTGCTGGCGCAGGGCATGCTGGACACCGGCCTGCTGGACAAAAAGAAGCACGGCAAGGTCGACGATGTGCTGGCCTCCGGCGCCTATCGCCAGTTCTACATGCACCGCACCAGTCACTGGATGGGCATGGACGTGCACGACTGCGGCGACTACACCGAACCCGGCAGCAAGCCGCGTGAAGAAAAAGACATGCTCGGCCAGACCGTGATGAAAAAGCCCTCGCGCATCCTCAGGCCAGGCATGGTGCTGACGATTGAGCCGGGCATTTATGTTCGTCCGGCTAAAGGGGTGCCCAAGGAATTCTGGAACATCGGCATTCGGATTGAAGACGATGCACTGGTGACCAAAGACGGCTGCGAGCTGCTGACGCGCGGGGTGCCGGTGGATGCCGACGAGATTGAGGCATTGATGGTCGATTGATCGCCAGCTGAGGGCTGGCGGGCGGGCCAGTTTCGAGGTCCGGACGGTAGTCTCACGAACGACGAGTGGCGCGACACATCGATTTGCTATCACATTCATAGCTGCTCACGCCCGTATTTAAAGGCTTCAAGGCCGATTTGATGCCTTAAAATCGTCTTTTTTGCATGTTTTGGAGGCATCAGGGTCGTCTGCAGCGTGCATTGACGTCAAATGTTAATACCCATATTAACATTTGGGCAATTTTTAACGTATGCGTTAAATTTTTCTTGTATACGTTAAAACACCTCGCCGGGTTTCCCGGCGCCCGTTCCGGACGACGCAGACCGGGGCGTTCTGGCCAACCCCGGTTTTCATGTAGCCCACCCAGCCTCTGGCCGGTTTATTGCTACCCTGCATCAATGGCTCCAACTCCTTCAACACCCGCAGCAAAAGCCGGTTCCGCCAGCAACCCGCAATGGCGCGCACAGGAGCTGCTGCTCATGAGCGAGGTCATGCGCCTGGTCGGCAAGAGCCTGGCGCCGGAAGTTGTGCTTCGGGAAATGCTGCACCTCATATCCGAACTGCTGGGCCTGAACCGTGGCCGCATTGTGCTGGCTGACTTTGTGGGCGACATCGCGCTCGAAGGCCTGGCCGACCGCAAGCCAGGCGTGCGCACGCCTGGCCACGCAGCCCCGTCTTCAGCCATCCGCTATGCCTATGGCCTGACCAAAACAGAAATGGCGCGTGGCCGCTACGGGCCGGGTGAAGGCATCACCGGGCGGGTGCTGGCCACGGCACAACCCATCATCGTGCAGGACATTGATGCGGAATCGCAGTTTCTGGCGCGGTCCGTCGCACGCGCCCAGTTGCCGCAGGAGGTCGTGGCCTTTATCGCCCTGCCGATTGAGGTCAACCGCGAAGTCATAGGTGTGCTGGCCTGCCACCGCATCCGCAGCCGTGACCGGCAACTGAATGACGATGTCGCAGTGCTGAAAATCCTGGCGACGCTGGCCGGGCAATTGCTGCAGCTGCAGGCGCTGGTGGCTGAAAAAACCCGTGCGCTGCAGCTTAAAAACCAGCTGCTCACGCGCGCGCTGGAGACGGCCGCCGCACGCTACGGCATCATTGGCACCTCGCCCGCGCTGCTGCAGGCCCTGAGCGAACTGGAGCGCGTGTCGGAGGCCACGGCAAGCGTGCTGCTGCTCGGCGAATCGGGTACCGGCAAGGAACTGTTTGCGCGCGCGGTACACCTGTCAAGCCAGCGACGTGACCAGCCCTTCATCAAGGTCAACTGTGCGGCCATCCCGGATACGCTGTTTGAATCAGAACTCTTCGGCTACGAGCGCGGTGCATTCACGGGCGCGCAAACTGCCCGTGCGGGCTGGTTCGAGCAGGCCGACCGGGGCACCATATTTCTTGACGAGATTGGCGAGATGCCGCTGGCCATGCAGACCAAGCTGCTGCGCACCTTGCAGGAAGGCACCATCATCCGCCTGGGTGGCAAGCGCGAGGTCAAGGTGGCAGTGCGCGTGGTAGCCGCCACCCATCGCGACCTTGAACTGGATGTCCAGCAGGGCACTTTCAGGCGCGACCTGTTCTACCGGCTCAATGTCATTCCCATCCGGCTGCCTTCCCTTCGGGAGCGCCCGCAGGACATACGCGCCCTGGCGATTCATTTTCTGAGCCGCGTCAACCAGGACAACCAGCGCAATGTGAGCCTGTCATCGGAGGCGCTGGCCAGGCTGGAGCAACACCCGTGGCCAGGCAATATCCGCGAGCTCGGCAACGTGATCGAGCGGCTGGTGCTGTTGACCGACAGCACCATGGTGTCAAGCCGGGAGCTTGAGCGCTTCCTGCCGAAGGGAACAACAGCGGGTGCGGCGATGAAAGCCGCGGCGGCAGCTTTGCCAACAACTCCAGCAATGCCGCTGGTGCGCGACTACCAGGCCGTGCAATCCCACTCTGCCGCACAACTGCAGGAAGCACTTGCCGCACATGGTGGCAACCAGTCTCGCGCCGCGCAAGCCATGGGCCTGACGGTGCGGCAATTTGGCTACCGCCTGAAAAAAATGGGCATTCACAATGCTGACAATTTGTAGACATTGTGTTTCCACGCGAGAACGTGAACTGCCGACAGTGCTATTTAATTTGGGGCTTAGGAAGCAAAGCTCGTTAAAGAGGATTGTTTCTGAGCAAGGATAGC
>JAZKCN010000026.1:0-29055 GCA_040388075.1 Pseudomonadota bacterium | reverse complement strand
TTTGCTTTTGGCGAAGCAAAAGAAAAGTGACTAGCCGCCGGGCTACCCCCGGCCTCTATGTGAAGGGCAATACCTTTCAAGCCAGCACGAAACCTCGAAGCCGTTACTTAACCCTTTTGTAAGTAGCCGTCATAAACCTGACCCACTTCCCATCCGGACCAGGCGTCTGCGAATGCAGCGTGCGTTCATCAGCACTAACGATGGTCACCACGTCCTGGTAGCGTGCGGTGCTGCCGTCACCGGTAAAGCTCGGGCCTTCGGTGTTCAGTGTGAGTACCTTCTTCGACGCATCCAGTTCGCCTTCATAGAAGAACATGCCCGGCATCATCGAGCCGGCCCAGCTGCCGACAAACTTCTTTTTCGCGGTGTCATAACCCAGCGTCATCAGCATGGTGCCGGTGCCGCCGCCCGGCATCTCGCCGGTACCTTCACCGACCACGAACATGTCGCCGAGTGCGCGTGCGTGTTCGCTGCCTGTTGTTTTTGCTGCGGGCTGATCGGGGCCCATGTTGCATTCGCCTGTCAGGGTCCAGTCGCCCAGCAACTGCTTGAGCCATTCGTGTTCTGCGGTAACTTGTGCTGTTTCCATATCGTCTCCTTGATTGAGGTTTACTTTTTCGCCGGCATTTCTGCGGCCTGGTTGACCATCCATGACACACCGAACTGGTCTGTCACCATGCCGAACTGGGGTGAATAAAAGGTTTTGCTCAGTGGCATGTTGACCTTGCCGCCTTCGCTCAGCGCCGCAAACATCCGTTTCGTCTCGGCATCGCTGGTGGGATTGAGTGACAAGGTGATGCCCTTGAACTCGGGCTTGCCGGACGACATGCCATCGGATGCCATCACCTCGGTGTCACCGATTCTGAAACTGGCGTGCATGATGCTCTCGGGCGGAATCTTCGACGCATCGGGGCCGCAGCCTTCGGCCGATGACTGGGGCTCGGGGTTGTCACTGAAACGCATCATCATCACGACCTCGGCGTTCAGCGCGGTCTTGTAGAAGTTGATGGCTTTTTCGCACTGGCCTTCAAACATCAGATAGGGTTGTACTTGCATGGGGGGCTCCTTTAAAAGTTGCTGAAAAATGGTGGGGTTTATTTGCCGTCGGCTGCATCCTGCAGCTTCTGGATGTCGAACTTGTTCATCTTCATCATGGCCTGCATCACGCGGTCGCCCCTGGCCGGGTCCTTGTCGTTCCTGACCATCAGCTCGCTCAGGATGCCGGGCACGATTTGCCAGGTGACGCCGAACTTGTCCTGCAGCCAGCCGCACTGTTTGGTCTGGCCGCCTTCGGACAGGCTGGTCCACAGGTGGTCGATTTCTTCCTGCGTGCTGCAGTCGACAAACAGCGAATAACCACCACCGCCAAAACCAAAATCTGCGCCAGCATTGAGCACCATGATGGTCTGGCCGTTGACCTCGAAGGTACCCGTCATGAAGGTGCCTTCAGGCAGGTGGGCACCCTTGCCGTAACGGCGGGTGTGACCCACCTTCGCGCCCTTGAAGATGGCGGTGTAGAAATCCAGGGCCTGTTCTGCTTCTTCCCTGAAAGTCAGGAAGGGGGTGATTTTTTGCATGGCTGCTCCTCGGTTTTTAAGGCGTGGCTTTTGGAAACATGAGCTTTCATCGTTATGACGAACGGCCGCGCCGTCAATCGACATTCATCGCGTCTTTATTTCAGCCTGCGTTGGTAAATGTCTGTAACCGGGCCTGTAGAGATGCGTAAAGGCCAGCCAGGGCCAGGAAGCGCGGTTTCTGAATAATGGGCAATTGCTATCTAATAAATAGCATGTCACGCTAGTCCCTATTGGGTTTCAGGCACTTTTGGCAGTGAAAACAGGCCTTTTTTGGCCATTTTTGGGCGCAGACCCGGCCTGAATGGCCTTCCCGGAGCGGCTGAAGGCGTCAAATGTAAAGTGAACTTTACATTTTGAGGGTATGAGCGCCCACGCGGTCGTCAGGCGGTTGGGCGACTCGTATACCGCCCGCTTCCGCCAATGCGGGGATTGGCGGTCACCCGACATCCATGCCTAGGGATTCTACTAATCGATATTTTGTTTTCAAGTTAATTTTTATCGATTAAAGTTTCTTTGCTATCCAACAAGGAGACAAAACATGAAGCGCAGAACAGCCATTGCCCTCGCTCTTTCAGTTCTTGCTGCCGGTGCCGTACATGCGGCGTGGCCGGACAAGCCGATCAGGATAGTGGTGGCCTTTCCGCCGGGCAGTTCAACAGACATCGTGGCGCGCACGCTGTCACAGCCTTTGTCGGAGGCACTGGGCCAGCCGGTGGTCATTGAAAACCGTCCCGGCGCGGGTGGCAACATCGGCACCCTTGCGGTCGCGCGCTCCCCGGCTGATGGCTACACGCTGCTGATGCACAGCGTGGCGTATTCGGTCAACCCGTCGCTGTATTCAAAAGCGGGTTATGAGGTTGGCAAGGACCTGACCGGTGTGGCCATGGCGGCTGTATCACCCAACATCGTGTTTGTGCACCCATCAGTCAAGGCCAATGACCTGAAGGGGCTGCTGGCGCTGGCCAAAACCGAGAAGTTGAGCTACGCCTCTTCGGGCAACGGCACCACGACCCACCTGGGCGCCGAGTTGCTGTTCCGCACGCTGTCAAAAGTCGAAATCCTGCATGCCCCCTACGCTCCGGCTGCAGCGGCCAATGCAGTGGTCAGCGGGCAGGTGCCGGTAGGCTCCACGTCCATCCCCCCGGTGGTGCAGCTGGCGCGGGCGGGCAAGGTCAGGCCGCTGGCAGTGACCAGCGCCAAACGAAGCGGCGCCCTGCCCGATGTACCGACGGTGGCCGAACTGGGCTACCCGGGCTTTGAGGCCAATACCTGGTTTGCCATGCTGGCGCCAGCGGGCACGCCGGTCGAGGTTATGAACCGCCTGAACATCGAAGTGAACAAGGCCCTGCAAAACCGCGCGCTTGGTGAAGGTTTTGCGGCCCAGTCACTGGAACTGGTGCCGATGGACAGGCCTGCGCTTGACAGCTACATCGCTGCAGAAGCCAAAAAGTGGGCGGCCGTGGTGCAGCAAACCGGCGCCAAGGTCGACTGACACCGGTACAGCGTTTCCTTTCTATTTTCCCTTTCGACCCTTACATGAAACTCATCAGTTACGCATATCAGAACGCCGTTCGTTACGGCTTGCTGCTGGACGCTGGCGTTGTGGACCTCAGGCCCTGCCTGGATGGTGCGCCGGAAAGCATCAACGACTTCATCGCGCTGGTTTCGGACCGGCCCGGGCTGCTAGCCCAAGCGCAGGCTGCTGCTGCAACCCGGCAGGCAGTGCCGCTTGAGAGCGTGCAACTGCTGCCCTGCATACCGCGGCCGAGCAAGATCATCTGCCTGGGCGTGAACTACCACGACCATGCGGCTGAAGGCGGCAACAAGGTGGCCGACTACCCGACGATTTTTTTCCGCGGACCTTCATCGCTGGCCGCGCACGGCGCGACCATTCCGATCCCGTCCATCTCGACAGCGCTTGACTACGAAGCCGAGCTTGCGCTGGTGATTGGCAAGACCACCTTCAATGTCGATGAGGCTGATGCGCTGGACTCGGTGTTCGCCTATGCCTGTTTCAACGATGCCACCTTTCGCGACTACCAGCGCCGCACCACGCAATGGACGGTAGGCAAGAACTTCGACCAGACCGGTGGCTTTGGCCCCTGGCTGGTCACTGCCGACGAACTGCCTGCCGGCTGCAAGGGCCTGCATATCGAGTCCCGGCTCAATGGCCGTGTCATGCAGAGTGCATCCACCACGGACATGGTTTTCCACGTGGCGCAGACGATTGCGCTGATGTCGGCCTGCATGACGCTGGAGCCCGGTGACGTCATCGTCATGGGAACGCCGGCAGGTGTCGGTTACGCCCGCAAGCCGCCGGTATGGATGGCAGAGGGCGACGTTATTGAAATCGACATCGAGAAAATCGGCGTGCTGCGCAACCACATCGGCAAACGCGCCAGTACCTGATGCCGGATGGCGCCTGATGGTTGCTGCCGGGTCAGCCGATCTTCTGGCGTTTTGCTTCCCCGGAAACCAGCGTAGACGTGCGCATGTAATGCTCGGTAAGCAGGCGCACGGCCTCGTCTGCGCGACCTTCCATGGCAGCATGAAAAAGCGCCACGTGCTCGGAATGTTCGTTGCGGCTGGTGAAGTTCCGGCTGGCGGCCACCTGCCGGTAGCGATAGGCCTCGGTCGTGAGCGTCGCGCAAAAGTCGCGCAGCCAGCGCGACGGGCAGTTGTCCAGCAGGCGGGCGTGGAAGTCGCGATGAAGCGCTTCCCATTCCGGGTTGGGAACGTAGTGGTCGGTGGCGAGCGAACGTGGGGTGCGCGACAGCTTGTGCGCCAGCAGCACCAGCGCGTCTTCCCAGGCCTGGCTGCGCGCGGCGATGGACGCCCGCAGCGCCAGGGCCTCGACCTGGCAACGGGTTTCGGTCAACACCGCGAGGTCTTCCCAGCGCAGGCCTGCCACGCTGAAGCCGCGTTGGTCGTTGCGGGTGACAAGGCCCTCTGCGGACAGCCTGCTCAGCGCCTCACGAACCGGGCTGGCGCCGACCTCATGGCGTTTGGCCATCGCTTCAACGCGCAGTTTTTCTTCCGGTTTGAAGGTGCCACTGAGGATGTCTGCCCGCAGCGCATCGTAGACGGCACTGGCCCGTGTGGTGCCGCTGGGCTCTGCGGCTGCCTGGACGGTGAGCGCAGGTTTTCTGGACATAGGTTTATCGATTAATTTTAAAGGACAAACATGAAAAATATTACCCGGGACAACCTGACCGGCGCAGTGCAGGCCAGCTTTGAAAAGATAGATGACCCACGCCTGCGCATGCTGGTGGACAGACTGGTGCATCACCTGCACGCATTTGCGCACGAAACCGGGCTGACCCACGAAGAGTGGCGCGCCGGTATCGGCTTTCTGCACAAGGCGGCAGCCATCACATCGGCGTCACGAAGCGAGTTCACGCTGATGTCGGATGTGCTGGGGCTGTCATCGCTGGTGGACCTGCTTGCCTCGGAGCCCGGTGCGACGCAGGGCAGTGTGCTGGGGCCTTTTCACACGCGGGGCTCGCCATGGGTGGAGCAGGGCGCCAGCCTGATCCGGGACAACGCTGGTGCCCCTGTCGTGATCCGCGGGACCGTGACGGATGTCGAGGGCCGGCCACTGGCTGATGCTACGGTGGACTTCTGGCAAAACGCCGACAACGGCATGTACTGGCAGCAGGACGACTCGCAAGAGCAGGACAACCTTCGTTGCCAGCTGAAAGTGCAACCCGACGGCAGCTTCGAGCTGGTCAGCATACGGCCCCGACCGTATCTTGTTCCGACCGACGGCCCGGTCGGCGATTTGCTGCGTGTGGCGCACCGTGATGCATGGCGTCCCGCGCATTACCACGTCATCGTCGAGGCGCCGGGCTACCGCACATTGGTAACAGAGCTGTTTGACGCCGAAGACCCCTATGTGGAGGGAGACGCAGTCTTCGGCGTACGTGAGTCGCTGGTGACAGCGTTCACGCCGGAGAGCGATGCCGCCGTTGGCCGTCAGTACGGTTTTTCGGCAGCGTCCTGGCTCGCGGTTTCGCTTCCGATTTGTCTGGCGCCCGCAAAATAAAGTGTGCGGCCTTGGCCTGCCTGAGTCCCGCCAGCTTGAAACATCACAGCTGGTTCAGCCCGGGCAGCCGGGCTGCGTTGCCGCCGGTGTTGCGCACCGTGTCGGGCCGGTTCAGTGTGTTGCGATCGGCGCTTTCACAAGGACCGCGGCGTGATCCATTCGGTGTTGATGGCCGCCTAAGACCGGTTAACACTATTTTTCTGCGGCCCTGGCAGCCACGCAAAAGCCAGTGCGCCGGCCACCAGCAGCGCTGCAATGCTGGCGAGCACGGCGGTGTAGGGCTCCATGCCGTGGGCTGTAGCGTAGGTCGCCACGGCGCCGGTGAACCACTGCATCACGGCGACGCCCAGGAACATCGCCATCGTGAAGACTGCCATTGCGCGGCCAACCATGGCCGGCGCGTAGGCATTGCGCACGTCGGCGTACTGCAGCACCATGTAGCCGGACAGCAGGCCTATCAGCACCGGGCCGATGATGTCGATGATGGTGCTGTGGGTAAAGGCGAACACGGCAAACAGCGCGGCCATCAGGAAGGTGAAAGCTACCAGCCAGCGCCTGCGCCGCTGCGGGCCGGGATCGATGCGTCCGAACAGCGGCGCGCTGATCTGTGAGGCTATCGACATCACGATGGCGACATTGCCGCTTTGCACCAGCGAGAAGTCATGCCGGTGTATCAGCAGCGGACCGAGCCACAGGCCGCGCAGCGAGATGAAGGATGCATAGCCGACACAGGCCAGCAGGATGATGCCCAGCGTGTGCGGCAGCAGGAACAGCGAGCCGAATTTGCGGATCGCTTCCGTTATGGATTCTTTTGGTGGTGCAGTGCCGGTGCTGGCCGGCTCATGCACCAGCGACCAGATCAGCAGCCAGGCCAGTGCGCCCAGGCCGCCCAGCGCGGCGAAGCCCATGCGCCATGAAGTCGCCTCTATCAGCCAGGCCAGCGGCGTGCCGGTCAGCAGCATGCCGACCCCACTGACGCCGAGCACGATGCCGGCGACGGCGGCGAAACGCTGTGGCGGAAAGTGGCGCGCGATAAACACCGTGCACACCAGGAAGGCCGGTGCGCAGCCTATGCCTATCAGCACCTGGCCGAGCACCAGCATGCCGTAGCTGCCGGCCATCGCAGACAGCGCAGATCCGGCAATTGCGATCGGGAAAGCGGCGAGCACGGTGCGCCGCACGCCGTGCAGGTCTATCCCTATGCCCATGAATAACTGCATGGCGCCAAAGGCGAAATGAAAGGCGCCGGCAAACAGGCCAAGCGCCTGCGGATCGAGGTGGAAGTCGTTTTGCAGCGGCGAGGCCATGATGGCGCCTACCGTGCGATAGGCCTGGCTCAGCGTAAAGGCGGCGGTCAGTGCAAACAGCATGACCCAGAGGGAACGCGGGATGGTCTGCGGCGAATGGGGTGTCATCGATAGGGCGGGACGCTGGGGGAGGACTGATTACACCACCGCTGCGCCCCGCCTGCCTTGCAGGCCGCTGTCGTGCGGGTTCAGCTTTTAGCGTCAGCCTTTGCGGGGTCTTTGCCCTGTTCACGCAGGCCGTTCAACATCGAAAAACCGCGGTTAGCCGAGAACAGATAGCCGGTGACCGAAGCCAGCTCGACGATTTTTGCCAGCTCTTCCCACGAGGCGCCTTCGCGCAGCGCAGCCTTGGCGTGGTGCTCTGCGGCCGGGTGGCCCTGTATCAGCAGCATGCCGAACAGGGTCAGCTGTGTCTGCTTGCCGTCAAACACATCGGAATAAAAAGCTTTCTCGCGCAGGCGCTCGCCGGTTAGCAGCGCTTCCGGGTCCAGGTCGGCCAGCAGCTTGAAGCGGCCGTCCGGCATCGGCGGCATATGCCCGAACAGCTCCACATAAGAGTCGGCATAGTCCTTGATTGATTTGGTCACGATGGCGTCCTTTTTGTTGATGTCTTGGGTGTTGTCACTGGTCCAGCGTGGCGCCGGTGTCTTTCACCAGCTTGCCGTAGACGTCCATTTCGCGCTTTATCTGCACGGCGAATTCGGCGGGTGTGTTGGCCACCACCTCGAGGCCGTTTTTGGCAATCGAGTCGCGCACAAAAACCGGATCGCGCAGTATCGCGTTGGTGTCCCTGTAGATCTTGTCAATTACCGGATTGGGGGTGCCCGCAGGCGCGACCAGGAAGAACCACGATGCAGAGTCATAGCCCTTCAGGCCGGCTTCTTCAAAAGTGGGGATGTTGGGCAGTATCGGCGTGCGCTTGGCGCCCGAAACAGCGAGCCCGGTGATGCGGCCGGAATTTATCTGCGCGGCAACCGAACCGATGGAGCCCAGCATGGCCTGCACATTGCCGCCGGCGAGGTCGGTCAGCGCAGGGGCCAGACCCTTGTACGGGATGTGCGCCATGTCGGTGCCGGTAGCGCGCTTGAACTTCTCCATGTTCAGGTGGCCTGTAGAGCCCGTGCCGAAGGAGCCATAACTGAGCTTGCCAGGTTGCTGCTTGAGCCTGTCAATGAACTGCGGCAGGGTGCTGACCTGCTGGCCCGCGTTGACCACCAGCACCTGCGGCACATCGACCAGCACGGTGATTGGCGCAAAGTCACGTGTCGGGTTGTAGGGCAGTTTGGCGTACAGGAAGGGGTTGGTCACCAGCGTGGCTTCTGCGCTGAGCAGCAGCGTGTAGCCGTCCGCCGGCGCCTTGGCGACCAGCTGCGCGCCTATCAGCGTGTTGCCGCCGGGCTTGTTGTCCACAACGACCTGCTGGCCCCAGGTTTGCGAGAGGCGCAGTGCAAGGTTGCGGGCCAATGCGTCGGTTGCACCGCCTGCGGGGTAAGGCACAACGATTTGTACAGGCTTCGTCGGAAAGGTTTGCGCCCATGTGGCGCCCATGACGAGGGCCATGGTCATGCCGGTGACGGCGTGTTTGAGTCTCATGTTGTCTCCTTCGGATTAAACGTTGCAATCCAGTCGAATACCGCCGCGATGTCGTGTTCGCGGCGGCCCAGGTCGTCTGCATGGCGGTAAAGCGCCATCGCGGTATCCAGCAGCGGTGTCTGTGTGCCCGTGCTGTCGCCCAGGCTTTTCGCCAGCAGTGTGTGTTTTTCGAGCGAATGAAAAGAACCTGCAGCGGGCAGGTAGTCTTGCGCCAGCATGCGCGGCGCCTTGTAGCCCAGCACGCTGGAATTGCCGGCGCTGGCGCCCAGTATCTTCAGCAGCAAACCGCCGTCCAGGCCTGCGCGCGTGCCCAGTGCCAGGGCTTCAGCCGCCGCAGCGTTGTGCACGGCGACCAGCAGGTTGGCGACCAGCTTGGCCTTGATGGCTGCGCCGAAGCTGCCCAGATAAAAGCTGCTGCCGGTGAGGTCATCGACCAGCGGCTGAAGGTTGTTGACAAGGTCTTCATCGCCAGCCAGGAAGAAGGTGGCCTTTTTTGCAGCCATCATTTCCGGTGGGCCGCTGACGGCACCTTCCACCATCAGCGCGCCTTGGGCTGCAAGGGCCTGCTGTACCCGCAGTTTCAGCTCTGCGCCATAACCGGCAAGGTTCAGCAGGATCAGGCCGGGCTTTGCACCTGCAAGCAGTCCGGATGTGCCCCAGATGCACTCTTCAAGGCCGTCAACGCCGGGCAGCAGTTCTATCACCACACTGCAGCGCGAGGCGAGATCTGAAGGGCTGGTGCAGGCGATGCCACCGAGTTTTTCAAACGCGGCCATGTCACCGCGCCGGTAGCCGTAAACGGTGTAGCCGGCCTTCAGGAGGTTTGCAGCGCAGGGCAGGCCAAGGTTGCCAAGTCCCAGTACGCCAATGTGCTGGTGCGTGCTGTGGGTCACAGCCGCTGACTTTATTCAGCGGGGCAACGGCGGTCTAGTCTGAAAAACCCGTATGTATAAATATGATTTTTTTGCCCAGCTCGCCACGCCGCCCTGGCGGGCAGTTTTTTTTCAGTGGTGGTGGCCGTGTTCGCCGTGCACGTGCTGATGCGCGATTTCTTCTTCGGTCGCGATGCGCACGTCGGTAACCTTGAGCGTGAAGCGCAGCTCCTTGCCCGCCAGCGGGTGGTTGCCGTCCAGCAGAACAGTGTCGCCCTTGATCTTGGTGACGTTGTAGACCTGCGTCCTGCCATCGTCACCACGGCCTTCGAGCTGGCCGCCTACCTTGACGCCGGGCGGGAACTGCGTTTTCGGTAGCGAGCGCAACAGGCTTTCATCGCGCAGGCCAAAGGCATCTTCAGGCTTGAGTTGCAGCACCACCTGATAGCCGGGCTCCTTGCCGTCGAGCGCCTCTTCAATTTTGGGCAAGGTGTTGCCGTAGCCGCCATGCAGGTAGACCATGGGCTCCTTGCTCTCCTCGATCACTTTGCCGGTGGCTTCGGCGACCTTGAACTGCAGTGTGACGGCGGTGTTCTTTTCGATTTTCATGATGTGCTTTCCGGCGCCGGGCGGCGCGCGCTGGGGTGGAATCTTAGCAATGAACCCAGACCCGCAAAAAAGTGGTGCTTTTTTCGGGTTGCCACCTGTGCGCTGGCAATAATGCAGTTTTAAAAAGCCTTTAAATCCGGGCGCCTGCCTCGATCTGCATCTGATGAAACCACTGGACACGGAAACCATTGAACTCATTCCTGCGGCGGGCAGCACGCGGCAAATGTTTGTGCTGCTGCACGACCAGGACGGTACTGCCGCCGACATGCTGGCGTTGCGCAACCTGATCGGCAATGCGTTTGCCGAGGCTGTAGTGCTTATTCCCGAAGGCCTGACACAGGTCGAAGCACTCCCCAGGCTGGTGGGATTTTTGCGCCTGCAGTGCCAGCGTTTTGATGTCTCGCAGTCCTATGTTGCGCTGGCCGGGCTGGGGACTGGCGCCGACCTGGCGCTGGCATTGGCCGATGCGCATGACGGTATGGTGGGCCGTGTGCTCGCTTTTGGCAGCGCTTATGCCGGCGCTGCTGGCAGCTTCGAAAAATCGCCGGCGCTGACCACTTTGCACCTGCTGCACGGCCAGATGGACCGGATTGCACCTGCCGCCGTGGTGCGCGCAGGTTTTGAACACCTGATGGAGCTGGGTGCGGATGCGACGCTGGATGTTGCGGGCTCGCTGGGGCATGAGCTGCACCCTGCGCTGATGGAGCAGGCCGTGATGCGCCTGCAGACCTGCGTGCCCTTACGTTACTGGCGCGCGGCCTAGCCGCAGGCTTTCAGGGGCTTGCCCGCCAACTGGGGTTTGATGGCTTCGAGTTGCGGCTTCAATGCCGCCGTGACGGCAGGCAGGCGCAATTTCTGACCACGTGCTTCGGTCGCGGTCTGTACCACTTTGGCGGTGCGCACACCGCGTGTGGCGATGCGCGCCAGTTCTGTATCCGCATCAGGTTTGTTGTTGAAAGTGCCCAGAGACAGGCCGGGTTCCAGCGACGGGTTGTTCAGCGGTGCGAAGGACACCCGCAACTGGCGCAGCTCGCCGCGCTTTTTCTCGAGTGCGTCAGGCCCGCTGTATTTGCCCATGTAAACCATCCAGCGCGCCGGTTCGATGCTGCTCTCCAGCGCCCAGCTGTTGGCTGGCAGCACTTCCTGCAGGCGGGTGCGCAGCACCACGGTCTGCTCTTCGTTGAAGAGGCCGGCCTGCAGGCATTCCGCCGGGCCAGCCGATACGGTCTGTGTCGATGATGAAACGGCGCTTGATGCGCTAGCAGCGGGCGGTGACAGCGCCGCTTCTGACGCCGTCAATGCTGGCGCCGCAGCGGGAGCAGCGGGAACCGTCTGCACAGGCACCGTGATGCGCATGGCTTCAGGCCTGATCTGCTGCGCCAGGCGCTGCGGTTCGGACTGGGTTGACGGCGCAACTCCGTAAGGCGCCAGCAGCCCTTTGGACCAGGCGAAATAGCCGCCGTTAGCCAGCAACAACAGCAATACCAGCAGCCTCAGCATGTGGACTGGCCAGCTGCGCCGGCAGGGTTGACGGGCCGCACGCTGACTTCGGAACTGGTGATTTCTTTCATGCCAGCCGCAGTATGCACCAGCAGTGCGCCGTTTTCTCCTGCGCCGTAGGCCGTTCCTTCCGTGCCATCGGAGAGCCTGACTGCCCGGCCACCCAGAACATCGCGTTTGCCGAAACGGGCCTGGAAAGGGCGGAAGCCGAACTTCTCGAAGGCCTGGATGTTCTGTACCAGTGGCGGCAGCACACGCAGCAAGACCGATGCCGCGTCCAGATCAGGCAGCACATCCTGCAGGTAGCCTGGCGGTATCGCTGGCAAGGAAGAAGTGGCAGCGTCGGGAGCGGTAGGTGTCGCTGCGGGAAGCGTGCGTATGTTGATGCCTATGCCGATGACGACACAACGCATGTTGTTGAGATTGGCGGTCTCTACCAGTATGCCGGCGAGCTTGCTTTCGCCCTTTGGGCCTGACAGCCACAGGTCGTTGGGCCATTTCAGGCCGACCTGTACGGGGCTGTCTGCCGGTAGACCCAGGCTTTCTGCCAGGCTGATGCCGACTACCAGCGACAGGCCCGACCAGTCGGCAGGTGCCAACGGCAGGCCCAGGGAGAAGGTCAGGCTGTCACCGCGCCGGCTTTGCCAATGCCGGCCCATGCGGCCGCGACCGGCGGTCTGTTCTTCCGCGACCAGCAGTGTGGGTTCGGGACGGGGTGCGACCCCGGCCGATCCGCGAAAGCGGCGCATCAGCTCGGTGTTGGTCGAGTCAATGCTGGGCAGGACCTCGACGGTGAAGCCTTCCAGCGAGGGTGCAACGGCCTGCCAGATGGCTTCTGCAGGCCAGCGTATGGGTGCGGGTGCAGAGGCGGCGCTGGACACCGTGCGGCCTCAGGCTTTCTTTTCTTTCTTGTGCTTCTTCTTGCTGTCTTTGACTTCGCCGGCTTTTTTGACGGCCTTTTTATCGGCCTTCTTTTTGTCTGCTTTTTTCTCCCACTTCTTCTCGGTCTTCTTCAGCGCCTTTTTCCTGTCAGACTTTTTGCCTGATTTTTCTTTTTTATCCTTGGGCGCAAGCAGCGTGCCGCGGCAGCTTTTGGAGCCGCACCAGCAGGGGTACTCGGCCAGCAGTTTCGGGGTGTACTTGGCGTCGATGATCAGGCCGTAGTCATAGAACAGTTCGTCGCCGGCCTTGATGTTGCGTAGTGCCTTGATGAAGACGCGGCCGTTTTCCTCGTCAGCTTCGCAGTTGGGGTCGCAGCTGTGGTTGATCCAGCGTGACGAGTTGCCGCCGTGCTTGGCATCGATCACATGGTCTTCGTCCATGTGGAAATAGAAGGTGTGGTTGGGATCCTTCGGGTCGTGCGGGTGGCGGCGCAGCGCTTCTTTCCAGGTGATTACCTCACCGATGTATTCAATCAGTGTTTCGCCTTCGGCCAGGTCAGCCAGTGCGAATACGCCATTGCCATGGACACCGGAGCGGCGTGTCTGGATGCGGCGGTTGTCGCCGGAGGGGCGCGGGGTTTTGGAAGCTGGCCGTGTGGCGGGCGCACTGGAATCGGGAGTGGCAATAGCCTGGTTTTTGAGCACGGCAAACTTTTCGTGAAAATTTTGGTATTGTTAATTCATGCATGTGCGCGCGTGTGCGTGCGCGCGTACATGCGCGAGGAAGCCGTATTGTAGTGATGCGTGAAAACACATTTGTGACACGCCGGGTTTTGTGCAAATTTCAGGCCAGGAGCATTTATGCCCAAGCAGCAGCTTAGTCAGGTCAATCGCCGTGAAGTAATACAGTCCACCACCCTGGCTGGCCTGGCGCTGGCTGCGCCGGCCTGGGCGAAGGACCGCGGCCCGGCACTGCCAAAGATGGGCAGTGTGATGAAATTACCCGACGCAAAGCTGCTTGATGGCAGCAATTGGCGCCCTGCCAGCGTGGACGGAAAAACGCTTGTGGTGTACTGGTGGGCCAGCTGGTGCCCTTTTTGTGCGGTGCAGTCGCCCCATATCGAGCGCCTGTGGCGCAGCCAGCGGGAGCAGGGGCTGTCGGTGCTGGCGCTGTCGGTTGACACAAAACTGGCCGCAGCCGCCACATATATGAAGGCCAAAAATTACAGCTTCCCGGCGGGCATGTTGACGCCGCAGGTTGCCAGGACACTCCCCAAGCCGGCTGGCCTGCCGGTGGTGGTGGTGCTGAAAGTCGAGGGGCGGGAGGGCAAGGTCGTGTTTGCCGAAGCCGGGGAAATGTTCCCTGAAGATATTGAAGGTTTGAAGAAGTACATATGAAAACTCTGGTGATTGCTGAAAAGCCTTCGGTGGCGCAGGACATCGTTCGCGCCATCACGCCTACGGCGGGCAAGTTTGAAAAGCACGACGAATATTTCGAGAGTGACGAATGGCTTGTCACGTCTGCGGTCGGCCACCTGGTGGAGATACAGGCGCCCGAGGAGTTCGACGTCAAGCGCGGCAAATGGAGTTTTGCCAACCTGCCGGTGATCCCGCCCTACTTCGACCTGAAGCCGATGGACAAGACCAAGACGCGGCTTAATGCCATCGTCAAGCTGACCAAACGCAAGGACGTGGGCGCGCTGGTCAATGCCTGTGACGCGGGCCGCGAGGGCGAGCTGATCTTCCGCCTGATACAGCAATACGCAAAAGCCAAGCTGCCGGTCAGGCGCCTGTGGCTGCAGTCGATGACACCGGCGGCGATACGCGAGGGTTTTGACACGCTGCGCAGCGAAAAGCAGATGCAGGGCCTGGCCGATGCAGCGCGTTCACGCTCCGAAGCCGACTGGATGGTCGGCATCAACGGCACCCGTGCGATGACGGCCTTCAATTCACGCGATGGCGGTTTCTTTTTGACTACCGTGGGCCGGGTGCAGACGCCGACGCTGTCGGTGGTGGTGGAACGCGAAGAAAAAATCCGCAAGTTCATCAGTCGCGACTACTGGGAAATCCACGCCACCTTCCTGGCCGAAGCGGGCGAATATCCGGCCAAATGGTTTGACCCGAAATGGAAAAAAACCGCTGCCAACGCAGATAACGCCGAGCCCGATGCCGAGCTCAAGGCAGACCGCATCTGGTCTGAAAAAGACGCGCGCGCCATCGCCGAGGCGGTACGCGGCAAATCGGCGACTGTCACTGAAGAAAGCAAACCCACCACGCAGGCGGCGGGCCAGCTGTTTGACCTGACCTCGCTGCAGCGCGAGGCCAATGGCAAGTTCGGTTTCTCTGCCAAGACCACGCTGTCGATTGCACAAAGCCTGTACGAGCGCCACAAGGCACTGACCTATCCGCGTACCGACTCGCGTGCCTTGCCGGAGGACTATTTGCCCGTGGTCAAAAAGACCTTCGAGATGCTGGCCGACAGCGGCATGCGCCACCTCGCGCCGCATGCGGCGACGGCGATCAAGGGCAACTACATCAAGCCGAACAAGCGCATCTTTGACAACGCCAAGGTCAGCGATCACTTTGCGATCATCCCGACGCTGCAGGCGCCCAGCGGACTGAGCGAAGCCGAGCAAAAGCTGTATGACCTGGTTGTGCGCCGCTTCATGGCGGTGTTCTTCCCGAGCGCCGAATACCTGGTGACCACGCGTATCTCGCAGGCGGTCGGCCACAGCTTCAAGACCGAAGGCAAGGTGCTGGTCAAGCCGGGCTGGCTGGCGATTTACGGCAAGGAAGCAGAAGACGAAAACACCGACGAAAAAGACGCAAAAACGCTGGTGCCGGTCAAGCCCGGCGAGATGGTGCGCGCCGAAGTCTGCGAGGCGAAGGGGCTGAAGACCCGGCCGCCCGCACGTTATTCGGAAGCGACCCTGCTGGGCGCGATGGAAGGCGCAGGCAAGACAATTGACGACGACGAACTGCGTGAAGCGATGCAGGAAAAAGGCCTGGGCACACCAGCCACACGCGCTGCAACGATTGAAGGCCTGATCGCCGAGAAATACATGCTGCGCGAAGGCCGCGAGCTGATACCTACCGCCAAGGCCTTCCAGCTCATGACGCTGCTGCGAGGCCTGGATGTGCAGGAGCTGTCGAAGGCCGAGCTCACCGGCGACTGGGAGTTCAAGCTGGCGCAGATGGAAAAGGGTGCGCTGAGCCGCGAAACCTTCATGGCCGAAATTGCCGCCATGACCGAGCGCATGGTTGCCAAGGCCAAGGGCTATGACAAAGACACCATTCCAGGCGATTACGCGACCTTGAGCGCACCCTGCCCGAACTGCGGCGGCGTTATCAAGGAGAACTACCGGCGCTACACCTGCGTCGGCAAGCATGGTGATGATGGCTGCGGTTTCTCGTTTGGAAAGACTCCTGCAGGCCGCACTTTCGAGGTGGCAGAGGTTGAGCAGTTCCTGCGCGACAAGAAGATCGGCCCGCTCGATGGCTTCCGCTCCAAGGCCGGCTGGCCTTTCACCGCAGAGATGGTCATCAAGTTCGACGAGGAAACGAAGAACTACAAGCTGGAGTTTGACTTCGGCGATGACAAGAACGCAGAGACCGGCGAGATCGTTGACTTTGGCGAACAGCAATCGTTGGGTCCCTGCCCCCGTTGCGCTTCGCGCGTGTTGGAGCTAGGCAAAAACTACGTCTGCGAAAAGTCTGTGCCGACGCTGGCCCAGCCGACACCGACCTGCAACTTCAAGACCGGGCAGGTGATATTGCAGCAACCGATTGAGCGCGAGCAGATGCACAAGCTGCTGGAAAGCGGCAAGACTGACTTGCTGGACAAGTTTGTCTCGATGCGCACGCGACGGCCCTTCAAGGCCATGCTGGCCTGGGACAAGGAGGCCGACAAGGTCAACTTCGAGTTCGCGCCGTCAAAATTCCCGCCCCGCAAAACGGCAGCGGCCAAAACAGGCACTGTGAAAACGCCATTCGGCAAGACGGTGGCTGCGAAGACGGCTGCTGCGCCGGCTGCAAAAAAGGCCGCGGCGAAAAAAGCGCCGGCCAAAAAAGCGCCTGCGGCCAAAAAGGCGCGGGTTGCCAAACCGGGCGCAGGCCTGGTGCCGAGCGCCGAACTGGCCGCAGTCATCGGTAGCGAACCGGTGGCCCGTACCCAGGTCATCAAGAAGCTGTGGGATTACATCAAGGCAGAAGGCTTGCAGGACGCGAAGGATAAGCGCTCGATTAATGCCGATGCCAAATTGTTGCCGGTGTTTGGCAAGCCGCAAGTGACGATGTTTGAGCTCGCCGGTATCGTTGGCAAGCATTTGAAGGCGCAATAGACCATGGTCCTGGCATTCCTTGCGGCGTGTCCGCAGGGATGCCGTTAACGCCTCAATCCTGGCGTCTGTCCCCTCGTGTGAGTCTGCGGTGTACGGTTTCGATCAGGCCCATGAGCCAGCACATCGGGCAACCCCTGAATGCAACAAGGGCCAGCAGGGCCAGTCCAATCGATGCGAACGGGTGTATAGCCAGCAGCGACACCGCCCAAAACAGTGCGCCCACGCCTGCGATGCCGCGCAGCAAATGTTCCGTGACACTTCTGCTGGCAAAGAATGTTGCCGGTGTAGCGTCTTTGGCGGGAAGCGGGCAGGATTTGTTCATGTTTGCTGACGCCAGCAATGTGTGCAGGTATCCGTGCTGGTACGCAGCCACCTCCGGACTGGATGTCCGCTCAGCCCTCTTGCCGGTATTGCGTTGGCGTCATCCCGTGCTCGCGCTTGAACACATGGTTGAAATGCGACACGTCATTAAAGCCGGCGCCATACGCCACTTCCGAGACAGCGGTTTCGCGCTGCGTGGACAGAAGCTGCGCGGCCAGTGCCAGCCGTTCGCGGTTCAATTCCGCCGTGAATGATGTCTGCGTTTCCTGCAGCAGCTTTTGCACCAGCCGGGTCGACATGTTCAGCTGGCCGGCCGCAACATCTATCGACAGTGCGGGGTCGCTGGCGCGACGGCGGATGTAGTTCAGCACAGCCTCGCGCTGCAGGTCGCGCGATGCGCCACCCCCCACGCCGCCCTGGCGCGAGGTGATCTTCAGCAGGTTGCAGATGTTGTCCGAGAGCAGGTTGATGTCGTCGCTGGTCAGGTCCTGTGTTCCCGACGACAGTTCCTTCAGGTACGACAGGAGCACGTCGGAAAACGGGCCCGACGGCCTGAGTGCAAACGCATGTGAGCGGCGGATATTGGGCAGGCGGCTTTCAATGGAGTGCACCGGCAGTTTTGCCACGATGCGGCTCACGTTGTCGGGAAACGAGATGTGCATCGGCAGGCGGCCATCAATCACGGCCAGCTCGCCGGGGTGCAGCACGATTCGGGTATCGCCCTGCGTGATATAGGCCTTGCCTTCAAGCTGCCAGCTGAGAAGGTAGCCCGCACCGCCCGCATCGCTGGCCCGCTCGCCGCGGCCGGCGAGATCGTGGGGCCGTGAGGTAAAGGCCGCGCAACTCACGTCGCCCTGGCGTCGTGCAGAAATTTCGGCCGAAAAATCCACTGGCGACAAGCGGTTGACCGCCACGTTGTGAATCATGCTGCAGATGAATTCCTGCCACGAGTCGGCCCGGTCGGTTGCTGCGTGCCGGTTGGTATTGAAGGTCAACACGTCCATGTCTGTCCTCGGCGGATGGGATGGTGTTGGTGATTCTGCCATTGCCGCCGCCTTTGGTCACGCCACCGTGTCTATGCCGTACTTGCCGGGGGCAATGATGCCGTTCGGGTCCAGAGCCTTCTTGATGGCCGAATAGGTTTCGCGCAGTTCGGGAATGATCTGCTCCATGTGCAGCGTCTGGTAGTCGACGGGGGCGCGGCCGACACCGACCCCGCGTCGGGCAAACTCGACCGTCAGCTCGCGGTAGCAGGCATCTGCACGCGCGTTTTCGTCGGCATCGTCCTTGTTCCAGACCAGCACGTGCAGGCCGCGTGCAAAACGGGCGCTGGCCACATGCATGACCATGTAGTCCATGCCGTACTTTTTGAAGATGTCGCGGCCCAGGTGGTCCAGTTCCAGTGCATGCCGCCCCACCATCGGGGTGCCGGGCAGGAACCAGGAGTTGCCGCTGCCAGGACGCCACTGCAGCATGCCCAGTTCGGTGATGCCGGGTCGACCTGTCATGGACTCGATCGAGACACGCAGCGGGGGGATGGCGGTGGCCTCTTCATGGCTGATGTAACGCGCCTTCCCGCTTTTCTCGAAGTGTGCGCGCACGCGCTGGATCATGGGCTCGATAGCCGCGTCCGATGCACCGTAAAAAAGGCCTGACACCTGCCATGCGCCCAAGCCGTTTCGGGCCTGGAGCGCCTTGCGGGCGCCGTCTGAATAGGAGGCCTTGCTGCCGGCGATGTATTCCTCATTCCTCGCCTCCGAGCTGATGGCGTACAGGTCGTTTGAGATGCGGAACAGCGTGGGCACGAAGTTGGAAAGCTTCAGCGGCCTGCACAGGTCGATGATTTCCGAGATGTCGTCGTCGTCGGGAAAGACGAAGTGAAACGAGCGTGCCACCGGCGGGCGCGGCATCAGCCAGACACCGACCCGGGTGACGATACCGTAGTTGGACTGCGAAAACAGTCCGTCGAGCGCAGGTCCCGCGGAATATTTGGAGACATGCCAGTTCAGAAGGTTGTCAGTGTCGAGCGCACCATCACCCGTGCGGATGACCTTGCCGTTGCCCAGCACGATCTCCATGCCGCAGAGCATGCCGAAATGGTCGAAGTAGGGGCCGTAACCGGCGCCGCGATCAAGCGCGTTGCCGATCACGCCGCCGTGTGGCGGTCCCGAGGTGGCCGACACCATGAGCTTGTCGCCGCGCCGCGCCAGTTCGTCGTGCAGCATCTGGAAACTCACGCCCGGTTCCAGCACGGCGTAGCAGATCTCTTCGTTGACCTCAAGGATGCGGTTCATGCGAAAACCCAGGTCTACCACCACCTGCCCGGCGGCGACAGGTGCGCGCGAGCCGAGGCCGATGTTGTTGCCCGTGCTGATGGGATAAAGCGGCACACCATGTGCGTTCGCGGCGGCGACGATGGCCTGCACGTCGGCGGTGGACTCGGGGAAGAGCACCGCTGCTGGCACACGCTTGTCGGCGGGCAGCGTGTGCTCGCCGTAGCGCTCCAGCGTGGCGGGTCGCGTATCGACCCATTGGGTGTCCAGCGTCTGCCGGACCTGGTCGAGAAACGCTGCAAGTGTGGGTGCGTTGGTCATGGTCTTCTCCGGTGTTCCTGTGTTGGCGCTACAAAAAGGGGTTCACCAGATCGCCTGATCAGGCGCTTCGGTGGCGGGCGGGGTACGCGGGTGCATCTGTATGACCTGCGTGGTGGAAGTGGTGGATGTGGCCGTGGTTGTTGTGGGACCTGGCAGCGCTTCTGCCGCCTCTTGCTCGAGCGTTACGCCCTGCAGGGCACGCGGCAGTTCGCCGCCATGCGCCCAGTCCAGCAGTTCCACGGTGTGCACGATGGGCGTGGCGCTGTAGTGCGCAATCTGTGTGAGGCAGCCGATGTTGCCCGCAGCAATGATCTGGGGGCTGGTACCGGCGATATTTTTGGCCTTGCGTTGACCGAGCTGCTCTGCGATCGCGGGCTGCAGCAGGTTATAGGTACCGGCAGAACCGCAGCAAAAATGCGCCTCCGGCACATCGTTCACGATGAACCCGGCCTGCCTGAGCAAAGCGCGCGGCTCTGAGGTCACCTTCTGGGCATTCCGAAGCGAGCAGGCATCGTGGTAGGTGACACGCAGCCTTTGCGGCCGGCCTGGTGCCGGCAACTGCATTTTCACCAGCCACTCTGAGATATCGCAGCTGATCGCAGCGATCTTTTCTGCATCCAGCCGAGCCGCAGCATCTTCGAGGAACAGGTGTGGGTAGTCCTTGACGGTGGTGCCGCAACCGGAGGCGTTGATGATGATGGCATCGAGACCGTCGCCCGCCATTTCGGATAGCCATGCGCGGATGTTTTGCTTCGCCGAAGCCTGCGCCGCATCGGCTTTCCCCATGTGCAGGTTGAGCGAGCCACAGCAAGCCGCAGATGCGGGAATCACCACTTCGCAGCCGAAACGCGTCAGCAGGGAGATGGTCGCGTCGTTGATGTGGGGTGCGATCACGGGTTGAACACAGCCGGCCAGCAGCGCGACACGCCAGCGGCGGGTGCCCGTCGCCGGATACACCACAAGACCCGGTCGATATCTGGCGGGCCCGGCCTTAGGCGGAATGAAGTCCATCATCTTCGCCAGGCTGGCTGGCATCAGGGGCTTGAGCGGGCTTGCGGTGCGGCCGAGCGCCATCAGGGCCGCAAAAATTTTTGGCCGGGGCAGCGTCCACGCCAGCATGTTGCGCAACAGGCGCTCAGGCAGGGGGCGTGTGTAGTGTTCTTCGATGTGCACACGCGCCGTGTCGACGAGGTGCATGTAGTCAACCTGCACCGCACAGGTTGTCATGCAGGACATGCACGACAGACAACGGTCGAGGTGGGTGACAGTTTCGTGTTTTGGCGGAGCCTTGCTCTCCAGCATCTCCTTGATGAGGTCTATGCGACCGCGTGGCGAGTCGTTTTCATCATGCAGCAGCACGTAAGTCGGGCAGCCCGAGGTGCAGAAACCGTAGTGCTGGCAGGATTTGAGGATTTTGTCGGCCTCGGCGATATGCACGTCGGCGAGTTGCTCGGGCGAAAAATGGGTTTGCACGCAGTGACCTGATGATGTGGGGCGGGTCTGGCGGAATGCCTTTTGGACATTGTTGACCTTTGCCGCTCGTCATTCTTGGCACAACGCGCACGGTGCTTGGCAGCGCGCGCACGGCTGCCCTCAGTCCGGCTTGAAGGACCTTGGCACGACTTTCTGGCGCGTGCCGGGCTCGCCACGGCTATCCTTGGTGCGGGCCACGGCCTGCAGGAAATCCTGCAGCACAGCCGCATCGTCAATCGTGTCCGAGCCTGGCTGGTGAAACTCCGGGTGCCACTGTGTCGCAGCGATATAACTTTTTGATTTGTCCTTGCGGCGTATGGCTTCGACGATGCCGTCGCTGACGCTGAAGGCTTCCGCCTCGAACTCAGGCGATAAATCCTTGATGGCCTGGTGGTGGATGCTGTTAACACGCACCCGCTCAACGCCTGGATAAAGTGCCGACAGGCCGCTGCCAGGCACGATGTCCACGCTGTGGAAGTTCTGGTCGTAAATGTCCTGGTCGCGGTGCACAAAGGACTCCGGCACCTGTGTGTTGATGTCCTGGTAAAGCGTGCCGCCATAGGCGACATTGAGCAGTTGCAGGCCGCGGCAAATGCCGAACATGGGTTTGCCGACGGCTTCAAACGCGGCGACCAGCGCCTTGTCGTATTCGTCGCGCACACGGTCGCCGGACCAGCGATCTTCCAGCGGCACCTCGCCGTAGCTGCCGGGCCAGACGTCTGCGCCGCCATGCAGCACCAGGCCGTCCAGCCATTCTGCGTAGTGGGCGTAGGTGACATCACCGCGCTGGGTGGAGCCAGTCGGGCAGGGCACCATCACGACCATGGCGCCCGACGACATCAGCCAGTGTGCGATGGATTGCTCGACATATTGCAGGGTTTTGCCGCTGAACAGCGAGCGTGTGGGATCGGCGTGTGAGAAGCAGGCCGAAAGGCCAATCTTGAGGCGGCTGGCAGTGGGCATGGGTCAGGTTTGTCCGGGAAGCTCCATTGCTGTAAAGCGTACTGCAACGCGCGTGCCGAGTCCATTCGGCGGCGTAGGCGGATGCCCCGGCGTGCTGGCGTCCTCGATGCTGATCGTCGCGTCGTGCTGGTTGGCGATTTCCAGCACTATGGCCAGGCCCAGCCCCGAGCCATCGACATTGGTGCCCAGTGCCCGGTAAAAGGGCTGGAATACCAACTCGCGCTCGGCCTCCGGAATGCCGGGGCCTGAGTCTTCGACCAGTAGCACCAGGACGCCACTGAAGCGGTCCGTCATCAGTCGCAGTGTGACCTGGCCTTTTTCCGGCGTGTAGTTGATGGCGTTGTCGAGCAGGTTGCGTACCAGTTCCTTGAGCAGTGTCGGATTGCCTTCGAGCTGGGTGGCCTGCTCGCCTGCGCCAGGACCGTCGTAGCCCATGTCTATTTTTTTCTCAAGCGCGCGAGGCACCGAGTCGGCCATCACTTCCGAAACGATGGTCACCAGATCCACCCGCTGTTTGGCCAGGCTGCGACCGGTGGTTTCGGCCCGTGCCAGTGCCAGCAACTGGTTGACGGTGTGCGTGGCGCGAATGCTGGACTGGCCGATGTGCTTGAGGGACTTTTTCAACTCGTCGGCATTGGTTTCGCGCTGTGCCAGGTCAGCCTGCATGCGCAGTCCGGCGAGCGGTGTTTTCAACTGGTGCGCTGCATCGGCAAGAAAGCGTTTTTGCGTGTTCAGCGAGACCTTGAGCCGGCTCAGCAAATCGTTGATCGACGAGACCAGCGGTGCGACTTCTTCCGGCACAGCTGTGTCGTCCAGCGGGCTCATGTCGTCGGACTTGCGTGCGCGGATGCGCTTTTCCAGTTGCGCCAGCGGCTTGATGCCGCGCACCAGTGCCAGCCAGACCAGAAGCACCGCCAGCGGCAGGGTGACGAACTGCGGCACCATCGTGCCCTTGACGATTTCGGTAGCCAGTGTCTTGCGTTTTTCAAGTGTCTCGGCGACCTGCACCAGCACCGAGCCGCCGCCTCTTACATCGGTCTTGATCCAGGTATAGGCGACACGCACGTCCTCACCCTGGATCACATCTTCACGCAAACGCACTTCGCCGTCGCCCACCCGGTCTTCATCGGGTGGCATGGGCAGGTCATGCTCGCCACTGAGGTACTCGCCTTTGGTGCCCATGACCTGGTAGTACACCAGGTCTGTGTCATCCGCCCGCAGTATTTCGCGTGCCGGCCCGGTCAGGTTGAACTGCACCTGGTTGTTTTTGACGACCACCAGTTTGGCCAGCGCCTGCACGTTGTATTCGAGCGCGCGGTCAAACGGCTTGCCGGCAATGTTTTGCGCCACCAGCCAGGTCAGCGCCAGGCTGATGGGCCACAGCAGCAGCAGCGGCGTCAGCATCCAGTCCAGGATTTCGCCGAACAGGCTTCGGCGTTCGCGCTGAAAGAGTCGAAGAGCCACCGTTAAGTTGTCGCCATGAGGGCGTAACAATTTTCCGCCGGGCCGCCCCAAGGAAAATTAGCCCCCTCGGGGGGCAGCGCAGTACACGAAGTGACAAGCGTGGGGGCCATTTTTCTAGCCGGCTATCTTCTCAAGGCAGTAACCGAGGCCGCGCACGGTAGCAATGCGCACCGGCCCTTTTTCAATCTTCTTGCGCAGCCGGTGTATGTAGACCTCGATTGCGTTGTTGCTGACTTCTTCGCCCCATTCGCACAGGCGCTCGACCAGCTGGTCCTTGCTGACCAGGCGGCCTGCGCGCTGCAGCAGCACCTCCAGCAAACCAAGCTCACGCGCCGAGAGCTCCACCATCTGGCCGTCTATCGTGGCGACGCGGCCAGCCTGGTCATAGACCAGTGGGCCGTGCTTGATGGTGCTGCTTGCACCGCCCATGCCGCGGCGTATCAGCGCACGCACGCGGGCTTCGAGTTCCTGCAGTGAAAAAGGTTTGGCCATGTAGTCGTCGGCGCCATAGTCCAGGCCCTTGACCCGTTCCTCCACGCTGTCAGCGGCAGTCAGTATCAACACCGGCAGGGACGAGCCGCGTGCACGCAACCGCTTGAGAACTTCCAGCCCGTGCATGCGCGGCAGGCCGAGGTCCAGGATCAGCAGGTCGAATTCGGTGTTGGTGAGCAGCGCGGCATCGGCCTCTGTGCCGCTGCCCACGTGGTCCGCCGCCGCGCCCGATGCACGCAAGGTGCGCAGCAGCCCGTCAGCAAGGACCTGGTCGTCTTCGGCAATCAAAATTCGCATGGCTGTCTCCGGAAGGCCTGCCCGGTGGCGGGGTCTGCAGGCGGCGTTTTACTTGTGCGCAAATTTTAGGGCTTCAGGATCTGCGGTTTGCTGACACGGTATCAGGTGTTGCCATAGGCTTCCAGCCCCAAGGCAACCACTGTCGCCACGTCCGGCCCGACCGACTGGCGGAACTCGTCTTCTGCCTGCGCCACCGCCCGGCGGAAAGCCTCCAGCCAGAGCAGGCCGGATTCGGTGAACACCACGCGCTTTGCGCGCCTGTCGTACACATCGTCCTCGCGGGTGACCAGGCCCCAGGCTTCGCACTGCGTGACAAGGTCGCCCATCGCCTGTTTGCTCATGCCAGCGCCGGTCGCGAGGTCGGTCAGGCGCGAGCCTTCCACAGCCAGGTGGCGTGTGATGTGTATGTGTGCTGCGCCGACCTGGGCGCGCGCTGCAAGATTGGACAAGGCCAGCGGCACGTGGATATTGGTCGCCATCAGCTGCAGCACACGCTCGTCAAAACGACGCAGCGCGTTGCCCATGAGCCGGCCCAGATGGGTGATTCGCCAGCCTGTGTCAGGGGCGGAAGCAGTGGAAGATTCAGGCGTGATTTCCATCCACAGCATGTTAATTCGAATAGTCAGGCAAACTGACTAAAAATAGGGTTTACTTATTTTTATCGCGCCCATAAAGTACTGGTCATGCATCCAGCGCTGTTGTTAATCGCAGCGGATGCAAAGTAACAGATCACATTGCCATAGTTTTGATACATCATTGATTTCAAAGGAGAATTTCATGGAACTGACCAGCAAACTGAATCCCGCACAAAACCCTGTGCAGTCCGCTGCGCTGAACACCGAAAAGGCAAAGGCGCTGCAGGCGGCGCTGGCCCAGATCGAAAAGCAGTTCGGCAAAGGCACCATCATGAAGCTGGGTGACGGCGAAGTCATTGAAGACATCCAGGTCGTCTCCACCGGCTCGTTGGGCCTGGACATCGCCCTCGGCGTCGGCGGCCTGCCACGCGGCCGTGTGGTTGAAATCTACGGTCCTGAATCCTCGGGCAAGACCACGCTGACGCTGCAGGTGATTGCCGAGATGCAAAAGCTGGGCGGCACCTGCGCCTTTGTCGATGCCGAGCACGCACTCGACATCCAGTACGCCGCCAAACTGGGCGTGAACCTGCAGGAACTGCTGATTTCCCAGCCCGATACCGGCGAGCAGGCGCTTGAAATCGTTGATTCGCTGACCCGCTCGGGCGCTGTCGACCTGATCGTCATCGACTCGGTCGCAGCGCTCACCCCCAAGGCCGAACTCGAAGGCGAGATGGGTGATTCCTTGCCCGGCCTGCAGGCCCGCCTGATGAGCCAGGCGCTGCGCAAGCTGACCGCCACCATCAAGAAGGCCAATTGCATGGTCATCTTCATCAACCAGATCCGCATGAAGATCGGCGTGATGTTCGGCTCGCCCGAAACCACCACAGGCGGCAATGCGCTGAAGTTCTACGCCTCCGTGCGCCTCGATATCCGCCGCATCGGCTCCATCAAGAAGGGCGAAGAGGTGATCGGCAACGAAACCCGGGTCAAGGTGGTCAAGAACAAGGTGGCCTCGCCGTTCAAGACGGCGGAGTTCGACATCCTTTACGGTGAGGGCATCAGCCGGCTGGGTGAGGTGCTGGACCTGGGCGTGGCCGGCCACATCGTCGAGAAAGCCGGCGCCTGGTATGCCTTCAACGGCGAGAAAATCGGCCAGGGCCGCGACAACTCGCGTGAGTTCCTGAAAGAAAACCCCGAGCTCGCCATCGAGATCGAGAACAAGGTGCGCGAATCGCTGGGCATCCCGCTGGTCGCCATGCCCGTGGCCGCTGTTGCCGAGGCGCCTGAAAAAGCAGCCAAGGCGTCAAAAGCAGACAAGGCCGACAAAGCTGAAAAAGCAGCCGCCTGAAGTTTGAGCCCGGGAGCTGCGCTTGTACTCACCTGAAGCTGATGCCGGCCCGCTTGCAGCACCCGCTGCCAAAAAGGCCGGCCTCGGCCTGTCGCTGAAGGGCCGGGCGCTGCGTTACCTCGCAGCGCGCGAACATTCCCGTGCTGAACTTGAACGCAAGCTGGCCCATCATGAAGAAGTGCCGGGCCAGCTGGCGCAAGTACTAGATGAATTGGAGGCCAAGGACTTCATCAGCGAGGCGCGGGTGGTCGAATCGGTCATCAACCGCAAGGCTGGCCGCTTTGGCGCCGCCCGCGTACGGCACGAGTTGCTGGGCAAGGGACTGGGCAGCGAAGCGCTGGCCGAGGCGATGGATGGCCTGAAGGCCACCGAGATCCACCGGGCTCGGGAAGTCTGGCGCAAGAAGTTTGGCGCGCCAGCCGGTGATGCGGCAGCCCGCAGCAAGCAGGTGCGCTTCCTGGCCTCACGCGGCTTTGGCGCCGAGGCTATACAGCGGGTGATTTCAGGCGCGGGTGATGACGAGTGAGTGCTGTCGTTGCGCTGGCAGCAGTTTTGCTGCGCTACTGAATTAATAGCACATCGCGCTAGTCCACATTGGTCTAGAGCCCGATTTGATACTCAAAAATGGCTGTTTTTGAGGGTTTTAGGCCTGTTTTGGCCGGTTTGGCCTGCCCTTGGCATCTGCAAACCTCAAAAGTTAACATATATATTAACTTTTGGCTTGCTTTGCAGTTTCGATGCCTACAGCCCCAGCATCAATTTCAGATTTTGCACCGCTGCACCAGAGGCGCCTTTGCCGAGGTTGTCGAGACGGGCAATCAGCACTGCGTGCCGGTAAGCCTCATTGGCAAACACGCGCAGTTCCATCTTGTTGCTATCGTTCAAAGCCAGCGCATCCAGCTTGCCGGAGGCGGGGGCTTCTTCCACCGTGACCCATTCGCTGCCGGCGTAGTGGCGTGCCAGCACATCCTTGATCTGTGCCCCGGTCGGTTTGCCAGGCAGCAGGTCCAGGTGCAGAGGCAGTTGCACCAACATGCCCTGCGCGAAGTTGCCGACCGACGGTATAAAGACCGGGCGCCGGCTCAGCCCGGTGTAACGCATGATCTCCGGAAGGTGTTTGTGCTCCAGCCCCAGGCCGTAAATTTCAAACAATGGGGCAGCGCCGGCTTCGTAGGCCTCCATCATCTGGCGTCCGCCGCCGGAGTAACCGCTAACAGACGGCAGGCTGAGCGGGTGGTCCGCAGGAATCAGGCCGGCATCAACCAGTGGGCGTATCAGCGCGATTGCGCCGGTGGCGTAGCAGCCCGGGTTGCCGACGCGGTCGGCTTTAACCACGGCCTCTCGCTGGCCAGCCGCCAGTTCGGGAAAGCCGTAAACCCAGCCCGGCGCGGTGCGGTGGGCTGTAGAGGCGTCGATGATCTTGGGCTTTTTGCCGGCCATCGCGTCGATCATGGCAACCGATTCGCGGGCCGCGTCGTCGTGCAGGCACAGGATGACCAGATCGACTTTGGCCATCAGCTCGCGCTTGGCGGCAGGGTCCTTGCGCAGTTCGGGTGCAATGCTGGCGACTTCAATCTGCGGCATGGCCTGCAGGCGTTCGCGGATCTGCAGGCCTGTGGTGCCGGCTTCTCCATCAATAAAAACTTTGGCCATGGGGCTCTCCGGAAAAACTGGATGGATAGACCGGCTTTTACTGCAGGTCATCAGGCATCCATTAAAGAACAAATATGCGACAGGACAGTGAGCAGGGGTCTTTTTGGGGCGTCAGCCGCGCCCGCAAGTTGTGCGCCGCACCATGATACAGTTCTGCCTTGCGACATCCAGCGGCCGCTAACATGGCGTTTTGAGTCGGCGTGGACGGCCTTCAGGCACCCTGAAGCACCGCCTCAGCCCCCGCCCAAACTTCTGTTGACCTCTGTTGCTTCCCCCTTTCTTTACTGAATCCTGAAGGTTTTTCATGAAAATTCACGAGTACCAAGGCAAGGAAATCTTGCGCAATTTTGGTGTGCCTGTGCCGCGTGGCATCCCGGCGTTCACAGTGCAGGAAGCGGTTGAAGCCGCACAAAAACTCGGCGGCCCGGTGTGGGTGGTCAAGGCGCAAATCCACGCGGGTGGCCGCGGCAAGGGCGGCGGCGTGAAGGTCGCAAAAACCATTGAAGACGTCAAGCGCATCGCTGGTGAAATCCTGGGCATGCAGCTGAAGACGCACCAGACCGGCCCTGAAGGCCAGAAAGTTCGCCGCCTCTATATTGAAGACGGCGCCGACATCCAGAAGGAATACTACGTTTCCTGCGTCACTGACCGTGCCACGCAGAAAGTGGCTTTCATCGCCTCCTCCGAAGGCGGCATGGACATCGAGGAAGTGGCGCACAGCAACCCTGAAAAAATCGTCAAGCTGTTTGTCGACCCGCTTACCGGCCTGAGCGACTCTCAGGGCAAGGAACTGGCAGCCGGCATCGGCATGCCTGCAGACTCGGTTGCACAAACCGTCGACGTGCTGCAAAAGCTCTACAAGTGCTACATGGAAACCGACGCGTCGCTGGTTGAAATCAACCCGCTGAACCGCAACAGCAAGGGCGAGATCATGGCGCTGGACGCCAAGTTCAACTTTGACGCCAATGCTTTGTTCCGCCACCCTGAAATCGTCGCTTACCGCGACCTGGACGAAGAGGACCCGGCTGAAGTCGAGGCCAGCAAGTTCGACCTGGCCTACATCAGCCTGGACGGCAACATCGGCTGCCTGGTCAATGGCGCAGGCCTGGCCATGGCGACCATGGACACCATCAAGCTGTTCGGCGGCGAGC
>JAZKCN010000025.1:0-4877 GCA_040388075.1 Pseudomonadota bacterium | reverse complement strand
GCATGGTGGGCGGCCAGGAGGACATGATTGTTGATGTTGCGCTTGATTTGCTGGCTCAGCGCCATTGACCTCACGGCCTCGATGTAAAGTCGACTTTACATCGAGGCCATTTGACGCCGCGACGGGCATTCCATTGGCCTTTGCAGTGCCTCAAAAAGGCCCAAAATAGCCCTTTTTATCCATCAAAAAGGCCTAAAAACCAATGGGGACTAGCGCAACATGCTATTAATTTAGTAGCGTTCGCATGCGAGCCTGAAACCCGGCAGCTCATCAACCCGTCTTCCCCGCCGCACTGCACAGGCTGTGGAAGCGGATGTCCGGGATGTCTGGCCAGCCATCCGGTATTGAAATAAACCCTGCATGGATGGGCGGGGTTTTTAGGTTATACAGTTCCCAGGTCACCTGCCCGCCAATTTCTTTCAAATTGAAAAAAGGCGTTGCTCAAACTGACTGAACTTCAGAACACAACAAGGACATCCATGACAAGCCAGACCTCACGCGCCATCCAGATCGACAAACACGGCGGACCCGAAGAAATGAAACTGGTCAATGTCCAGGTCGGTGAGCCGGGCCCCGGGCAGGTGCGCATACGGCACAAGGCAGTGGGGCTGAACTACATCGATGTGTACCAGCGCAGTGGCCTGTATCCCTTTCCCATGCCGCTGCAACTGGGCATGGAAGGCGCAGGTGTCATCGAGGCGGTCGGCGAAGGTGTGACCCACCTCAAGGCTGGTGACCGCGCGGCCTATACCAGCCAGCCCCCCGGCAGCTATTGCGAACTGCGTGTCATGCCTGCCATGTGCGTCTGCAAGCTGCCTGACGCGATCTCATTCGAGACCGGCGCGGCCATGATGCTCAAGGGCCTGACGGCGCAATATCTGCTGCGCCGTTCACTGCCTCAGGGCGGTTTGCAGGCGGGCGATTTTGTCCTGTTTCATGCAGCGGCGGGCGGCGTCGGGCTGATTGCCTGCCAGTGGGCGAAAGCGCTGGGCCTGCAGCTGATCGGTACTGCCGGCTCTGATGCCAAGTGCGCGCTCGCCAGGGCCAACGGGGCCGCCCATGTCATCAATTACAGCCGGGAAGATTTTGCCGCGCGGGTGAAGGAGATCACTGGCGGACGGGGCGTCAAGGTGGTGTACGACTCGGTCGGCAAGGATACCTTTGACAAGTCGCTTGATTGCCTGAGGCCATTCGGGCTGATGGTGAGTTTCGGCAATGCGTCCGGTCCCGTTGCGCCGTTTTCACCCGGCATCCTGGGTGCCAAAGGTTCCATCTACGTCACGCGCCAGACCGTCTATACCCACATCAGCAGCCGCGAGGCCACGCAGGAAATGGCAGATGAACTCTTCGACATGGTGAGCAGCGGCAAGGTGAAGATCCAGATCGACCAGCAGTTTCCCCTGGCCGAAGTGGCCGAGGCGCACCGTACGCTGGAAGCGCGCAAGACCACCGGCTCCACCATCCTGACGCTGTAGGTGCGTATGTCCGGTCAGCTTGTGTCGGACGCCGAATGGCTTAGGGCCTTGCGCGCGGGTGCCACCGTGCCGCCACTGCGGCCCCGGGTGCCGCTTTGGGCGGGCGAGTCGCAGATTGGTTCCGTCGATCCTGCATTGCTCGCTGATGCTTCCCTGCGTGTCATGCTCGATGCGCTGGAGCCCCTGTTGCAGCGGGAGCAGCCCGAGGCCTTGGGCTGGCGCCTGCTGGGTAATGCCACCACCAGCCTGAACCAGTTGGCCCGCGCCCTGTACAGCGCGGGGCTGGCCGCCGAATGGCGCAGTGAACAACTGGCAGTGCACGACCAGTTCGGCCACCTGAAGGGCACGGTAGAACGCGCCGCTGTCCGTGTGCTGGGCATTGCCACCATGGCTGTGCACCTGGTCGGCCTGGCACCGGATGGCCGCTACTGGGTGCAGCAGCGCTCGCTCACGAAATCGAACGACCCTGGCATGTGGGACACGCTGATGGGCGGCATGGTCTCTGCCGCAGACACGGTGGACACTGCGCTGGCCCGCGAGACCTGGGAGGAAGCCGGCCTGAAGGTCGATGCCATGCACAACCTCCGCCACGGCGGCCAGATCACGACACGTCGGCCCTGCGCCGATGGCAAGGGCTCAGGCTATGTGATTGAAGAGATCGACTGGTACACCTGCACCGTGCCTGAAGCTATGGTGCCCGAGAACCAGGACGGCGAAGTCGCGCAGTTTCGTCTGATGGATGCGGCGCAAGTGGTGGCAGCCATGCAGCGCGGCGAGTTCACGACCGAGGCGGCGTTGATACTGGCTGAGGTGTTGGGGCTGGGCAAGTGAATCGCCTGCTGGAACCCATGCGTGTCCGGTCAGTCACACGTCCTCGTTAAACCAACTGGCGAGTATTGTCCCGAGCACGGCACCGGCCATTTGCGCCAGCACAAAAGCCGGGGCACTGGAGGGTGAAATACCCGAGAAGCTGCCATGATGCCGGAGCCAATCACGGCACACACCAGACCCGCTGTGCCGATGAACTCGGCCAGGGCTTTCTTCCAGGGGGTCATGCCTTCGACAGTGCGCGCGCCTTGTCCTGGAGCATCAGTTTGTCAACGCTTGTCATGGGCAGATTTACAAGAAGTTCCAGACGGCGCCGGATGGCATGCAGCGTCTGCCGGAAGGCTTCCATCTTCTGGTCGTCAGTGCCTTTGGTCTCCGATGGGTCCGGGTAGCCCCAATGCGCTGTCGCCGGCTGCCCCGGCCAGTACGGGCAGGCTTCACCTGCCGCGTTGTCGCAAACGGTGATCACCAGATCCATGTGCGGCGCATCGGGCTTGCCGAACTCGTCCCATGTCTTGCTTCGCAAGCCTGCTGTTGAGACGCCTGCCTTCCTCAGTATTTCAATCGCCATCGGGTTGGCTGCTGATTTTCACGGGGACTGCTTCCTGCCGAGAACGCCTTGAAGCGCCCATTGCCCATGTCGTTTAAAAGTGCTTCGGCAAGGATGCTTCGCGCCGAGTTGTGGGTACACAGGAACAGCACATTGATGGGTTTGAAATCAGTCATTGGGTTTTCAGCAGCTTGTTCAAACTGGTGTGGTGCTGAGGTCGCACGCTGCGCCCTCACAGCAATGTTCAGTGAGATAGGCCAGCAAGGCATTCATCTGGACAAAGTCAGCGCGGTAGATCAGGTTGCGGCCACGCGGCTCGACGCTCACCATCTTTGCGTGAGCGAGTTCTTTCAGATGAAAGGACAGGGTGTTGGATGCCAGCCCCAGTTGCTCGGCCATGACTGACGGCGTCAGGCCCTCGGGGCCGGCAACCACCAGTGCACGAAATGCCCGGAGGCGTTGAACCTGCGCGAGTGAGGCGAGGGCGGTAATGCTGTCGTTTTCAATCATAATTCGATATTACAAGAATCATTGAATTAATGCAATTTCATCGAGTTCCATAGCCGTGACTGATTTAAATACCCTGCCCAATGTGTCGCCGGAGTTCTTTGCCGTACCGGATGAAGCCTCGCTTCTTTCAGCGCCGCCGCCAGCCCATCCGCCTCGAATACTGCTGCTGTATGGATCAGTGCGCGAACGCTCATACAGCCGGTTACTGACAGAAGAGGCGGAAAGACTGCTGCATCGGATGGGGGCAGAGACGCAGGTGTTTGATCCGCGTGGCCTGCCGCTTCCTGACGATGCGCCCGAAGACCATCCGCGTGTTCTTGAACTGAGGCAGTTGGCGAAATGGGCCGAAGGCATGGTCTGGACGTCACCGGAGCGGCACGGTGCGATGACGGCAATCATGAAAGCCCAGATTGACTGGATACCGCTGGCCCTGGGGGCAGTGCGGCCAACCCAGGGCAAAACGCTCGCAGTGATGCAGGTATCGGGGGGCTCCCAGTCTTTCAACGCGGTGAACCAGTTGCGTGTGCTGGGCAGGTGGATGCGGATGATCACGATACCCAACCAGTCATCGGTGGCCAAAGCTTTTCTGGAGTTCGATGAAGAAGGCCGCATGAAGCCTTCTGCCTACTATGACCGTGTTGTAGATGTGATGGAAGAGCTGGTGAAATTTACCCTGCTGACAAGGGCGAGTGCGGACTATCTTGTTGACCGGTACAGCGAAAGAAAAGAAAGCGCTAAAGCTCTTTCGGCGCGTGTCAATCAACGAAGCATTTAAGGGCGCCAACAGTGCTGGAGAGAATCAAACCCCCGACCTGCACATGACCGGGATGTTGGATAAAATGTAAAGTCTACTTTACATTGATGCCGCTTTGAAGACTGGTGGCTTCTGTTCAAGGGCTCCAGGAGCTTCAAAAAGGCCTAAAAAGCCTGTTTTTAGCTATCAAAAAGGCCTGCAGGCCAATCTGGACTAGCGCCACCTGCTATTAATTTGGTAGCGACTGAAAAAGGCATCTACTCGTCAGCCAGGCTTTGCTGCCGCAAACGGTTGGGTGCCAGGGCACCTGCCGAGTCGAGGATGGGATAGGCGATGGAGCAGATGTGGGAGTTGATGCGTTTGAGGTCGCTGATCAGGTCTATGTGCAGCGAGCTGGTTTCCAGGCTTTGAACCGTGTTGGCCGACAGGCGGCCGAGGTGGCTGGTGGCGTAGGCGCGTTCGAGGTCACGAAAGCGTGCTTTCTCCTGCAGCAGTTTTTGCGCGTCACGCACCGAGCCGTTGAGGAAGACGCTCATCGAGAGGCGCAGGTTGTCGAGCAGGCGGCCATGCAGTTCGCAGATCTCGGCCATGCCGGCTTCAGAAAAGTTGCGGCCCGGCTTGATCTTCTTGTCTTCGATGTCTATCAGCACACGCTCGATGATGTCGCCTATCTGCTCCATGTTGATCGTGAAGCTGATGATGTCGGTCCAGCGGCGGCTTTCTTCTTCGGCCAGCGCCTCGCGCGAGATTTTGGTCAGGT
>JAZKCN010000024.1:0-133763 GCA_040388075.1 Pseudomonadota bacterium | reverse complement strand
TCGCTACCAACGGAGTCGGTGTGACCAACAGCGATGATGACTTCCAGGTTGATGTCCTTGATCTTGCCGACCAGGTCATCCAGCTTGGCTTTGCCTTCTGGCTTGATCACGGACTTGTCGAAATCAAAGAACGCGTCAGCAGCGTAGGTGACTTTCGACGCCACGGTCGCAGGTGCTGGAGCAGGTGCTGGAGCAGGTGCTGGAGCAGGTGCAGCAGCAACAGGAGCGGCAGCGCGAGGAGCAACCACTGGAGCAATAGCGCCATCGCAGCCTGGAGCTGCAGTAGCAGGCGTCCAGTTGGCATCACGCCAGCAATATTCGTTGGTGCCGTTTTTCCAGACGTATTCGTTGGAGCCGTTTTTCCAGTTATCGATTGTTTGTGCACCAGCGGCGGTAGCAAGCGCTGCGGAAGCAAACAACATTGCCACTTTGTTGAGTTTCTTCATGGTTCTCCTCTAGAGAAAAGCCGCAGACTGGCTGCGATTAATAAGTTACACGCCGTGAGTGACCATCACTCGCAACGTTACAGTTATTGTGCCACAGCCGATTCAGGCCACAAGCAGACAATCGCGTTCGTCTGACACAGACTAGAGAATCTTTGGAGTTTGTTGCTGCCGAGCCACAACCCTTACACCGTAAACTCAGGCCTTAAAATCCGGTTTGCTGCCCAGAGCACACCGAGACAAATCTCTATCCAGGCCCCCTCATGACCCAGTTTGCAAAAGAAACCCTCCCCATCAGCCTTGAGGAGGAAATGCGGCGTAGCTATCTCGACTACGCAATGAGCGTGATCGTAGGACGAGCGTTGCCGGACGCCAGGGACGGCCTGAAGCCCGTACACCGCCGCGTGCTGTTTGCAATGCACGAATTGAACAACGACTGGAACCGCCCCTATAAAAAATCCGCTCGTATCGTGGGTGATGTAATCGGCAAGTACCACCCGCACGGAGACAGCGCTGTATATGAAACCATCGTGCGTATGGCGCAGGATTTTTCACTCCGCCACATGCTGGTGGATGGACAGGGCAACTTCGGCTCAGTGGACGGTGACAACGCAGCAGCCATGCGATACACCGAAATCCGCATGTCCAAGATTGCGCATGAGTTGCTTGCGGACCTGGACAAGGAGACTGTCGATTTCGGCCCCAATTACGACGGCAGTGAAAACGAGCCGCTGGTCATGCCAGCGAGGTTTCCCAATCTGCTGGTGAATGGCTCATCCGGGATCGCAGTCGGCATGGCAACCAACATTCCCCCGCACAACCTCAACGAATCGGTTGATGCATGCCTTCACCTTCTGAAGAATCCGGAAGCCAGTATTGAAGAACTGATGGAGATGATTCCTGCGCCCGACTTTCCAACGGCAGGCATCATTTATGGCATCAACGGCGTCAAGGACGGCTACCGCACGGGCCGCGGCAAGGTAGTCATGCGGGCGAAGTGCCACTTTGAGGACATTGACAAGGGCCAGCGCCAATCGATCATCGTTGACGAGCTTCCGTACCAAGTCAACAAAAAGACCTTGCAAGAGCGCATGGCCGAGCTTGTCCATGAAAAGAAGATTGAAGGCATCAGCCATATACAGGACGAGAGCGACAAGTCCGGCATGCGGCTGGTCATCGAACTCAAGCGTGGCGAAGTTCCTGAAGTTGTACTGAATAACCTGTACAAGCAGACACAACTCCAGGACACTTTCGGCATCAATATGGTGGCACTGGTCAATGGCCAGCCCAAGCTCTGCAACCTGAAGGACCTGATACAGGTCTTCCTGTCCCATCGCCGCGAAGTCGTGACACGGCGCACCATCTTCACTCTGCGCAAGGCGCGTGAGCGCGGCCACGTGCTTGAAGGACTGGCAGTAGCCCTGGCGAATATTGATGACTTTATCGCCATCATTCGCAACGCTCCAACGCCACCGGTCGCCAAAGCGGAGTTGATGCTCAAACCGTGGGACAGCAAACTGGTCCGTGAAATGCTTACCCGTACGCGTGCCGACGGCGGCGCTGTCAATGCCGACGACTACCGTCCGGATGGCCTGGAAAAGATGTACGGCATGGGTGGTGACGGCCTTTACAGGCTGTCGGAGACGCAGGCGCAGGAAATTCTGCAAATGCGCCTGCAACGCCTCACAGGCCTGGAACAGGACAAGATAGTCGCCGAGTACAAGGAGGTGATGGCAGAAATCGATGATTTGCTGGACATCCTCGCGCGTCCCGAGCGCGTTTCGGTAATCATTGGCGAAGAACTGGGCGCAATCAAGCAGGAGTTTGGCCAGACCAAACTTGGTGCAAGGCGCAGCCAGATTGAACACAGCTCATTCGACCTGAGCACCGAAGATTTGATAACACCTACCGACATGGTGGTGACGCTGTCACACAGCGGCTATATCAAGAGCCAGCCACTGTCCGAATACCGTGCCCAGAAGCGCGGCGGCCGCGGCAAGCAGGCTACAGCCACCAAGGAAGACGACTGGGTTGACCAGCTCTTTATCGCCAACACGCATGACTACATCCTTTGCTTTTCCAACCGGGGCCGTCTTTACTGGCTCAAGGTCTGGGAAGTACCGGCCGGTTCGCGCGGTTCGCGTGGCAGGCCTATCGTCAACATGTTTCCGTTGCAGGATGGGGAAAAAATTACAGTTGTTTTGCCGTTGACAGGTGAAAAGCGTACCTTCCCTGCAGACCAGTATGTGTTCATGGCGACCTCAATGGGCACTGTCAAGAAGACGGCGCTAGATGAGTTCAGCAATCCGCGCAAGGCAGGCATCATTGCCGTGGATCTTGATGATGGCGACTACCTGATAGGTGCCTCTCTTACCGATGGCAAACATGACGTGATGCTGTTCAGCGATGGTGGAAAAGCGGTGCGCTTTGACGAAAATGACGTCCGCCCCATGGGCCGTAATGCTCGCGGCGTACGCGGAATGATGCTTGAAGACGGCCAGGGAGTCATAGCCATGCTGGTCGCCGGAGATGAGCAGCAGAGTGTATTGACCGCGACACAGCACGGCTATGGGAAGAGAACATCCATCGTCGAGTACACGCGTCATGGCCGCGGTACCAAGGGCATGATTGCCATCCAGCAAAGCGAGCGCAATGGCAAGGTCGTCGCAGCCACGCTGGTTCATGCGGAGGACGAAATCATGCTGATTACGGACAAGGGCGTACTGGTTCGCACCCGCGTCAGTGAAATCCGCGAAATGGGAAGGGCTACACAAGGCGTTACCCTGATAGGCCTTGATGAAGGTTCACAATTAAGCGGCTTGCAGCGGATTGTCGAAAACGACGCCACGCTGGATGACATCGACGGTGTCCCTGAAGGTGATACCTCTTCTGGCAACGATGGCCTGGCTGGCCCGGCAACCCCCAACACGGAAAATGACGCATGAAAAAACTTTTGACAGTAATGGCGATTACCACCCTTGCCGTTTGCGGAAATACACAGGCACAGACCAAACAGGAATGGGCGGCAAAAGTTGTGGCACTTCAGCAAGGCCCGGAGCTTGACAGGTTGATCGGCCAACTTGCAGACAGTGCCACCGAAGAAGTTTTGCAAAACTGGGGGCCAAAGTTGCAGGAGGTACCTGCAGACCGTCAACAGCAGGCCAAAGATGCCCTCAATGCGGAGCTGAAGAGGACATATGACGACATCACCCGCTCCATCAAGGGCAAGGTGGTATCAGCCAGCGGTGAAGCGCTCGTTCCCGCCTACATGGACAAATTTTCCATCGATGAACTCAAGCAGATTGCGGCTTTTTTTGAAGCCCCTGCCATCAAGAAATACCAGGACGCAGCGCCTGAACTGGGCAGCCTGTTTATCCGTCAACTGATAGATACCACGCGCTCCGACGTCACCGCCCGGGTGAAGCAGTTTGACGACAACGCAGCCAAAATCATCGGCGCACCAGCCTCGCCGGCAGCAACTCCCGCAGCTCCAAGGACTTCCCCGCCCGCCGCAAGTTCATCCGGAACCGCCCGGCCCGCTCCCAAGAAATGATCCGGCCCTTCAATTTTTCGGCAGGGCCCGCTTGCCTGCCGGAAGAAGTCCTTGAACAGGCCGCCGCAGAAATGATGAATTGGCACCGTAGCGGCATGAGCGTGATGGAGATGAGCCACCGCGGTAAGGAATTCATCTCCATCTATGAAACCGCCGAAGCCGACTTCCGCGAGTTGATGGCTATACCGGCTCACTTCAAAATACTCTTCATGCAGGGCGGAGGTCTGGCCGAGAACGCCATTGTCCCGTTAAACCTTTCCTGCGGCCGGGCCGTTGACTTTGTCGTCACCGGGTCCTGGAGCGAAAAGTCGCAAAAAGAGGCGCGCAGGTATTGTGAGGTCAACATCGCAGCCAGCAGCCAGGAAAGCGGCCACACAAGCCTGCCTGCCCCGGCCAGCTGGAAGCTCAACGCAGATGCTGCATATGTGCACCTGTGCACCAACGAGACGATTCACGGCGTTGAATTCAACACACTGCCCGACCTGAAAACACTCGGATCGAATGCACCACTGGTTATTGACTTTTCCTCACATGTCGCCTCGCGCAGCATTGACTGGTCAAAGGTGGGACTGGCGTTTGGCGGTGCACAGAAAAACCTGGGGCCGGCAGGTGTAACCATAGTGGTGGTGCGCGAGGATCTTCTGGACCGGGCACTCGCGATATGCCCAAGCGCGTTCAACTACGCCACGGTTGCAGCCAATGAATCGATGTTCAACACCCCTCCCACTTATGCGATCTACATCGCCGGACTGACTTTTCAGTGGCTCAAGCGCCAGACCGAAGGCTCAGCCACTGGGATAGCGGCTATCGAACTGCGCAATATTGCCAAAGCCCGGCTTCTTTACGATGCCATTGACCAGTCAGCGCTCTATGTCAACCACGTCGACAAGAATTGCCGGTCGCGCATGAACGTCCCTTTTCTGTTACGCGATGAATCACGCAATGACGCGTTCCTGGCTGGTACAAAGGCACGCGGCCTGCTACAGCTCAAAGGCCATAAATCGGTAGGCGGCATGCGCGCCAGCATTTACAACGCGATGCCATTGCGTGGTGTGCAGGCGCTGGTGGACTACATGCGAGAATTCGAGCGAGAAAACACCTGAAATGATGACTACAAACCTCGCTGATTTGCGCATTCAGATCGACACCATCGACCGCGAACTGCTTGTCCTGCTGAACCGCCGTGCGGAAGTAGCCGAGCAGGTAGGAGAAGTGAAGCGCCGCGAAGGCTCGTCCTTTTTCAGGCCAGATCGGGTTGCCAAGGTCATAGAGCAAATCCAGCAGGCCAACAAAGGCCCGTTAAAAAGTGAGCATGTCGCCGCAGTTTGGCGGGAGATCATGTCGGCATGCCTCGCACTTGAAGCACCGGTGCGTGTGGCTTATCTCGGACCGGCTGGCACCTTCAGCGAACAGGCGGCCCTGCAATTTTTCGGGCAAAGCATAGAACACGTGCCCTGCGACAACGTGGACGAGGTTTTCCGTGCGACGGCGTCCGGCAGTGCCGGTTATGGCGTGGTCGCCGTTGAAAACTCCACCGAAGGCGTGGTCTCGCGCAGCCTTGATCTGTTCCTGACATCACCGCTGCACATCGTCGGCGAAGTCAGCCTGATGGTGACCCACAACCTTTTGCGCCTGAGCGATTCCATGGAGGCCATCGAGGCCGTTTACGCCCACCCGCAGGCGCTTGCCCAATGCCAGGGATGGCTGACGGCGCATTTGCCCCACGCAACGCGCCATGCAGTGTCAAGCAATGCAGAAGGTGCGCGGCTTGCATCCACCAACAACGCATGGGCAGGCATCGCCAGTGAGCGGGCAGGCGCGAAGTTTGGCCTGCATTCCGTGGCCCATGGCATTCAGGATGAAGCATTCAACCGCACACGCTTTGCGGTAGTTTGCCTTCCAAAAACCTTGCCCGCGCCACCAGCGTCCGGTAAGGATTGCATCAGTCTCGTGGTATCGGTGACGAATCGCCCCGGAGCAGTCCATGACCTCTTGGTCCCACTAAAGGATCACGGCGTGTCGATGACACGCTTTGAATCCAGGCCAGCGCGTTCCGGGCAGTGGGAATATTATTTTTATATAGACTTGCAGGGTCATCCGTCACAACCACATGTCCAGGCTGCACTCGCGGAATTGCAACGGCTTTGTGCGTTCTACAAAGTACTGGGAACCTATCCGGTTAGCGATTGAACATGAAAACCACCTCAACCTCTGCGCACATGTACCTGAATAAAGGCTGTTCTTTTAATGTTTGAGCAACTGGGTCTTATTGGTTGCGGCCTGATGGGCGGCTCATTCGCTCTGGCCATGAAACAGGCTGGTCTGGTCAAACGTGTGGTGGGCTATAGCAAGTCACCTTCCACTACCGAGCGTGCGCGCCAGATGGGCGTGATTGACATTGAAGCGCCTTCCGCCCTGCTGGCAGTTTCAGGTGCAGATATCGTCCTGCTGGCAGTTCCTGTGTCAGCAACAGAAGCCACTTTCAAGGCCATCCGCCACCTGATTACGCCCAACACTCTCGTGATGGACGTAGGCTCCACCAAGCGCGACGTTGTCGACGCCGCGCGTCGTGTGCTGCGGGACCACATCGGATGTTTTGTCCCGGCGCACCCGATCACCGGCAAGGAAGTCTCGGGCGTTGAACATGCCGACGCTACGTTGTATGCAGGCAAACAGGTCATCCTGACACCCATAGAACGCACCTTTACCGTACAACTGCAAAAAGCTGCCGAGGTCTGGACTGCCCTGGGCTGTGAGGTCGTCAAGATGTCGCCGCAGGCACATGATGCGGCATACGCAGCAGTAAGCCATCTGCCCCACCTTATTGCATTTGCACTTATCAACGGTATCGCCGGCCAGGAAAACGGCAAGAACTACATGTCGCTCGCAGGTCCCGGGTTTCGGGACTTCACGCGGATTGCGGCAAGCGATCCCCAAATGTGGCGTGACATCCTGATTGCCAACCGCGAAGAGTTGCTAGACCAATCAAGAATCTTCCAGCAAACCCTGCAGACACTTGAAAAACTGATCACGGCCGGCGATAGCGACGCGCTTGAAAAATTGATAGAACAAGCGAGCGAAACACGCGCCAACTGGCGTATCGCCAGCACGCAAAAGCCGCACCGCTGAGCTGCGCATGTTCGACGTCGAATACCTGGACATACCCCCACTGGCCAGGGCAAGCGGCACAGTCCGCCTGCCAGGCTCCAAAAGCATCTCGAACCGGGTACTTCTGCTTTCGGCATTGAGCCACGGCAAAACGACTGTGCACGATTTGCTGGCATCGGATGACACAGCTGTCATGCTCGCAGCACTTGAAAAGCTGGGTTGCAGGGTCGAGCGCAAAGGTTCCACGGTAGCGATTCAGGGTTTGGGCGGACGACTCGCCAACAGAGAGTCTGGTGAAACCAGACTTTTCATGGGCAATGCGGGCACAGCCATGCGACCGCTGACTGCCGCCCTCGCCCTGCTCGGCGGGGCATTCGAATTGTCCGGCGTGCCACGCATGCACGAACGGCCTATCGGCGACCTGGTGGATGCACTGCGGCATTTGGGTTGTCGTATCGACTACTTGGGTAACGAGGGTTTTCCGCCACTGCGCCTGACGCCACCAACCGGCGACTTCAGTGTCAACCAACCGATACAGGTTCGCGGCGACGTCTCCAGCCAGTTTCTGACGGCCTTACTCATGGCCTTGCCACTGGTTGCGAAAGAAGACATACGCATAGAAGTGGTCGGCGAGCTGATTTCAAAACCCTACATAGAAATCACGCTAAACCTTTTGCGACGCTTCGGCATAGATGTGCAGCGCCCTGACGGCGGCGCGAGTTGGCAGCAGTTCACCATACCGGCCGGAAGCCGCTACCAGTCACCCGGTGAAATCCATGTTGAAGGCGATGCCTCATCGGCCAGTTATTTCATCGCGCTGGGCGCCATCGCCGCCAGTAACCACGGTGATCACATCGAAATATTGGGGGTAGGCGCCGACTCCATCCAGGGCGACATCCGCTTTGTGGAAGCTGCCGCCCGGATGGGCGCACAAATCACCAGCACGCCAAACTCGTTGCGGGTTTCGCGCGGGCGCACAGGTGAAGGCTGGCCGCTCAGGGCAATAGACATTGACTGCAACCATATCCCCGATGCCGCGATGACGCTGGCAGTGATGGCGCTCTACGCGGAGGGCACTACTACCCTGCGCAACATCGCCAGTTGGCGCGTCAAGGAAACGGATCGAATTGCAGCAATGGCTTGTGAATTGCGCAAATTCGGCGCAGAAGTCAAGGAAGGCCAGGACTACCTGAAGATCACTCCTCCGACCCAATGGTCTACCGGCGCGATTCACACCTATGACGACCACCGGATAGCGATGTGTTTTTCGCTGGCGGCATTCAACCCCGCAGAGCTGCCGGTACGCATCCTGGACCCGAAATGTGTTGGCAAAACCTTTCCCGACTACTTTGAAACGCTTTTTTCCGTGACCGAGGCAGTCCCCGGCGAAATCCCTGTCATCTGCATAGATGGCCCGACTGCCTCGGGCAAAGGCACATTGGCCTCCAGAACAGCCCATCAGCTGGGTTATCACTACCTGGATTCCGGCGCGCTGTACCGGCTTAGCGCCCACGCGGCAGCGGTTGCCGGGGTTTCGCTGGATGATGGCGACGCGGTTGCAGCGATTGCGCGCCACCTGCCGGTGCAGTTTCGCGGGGACCATATTCTGCTGGACGATCAGGACGTCTCGGACGCCATCCGTACCGAGGCAGCCGGGATGGCTGCGTCCCGGGTTTCCGCGCATCCGCAGGTAAGGGAAGCGCTGCATGAACTTCAGCACAGTTTCAGACGGCTGCCCGGACTGGTGGCAGACGGCAGGGACATGGGGACCGTTGTTTTCCCTGACGCCCCGTTGAAGGTCTACCTGACTGCAGACGCCGCGCATCGTGCCGCCCGTCGGCATAAGCAGTTGATTTCAAAGGGAATTTCCACTACAATAGCTGCGATTCAGCAAGATTTAGAGGCACGTGATGCGCGCGACATGTCGCGAGAAGCAGCCCCTCTGAGACCTGCTGATGACGCCTTGCTATTGGACAACTCTGATTTGTCGATTGAAAAATCGGTGAGCCACGTGATTGACTGGTGGCAGGGCAAACGGCCCTTCTGATTCATCGCGTGCCGAATTGGCACCACTCGTAGTGAGCGAATCAGCAGGTTCATCAACGTAACCCGCGACCGCCTTTACAACGGCCGCAAAAACCGCCGCAGTCAGCCTTAAAAACAATGGCAATAGTGCCATTGGAAACCTGCCCTGTGGACTAGGAAAATCATGTCTGAATCTTTTGCCGATCTATTCAACGAATCGCTCCAGCGCTCTGAAATGCGCACCGGTGAAGTTATCACCGCCGAAGTCGTTCGCATCGACCACAACCACGTCGTTGTCAACGCCGGACTGAAGTCCGAGGCCTATGTGCCGCTCGAAGAATTCAAGAACGACCAGGGCGAACTCGAAGTCCAGGTCGGTGATTTTGTTTCCGTCGCTATCGACTCCGTCGAAAACGGCTACGGCGACACCCTGCTGTCGCGCGACAAGGCCAAGCGCCTGGCATCGTGGATGAGCCTGGAAAAAGCCCTGGAATCCGGCGAATTCGTCACCGGCCAGACCAGCGGCAAGGTCAAGGGCGGCCTGACCGTCCTGGTCAACGGCATCCGCGCCTTCCTGCCCGGCTCGCTGATCGACACCCGCCCCGTCAAGGACTTGTCTCCGTACGAGAACAAGACCATGGAATTCAAGGTCATCAAGCTGGACCGCAAGCGCAACAACGTCGTGCTGTCACGCCGTGCAGTGGTCGAGGCGTCCATGGGCGAAGAACGCGCCAAGCTGATGGAAACCCTCAAGGAAGGTTCTTCCGTCAAGGGTGTGGTCAAGAACATCACTGAATACGGTGCTTTCGTTGACCTGGGCGGTATCGACGGCCTGCTGCACATCACCGACATGGCATGGCGCCGCGTGCGTCACCCAAGCGAAGTGGTGACGGCTGGCCAGGAAATCGTTGCCAAGATCCTGAAATTCGACACCGAGAAAAACCGCGTTTCCCTCGGCCTGAAACAGATGGGCGACGATCCATGGATGGGCGTGAACCGCCGCTACCCGCAAGGCACCCGCCTGTTCGGCAAGATCACCAACATCGCCGATTACGGCGCATTTGTTGAACTCGAGCCTGGTATCGAAGGCCTGGTCCACGTCTCCGAAATGGACTGGACCAACAAGAACGTTGCACCGAGCAAGCTCGTGGCACTGGGCGACGAAGTCGAAGTCATGGTCCTCGAGATCGACGAAGACAAGCGCCGCATCAGCCTGGGCATGAAGCAGTGCAAGGCCAACCCGTGGCAGGAATTTGCCCAGGACACCAAGCGCGGCGACCGCGTCAAGGGCCCGATCAAGTCGATCACCGACTTCGGCGTCTTTGTGGGCCTGGCTGCCGGCATCGACGGTCTGGTGCACCTGTCCGACCTCTCGTGGAACGAACCCGGCGAAGCCGCTGTTCGCAACTACAAGAAGGGCCAGGAAGTTGAAGCCATCGTGCTGGCTGTCGACGTTGACCGCGAGCGCATCTCCCTGGGTATCAAGCAGCTTGATTCCGATCCGTTCACCACGTTCGTGTCTATCAACGACAAGGGCGCGATTGTGACCGGCAAGGTCAAGACTGTTGACGCCAAGGGCGCTGAAATCGACCTCGGCGAAGACATCATTGGCTACCTGCGTGCCAGCGAAATCAGCCGTGACCGCGTTGAAGACGCACGCAACGTGCTAAAGGAAGGCGACGAAGTCTCCGCAGTCGTGGTGAATGTGGATCGCAAGACCCGGAACATCCAGCTGTCCGTGAAGGCCAAGGACAACGCTGACCAGCAGGAAGCCATGGCTTCCCTGAGCCAGCAGTCCTCCCGTGACAATGCCGGTTTGACCAACCTCGGCGCGCTGCTGCGTGCCAAGATGGAAAATACCGACAAGTAAAAACCGGCGAACCGTCAAAATGGCGTGCCCGGTTGTGCCTTTGTACAGCTGCAGCACGCCATTTTTCCGGCCCCTATTTGTATGACCCGAAGCGATCTTGTAGAAGAACTGGCTGCCAAATTCAGCCAGTTGACCCACCGCGACGCAGAGTACGCCGTCAAGACCATTCTTGACGCCGTCAGCGATGCGCTGGTGCGTGGGCACAGGATTGAAATTCGCGGGTTCGGCAGTTTTTCGGTGAACCGGCGCCCTCCCCGCATGGGCAGGAACCCGCGTTCAGGCGAAAGCGTCGCCATTCCTGAAAAACGCGTTCCCCATTTCAAACCAGGCAAGGCCTTGCGCGAAGCGGTGGATGCACGGACAGAAGCCTTGCTGACAGGGCAATCGCCCAAGGTGCCCAGGTAATCCAGGCGACCGGGGTGCTGGCTACAATTACCCTGGCAACTCCAGGAGGCAGGCCAATTGAAATACCTGATGTGGCTGCTTAAAGCAGCCATTTTTTTTACGCTCTTTGCTTTTGCGCTGAATAACCAGCAAGCCGTAGGCGTCCACTTCTTTTTCGGCACACTCTGGACCGCACCCCTGATACTGGTGGTGCTGACAGCTTTCAGCTGCGGGCTGATCATCGGCGTGCTGGTGATGATGCCGCGGTGGTGGAGAAAACGCAAAATCGCGCGCATGCATCCGGCTATCCCACCCGCAGTTGCAGGCGCTGTTTCGCCGTCATCGGTTTCCCCAGAGAGCACACAGATCCCGCGCCATGGACTTTGACTTCACCTGGATACTGCTGGGCCTGCCGGTCGCGTTCACGCTGGGCTGGCTGGCTTCGCGCATAGACATCCGGCAGTTGCGCATTGAGAATCGCCAGGCACCCAAGGCCTATTTCCGCGGCCTGAATTTCCTGCTCAATGAGCAGCAGGACCAGGCCATAGATGCGTTCATAGAAGCCGTTCAGAATGATCCCGACACGTCCGAATTGCACTTCGCACTCGGCAACCTGTTTCGTCGGCGCGGCGAATATGAGCGCGCTGTGCGAGTCCACGAGCACCTGATGTCGCGCGGTGACCTGACCCAGCCCGAGCGTGACCGCGCCCAGCATGCGCTCGCGCTGGACTTTCTGAAGGCCGGCCTGCTTGACCGTGCGGAGGTCGCACTGAGGAAACTGGAAGGCACCAACTATGAAGAAGAAGCGCGGCTTGCGCTACTGTCCATCTACGAGCGCTCACGCGACTGGCAGCATGCCAGCGACATAGCCAGCAAACTGGACAGCGCAAGCCACGGCAGCTTTACAGGCAGGCAGGCCCACTACCTGTGCGAACAGGCGGCCGCTGCACTTGCTGCGGGTGATACGGGCAAGGCCGAAGAAATACTTAAATCCGCCTGCCATCTGGCACCTGCTTCAGCCAGGCCGCTTATAGACATGGCCAAACTGCAGGCGCAGCGCGGCAATCTGCAGGCAGCGTTCGACACCCTTTTACAGCTTGAAAAAGTTGCGCCGCAGTCTCTGCCGCTGACCGCTGGCCTGCTGGCCAACATTGCCCAGGATGACGCGATGCGGCCTGTCGTGACTGTGCTGCTGAAGAACCACTACACGGCGATGCCCTCGGTTGATGTGCTCGAAGCTATCGTGCGACTCGAGGCAGAACCTGCGCTGGCACACGACTGGTACATCAAACATCTCGAACGTGAGCCGTCACTCGTAGCCGCCTCCCGCTGGATCGCCGGCGAAGCCCTGGGCAGTGAACACAACCACGCGCTGCTGCAGCGCGCGCTGGAGCAGGCGACCAAGCCTCTGATGCGCTACCGCTGCGCGGCCTGCGGGTTTGAGGCCACGCAGCACTTCTGGCATTGCCCCGGATGCCAGGCATGGGACAGCTACCCTGCGCGCCGCATTGAAGAGATATGAAAGCCTTTTGGCAGCCCCCCATCGGATGCTCACTTCGTTTGGCACCTTCCCCCCTTGCAGGGAGCAACACCAGCGGCCCGGTCAAGCCGGTGCCGCAGTGTTTCTGGTTTTAAGAACAAAGACATGACGACAACTTCAAAGCTATCAGCTGAACAAATTTCTAAAGCCCGCGTGCTGGTTGTCGGCGACGCGATGCTGGACCGCTACTGGTACGGCGCCGTTGATCGCATATCGCCGGAGGCTCCCGTTCCTGTAGTCCGGGTCACGCGGACCGAAGAACGCGTAGGCGGTGCCGCCAATGTGGCCAGCAATATCGTGGCACTGGGTGCAAAAGCCGCACTCCTAAGCGTGGTTGGCGAGGATGAGGCGAGCCACCAGCTCGAGGCGCTGGTAGCCCAGACCGGCATCACCCCCTACTTCGGGCGCGACGCAAGGCTGAAGACCACGGTCAAGCTCCGGGTGATAGGCCGGCAACAACAACTGATACGCCTGGACTTCGAAAACACGCCGGAAAACGAAGTGCTCGCATCACAATCTGCGACATTCAAAAAACTCTGTCCGGAACATGATGCCGTGCTCTTTTCCGATTACGCCAAAGGCGGTCTGGCTCATATACCGCTGATGATCGAACAGGCGCTGTCGGCCGGCAAGGCAGTGCTTGTCGATCCCAAGGGCTCCGACTACACACGTTATAAAAATGCCACCGTCATCACACCGAACCGGGCAGAGCTCGAGCAGGTGATTGGCAACTGGCGCGATGAGCAGGACCTGCAGGTCAAGGCACACAACCTGCGCAAGGCGCTGAACCTCAAGGCATTGCTGCTGACACGCAGTGAAGCAGGTATGACGCTGTTTGACGAACAGGGCGAAATGCATGTTCCAGCCCTCGCACGCGAGGTCTTCGACGTGACCGGTGCTGGCGACACTGTCATTGCCACTCTGGCGGCTGTCATTGCCAGCGGCATGAGCGTTCGCGAGGCCGTGCCCATTGCCAACCGCGCAGGCGGCATCGTTGTCGGCAAGTTCGGTACGGCGACTGTGGGCTACAACGAGCTTTTCGGCACACACTGAACCTTCAGGGACTTCTTATGAAAATCGTGGTTACCGGCGCCGCCGGCTTTATTGGCAGCAACCTCGTCAGGGGACTCAACGCCCGCGGAATAGACGACATCATTGCGGTTGACGACCTCACGGAAGGCGACAAATTCCGCAATCTCGCCGACCTGCAAATTGCCGACTACGTTGATTCGGATGATTTTTACGACCTGTTTGCCGAAGGCGCTTTCGGTGAGGTCGAAGCCGTTTTCCACGAAGGTGCGTGCAGCGACACCATGGAGCTTGATGGCAAATACATGATGGACAACAACTACACGCTGTCGTGCGAGTTGTACCAGTCCTGCCAGGAGCAGGGAACCCGCCTGCTGTATGCGTCATCGGCTGCGACCTATGGCGGCTCGGATACCTTCACCGAGTCACCGGAGTTCGAAAAGCCGCTCAATGTCTACGGCTACTCCAAACTGCTTTTTGACCAGCGTTTAAGACGCGAACTGGGTGCGAAGTTCGAAAATACCGAAACCCAGGTCGCCGGCTTTCGCTACTTCAATGTTTATGGCCCGCGTGAGCAGCACAAGGGCCGCATGGCCAGCGTGGCGTTTCACCAGTTCAACCAGTTCCGGGCTGAAGGCAAGGTCAAGCTATTTGGCGAGTACGGCGGTTATGGCGCCGGTGAACAGCGTCGCGACTTTGTGTTCATTGATGATGTGGTTGCGGTCAACCTCTGGTTTCTTGATCACCCGGAAGCCTCGGGTATTTTCAACCTTGGCACCGGCCAGGCCCAGCCGTTCAACGATGTGGCAATTGCCGTCGTCAACACCTTGCGCCAAAACCAGAACGACGCGCCACTGAGCATTGCCGAAGCCGCGCGCGGCGGCCTGATCGACTACATCGCGTTTCCGCCAGCACTGGTCGGCAAGTACCAGAGCTATACGCAGGCCGACCTGCGCGCATTGCGTGCAGCCGGTTGCGATCACAAGTTTGCCAATGTGCAAACCGGTGTGACGGCTTACATGCAGTGGCTGGCCGGCCAGGGAAGCTGAGACTGGTCCGAGGGTTTCTCCCGTTAAAAGTATGACGCCGTGGTCAACCCCGGGTGGCCCCGCCCGTTAACAATAGGGCCTGCCCTTGCAGAAAGGGCGGCCGAGGGTAGCCAATTCAATCGATATCAAACACATAAACGAGGAGTTTTCTCATGTTCAAGAAATTGCTGGCGTTTTTCGCCGCCATGTACATGGCAGTATCTTTTGCTGCCGTAGACGTCAACAAGGCTACTGCTGCCGAGCTCGACGGCGTCAAGGGAATTGGCCCCGCTATCTCCAGCCGGATTGTCGACGAGCGTAAAAAGGGTGACTTCAAGAGCTGGGACGACTTCATTTCCCGCGTCAAGGGTATTGGTGAAGGCAATGCCGCCAAGTTCTCCGCAGAAGGCCTGACCGTCGGCGGTGGCGGTTTCAAGGGCGTAGCCGCAGCCAAGAAGGACGAAAAGGCGGATGCCAAGCCAGCCGCAGCGGCACCTGCTGCAGCTGCTGCTCCCGCCGCCAAGCCAGTGGCCGCTACGGCTGCACCAGCTGCAGCCGCAGCAAAACCCGAAGCCAAGGCCGATCCAAAGGCAGAAGCCAAAGCCAGGAAGGAAGCTGACGCAAAAGCCAAGGCTGACGAAAAGAAGGCAAAGGCAGATGCTGCCAAGGCCAAGAAAGAAGCTGATGCAAAAGCAAAGGCCGACGAGAAGAAAGCCAAGGCTGATGCCAAGACTGCAAAAGACGGCAAGCCAGCTGCAAAAGCTGACGCCAAGGCCGATGCAGCCAAGCCAGCTGCCAGCGCTGCTGCCAAGAAGTAATTCCAGTCCACTTGGACTGCTTCAGGAAACCCGCCGAGGCGGGTTTTTTTACGCCTGCCTGAAAACAGCTGTTATAGCTATAACAGCTGTTTTCAAAAGCCAAAAATCGCTGCGGCAACCTGGCAAAACCCCGAAAACCTTAAAAAACACCTGAAAACAGCCGTTTTTGACTGTCAAATCGGGCTCCAGCCCAATGTGGACTAGCGCGACATGCTACTTATTTAATAGCAAGCAGAAATGCATTCACATCAGCGCCAGCATGTCGGTCACACCAAAATCAATGCCCGCCTGGGTTAGCAGGGTGATCACCTGGCTACGGTGATGCGTCTGGTGGTTGAACAGGTGGGTGATCGCCTGCCAGGCCGGATGCTCGCGGCGCATCCCGCGGGAGTTGCTGTAGGCCATGGTCATCAGCGGGTAGCCCTCGGGCATGGCGTGGGTCCACGCCTCCATCGCAGCATCAAGCTGGACCCTTTTTGCTTTCAGGGCCTGCCAGTCGTCGAAGGGCACCATGTCCAGGGCATAGGCTTCCGGTATCTCGATCAGTTCACCCTCCAGTGCAGGGAAAGGCGTGCCGGTTTCAACCCCGGAGCGTGCGAATCTGCGCAACCAGACCTGGTCGGTCACCACCAGGTGGTTCAGGGTGCGGTGTATGGAGCCGAAAAAAGCGCCGCGGTCCAGCTTGCGCTGCTGGTCCGTCAGTTGCTCGCAGGATGTGTAGATACGTTCGTTGATCCAGCAGTTGTACCTGGCATGGAAGCGGTAGAGATCAATAAAGGCGGCGGACATGCGCGGCATTGTCCGGATTTTTTGCAGGCGGGGCAATGCCGGCAGGACATCGTGAAACAGCGGCGCCAAAGCTGCTATCTGCTGCTGCGCCTGCCTGTGCCCCGCTCAGTCAGGCCGCGCCAAAGCCACCGCCGCCAGGCGTGTGGATTTCAAAAATGTCGCCGGCAGCCATGTCCGCCTGACCGATATGGCCCAGCGCCTCGATACGGCCATCGGAGCGGACCACCACGTTTTTGCCGACCTGGCCCGGCTGGCCACCTGCCATGCCGAAAGCGCCGTGCACGCGGCCGTTGGACAAAATGCTGGCCGTCATCGGCTCCAAAAAGCGCACCCGGCGTACACCGCCGTTGCCGCCATGCCAGCGCCCTTCCCCGCCTGAACCCTCACGGATTTCATAACTCTCCAGTCGCACCGGAAAGCGGAACTCCAGCACCTCGGGATCGGTCAGCCGCGAATTGGTCATGTGTGTCTGCACCACCGATGTCCCGTTAAATCCCGAGAGGGCCTCGCCATTGCTGTCCAGCACACCGCCAGCGCCGGAGCCGCCGGAAATCGTTTCGTAATACTGGTGGCGCTGGTTTCCGAAGGTGAAATTGTTCATCGTGCACTGGCTGGCCGCCATCACGCCCAGCGCGCCGTAGAGCGCATTGGTGATGCAGGTCGAGGTTTCAACATTACCTGCCACAACAGACGCTGGCGGGTTCGGGTTGAGCATCGAGCCCGCCGGGATGATGACCTTGAGCGGCTTGAGGCAACCCGCATTCAGCGGTATATCGTCATCAACCAGCGTGCGAAAGACATACAGCACCGCCGCCATGCACACCGCCGTCGGTGCATTGAAGTTGTTGGTCTGCTGTGCCGAGGTACCGGTGAAGTTTATTTCTGCACTGCGGCTTTGGGTGTCCACCCGTATCGCCACCCTGATCTGCGCGCCGTTGTCCAGCGGCAGTGTGAAGTCACCGTCCTTCAAACTGGTGATCACGCGGCGCACCGACTCTTCCGCGTTGTCCTGCACATGGCGCATATAGGCCAGCACCACCTCCAGGCTGAACTGCCCGACCATCTTGCGCAGTTCCTGCACGCCCTTTTCGTTGGCAGCAATCTGCGCTTTCAAATCGGCCATGTTCTGCTGCGGGTTGCGGCTGGGGTATTTGCCACTCTTTAGCAGCGCCACCATCTCTGCTTCGCGCAGCACACCGCGCTCAACCAGCTTGACGTTGTTGATCTGCACGCCCTCTTCTTCAATCAGCGTGGAGAACGGCGGCATCGAACCTGGCGTCGTGCCACCAATGTCGGCATGGTGGCCGCGCGAACCGACATAAAACGTCGGCTCTGTGGATGAATCAAGGTACACCGGTGTTATCACCGTGATATCGGGAAGGTGTGTGCCGCCGTGATAAGGATCATTCAGCACATAGACGTCGCCCGGCTGCATCTTGCCCGTGTTCTCGCGGATTACAGTCTTGATACTCTCGCCCATGGAGCCGAGGTGCACCGGCATGTGCGGCGCATTGGCAATCAGGTTGCCCTGCGTATCGAACAGCGCGCAGCTGAAGTCGAGCCTCTCCTTGATGTTGACCGAATAGGCCGTGTTCTGCAGTTGCAGACCCATCTGTTCTGCGATGTTCATGAAAAGGTTGTTGAACACCTCCAGCAGCACCGGGTCGACCGTGGTGCCCGCTGCAAACTTGACGGCGCGCTCGGCCCTGCGATCCAGCACCAGGTGGTCCAGCGAAGTCAGCGCTGCTTCCCAGCCGGGCTCCACCACCGTGGTTGCATTTTTCTCGGCAATGATGGCCGGGCCGGAGATGATGTCACCGGGCTGCAGGTCTTCACGCACCACGAGTGCGGCGTCATGCCACTGGCCGCCTGAATACATCTTGACCGTCTCACGGCGCGGCACCTCGCGTGGCTCATGCACGACATGCCGTGGCTCGGCAGGGGCATCGCCCGCCACCACAGATTCGACAGAGACCGCCTCAACAACCAGTCCCTTGCCCTCCATCAGGAAGGCAAAACGCTGGCGGTAAGCCGATTCGAAACCCGCTTCTATCTGGTCCAGCGTGCCGAAAGGCACGACCAGTGCAGCATCACTGCCCTCGTAGCGCACATGCACACGGTGATGGGTCGTGATCGCGCCGGTATTGACCTGTTGGCGTTGCAATTCACCTTCAGCGGCAGCGGTCAGCGCATTGAGTTTGTCCGCAATTCCGGGCAGCGCCGCTGCCGTCAGCTTCAACTCTATCGACTGCTCACGAATGACATTCTGGTCAGCCAGGCCCATGCCATAGGCGCTCAACACGCCGGCAAGTGGATGCACAAACACTCGCGTCATGCCCAGCGCATCGGCCACCAGGCAGGCATGCTGGCCGCCGGCACCGCCAAAACACTGCAGCGTGTAACGGGTCACGTCATAACCACGTGCAACAGAAATCTTCTTGATGGCATTGGCCATCTGCTGCACCGCGATGTTGATAAACCCCTCGGCCACCACCTCTGCACTGCGGCCGGTCTGCCCGGCGAGTTCATTGAACTGTGCCTCTACCGCCTCGTAGCTCAGTGCCTCATCAGCATTCGGGCCAAACACCTTCGGAAAATACCGCGGCTGCACCTTGCCGACCATCACATTCGCATCAGTCACTGCCAGCCGGCCACCGCGCCGGTAGCTGGCGGGCCCCGGATTGGCACCGGCGCTCTGCGGGCCAACGCGGAAGCGGTCGCCATCAAACTTCAGGATGGAGCCACCACCCGCAGCCACGGTATGAATGCTCATCATGGGTGCACGCATGCGCACACCGGCGACCTGCGTTTCAAATTCGCGCTCGAACTCGCCGGCATAGTGCGACACATCGGTCGACGTACCGCCCATGTCAAAGCCAATCACCTTGCTGTGCCCGGCAATCGCTGCAGTCCGCGCCATGCCGACGATACCGCCGGCAGGCCCGCTCAGGATGGCGTCCTTGCCCTGGAACACGTGTGCATCGGTCAGCCCGCCGGATGACTGCATGAAAAACAGCTTCACGCCCGGCATCTCGCCGGCCACCTGCTCGACATAGCGTCGCAGTATGGGCGACAGGTAGGCATCCACCACGGTGGTGTCACCCCGGCTGACGAACTTCATCATCGGACTGGTTTCATGCGAGGTGCTGACCTGCGTGAAGCCGACCTCCAGCGCAATGCGCTTCGCCATTTTTTCGTGCTCGGTGTACCGGTAGCCATGCATGAAAACAATCGCCAGGCTGCGCAGGCCTCTTTCAAAATGGACCAGCAGTTCTTTCTTCAGATGCGTTTCGTCCAGCTTCTGCAGGACTTCACCTTGCGCACCTACACGCTCTTGCGCCTCCAGCACGGCGCTGTACAGCAGCTCGGGCAACACAATATTGCGGTCGAACAGCCGCGGCCGGTTCTGGTAGGCGATGCGCAGCGCATCACGAAAGCCCTGCGTAGTCACCAGCAACGTCGGTTCACCCTTGCGCTCCAGCAGTGCATTGGTCGCCACTGTGGTGCCCATCTTCACGCAATCGACCACGTCCGCGCTGATCGACTCACCCGCCTTCAGACCCAGCAAGTGACGTATGCCGGCTACCGCCGCATCGCGGTATTGCTCCGGGTTCTCGGAGAGCAGCTTGTGCGTGACCAAAGAGCCATCCGGCTTTCTGCCAACGACATCGGTGAAAGTGCCGCCACGGTCAATCCAGAACTGCCAGCGTTTGTCTGTGGTTGCCATGGGATTGCCTGTGTGGATGTTGACGTAATGGGTAGGGATATTGCGAAGGATAGCCGGACTGCCCGATGACACGGGAGGGACCGGGCCATTGGCGCGGAACGGCACAGGCTTTGGGGTATGCCCGTACGGCTGGCGCGTTTTTTGCATCTATCCTAGTCTTGTCTTCATCCATTTCAATACTTCCAATTTGGAGTCACCATGAAATTCAAGCTTGCACTGGTCACCGCGGCCCTGACACTGGGTACATCCGCTTTTGCGCAAACCAGGTGGGATTTGCCTGCAGCGTACCCGGCGTCCAACTTCCACACTGAAAACCTCAGCCAGTTCGCCGCCGACGTCGACAAAGCCAGCGGCGGCAAGCTGAAGATCACTGTGCACGCCAACGCATCGCTGTTCAAGGCCAACGAAATCAAGCGCGCCGTCCAGGGCGGCCAGGCACAAATCGGTGAAGTACTGCTGGTCAACTTCGAAAACGAGAACCCGATCTACGGCCTGGATGGCCAGCCCTTCCTCGCCACGTCTTATTCCGAATCCAAACTGCTGTATCAGGCCCAGAAACCGGCGCTTAGCAAGCTGCTTGATGCGCAGGGCATGAAACTGCTGTACACGGTTGCATGGCCACCGCAAGGCATTTACACCAAGAAGGAAATCAGCTCTGTAGCCGACCTGCGCGGCATCAAGTGGCGCGCGTATAGCCCGGCGACGGCCAAGATTGCGGAACTGATAGGCGCCCAGCCCGTCACCATCCAGGCGGCCGAGCTGTCGCAGGCGCTGGCGACCGGCGTGGTTGAAAGCTATATGAGCTCGGGCTCAACCGGCTACGACTCCAAGACGTACGAAAGCCTGAAGTACTGGTACGACACCCAGGCGTGGCTGCCCAAAAATGCCATCATCGTGAACAAGAGGGCCTTTGATGCGCTCGACCCGGCTACGCAGGCAGCCGTGACCAGGGCCGCCGCCGATGCGGAAGTGCGTGGCTGGAAAATCAGCGAAGAAAAGAACGACTGGTACAAAAACGCGCTGAAGGAAAAAGGCATGAAGATCGTCACGCCGCCCGCCAAACTGACGGCCGACATGAAGCAGGTCGGCGTCATCATGGTCGCTGACTGGCAAAAAAAGGCCGGTCCTGAAGGCGCCGCCATCGTGGCTGATTTCAACAAGCTCAAAGCAGCCAAAAAATAAGCCTGATGCGCAAGTTTCTCGACCGGCTTTACCTGGCGGCGGGCGCGCTAGGCGCCGTGTTTATTGCCCTGATTGCCGTGCTCATGATTGCGCAGAGCATCCTGCGGGAGTTCCGCGTCAATACCGGCGCCGTCAATGATGTGGTCGCCTGGTTTTGCGCGGCAGCCGCTTTTTTTGCCATGGCGCATGCCTTCAAGCATGGCGATTTTGTCCGGGTGACGCTGGTGCTCGACAAGGTTGGCGTTAAATCGCGGCGTGCGATGGAACTGGTCTCACTGGGAATTGCCACCATCTCGGTGGCGTATCTCGCGCTGTCGGCCTGCCGCTTTACCTATGAAAGCTGGGAATTCAACGATATCTCGCAGGGGTTGCTGCCCTTGCCGATGTGGATTCCACAGCTGAGTTTTGCATTCGGCTCCATTCTTTTGCTGATTGCTGTGGTCGACGAGTTCATCATTGTGCTGCGCGGCGGCGTGCCCACTTTTGTCCGTGAAGTTAACGAACGCCACGCACGCGGCGATTTTTCTTCTGAAGTCTGACTTTCTGTCCACGCTTTAAAAAGACAACAACATGGACATTCTGATGGTGGGCGGCATCTTGCTGCTGCTCATGATGGTGCTGCTTTCGGGCGGCGTGTGGATTGCAATGACGCTGGCCATCTGCGGCTGGGTCGGGCAGGCATTTTTCACGACGACACAGCCGGGTAAAAACCTCTTCAGCGCCTTCTGGGAAAGCAATGCCAGTTGGGAACTTGCCGCCCTGCCCCTCTTTATATGGATGGGCGAAATCCTCTTTCGCACAAAACTCAGCGAAGAGATGTTCGAGGGCCTGAGCCCATGGCTGAACCGTATCCCCGGCCGCCTGATGCACACGACCATCCTGGGCTGCGGTATTTTTGGCTCGGTCTCCGGCTCATCTGCAGCGACCTGCGCCACGATCTCAAAAGTCGCGCTACCCGAATTGCTGAAGCGCGGCTACGACGAGAAGATCGCGCTGGGCTCGCTCGCCACTGCGGGCACGCTCGGCATATTGATACCGCCCTCCATCACGATGGTGGTGTATGCGGTGGCGGCCGATGCGTCCATCATCCGGATCTTCCTGGCCGGGTTCCTGCCCGGCTTTTTGCTGATGGCACTGTTCTCGGGCTACATCATGTGGTGGAGCCTTCGCAATCCGGCCCGGGTGCCGGCGGCCGACCCGCCATCGACCTTCATGCAGAAGCTCAGGAAGTCCGGCAACCTGATTCCGTGCGCGGCACTTATCGTGTTTATCTGCTGGGTATTGATTGCCGGCTACGCCACCGCCACTGAATGCGCCGCCTATGGCGTGGCAGGTTCGCTGGGCTTGGCGCTGTGGAGCCGCTCGCTGACCTGGGAGAACTTCAGGGAGGGCCTGATGGGCACCACGCGCACCAGTTGCATGATCATGTTCATCCTGGCCGGCGCAGCCTTCCTGACCAAAACCATGGCCTTCACCGGCATACCGCGCGAGCTGGCCGAATGGGTCAACGCCATGAATCTCTCGCCGTTTGCGCTGATCGCCGTGCTGACAGTGGTTTACCTCATCCTTGGCACCGCGCTCGACGGCATCTCGATGATCGTCCTGACCAGCGCTGTGGTGCTGCCCATGATCCAGAAGGCAGGGTTCGACCTGATCTGGTTCGGCATCTTCATCATCCTGCTGGTAGAGATTGCGGAAGTCACACCGCCCGTGGGCTTCAACCTCTTTGTGCTGCAGAACATGACCGGCAAGGACAGCAACACGATTGCGCGCGCGGCGATTCCCTTCTTCGGCTGCCTGGTGGTCTGCATTGTGCTGATCACGGTGTTTCCGCAGATCGTGACCAGCCTGCCCGATCTGGTGATGGGCAAGGACAGGTAAGTCCGGAACTCCCGCAACAGGCAGGAGCCTTCGGGCCCACAACGCCTGATTCATGAACATTCTTGCCGGTTCAGCGGACATCTGCTGACCACGATGGCCGCACGTCGGTACGCCGTGCGCTCGGGCTGACGGGCGGCTTCAGTCCAAGCCCCTTTGCTTCAATACGTTTTTTCGTCAGCCTCCCCGCAGGTCGCTCGATAGAATGAAAGGCAATGTCTCTGGTCCTTCTCGTTGCACTCCCCTTTATTGCAAGCATGCTTGCAGCCCTGCTGCCGGCAAACGCCCGCAACCGGGAATCGACCCTGGCCGGCCTGGTCGCTCTTGGCTGCGCGGTACAGGTGGCCTTGCTGTTCCCCAAACTGGCCGGCGGCAATGTGCTCCGTCAGGAGATCGAGTGGCTGCCGGCACTGGGCCTGAATCTCGTTTTCCGCATGGACGGCTTTGCCTGGCTGTTCTGCATGCTGGTGCTGGGCATAGGGGCGCTGGTGGTGCTTTATGCCCGGTATTACCTGTCGGCATCCGACCCGGCCCCGCGCTTTTTCGCATTCTTCCTCGCTTTCATGGGTTCGATGATGGGCGTCGTCCTGTCGGGCAATTTGATGCAGATGGTGCTTTTCTGGGAACTCACCAGCCTGTTTTCATTCCTGCTGATCGGCTACTGGCACCATCGGCGTGACGCCCGGCGCGGCGCACGGATGGCGCTCATGGTGACAGGCGCCGGCGGCATTTGCCTGCTGGCCGGCGTGCTGGTGCTGGGGCGCATCGTCGGCAGCTACGACCTCGACGTGGTGCTCGCCTCCGGCGAGACCATACGCGCGCATGCGCTGTATACGCCGATGCTGGTGCTGGTGCTGCTCGGCGCCTTTACCAAGAGCGCGCAGTTCCCGTTTCATTTCTGGCTTCCCCGTGCAATGGCTGCCCCCACACCGGTGTCCGCCTACCTGCACTCGGCCACCATGGTCAAGCTGGGTGTATTTCTGATGGCCAGGCTCTGGCCCGTTCTGTCGGGCACCGAGGAATGGTTCTGGCTCGTCGGCGGCGCTGGCGCCCTTACGCTGCTGCTGGGCGGATTTGTGGCCATGTTCCAGCGCGACCTCAAGGCGCTGCTGGCCTACTCGACCATCTCGCACCTCGGACTCATCACGTTGCTGCTCGGCCTTAACAGCCCGCTGGCCGCAGTGGCGGCGGTCTTCCACATCATGAACCATGCGACCTTCAAGGCCTCATTGTTCATGGCAGCCGGCATCATCGACCACGAAACCGGCACGCGCGACATCCGCAAGCTCAGCGGACTGATGCGCCTGATGCCTATCACCGGCACGCTGGCCGTTATCGCCAGCGCGTCCATGGCGGGTGTTCCCCTGCTCAATGGCTTCCTGTCCAAGGAAATGTTTTTTGCCGAGACGGTTTACATCCAGTCCACCGGTTGGCTCAACTGGGGCCTGCCCGTCATTGCGACTGTGGCCGGCATGTTCAGCGTCGCCTACTCTGCGCGTTTTGTGTTTGATGTTTTCTTTGGCCCGCCCTGCGGGTCCGAAGTTCCCAAGCAGCCGCACGAACCACCCCACTGGATGCGTGTGCCGGTGGAGCTTCTGGTGCTGGCATGCCTGGTAGTCGGTGTTGCCCCCAACTGGTCGGTCGGCCTCGTTCTGGCCGCAGCCGCAACACCCGTGGTTGGCGGACTTTTGCCCGGGTACAGCCTGGCTGTGTGGCATGGTTTCAACCTGCCACTGATGATGAGTTTTGTGGCCCTTGCCGGCGGCGGACTGCTGTACATGCTGCAGCGGCGTGGCCGCGCGCATGGCAGGCTGGAGCACACACCACTGCTGCACCGCCTTGACGGCCAGCGCATTTTTGAAAACCTGCTGGCTCGCCTGAGCGAGACCGGCCGGCGAAGCCGCTATCTGCTGGGGACACGTCGCCTGCAATCGCAATTGCTGCTGATGGTGGTGGTTGCGCTGGCCGGTGCGGCGGCGGCACTTTGGTTCACGCCGGCAGAACGCGGCTCGCGTGAACTCCTCGCCTTTTCACCCATGTTTGCCATGACCTGGCTGATAGGCGCGGTCTGTGCCGTCAGCGCTGCCTGGCAGGCCAAATTCCACCGGCTCGCCTCGCTCATGCTGACTGCAGCCGCCGGCCTGGTCTGCTGCATCACCTACATCTGGTTCTCTGCCCCGGATCTCGCACTCACGCAGCTTGTGGTTGAAGCCGTCACCACAGTGCTGCTGCTGCTAGGCCTGCGCTGGCTGCCGATGCGAAAAGTCATGGACCAGCCCCTGCAGACCCGTTTGCGGCTGCTGAGCCGCCGCGGACGCGACCTGCTGATTGCCATACTGGCCGGATGCGGCATGGCCGCACTGGCCTGGACCGTCATGACGCGTCCCTTCCCCCAAAGCATCTCGCCGTTTTTCCTGGACAACGCCCTGACACAAGGCGGCGGCACCAACGTGGTCAACGTCATGCTGGTCGACTTCCGCGGCTTTGACACCTTTGGCGAGATCACCGTGCTGGGAGTGGTCGCGCTCACCGTGTATGCCTTGCTGCGGCGCTTCCGGCCAGCGCGCGAATCCATGGCGCTGCCCGTCCAGCAACGCATGCAGACCGACCACGGCAGCAGCGACCTGCTCAACCCGCGCCGTGCTGTCGACACCGCCGTGGGCTACCTGATGGTGCCCGCCGTGCTGGTCCGCCTGCTGCTTCCTCTGGCGGTACTGGTCTCGGTTTATTTCTTCATGCGCGGGCACAACGCACCCGGTGGCGGCTTCGTTGCCGGGCTGGTGATGTCGGTGGCGCTGCTGCTGCAGTACATCGTCTCTGGCACCGAATGGGTGGAGGAACACCTGCGTATCTTCCCGCGGCGCTGGATTGCCACGGGCCTGCTGCTGGCAATTGCCACCGGCGGTGGCGCCGTGCTGCTGGGTTACCCCTTCATGACCACACATACTGCCCACGTTCATCTGCCCCTGCTCGGCGAGATCCACATTCCAAGCGCCCTGTTTTTTGACCTCGGCGTGTTTTCCCTGGTTCTTGGTGCGACCATGTTGATCCTGACTGCACTGGCCCATCAGTCGGTACGCAGCCATCGCTGGGCTGACGAGCAGGCCGAAAAAGACACACTTGCCAGGGCCGACGCCGCCACCGGAGGAGTCCGCTGATGGAAGTGGTTCTCGCCCTCGCCATTGGTGTACTGACCAGCTCCGGGGTTTACCTGTTGCTGCGCCCCCGCACGTTCCAGGTCATCATGGGCCTGACCCTGCTCTCCTATGCCGTCAACCTTTTCATCTTCAGCATGGGCCGGCTGAAGATCGACAGCGAGCCGGTGCTGGTTTCCGGCATCACGGCCACGCTGGCCAACACCGCCGACCCGATGCCGCAGGCACTGGTATTGACGGCCATCGTGATTGGTTTCGCCATGACCGCGCTTTTTCTGGTGGTCATGCTCGCCTCGCGCGGATTGAGCGGCACCGATCATGTGGACGGTGAAGAAGACGCGGTAGATGACACCCTTGTGCATATCAAGGAAACCAGGCCATGACTGAATTTTTTCACTGGCTGGACCGCCTGCTGGAAGCCACCATGCCACACCTGGTGGCGGCACCCGTTCTCGTGCCGATGCTGACGGCCGCCCTGATGCTGATGCTGGGCGAAGAACGCCGCCGCACCAAGGCAGCGCTCACAGTCATTTCTGGCCTCATCGGCCTGCTGGCCGCACTGGCGCTGCTGCGCTGGGTCAATGCCACCAACACCGGTGGCGGTGCCGGCTCCATCGGCGTGTACCTGGCCAGCAACTGGCGCGCGCCTTTTGGCATCGTGCTGGTGGCAGACCGTCTCTCGACCATGATGGTGGCGCTGACCGGCGTTGTGGCCTTTGCGGCATCGATCTATTCAACCTCCCGCTGGGACCGTGCAGGTGTGCACTTCCATCCGCTACTGCAGCTTCAACTGATGGGCCTCAATGGCGCCTTCCTCACTGGCGACCTGTTCAACCTCTTCGTGTTTTTTGAAGTGATGCTGGCCGCCTCCTACGGCCTGCTGCTGCATGGTTCGGGCCGCGTTCGCGTAAAGGCCGGGCTGCATTACATTGCGATCAACCTGGGCGCGTCCTCGCTATTCCTGGTTGGCGCGGCCTTGCTGTACGGCGTCACGGGCACCCTCAACATGGCCGACCTCGGCATGCGTATCGCCCAGATTGATCCATCAGATCGCGGCTTGGTGCACGCCGCAGCGGCCATCCTGGCCACGGCTTTCTTCGCCAAGGCCGGAGCCTGGCCGCTGAACTTCTGGCTGGTACCCGCCTACAGCGCGGCGGTAGCACCGGTCAGTGCCGTCTTTGCGCTGCTGACCAAGCTCGGCATTTACACCATCCTGCGACTCTGGACGGTACTTTTCGCGCCCGACACTGGCGCTTCGGCACAGTTTGGGCAAAGCGTGCTCATAGCCATCGGCCTGGCCACACTGCTGGTCGGCGCCCTGGGAGTCGTCGGGACCCAGCGGTTGTCACATCTGGCAGGCTACAGCGTGGTGGTCTCGGCCGGTACCCTGCTCACCGCCGTTGGCCTGGGGCAGCCAGCGGTCTGGGCCGGCGCACTCTATTACCTGTTGAGTTCGACGCTGGCCGTCAGCGCCTTCTTCCTGCTGATCGACATGATTGAGCGCTGGCGAAATGCCGGTGCCAGCATCGCCCCTCACGAGTCAGGAGGCAGCGCGCCTTTCCTGGCGCCGGACCTGATGGCTTTTGACGACGTCAACCTCGACGATGAGCAGCAGGCTCTGTTTGGCCGGGCCATTCCTGCCGGTGTGGCTTTCCTGGGGCTTGGTTTTGTCGGATGTACGCTACTGCTTGCAGGCCTGCCGCCTCTGTCAGGGTTCGTCGGCAAGTTCTCCATGTTGAGCGGGCTGCTGAAGGCACCCAGCATCACCGTGCCCAGCTGGCTCTTTCTGGCATTGCTGCTGATTTCAGGTTTTTTCACGTTGGTCGCTTTGAGCCGCGCCGGCATCCGCCACTTCTGGACCCAGCCGCACGTGGCCATCCCCGGCCTGCGCGCGCTTGAAGTTTTGCCCGTTGCCGCGTTGCTGCTCACCTGTGCCGCGCTGACACTGGAGGCGGGCCCGGTGATGCAGCATGCGAAGGCCACTGCCCAGGGCCTGTTTTCTCCCACGGCCTACCGCAACGCCGTGATGGGCGCGCGACAGGTGCCCAGCCCCGCTGCCCGGGAGACCTCACGATGATCAGGCGCCTGATTCCATCACCCCCGCTTTCGCTTGCGCTGTTTGTGGTGTGGCTGCTGCTCAACCAGTCCCTGGAGATTTCCACCCTGCTGCTGGCCGCCATACTGGCCATCGTCGTGCCATTGATGACGCAACGCCTGCGCCCAGCCACCGTGCGCATGCGCCGACCCGGCACCGCCCTGCGGCTCGCCGGTGCCGCCGCATACGACATGCTGCGTTCGGCCATAGCCGTGGCAGGTCGCCTGCTGACGCGGCGCACCGCGTCCATCGAGTCGCATTTTGTTCAGATCCCGCTGGACCTCCGTGACCCCAACGCACTCGCGGTGCTGTCCATGATTTGCTGCCTCACCCCCGGCACGGCGTGGGGTGAGATATCCCTGGACCGCTCGACTCTGCTGCTCCACGTGTTCGACCTGGAGGACGAAACGGCTTTCATCGCCATGATCAAGCAACGCTACGAACGCCCGCTGATGGAGATATTCGAATCATGACTCCCGTTCTTTTCTGGGCACTGAAATTCGCCCTCTTCCTGCTCGCCGTGGCGATGCTTTGTGCTGTCACCCGGCTGCTGATAGGTCCGACCGCGCAGGATCGCGTGATGGCACTGGACTGTCTGTACATCAATGGCATGCTGATGATGCTGGTACTCGGCATTGTTTATGCCAGCAACGTGTATTTCGAAGCCGCCATGCTGATTGCGCTGTTTGGATTTGTGAGCTCCACGGCCATGGCGAAATTCCTCCTGCGCGGCGAGGTGATCGAATGAGCACCGGCCTGCCGCTCTGGGCCGAAATCCTCGCTGCGGTGTTCGCGGTGCTCGGCGCAGCATTTGCCGCCATCGGCTCCTTCGGGCTGGTGCGGTTGCCAAGTTTTTTCCACCGTATCCACGCCCCCACTCTGGGCTCCACGGCTGGCGTATGGTGCATCACCATCGCCACCATCATCTATTTCTCGGTACAGGGCCGCAACCTTTTTCTGCACGCCGTTCTGATCGCATTGTTTGTTGCACTGACCGCGCCAATCACGACCATCTTCCTGATGCGCGCAGCGCTGTTCCGCGAACGGCAAAAAGGCGGCAATGTTCCGCCGGCAGCGGCTTCATCCAGGCCGGCACAGGACACTCCGCAGCCTTGAAAAGCCTTTTGTAATCAAGCGCCGCGCCAGGGCCGCATCAACCGTTCATCATCCGTCAGCGCCCATGTCTTCAGACCTGTAGCCGCCTCAACCGCCTCACGATACGGCGGCATGTTGGTGCATTCAAGTACGACATGTTCAAGTGAAGGTTCACGCTTCTTCAGCGCCACGGCAGCAGCGACGACTTCTTCGCTGGCCTTGATGACATCCATGTAAAGCTGGTTGCCCAGTATGACGGTGGCAAACTCGCCTTTCGGGTCAACCCCCTGCACCACCACATCCTTCAGGCGTTCGCGCGGGACACCGGCTGCACGTATGTGTTCCTGCCCCAGTTTGCCGGCGCTGATGGTGAGCACGCCAACCTTCGCATGCGTCTTCAGCAGGCCCGGCAACTGCATCAGGCTGGACGTGATGACCGGCACCTTGACCGCTGCCTGCAACTCTTTTTGCAGCAGCACCAGGAAGCCACAACTGGTGGTAATCGCTTTGGCGCCATCGCGCTCAAGCTGCCGCGCCACCATCACCAGGCCCGGCACGACACGCCCGCCGCGCAAGCCAGCAGCAGACTGCACGACCTTATCGGGCCAGATGCCCTTCATCACCCGGAAATTGACCGGCACACCAAAGGCCTGCGGATGGCCAATGTCGCCCGGCAGGCGAGGAAAACGCGTGTCCAGCATCACGATGCCGAGGAAACCTGCCGGCGCTATCGCCGGTATTGCCGTTACCGCAGGTTTGGGGACCACGGCCTCGAGGCTTTCGGACACAGTTAAAGTCATGGTTTATTGTCCTTCCAAAGAGACACCCCTTGCACGACCAGACCATCAACATCATCGCCGCAGTCATTTTTGCGATCGCACTGATACACACCTTCACCGCCAAGCTGTTTGAACGGCTCGCGCACCGGTATCCGCGTCATTCCGGCCTGTTTCACCTGCTGGGTGAGGTCGAAGTCGTTTTTGGCTTCTGGTCCATAGTGCTGATATTTGCGATGTGGGCAGTCGCCAGCGGAGAACAGGCCCTGGCCTATGTCGAGTCGCGGCGCTACACCGAGCCGCTGTTTGTATTTGTCGTGATGGTGGTCGCCGCATCCCGGCCCATCCTGCAGGCTGTGTCCTGGCTGACGGAGCTGGTGGCCCGGCTGGCGCCCGTCAGGACATCGCTGGCAATGGCCTGGCTGGGGCTGGCCGCCGTTCCCCTGATGGGCTCACTGGTGACAGAACCGGCAGCGATGACCATCGCCGCACTGATGCTTGCGCCCCGCATATTTGTGCCCCGCGTACCCGAGCGCCTGAAATACCTGGCGCTGGGCGTGCTGTTTGTCAACGTATCGATAGGCGGTACGCTGACGTCTTTTGCCGCACCGCCGGTGCTGATGGTGGCCAGTACCTGGAACTGGTCTTCTGCCTTCATGCTGGCCACGCTGGGCTGGAAGGCTGCGCTGGCAGTGATCGTCAATGCAACATTTGCCGTGCTGATCCTGCGCAAATACCTTTCCGACCCTGCGGAACCGGGTGGTGCAGCAGCAGACCGGGTACCGGTGCCCGTCATCGCGGTGCACCTCGCGTTTCTGGCCGCTGTGGTGCTGTTTGCGCACCACCAGGTCATCTTCCTCGGCCTGTTCATGATGTTTCTTGGCTTCATGCAGGCCTATAACCGCCACCAGAGCCCGCCCATCATCAAGGAGGCGCTGCTGGTGGCTTTCTTCCTGGCCGGGCTGGTGGTGCTGGGCGGCATGCAGCAGTGGTGGCTGCAACCGGTGGTCACCAGCCTGTCGCCGAAAGCGCTGTTTTTTGGCGCGACTGCGCTGACGGCCATCACCGACAACGCCGCGCTGACCTATCTTGGCTCGCTGATTTCCGGCATTTCGCCGGAAGCGAAATACAGCCTTGTAGCGGGCGCAGTCGCTGGTGGTGGCCTGACGGTCATTGCCAATGCACCAAACCCCGCCGGGGCTGCGCTGCTCAAACATGGTTTTAGTGATGCGTCCATCGGTGCGGGCCAGCTTTTTCTCGGCGCCCTGCTGCCCACGCTGGTCGCCGTCGCAGCCTTCACATTGCTGTAGCCCGCATCACCAAAGGAGCCAGCCTCATGCCGTCTGTCATCGCCATCTGTGTCGGCGCCTCGCTGGGCGCATTGGCCCGCTGGATGCTGGCCCTCTGGCTGACGCCGGGCGGCATGATCCCGTGGGGCACGCTCGCTGCCAACCTGATTGGCGGCTACCTGATCGGTGTGTGTATCGCAGTGTTCCAGGCCATGCCCGACCTGGACCCGGTCTGGCGACTGCTGCTGGTCACAGGCTTCCTGGGCGGGCTCACCACGTTCTCGTCTTTCTCGGCAGAGGTCATCCTGTATATGACCGAGGCGCGGTACGGGCTGGCCGTCTTCACGGCCCTGGTGCATATGGCAGGCTCGTTCCTGATGACGTTTGCGGGCCTGAAAAGCGCGATGTGGTTTATCGCCAGCCGCGCGTGACCACAAAAGGCTGTCTGCCGGGACACATGTAAAGAACTCTTTACATTCGGCACAAATACCGCTTGTGGCCGGCACGGGAAGTGCGTTTTGAGGCCAAAAAACACGCTAAAAAGCCATTTTTGAGCATCAAAAGTGCCAAAAATCCAATATAGCCGAGCGTCACATGCTATCTTTTAAATAGCATCGCGCAACTGGAGCCTGCGCAATTTCTCATACTCAGAAAAGACGAAAGCCGCATGTAGCGGCTTTCGATTGGGTGCATCTTTCAGCAAAGTTGCCCGGCTATTCGGCAAGGACAGCTGTCATGCAGTACTGCCCCCGCGCTTGATGACCGGCAGGTTTACCTGGCCTTGGCAGTCAGGTTGACTACCTTGCCCACAGTGTCGTTCCAGGTCTTCACGCACTCGCCGCCGCAGCGGGCCGCCCAGCGGGGCAGGACCTGCTCCAGCAACGCCTTGCGACGCAGCTCCACATCGGCGGCGCTTGGGGTCACAAGAGTCATTTTGGCGGGAGGGCCTTCAGGGCAGACACCACCGGTGTTGCATGCAATGCCCATGTCGTTCTCGCGTACGTTCTGAACAAAAATCGCTTTTTCCAGGCGGCTGTATTCAGCCAGCAAGGTTTTTTGCGTTGCCGGATCCAGCTTTTTCCAGGTGTTGATGTTCATGCCGGTCAGGCTGGAACCCCAGTTGATGGGCAAGGCAAAAAGGAACTTGGCGCCATCGTGCCATTTGGCCTTGTAGCCGCCCAGGGTGCCGGTGATCGCGCAATCGATGACACCGTTTTGCAGGGATTGTTGCACTTCACCAAAAGCCATTGCGACACCGGAGCCACCAAAATAGCTGATGAAGTCGGCTTGCGAAGCGCCAGAGGTACGCACCTTGCGACCCTTCAGGTCCGCCAGCTGTTTGATTTCATTGCGGCAAAACAGCACCTGCGCCTGGTAGGACTGTATGCCCAGAACTTTCACCTTTTGCTGGTCATAGTGCTTCTCCAGCGTCGGGCGGAATGCATTGGTCACATCACGGAAAGTTTGAATCGTGGGCGAGACACCGGCGAGGTCAATCGCATCATTGATGGCGTTGTCACCAGCGACAAAACCCAGCTGTGTGGTGCCGACATCAAAAACGCCCTGGCCAAGCAGGCGGAACACTTCCGGGCCTTTCAGACCCATCTCGTTCCACGGCTTGATGCCGGCCGTGATGGCCCCGTTGGTAGCGGCCGTGATGTCCCGCGTCCAGAACGGCACTTCCATCTCCTTGTACTGGGTCGTGATGCCCAGATTGCCCACCACCTGCAAATTCACCTTCGCAGGTGCCTGTGCGAATGAGCTTGCCATCATGCCGAGCCCCATCAGGGTGGCAACCGCTACCGACTTGTATCCAGATTTCATCGTTATCTCCTAGAGGTTAAAAAAACAGGACCTATCAAACGCGACTTGCTGCAAAAACAGAAGGCAACCAGAGTGCCAGTGACGGGAACGCGATCAGCGCGGCAATCATCAGCAGCATCAGCAGAACATAAGGCAGCGAGCCCATGACTACATCGCGGAACGGGCCGTTCTTGCGCACCGACTGCACCACAAAAAGGTTCATGCCGATAGGGGGCGTGATCAGCGCGGTCTCAATCAGGATGACGAACACCACGCCAAACCAGATCGGGTCGTAACCCAGTTGCTTGATGATGGGCACCACCAGGGGCGTGGTGGCAATCATCAGCGTCAGCGACTCGACGAAGCAGCCCAGGAACATGTAGAGCACGATGATGGACAGCAGGACATACAGCGGCTTCCAGCCCAGTTGGCCCACCCACTGCACTGCCGCATCAGTCAGGCCCAGGGTCGACAGTACGAAGTTCAGGAAGTAGGCGGCAATGACGATGGCCATGACCATGGCGGTAGTGCGCACGGTGCCCTCAAAGGCACGCAGCAACATGTTCACTGACAGGCGTTTGCGCTGGATCACCAGGGCCAGCGAGCCCATGACGCCCAGGGCCGAAGCCTCGGTTGCCGTGGCAATCCCCGCATAGATGGAACCAACTACCAGGCCGAACAGCAGAAGCGGCGGAACGAGGTGAACCAGTGCACTGATGCGCTGGGTCCAGCTTGACTTGTTCCCGTTGGGTGCCAGGGACGGGTTGATCACGCAGCGCAGGTAAACGTACAGCGAAAACAAAAAGGCCATTGCCAGGCCGGGTATGAGTGCTGCCAGATACAGGTCGGACACGGCCGTCTCGGACAACGCGCCATAGAGCACCATGTTGACACTGGGCGGGATCAGGATGCCGAGGGTTCCACCCGCGGCAATGGTGCCGAGAAACATGCTCGGGTTATAGCCAAAACGGTCCATATTGGGGATGGATACCGTGCCTATGGTGGCCGCAGTTGCGATGCTTGAACCGGAAGTGGCGGCAAATACGGCGGAAGTTGCAATGTTGGTGTGCATCAAACCACCGGGAATGTGGCCGACCCAGCGGTCCAGCGCCTCATACATGGAATCTGTCACGCCCGAACGCAGCAACAACTCCCCCATGAGGATGAACATCGGCACCGCCACCAGGACAAAGTCGGCACTGGAAGTCCAGGCCACTTCGCCCAACCCACGGATGAGCGGCAAGCTGGAGAAAAAACTGCCCAGCGTATAGCCCAGCACACCCAGCACACCGGCCACAAAGAGGCTGCTGCCGGCGAGCACCAGCAGCATCACAAGCGTCGTCGTCAGCATCAGCTATTTCCTTTGGACATCTCAGCGTCGATTTCTTCTTCCAGCGAAGCCATGCCCAACTGCCGATGTGCTTCGCCGTGTTTGCCGCTCAGGCATTTCACCAGCCCAAACAATGCATAGATGGCCGCCACCAGTGCCAGCCAGGCGATGCCAATGAGCCAAAGGGCTTGTGGCCATGCCAGCGGGACGGCAAGCGATGAATTCGAGCGTGCGCCGCTCTGGATATTGCCGAGCACCGTCATCGAGCACCAGTAAAACAGCACGCTGGTAACAACGGCCATTGCACCGTAAGACCAGACGTCCATCCAGGCACGCCACTTCTCGGGCAGCTTTACATACAGCAATTCAATGCGTATGTGCGCCTTGCTCACAAGGGCATAAGACATGCCCGTCGCGGTGGCAATGGCGAACGCGTAGCCGGAGAGTTCGAAACTTTCGAAAAAGGTTACTTTCATCGTCGCACGAAAAACGACGTCAAGCGAGATCAGGACAGCGCTCAGCAACAGCGCGGCGCCTCCGATCCAGGCCAGCCATCGCGAAACTTGCGAGCTCCACTTGAGCAGGTTATTCAAAGGGGTTTCTCCATTCAAACAAGTTATATTTTTTTATGAAGCAAGGTTCGGGCCTTGCCAGTCCAGCGTTTCAATCGCAGCGAAAGGCGCCGGATTGAGCAACTGGTTCTGCATGTCGCGGATCATGGGCATGACCTTCGGTACAAAAGCCAGCCACTCGGCGCTCGCCGCCAGCAGGCTGCGACGCCGCTGGCGTTCCTCGAAGCTGTCGTAACCCCAAAGGTGAACCACCTGGTTCTGAACGCCGAATTCAGTGCTGTAGAAACCAAGCATTCGCCCCAGAATCCGGCGCTCAATCAGAATTCCTTCCTGCTCCATCAGGCGCAGGAAGGGGACCTGTTGCCCGGGCTGCAAAACGTAGGTCCGCATTTCGACAATCACGCCAATCTCCTCAGGCCCAGAGCACCAGGCTGTTGTCAGGCATGCGCCCGGCAAAAGAGCCGATAGAGACCCGGCTACCGCCAGGCTTGGCTACACCAGGTGCAATTTCGTGCGGGTTGCGGGTGTTGAAAATCACCACGTCGCCGGCAGAGGGGCGGTAAGTGAAATTGGGCACCCCTTCGGTCATGCTGCGGTCCAGCCCGTAGCTCTTGGGGATTTCGTCGCCAACGACTTCAGGGTCCCACGGGTTGTTATAGACAGTGGTATGACCACCGGACTCCAGTTCTTCAGCAAAGAAATTCCAGCCAAGCTGGCCGTCGATCGCACCGATGGAGTAATCGGGCGCATTGACCGGTGCCCAGTCCACATGCAGATCGATCTTGTCGCTGGTGGAGCGGATGATGCCTGCGAAGTAGGGGCGCCCATCTTCCTGCGCCATGTCGACCTTGGCCGGCCAGACGGCGCGCAAGCGTTCCATCACACGCTGCAGCGGGTCAAAAGACATGGCGCACACGGCAGCCACATCGGCCTGGGCCTTGGGCACGTCGGCCAGGAACTCTTCCTTGGTTTTTGTCCAGCGGTATTGGTACTGGGCCAAACCAATAAAACCAATGCGGTCGGATACGTTGTAGTACTGCATGTTGCCCTGCTTGGCAGCAGCGGCAAAGGCCTCACACTCCTGAGGCGTTGCAAAGGCCCTGATGCGGATGGCCGGAATGCGGTTGTCCAGCAGGAGTGCCAGGTTCTCTGCGGTCAGTTCATGTTCGACGTGATCGGTCCAGGTGGGGGTGCTCACAATATCAATCCTCCAGGGTTGTCCAGGTCTTGCGCGGAGGAGTTTTGATCTCCAGTTGTTCGCAGTCTTCGAGCGCTTCACTGAAATGCTCGACACCGCGCGGGTGTATCCACGATGTACCGGGTTCGGCGATGAACTCCTCGCCGCCGATTACAAGGCGCAGCCGGCCCTTGATCAGATAAGCCACTGTTTCATGGTCATCGTGTTTGTGCACGGGATCAATCAGGCCCTTGTCGCGCAACACATGAAGCATGACAACTTCATTGCCAACCATGGCACGCCGCACAACAACCTTGCCTTTTGGCTGGATACCCTCAACCGAACCCAGACGCTCGGGCGCGATGTCGGCAAGGGTAGTAAAAAATCCCTTGGTCGGTTCCAGGAAACGGGGATCCGCAGTCATGTCTCATCCTTTCAACCGGCGCATTTCGTCCGGAAAGTGAATACCGTTAAAAACCGCAGCTTACCAAAGTATTGTCGACAATCAAGAAAATATTTTCAAAAAAGACCTGTTTTTTAATCTTTTTTAGTGAATATTTTTCTTCAATGTATACAATTCGACCGATTAGCCACTCTTTTTTATCAGGAGCCTCATGTCAGATTCTCTCGGCTGGCGACAAAAATTTGCCGTCCTCATTCCGTCCACCAACACCAGCGTCCAGCCGGAGTTCGACGACATGCGGCCTGCCGGCGTGACCAACCACATCAGCCGTATCCGCATTCCCAACATTCCGCTTCTCAACGACGAAGACTTCAACCGGCTCATCGAACTGATCGCTGCTGCACAGGATGAGGCTGTTGATGCGGCCATGTCCTGCGAGCCTGATCGCCTGGTGCTGGGTATCTCGGCGGAAACCTTCTGGGACGGCCTTGCCGCCAGCCGCAAGCTCAAGGCCTATCTCGAAGACCGCACCAAGCTGTCCGTGTCCATGGGCTCGGAGGCCTGCGAGGCCGCCTTCAAGGTGTTGGGCATGAAGAAGATTGCAGTGGTCACGCCCTACCAGGAAATCGGCGACCGCAATGTGGTCCGCTTCTTTGAGGAAGCGGGTTTTGAGGTCAAGCGCATCAAGGGACTGAAATGCGAAAGCCCGGTCAAGATCGCCCATGTGACGGAAACCGAACTCGCCAATACACTGCGCGAGCTTGACGGCGACGACATTGACGGCCTGGTGCAGGTCGGCACCAACCTGTCGATGGCACGGCTCGCAGGCCATGCCGAGAAATGGCTGGACAAGCCCGTGGTGGCCATCAATACCGCCATCTACTGGAACGCACTGCGCGAATCCGGCATCACTGACCGCATCAGCGGGTTTGGGTCGCTGCTCGAAAGGCATTGAGTCCATGGAGACCGTCGCCGCCCGTATCTACAGCGCCATCAAGGAACAGATCATTGATGGGCACTACGCGCCCGGTGCGCGCCTGACCGAGCAGAACATTGCCGCCGAGTTCAGCTCCTCGCGCACGCCGGTGCGTGAAGCGATGCGACAGCTGGTGGCCGACGGCTTTGCCGACTTCAAACCCAATAGCGGCACGGTGGTACGCCACTGGACGCGGGCCCAGATGGGTGAAATATTCGACCTGCGGGTGCTGATCGAGAGCGAAATCGCCGGGCACGCCGCGCACCACATCAGCGAGGCAGACATCGCCACGCTGATGGCTCTGCAGGATGAAATCGAAACTGGTGGAGGCGACGTCAACCTAGACAACACTGCGCGCATAGGCCGGCTCAACCGGGAATTCCACCGTGTGCTGGCTGAAGCCAGCCACAACCAGCGTCTGGTGTCCATGCTGGCCAGCGCCATCGAGGTACCAATCGTGCAGCAGACTTTCCGCCGCTACACATCGCAGCAACTGCTACGCAGCTTTGGCCACCACCGCGAACTCATCGATGCGCTACGCGTGCGCGACAGCGCCTGGGCGAAGTCTGTCATGGCCTCCCACATCCATTCCGCCAAACACAGCCTTCTCGGAGACACACAACATGCCACCCAACCCACCACAGCCTGAGTCCTTGCAGGACAACTACGGCAAGGGCGCATTCGGCGGAAAAATCGGCTTTGGCACACGCCAGGCCCTCATCATGATCGACTTCGCCCAAGCCTACTTCGTGCCCGGCTCGCCGCTGTTCGCCAACCGTCCAGAGGTGGTCGGGCAGGCCCAGGCGCTGCTGCAATGGGCGCGCAAGCGCGGCATGCTTGTATGCCATACCCGTGTGGAATACCGTGCTGATGGCATGGACGGGGGCGTGTTCTTCCGCAAGCTGCCGGCACTGGAGGTGTTCTGCGCTGGCCACCCGCTGGCCGCGTGCGTGCCAGAACTGGTGCCCCTGCCCAACGAACCGGTGGTCACAAAGCAGTATGCAAGCGCCTTTTTCGGCACTTCACTGTCCAGCACGCTGCGCGCCCAGGGGGTTGACTGCGTGCTGATCGCCGGCATGAGCACCAGCGGCTGCGTACGTGCAAGCACCGTCGATGCCATTCAGCACGGTTTCATTCCTGTGGTGGTGGGGGACGCCTGTGGCGACCGACACCCACAACCCCACGACGCCAACCTTTTCGATCTCAACGCCAAATATGCCGACGTGCTGACGCTGTCGCAATTGCAGGCCGCCCTGTTTAACTGATATTTACGGAAAAAAACGAACCATGGCTCTCGAACACATCACCGTCCTTGACCTCACCCACATGCTCTCCGGGCCTTACGGCACCATGATGCTGGCTGACCTGGGCGCTCGCACCATCAAGGTTGAACCCCCCGTCAGCGGCGAGGGCACCCGCCGCCTGCTCGAAAAAGACGCCGAATATTCGCGCGACGGCATGGGTGCGTATTACCTGACGCTGAACCGCAACAAGGAAAGCGTCTGCATCGACCTCAAGAGCGACGCTGGCCGCGCCGTGTTCATGGATCTGGTGCGGCATGCGGACGTGGTCTATGACAACTTCAGCGTAGGCGTGCCCAAACGCTTGGGGATTGACCACGAATCGCTGGCCAAAGTGAACCCGCGCATCATCACCTGCTCGGTCACCGGCTTTGGCGAGACCGGACCCGAAACCCAGCGCCCCGCCTTTGACCAGGTGGTGCAGGCCATGGGCGGCGGCATGTCCATCACCGGTACCCCGGAGAACGGGCCTTCGCGCAGCGGTATTCCAATTGGAGACCTGGGTGGTGGCATCTTCGGCACCATGGGCGTACTCGCGGCAATCGCCGAACGTGAACGTACGGGTAAGGGCCAGCACGTGGACGTGTCCATGCTGGACGCACAGGTTTCGATGCTCAACTACATGGCGACCATGTACCTGATGTCGGGCAATGTGCCCGAAGGCATAGGCAACGGCCACTTTGTACATGTGCCCTACAACAGCTACCCCACCGCCGACGGCCACATCATCGTAGCCTGCATTGGCGACGCCTTTTTCGAGCGTTTTGCCGAGTTTGCGGGCATCCCCGAGCTGATGGACCCCGAACTGAAGAAACAGCCGGTGCGTCTGGCAGCCAAGGCGCGCATTGACGCACTGGTGAGTGAAAAGTTTCGCACCCAAAAAACCGCTCACTGGCAAGCTGCGCTGCAGGCCGCGCGCATTCCCTGCGGGCCTGTGAACAATTTCCAGCAGGCACTCAACGACCCACAGGTGCGCGCGCGCGACATGGTGGTGGACGTGCAGCTCAAGACCGGCGAAACCATACAGATGCCTGGCAATCCGATGAAGCTCTCTGCGGCGCAGCCGCGTGCCTATACCTGCCCGCCGGCACTCGGCGAACATACCCAAAGCGTGCTGGGGGGCCTGGTCGGCTACAGCGAAGAACAACTGGCGCAATTGCAGGCCTCCGGCGCAATTGCCTGAGCACGCAGACCTGGAAAGACGACCATGGAACAGATATTCATCACTGACGTTTCGCCCCGCGATGGGCTGCAGAACCAGAAGGTGCCCGTCACCACTGGCGACAAGCTCAAGCTGATTCACCTGCTGGCCCTGGCCGGCGTTCAAAGCGTGGAGGCGACGAGTTTTGTGTCGCCCAAAGCCGTGCCCCAGATGGCAGATGCTGCAGAGGTGGTGCCGCAGGTGCTGGCGCAACTGCCACAACTGCGGACCTCTGTTCTCGTACCCAACCTCAAAGGCCTGGAACGTGCGCACGCAACCGGCGCACAGGAAGTCGCCGTGGTGCTCTCGGCAACCGAGACCATGAACCAGAAAAACATCAACATGGGCCTGCAGCAGGCGGCCGATGTCAGCGAACAGACCGTCAGGGCCGCACTGGCGCTGGGACTGCGTACGCGCGCCTACGTGGCCGTTGCATTTGATTGCCCGTTTGAAGGAGAAACCCTTCTCGACACGGTGGTGGCCCTGAGCCAGCGCATGCACGCCGCCGGTGCACATGAGGTGGTGATTGCCGACACCATCGGTTCGGCATCGCCGGCCATGGTCAAGCAGCGCCTCGCCGCCATCGCACAGGCGGTGCCATTGAGCCAGATTTCGGTGCACCTGCACGACACACGCGGTATGGCGGTGGCCAATGCCTGGGCGGCACTGGAGGCCGGCGTGCGCCGCTTCGACGCCAGCGTGGGCGGAATAGGCGGCTGTCCCTTCGCGCCCGGCGCAGCAGGCAACATCGCCACCGAAGACCTGGTTCTGATGGCAGAACGCAGCGGCTTCGTAACCGGCATCCAGATGGACGGCCTGCTGGATGCGATCACCTTTGCTGAATCAGTACTTCAGCGCCCACTGGGCGGCCGGGCGATTACCTGGCTGCGGCGCCAGCGCGACTTGCGCACGTCATAAGGCATTTTTCACGCGCTTTCGCACCGGGCATTACTCCGCGCGCCGCCCTGACCAATTCAGTGCTTGTGCGGCTGGTGGCCAGCGGCCGCCGCGGTGGCTGCACCAGGCGCTACCACCGCAACCGGCACGGTGATGTTCAGTTTGCTCTCGATACCTTTGGCATTCCTGAACAGCAGTGTCAGTGGCACGGTACTGTCTTTGGCCAGCGGCGCCTTCAGGTCCATCAGCATCAGGTGGTAGCCGCCTGACTTGAGTTCCACGGTTTTCCCGGCCGGCAGATCAAGGCCACCGGGCACGGCACGCATCTTCATCACATCGCCGTCCATCTTCATTTCGTGCACCTCGGCCACACCGGCCACCGGCGTTGATATACCGACCAGCTTCGTCGCTTCGCTGGCGGTCAGGTTCATGAAGGCGCCTGTGCCGCGCTGACCCTGGACGGTGGCGCGTGCCCAGGCCTTGTCAACCTTGACGGGTGTTGTCTGCGCAAAACTGTTGCCACCTAGGGCGAGCAGCGCGGCCAGAATGCCCGACTTGAAAGCGTTGTATGTTTTCATGGAAATTTTCCTTTGATGGAGTGGTCTGAATGGGAGTGAGCTGGCATTCATGCGCAGCTCAGTGCTTGTGTTCACCGCCAGAACTTCCGCCTGTGGGCATCAGCTCCAGCGCAGCAGCCGGGCTCTTGACGTCAGACATCTTCTGCCCGGCCTTTGGGATGTCGGTCCAGTCGATGCGGCCTGTTTCGCAGACCTGGCTGACCGGCCAGTAAATGGTGCCAGCCTTGTCCGGCAACTTTGCCTGCAGCACAAACTCGTCATACCAGTCGTTTTGCAGGTAGTCGGCCGGTGCCTTCGCAGTCCACGTGATACGCGACACATCTTCCGTCACGGTACGGCCATGGTCCATAACCGGCTGCGCCAGCTTCTCGCGGCTTGTCTCCACGGTCCAGCCGGCCTTGGGCATGGGCTTGGCGCCCTGCACACCGCCAGGTATCGTGACGATGATTTGCCGTGTCGGTGAGGTGCCGCAGCCATGGCCGACCTTGAAGCTGGCCTTGTAAGAACTGCCGGCGTTGGCCACCTGGTATTCAAGTACCACGTGCGCCGAAGCTGGCAGCGCGGCGGCGCACAGCAGGCCCGCTGCAAAAATGACGGTTTGTGTTTTGATTGAATGTTTTTTCATGGTCTTCTGCAAGGTAGTAAGGTTGTCAGTCACAGGTCGAATTTCAGTTCTGCCACCAGCGTGCGCTGCGGATAGGGGTGAAAGTTCCAGTATTTGTAGTTGTTCAGATTGTCGATGCCGACGGCAGCCGTCCATTGTTTGCTTGCCTGGTAGCGCACACGCACATCTGCGGTGAAGTACTTGCTGGTGCCCTGGTAGGCGAAGCCATTCACGTCAGTGTTGTCCAGGCTTGAGAACTGGTTTCCGCTGTAGCGCGCACCCAAAGTTGCCGTCAACTGAGGATCGAACCGGTAACTGACAAGGGCAGTCACACGCCAGACGGGCACACGCGGTTGGTATTTACCAACCGTGTCACCGGGCGTGACGACAAACCCCGCATTTTCACGAATGCGCGAATCGGCGTACGTCACGCTACCGCTGAGATCGAGGCCTTTTTTGAACACGTCACTGCCGTTGTAGGCGACCTCGATGCCATTGGTCTGGATGCGCCCGACGTTCTGTACGCGGCTGATGTTGGTGTTTGCAACCGGATCAAAGGTCTGCTGTGAGTACAGCGAATCACGCGTGTTCTCTGTAAAGAAAGTGAAGCGCAACAGACCATTGCCCAGGTCTTTTTCTGCGGTGAGTTCCGTGGTCCACGATTTTTCCGGTTTGAGGTTGGGGTCATTGATGAACTGAACCGGATTTCCTCCTGACGGTGTGGTTGCTCCATAAAGTTCACCGACAGTCGGGAAACGCACAGCGCGACCGGCAGAAGCTTTGAGCACCGTATCAGACGACCATTGATACGACAGGGCCGCCTTGGGCGACAACGCATTAATGCTGCGTGACGCATAGCCCGTGTTGGCGGCATTGCCGGCACCGAAGTTGGTGAAGCCGCTGGGTGCCCGCCAGTTTTCTATCCGGGCGCCAAGGACTGTTTTCCAGTTGGGCGCGAATGCCCAAGTGTCCTGCCCGTACACGCTGCGTAGTTGAGTGCGGCCGCCCACATCGCTGGCAACAGTTCCGGGGCCATCGACAAGATAGTTACCGGCAATATTGGATTTGAGGATACGCAGCTTGTAGCTGTCCTGCTGGTACCCGAAATCAACAATATGCGGACCTTTGATGCCGTCAGGGCGCCAGATACCTTTGAGCGCCAACGTGTTCCACCCAGTGCCGTTCTGGTCTTGCAGCGTACCCGCGCCGCCCGTCTGCGAGCCCGGCTGGGCAGTGGTAGCAGCGCGAATCTGGTCTTTCTGATAGTTGTAGATACTGGCAGCGACTTCCCAGTCAAATACACCTTGCATATTGGACTTGACCGACAGGCCGTGCATCACATGCTCAAGCGTTTCCTTGCTGGTACCGAAAACTGTATTTCCCAGCGTGTAGCCGCGGCCATTGATAGTGACAGGACCGCTATAAACCACATTGCCATTTGCTTCGCGCAAGTAGCTTTGGGAACTGTTGTCGGTAGCAGTTGACCAGTAACCCAGTGTGTAACTCGCACGTACTGTCGGCGAAAAGTCATACGCGACTTTGAGCTTGGCGTGGTCTTGCGTGGTCTGATATTGCGTAAGACCGCCGAGCAATAGCCACGGCACATTTCGGGTGGTCAGCCCGGGCACGGCGCCAGTCACCACCTTACCCGTGGGAGGCGCCGTACTTACTGCCACAGTTGCGAAGGTTAGCGGCTGTCCCGAACTCTTTGTACGGTTGGCGTTAACAAACCAGGACCAGTCGCCATTCTTGTTGCCTAGGGAGGCGCTGGCCTGGTGTCCGCCGTAGTTGCCCTCACTTCCGTAGAGCTTGAAGTTCTGGGTGAAGCCGCTGAGCTTGGCATGGGCCTCAAATTTGGTCGGCATGCGCGTGACATAGTCAACAACGGCGCCGACCGAGTTGCCAGCATAGGCTGCCGAAAACGGTCCGTACAAAACATCGACGCGCTCTATCTCTTCAGGTGTCACCAAGCCCCAGCGCGGCGCATAGTTGGTGCCGTTCGCAATGCCGTTGCCCAGATAGTTGGATAGCAGGATGCCATCGGCATAGACCATGGAGCGCGCCGAGTTGCCGGTACCCGATGCGCGACTGGACAGCACCGCGTGGTTGTAGTCGCCGATGTAACGCTTGCGCACCAGCAGACTGGGGAAATATTTGAGCGCGTCCTCGCTGTCGGTCGCGTTGATGGTTTGCTCGATCTGCTCTTTGGTCACACCTTCGATGGTGGTGGGGATCTGCGTGGGAAGCGATGTCGGCTGGCCGCTGTTGATGGTGACCACGCCCAGCGTTTTGGCGGGTGCATCAGCGGCAGTTGCAGCCGGTGTTTGCGCGCTGGCTGCAAGGCTGGCAAGTACACCGGCGGCAACACCACCGAGGCGAAACACCGGACGGGAAGCGCGTCGAAAAGGAGGAGACGTCATGAAGTCCACACTTTGAAAATGAAAACAGGCAGCGCCAAGGCACAAGGCCGGGGCGCAACAAAACCCGGGCTCAGCGCCGGGGTGGTTTCAGATCAAAAGTGCGGGAGGGCCGCGACTGAACGGCAGGCCGGGAACAGCGCCGGTGCGATGCGCCGGTTGCGATACACCGGCGACGACTGTGCCGGGCATGCAGGGGATGCTGGCAGCCGCCAGCGGCGGGAGTGCCATGCCCAGCGAGCCGCACAATTCGCAGTGCGAACCGGCGGCCTGGGCATCACTGTTGCCAGTGCCTGCATCGGCATTGCCATGAAGCGCCGTGTTGACCGCACAAACGCCGCCCAGCTTGCCGGTACGCACGTCCTCGGCCAGCATGGAAACCGGCGCCAGCAGCGCCGACGCAATCGCCAGAAAGCCCAGGAAAGCGGCCAGCCGCGCCCACAGCGAAAGCGGTGTGCGTTGGTGAAGAGGCGGCTGGTGGGACACGGCGTGATTATAGGTATGAAGTATCCCTAGCATTGCGTCTAACACACCTGAAGCTCATGTGCGCCCCAGCTATCAGGCGGACTTATCGTCCGGTGCCTCATAAAGCCAGGATTCAACAGCTTCAGTCGGGCCGCCGACAAGGAGTTGAGGACGAATCTCTTGGGTTGCAGCTTTGAACCTCGAACGAATGAGGTCGGCTTGCTCCAAAAGCGAAGTGATTTCGGCAGACGTTGTGGATCGGCCGCGTGCCTCCATGATGACGTAGTGTTCAAGGGACGACGTCAAGGTGTTGATAGCACTCCTAGCCATAGCCATGAAGCGAGCGCCTTCCGGCCAAGCCTTTGCCATCGAGATAAGTTGCTCATCAGTCGGCCGCACGATTGCCTTTGCCAATGCGAGCTCGCGTTTTGTTTCGGTCAAACGACCAAAGTGCGTCGCGTCGTCTTTCCAACTGTCGACCGCCGCTTTCAGCCTTCCCAAGTCACCACCAAGTTGGATGAATACGGCATCTGCCACCACTTCACCAACGACAAGGTTCAAAGCGCGGGTTTCTTGCTTGGCTGCGAAGTGTTGCCATGAGGCAATGGCGATAGCGAAAACGATGGCCAAGATAGAACCTAAGGCCTGAACCCAACTGGCCCATTCAGAAGCGCCAAGACAGAGCTTTGCCATAACGGCACAGTATTCCGTCGTGGCTGGCGCGGTCAGAAGGAAGGTAAGCGTCATCCGGGAAGATTGGCAAACAGGCGAGCAAAGAAACCGGCGATCGTTGTGTACGAACCCATGAGCGCCAGCAACATGCCGCCCAGAGCAACAACACTGGCTTTCGTCGCCAAGTTTCGACTTTTTAGCGCCTCAATACGACTTTCTTCCGCTTGCTGTTTTGCGCGTTCTTCTCCGCGGAGTGCCGCAGCCAGAACCTCCTCGCTCGCGGCGACTGAGCGTCGCTGCAATTCGATCTGCTCTCTTGCGCGCTGCTTCAGCTCTCGGTTTTGGTCGATGAGAAAGCTGGGTGCAAGAATCTCACGTGATTTAAGTGTCGCTAGGTGCGCCTCGGGGAGCTTGAGGGTGACCACTTGCGAAGAAAATGAACCCAACGCAGTGCTTTCTCCCAGCTGTCGCACTGATGCGGCCAGAGGCTCATCAAGGGCTTTCATCGCAGCTGTCACCGATTTGGCAAAGCCCAATCCGTGCAGCGAGCGGACCTCTCCTAGCGACTCGTTGAAGTTGGAAAAAGGGCTGTTAATTGCTTCCAGACGTCTGCGCAAATCATCCAAGTGGGCCGAGTCGGACTTTGGTTTGTCGGCTTTTTCCATCGCTTGTCCCTCCAATGCTCAGTATGCCGCGTCAAATGTGCGTTCTCGAGGACATTTGACATGAATAGAGAGGCATTACGTTCGTACTCACACTCGTCATCGCGTGCAATTGGAAGCACTTGACTATCGACAGACCCTTAATCCTTTGCCGTTTGGTAGCCCGTCACTTTATTTAAATTGAATTTTTAAATCGGCCAGACGTGACCTTTAAATGAGGTGTCAACGTCAACAACTTACGCAACGGTCGCCGCAATAAAAACACAGTGCCGTAAATAATGCATCAAATTTGACGCCTTAAACACTTAATGCTTTAAATTTGATGCATTAAGACTTTTTGACGCCTTTTAGACAGGCAGAACGCCTCAAAAAGGCATTCAAAACGCAAAAAATGCCTGTTTTTAGCCGTCTTTGGAGGTCATTTAGGCCTCTAGCCCAATCTGGACTAGCGCGACTTGCTATTTTTTCTATAGCGCACAGGAGCGGAAGCCGCAGAAGATATCGTCTTGCGCTGGCAACTGGAAGTTGCGGAATTTCGGGTGCTTCATGCGCGCACGCGTCGCGAACGAGCCGCCGCGCAGCACCTTGTGGCTGCCGAAGCCGGACGCCGAATAATCGGCATCGGGGCCGGCGGTGAAACCCTCAGCGGCACCGGTTTGATAAGGCCGGAAGGTCGTGCCCGTCCACTCCCAGACGGCACCCCAGGGAAAGCCCAGCCGCGCAGCCGTGTGCGCGGCGACCTCCCACTCGACTTCTGCGGGCAAACGCCTTCCGGCCCAGCGGCACCAGGCATCGGCCTCCCACCAGTTCATGTGCATGGCAGGCTGGTTGCCCAGCATACGGCGCTGCTGCCCGAACCGGGCCTGCATCACTGCGCCGCTGGCCACGCCTATCTGGTCCACATAACGCGGCCCACGCCTGCCCTCGCCTTTGTCCATCTGCTGCAGCCAGGCCCAGCCGTCGGGGCGCCAGAGTTCTTCGCGGTCATAACCGCCGTCATCGACAAACTCCACAAACTGCGCCCAGCTGACCGGCTGCGCATCGATCTCGAACTCGGGCACGCTGACCACGTGCACCGGCTGTTCGTTGTCAAACGCAAACCCGGCACCCGCAGCGGCTGCACTGCCCATCTTCCATGCGGTGGCCGGCACAAGCAGCGGCTCGCGCAGGGTCATGGGGGCTGGTGTCAACGCTTCCAGCAACGCGGCGTCCAGCGGCAGGCCCATCGCCTGCGCATCACGCAGCATGGCCTCGCCCTGCATGTCTTCCATGAACAGGCACAGGCGGTAGAAATACAGCGCATCGTCTTCGTCGGGCGCCTTGGCCAGCAGGTCCAGCGTGCCCTCCAGCGTGTCCAGCAGGTAGGCGCGTGTATTGGCGACATCGGGCAGCGACAGATCCTGGCGCAGGCCGGGCGTCGCCAGCGCCGGGTTCCACCACTGGTCGGCATTCGGCTCTATCGAGGCCAGCCGTGTATGACCGGGCACGCAGCGCTCGCCAAGGCTGCGCTGCATGTTGCGGCCTGTCCACCACTCCTGGTACCAACCCACATGGCCCAGCGACCACAGCGGCGGGTTCAGTGCGGGTGACGCGGGCATCCTGAAGCCTTTTGATTCGATGGCCTTCTGGTATTGCGCAAAAAGATGCAGCGTGTGGTTGCGTGCGTCCATCAGTGCCAGCGACAGCAACTCGCGTCCGGCCGAACGCATCAGCGGCGAATCGATCTGCGCCGGGGTCTGTGTGGCCGATGAAAAAGAAGGTGCGCCTGAAGCCAAGAAAAGAGTCCTGCAAATAGTCTGGATTTATGCGGGCTGACTGACATGGCCGACAGCCCGCATGCACTTTAATTGTGACACCGCCGCCTGCAAACATGGGGCTGCATGCATGACGTCAACGGACTGAAAGTTTTCTGCCGACTTGCGGCACACAAAGGCAACAAAGGCACCAAAACGGTACGCCCTCAGGTGGCACGCGTGTTTACCCCTAGGCTTACAGACCCCTTGTGTCAAAAAGCTGTCAGCCTGCCTTTTAAAGTTCTCTATAAACTTCGCTGTCCCGCCAAAAAACTGTCCGGCGACCCCAAGGGTCGAGAGCTGTACACCACAGCCTGCCGGACGGAATTCCGGGCGGCCCTCTTTATCCTGGAGACAAAACAATATGCGTGCGCTACTCAAGTTTTCGAATGCCGTTGACTGGCTCAACGGCTTCATCGGGAAGAACGTCATCTGGCTGATCCTTGCATCCACCGTTATCAGCGGCGTCAACGCCGTGGTGCGCAAGGTCTTCAACGTCAGCTCCAACGCCTACCTCGAGGTGCAGTGGTACCTTTTTGCAGCCTCCTTCCTGATTGCAGCCGGCTACACGCTGCTGCAGAACGAACACGTGCGCATTGACGTGATCTCCAGCCGCCTGTCCAAGCGCGGCCAGATCTGGATGGACATCTTCGGTTTTGCGGTTTTCCTCACGCCATTTTGTGTGGCCGTGCTGTACTACAGCACCCCGTTTTTCCTGCGCGGCTACCAGTCCGGCGAAATGTCCAACAACGCTGGTGGCCTGATCCGCTGGCCGGTGTACGCCATGATCCCGCTCGGCTTTACGCTGCTGCTGCTGCAGTGCTGGTCTGAGCTCATCAAGCGCGTGGCATTCCTGAAAGGCCTGATAGAAGACCCAACGCTGAAGAAGGCCGAAAAGACGGCCGAAGAGGAACTGGCAGAAGCCATCGCCCGCCTCGCGGACGCAAAAACAAAAACCGCTGGCAACGCAGCCTGATCGGGAGACAACTCGTGCAATTCCTCATTCAGAACCTGGCCCCCATCATGTTTGTGGGCCTGTTTGTCTTTCTGCTCCTGGGCTTTCCGGTGGCGTTCAGCCTCGGCGCCTGCGGCCTGTTTTTTGGCCTGATAGGCATTGAGCTGGGCGTGCTGCCCGAAGCCCTGCTGCAAGCCATCCCGCTGCGCATATTCGGCATCATGCAGAACGACACGCTGCTGGCGATCCCGTTCTTCACATTGATGGGGCTGATTCTCGAACGCAGCGGCATGGCCGAAGACCTTCTGGAAACCATAGGCCAGCTGTTCGGCCCCGTGCGCGGCGGCCTGGCGATTGCCGTCATCCTGGTGGGTGCGCTGCTGGCAGCAACCACCGGCGTGGTCGCTGCATCGGTGATTTCAATGGGCCTGATTTCGCTGCCCATCATGCTGCGCTATGGCTACGACCGGCGAATCGCCGCAGGCGTGATCGCGGCTTCCGGAACGCTGGCGCAGATCATTCCACCCTCGCTGGTACTGATCATCCTGGCCGACCAGATGGGCCGCAGTGTGGGCGAAATGTACAAGGGCGCATTTGTGCCCGGCTTCATGCTCACCGCCATGTACCTGGGTTATGTTTTTGTGGTGGCCATGATCAAGCCCCACTGGGTGCCAGCGCTGCCGCCAGAGGCCCGCACCATTCGCGAAGACAGCGGTAAGAGCGGACTGATGTCGCTGCTGGTGCTGACCATTCTTTCAACCGGCGTCGCGATTTATTTTGGCGAACACTACGGCAGTGTGCTGGGCTGGCTGGAAAACAAGCCTGCGCCAACACCTGCGACCGATGAAACCATCGTGGTGTCGATGTGCGCCGGCGTCATACTGGCTTTTGTGATCGCCGTGATCAACAAGGTCACCCGGCTTGGCCTGCTATCCCGCATGGCCGAACGCGTGACATTTGTGCTGATCCCGCCGCTGCTGCTGATCTTCCTGGTACTGGGCACCATCTTCCTGGGCGTTGCGACGCCGACCGAAGGTGGCGCCATGGGCGCCCTCGGCGCTTTCATCATGGCCATGACGCGCCGCCGCCTCAGCTTTGCGCTGCTCAAGCAGGCGCTCAACACCACCACCAAGCTGTCCTGTTTTGTGGTGTTCATCCTGATCGGCTCCACCATCTTCAGCCTGGTGTTCCAGGGCGTTGATGGCGGCCGATGGGTGGAGCACCTGCTGACAGGCCTGCCGGGCGGCCAGGTCGGCTTCCTGATCGTCGTCAACATCCTGATCTTTTTCCTGGCCTTCTTCCTCGACTTCTTTGAACTCTCGTTCATCGTCGTGCCGCTGCTGGCACCCGTCGCCGAAAAACTGGGCATTGACCTGATCTGGTTCGGCGTTCTTCTTGCGGTCAACATGCAGACCTCGTTCATGCACCCGCCATTCGGCTTTGCCCTCTTCTATTTGCGCAGCGTGGCGCCGGCCAAGGCCTACGCTGACAAGATCACGAAAAAGATGATCCAGCCGGTCACGACCATGCAGATTTACTGGGGCGCCGTACCGTTCGTGGTGATCCAGATCATCATGGTCGGCCTGATCATTGCCTTCCCGGGCATCGTCTCCAGCGGGCTGGATAAAAAGGTCGTCTATGACCTGGACAAGGTCCGCATCGAGATGGAGAGCAACATGCCGCCAGAACCGGCGCCGCTTGAGCCAACCCCGGCACCAGACACACCCGGTGCTGGCGCAGCAGGCAGCGCGCCCGCGACAGCTGATGACGACCCCATGAAAGCCATGCAGGAGTCGCTGGACAATGCGAAGAAATAACCCCGGAAGCCGCGCTGACAGCGGCCTTCAGCAAAAGCCCTGCACAGCAGGGCTTTTTTTATGGCCCAGGCTTTGTGCCACATGCCCACGCCGGCAGATGCAGATTGGACGAGGCTGGCAGCGCACGGAGAAACGGCCCGACACGCCACTGCAACTGCCAGCCAGCCCGTGGCCCGTGCCTGCCTGCAGCAACCCTTCGAAACGGTCCGTACACCGCAAGCACTTTCCATAAAAAAAGCCCCGCTTGGCGGGGCTTTTTTTATTGATCCGGAACCGTCCTGGGGACGGTAGCCGGAGATCACACAGGCTTTACTGTTTTACAGCTTCTGGCGAGCCATGAAGTTGTCAAAGCCGTTTTCGGCAAAGCGGAACCACAGAACCTGGTCACGCTGGAATGCACGCATGTCAGCGTAGATCTTCTTCCATTCAGGGCTCTTGGCATCGTTCGCGGCAAACACTTCCTTCGAAGCCTTGAACGACGCGTCCAGAACGGCTTGCGAGAAAGGTTTCACCTGGGTCTTGGCAGCCACGAGCTGTTTCAGTGCCACAGGGTTCAATGCATCGTACTTGGCCAGCATGTCGGTCGCTGCCAGTGCGGAGGCTGCTTCGACAATCGCCTTGTACTCGGGGGTCAGTGCGTCAAACGCCTTCTGGTTGATGTAGAAGTCCACTTCCGGACCGCCTTCCCACCAGCCAGGGTAGTAGTAGAACGGGGCGACCTTGTTGAAGCCCAGTTTCTGGTCATCGTAAGGACCGACCCACTCTGCTGCATCGATGGTGCCTTTTTCCAGGGCCTGGTAGATTTCGCCGCCCGGGATGCTTTGTGGCACTGCGCCCAGCTTTTGCATCACTTCACCGACGAGGCCGCCGCCCAGGCGCATCTTCATGCCCTTGAAGTCGGCAACGCTCTTGATTTCCTTGCGGAACCAGCCACCCATCTGGGTGCCCGTGTTGCCGCCGCCAAAGCTGACCATGTTGTACTTGGCGTACAACTCATTCATCAGCTTGCGGCCGTTGCCGTGGCGCATCCACGCCGTCATCTGGCGTGCATTGAGGCCGAAAGGAATGGCCGAGCCCAGCGCAAATGCGGGGTTCTTGCCGTAGAAATAGTAAGGCACCGTATGGCACATTTCGACCGTACCGGCCTGCACACCATCGACCACGCCGAACGCGGGCATCAGTTCGCCGCCGGCATGCACGGAGATTTCAAACTTGCCGCCGGTCATGGACTTGACGGCAGCCGCGAAGACGTCCGCACCGCCATAGATCGTGTCCAGCGACTTGGGGAAGCTGGAAGCCAGGCGCCAGCGAATGGTGGCCTGTGCGTGTACTGCCGGTGCGACACCAGCAGCAAGGACGCCGGCGATACCGGCATTTTTGATAAGTGAGCGACGATCCATGAATGCTTTCTCCTGAAAATTTTGTCTGAATTTTTGAAATGATCTGCTGCACGGCTGCAAGACTTTTGGTCCACAGCCAGAATGCCGCCGAGCGATGTGATTTTCCGGGCTTTTATTGGCAGGCAACCCGGTTTTTACCCCTAGTACCGCGGCCAAAACGGCCCAAACGGGGGGTTTTAGCTGTCAATAAACTGACTGGCGGTGAGCCCCTGGGGCAGGCCGAAGAACTACAGCTTCTGGCCCTGCATGAAGCGGTCGAAAGTGGCCTCGGTGAAACGGAACCACAGGTTCTGTTCGCCACGGAACCTGGCGTAGTCGGCATAGACTTTCGCCCAGCGCGGGTTCGATGAAGAGAGGTCCGCATACAGCTCGCTCGAGACCTTGAAAGCCGCACTCATCACATCGGCCGGAAAAGGCCTGAGCCTGGCACCTGCATTGACCAGCTGCTTGAGGGCCGCCGGGTTCTTGGCATCGTATTTGGCCTGCATGTCAACATGCGCAGCCGATGCAGCAACGGCAACCAGTGCCTTGAACTCCGGGCTCAAGGCGTCATAGGCCTTGCGATTGACGTACAGGTCGAGCTGCAGCCCGCCCTCCCACCAGCCCGGGTAGTAGTAGTTGGGCGCCACCTTGTTAAAGCCCAGCTTATGGTCGTCATAGGGGCCTATCCATTCGGCGGCATCTATCGTGCCTTTTTCGAGGGCACTGTAGATCTCGCCACCGGGCAGGTTTCGTGACTGGCTCCCCATGCGGTCGATTACCTTGGCGGCAAACCCCGCGACCCGAAACTTCAGGCCTTTCATGTCGGCAAGCGAGCGGATCTCCTTGCGGAACCAGCCGCCCATCTGCGCGCCGGTGTTGCCGCAGGGGAAGTTGATGATGTTCCAGGCCGCATAAAACTCGCGCATCAGCTTCAGCCCGTTGCCGTGGAAGGTCCACGCGCTCATCTGCCGGCTGTTCAGTCCGAACGGGATGGCCCCGCCAATTGCGAAGGTTTCGTCCCTGTCAAAAAAATAGTAGGGCGCCGTGTGCGCCGCCTCAATCTGGCCCTGCTGCACGGCATCGACCACGCTGAAGGCGGGCATCAGTTCGCCGGCAGGGTGGACCGAGACATCAAAGCGGCCACCGGAGATGGCCTTGATATGGGTGGCAAAGGTTTCAGCGCCGCCGTAAATGGTGTCCAGCGATTTGGGGAAACTGGAGGCAATGCGCCATCGCACCGCGGGCTGCGCATGCACGGCAGGTGCAACGCCTGCGGCAAGCACACCTGCGATACCGGTGGTGGTGATGAGGGAACGGCGATCCAGCAACTTGACTCCAGGTCAGGGACACGGCACTAGCAAACCTGCAGGATTGTAAAAAGTGGCCTGCCGCCTCGCGCAGGGACTTACCCTTGAACACCGACGCGGGCGTAAACCTCTCAGGCCACCGATTTCAGCGGTGGCCGTGGCGACTTGCCTGCACCTGCCTGTTCACCGAAACGGGCTGTTACTGAAGCCTCGATGCCTGCAGCATCCAGCCCCTGCATCACAAGCAGTTTGCCCGGGTCTCCGTGTTCAATGAATTCGTCTGCCAGGCCCAGATTCAGCACAGGAATTGACACGCCCGCTGCCTGCAAGGCCTCGTTTACAGCACTGCCGGCACCGCCCATCAGCGCGCCCTCTTCGACCGTGACCAGCGCGTTATGCGTGGCCGCCACACGCAACAACAATTCGGTATCCAGCGGTTTGGCCCAGCGCATGTTGACCACCGTGCAGCCCAGTTTTTCAGCTGCTTCAAGTGCGGGGTACAGCAAGGTGCCGAAGGCCAGTATCGCAATTGCGCTGCCTTCGCGGCGGATTTCAGCCTTGCCAAAAGGCAACGAATCGAGATTTGTATCGGGCACCACGCCAATACCGGCGCCTCGTGGATAACGGACAGCAACCGGATGGTCCTGCTCAAAAGCCGAGCTAAGCAGCTTGCGGCACTCGCCTTCATCAGCGGGGCAGGCCACACTCATGTTCGGTATGCAGCGCAGGAAAGGAATGTCGTAGGCGCCTGCATGCGTGGCACCGTCAGCGCCAACCAGCCCGGCACGATCAAGTGCAAACACCACCGGCAGATTTTGCAGCGCGACGTCATGTATCAACTGGTCGTAACCGCGCTGCAGGAAGGTCGAATAAATGGCGACAACCGGCTTGAGCCCTTCGGTGGCCATGCCGGCTGCGAAGGTGACTGCATGCTGCTCCGCAATGCCGACATCGTGGTACCGCTCCGGAAACCTCTGGTGGAATTCCACCATACCCGAGCCTTCACGCATCGCCGGCGTAATGCCGACCAGCCGCTTGTCATGCGCAGCCATGTCGCACAGCCAGTGGCCGAACACCTGGGTGAATGTCTGTTTGGCTGGCGTTGCAGATTTCTGCAGGCCCATGGCCGGGTCAAACTTGCCAGGGCCATGGTATGCAATCGGGTCGGCCTCGGCCAGCTTGTACCCCTGGCCTTTTTTGGTGACCACATGCAGGAACTGCGGGCCGCTACCCTTTTGCATCAGTTGCCTGATGTTCTCAAGCGTCGGTATCAGGGATTCCAGGTCGTGCCCGTCAATAGGGCCTATGTAGTTGAAGCCGAAATTCTCGAACAGCGTGGCAGGCACCACCATGCCCTTGGCATGCGACTCAAAACGCTTGGCAAGCTCCAGCAGCGGCGGCGCCACACTCAACACATGCTTGCCAACATTTTTTGCCGACGCGTAAAAACGCCCGCTCATCAACTGCGCGAGATAACGGTTGAGCGCGCCGACCGGCGGGCTGATGCTCATATCGTTGTCGTTGAGCACCACCAGCAGCTTGCAGTTGTCATGCACGCCAGCATTGTTCAGCGCCTCGAACGCCATGCCCGCACTCATCGCACCATCGCCGATGATGGCAACAGCATTGCGGTCTTCACCCTTTTGCCGCGACGCCAGCGCCATGCCCAGCGCGGCGGAAATCGACGTCGACGAATGGGCCGTGCCGAAGGTGTCGTATTCGCTTTCATCGCGGCGCGGGAAACCCGAGAGGCCCCCAAACTGGCGCAGGCTGCCCATGCGGTCGCGCCGGCCGGTCAGGATCTTGTGCGGATAAGTCTGGTGGCCCACATCCCAGACCAGACGGTCATCAGGCGTGTTGAATACATAGTGCAGCGCCACGGTCAGCTCGACAGTCCCAAGATTTGAACTCAGGTGCCCGCCTGTTTTGGAAACGGAATCCAGCAGGTAGGCACGCAACTCGTCGGCCAGCGGTCTTAGCTGGGCGCGCGTCAGCTGGCGCAGGTCTGCAGGCTTGCTGATCGATTCAAGAAGTGAGGTCATCGTGGTTGTCTTTTATGCCGTGACGGGTTCTTGCGCTAGTGCCGGCGATTGACCAGCATATCGGCTAGTGCCCGCAATGCGTCCGTATTGTGCAGTCCCGCAGCTTCAACCCGGCCCAGGCTGTCGAGCGCTCCTGTCAGCAGCTGCTGTGCATAAGCCTTTGAAGGCTCCAGCCCCATCAGCGACACAAAGGTGGGCTTGTCCTGTGCGGCATCCTTGCCCGCAGTCTTGCCCAGGGTGGCTGAATCGGCGGTCACGTCCAGGATGTCGTCCATCACCTGGAAAGCCAGTCCTACTGCGGCGCCATAGCAGGCCAGTGCGTCCAGTACCGGCGAAGATACAGCCCCACAGTGCGAGCCCATCATCACGCTGGCCTGCAGCAGTGCGCCGGTTTTGAGCCGGTGCATTTCGTGCAACTGCCCGGATGAAAGCGGCATGCCGACGCTGGCCAGGTCTATGGCCTGGCCACCAGCCATACCCTGGAAGCCTGCTGCCTTGGCCAAAATTCGGCACAGGCGGGCCTGCGTGGCGGAGTCAACGCTGCCATCGTCCGGGGTGAGGAATTCAAAGGCCAGCGCCTGCAGTGCATCGCCCGCCAGCAAGGCCTGAGCCTCACCGAACTTCACGTGCACGGTGGGTTTGCCACGCCGCATCACGTCGTTGTCCATGCAGGGCATGTCATCGTGTACCAGCGAATAGGCATGTATCAACTCAACCGCACAGGCCGAACGCAATGCCGCATCCGCATTGCCGCCTACCGCTTCGCAGGCAGCCATCACCAGCAAGGGCCGCAGGCGTTTGCCTCCATCCAGTACCGCATACCGCATCGCATCACCAAGGCCCGCAGGTGCAGGGGCTTCCTTGGGGCAGGCCACCCAGCCGGACAGCGCCCGCTCGATGTCCGCAAGCTGGCGCGTGCTCCATTCTGAAAGGTTAAAACGGGGGAAACTGTCAGGTGCGTTCAAGGTCTGTCTCGGTTGCTCGGGGTAAGCACGGCGCTCAGGCCCAAGGCTTTAAATCGTTGCCTTCCAGGACTTTGACCTGGTTCTCGACCGCTTCCAGCTTGCCCTTACAGAATGCCAGCAATTGCGCACCCCGCTGGTAGCCGGTCAGTAACTGGTCCAGCGGCAGTTGCCCTGACTCCATTTCCGAGACGAGGTTTTCCAGTTCCTTGAGTGCCGCCTCGTAGGTTGCGGGCAATGCCGGAGCGGAATTGGCAGTGGAAGCTGTTGCGGAAGCGGGGGATTTGGCCATGGTATTTAGGTTAAGCGGTGATTTTAGGCCCTTGGCAAGCCGCTGGTGGACTCCGGCCATGAGCCTATGCCCCTTCTCCGGGCTAGTTTTGGGCGGTCGGGCTGCTGTGCACGCAGGGGTGCCGGGTAGAATTGAGAACAGTTCTCGATAAGGTGACAACCGCGGCCTGCCGCGACAAAAATGCATGTCCGATTTAAGCCTTCGCCTGCTGCAGGCCACCAGCCAACTCCCGATTTCAAGCTACTTCGATGCTGGCCTCTACCAGCGAGAACAGCAAAAGCTGTTTGCGAACGGGCCACGCTACCTGGGCCACGAACTCGCCGTGCCTGCACTGGGCGATTTTTATGCGCTGCCCCAGGAGGGCGAGGGCCGTGCGCTGGTGCGCAATGCCTCAGGCATAGAGCTGATCTCCAATGTCTGCCGCCACCGCCAGGCCACCATGCTGCAGGGCCGCGGCAACACCGGCAGCAACATCGTCTGTCCGTTGCACCGCTGGACCTACAACACGGCCGGCGAACTGATAGGCGCACCACATTTCGAGACCGACCCCTGCCTGAACCTGAACCGCTACAAGACCACCCGCTGGAACGGGCTGGTCTTTGAAGACAACGGCCGCAATGTGGCGGCGGAAATGTCGAAGCTGGCAACCATGGCCGACCTTGATTTTTCGGGCTACCAGCTCGACAAGGTACACCTGCACCAGTGCAACTACAACTGGAAGACCTTTATAGAGGTCTACCTTGAGGACTACCATGTCGGGCCATTCCACCCGGGGCTGGGCGCCTTCGTCACAACCCACGACCTGCAATGGGAACTGAACAGCCATTACTCCGTGCAGACGGTTGGCGTCTCCGACAAGCTGGGCAAGCCCGGAACCGATACGTACAAAAAGTGGCACGACGTGGTACTGCAATACCGCAAGGGCGTACCGCCAAAATACGGCGCGATCTGGTTGACCTACTATCCACACGTGATGATCGAGTGGTACCCACATGTACTGGTGGTAAGCACGCTGCATCCGCAGGCGCCGGACAAAACCCTCAATGTCGTCGAGTTCTTTTATCCGGAAGAGATTTGTGCGTTTGAGCGCGAGTTCATTGAGGCTCAGCAGGCGGCCTACATGGAGACATGCATTGAGGACGATGAAATCGCGCTGCGCATGGACGCCGGCCGCAAGGCGCTGATGCTGCGCGGTGACAACGAGTTCGGACCCTACCAGAGCCCGATGGAAGACGGCATGCAGCATTTTCACGAGTGGTACCGCCGTCAAATGGGTGCCAGCAAAACCACCCAGATGATCTGAAGCACGCAAGGGTTCATTCCATTCATGCAAGCAATCTGGATGATTCTGGCCTCGGCGTTTTTCGCGACCATGGGGGTCTGCATCAAGTTTGCGTCCAGCCATTTCAACGGGGCCGAGATACTTTTCTACCGGGGCGCATTCGGCGTTATTTTTATGGCGGCTTATGCGCACGCACGTGGCACATCGCTGCGCACGGCCTACCCGGCCATGCATGCCTGGCGCAGTGTCATAGGCGTGACCTCCATGGCTGCCTGGTTTTACGCCATTTCAAACCTGCCACTGCCGACGGCGATGACACTCAACTACATGAGCAGCATCTGGATTGCCGCCTTCCTGGTCGGGGGAGCGATGGTGATGGGCAAGGGCATGCCAAGGCAGGGGCCTCTTGTGCTTGCAATACTGACCAGTTTTGTGGGCGTCATCCTGCTGCTGCGGCCAGCCATCGCCCAGAACCAGGCTTTTCCGGCGCTGATTGGCCTGTTGTCCGGTTTTGTTTCCGCCTTCGCCTACATGCAACTCATGACGATGGCCCGCATCGGTGAACCGGAAACACGCACGGTGTTCTATTTCGCCTGCGGCACCACGGTTGCGGGTTTGTTCGGGATGGCCGGCCTTGGCGTTTCAAGCTGGTCCTGGCCCAGCGGACTGTGGCTATTACCGCTGGGACTGATGGCTGCACTTGGGCAGCTATGCCTGACCAAGGCCTATTCAATTGCAGCGCATCGGGGCGGCACGCTGATGGTGGCCAATCTGCAGTATTCTGGCGTCGTGTTTGCAGCCCTGTATGGGGTACTGCTGTTTGGTGACAATATCCCGCTGTCGGGCTGGGCTGGCATGGCACTGATCATTGTCAGCGCGATCGCAGCTACCGTGCTGCGGACACGCACCGCGCCCAATGCCCCCGCTGAAGAACACTGAACACGTCCAGGAGCGCACATGTACACCACGCTGATTTCCGCCGGGCAACTGCAGAAGCTTGTTGCAGGTAAAACGCCGCTGCGCATATTCGATTGCAGCTTCGACCTGATGCAAGCGCATGCAGGTGAACAGCAATACCTTGAAGCGCATATTCCAGGCGCCGTCTACGCCAACCTGGACACCGCGCTGAGCGCCAAACATGGTGTCAACCCGGCTAAAAGCGGAGCAGATGCGGTCATCACTGTGACAGGTGCCGATGCCCCGGCATCAGGCGGTCGCCACCCGCTGCCAAACCGCGAGAAGTTTGCCACCTGGCTGTCCAGCGTCGGTTTCGCCAACGACATGCAGGCCGTTGTATACGACCGCAACGGGGCCAACTACTGCGGCCGGCTTTGGTGGATGCTGAAATGGGCAGGCCACGACAACGTGGCCGTACTCGATGGCGGCCTGCAGGCCTGGCAGGCTGCAGGTGGTGCCGTCCAGTCTGGTGAAGAGCCGGCGCACTTCCAGAGCAACTTCGCGCTCGGCCCTGAACTGGCGAGGTTGGTGCCTCCGGCCAGGGTTCTGTCGCAACTGGGTAACCCGGCGCAGACTCTGATCGATGCTCGCGGTGCGCCACGCTTCAGGGGCGAGGTTGAACCGCTGGACCCGGTGGCCGGGCATATCCCCGGCGCCTTGAACCGGCCTTTCAGCCAGAACATCGGCGCTGACGGCAAGTTCAAGCCCGCAGCCCAACTGAAGGCCGAGTTTGAAGAATTGTTGGGTGGCCGCGATCCAGCGAGCGTGGTGCATCACTGCGGCAGCGGCGTCAGTGCCGTGCCCAACATCATCGCCATGGAGGTCGCCGGACTCGGGCCGACCGGACTGTACGCCGGCAGCTGGAGTGACTGGTGCAGCGACAGCAGCCGACCTGTTGAACGCGGATAAAACGCACGGCCTTATTTTCCAGCGAATCAAAAAAGCCCGCAGGCCTGGAAGGCTGCGGGCTTTTTTGTAGCCGGATGAACCCGGCTCGTTCAACCTTAATTGGTGGAACCGCCGCTCTTGGGGTTCGTAGCGGTATTGGTAGGGCTGGTGCTGGTAGTAGCGCCCATCGAACTGTCGGCCATCGCACCGGAGCCCATCGACGAGGAGCTGGAAGTGCCCATGCTGTCAGAGCTTGCAGTCATTGGGGCAGGTGCAGGGGCAGCCATGGGCGCCGGGCTGGTAGCAGGCGGCGTTGCAGCAGGCATGGAACTGGTGTCCTCAACCTTTTTACCGCAGGCGCCCAACGCGAGCAATGCAGCTATAGCGACTGCCGTTGCGGCGGCTGGTTTGATTCTGGATGCAAACATGTGATTTTTCCTTTGGATTGGGTAATGTGGATTGGCCTACTGCGACCCAGATCAGCCAGACTTCAATCTAGCTCAAGTTCAAGCACAACCCATGAGACATCCGCCACAGCGCTTGTAGGCGTATTTCGCTGTGCCAGTCCCTTGATGACTCCTCGCTCAAGCCTTCACAAGCGCCATTGTTCCCGCCGCAGAGCGGCATCGGCGGCACCGGCAGGTGCAGCCTCAATTGGTGGGCATGGGAGTTGTTTGAACTTCGCCCGGATCCGGGGGAGTTTGCGGCGGCTGCATCGGCTCTGGCGGTGGCACGTTGGGGTCGGTGGCCATGGCACTGCCTTTCAGTTTTTCAGGTGGTCCGGTACCGGTGCAAGTTCAGGCCTGGCCGGCACATACCGCATCTCGGCTTCACCTTGAGGATCATTGCCATCGGACGGAATATCTTCTTCATAGGAAATTTCCGGCTCCTCGTTCTGCTTCTTCTTGCCTGGTCCCTCTTCACGTTCAACGTCCGGGCTATCAGAATCCCCGGGATGGTCCGGAGGTGGAACCGATGGCCCCGGATCGGGGGAACCCGGCGTCGGTGATGGCGTGTGCTCCATGGTCATCAATAAAGCCCCACGACCATCATCGGCGCTTCGCTCACAACGGCCGCTGCGGCCGCCATGCTGGCAAATACCATTACAAAAAACGCGACATAGGGGGCAAAACGTTTGCCACGCGCGACAGTCGGCTGCAAGCCCTCACTTTCCGCACGTTCACGCTGCCGTGGAGGCGAGGCATAAAAATAATCCGAACCAGAAGCGGGGGCCGAATGGGTGTTCATGGCGATCCACCTTTGCACGAGTTTTTGACGATGCCTTATCTTGCAACGCAGCAGAACTGCTGTTTATAGGCGTCAAGGCCCATCTTCTGTCAGGCAGCGGCTGACAGGCAGGCAGGGACGCAGGCTCAGTGCGAGTGCGCCACGCTGCTGATAACGGTCACCAGGCCAATCCCGAGTACCAGCCAGGCAATCTGTGCGGCGGTTTCCTTCGCGCTCACGCGTTTTTGCAGCTGCGGGATCAGGTCAGCCAGCGCGACATAAATGAAGCTGCTGGAAGCAACGATCAGGAAAAACGGCAGGTAGCTGATCAACTGGTCAACCAGCGCATAACCGACCACCCCGCCCAGTGCGGTGACCGCCCCCGCCATGGACACCTTGACCAGCGCGGCACGCCGGTTGTTGGATGACTGCCGAAGCACCACCAGGTCGCCCATGTGGTGTGGCACTTCATGCACCAGCACCGCCAGCGCAGCGACCACACCCAGCCTCAGGTCGGCCATAAAAGCCGATGCAATCAGGATGCCGTCGCCAAAGGCGTGCACACTGTCGCCGGCCAGCACAGCCCAGCCGCCCGACCGGTGATCGTGGTGGTGCTCGTGATGCCCATGGGGATGATGCGCGTGGTTGTGGTCATGCGCCTGGGCGCCCTCGACCACTTCGACAGCGCCGTGAACTTCACCACGGTGATGTTCATGGCCGTGATGCCACAGCTCGGCCTTGTCCAGCAGGAAAAAGAACACCAGCCCCGCCAGCAGGGTTGTAAAAAGTGCCTGCGGTCCGATACTGCTTTCAAAAGCCTCTGGCAACAGGTGCATGAACGCCGTGGCCAGCAAGGCGCCTGCCGCCAGACTGAGCATGTGCTGGGTGTAGCGTGCCAGCACGCCAAAACTCAGCACGGCTGCCAGCCAGACGCTGCCTATGCCGGCGGCCATGGTCCCGGCCAGGATTGCTATCAAAGTCATCGCTTGTTGCGTTCGTCTTGCGGGCCTTGGCCCTGGATGGTGGTGAAACAGGAAGGATGGCAGTCGCCATCCGCGCCCCTGCGAATCAATTGATTTTATCAACCGTGTCAAGTGCCACATGCCGCAACCGGGCCGCAACCGAGGCCTCAAACAAAAAGCCGCCCTTTCGGGCGGCTTTCAACACTCCAGGCCGGGCCGGGGAGTCAAACAACGCCGTGGGTCTTGAACCACTCAAGAGCGCGCTTGTAGCCGTCTTCTGCGGCTTCCTTGCGGTAGCTGGGCCGATAGTCGGCATGAAAAGCATGCGGTGCGGCCGGGTAAACCACAAACTCGCTGGCTGCAGCCGCCTTGTTGCCCTTGGCCGCCGCGGCGGCCAGTGCATCTTTCATCTGGTTGACGGTGGTCAGCGGGATGCCGCCATCCTGGCCACCATACAGGCCCAGCACCGGCGCCTTGATACCGGCAGCCAGGTCCAGCGGGTTGGCTGGCGTGACTGGCGAAGGCGTGCCGACCAGGCGGCCATACCAGGCGACTGCCGCCTTCACGTTGCTGCTCTGCTCTGCATACAGCCAGGTGATGCGGCCGCCCCAGCAGAAACCGGTAATGCCGACTTTTTTGGTATTGCCGCCATTGGCGCCTGCCCACTTCACGGCGCCATCCAGATCAGCCATGACCTGCGCGTCCGGTACCTTGGACACCACTTCAGCCATCAGTTTGGCCATCTCGTTGTATTTGCTCGGATCACCCTGGCGCGCATACAGCTCGGGCGCGATGGCCAGGTAACCGGCCTTGGCAAAACGCCTGGCCGTGTCGGCGATGTATTCATGCACGCCGAAGATTTCCTGGATCACCAGGATCACCGGCAGGTTTTTCTTGTTGGCAGGCGCTGCATAAAAAGCAGGCACCTTGAAACCGTTGACTTCGTAAGTCGTCTCGCCCGTTTTCAGACCTTCAGAGGAAGTCTTGACCGCCGTCTGCGCAATGATGGGCATGGCGGTAGCCGCATAACCCACACCCAGCGCAGCCTTGATCGCGGTACGGCGGCTGGCGCCGGCTTCGGTGCTCTGGCCCGGCAAAAGGGCATCGAATTCATTCTTCAGATCGTTGTTGAGCATGCTGTTCCTCGTTTGATGGTTTTTGGAAGGGCCGGTTTGGCCGGAGCCGTCTGTGCGAGTCGGTATGCGCCCACAAGTTCAGCCGCCCGACAGAAAGAGTTCTTGGTAGTTTCCCTTGAAAGACGGCGCGGCGGTATGGCGCCGCGCTTTTCAGGGGTCTTGATCGCGGTTCATGAAAGCGTCACACACGCAAACCGCCTTTTATCCTACAACCCTTTTGTGACCTCAACCCCAAGCTGTAAAGCCCGACTCCCCCAGAGGAACCACACATGCGCTTCAACAAATTTCTCGCTCCAGCAGTCCTTGCATGTCTTGCCAGTGCCTGCGCGCAGCAACCGATACCCAGCCCCGCATCGGCTGCCCAGTCCAGCCAGTGCAACGCGGCGGCGGCACAGTTTGCGATGGGCGGTACAGCCAATCCGGCGCTTGTCGAAGAGGCGCGCGTTCGTTCGGGCGCGTTGACCGCCAGAACAATTGGCCCCGGTCAGGTGGTGACCATGGAATACAGCGGCCAGCGCCTGAACCTCGACGTCAATGCCGCCAATGTGGTGATGAACGTTCGCTGCGGTTAAGGCCAGACAAGGACCGCTTCGTCAACATCAGGCGGGCCTTGTGAGCCTAATCGATGGGCCTAGTGGGCTTTTTCCCAGTTCGGTCCAATCCCGATTTCTGCAAGCAGCGGCGCCTTGAGGTCCGCCACGCTGGCCATCAATCGAGGGACTTCAACGCGCACCCATTCAACCTCTGACTGGGGCACCTCGAATACCAGTTCGTCATGCACCTGCATGATCATTTTCGTACCGCGCTTTTCGGTATCCAGCACCTGCTGCACCTTGTTCATGCTGAGCTTGATCAGGTCAGCTGCAGTACCCTGCATGGGCGCGTTGATCGCTGCCCGCTCTGCGCCACCCCTGCGCGGACCATTCGGTGAATTGATCTCGGGCAGGTAGAGCCTGCGCCCGAAAACAGTCTCCACATACCCCCTGCTTTTGGCGGACAGGCGGGTTTCGTCCATGTAGTTCTTGACGCCCGGATAACGCTGGAAATACCTGTCTATGTAGGCTGCAGCGGCCTTGGTTTCTATCCCCAGGTTGCGCGCCAGGCCAAAACTGCTCATGCCGTAAATCAGTCCGAAGTTGATGACCTTGGCGTAACGACGCTGCTCGCTGCTGACCTGGTCTACCGCCACGCCGAAGACCTCGGCAGCGGTGGCGCGATGAACGTCCAGGCCCTCGGTGAAGGCCCTCAGCAGGGCTTCATCCTCGCTGATGTGCGCCATGATGCGCAATTCGATCTGCGAATAATCGGCGCTGGCAATCACGCTGCCGGCGGGTGCCACAAATGCCTCCCGCACGCGCCGGCCTTCTGCCGTCTTGACCGGAATGTTCTGCAGGTTCGGATCGTTGCTGGACAGGCGCCCCGTCACCGCCACGGCCTGCGCGTAATGCGTGTGGACGCGGCCCGTGCGGGCATCGGCCAGCAATGCCAGCTTGTCGGTGTAGGTGCCCTTGAGTTTGCTCAGCGAACGGTGCTCCAGCAACTTGGCTGGCAGCGGGTAGTCTTCGGCCAGCTTTTCAAGCACCTCTTCGTCAGTGCTGCGCGCGCCACTGGGCGTTTTCTTGATGACCGGCATCCCCAGCTTGTCGAAAAAAATCTCGCCCAGCTGTTTGGGGCTGCCAAGATTGAACGGCTGGCCGGCAATCTCATAGGCCTCGGATTCCAGTTGCAATATGCGCTGACCCAGTTCGTGACTTTGAGTGGCCAGCATGGGCGCATCAATCAGCACCCCGTTACGTTCAATCCGGTACAGCGATTCACTGCTGTCCATCTCCAGCTGGTAGATGAAGGCCAGCTTTTTATCCGCCTGAATCTGTGGCCAGAGCACGCGGTGCACATCCAGGGTCTGGTCCGAGTCTTCGCATGAATACTCGGCCGCCTTCGCGATATCGACCTGGTTGAATTTGATCTGGTGCGCACCCTTGCCGCACAGGTCTTCGTAGTTGATGCCGCTGCGGCCGGTATGGCGCTCGGCCAGGCTGGCCAGCCCGTGCGGTTTATGCACTTCCAGCACATAACTTTGCAGCATGGTGTCGTGCATGTAGCCCTGCACTTCAATGCCGTGGTTGGCAAACACATGCCTGTCGTATTTGACGTGCTGGCCGAGTTTGGCTTTTGCCGGGTTCTCCAGCCAGGCCTTGAGCCGTGCCAGTACTTCATCGCGCGGCAACTGCACAGGCGCGTCCGGATAGTCGTGGGTCAGCGGAATATAGGCAGCTTCGCCCGGCGTGACACTGAAGCTGATACCGACTATCTGCGCCTGCATTTCATCGAGCGAGGTGGTTTCGGTGTCGATCGCCGTCAGCTCTGCGGCTTCCAGCTTCGCCAGCCAGCTGTCAAATAGATCCCAGCCGAAGATGGTGTCGTATTTGAGGTTGGTCACACGCTCGGCCAGCGGCACCCCGGGCGCTGCCGGTTCATCAAACAGGCCAGGCGAATCAGCATTCCCTGCAGTGGATTTGGCAGCCTTCGCGGCCGGATGCCGCCCCTCAGGCCCGCCAATCATTTCCGGTGCGGTGCTTTCGGTTTCTATCTGCCTGACCAGCCCCTTGAAGCCGTATTTTTCATAAAAGGTTTTCAGCGCATCCGTCTGCTGGCCACCCATCGAAATCGCGTCTAGCGCAGGAAGGCCATCGATGTAGTCAGCCAGCTCGCAATCCTTCTTGATGGTGAGCAGTTCGCGCCCTTTCGGCAGCCAGTCCAGCGACTGCCGCAGGTTCTCGCCAACCACGCCCTTGATGTCGGCGGCTTTGGCGACCAGTGCATCCAGCGAGCCGTATTCGAGCAGCCATTTCACGGCCGTCTTGGGACCCACCTTGGGCACACCCGGCACGTTATCGACCGCATCCCCCACCAGCGTCTGGTAGTCCACCATCAGACGCGGCGGCACGCCAAACTCAGCCTCGACGCCGGCGAGGTCGCGGCGGCGATCATTCATCGTATCGATGACGGTGATGTTTTCATCGACCAGCTGGCTCAGGTCCTTGTCGCCACTGGAGATGATGACCTCTATGCCCTGCGCAGAAGCGGTGCAGGCCAGCGTGCCAATCACGTCGTCAGCCTCGACACCCGGCACATCCAGCACCTTCCAGCCAAGCAGGCGCACCACGTCGTGGATCGGTTCCACCTGGCTGCGCAGGTCGTCCGGCATCGGCGAGCGCTGGGCCTTGTAGTCCGGGTACAGCGCATCGCGAAATGTCGGGCCCTTGGCATCAAACACACAGGCGGCGTAGTCGGCCCTTACGTCCTTGCGCAGCTTCTGCATCATGTTGATCATGCCGCGTATCGCGCCCGTCGCCGGGCTGGCGGGATCCCCGGGATTTGCCCTCAAATCGGGCATGGCGTGGAAGGCCCGGTAAAGGTAACTGGAGCCGTCGACCAGCAGCAAGGTTTTTTTGTCAGTGCTCATGCCACAGGATTGTCGGGGATATCCGCGAGCACCTGCAAAGCCCCCGAAATACCTTGTTTGCAGGGGTGCGAAGCCTACAATGCAGGCATGAACCAAGCCAAGCCATCCCCATTTCGTGCCGTAGTCATCGCTGCGCTGCTTGCATTGCCGATGGCCCACGGTTCCCTGGCCCAAACCGCCTCAGGCGCCGCTGTCGCCGCGCCGCTAGCCGAAGCTGTACCCGCTGCTTCAGGTCGGCCTGACAAGGCTGGTCAGCGCATACGCACCGAAGACGCCGGCACCCGGATTGACGAGGTTCGTGTGGGCGGCGAGACGCAAAGCATCACCGTGCAGCCCAAAACCGGGGGCAATGTGCCCTCGTATGAGGTCAAGCCCTCGGATACCCGCGGCGGGAGCGCCACGGCGCCTTCCAGCAGCGATACAAATGGCGCACGCGTCTGGAATGTCCTGAAGTTCTAATACCATCCCTGTTTCGCAGTTTGTATTTACCGGGAAGGTTGAGTTTCAGGCATGGCCGTTTTTACCGAGGTCTCGTTCGACGAGGCCGATGATCTCCTGCACCGGCTGGATCTGGGCAAACTTGAATCCATCAAGGGGTGCGCCGGTGGCATCGAGAACACCAATTATTTTGTAGACACGGACCGTGGCAGGTACGTGCTGACGCTGTTCGAGCGCCTGACGTTTGGACAACTGCCGTTTTACCTGCACCTGATGAAACATCTAGCGGGCAAGGGCATACCTGTGCCGGACCCTGCAGCCGGCAAAAACGGCGACATCCTGCACCGCCTGAAAGACAAACCGGCAGCGGTGGTAGACCGCCTTCGCGGCAGCAGTGAACTGCAACCCGGTACCGCCCATTGCGCGCAGGTCGGCGAGATGCTGGCCCGCATGCACCTGGCAGGCATGGACTACCCACGCCGCCAGCCCAACCTGCGCGGCCTGCACTGGTGGAACGAAACCGTGCCGGTGGTATTGCCGCACGTCACGCCGGAGCAATCCAGCCTGCTGCAGGGCGAACTGGCCTACCAGAACCATATTGCCGCTTCTTCAGCCTACGCAGCATTGCCTTCGGGCCCGATACATGCCGACCTGTTCCGCGACAACGTGATGTTCGAGGACAACCAGTTGACGGGCTTCTTCGACTTTTATTTTGCCGGCTGCGACACGCTGCTGTTTGACATCGGCGTCTGCCTGAACGACTGGTGTGTGGAGCCCGAAAGCGGCCGCCACGACGAAGCCCGCGCCCATGCCTTCCTGGCGGCCTACCAGTCGGTCCGGCCCCTGACGATGCAGGAGCGAAATTTGCTGCCCGCAGCAGCACGTGCCGGCGCGCTGCGCTTCTGGGTCTCGCGGCTGTGGGACTTTCACCTGCCGCGTGAAGCAGCCGTTTTGCAGGCGCATGACCCTTCCCATTTCGAACGGGTGCTGCGCCAGCGGCTTGCCCATCCTCTCCGCATGACTGCCTGACCATGAAACTCAACATACTTCCCGCCCGTACCGGCCTGTCCTGGGTCCGGCTCGGCTTCAGGACTTTCCTGCAGCAGCCACTGGCGATGTCCGGGCTGTTCTTCATGTTCATGGCGATGCTATCGGTCGCAACACTGGTGCCCTTCATCGGCTCGGCGCTGGCGCTGGCCCTGCTGCCCGCCGCAACGCTGGGCCTGATGGCCGCTACGCAGGAGGCCACCAAAGGCAAGTTCCCGATGCCGTCCATCCTGATCAGCGCCTTCCGCGCCGGCAAGCAGCGCATGCGAGCCATGATGGTGCTGGGCGCGCTCTATGCAGCCGGCTTCCTGGTCCTGATGGCCATCTCGACACTCATTGACGGCGGCCAGTTTGCGCGGCTCTACCTGGTCGGCGGCAAGATCACGCAGGAGCTGGTGATGCAGGAGGGCTTCCAGCTGGCCATGTGGGTCACCATGCTGCTCTACATCCCGCTGTCGCTGCTGTTCTGGCACGCGCCCGCGCTGGTCCACTGGCACGGCGTGCCCCCTGTGAAAAGCCTGTTTTTCAGCCTGATGGCCTGCACGAAGAACTGGGCCGCGCTGGCTGTGTATGGGCTGGCCTGGGCGGGCATCTTTGTAATCGCCATGGTGCTGCTGACACTGATTGCCGTGCTGCTGGGCAACCCCAACATCGCAGTGATGGCGTTGTTCCCGCTCGCTCTGCTGATGATGGCGATGTTTTTCACCTCGATTTACTTCACGTTTCGTGATAGCTTCACCGACACAGACAGCGAGACCGCGGCAGACCCCCAGGCACCAGCCGCCACACCCCTGCAATAACCGGCTTCGCACCCAGGAGATCCCGCATGACCCAGCACTTTCTGCAAGGCCGATCTGAAAAGGAAATCCTGTGGTTCCAGCGCCGCGACACGCTCAAGGCCGCAGCCGCATGGCTAGCGATGGGAAGTTTCGGCGCCGCAGTGGCACAGCAGCGAACCAACGTCGTGCAGCAAACCGGCGATGCACTGATCAACGGCAGCCGCCTGTTGCCGGGCCAGACCATTCAAACCGGTGACCAGGTCCAGACGGGTCCCGGCTCCAGCCTGATTTTTGTGCTGGGCAACGCCTCCTTCCTGGTGCGGCAGAATTCCATGATCACGGTTGAACGCGGGGCAACGCTGACCGCGGTCAGCATCCTGCGAATCGTCACCGGTGCCGTCGCCAGCATCTGGAACAAGGGCGGCAGCCGCTCCATCGTCACCCCTACGCTGACGGCAGGCATACGCGGCACTGGTGTCTACACCGAAGTCTTGCCGCAGCAGGACAGCCGCACCTACTTCTGCAACTGCTACGGCACGGTAGACCTGGTCGATGCGGGCGGGGGCAAGAAGCTGTCGCAGTCCGACTACCACCAGTCTTTCTGGGCCGATACCAACCCGAAGGAAGGCAGCACCCGCATCACACCGGCCGGCTTCCTGAACCACACCGATGCCGAGCAGGAGTTCCTCGCCGAACTGATAGGCCAGCGCACCTACTGGCAGGTCATGGGCCGCAAGGGCAACGGCGACGGCAGCGGCACCATGGGTTATTGACGCCACGCCAATTGCTATCAATTAAATAGCATGTCGCGCTAGTCCCCATTGGCCTGGAGGCCAATTTGATGCCTGAAAATGGCCTTTTTTGGCTGTTTTTCGGGTTTTGCGGTCTCGCCTGCCACTACAAAAGTCCCCGGAACGGCCTCAATGTAAAGTCGACTTTACATCGTGCCACCCGCTAAACCACCGTCAGCTTGGCCACACTCAGCGCCAGCCACTTCACACCATGCCGCGTGAAGTTGATCTGTGCACGGGCGTCATCACCGCTGCCTTCCAGCATCATCACCTTGCCTTCGCCAAACTTGGCATGGAAGACCGACATGCCGCTTTTAAGGCCGTGGGCGGGTGCATTGCGTTGCTCGGGCACGGGTGGGCTGGCAAAGCGCTCAGGGGTGCTGGAGCGGCCTGCAAACACGTTGCTGGCCCAGTCCTTGCGCCCACCACCTGAATGTGCACCATCGCCCCAGGCGTTGCCGCCACGGCCGAGGGCGGAGGCAAAGCCCTGGTTCTTGGGGGTGATCCACTTGAGGGCGGCTTCGGGCAGTTCATCGAAGAAGCGGCTCTTCAGGTTGTAGCGGGTCTGGCCGTGCAGCATGCGGGTCTGCGAGTGGCTGAGGTACAGGCGCTTGCGGGCGCGGGTGATGGCGACATACATCAGGCGGCGTTCTTCCTCGATGCCGCCGTGGTCGCTGAGCGAGTTCTCGTGCGGGAAGATGCCGTCTTCCAGCCCCGCGATGAAGACGCAGTCGAACTCCAGCCCCTTCGATGAATGCACCGTCATCAGTTGCACCGCATCCTGCCCGGCCTTGGCCTGGTTGTCACCGGCCTCCAGTGCGGCATGCGTCAGGAAGGCAGCCAGCGGCGACAGTGTCTCGCCTGTCTCGAGGTCCGGTGCCAGTGATTCGGGCAGCGGCTCATCCACCACCGGGGCCGACGGGTCCAGCCCCTGGCTGGCCGGTGACTGCGACAGGCTGGCACCCAGCTCGTCGATTGGCAAGGCCACCGCATCACGGCCAAAACCTTCCTGGCTGACAAATGATTCTGCGGCGTTGACCAGTTCGGCCAGATTCTCCAGCCGGTCCTGGCCTTCTTTTTCGAGCTTGTAGTGTTCTTCCAGCCCGCTGTGCTGCAGCACCAGTTCGATGATCTCGCGCAGTGTCAGCTTCACGGTTTGCTCACGCATCACATCCAGTTTGGCGACAAAGGCACCGAGGTTGGCACCGGCCTTGCCCGGCACGGCGCTGACACCGTCGTGCAGCGAGCAACCCGCCGAGCGTGAGACTTCCTGCAACTGCTCCAGGCTGCGCAACCCTATGCCGCGCGGCGGAAAGTTGACGACACGCATGAAGCTGGTGTCGTCGTGCGGGTTCTCCAGCAGGCGCAGGTAAGCCAGTGCGTGCTTGATTTCAGCGCGCTCGAAAAACCGCAGGCCGCCATAGACGCGGTAAGGCACGGCGGCATTGAACAGCGCGGTTTCCATCACCCGGCTCTGTGCATTGCTGCGGTAGAGCAGCGCAATCTCCTTGCGCTCTACACCATCGCGCACCAGTTGTTTGACCTCATCGACAAACCACTGGGCCTCTGCAAAGTCGCTGGTCGATTCATAGACCCGCACCGGCTCGCCGGGGCCAGCCTCAGTCCGCAGGTTTTTGCCGAGGCGGTTGCTGTTGTGGCTGATCAACTCATTGGCAGAGTCGAGGATGTTGCCGAAGCTGCGGTAGTTGCGCTCCAGCTTGATCTGGTTTTTGACGTCGAACTCGCGTACAAAATCAGCCATGTTGCCGACACGCGCGCCACGGAAGGCATAGATGCTCTGGTCGTCATCACCCACGGCAACAACAGAGCCACCGGGCATGGGCGATGCGCCTTGCGCAGCGTCGGCGCCCTGCCCGGCCAGCATCTTGATCCACGCGTACTGCAGCTTGTTGGTGTCCTGGAACTCGTCAATCAGGATGTGGCGAAAGCGCCGCTGGTAGTGCTCGCGCACCGGCACGTTGTCGCGCAGCAGTTCGTAGCTGCGCAGCATCAGCTCGCCGAAATCGACCACGCCTTCACGCTGGCATTGCTCTTCGTACAGCGCGTACAGCTCGATTTTTTTGCGGTCTTCCTCGTCCCTGGCCGGGACATCCTTTGCACGCAGGCCGTCTTCCTTGTGGCCGGCAATAAACCACATCAGCTGCTTGGGCGGAAAACGCTCATCGTCGATGTTGAACTGCTTGCACAGCCGCTTGATGGCCGAGAGCATGTCCTGCGTATCGAGTATCTGGAAGGTCGACGGCAGGTTGGCCAGCTTGTAGTGGGCGCGCAGGAAGCGGTTGCACAGGCCGTGAAAAGTGCCAATCCACATGCCGCGAACATTGACCGGCAGCATCGCCGACAAACGCACCATCATTTCCTTGGCGGCCTTGTTGGTGAAGGTCACGGCCAGAATGCCGCCGGGTGACACCTGGCCGGTTTGCAGCAGCCAGGCGATGCGGGTGGTCAGCACCCGGGTCTTGCCGGAGCCCGCCCCGGCCAGGATCAGCGCATGGGTGGCCGGCAGCGTCACGGCGGCCAGTTGCTCGGGGTTAAGATTTTGCAGAAGCGGGGAATCTGGCGGGACGGCGTCGGTGAATTCTGGGAACATGTCCCATTGTAGAAAGCCGCTGATGAAAAACCTGATGACTGCTGTTTCAACCCTGCGCACCGTGCAATTGCTGGCCCTGGCTGCCGCCAGCGCCGCCGCGCCTGCCGCACTGGCGCAATCGTCCTGTTCCAGCGACCGCCAGGCACAGCCGGTTGCCCTGCTGGAACGTTTTATCAATGCCGACTGCAGCAGTTGCTGGACTGACGCTAAAACACCCGCCGCCAAAGTCGGCCAGCTGGCGCTGGACTGGGTGCTGCCCGGCAGCAAGGGCGACGATGCGCCGCTGTCAGCCGTTGCCAGCCGCGATGGCCAGAGGCGCCTGCAAGCGCTCGGCATCACAGCACCTGCGGAAGCGTTCAGCCAACGCGCCCCGGTGCAGCAAACGCCCGCCAGCCGCCTGCGGGTGGCCAAAGGGCCGGTGATGTCGGCCTATTCCGGCGCATCGATCGCGTTCAGGCCAAGCGCCGCCGTCAAACCCGATGCCGCCTGGACGGCTTCGCTGGTTCTGATAGAGCAGCTACCCAGGGGCACAGAAGGCACACCCGTGCCACGCAACCTGGTCCGCAACATCGTGCAGGTCCGCTGGACAACAGATCAGTTACCGATTGGCACCAAGGCTGCAGAATTTCTGGAGTCACGCGTGATGAATGTCCCGCCAGGTGCCAAAGCGGAACGCCTCAGCGTGGCGGGATGGGTGGAGGACGAACAGGGCCGCATCGTCATTGCGGCGCAGGCGCGTTGCGTGACCGGCAAATAGGAAACCGAACCGGACATCGCACTGCCAATATAAAGGCTATACAAAACGCAGATCCCGGCCAACCCCGGGGGCGCCTAGAATCAGTCACCGGGCCCAAGCAATTGCGCCCGGTTTTTTGTTGCCGCCCGCGCAACATGACCGGGTTTGATCCAAGCGCCTACTGTTCATCAACAGCCATTGACGGAGCTTGGGAATCATGGAAATTTTTGACTACGACAACATCCTGCTGCTGCCGCGCAAATGCCGCGTGGAAAGCCGCTCGGAATGCGACGCCAGCGTGGAACTGGGCGGCCGCAGCTTTCGCATACCGGTCGTACCGGCCAACATGAAAACGGTGGTCGATGAAAACATCTGCGCCTGGATGGCACAAAACGGCTACTTCTATGTGATGCACCGCTTCGACCTGGACAACGTGCAGTTTGTGCGAGACATGAAAGCGAAAGGCATTTTTGCCTCGATTTCACTGGGCGTCAAAAAACCGGACTACGACACGGTGGACCGCCTGGCCGCCGAAGGCCTGGTGCCGGAATACATCACGATAGACATCGCGCACGGCCATGCCGACACCGTGCAGAAAATGATTGCCTATCTGAAGCAGAAGCTGCCGGCATCGTTTGTGATTGCCGGCAATGTGGGCACGCCGGAAGCCGTGATAGACCTCGAGAACTGGGGCGCCGACGCCACCAAGGTCGGCATAGGCCCGGGCAAGGTCTGCATCACCAAGATGAAAACCGGCTTCGGTACTGGCGGCTGGCAGCTGTCGGCGCTGAAGTGGTGCGCACGCGTGGCGACCAAACCCATCATTGCCGATGGCGGCATACGCGAGCACGGCGACATTGCCAAATCAGTCCGCTTCGGCGCGACCATGGTGATGATTGGTTCGATGCTGGCAGGCCATGAAGAATCACCTGGCCAGACGGTGGATGTCGACGGCAAGCTGTTCAAGGAGTACTACGGCAGCGCCTCGGACTTCAACAAGGGCGAATACAAACACGTCGAGGGCAAGCGCATCCTGGAACCCGTCAAGGGTAAGCTGGCCGGCACATTGCGCGAGATGGAAGAAGACGTCCAGAGCTCCATCAGTTACGCCGGTGGCAAGAAGCTGATGGATATCCGCAAGGTCAACTACGTCACGCTGGGCGGCGACAACGCGGGTGAGCACCTGCTGATGTGATTCTGTGATTTGCTGCAGGCCCAGGCGGGCCTGCGACGCTCAGGCCGTCTTGCCGAGCAGGTCCAGCACCAGCCTGTGCATGCGGTGTGAGGGTTCGGCCAGGCTGTCGAGCACGGTGAAGTGGTTCAGGCCCAAGTGTGATTCGCAAACCGGCACCACCTTCTCGCCCCATGCTTTCTGGATCAGCAGGTTCTGGCGCAGGAACTCCGCACTCTCGTCCGCACCCGCAACCGCGTAAAGGCTGGCCTTGCGCGGCGCAGGGAAAAAGGCCGGGCTGATACTTTTCGCTTCGCGGTCGCTCAACCCGATGGCTTCACGGATGAAGGGCGTGTTGGTCAGTGGCTGCAGGTCATAAAGCCCCGAGATGGCCATCGCATTTTTGACCAGCGTCGCCGGAAGATCGGCTGCGTAAGTTTTCCACGCGCAACCCAGCAGCATCGCCGCCATATAACCGCCGACTGAATGCCCCACCACCGTGATGCGGTCCGGGTCGCCGCCGAAGCGGCTGGCATTGCGGTAGACCCAGGCGACGGACTTGACAACCTGCATCATGATTTGCTGCACGCTGACTGCAGGCAGCAGGTCGTAGTTCACCACCACGACGCAGGCGCCTGCCTGTGTGAATGAAGGCGCGATGTATGAATGGTCTGACTTGTCCATGGCCCGCCAATAACCGCCGTGCACCATCAAGAGAACCGGCGCGCCTTTTTTGTTCTGCACCGTTCCGCTCGCCGGGAAAATGTCGAGCCGTTCACCCGGTGCATCGCCGTAGCGCAGATCCAGATGGCCGGGCAACTGCTGGCGCGCTTCGCTGGACAGGGCCGCAAGCCGGTTCAGGCACACCGCGTGGTCGGGAACCAGCGCACGGTTGTTGTACATGCGGTCAAGCCACTGCGGATCAGGGCTGGTGATGAAGTCGGTCATGGCGGTCCGGGAATTTGAAAACGGGCCACTATCTTGACACAGACGCCAAAGAAAAAGCCGCAACAAACACGCTGGTTGTTACGGCCTGGGAGCTGGGCCTTATCAAGACCCTCTCGTTTTTCTAATCAGTCACGCGACTTCGAGAATTTGCCAGCCTTCTTGGCTGCATCGCGGGGCACAAACACCTTGCCAGCCGGCTTGGCAAACGCAGGCTTGCGGTTGGCGAAATCCGGACGTGGTGCAAAACCATCCTGGCGTGCGCCGAAGTTGCGGTCATCACGCGGCGCAAAGTTGCCGGCGTTGTTGTTGCCAAAACCGCGGTCATCCTGACGGCGTGGGCCACGGTCATTGAAGCCGGAGCGGTCAGCATAGTTATTGCCTTGCGGCGCCGGACGGCCCTGGAAAGGAGGACGCTCATCCCGGTTGTTGCCAAAGCCGGAGAAACCGCCGCCGCCACCACCAAAACCACCTGCAGGCTTGCGGCCTGCATAACCCCCGCCACCGCCACCGCCACCAAAGTTGCGGCCGCCGCGATCACCACCACGGTCACCACCGAAGTTGCCGCGTGGGCGTTCGGAGGTTGGTGCGAAACGCTGTTGCGGCTCAAGGCCGGCGATCACGCTGGGTTTGAGGTTTTGCTGGGTGTAGTGCTCGATGTCCTGGATCTTGCGGCGATCACGGAACTCGGCGATCGTCACAGCCTTGCCTTCGCGACCTGCACGGCCGGTACGGCCGATACGGTGCACGTAATCTTCAGCCTTCATCGGCAGGCCGTAGTTGACGACGTGGGTGATGGTCGGAACGTCCAGGCCGCGGGCAGCAACATCAGTTGCCACCAGCACCTGTACACGGCCGTCACGGAAAGCCATCAGGCGGCGGTTGCGCAGGCCCTGGCTCAGTGCGCCGTGCAATGCAACAGCGCTGAAGCCTTCCTGCACCAGATCATTGGCCAGGCCATCACATTCGACCTGCGTGCTTGCAAACACGATGGCCTGGTTGATGGTGGTATCGCGCAGCAGGTGATCCAGCAGTTTGCGCTTGTGGGTCATGTTGTCGGCCCACAGCAGCGACTGGGTAATCGAGGTGTGTTTTTCGTGCGGCGAATCAATTTGCACACGCTGTGGCTCACGCATCACGCGCGTCGCCAGTTGCATGATGCGCGGCGCGAACGTGGCGCTGAACATCATGGTCTGCTTGCGCTCGATGGTGAGCTGATTGACTTCGGTCAGATCGTCGGCAAAGCCGAGGTCCAGCATGCGGTCAGCCTCATCAACCACCAGGAACTGCACCTGGTCGAGCTTGATCTGCATGCTGCGCTGCAAATCGAGCAGGCGGCCCGGTGTCGCAACCACCAGGTTGGCGTTTTGCAGCTTGGCAATCTGCAACTGGTAAGGAATACCACCAACAACGTTGGCAATCCGCAGGCCGCGGCAATGGCGAACCAGGTCAATGGCATCGGCACAGACCTGCTGGGCCAGTTCACGCGTCGGGCACAGGATCAGTGCACCAGGCGTGGCGGCCTTGAAGTTGCGCGCGTTGGTCGGGTCCTTGCGTTTTGGCTTTTTCGCAGGTGCTTCGCCACGGGCGATGGCTTCGGCGCTCAGGCGTTCGAATTCAGCACGTTCGTTGCGTTCAGCTTCTTCCTGCTGCTTGAGCAGGGTGTGCAGGACGGGTAGCAGGAAAGCTGCAGTCTTGCCGCTACCGGTCTGGCTGGAGACCAGCAGGTCAGTAAATTTATGGGCAGCGCTGGCGCCATCCAGGGCCTGCATGGCCTTGGGAATGGTGGCCATCTGCACGGCCGTCGGCTGGGTAAAACCCATGTCGGCAACGGCCTGCAGCAGTTCACGGGCCAGGCCGAGTTTTACAAAACCGTTGGGTTCTGCAACAACAGCGTCCAGCGATGTAGGCGTGCTTTCGCTACCTGCGGAAAAATCCGCAGCGCCGGCGGTATCGGTATCAACAATGGCTTCGGACGCAAAATCGCCGCGAGCCTCAAAAGAGTCGGTCATAAGGTTCTCACTAATCCCCTGCGTGCGCATGCTTTTGGCAAGGTCGCAGGAAAACTTGTCCCCCCGCGTTGCAGGAGGATTCGTTCATGGTTAATAAAACATCAACCATCAAACGAATATGCGGTTCGGCCAGAAGAACAAAGGCCTGAATCGGTGACCCTGATCAGTAGGGTCCAAAAGTGTGAGGTAGATGCACAAATGCAGCGCACCCTGTGCAACTGCAAGCCCATGATTATGGCACGTTTTACGGGTTTGTACTAGTCCCGTAGGTCAAAACGGTGTTATTTCAGGAAATGTTGCCTGTAATGCTCAAGTTCGTCTATCGACTCGTGCACGTCGGCCAGCGCCGTATGGCTCTGGCGCTTCTTGAATGCGCTGTAGACCTCTGGGCTCCAGCGTTTGGCCAGTTCCTTGAAGGTACTGACATCGATGTTGCGGTAATGCAAAAACGCTTCGAGTTTCGGCATGTACCTGACCAGAAAACGTCGATCCTGGCTGATGGTGTTTCCGCACAGCGGCGACGTTCCCTTGGGCAGGTATTGCGCCAGGAAAGACAGTATTTGCGCCTCGGCGTCAGCCTCGCTCACGGTGCTGGCCTTTACCTTGTCAATCAGCCCGCTGCGGCCGTGCGTCCCCTTGTTCCACGCGTCCATTGCATCGAGCAGTTCGTCGCTCTGGTGTATGGCCAGCACCGGCCCCTCTATGCGCGGGGTCAGTTGAGGGCCAGTGACGATCACGGCAATTTCGATCAGACGCTCTTTTTCCGGGTCCAGCCCGGTCATTTCGCAGTCAATCCAGACGAGGTTCTGGTCGGATTTTTTAAGGAGGGATTCGGTATCAGGCATCTTGCGATTCTCGCTGATAGCCTAAACTTCCCTGCATGCCTGACTACTCCCTCGCTTTTACCCTGTCGTTTTCAGCGGCGCTGGTGCTTGGCCTGCTATTGCGGTTCTACCTGGCGTCCCGGCAGATCCGCCATGTCGCGCGCCACAAGGACAGCGTGCCGGCAGCTTTCTTGTCAACGATTTCATTGCAGTCCCACCAGAAGGCCGCCAATTACACCATCACCAAAACGCGTTTTGGCATGCTGGAGATGGCTTTTGCAGCGGCGGTGTTGATGGGCTGGACCCTGCTCGGCGGCATTGACGCGCTGAACCAGTGGATCGTGAACTCACCGCTGTCGGGTTACGGCAGCCTGGTGCCGCAGATCGCATTGCTCGCCGCATTCGGCCTGATAGGCGGCCTGCTGGACCTGCCGTTCACGCTGTACAGCACGTTCCGCATCGAAGAGCATTTTGGTTTCAACAAGATGACCTTCAAGCTGTGGCTGCAGGACATGGTGAAGGGCCTGCTGGTCGGCGCCATCATCGGCCTGCCCATCATTGCGCTCATCCTGTGGTTGATGGGCAGCGCCGGCAGCCTGTGGTGGCTTTGGGCTTGGGGCGCCTGGATGGGCTTTAACCTGCTGGTGCTGGTGCTCTACCCGACCGTCATCGCGCCGCTCTTCAACAAATTCCAGCCGCTGGACGACGAAGCGCTAAAGGCCCGCGTGACGGCATTGATGCAGCGCTGCGGTTTTGCGGCCAAGGGCCTGTTCGTGATGGATGGCAGCAAGAGATCAGCCCACGCAAATGCCTACTTCACTGGTTTTGGCGCGGCCAAGCGTGTGGTGTTCTACGACACGCTGCTCAAGCAGCTCAGCCCGGGCGAGGTTGATGCGGTGCTGGCGCATGAGCTGGGCCACTTCAAGCACAAACACATCATCAAGCGGATCGTCTCGATGTTCGCGATGAGCCTGGCGGGCTTTGCGTTGCTGGGCTGGCTGTCGGCTCAAACCTGGTTTTACACCGGGCTTGGCGTGCGCCCCAACATGGGAGGCGCCAACGACGCCCTGGCGCTGCTGCTGTTCATGATGGTGGTGCCCCTGTTCAGTTTTTTCATCACGCCGCTGTTTGCCCAGTTCTCGCGCAAACATGAGTTTGAGGCTGACGCTTATGCAGTGGCGCAGACCGACGGCAGCGACCTGCAGAGCGCGCTGCTCAAGCTGTACCAGGACAACGCCAGCACGCTCACCCCCGATCCGCTGTTCGTGAAGTTTTATTACTCACATCCACCTGCATCCGAGCGTCTGGCACGCATGGCACCGGCATTGAAAGGCAGTGCAGCATGAACCCCATTCACCAGAACCGGCGCGCGCTGAGCGCAACCGAGATGGTCACCCAATTGAGCAAACTCAACGGCGAACAGGTGCCTGGATGGCGGTTGATGGACGGCTCGCTGGAGAAAACCTTCAGCTTCGGGAATTATTACGAGACCATCGCCTTCGTCAACGCGCTGGCCTTTATAGCCAATGCAGAAGACCACCACCCCGACCTGGCCGTTAGCTATGGCAAGTGCACGGTGCGCTTCAACACCCACGATGTGAACGGTATCTCGGTCAGTGACTTTTTCTGTGCGTCGAAAACCGACGCGCTGCTGACTTGAAAAAACCGGGCCGACCCGCCGGCGTACCCACTTCGGGCACGCAACCGGGACTCGTCGTTGCAGGATTTGGCCGCCATGTGCTGGTTGAGACTGACGCGGGCAAGCGCCTCATCTGCCACCCACGCGGGAAAAAAAGCCAGGCGGTCGTCGGTGATCGAATCCAGTGGATGCCGAGCGAGGATGAAGGCACGATAGAAAAAGTGGAGCCGCGCAGCAACCTGTTTTACCGCCAGGATGAAATGCGGACCAAGTCTTTTGCCGCCAATCTGGACCAGGTGCTGATCCTGATGGCGGCAGAGCCGGAGTTCTCGGAAAGCCAGTTAACGCGCGCGCTGATCGCCGCAGAAGCCGAGCACATCCCGCCCATCATTGCCCTGAACAAAAGCGACCTGGCAGAACCGTTTGCACGCGCCTGGACCAAACTTGCGCCCTACCGCGAGATGGGTTACCGCATGCTGCCGCTGGCGATCAAGCCGAAGCAGGATGCTGCCGACAACCAGACCACAGCATCTGAATTACTGGGATTGCTGAACAGCAAAAAGACACTCGTTCTGGGGCCATCTGGCGCGGGCAAAAGCAGCCTGACCAACTTGCTGGTGCCGCAGGCCAAAGTGCTGACGGCAGAAATCTCGCAGGCACTCAACTCGGGCAAACACACGACCACCAGCACCACACTTTATTGGGTGGATGAGGCACGCAGTACGGCACTGATCGATTCACCGGGGTTTCAGGAGTTTGGCCTGAACCATATCAAACCGGTGCAACTGGCAACCCTGATGCCCGATCTGAAAGCGCATGCACAGGACTGCCGCTTCTACAACTGCACCCATTTGCATGAACCGGGCTGCGGAGTGATTGCGAACGTGGCTTCTGCAGGCAAGGCTGGCGCCATCAGCGCCTCACGCTACCGCCTGTATGGCGAGCTCTTTGAAGAGCTGTCACAAACCCGTTACTGAAAAAGAAGTCGGACAGGTGGCGTTCAGCCGAGCAGGCGCGCCAGCGTCAGCAAGGCCAGCAGCACCATCCACAACACGACGGAGCGCCATACCAGCCCGACGATGCTGCGCAGATGGCCCAGTTCAGGCTCGCGGCCGGGCGTCAGTTCGGTGGCTGCAGGCTGTTCGGCATCGAGGCCGCCGGCCTGAAAACCCTGGGAACTGTTGGGCGAGAACACAGCCTTCAAGACCTCACCGCCCAGCCGCACATTGACCGCACCAGAAGTTGCAGCCAGGATGATCCCGTCGTTGCGGCTTTCAGAAGCCACGGGCGCACTGGCCGGGAATTTCTGCGTGTAGTTGCGCCAGGCGTCTATCGCGTCCTCAAAACTGCCAACCACCGCAAAACCCAGCGAGGTCACACGGGCAGGCACATAGTCAATCACGCCCCAGGCCTTTGCAGCCGCCCCCTGCAGTGCAGGGCTTGCGCCTTCGCCCGCAGACGGAGACTTGCTTTTGTACATCCAGTAGCGCGATACAAATTCGCTCATGCGGTACATCACGGCACCGGCAGGCCCCAACCCAAACGCCGCCAGTACAGAGAACCAGCCCAGCACACCAAATACATGGCGATGGGCCGCGAGCACCGAATATTCAATGACGTGACGGACGATTTCGCTGCGCGGCAACTCGCTCGCATCAACCTGCCGCCATTGCGCGAGCAGCTCACGGGCAAGGTCTTCGTCACCGTCATCCAGCGCATCGCGTATGTCGGTGAAATGGTGACTGAACTGCCTGAAGCCCAGCGTGACATAAAGGATGGCCACGCTCCAGACAAATGCCAGTATTGGGCTGACGAACCACAGCAGCCAGTGGATGGTCAGTGTGGCAACCGCCGGAACCAGAACGGTGACAGTCCAGGCAATCCAGCCGTGATTGGGTTTGCCGGCATCCAGACTGCGGCTGGCCCAGCGCGCCCAGCCACGGAAAGTCGCGTGAATCCAGTTGCCGCGAGTCAGCGGCCGCGCCTGTTCAATGATGAGTGCAAACAATACGGCGAGAAAGCTCATTGCCAAATGATAACGGGCAAGCCCGTTCAAGCCACAAGAAAGCGGTAAAGATTGCGCAGCATGCCTGCAGTGGCGCCCCAGATAAAACGCTCTGCCGGGTCAATGCCCGGCGTCACGACTGCAGGATCGATATACGGCATCGACAGCCACTGGCGCGTCACGCCGTCAAACTCCACCTGGTGCCGCCTGTGGTTGGCGGGATTCATCAAATATGAAAACGGCACCTCAAAAACATCGGCGACCTCGCCGGGATTCGGCTGCAGTACAAAGCCGGGTTTCACCAGCGCCACAACAGGCGTGATGATGAAGGCCGTACCGGTCACGTAGGTCGGCAGGGTGCCTATGACTTCAACATGGTCGCGCGTCAGGCCCACTTCTTCGTGTGCTTCACGCAATGCAGTATCGACTGCGTCAGCATCGGTGGCGTCGGTGCGGCCGCCGGGAAATGCAATCTGGCCCGAGTGGGTCGAGAGATTGCCGGCGCGCTGCGTCAGCAGCAGGGTCAGTTCGCTGCGCATCACGAGCGGCACCAGCACAGCCGCCAGTGCTGGCTGGCGATCACCTAAGCGAACCTCCTCACGGTGCTCGGGCGCCCACTCGGGTGGGCGCTGAAAGCGCTCGCGCAGGGCCTGGGGCCTCAGCCTGTCCAGTGCCACACCCGACAGGTGGTCGTCAATTCCCATGACGGGAACGCTGCGCGGGTCGAACTGGGGCAAAGGCTTGATGAGGCTCATTGGATGTCACTGGCTGGGGAAATCGTAGCAGGCAAAAAAAAACCGCTCCTGATGAGCGGTTTTTTTGAAAGGCAGGCGGCAATCAGGCAGCCTTGGCGCCCAGCTTTTCCTTGATACGTGCGGATTTGCCACTGCGGCTGCGCAGGTAGTACAGCTTGGCACGGCGCACGTCACCACGGCGCTTGACTTCGATCTTGGCGATCAGCGGGCTGTAGACCTGGAAAGTACGCTCGACGCCTTCACCGTTCGAAATCTTGCGAACGATAAAGCTGGAGTTGAGGCCGCGGTTGCGCTTGGCAATCACCACGCCTTCGAAGGCCTGGACGCGCTTGCGGGTACCTTCAACAACGTTGACGCTGACGATAACGGTATCGCCGGGAGCATAAGCCGGTACGGTCTTGCTCAGGCGTGCAATTTCCTCTTGCTCGAGGGTCTGGATAAGGTTCATGTGATATCTCGCTTGGCTTTTTCGTTCATTCACGCGCTACGCTAAAGACCGCAAATCCAGTGGTTGCGCCCATTTGGGCAACGTGGTTGCAGTGGCCGCCAGAGGACCGAAAAGCCTTCGATTATAGCAAGTCAGGCGTCTTTTTCCGGATTTTCGGCCAAATCGCCCAGAAAAGCCTCGTCTGCAGCGCTCAACTGGCCCGCGTCCCGCGCCCGCTGCACCAGTTCAGGCCGTTGCCGCTGCGTCAGCGCCAGCCGCTGGTCACGACGCCAGCGCTCGATATGGCTGTGGTTGCCGGACAACAGGATGGGCGGAACCGCCTGGCCGCGCCAGGATTCAGGCCGTGTGTAGTGTGGGCAATCCAGCAAACCGTCCAGCGCAGGGTTGAAGCTGTCCAGCTGGTGGCTGCCCTCGTCGTTCAGCACCCCCGGCTGCAGGCGCGCAACGGCATCAAGCAAGGCCATCGCTGCGATCTCCCCACCCGACAGCACAAAATCACCCAGACTGAGCTGCAAATCGATGTGCGCGTTGATGAAGCGCTGATCCAGCCCCTCGTAACGCCCACAGACGAGCACGGCGCCGGGGCTGGCAGACCAGCCTTCGACCACCGCATGGGTCAGCACCTTGCCCACCGGCGAGAACAGCACTACGGGTACGGAAGGCGCTCCAGCGGCAGCGCGATCAGCTTTTATTTTTTCCAGACAAAGGCCAAGCGGCTCGGCCAGCATCACCATGCCAGGGCCCCCGCCAAAAGGCCTGTCGTCCACACGCCGATAAGTGCCTTCCGCGAAATCACGCGGGTTCCACAGCCTTACCTCGACCAGGCCAGCCTCGTAGGCGCGCCGGGTCACGCCACTGGTGAGGAAAGTGGAAAACAGCTCAGGGAAAAGGGTGACGACGTCAAAGCGCATTTACACCATTCTGCGCGGCATTGGCCGGCGGCGGCAACAGTCCCGGAGGACAACAGGCTCAGTAGTCGGGTTGCCAGTCAACGGTGATGCGTTTGCCAGCGATGTCTACCGTGTCCACATAGACGGAAACAAAAGGGATCATGCGTTCAGCCAGCACTTCCTTGCCATCTTCCTGCATTGCGGTGTATTCAACGCACAGCACGGAGTTGGGGCCAGTCGCCATCAGATCGCGCACAGCACCCAGCACCACACCCTCACGGTTGACAACCTGCAGACCTATCAGGTCCACCCAGTAGTACTCGTCTTTGGAGGCGGCCGGAAAACTGCTGCGCGGCAAAAAAATGCGCGCGCCGCGCAAGGCCTCGGCGGCGCTGCGATCGTCCATGCCGGACAGCTTTGCCACAACGGAATCCGAGTGGGTCTTGGCCTCGTCCACGGCAACGGTAACCGTGCCTTTAAAGGCCGTAAAACCGGGGCGGAATTTGGCGTCTGGGACCTGGAGAAACCAGGATTTGGCCGCAAAAAGGGCCTCTGGATCTGTGCTGTGGGGAAGGACCTTGAGCCAGCCCTTGACGCCCCACGCATCCAGGATGCGCCCGACTTCGATCGCGTCGTCCGGCAAGCCAGACGGCTGAAGTCCGGGCAGCATCTATGAAGGCTTAAGCTGCCTTGGCAGCAGCCGTTGCGCCTTGCTTGACCAGGCGTTCAACGGTAGGCGAAGGTTGTGCACCGACGCCAATCCAGTGGGTGAGGCGGTCCTGCATGATGCGCAGGCCTTCTTCGCCGCCCTTGGCGATCGGGTTGTAAAAACCGATACGCTCGATGAAACGGCCATCGCGGCGGACGCGCTTGTCAGCCACAACGATGTTGAAAAATGGACGGTGCTTGGAACCGCCGCGTGCAAGTCGGATGACGACCATGATTTATCCTTGGGTGGTGGGGCGCATGTTTAAAAAAGCACCCCATAGTTTCCTGCAGCGATTGAGACACACGACATGACCACCCGGTCAGCGAAATGCTGCAAAGCCTGCGATTATAGCCTGAGGAAGCCGACCGTCGTCAAAACACCTTCGCCCGGACATATTTGCCCGGCCTTTTTGTACACCCGCCTCTCTTCACCTGCAGCCACCATGAACAGCCCAGCCCTTATCCGCCCCAGCCTGGAGCAGGACATCCCGGCCATCACCGCCATCTATGCCCACCATGTGCTGAACAGCACCGGCACTTTCGAGACCGAGCCGCCCAGCCTGGCAGACATGACGGCCCGGCGCGCCGACGTGCTGGGAAAGGGGCTGCCCTACCTGGTCGCCGAATTGAATGGGGAAATCGCCGGTTTCGCCTACGGCAACTGGTTTAAACCCCGGCCTGCTTATCGCTACTCGGTAGAAGACTCGATTTACCTGGCACCAGGCCTGCAGGGCAAGGGCCTGGGCCGCGCCTTGCTGGCTGAACTGCTGGTCTGCTGCGAGGCCGCCGGCATACGAAAGGTGATGGCCATCATCGGTGATTCGGCCAATACCGCATCGGTCGGCGTGCACAAGGCACTGGGCTTTGAGGAGGTCGGGCAGGTCAAATCCTGCGGATGGAAGTTCGGCGCCTGGCGCGATATCGTGATCATGCAAAAAAGCCTGGGCGCCGGTGACAGCACACCGCCGGATGGCGCCGCACCATAATCCCGCATGCCTTCTACAATCCCCACGACCCCTTCCGCCCCCAAAAACAAGACCCTGGCTGCCTGGCTGGCCTTCACGCTGGGCCAGTTCGGCCTGCACCGCTTTTACCTTTTCGGCGTCAAGGACCTGTGGGGCTGGCTGCATCCATTGCTGGCAGCCATAGGCTGGTGGGGTGTTTACCGGGTGCAGGTGTACGGACAGGACGACCAGCTGGCATGGCTTCTGATACCGCTGCTCGGTTTTACGCTGGCCGCAACATCCATCACAGCCATCTATTTTGGCCTGATGCCAAGCGAAAAATGGAACGCCATCCATAACCCGGCGTTTCCGGAAAATGCCTCAGGCAACACCAGCTGGCTGACGATAGCAGCCGTGGTGTTTGCGTTGCTGTTTGGCGCAGTAACGCTGATGTCCAGCATCGCTTTCAGCTTTCAACGCTACTTTGAATACCAGGTGGAAGAGGCTAGAAAGATCAGTCAGTGAGGAATATGGCCCCCACGTTCGCTCACTGCGTGTAGCTCGCTGCCCCCCCCCCCCCCCCCCCGAGGGGGCTTGCCTTACTTGGGGCGGCCCTGCGCTGCGGCACGGCCCCATGTTCGCTCAAGCCCGCGTCTAGAAAATCTGCAGGCTGATCCAGTAGCCAATTGCCGCAACGAATGCCGACGCGGGAATGGTCAGAATCCAGGCCCAGACAATATTGCCGGCCACACCCCAGCGCACTGCGGATGCGCGCTGTGTGGAGCCCACACCGACGATGGCGCCAGTGATGGTGTGTGTTGTCGACACCGGGATACCCAGCCCGGTGGCCAGGAACAGGGTCAGCGCACCGCCGGTTTCGGCGCAAAAGCCGCCCACCGGTTTCAGCTTGGTGATTTTCTGCCCCATGGTCTTGACGATGCGCCAGCCGCCGAACATGGTGCCGGCCGCAATCGCAACATAGCAACTGACAATCGTCCAGGTGGGCGGCAAGGCATCGCTAGCCGATGTGTAGCCGGTAGCGATCAGCAGCATCCAGATGATGCCAATCGTTTTTTGAGCATCGTTGCCACCGTGGCCCAGGCTGTAGGCACCCGCTGAAACCAGTTGCAGCCGCCTGAACCAGCGATCTACCCGTGATGGCGTCGCACGGCGGCAGACCCAGGCCACCACCACCATCATCAACGAGCCCAGCAGGAAGCCGAGCAGCGGCGATACGAAAATGAAGGCTACCGTCTTCATGATGCCGCCCGAGATCAGCGCATGCGCGCCTGACTTGGCCATCACTGCACCGACGATGCCGCCAATCAGCGCATGGGAGGAACTGCTGGGAATGCCGTAATACCAGGTCAACAGGTTCCATGCGATGGCACCGGTGAGCGCGCCGAACACCACATGCGTGTCCACCACGCCCGGTTGCACGATGCCCTTGCCCACCGTCGCCGCCACGCTGAGGTGAAAGATAAAAATCGCCAGCAGGTTAAAGCCGGCGGCAAACACAACGGCCTGCCCCGGCTTCAGCACACCGGTGGAAACTACCGTGGCAATCGAGTTGGCCGCATCATGAAAACCATTCATGAAGTCGAAGGCAATGGCCAGGAAAACCAGCAGGGCAACGACCCACAGGGCGGTCTGTACAGTTTGCATAATTAAATCAGTTCAGTGACTACGATGTCGCGGACGCAGCGCCGGGCCGCCCCAAGCAAGGCCAGCCCCCTCGGGGGGCAGCGAACCACACGCAGTGGGGAGCGTGGGGGCATCAGGAGTTTTCGAGGACGATGCCCTCGATCAGGTTGGCCACGTCCTCACATTTGTCGGTAATGGTTTCCAGCAGTTCGTAAACCGCCTTGAGCTTGATGACTTCACGCACATCCGGCTCTTCGCGAAACAACCGGCTCATGGCAGCACGCATCACGCGGTCTGCATCGGACTCCAGCCTGTCGATTTCCTCGCAGGTCTTCAGCGCTGCTTCAGCAGTCGCCGCATCGCTGACTTTTGCGATCATGCCCACGGCGTCCTTCAGGCGCTCGCAGCACTTCACGCTGAGGTCGGTCAAGCGGACCATGTCTTCGGTCATGTGGCGCACGTCGTACAGCGCCATGGTTTCTGCAGAGTCCTGTATCAGGTCGGCCACGTCGTCCATCGTGTTGATCAGCTTGTGGATCTGCTCGCGGTCGATAGGCGTGATGAAGGTCTTGTGGAGCACACGGTTGACTTCATGGGTCACGCGGTCGGCGGCGTGCTCTGCATGGTCAACCTGGCGGTTGAAAGCCTCCCGCTTTTCAATGTCACTGTAGTTGACGACCATCTGCTGGAACGACCGGGCTGCTTCCACGATGTGGTTGGCATGCTGGTTGAACATCTCGAAAAAATTGCCTTCGCGCGGCAGCAACTTGCCAAACAGCATCTCGGTTCCTCGGTGATTGTGTCAATTTGATGACAGTTTTGTGACTGCGCGCAAGTTTAACCGCGCAGGAAATTGCCCCCACGGTTGCTCGCTGCGTATAGCGCCCTGCCCCCCGAAAGGGCCGCTGCGCCTGCGGCCCCTGCTTGCGAAGACCTCGCTTCGGCCTGGCAGTTCGGTCGTCACCGCGCCGGATTCGCGGACTACACCTGGAAACAGGTGTCAGGCGCTGCGAAAAATGAAGTACACCGCACCCACCATGCAGAGCGCAGCCCACAGGTAGTCCAGCTTCATCGGCTGGCCCATATAAAAAACTGCAAAGGGTACAAACACGGCCAGCGTGATGACTTCCTGCAGTATCTTCAATTGCCCCAGGCTGAACTGCGTGTAGCCGATGCGGTTGCCCGGCACCTGCAGCAGGTACTCAAACAACGCAATGCCCCAGCTCACCAGTGCCGCGACATACCAGGGTGAGGTCGCGAGGTTTTTCAGGTGGCCATACCAGGCGAAGGTCATGAAGACGTTGGACAGCACCAGCAGGCCTATGGTCTGCGCAGAAACAGGAAGCGATTGAAGGAATTGCATGCTGGCTTTCTGCGCTCTACGTTCTGAAAAATCAGTTGAATTTGCCCAGAAGCAGCACCACCACAGTCAGCGTGACCAGCGCCATCGCAGTGGACACCACCACCGTCGCCGTGATCAATTCCTCTGCCACCTTGTAGCGCTGCGAAAACAGGAACACGTTGGCGCCCATCGGCAGCGCAGAAGCCGTCACCATCACAGCCATGGCCAGGCCACTGACATCAAAGAGCCTGCACAGCAAATAGACCAGCAGGGGGTGCAGCAAATTCTTGACGCTGGAAAGCGCCAGCGCCGGACGCCAGTACTGCCCCAGCGGGGTATTGGCCAGCGTCACGCCCACCATCACCAGCGCCAGCGGCCCGAAAGCATTGGCCAGCAGTTCGAGCGGCCTGTCTATGACCTCGGGGATCACCAGCCCGGTTTGCGCAAATAGAAGGCCCACGATGATGGGCAGCGGCACCGGGTTGAGCACCGCATTTTTTACCGCCACCAGGACGGTAGCCACCGGGTGCCGGGGTGCGTTGCCCAGCTCGCCGCCCAGGCCCTGCTTTTGTTCACGCGCCACTGCCAGTTCCAGCACCAGCGTGGCGCAGGTCAACAGCACCAGCGCATGGGTGGACACCAGGGTCAGCAAAATCACCAGACCGTCAGGTCCATACATCAGGCCAACCATCGCGATGCCTATCATCACGGTGTTGGAGAAGGTGCCGGCCAACGCCAGCACCGCCGCACGCCGGTTCAGCCCCTTGACCAGCAGAATGCCGCCAAAAATAATCGCCACGGCCACAAAGTAGGCCATCACCGGCCTGAAGGAGAGCTGCTCGATTCGCACCTGGCTCATGGTGCGAAACAGCAGCGCAGGTGTGAGCAATAAAAAGATCAGGTTTGAAAGATCCTTCACCGCAGTGGCCCTGATCCACTGTGCGCGGCCGGCCAGAAAACCAGCGGCTATCAACAAAACAACGGGGAGCAGGGAGACGAGGACAAGCTGGTTCATGGCATCAATCTTAGAGCCTGCACCACCCCGCCCCGCCGCCGCGCCTGCGTTTTTGAGCGCCTAGAAACTCGCCTGCAAGCCAACCTTCAGTGTGCGCCCGGGCAAGGGCGCCTTGGGAAAGGCCGTGGTGGTCAGCACCGACGTCGCGCTGTAGGCGAGCTGGTTGCTCAGGTTGTCCACGCGCGCATACAGCAATGTGTTGACCCTGCCGGCCTTCAGCGCATAGGTCGCCGCCGTGTTCCACAGCGTGTAGGCCGCAGTGGCGCGCTGGCCGGTGGCCACGCGGTTTTGCGCAGCCGAATGGTCAAACCCGAGGCTGGCGCCCCAGGGGCCGCTGGCCCACTTCAAGGTTGCGCCCACCCGCATCGGTGCAATGCGCGGCAGGGGCTGGCCGTTGTTGAGGTTGGTGGCACGCACCATGTCACCCCGCAAGGCCAGGTCCAGGCTGCTGGCGCCCTCCAGCAGGCGAATGCTGCCGCTGGCTTCAAGGCCGGCAAAACGCGCACGCACACCGGTGTAGGCCTGCTCGGGCAGCACCTTGTTGTCCGGGTCGGTATCGTCCACACCATCACCGTCGGCATCGACCGGGTTCAGGGAACGGCTCTCCTGTCCGTAGGTGTTGCCGGTGGCCAGCAGCGCAATGTAGTTCCGGAAGTAATGCGTATAGGCATTGACCTTGAAACTGCTGGCACCCGCTGCCCAGTTCGCGCCCACATCCAGGCTGGTGGATTTTTCCTTGTCGAGCACAGCACTGCCGGTCTCCCAGGCCTTGGTTGCCACGTGGGGGCCGAAGGCGTAGAGCTCATAGTCCTTCGGTGCACGTTCGGTGTAGGCCAGGTTGGTCGTCAATTGCCAGCCCGGTGCCACGTTCCACAACACGCCGGTCGCATAGCTCGATGGGTTGAAGCTCCTGCTGCCCGGCACAAAAGCTGCGACCTGCGGGTTGCCCAGCGACTCGACCTTCACCGAATCAAGCCGTCCGCCAAAACTCAGTTTTCCCCAGCCGGTGCCGTACTCTTCATAGGCAAAAACCGCCCTCTGCGCGGTCTTGCTGTAAGGCGCAAACGCCTCCTTGCCGTCAGCAGAAAAACGCGTGTCTTCCGACTGGAAGCCAAACACGCCGTTCAGGTTACCAACAGTGGCATGCCTGGCCTCCAGGCGGAAATCATTGCCCCGGTTGCGGAACACAGTGCCCGGCGTCGCGCCTTCAAACTCGGTGTGGGTGTAGTTGGTCCGGCTGAACTGGCCCCTGATACTTTTGAAGAAACCGCCGAGGTCACGCAGTTCGCCCTCAATGGCGGCGCGGTCAGACTTCATCCTGATCGTCACATCGTCTTCTGCCACGGTACCGTAGTTGCTGCGGTATGTGCTCAGCGACGCGCCGAGGTAGCCATGGTCAAAAAACAGCGAGCCACCGAGCGCGCTGCCGTCTGTCGTACTGGCCGAGTTGCAGATGCGGTTGGCAACACCGGTAGCGCCAGGTTTCGTGCAGTTCAGGCTGGCCGGCACCTTCACGTCGCCGGTGTTGCGGCTGAACGCGTCCACATGCAGCGCGTAGCGGTTGTTGCCAGCCTCCAGCAGCAGGCCGCCACCCTTCCCGCTATTGCCGGTGGCCACATCCATGTTGACCTTGCCTGCAACACCACCCTTCTCGTCGAATAGCGCCTCGCGCGGGATGCGGTTGTCGATCACGTTGACCACGCCACCAACGGCGCTGCCGCCATACATCAGCGCGCCGGGGCCGCGCAGCACTTCCACGCGCTCGATGCTGATGGGGTCGGCGGTCACCGAGTGGTCATAACTCAGCGACGAGGCGTCGACCATCGCACCACCGTTGGACAGTATGCGTATGCGGTCACCATCCAGGCCGCGGATGATGGGGCGGCTGGCATTCGGGCCGAAGTAGCTGCTGCTGATACCGGGCTCGCCGCTCAGCGTTTCGCCCAGCGTGGTTTTAGAGCGCAGCAACAGGCCTTCACCGCCATAGCTGGCCGCCGGTGCAATCAGCTCGGTTGCGCCCAGCGGATTGCCGGTCACGGTGACTTCTTTCAGGCTGGCTGGAGACTGCGGCGCGTTCTGCGCCTGAGCCGTGCCCGCGCTTGAAAAGACCAGCACTGCCAGTTGCAGTGCATTTTTTGAAAATGAAAAGGTCATGAGGACTCTTTGAATCAGGATGCAAACCTGCACGGCCAGATAGCTACGCAGGGGCAAAGCCAACGCCGCAAAAAAGCGGGCGTCAGCGGCTTGAGTTCAAAGAGTCAAAGGCGGGCCGCGCGCGTCAAAGAGCGCGGCCCAGCGGGCGAGTGCTTCGCCCTGGAAAATCGCCACCACAAACGATGGCAGGAGTACAGGCAGTGCCAGCGAAGCGACCTGCGGTGCAGCGCTGCCGTTACTGGACTGGTCGAACAAACGGCAATCGTTGTCACCGTGGTGGGAAGAAAACAGCGCATCGACCCAGGGGCCGTGATGGGCCTGGGCCTCACCCTGCAAATGGGCTGACTGCAGGGTTACCGTGGCCCCCGACCTGCTGCCATCACCGTGGGGCACATGGACTACACCGTGCATCAGCCCCAGCGTCTGCGCCAGCAGCAGCGCGCAAGCCAGCAGCAGTGGCATGAACCACGCAATGCGCTTGGGCTGGAAGGGGCGATGTTGCAGGGAGGTCATGGTGAAAGCCAGCCGGGCATTATGCCGGTCTTTGATCTGGGGGCGCTGGCTGACTCTGCTGATGGCGAGTCGGCAGCAGTCACGGTATAAACATTCCCATGACTTCCTCCGCCGACCTGCCCCGCCCTGCCCACCTGCGCAGCCACAGCTTCCATGGACTGGAGCCAGGCCCCAGGTTGCTGGTGCTGGGTGCAGTACACGGCAATGAGGTTTGCGGCGCACTGGCGATTGCGCAGATCATCAGGGACATCGACAGCGGCACGCTTGTGCTGGCGTGTGGCACCCTGAGTTTTGTACCCATTACCAACCCGCTGGCTCACCAGCTGAAGCGGCGCACCGGCGACCGCAACCTGAACCGCAACATGACGGTGACGACCAACCCGCAGGACTACGAAGACCGCATTGCGAATGTGCTGTGCCCGGTTCTTGAGGCGCATGACGTGCTGCTTGACCTGCACTCCTTTCACACCGGCGGCGCGCCCTTTGTGATGATCGGGCCGCAGAACAACAACGGGCCGCTTGAGCCCTTCAGCCAGGCCGCCCAGGAAATGCAACTGGCACTGCACACAGGGCCATGGCGCATCGTCGAGGGCTGGCTGGACACCTATGCACGTGGCGTGCAGCGCCGTGCAGCAAAACTTGCGGCGGCACCAGCGACAGGCGCAACAGGTTCAGGTGACCGCGCGCAAACACTGGTCTCCAGCACCAGCTATGGCATCGGCACCACCGAATACATGCGCGCCCACGGCGGCTACGGCGTGACGCTGGAATGCGGCCAGCATGAAGACCCCAAAGGCGTGGAGGTGGCGCGGCACGCCATCCTGCAGACGATGGCGTTGCTGGGCATCACCGCTGAGCCACCCGCGCCCGAACCTGCTGCGCGCGAGATCCTGCGGCTCGTGGACGTGACCGACCGCGACCACGCCGGTGACCGCTTCACCCGCGAGTGGCGCAGTTTTGATGCGGTGAAGACCGATGAGGTGATTGGCTGGAGGAACAGCGGCGAGGAAGTGAAGGCGCCGGCCGATGGTTTTATCGTCTTCCCGAATCCGCGCGGCGAGGTGGGGCAGGAATGGTTTTATTTTGCGCAGAAGCGCGTCTTATGAGTCGCCAATCTCACGCAGAATTACGAAAATCGCATCAATAAATGGCTTTTTATGGACTAATTTAAATATTGTTACGAAAAACGTAATAATTAAATACTTCAACGGCCATGTCAGGCCCCAAAAGTGCTCTAAAAGGCAAAAAAAGGCTATTTTCAGGCATCAAATCGGCCTCCAGCCCAGTGTGGACTAGCGCGACATGCTCTCTATTTAATAGCAAACTGGCAGCAAGCCGGTCCAGCTACAACAGAAGAATCAATCCTTCACCCGCGACGCAAACGTCTTGCGGAATTTTTCGACCTTGGGGCCGACCACAAACGCGCAGTAGCCCTGGTCGGGGTTGTTTTCGAAGTAGTCCTGGTGATAGGACTCGGCCGGCCAGTAATTGGCCAGCGGCAGCACCTCGGTCACTATCGGTTTATTGAAGGCCTTGTCCTGGCCGGCATCGCGGATGAAGTCGTCAATCACCTGCTTTTGTTCAGGCGTGCCGTAATAGATGCCGCTGCGGTATTGGGTGCCGGCGTCATTGCCCTGGCGGTTCAGGCTGGTCGGGTCGTGGATCACGAAAAAGATTTCAAGAATCTCGCGCAGTGTGATCGCCGCAGGGTCGAACTCCAGCTTGACCACTTCATTGGAGCCGGTGCGGCCGCTGCAGACCTCTTCATAACTGGGCCGGGCCACCTGCCCGTTGCAGTAGCCCGACTCGACGTCGGTCACGCCGCGCACTTTCACGTAGACCGCTTCGGTACACCAGAAGCAGCCGCCGCCCAGGGTGATGGTTTCAGTTGATGCCATAAAAACTCCGCCAGATAAATTGAGGGCTTGATGAACCTGTCCGTCAGTCGGCCCGGTTGCAACTATCTTACGGGGCAGGCGCTGCCCCCTGTCGGACTGCGGCTTCTGTTGCCGCAAGCCGGCGCTGCCTTCGCTGTATTAAATAAAAGCGCTTCCCGGCAGCTTTGTAGAATGAATACATTCAGCTACATTTTTTATAGCACCCATGGAACTCGGCGCATTCAAACCCCTGCTGACGGCGCTGGCCATGCCGCCGCTGTCACTGTTGCTGCTGGCGTTGCTGGGATTGCTGCTGATCAACAGGCACAAGCGGACAGGCATCACGCTGGTATCGCTCGCACTGGCGGTGCTGTGGCTTCTCGGTTGCCCGGCAACGACAGCCTGGCTGGCCAACAACGCGCTGACCCAATACCCAACGGCCTCACCGGCACAAATCAGGGCTGGCAAGGCGCAGGCCATCGTTATTCTGGGTGGCGGCGTGTCGCCTGCGGTGCCCGAATACGGCGGTGAGCCGCAGCCGGGGGACCGAACCTTTGCGCGCCTTCGCTACGGTGTCTGGCTCGGCAAACAGACCGGCCTTCCGGTCGCTGTGACAGGCGGCGTCGGCTGGGGCACGGCCAGCGATGGACGCACATCGGAGGCCGACGTTATTGCGCGTATCGCAAGGCTGGAATACGGCCTGACACCGCGATGGCTTGAGGGCCAATCGCGTGACACCACACAAAACGCCATGCTGCTGGCGCCCATACTCAAACGCGACGGTATCCGGCATGTGGCCCTCGTTACTGATTCGTGGCACATGAACCGTTCAGTGATCGCGTTTGAGCGCACCGGCCTGACAGTCACCGCGGCGCCGATAGGCTATATACCGCCGGACGGCCATGGCTTCACGCGCTGGCTTCCTTCGGCAGGCTCCCTGCAAGCCTCGCAACTGGTTTTGAAGGAATGGCTGGGCATACAGGCCGGCCGCTGGCTTCCCGTCTAGTTTCGAGGCCTCTGGTTGACGCCTGAAAGACGCGCGGTTACATTACTAACCAGTCAGTCATTAACCATGCCCTTCAAAAAATTGTTCTGTCCGGCCGAGTCGCTGGTGCCCGCCAAACGCGAGCGCCGCAAGGAGGCGCGTCCCGGCGAATTGCTGGAGGCCGCGCTGGAGCTGTTCGTCGAAAAAGGCTTTGCCGCGACGAAGTCTGAAGAGGTGGCTGCGCGCGCCGGGGTCTCCAAGGGCACGCTGTTCCTGTACTTCCAGAGCAAGGAAGAACTGCTGAAGGCTGTCGTGCGCGAAAACATCTCCGGCCGCTTCAAGGAATGGAACGAAGAGTTCCTGACCTTCGAAGGCACCAGTGAGGAAATGATCACCTATTGCATGAACGTGTGGTGGGAGCGGGTGGGTGCAACCAAGGCATCAGGCATCACCAAACTGATGATGAGCGAAGCCAAAAACTTCCCCGAGATCGCAGCCTTCTACCAGGAAGAAGTGATTGCGCCGGGACAGGCGCTGATACGGCGCATCCTCCAGCGCGGCGTCGACCGCGGTGAAATCAGGCCACTGGACCTCGACTACGCAACCTTCACGATAGTCGCGCCCATGATGTTCCTGATACTGGCCAAACACTCGCCCGGCATCTGCGCACCCATGGCGCTGGACATGGACCCGAAAAAATACATCGCCACGCAGTTGAACGCCATCCTGCACGGCCTCATCGTCAAGCCAGACCCAAAACCATGACAACGAGCAAGCAAAAGAAGTGGATCAAGTGGGCAGCCATCGCGCTGGTCGCGCTGCTGCTGGCAGTGGGCGTGTTGCGCGCGCTGTCGGCGCGCAAGGCGCAGAAAGAAGCGCTGGCCACGAGTACCGCAAGCCAGGACCAGGGTTCGATAGAGCTGGCGCCTTCCGATGTAGTGGTGGTTCAGACACTGCAGATGACGCAAGGCCTGCCGGTGTCCGGCTCGCTGAAGGCCGTCAACTCGGCGGTCGTCAAGGCCCGCGTCGCGGGTGAACTGCAGGGCCTGACAGTGCGCGAAGGCGACTTCGTCAAGGCAGGCCAGGTGCTGGCCCGCATCGAAGCAACCGAATACCAGTCGCGCGTGCGCCAGGCCAGCGAACAGGCCGCTTCAGCGCGCGCGCAGGTCGAGGTGGTGCAGCGCCAGTATGACAACAACAAGGCGCTGGTTGACCAGGGCTTCATTTCAAAAACGGCACTCGATACCTCGCTGGCCAACCTGAACGCGGCGCAGTCCACCTATCGCGCGGCGCAAGCTGCTACCGATGTGGCGCGCAAGTCGCTGGACGACACCGTGCTCAAGTCACCCCTCACCGGCCAGGTGTCGCAACGCCTGGCCCAGCCCGGCGAACGCGTTGGCGTAGACACCCGCATCGTTGAAGTGGTTGACCTGAGCAGGCTGGAACTTGAAGCCTCGCTGAGCGCAGCCGACGCTGCGCAAATCAGCGTGGGCCAGACAGCAGAACTGCAGATTGAAGGCGGCAGCCAGATCGCGACTGCAAAAGTGGCGCGCATCAACCCCAGCGCGCAGGCCGGCAGCCGCAGCGTGCTGGCCTACCTGAGCATTGACAACGCCGCAGGCGGCAAGGCGCTGCCGCTGCGCCAGGGCCTGTTTGCGCAGGGCACGCTGGGCACCGCAAGTGCATCGCTGCCGGCCATCCCGCTGGGCAGCGTGCGCACCGATAAACCGGCGCCGTATGTACAGGCGATAGAAAACGGCAAGGTGGTGCACAAGACCATAGAAGCCGGCAACCGCGGCACGGCGGCCGGCGAAAACGTAGTCGCGGTGAAAGGCCTGGCTGACGGCACGCAGGTGATACGCGCCAACATCGGCTACCTGCGCGAAGGCACGCAGGTGCGGTTCACAAAAATTGCCGGCACTGCTGCGGCGGCATCGCCAGCAGCATCCGGCGCCAAAGCGCCCTGAGTTGTTGCCATGTGGTTCACACAGGTCAGCCTGAAAAACCCGGTTTTCGCCACCATGGTCATGCTGGCCATCGTGGTGCTGGGGCTGTTCTCTTACCAGCGCATGCAGGTGGACCAGTTCCCCAACATAGACCTGCCGGTGGTCGTGATCACCGCCGAATACCCGGGCGCCTCACCTGAAATCGTCGAGAGCGAAGTCACCAAAAAAATCGAGGAAGGCGTCAACTCGATTGCCGGCGTCAGCGCGCTCACCTCGCGCAGCTACGAAGGCCAGTCGGTCGTCATCATCGAGTTCCAGCTCTATGTCGATGGCCGCAAGGCAGCCGAAGATGTGCGCGAAAAAATCGCGTCGATCCGGCCAACACTGCGCGATGAAGTGAAAGAGCCGCGCGTCTTGCGCTTCGACCCCGCCAGTAAAGCGGTCTGGTCCATCGCCGTCCTTCCAGCATCTTCACAAGTGGCAGCGGAGCGCAGCGCCGGGCCGCCCCAAGCAAGCTCAGCCCCCTCGGGGGGCAGCGCAGTACGCGCAGCGACAAGCGTGGGGGCTGGCATGTCCGCGGTCGAGCTGACCAACTGGGCCGACCAGGTGCTGAAGAAACGGCTGGAGAACGTGCGCGGTGCGGGCTCGGTCACGCTGGTCGGTGGCACCAAGCGTGAGATCAATGTCTACCTGAACCCGCAGGCGATGGAATCGCTGGGCATCACCGCGGACCAGGTCGTCAATGCCGTGCGCAACGAAAACCAGGACCTCCCGGTAGGCGCCATCCGCTCACTCGCACAGGAGCGTGTGGTCAAGATCGATGCACGCATGAAGCGGCCTGAAGACTTCGGCAAAATCATCGTCGCGCGCAAGGGCAGCACGGCCGTCACGGTAGACCAGGTGGCCCGCATTTCTGACGGCGCACAGGAGATCGACAGCCTGGCGCTGTACAACGGCCAGCGCACGCTGCTGATCTCGGTGCAGAAGGCGCAGGACGAAAACACCATCGCGGTCGTCGACGGCCTGAACAAGGCGATCACCGAGATCAGGCCGCAACTGCCGCCCGGCATGCGACTGGAGCTGATCACCGACAGCGCACGTCCCATCAAGGTTGCGGTTGAAAACGTTCGCCGCACGCTGATCGAAGGCGCGCTGCTGACAGTGCTGATCGTGTTTTTGTTCCTGAACTCGTGGCGCTCCACAGTCATCACCGGCCTGACGCTGCCGATTTCGATCATCGGCACCTTCCTGTTCATGAACCTGTTCGGTTTCACCATCAACATGATCACGCTGATGGCGCTGTCGCTGTGCGTGGGCCTGCTGATTGACGATGCGATTGTGGTGCGCGAGAACATCGTGCGACACGTGCAGATGGGCAAGGCGCCCTATGAAGCATCGATGGACGGCACGCGGGAAATCGGCCTGGCCGTGCTGGCCACCACGTTTTCAATCGTCGCGGTGTTCCTGCCCATCGGTTTTATGGGCGGCATCATCGGCAAGTTCTTCCATGAGTTTGGCGTGACCATCGTGGCGGCCGTGCTGATATCGATGTTCGTCAGCTTCACGCTGGACCCCATGCTGTCCAGCATCTGGCATGACCCGGCGATTGAAGAACACGGCAAGCGCGGCCCACCCGTCACCTTCTACGACAAGACCATAGGCCGCGTCACGCGCTGGTTTGACGATGCCACCGAGTCGCTGAGCAACAGCTATCAGGGAATCCTGCGCTGGTCGCTGATGCACAAGCTGGCAACGCTGGGCCTGGCCGCGGTGATCTTTGTGGTCAGCATCTTCATGGTGCCGTTGCTGGGCACCGAGTTTGTGCCCAAGGCCGACTTCTCGGAGACCTCGCTGAACTTCTACACACCAGTCGGTTCATCGCTGGAGGCGACCGAAGCCAAGGCGAAACAGGTGGAGGCGATAGTCCGCGAGTTTCCCGAGGTCAGCTACACGCTGACCACCATCAACACCGGCAATGCGCAGGGCAAGATGTACGCCAGTGTCTATGTGCGGCTGGTGGACCGTAAATCCCGCAACCGCAGTGTCGATGAACTGTCGGGCCTGCTGCGCGACCGCCTAAAGCAGGTGCCCGGCATCACCGTCACCCACGTCGGCCTGCTGGACTCGGTAGGCGGCAACAAGCAGGTCGAGTTCTCGCTACAGGGCCCGGACCTGAAAGAACTGGAACGCCTGACTGTGATGGCCAGCAACCGCATACGCGGCATTCCCGGGCTGGTGGACCTGGACTCCAGCGTCAAGGCCGACAAACCGGTGATACAGGTCGATGTGCGTCGTGATGCGGCTTCCGACCTCGGCCTGTCGGTCTCGCAGATCGCCGCATCGCTGCGCACGCTGGTGGCCGGGCAGACCGTCGGCAACTGGCGCGCACCTGATGACCAGACCTATGACGTCAATGTGCGGCTGGCGCCCGATGCGCGCAACTCGCCGGAAGACCTCGAACGCCTGCCCTTTACCAGCAGCGCGGTGGGCAGCAATGCCGATGGCTCATCGCGCATCGTCAGGCTCAGCCAGGTCGCGCGTGTCAGCGAGGCGACCGGCCCCAACCAGATCAACCGCCGTGACCTGGCACGTGAAGTGGCCGTCAACGCCAATGTGTACAACCGCTCTGCGGGCGAGGTGTCCAGTGACATCCGTGCGGCGCTGGACACCATGAGTTTCCCGCCCGGCTACCGCTACCAGTTCAGCGGCTCTACCAAAAACATGGCCGAGTCTTTCGGCTACGCGATCTCCGCGCTGGTGATGGCCATCCTGTTCATCTACATGATCCTGGCCAGCCAGTTCAAGAGTTTCCTGCAGCCCATGGCACTGATGACCTCGCTGCCGCTGACGCTGATTGGCGTGGTGTTGGCACTGCTGATGTTCCGTTCGGCGCTGTCGATGTTTTCCATCATCGGCGTGGTGATGCTGATGGGCCTGGTCACCAAAAATGCGATTCTGCTGGTGGACTTTGCGATTCGCATGCGCGAAGACACGATCGATGCGCACGGCCGCCGCATCCCGGGCATGGAGCGCAGCGCCGCCTTGCTGGAAGCAGCAAAAGTGCGGCTGCGCCCCATCCTGATGACCACGCTGGCAATGATTTTCGGCATGATCCCGCTGGCCTTTGCGCTGACTGAAGGTTCCGAGCAACGTGCGCCCATGGGCCAGGCCGTGATTGGCGGGGTGATCACCTCGTCGCTGCTGACCCTGGTGGTGGTGCCGGTGACCTATTGCTATCTCGATGATCTCGGCCAGTGGTTCAGGCGCAAATTCGGCCCGAGACAGCCCCAGCCGCCGGTTTCCGGCGAGCCGGTGCAACCAGCTTCAACCGTCACAGGCCGCGACTAAAATTCAGGGTTTGCCCCTTTACCTTACCCATCACCCATACCTATCCGCCATGAACTACGAACAAGCCCGTTTCAACATGATTGAGCAGCAGATCCGCCCCTGGGAAGTGCTGGACAGCCAGGTCCTGTCGCTGCTGGCCGTGATCAAGCGCGAAGACTTTGTGCCGCTGGCGCACAAGGCGCTGGCCTTTGTGGACATGGAAATCCCGCTCACGGCCAACCAGCAGCAGAATCCCGGCCAGTGCATGCTGGCACCCAAGGTCGAGGCCCGCATACTGCAGGACCTGGCCGTGCAAAAGCATGAAAAAGTGCTGGAAATAGGCACAGGCTCCGGTTACATGGCCGCGCTGCTGGGCCATCGTGCGCAGCAGGTCATCACAATGGAAATCGACAGTGCGCTGGCACAAACCGCCCGCGAGAACCTGCAGAAGGCAGGCATCTACAACGCCGAAGTCCGCACCGGCGACGGCGCAGCCAAAATCGCCCAGTCGGTGTCCGGCAGCGACCCGCTGCGCGGCCCTTTCGACCTCATCGTCCTCAGCGGCTCGGTGGTTGAAATCCCGCCGGCGCTGTTGGCCATGCTGAAAGTGGGCGGCCGCCTTAGCGCCATCGTGGGCACAGAGCCTGTAATGCGCGCCACGCTGGTCACACGCGTGGCCGAAGACGCCTGGCGCACCACGCAGGCCTGGGACACGGTGGCCCCAGCGCTGCTCAACTTCTCCGAGCCGTCCAAATTCAGCTTCTGAAAAACAGACCCCGCTTCAAACCGAAAGCCACCTGATGATTTCCCAACTGAATCTTTCCAGCTTCAAGGAATGGCGTGACAGCGCCGAAGCAGGGGAACTGCCGGTGGTGCTGGATGTGCGCGAACCATGGGAACTGCAGACGGCGTCCGTCGTACCGGATGGTTTCAGGCTGCTGCACATCCCCATGCGCGATGTGCCTGCGCGGCTGGGCGAACTGGAAGCCGGTGGCAACGACCAACCCATTGCATGCCTTTGCCACCACGGCATGCGCAGCCTGCAGGTCGGCAATTTTCTTGAGCAGCGGGGTTTCACCGCCGTCGTCAACCTGCAGGGCGGCATCGATGCATGGTCGCAGCAAGTTGACGCGACCATACCCCGCTATTGATGGCTGAAGCGCTGCGCAGATTATTTTGGTTTGCTGATTTTTTTATACCGTCCAGGACTTTTATGACCTCGCAAAAAGACACACCGGCGTTTTCCAGCCGGCTGCCGCTCTCACTGGCCGTTGCGGCCATGCTGCTGGCGCTTGCGCCGCAGATCAGGGCACAGAGCCTGGTGGAGTTGTATGAGTCGGCCCGCGCATTCGATGCCAGCTACCAGTCTGCACGCCTGCAATACGACGCCAACCTGGCCCGGGCCGACCAGGCCAAGGCCGGCATACTGCCATCGGCTGGCCTGTCAGCGGGCGTGTCCCGCAGCAACTTCGACAACACCAACCCGGCGGTGGACCGCGGCTTCAGCACACAGAATGCCACGCTGACGGCATCACAGCCGCTGTACCGCCCTGCCAACTGGGCCACCTACGAACAAAGCCTCAAGCAGGTCGAACTGGCCAGGGCCCAGCTTGACACTGCAGAGCAGGACCTTGTCGTGCGATCCAGCCAGGCCTACTTCGACGTGCTGGCTGCGCAGGACACACTGACTTTTGTACGTGCACAAAAAGCAGCCGTCGCCGAGCAGCTGGCATCAGCCAAACGCAATTTTGAAGTCGGCACCTCCACCATCACCGATACCCGCGAAGCACAGGCACGTTATGACCTGGTGACGGCGCAGGAGATCGCGGCCGAAAACGACCTGCGCGTGAAAAAGCTGGCGCTGGACACGCTGGCCGGCAAGGCCGATGCACAGCCCAAAGGGTTGGCAGCACCCATAGCGTTGCCACCAGTGGCACCTGCCGATGTCAACGCCTGGGTCGACCAGTCGCTGCTGGTGCACCCCGGCATACGCCAGGCATCCAGTAACCTCGAGATCGCAGAGCTGGAAGTCAACAAGGCAGAAGCCGGCCACAAGCCGACGGTGGACCTGAACGCCAGCTACAACGTGACCCGCAGCCCGGCCGGCACCGCGGTCAGCGCGCTCAACTCACGCAACAGGACGGGCACTCTCGGTGTGTTGCTGAACGTGCCCCTGTTCGCCGGGTTTTCAACACAGAACCGCATCCGCGAAACACTGTCACTGAAAGACAAGGCACAAAGCGACCTGGAAGGCACCAAACGCTCGGTGGCGCTGAACACCCGCACCGCGTATTTCGGTGTGCAGTCCGGCCTCGGCCAGGTGAAGGCGCTGGAAGCGGCCGAGTTGTCCAGCCAGAGCGCACTGGACGCCAACAAGCTGGGTTACCAGGTCGGCGTGCGCATCAACATCGATGTGCTCAATTCGCAAAGCCAGCTGTTCCAGACCAAACGTGACCTTGCACAGGCCCGCTACAACGTACTGCTGGGCGGCCTGCGGCTGCGCCAGGCCAACGGCACACTGACGCCCGAAGACCTGCTGATCATCAATTCGCTGCTGGTCAAATAAGTCCCGGCCATGCTGATGCCTGTCGAGCCTGCTGCCACGCTGGGCGGCATACCGATAGAAGCCGAGCGCGTCAGCACGGCACCGGTCGCGATTGAAGGACCCGAGTTCGAGCTGATTGAAGAAACCACCTGGGAGGCGCTGAAGGCGTCGGGTCGCCAATGGCCTTTTGATCACCCGGTGCTGGTCAAGGGCGGCGTGAAGCACTGGCCCGCCTGTAAAAACTGGGCCTTCGACTATCTAGCCGATGTTTGTGAAAGCGGCGCGTCCGAGGCGCCAGTCAAATTCACTGACGGCCTGGTAGAACAGGGCGTGACCAAGGGACGGCCCTTCCTGCCGGTGGCGCCCTACCTGCGTGAACTGGGCAAGGCGGCACTCAAGGCACCCGACGCCGATTCAGGCCTGCTGCCCAAGGCGCGGCTGGAGCAGATACGCAGCAACCCTGGTGAGCGCTTTCGCCTGAACTGGGTCCACATGCAGTCCTTCAAGCCAACCACGCTATACCTCGCGCAGTGGGACATCCTCGAAAAATTTCCGGCCCTGCGCAAGGCACTGCTGATCAAGAGCCTGTGGCCCGACAGGTCCCTGCTGGACCGCAAGTTCACCTGGGAATACATCTTCATGGGCCCGGCCAACACCGTGACCGGCCTGCACAACGACTTTCCGCACAACTGGTTTGTGCAGTTTCAGGGCACCAAGGAATTCATCCTGTTTCCGCCCACACAAAAGCAGCACATGTGCGCCGCCAAAAAATACGACTGGGGCGCCACGCTCAGCGACATCAACGTGTCGCGGCTGCCGCAGCAGGCAAAAGAACTGGCATCTTTCGAAAAAGCCAAAGGTATTTATGCGCGCGTAGAGGCTGGCGATGCGCTTTTCATACCGCGCCGTACATGGCATTCGGTGGTGTCATTCGAGCCATCGATCAGTCTGGGCATGTTCGGTCTGACACCGTGGGAAGTGGCTACCGGCGGTGCATGGGCCACGCTACGCGACTGGGCTCATCACCTGCGTCTGTACGCCTTCAACAACTGCACTTGCCACCAAAAGAGGTAGTCGGGTGCCACGGGTACTCACTTCTTCAGGAAACGCTGCAGCGCATCCAGGGTTTTTTCGGCCGCACCGCGGTTGGCGGCGGCAAATGCGAGGCTGGCTTCTACAGCGGAGCGATGCGCGCCGGGCCGTGCCAGCAGGGACAGTGAAGACCGCACCCCTTCGGCCATGTCCGTGACGCGCCTGGCAGCGCCAGCAGCCTGCGCCAGCTCTGCCGCATCCATAAAGTTGAAAGTGTGTGGCCCCATCACCACCGGGCAGCCGCAAGCCGCGGCTTCAATCAGGTTCTGGCCGCCCAGCGACGCAAAACTGCCACCGAGCAGGGTCACGTCGCTCATCGCAAAATAAAGCGCCATCTCGCCCAGCGAATCACCGAGCCAGATATCTGCCTGCGTGGCGTTCTGTTCATCCACAGGACTATTAGCCCAGGCAGAGCGGCGCGAAACGCGCAGACCCTGGCTTTCGGCCAGGGCCTGCACCTCGTCAAAACGGTTGGGATGGCGTGGCACCACCAGGAAGCGTGGCAGGGCATCTGCAGATGATGCGATGGCTGCATTGACCTGCGTGAAAAATTCACCCTCCTCGCCTTCACGGGAACTGGCAAACATCACCACCGGCCGACCCAATGCTTCGCGCCACGCCTTGCCCGTTGCCTGCTGAGCTTCATCAGGTGCGGCATCAAACTTCAGATTGCCGAAAACACCTGCAACATCGGCACCGAGCTGGCGGTAACGTTTCGCGTCTTCTTCGGCTTGCGCATAAATGGCCGCCAGCGCGCCGAAAGCCGGTAGCGACAGCGGCGCAATACCCAGCGCCTGCTGCAGGGATTTTTCAGACAAGCGTCCATTGACCAGCACCATGGGCACACCGTGTGAACTTGCAGATGAGACCATCTGCGGCCAGACCTCGGTCTCCATCAACAAGCCAAGGCGCGGCTTGAAGTGTTTGAAAAATCGCTCAACCGCGCCTCTGGTGTCCCACGGTTGCCAGACCTGTACATCGCCAGGCTGGAGCAGGCCCGCACCTTCTGCGCGGCCAGTGGCCGTGCCATGCGTGAGCAGTATGCGCAGGCCGGGGTAACGCGCGCGCATGGCCTTCAAAAGCACGCCTGCGGTACGCGCCTCTCCCAGCGAAACCGCATGCAGCCAGACCAGCGCGGGTACTGTTTCTGCGGGCTGGCTGTAGTGGCCAAACCTCTCTTCAACGGCTTGCCCATAACCAGCCTCACCGCGCGCGCGCCGTGCCAGCTTGTTGCGCAGCAGCGGCTGCCCCAGCCACATCAGCCATGAATAAAAACGCAGCAGGAACTCATTCATGTGGCGCCTTCAGTACAACCCAGCCATGCCTGCCAGACCACATCAAGCGACGGTTCCGGCTGCGCAAATACGCTGACCTGGCGCGCAGCACGCGCTGCGCCATCCCGCAACGGCCCGGTGCGCCAGGCCGTGTCAAAGTTGTAGATCTGCACATGCGGCAAATCCAGCGCAACGGCAATGTGGCTGACACCGCTGTCAACACCGATCACCCCAGCGCAGGCCGCCAGCTGGTCCACCAGCGCATCCAGCGCCAGCACCGGCCAGACGCTGGTGCTGCTGGCGTCCAGCGCCGCGGCCATGCGCTCGCTGGCCTGCAGTTCTTTTGCGTTGCCATGCGCCAGCGCCACCTGGTAACCGGCAACCTGCAGGCGCCGGCCCAATGCGACCCAGAGCGCTGGTGGCCATTCCTTGTCGGCACGCGAGGTGCCATGAACCAGTGCCACGGTGCGGCTTTTGACACCCGGCGCAGCAAGCGCAGCCTTCAAGCCAAAAACAGGTGGCGATGCCAGGCTATACGTCAGTGCCCGTGCTGCGAGTTCACGCGATCGCTGCACCGCATGAATCTGCGGCTCCATCGCGATGGCGACATCGGCCACCCAGCGCGTGGGTGCTTCGTAGCCGGAGCCCTCGGTCTGGTTGGCCATGGCAAACCGTTTGCCGCCGGGCGCCAGCCTTGCCAGCCGTGCAACGACAGCGGACTTGGTCAGCCCCTGCAGATCAATGATCGCGTCGTAGTTCTCCTGCTGAAGGTTGTTACTGAAAGCGCGCCACTCGCTGCGCGTGCTGGCAGAGAACGGCGATTTCCTCCAGCGCCTGATCTCGCAGGGGATCACGCGCCGCAGGCCGGGCAAACGCGACAGCAACGGTGCAAACGATTTCTCAAGCACCCAGTCAATCTGCGCATCCGGCACGGCCGCGAGGATGTCCTGCACGACAGGCAGCGCATGAACCACGTCTCCCAGAGAAGAGAGTTTGACAAGAAGTATTTTCACAACAGCCGGGCGGTCAATAGCCGCCGCTGCAGGTTGAGCGCGCTGGCTCCATCTTCGCCAGCAGGGGCCACGGGTTTGGCTCCGCCGGCCCGCAGGCGCAGCGCTCCCTCGGGGGGCAGCGAAGTACACGAAGTGAAGAGCGTGGGGGCACCATCCTAATGCGCCGCAGCCGCAAAGCTGGCATCAGGCTTGACGCTGCGCAGCAGGGCCAGCATGGCGGCCTCGATGCGATCAAGGGCCTGCTGGGTGTGACCTTCAAAACGCAGCACCAGAACGGGCGTGGTGTTGGACGCACGAATCAGCCCGAAGCCATCAGGCCAGTCAACACGCACACCATCAATACTCGATATTTTTGCGGGCGCGTCAAATCGTGCGACTTTGATCAGGGCATCGACGACCGCATGTGGTTCGCCTTCCTGGCAGGGCACATTGAGTTCAGGCGTGCTGAAGCTGGTGGGCAGGCTGTTCAGCAGCGCACCGGCATCCGGCACGCGGCTGACGATTTCAAGCAGGCGCGCCCCGGCATAGGTGCCGTCATCAAACCCGTACCAGCGCTCCTTGAAGAAGATGTGGCCGCTCATCTCGCCGCCCAGCGGGGAGTTGATCTCCTTCATCTTGGCCTTGATCAATGAATGGCCGGTCTTGTACATCACGGGTACGCCGCCAGCTTCGACAATCGCCGGTGCCAGTCGCTGCGAACATTTCACGTCAAACACAATCTGCCCGCCGGGTACACGTGACAGCACATCCTGCGCGAACAGCATCATCTGCCGGTCAGGGTAAATGTTCTGGCCGTCTTTGGTGATGATGCCCAGCCGGTCACCATCGCCATCGAAAGCCAGTCCGAGCTCGGCATCGGAATTTTTCAGTGCGGCGATCAGGTCGCGCAGGTTCTCGGGTTTGCTGGGGTCCGGGTGGTGATTGGGGAAATTGCCATCGACCTCGCTGAACAGTTCAGTGACCTCGCAACCCAGCGCACGAAAGATCGCCGGGGCCGAGGCACCTGCAACGCCATTGCCGCAATCCACCACGATTTTCATGGGCCGCGCCAGTTGTATACCGGAGACGATACGCGCCCGATAGTCTTCTTCTACATCAACGACGGTGACCGCGCCCGGCCTTGCAGGCTTGACCCAGCTTTCGTCTTCAATGATCTTTCGCAGCCCCTGGATGTCATCGCCATAAATGGCGCGGCCTGCCATCACCATCTTGAAACCGTTGTAATCTTTAGGGTTGTGGCTGCCCGTGACCTGTATGCCTGACGTGGCCAGGGTGTTTGCGGCAAAGTACAGCATGGGCGTTGTGGCCATGCCGATGTCGATCACGTTGACGCCGGCTGCAGTCAACCCGCGTACCAGAGCAGCGCTCAGGCCTGGCCCGCTGAGCCGCCCGTCACGGCCAACCGCAACCGTCGCCTCACCCTCACGCAAGGCGACCGTCCCGAAAGCCTTGCCCAGCGCTTCGGCCAATGCCTCGTCTATCGTTGCCGGCACGATGCCGCGTATGTCATAGGCCTTGAAAATCGACGCGCTGGCTTGCATTGAAACAGTTCCTGGCTGGATATCTTTGGTGGCGCAACAGGCGCCGGCAAGCTGGTGATTGTAGGTTGCCGGTAGCATCAGACCCGCCTTCATGGGCATGTCCGAAAACGGCTATTCAAAAGCGGCACGCGGCGTAACATAAGCGCCATGAGCACAGAACTCGACCTTACCGGTGACGACTGCTACCTGGCGCTGAAAGCGCGGGATGCGCGGTTTGACGGCAGCTTTTTTACCGGCATCACCTCTACCGGCATTTACTGCCGGCCGGTGTGCAGCGTGAAAACACCGAAGCGCGAGAACTGCCGCTTCTTCCACCATGCCGCACAGGCTGAAAGCGCGGGTTTCAGGCCCTGCCTGCGATGCCGCCCCGAGCTTGCGCCGCATTCGGTGACCTGGTCCATCCAGGACGCGTCTTACATCCTGGCACATCAGGCGGCCCGGCTTCTGGATGCGCCGGAAGCATTTGGGGAAGCCTTGCCCTCCGTCGAACTGCTGGCCAGGAAGCTGGGTGTCAGTGACCGACATGTGCGCCGGATCTTCGAGGCGCAATTCGGTGTTTCGCCAATGCAATACCTGCAGACACGGCGCCTGCACACAGCCAAACAATTGCTGGCAGACACGGCATTGCCCATCACACAAATAGCGCTGATGAGCGGCTACGCCAGCGTCCGGCGTTTCAACGCGGCCTTCCTGGAGCACTACAAACTCAACCCGACACAACTGCGGCGCAAGGGGAGCGCGGCTGTGGGTGTGACGGGCGGCGCCAATCCGGCCGGCGGCATCACCGTGCGGCTGGGCTTCAGGCCCCCATATGACGTGCAGGCCATGCTGGCCTTCTTCAGCAAGCGTCTTGTCACATCGATCGAATGGGTGGATGCCAACGTGGCAAACGCCGGGCTGGGCCGCACCTTCAGCGTCAATTCCGGCGGGCGCATCCACAGTGGCTGGCTGCAGGTTCGTTTTGATGAGGTGCGTTCGCAGGCCGTGCTGACAGTGAGCGATTCGCTGCGCGATGTATTGCCGCTGGTGATACGCCGTGTACGTGCAACGTTTGACCTCGATGCGGACCCGCACGCCATCAACAGCGTGCTGCACGGCAGTTTTCCCACCGGCGACGGCCTGCGTGTACCGGGCGCATTCGATGGTTATGAACTGGCCGTACGCGCAGTGCTGGGCCAGCAGATCACGGTGGCTGCGGCACGCACGCTGGCCCAGCGCATGGTGGACCGCTTCGGGCAGGCTTTGCAAACGCCCTGGCCTGCGCTGACGCGGTTGTTCCCCTCTGCCGAAACACTGGCAAACGCTGATGGCGATGCGCTGGGGCAACTGGGCATCGTGCGGCAACGGCAGGCGGCCATCACCGGCATTGCCAGGGCCGTGGCAGACAAGCGCCTTGACCTGCACAGCGGCGCTGACGTCAGCGCCACCATTGCAGCGATGAAGGACTTGCCGGGTGTAGGCGACTGGACGGCACAGTACATCGCCATGCGCGCACTGCGCTGGCCGGATGCATTTCCTTCGGGCGATGTGGCACTGCACAAGGCGCTCGGCGTGCAGGGACAGAAGAACCCGGCCCGGCTCGCGGAACAAGCTTCTGCGGCCTGGAAGCCATGGCGCAGCTACGCGGTCATAAGAGTCTGGAGCGGTGCATGGAACGGCACAGCGGCAAGCCCCGCTGCCGGCCACAAACCTTCAGCAGCGACATCAACGGCAAATAACGCGAAGGACAGCACGCGATGAAATTCAAACAGCCCCTGGTACAGACCACATTCACAAGCCCGCTCGGCGACATCATCATCGCGGCGACCGACAAAGGCCTGGCCGGCCTGTGGTTTGAAGGCCAGCGCCACAGCCCGCCCGAATTGACTGGCGAACGCCCCGCATGGCCGGTTGCGGCGGATCATCACGTGTTGAGAAAAATCAGCACGCAATTGCATGAATACTTCGCAGGCAAACGCACGCAGTTCGATGTGCCGCTGGATCTTTCAGGCGGCACCGATTTCCAGCAGGCAGTCTGGAAGGCGTTGCTGGCCATACCGCAGGGCGACACCGCCAGCTACAGCGATGTCGGCGTGCGGATTGGCAGGCCAGCCGCGGTACGCGCGGTCGGCGCGGCGGTGGGCCGCAATCCGGTTAGCATCGTCGTACCTTGCCACCGTGTGGTGGGCTCCAATGGTTCGCTCACCGGCTACGCAGGCGGGCTGCACCGCAAAACCGCACTACTCCAGCTGGAGGGTGTCCTTCAGGAAAACCTGCCTTGAGTCTGCAAACCCCGCACGCGCCACCTTCTTCGGGCTCTTCCCAAAATACGGCAGGCCCGTCAAAACCCTGGGTGCTTGACATGCTGCTGCTGGCCTCGATGTGGGGAGGCTCCTTCCTGCTGATGCATCTGGGGGTTGGCGAGTTTGGGCCGATTCCAACCGCATTGGTGCGCCTGGTGGTGGCATCCCTTTTCCTGCTGCCACTGGTTCTGATGCGTGGCCTGCTGCCGGAGCTGCGGCGTCACTGGCGGGGCGTCTTTTTTGTGGGCCTGCTGAACTCCGCCATACCTTTTGCGCTGTTCGCCTTTGCGCTGCAGGCCATCACCTCCGGCCTGTCGGCCATCCTGAATGCAACGGTGCCCATGTTCGGCGCGCTGGTGGCCTGGCTGTGGTTGCGCGACAAACCCAATGCCTCACGCATAGTTGGTCTGGTGCTGGGCTTTACCGGTGTTGCCATGCTGGCCTGGGACAAGGCCAGCTTCAAGCCCGATGCGACCGGCATCGCACCCGGGTGGGCCATCCTCGCCTGCCTGCTGGGCTGCATTTTTTATGCGCTGGCTGCGAGCTTCACGAAAAAATACCTGATGGGTATCCCGTCGCTTGTCACGGCCGCTGGCAGCCAGATAGGTGGCACGCTGGGCATGGCACTACCTGCAGCCTGGCTGTGGCCTGCCCGCACACCCGGCATCACAGCCTGGCTGGCACTGGTGGCCGCCGGCATTGTCTGCACCGGCATGGCTTATGTGCTGTTTTTCAGGCTGATCGAAAACATAGGCCCGCCGCGGGCGCTGTCGGTCACCTTCCTGGTGCCGGTGTTCGCCGTGTTTTATGGCGCTGTATTGCTCGGCGAGGTGGTCACGCCGTGGATGCTGCTCTGCGCCGTGGTGATCGTCTGCGGCACGGCGCTGTCAACAGGCCTGATCGCGCTTCGCCGCAAAAGCACGGCAAAGACTCACTGAAGCAGGCCAGCCACCACATTGATGCTCAGGGCGACGATGAGCATGTTGAAGGCAAATGCCAGCACGCTGTGAACCAGCGTCAACCGCCGCATCTCGCGCGAGGTGACCTGCACATCCGACACCTGCGAGGTCATGCCGACCACGTGCGAGTAGTACAGGAAGTCGAAGTAGTCCGGATCCAGCCCACCCGGAAACTCCAGGCCCGCGCCGTCGGGCTCCTGCTGTTTCTCCTCGAAGTAATAACGGTGCGCGTAATGAAACGCAAAAACCGTCTGTATGAACAGCCACGACAGGACCATCGCCACCACGGCAAGGCCGACATGCAGGCCGCGCTCCAGGCCGGACATGTCCCTGGCCTGCTGCATCAGCATGGTGATCGCAGCCACGCAGGCCAGGGTTGCGAGCACCATCATCAACAACAGAACCGCGCTCGGTTCATCCTGTGCCTGCGCCCGTTCACGGGTACGTTTTGAATCGAACTCCATGCAAAGCCACCATGCCAGTACCAGGTAGACCAGAATGCCGACGCACCAGCCCAGCAGCGCGCGAAACTCGCCGCCTGCAGTCAGGGGCAAAGCCGCTGTCGCGAGCGCGGCAACCAGCCCGCAGGAAAGTCGCTGGGCACCGGTGGTTTCAGAGAAATGTTTTCGCATGGCGGCCATTGTGAAGGGCGCGGAGGCAATGCTCAAGGCGGGGGCCGCAATTTCAGGTTGCTACATATTTTGTAGCATGTCGCGCTAGTCCACATTTCCTTGGAGCCAGATTTGATAGTAAAAAATGGCCGAAAAAGCCTGAAAAATGGTCAACGCGGCGCAAAAAAACCTTTCAAAGCACCGCACCAGGCACTAATGTAAAGAAGACTTTACATTTCAAAAAACAATCTTTCAACGCTGCTCGCCGGATGGCCGGATAGTGGCCTCCCGGCGACACAGTCCAGAATCCCGCCAAGTCCGCTGAATTGGGCAGGGATGACATCAGTCCCGATCTTTACTTTGCAGAAATGCCCAGACTCCGCTTCTAAAAATGAATACCAATGGAGGGGGTTCAATCGAGGCCGGTTTGAATTTACAGGGGACTTCACCTAGCCCACGGCTACACGCTTCAACTTAAAGTCATCCATCGGCCCAGCAGACTGAAGGGCTCCCCACTTTCACAAGCAAATGACTGCATACACGCGTGATCTTTCAAAATCAAAACTGATTTCCTACAGGCAATGTCCCAAGCGCTTGTGGCTCGAGATTCACAGGCCCGAACTGCGGCAGGATTCGGCCGCAAGCCAGGCCATATTCAGGACCGGCCATCAGGTCGGTGACCTGGCCCGACAGATATTTGACCCGTCGGGGCAAGGTGTGCTGGTCGACCTGCAGGCCGATGGTTTCAGGACAGCCATCGACAAAACCGTTGCGCTCATCTCCGGCGACAAACCTGTCTTCGAAGCAGGCTTCTCAGCCAATGGGGCCATGGCCTTCTGCGACGTGATGCTGCCTTCCGGGGATGACGCACGGACCTGGAGAATGATTGAGGTCAAGGCATCCACGTCGGTCAAGCCCTACTACGAAGATGACGTAGCCATTCAATCATTTGTCGCCCGGTCAGCCGGGGTGAATCTTTCTGCTGTCTCACTGGCGCACATTGACTCCAGCTGGATTTACCCCGGCGGCGAAGACTACAGCGGACTGCTGGTTGAAAAAGACCTGACGGCCCGCGCTTTCGGGAGGGGCGAGGAAGTCAGGGGCTGGATAAATGATGCTCAGGAAGTCGCGTCTCAGCCATCCCCGCCAGAGATCAGCACCGGGGCGCATTGCGCAAAGCCGTTTGCGTGCGGTTTTCTGCCTCACTGCAGTGAACACGCCAAAACGGTCGAGTATCCCGTCAACTGGTTGCCGCGCCTGCAGGGCAAGGCCGTCAAACAGTACATTTCAGCAAACAACGTGGTCGACATGCGCCAGGTTCCCAGGGACATGTTGAACGCCCTGCAACGCAGGGTGCTGGATCACACTGTCAGCGGCGAGTGCTATTTCGATGAGGCAGGCGCACTGGCCGACATGGCCCAATACACCTTGCCAGCCCTTTTTCTGGATTTTGAAACGGTCAGCTTTGGTGTACCGATCTGGGCCGGTACCAGGCCGTTCCAGGCATTGACATTCCAGTTCAGCGTTCATGCCCTCTCGGCCGATGGCAGTCTCTCGCATTCAGAATTTCTGGATACGAGCGGAAATGATCCACGGGAAGCATTCGCGCTTTCCCTGCTGGCCGCTTGCCGGCCAGCCGGTCCGGTCTTTGTCTACAACGCCGGCTTCGAGGGTGCGCGAATCCGGGAACTCGCAGTGGCATTTCCCGATTTGCAGGCAGACCTGCTGGCGATCAAAAACAGGCTGGTCGATCTTCATCCTGTCGCGGTGCGTCACTTCTATCACCCCAGCCAGCAGGGTAGCTGGAGCATCAAGAAGCTGCTTCCAGCGATTGCCCCAAACCTTGGCTATGAATCGTTGAATGGCGTGCAGAACGGTGACATGGCCATGGACGCCTACCTGGAGGCACTGGACCCGGCAACAGATGCAGACCGACGGGATGGGATTCGCCGGGAGCTTTTGGCCTACTGCAAACTCGATACGCTGGCCATGGTACGAATCTGGCAAAAATTCAGCGGCCAGCCAGGTCACTGACAACGAGAGAAAAACAATGAGCTGGAACTATTTGGGCGGAAAAACGTGGGCAGAAGTCACACGTGATGAGCGTTTTTTCTGCCAGCACCTCTACCACCTGGTCCACCGAAGTCCGGACACCAAATCATTCATACCGAAACTCAATGAAATGGCGTCGCTCACCCTGAACGTGAATGCCGATTGGGAACTTGGTTATGAAGTCTGCTTCTACAGGGACTTCTGGTTTCTGGGCGGCAAGAAAGAGCACTTGCATTCGCCCAAACGGACATTCGATCTGTGTTTCTTCTCGGCAAACGAGATTGTCATCGTTGAGGCAAAAGCGCAGCAGGGGTTCGACAGCGACCCTTTGCAAAAGCTGGGATTCAGCAGGGACAAGAAGCTTGTCGCGAAACTGACCAGGGTCAGGGAAGTGACGCTTTTGGGACTGGCTTCCAGCGGCTATTTGACACCAGCAAAAAAACATTCTCTCCTGGCACCGGCATCAGGTGAAGAGGCACCTCTCTTTGACGGCCTCATCACCTGGGAGCAACTCGCTGCCCACTTTGGAAATGACGCCACGCTTCGGCGCGCAGATTTCATTTATGAACCGCCTGCGTCAGGCCAGGGCAGCAACAAAAACCACATGACGCTTGAGCAGATTCGCCTCAGGATCGAAGAGTCCGCTGGCAGTTTTTATATAGGCTGCAAGGGCGGCCTCCGGCAATTCCTCGATACGCACAGGCTCGACCCATCGAGGAGATACGAAACCTCATCAACACCTGTTGAAAACAGCAACTGGTTTACATCGGATAAAGTGCCTCGTTGATTCAACCGCTGGGTTCACTCAATCAATAGAGGCTTCAACATGGCACGCTCCGCATCTACAGCACCGATCAAATCATTGTTTCTGCAAGCCCTGGACTCCCTGCCAAGGCCATTGACGGACGATGTCACTGACGAAGTGTTCCATGTCATCGAGACAAACCCGTCGTGGCTGAAAAATTACACAGATCTCTGCGCTGATCGTGGAAAAACAACAGTCAATACCTGGGGTGGATACTGGATTGCCAACGCAGTCGAGCGATCAGGGCTTGGGCAGGTACCGGCGACCAGGAGCACGCTAATCCAGTCCTACAGCAAGCTGGACAGGCCTGCCGCACCCAAAAGGCTGGGCAAAAAAGCATCTGAAGACCTCGCCAGAAATGAGGTTTTCGAATATTTTCGCGAGAACAAATCATCGTTGCCAGCGCATGTAACTACAGTCAGGGAAGAGATTGTCGAATTGGTTATGAGCGGCATGTCTCCCGTGGATGCATTTAACGCGGCGCTTGATATGCAAACTACGGACCAGGTCAGGCCTTGAAGCTTCCTGCAGCCCCCGGATTCAATTGGAACAGCCGGTATCTTTCAAACGTTTGTTAGCGCGTCATCCGTGATTTCTGCATCACGCGGTCAACAACGATTGCGGCAACTTCGCCGGCCGTCTCCGTGTCAATGCTTTGCAGCTTGAGGTCATAGGCCACACCCAGCATCGTTGCCTTTGTGACCTCCGGCAGCATGTCCCAGCGCTCGGCCAGTTCACCTATCAGGATATCGGCCAGCGTTTTTTGATCGTAGTTCCAGCGCCGCACCCCACCTTGCCGATTGAAGATGTCGAGCATGATCTGGTTAACACCGTCACGGGTCATGGCTTGCACTCCTTTGGCTGTGAGCCTGGCTTTGACTTCGCATGAAGAGATGGTAGGGACGGGGCACAAGAACGCATGTAGGTGCAAAAGCCCCCAAAGGGTACGCACAGCGCGTGGCCCCGCCACAGCCAAATTCCAGTACCAAAGTTTTCTGAGGCCCCAAAAACCACAATGAGCTACTACCGCGAGGATGTAAGCCATTGACTCACAAACAAATTTCCCGGATCGACAAGGACCTTTTTGTTGAAAAAATGGTTCAGAAGGCGACCCAGCCTTGCCCCGTTCTCGCAAGGCGGGTTCACGGTCGAGCATCACCAGTTCTCGCGTTTAGGAAGACAATTGGTAGTCCGTATGGAAGCTCAAACGACACTTATCCAGATCGATGCCCGGGAGACGCAGGTCTGCAATCGTGCTTTGGGCGGTGCTGGCATGCTGCGACTGCCAATCGGCTCAGCGCGTCCGGGTGCCCGGTCTTTCCGCAACCAGATCCCCACGCCACTTGAACTGGAAGAAGCCATCAACGGCGTGGAGGACGCGGTGATGCCGCTGGCCAGGACACTTCCGCGGGGCTCTGTACTGGTGACTTGTGATGGCCTCGCACGGGAGCTTGCCGCACTGCTGCGACTCCCGGCGCCTGGCGACGCCGAGCTCACGCTGCAAGACGTGGAACATGTATTTTCGCAACTGGCCGCAGTGGCGCAGGGGCGGCCTCTCGCGTCGTCGGGCTTGCCCGCCGACCCGGCGTTCGCCGGCTATCTGGTGATACTGCGCGAATTCATGCACCACCTGGGGTTCGAGCGCGTGACGGTTTTGCGGGAAGACGCATGAGGCCCATCGATTGCCAGCGTGCCATCCTTGGCCGCCTGTTCAAAAGGCCATGCTGATGCATCTGGTAAGCCTGCTGCGCGACGAAGTCCGGCGCTTTGCCGCGTTGAACGCAAGTGACAGGCCCTGGCTCATGCCGGTCGCCGCAGCCGCTGCGACGGGTGTACCCGTTGCCATTGGAGTGGCTGTCGGCGCACCAGCGCAGGGGGTGCTGGCATCGCTGGGTGGTCTGCTTTTTCTGTACTTGCCGCCTACTGCGCTGTCGCATCGCATGGCGCACCTCATGGCCTGTGCCTTCGGCCTGACTTCGAGCTTTGCCCTTGGCATGCTCACGCAGATGCTGCCAGTCCTGGCGGTACCCATGCTGGTCGTGATTGCATCGCTGGTGACGATGATCTCCCGCGTTTACAGCCTGCCGCCCCCGGGCAGTTTTTTCTTCGTCATGGCCGCAGCGATGGGGGCCTACACGCCCGGCGCAGGCCCGGCACTGGCCACAAATGTGGGCTTGCTCAGCCTGGGGTGCCTGGGCGCGACCTTCATCGCCTTTGTCTACAGCCTGGCCATCCTGCGGCGCGTGGCACCCCGGCCGCCGCCTGTGCACGACAAGCTCTCTTTCGAACTTGTGGTGGTCGACTCGATCATCATCGGCGCCTTCGTCGGCATTGCCCTGGGCGTGGCCCTCGCGCTGCAGATGCCGCGGCCTTACTGGGTTCCGGTCAGTTGCCTGGCTGTATTGCAGGGCAATTCCCTGCGCACCATGTGGAGCCGCCAGTTGCACCGCATTGCCGGCACGGTGGTGGGCCTGGGCATCTTCTGGCTCATCGCCTTGCTGCATCCCGGCCCCTGGGGGGTGGCGCTCGCCATTGCACTTCTGACATTCGTCATTGAATCGCTGGTGGTGCGCCACTACGGCCTGGCAATGGCATTCATCACACCACTCACCATCCTGCTGGCAGAGGCGGCGCAGCCGCTGGCTGATGCGCAAGGGATCATGAGCGCGCGGCTGCACGACACGCTGCTCGGTTGCGCGGTCGGGGTTGCCGGCGGTATCTGCCTGCACAGTTCACGACTGAGGCAGTGGCTGGGTGCGAGCCTGAGCTTGCGCTCTTGAACCTGGTGGTGTGGGCGGGCGACGCTGCGCAGCCACCATCCGCCGCCTCCTGGCCGGACTGGGCTTATCCCGCCTCAAGGCACTGGATTCCTTTGAGCCCGTGGGTGTGCTACGAGCCCGGAGCGCCGGGGGAGCTACTGCATATGGACACGAAAAGGCTCGATCACTGCGATTGAAGCCGGCGCTGGGATATGCCGGCGTGGACGGCAGCTTTCTGCTGTTCACCAAACGCGTCGAGAAAAAATACACCCTGCCTGCGCGAGACATCCTGGTGAAGATGAGTCGGCGCGGATTGGTCGGCGGTCAGGAAGACATGATCGAAGCCACGGTCATGACCATGGCGCGGGAGTGCGGACTTTTGACTATCGCCTCGATTGAATCAACAAATGAGAATAATTCTCATTTAAGTGGATAATTAGAGGCATGAGAAAGGATCCCGTCATGGCTCAGAATTTGAAGAAAACAGTCAGCTTCGCAGTGCTTCATTTCGGTGTCGCTTTTGGGGTTACCTATGCCCTGACAGGTGACTGGCGTGTGTCGGGAGCGGTAGCGTTGATCGAGCCTTGCGTCAACACCGTGGCATTCTTCTTCCACGAGCTGTATTGGTCACGTCGTCAGGTCGCTGAATCGATGTCCACCGCGTCAAGGGCGCCAGCAGTGGTCCACTGAACCTGAAGAATCGCTGCAGGGCCCAAGGTGCGCGTGTCAGCGCATGCGTCTGCCTGGAGCCCGGATCAGGCAATGCCCTGTGCGATGCCACCTTACGCCCGCAGCGCGGCGCCCGTGCCCGCCAGCACCCTGGCCAACCCGCGCGACAAGCCTTGCAGTGGTGAAAAATTGATATGCCGGAAGCGGCTTTGCCGTGCTACATTCATTTCCGTTGCACGGCTTGGAAATACACTTCGGCAGTGCTGCTTGAGTTACTCGAATGGACCTCGTCATGTCTCATGCACCAGTGCTCCCAGCCGTTGATCTCAGTCGTCGCCAGTTGCTGGGCGGCCTCTTTACGGCCACTACGATATCCATGACGCCATGGGTAGCGGCCATCGAATCCCCGACAACCAGAATCCCACCTGCGTCTCCTGCCTTCATGGCCTTGTCGCGCTATCTGAGCGAGCGTGATGATTTGAGCAACAGCCTGGGTGCGCGCATGCAGGCCGCCCTGCAAACACAAAATCCCGAATTCAATGCACAGACCGTTGCCTTGTGGCAGTGGATCGACAGCAACCGTGTGCTGCTGCGGGACCTCAATACACGTCTGAAGACCAGTATGCCCAACGTGATGGTCATTCCAAGCCAAGTCATGCAGGCATGGTACATGGGCGTTGTGGGCAGCGGCGCGCAAACCCGCGTGGTGGCCTATGAATACGCACTGAACGCCCAGTTGGTGTCCGACAAACTCAAACCGCCCACCTACTCGTACGGCACCCACGGCAGCTGGACACAAAACCCCACCTCATTCAACCTGAAATTGGGGCCAATACACACTTGAATTGATCGCGTGCCAGTGCCCTGAACAACAAATACCTACAAGGAACGCACCATGGCTGATACAAAACTCTCTGCCGACTACGTCATCGTGGGCGCAGGCATCATCGGTGCGATGCTGGCCACCAAACTGGCGAAAACTGGCGCTTCCGTATTGATGCTGGAAGCCGGCGCCAATGTCACGCGTGGCGAAATCGTGGCGCGTTTTCGCAACTCGGCGCGCCGCAGCGACTGGATGTCACCGTACCCGTCTCTGGACTCGGCACCACATCCCGTCTACCAACCCACTGACAACAATCACCTGGTGCAAGCAGGTCCGTATCCCTACAAAGCGGAATACATCAGGCAGGTGGGCGGCACCAGCTGGCACTGGGCGGCGCATGCCTGGCGCAATGTGCCTGGCGACTTCAAAATCAAGTCGCTGTATGGCGTGGGTGTGGATTGGCCAATTGACTACGACGATCTGGAGCCCTACTACCAGGCAGCCGAAGAGGTGATGGGCGTGGGTGGCTCGACAGAGACAGGATCACCCCGCAGCAAGCCATTCCCCATGGGCACAGTGGCCGAGCCCTACGCCATGCAGCGTGTGCGCGAGCGGCTGGCCGGCGTCTTCCCCGTGGTGGCCAACACGGTAGCCCGCAATAGCCGCTCGTTCGATGGCCGTCCGCCCTGCTGCGGCAACAACAGCTGTCAGCCCATCTGTCCCATCGATGCGCAATACCACGGCGGCATTGCCGTGCAGCAGGCGCTGGCGGCGGGCGCCAGGATGCAGGTGCGCGCCAACGTGTTCCAGCTTGAGCACGATGCGCAGGGCCGTATCGTTGCCGCGAATTACTACGACCCCGACAAGAAGGTTTACCGCGTAACAGGCAAGACCTTCATCGTGGCCTCCAACGGCATCGAGTCGCCGCGCCTGCTGTTGCTGTCCAGGAGCGACAAGTTCAAGAACGGCATCGCCAACAATAACGACATGGTCGGCCGCTACCTGATGGATCATCCCAGCACATCGCTGACCTTCGATGCCGACGAGGACGTCTGGTTGGGCCGCGGCCCCCAAAGCCCCAGCTCCATCAACACCATGCGCGATGGTGCCTTCCGGTCAAAACACTCGCCTTACCGCCTGGACTTCACCAACATATCCCGCGTGGACGGCGCCACCAGTTCGCTGCTCAAGACCGGCATCTACGGCAAGGCGTTTGCCGACAAATTGCGTCATGCCGCAGCACGCGAGATGAACGTCAAGAGCGTGCTGGAAGTGCTGCCAGACCCCAAACGCCGCATTGACCTGGCGGACGAAAAAGATGCCATGGGCCTGCAAAAACCGCGTGCCCACTACAGCATTGACGAATACACCTTCAATGGACACAAACGCGCGCAGCAGGATTTCGCCAGGATTGCCAGGTTGATGGGTGGTACCAATCTGCGCTACACCAGGGACGATGAGTTTTCCAACAACCAGCACATCTGCGGCACCTTGAGCATGGGCAGCGACCGGGCACGCTCCGTGTGCGACCAGTACGGCCGCGCGTGGGACCACGAAAACCTGTATTTCGCTTCCACCGGCGTACTGCCCACCTCGTCCACCTGCAACTCAACCCTCAACGGTATTGCGGTGGCATTGCGCACCGGCGCGCACCTCATCGCCGCCAACGGGGGTCCCGCCATGCTGCCGCGCAGCAAGACGCAAAGTCTCAAGGCTTAGGAAAGGGCGAGCATCATGGCCAAGCCCCTGTTTTCTTCCGCCCTGATCACCGTCGCAGCACTGGTTGTCGCCTCGCCATGGCTGGCCCATGCCGCGTCCGATGTGGAGCGTGGCCGTTATCTGGCCACGGCCGGTGACTGTGTGGCCTGCCACACCGCCCCGGGTGGCAAGGCCATGGCCGGTGGACTGGCGATCGCCAGTCCCTTGGGCGCCATCTATTCGACCAACATCACGCCCTCCAAAACGAAGGGCATCGGCAACTACACGCTGGAGCAGTTCAGCAATGCGCTGCGTCATGGAAAGCGTGCGGATGGCGCTTACCTGTACCCAGCGATGCCCTATACCGCGTACGCCAAGACGACTGATGAAGACATCGCCGCCATGTACGCCTACTTCATGCAAGGCGTTGAGCCAGTGGACGTCGCAGTGCCAGTTACGGCCCTGCCGTTTCCGTTCAACGTCCGCCTGTCGTTGGGGGCCTGGAATGCGCTGTTCCACGACGCGACACCCTACAAAGCCGACCCGTCGAAAACGGTGGAGTGGAATCGCGGCGCCTACCTGGCCGAGGGTTTGACGCACTGCACCACCTGCCACACGCCGCGCACGTTGCTGATGGCCGAAAATCCCAAACGTTGGCTGGGCGGTGGTGAGGTGGGCGGCTGGTATGCGCCCAACATCACATCAGACGAGAAAAGCGGTATCGGCAGCTGGACGGTGGCCGATCTGATCGCCTACATGAGCGGCAAGCCTGTTCCCGGCAAAGGCCCCGCCTCCGGACCCATGGCCGAAGCGATAGACCACAGCTTGAAACACCTCAGCGCCGAAGACCTGAAAGCCATTGCGGTCTACGTCAAGGCCGTGCCTGCAGTGTCTGACAGCAGCGTCAAGCAATCGGCCTCCAGCTTTGGCCGGGCGGTGGACGGCCTTGCCACAGTGCGTGGTGCGCCCCTGCCCAATAGCCGTGATGCCATGACAGGTGCACAAACCTACGACGCCTATTGCGCCTCGTGCCACCAGGCCCAAGGACAGGGCAGCGACGGCGGCAACTTGCCGGCCTTGTTCCACAACACCTCGCTGGGACACGCCAACACCAACAACCTGGTGCAGGTGATGCTGCACGGCGTGCATCGCGTGGGCACCGACTCGGTCATGCCCGGTTTTGCCCACGAGTTGAGTGATGTGCAGATCACCACGCTGGGCAATTACCTGCTGGCCAGCTATGGCAACCCTCATGCCAAGGTGACGCAAGCCCAGGTGGCGAAGCTGCGTGACCCCGCCACAGCCGCGGCCGACACCACCTTGCTCACACTTGCCCGCGTCGGCATGGTGCTGGGCACTGTGGTGGTGCTGGCCCTGCTGTGGTGGTGGGGTCGCCGCCGACGGAGCCGCCACCTCAGCTGACATGTTGTCAGTGGCCGCCAGCGCCGGGCTCTATGGTTCGCGTGGGCTTGGGAGCGATCCAGATGATCGCGGCGGCAAGGAAGAACATGACGGCAATGCCCATCATGACCTGGTTGGTCGACAGCATCCCGCTTTGCGAGGTGACCATGAAGTCCAGCATCTGTGTCGCCGTGTCAGGCGGCGTACCCGACTGCGTCAGCATGTTGTGAACGCTGCCGTCCCGGTCGGTCAGACCCACCAGCTCCGCATGGTTGCGCGTGGTCTGATTCGCCCAGAGGGTCGTCACCATCGAGGTGGCAAGGGCTCCCGAGAGCGTGCGCAGGAAGTTCATCAGGCCGGCAGCCGAGTCCATCTCTCGCTCCTGCACGCTGCCCAGGGCGATGGCGGTGGTCGGGATAAAGAAGAACGGCAACGCAAAGCCCATGACCGCGAGCGGAATGGCGATGTCCCAGAACGCCATGTCGCTGTTGGCGACGGTGCGCCATAACGTCACCAGACCCATCCAGAGCAAGCCAAAGAACACCAGCGCACGCGGGTCGCGCTTGCTTGAAGCCACCAAAGGTGCAACGAGCAGCGCGGTAACGCCGGTCCAGGCCGTGGCCAGGCCCGCGTCGGTGGCGGTGTAGCTCATGAAACTTTGCAGCCACAGTGGCGTGAGCACGCTGACGCCGAAGAACGCGGCGTAGGCGACGCTGACGGTGATCACGCTGGCGTTGAAGCCCCGGTGCCGGAAGACGCGCAAATCCACCACCGGGTGTTTTTCGTGCAGCTCCCAGATGAGAAAGGCGGCAAAGCCCACCACCGCCACGATGGACAGCCCGACAATCTGGCTGGAGGCAAACCAGTCGAGGTTTTTGCCCTCGTCCAGCACCAGTTGCAGTGCCACCACCCAGATCACGAGCAACACCAAGCCGATCACATCGAACGGGTTGCGCACGGGCCCATCCTGAAGGTGCTTGAGCAGCTTCCAGGCACCCAGGCCAAAGCCGATGGCAATGGGGGCATTGATGAGGAACACCCAGTTCCAGGTGAAGTCATCCACCAGCCAGCCCCCGAGGATGGGGCCGACCACGGGCGCCACCAGCGTCGTCATCGACCAGATGCCGATGGCCGTCCCAGCCTTGTCCTTGGGGAAGATGCGCAGCAGCAAGGTCTGGGACAGCGGCATCAGCGGGCCGCCACTCAAGCCCTGGAACACGCGTGCCATCACCAGCATGCCGATGGAGGTGGACAGGCCGCACAGTATGGAGAACACCCCGAACAGAATCATCGACACCACGAACACGCGCACGGCGCCAAAGCGTGCGGCAAACCAGCCCGTCAGCGGCACGGTGATGGCTTCACCGACGGCAAACGAGGTGATGACCCAGGTGCCCTGGCTGGCGGCCGCGCCGAGCGAGCCGGCGATGTTGGGCACCGCCACGTTGGCGATGGTCATGTTGAGCACCGCCATGAAGTTGGCCGAGGCCAGCATCAAGGCAGCGATCAGGAGCATCGGGCCGCTCAGCGGCACGACGCCGGCGTAGCCGGCGGGCGCGCCGGGCGCCGTCATCGCTTGACTCATGGTTGCAGACCCTGCTTAGTTGGCCGCGTGGGGGGTAACTTCGGCCGCGCGGACTGCTGTCGCCTGCTTTTCACCGGTGCGGGTGTCGATTTCGGCGCTCATCGACAGGCCTACCTTCAGGGGATTGGCCTGCAGTTCCTGCGGGTCAAGCTTCACGCGCACCGGCAGCCGCTGCACCACCTTGATCCAGTTGCCAGTGGCGTTCTGCGCCGGAATGGCCGAGAACGCGGCACCCGAGCCGCCCGAGAAGCCGTCGACCACGCCCTTGTAGGTCACGCTCTTGCCGTAGATGTCGGCGTGCAGGGTGACGCTCTGGCCGACGCGCACCTTGTCCAGCTGGACTTCCTTGAAGTTGGCATCGACGTAGATGTCGTTCACCGGCACCACGGCCATCAATGGCATGCCGGGCTGCACGCGTTGGCCCAGTTGCACCATGCGTTTGGCCACCACGCCATCCAGCGGTGCGCGGACCACGGTGCGCGCCAGGTTCAGCTTGGCCTGGTCGAGGCGGGCGCGGGCGCCCCCCACTTCAGGATTGGTGTCTACGGTGCTGTTGCTGATGAGGGCGGCATTCGCATCCTTGGCGGCAACGGCGGATCGCTGGTTGGCCGTCACTTGGGCGGCGGCGGCCTTGGCGACTGCAAGCTGCGCGGTGGCCGCGTCAAAGGCATTCCTGGCACGCGTCAGTTCGTCGCCAGAGACCGAGCCCGATGCCACCAGCGCCTGGCGACGCTGCAGGTCCACCTCGGCGCGCACGAAGTCCGCCTGCGAGGACGCCAGTTGGGCGGTGGCACGCTGGGCATCCGCTTCACGTGCGCTGATCTGGGCCGAAAGATTGCTGTCGGTCGCCATGTAGCTTTTCACCCGGCGCGTGGCGCGGTCGAGTTCTGCCGCCGCATGGGCCACCGCCAGCTGGGCGTCGGTGGGGTCGATGATCAGCAGCACATCGCCCTGCCTGACGGCCTGGGTATCGCTCACCTTCACATCCAGCACGATCCCGCCGACCGAGGGCGTGATCTGCGCCACTTCGGCGGCCGCATAGGCGTTGTCGGTGGAGACGAAATGCGATGCGTGCAGCTTCCAGTAGGCCGTGGAGCCCACCGCCGCCAGAACCACTACTCCGCCCAAAACTGCGAGGCGCGCGTTGCGGCGCTTTTTGAGGGTCACATCAGCGGTGGTGTCGGTGTTGTTGTTGTCGGTCATGAGGATGTCTTGATGGATGAATGGATGTGCTGTGGTGCGTGGTAGCCGCCGCCCAGGGCCCGTTGCAGGCCAATGTCGAGCGTGAGCGCCGCCGCGCTCAGGTTGGTCTGCGTGTTCAGTCCATGGAGCAGGCTGTCTTCGGCCGACAGGACTTCGAGGTAGTTGGCCAGCCCGCCTTCGTAGCGGTTTCGCGCCACGCGATGCGCTTCGGTCGCGGCATCCACCGCTTCCTGGGCTTTGAGCAGCCGCTGGCCCAACGCCTTCTGGCTCACCGCGTTGTCGGCCACTTCCTGCAGGGCATGCGCCACGGTGGCGTTGTAGTTGGCCACCGTTTCGGCGTAGCCGGCGTGTGCGCCTCGCAGCTGGCCCTGCAGCCGCCCGCCATTGAAGAGGGGCAGCGAGATGGCGGGGCCGACGCTGCCGATGCCAGAGCCGCTCTTGCTCAACAAATCCAGGCCCAGCGACTGGACTCCGACAAATGCAGACAGGTTGATGTTGGGATAGAACTCGGCCTTCTTCTGCTCGATCCTGCTGGCCTGGGCCTGGGCCTGCAGGCGTGCGGCCACAACGTCGGGGCGCCGCCCCAGCAAGTTGACCGCCAATTCCGAGGGCAGCCCAAAGCCACGCGCCAGTTTCAGGCGGGGCGGTTCGATCGACAGTCCCCTGTCAGGACCCGCCCCCAGCAGGGCCGCCAGACGGTTGCGCTGCAACGCGATCTGCTCGTCCACGGCCAGCAATGCGCCTTCGGCCATCGCGCGGCGGGCGTCGGCATCGCGCTGGCTGCCGCGGGTCTCGAGTCCGTGGGCAAAGCGCTGTGCGAACAGGTCGGCGGTCTTGTGGCGAATCTCCACGGCCTGCGCGGCGGTGTCCCGGTTGGCGTGCAGACGGCTCAGCTCTGCATAGTTCGCAGCGATGCCGGCGGACAGCAACAGCCGGGTCTGCGCCAGTTCGGCGCGGCCGGCGTCCAGCTGCGACGTTGCCGCCGCCAGCGCCGCGCGGTTCTTGCCCCAAAAATCCAGCTCCCACCGGAAATCCAGGCTGGCACGCCCGTAGTCGTTCCACCCGGACGGCGTCATGTCGCGTGGGGTCAGGAAGTTGTAGCTCAGCTTGTCTGCGGTCACAGCCGCATGGGCACTGAGCTGCGGCTTGCGCGCCGAGCCCGCAATCTGCATCACCGCATCGGCCTGCTGCAGTCGCGCGCTCGCCGCGGCCAGGTCAGGCGCGTCGCGCAAGGCCTCGTCAATGAGCGCATCCAGCTGGGGATCGCCGTAGGCGACCCACCACTTCTCGGTCGGCCAGTCGGCCGCCGGTGCCGTCAAGGACGCCCGGGACTGGAACGCATCGAATGTCCGCAGCTGAGCCCGCTGGCCCAGATCGGGCAACTGCGCACAACCCGCCAACACCAGGGCTGAACACAAAACCGTGAGGGGACGACGCGCCCGATGCCCGGCTGATGAAGGCGACGTACTGTGGCGAAACATGAAGACCCCATAAATGTACTGATCGGTTTAGTTTAACTTTGAAGAGGACTAAAAACAAGCTAAACTAAACCCATCGGTTCAAAAATAAATGGATTGACATGCGAACAAAAAGCGAAGCAAGACGTCAGGCGATCCTGGATGCTGCCTCCGTGGTTTTTCAGGAAACCGGGTTCGAACGCGCGTCGATGTCTGCGATCTGCGAGCGCCTGGGCTACTCCAAGGCCACCCTCTACAACTACTTTTCATCCAAGGAAGAGTTGTTTTCCGCCGTCGTCTTTGACGCCACCGAGGCCGAATTTCAGGCCTCCCTTGAGGCGCTGGACCCGTCCATGCAAGACATCACCCGCGCGCTGGAGCTTTTCGGGCAGCGTCTGCTCACGCTGATCTACTCCCCACAGGTGCAGGCGATGCGCCGCCTGGTGGTGTCCGAGGCCGGGCGCTCGGAACTGGGGCGCAAGTGCTATGAACTGGGACCCGTTCGCAACGAGGCGGTGGCCGCTGCCTTTTTGCAGCAGGCCATGAACACGGGCAAATTGCGTCAGGCCGACCCCCGCATTGCAGCCCTTCATCTCAGGGGACTGCTCGAAGCCGAGTGGCTGGACCGCTTTCTGTTTCAAGTCCTGAGCGACATTTCTGCGGAGGAACTCAAGGGGACGGTCCAGCGCGCGGTGGCCGCCTTCATGGCGGCGTATGGACCGTCAGACCGGTTGGCCGCTCCAGCGGATCACCCACTTTGAAGCCCTGGCGCGTGTGACTGCCCGTTTTCACAAAAATCTGTACGCCCTGCGGCTACAGTCCCTCACTTTTCGTAGACAGGAATATCGAGCATGACCGGAATGTTGGCGATCGTGGTGTCGCTTTTGCTGTTGATGTATTTCGCGTACCGCGGTGTCACGGTGCTGTTGCTGGCCCCGGTGATGGCCGCGCTGGCGGTGTTGTTGTCGGGCGAGGTGGCGCTGCTGCTGCCCATCTACACCAACACCTTCCTGCCCGCGCTGGCAGGATATGCGGCAAACTTCCTGCCGATTTTTCTGCTGGGCGCGCTGCTCGGCCAGCTGATGGCGGACTCGGGCGCCGCACACGCACTTTCGACCTGGATCGTACGCGTTGTGGGCCAACGCCATGCCGTCGTGGTAGTGGTGGCCGCCTGCGGGTTGCTTACTTACGGCGGGGTGTCGCTGTTCGTGGTGGCCTTTGCGGTCTATCCCATCGCCAAGGACCTGTTCCGTGCGGCGCAGGTGCCCAAGCGGCTGATCCCGGCATCCATCGCCCTGGGGTCGTTCACATTCACGATGACGGCGTTGCCCGGCACGCCGGCCATCATCAACGCCATCCCGATCAAGTATTTCGGCACCAACAGTTTCGCAGCGCCTGGCCTGGGCCTGATCGCCGCTGCCATCATGGCCGGCGGCGGCGTGTGGTGGCTGCTGTCGCGGGCTGCGGCGGCGCGCCGGGCTGGCGAAGGCTATGGGCAGCACGCGGACGAGCAGGACGCGCCCACACCCGAGGCGGAGGCCATCAGCACCACCGCCATGCCGGTCTGGCAGGCGCTGCTGCCGCTGTTGATGGTGGTGGGCGTCAACGCGTTATTCACCTACGCGGTGTTCCCGGGCATGGACCTGGGCTTCATGCGTGAAGCCTTCCCCAAGCTCAACATCGCTACCAGTACCGGCCTGTGGTCCCTGATCATTGCGCTGGTGACAGCCTGCACCACGCTGGTGTTCTTGCGCCTGGGCCGCTGGGCTGACCTGAAGACCAGCGTCAACAAGGGCGTGTTCGGCTTCATGCTACCGCTGTTCAACACCGCTTCGGAAGTGGGCTACGGCGCGGTCGTCGCTAGTCTCGCGGGCTTCGCAATCATCAAGGAGGCTGTGCTGAACGTGTCGCCGCACAACCCGCTGATCTCGGAGGCCATCGCCATGAACATCCTGGCTGGCATCACAGGCTCTTCGTCAGGCGGCCTGAGTATCGCGCTAGAGGCCCTGGGCGCGGACTATCTGCGCATGGCAGAACAGGCAGGCATCGCTGCCGAGTTGTTGCATCGCGTGGCTGTGTTGGCGGCCGGCGGCATGGACACACTGCCGCACTGCGGCGCCATCATCACGCTGCTGGCCATCTGCAAGCTCACGCACCGGCAGTCCTACCTGAACATCGCTGCGGTCACGATGCTGTTCCCGCTGGCGGCCTTGGTGGTAGTGGTCACGCTGGGTACCTTGTTTGGCAGCTTCTGATAGGCAATCAACCATTGAAGACCACCACGGGGCGTTAACGCTCATACCGGCTCAAACGTAACCGAAATACTTATGAGCAGCGATGGCAAGGTCTCGAGCTCAGGCTAGCGCAAGCAGCTGGCCACACGTGCGCAGGGACACCTCCAAATCTCGACCGCTGCGCCAACGATCCCGTAAAGCGCCTGGAATGCAGATTCGGAAAAAATAGTATCCGTGACGGGACAGCCGCAGGCCGGCCGGAATTCGCATGGATTCGGCTCAAGAAAGTGGCTTACTACGGTGGCTCTCACCTGTTGGATGCTCAGAAAGACAAAAGGCCCGACGAATCGGGCCTCTTGAAAGTTTGGCGGAGTGGACGGGACAAACATACCCAATCCAAAAAACCTTTGCAAATCAACCACTTGGGCAGTAGCGATTGCTAAAACTTCGTTACTTGCATTGCTACCAGTAGCGTGGCACCCATCGTAAACCAGAAGATGATGGCAAGATTCGCGTACGATGACCGCTATCGGCCACTTGCAGTCGTACGCAGCTGTCCGCTTTGGAGTGAACTAGCCCAATGCTTCCCGTCCTAGCTCGTCTTCTTCCACTCGCCATCGCCAATATCGGTCAGGCTTCACCCATACGGCGTTATCCGAAAGCTTCTTGAACTCGCTCAAAACCGGAGCGCCCAGAACGGGATTGCCATCGGGATTCTCGCGGAGCAGATTCTCGGCTCCTGCTTTGGTCAGCATGTCGACAGTGTCATCCTGGTAGATGCAACCGTCGCGCTCCAGCGTCGCGAACATCCACCTTGCAGCGGTAGACGCGAGCATCACTTCTTCTCGTCTTCCGGTGCAGGCAACGGCGCCTTTGGTTCAGCGGATACCAGTTGTCCCTCCTTGAATAAGCCTTGATCAAGCTTCTTGCCAGCGAACCATTGACATGTGTAGCTGCCGCTATTTGCCTCGGGAACTAGCTTTACTGACATCACAGGGCCACCAGAGTTCAAACTCACGGTATCACCGATTTTAAATTTTGGTTTCTCGGTAGCCATTGTGTATCTCCCTTTATTTATGAAAAACCCAAGCATACCTGCAGATCTCAGATGATTCTGTCTGTGCGTATCCACTACGCCTGCAGATTCAGGCTTTCTTGTCAGGTATCGGGTGTCCCATCCGAAGGTTCAACAGACGGCTTTGGGCCCATAGCGGACATTTGGTTCCCAAGTAGGTACTGTTTACAGGTTTGGGCAGGCTGAGGCGCTAGCCGACTGCAGAAAAACCTAAGCGGCGCGAAAGTGCAATGCGATAGAGCGCCCTCCAAAGGCGTTTTATCGACGTGGTGATGCAACGCCGCCATCACCTCCGCCATCGCGGCTTATAGAGCCGGTATAGCGTCATTGCGCGGTGCTTTGGTCGCGGAATCGGTGCCCGATTCCCGGTTTTTCCTTTGGCTCGTGTAAAAGCCCTGACGCTAGGCCGAAGGCCGACGCAAGTCGGGGCGTATCGGAGTCCGCAGGACGACCCGCTCTAGCGTGCGTATGCACGCCTATCCCCCTCCATAAATCCCTCTTTCCCCTTTAGGGGGAAGAGGGATTATGGAGGGGTTAAAGAGAAGAGATAGATATCTCTTCTCTTCCCCGCGCCCTACGCGGACGCGCGAGGCTTTGCGATACAAGGTATCTAAAACGCGTTTTAGCGCCTTGGCAATGCAACGACGCCACCCCATCAGCTATCGTAGGGCCTTGACCTATTCCAGCCCGATTGCGCCACCTCTTCTGGCTCAACATGGCCGCATTTTCCACGCCGCTGCCATCCGGGGTATGGGGTGCCACCCCATGGTAGCGAAGCGGAAGCCAGCAGCCTCGGCACGTTCAAGCCGATAGACGCGGGGCACAGGTACGTGCGCAACAGCAAGCGCCATTTGCGCGCCCTGATGACATGTTTTTCTGCAAGCCGAAGGTGCCTCCCGAAGGGACGAAAGCAGGCTTTTTTTGGAACCACCGCAGGTGGTGAACAAAAAATGCCGTAGTGAGTACACGAAGTGGCCGGGCCACCCCCGTTTCATTTGACTTCAGCAGAATATTTGCTAGCTTGAGACGAGGATGGACTCTCAAATGGCATACGCAATATTCAGGACTGCAAAGTACAAAGCAAACCAAAAAATCGGCGCGATGATGACGCATCACCTGCGCGAACAACCTGAAAAGGTTGACGGCGCGGACCCGTCGCGGTTGCACCTCAACGTCACCATCGGAGCCGCAAATCGCCCTGCGCTCTTCAAGGCGGTGAGGGACCGAATCGCCGCCTGCACTCGCAAACCTCGACCCGATGCCAACCGTGTCGTGGAGCTCATGGCGACGGCCTCGCCTGCGTTCTTTGCGGGGAAGAGCTATGAAGAGCAAAAAGCTTATTTGCTCGACTGCGTGGAATTCGCAAAGCAGAAGTTCGGCCCGGAAAACATCGTCGGCGCGTATCTCCATTTTGATGAGACTTCGCCAAACGCCCACATCATTTGCGTCCCGCTCGAAACCTCCGTTCGCACAACCAAAAAATTGAGCCGGACGGTCACCACCTTGAACGCAGGCCACTACATGGGTGGCAAAGAGAAAATGATTGAATGGCAGGACGAGTTCGCGCTGTTCGTGCAAGGGCGAGGCCACGATTTGCTGCGCGGCGAGCCAAAGGCCGATACCCACCGTGACCATGTACCCGTGGCCCAATACTGGAAATACAAAAAACGTGAAGCGGACGCCACGGAGGTGGCAGCCATTGACCTACTTACGAGCGCAGCCAGCGAAGCAAAGCAGGCCGCCACCTTGCGACGAGATGCGGAGCGCACGCAACAAGCCGCGCTGACAGCGTTTGACGATGTGGAGCATGAGCGTCAAGAGCTTTTCCTCGCTCGGAAAAGCGCGACCGCAACGCAGGCGGAAATCGAACAACAGAGCCAAAGAGTGCGGCTCGACCGTGCTGCCGTCGATGCTGAATGGGCCTTAGCCCGTGAAAGCCGCGCGGCTGCCTCTCGTATCGAGTCGGACGCCGAGCGGAGGGTCTGGGAACTGGCTAGAAAGGCCCGCCAGTTGGCGAGGGCCCAGGAACTGGCTCGGGAGGCCAAGGCCCAAGCCGATATGGCGGCAGAAGCCCGCGACCGTGAAGCAGACAAGCTGCGGGAGGCCATGGCCGGGCTGGGTGCGGTTGAGGACGTGCGCCAACTTGTACGCAAGCCAGAGTTGGTGGCCATGTTCGAATTCGTGGACAAGAACCCAATGGCCAGCAAGTTGCTGAACCTCTTGAAAGCCGACCCGCTGGTGGGCGAGGCCATTGCACTGACCATTGGCGGCTTTACGGTCCTTGGCGATGAGGAGACAGCGGTCTGGGAGAGCCCACAGGCGAAAAAAGCGGCGCGCGTTTTTGCGCCAATTCAACAGCCTCAGAAGGCGAACAACAACCCGAATTTCGGCATGTGATCACATCAACATATCGGGGTCGATAAGGTCCCCAATGTCGATGCTGCCCATCGGGTCGATGGCCTTTTGTACGGTCGCGGCAATGGTATCGAGCGCGGGGAAAACCTGAGCGGCCAAGTCGTCTACGCTGATAGTTTTTGAGTAAACGACAACGTTTACATTGTCAAGTTCATGTCCGACGAACTGGCAACGGTGTTCAAGGTTTACGCCATTCTGCAAAAGCTCATTGTTCACGTATTTGCGTAAGCTGTGGAAAACGAGCTTGTCGCGCGTGAGTCCGGCGCTCTCCAAGTTGTGTGCAAGCATCTTTCCGGCGGCGTTACCGGCGCCCTTGCCTTCGCGTTCTTTGTAGCTAAATAGCCTGTCGCCGGGGCTTTTCAGCGCATCTAGCTTCGGGGCAAGGTACTCGTAAATGTAAGGATGTAGCGGCACTTCACGGATGCCTGCGGCCGTTTTGCTGTCCCGGATAGTGATGAAGGGGATACCTTTGCGACCGTGCTTGAAGTGCTCTTTTCGTAAGACTGTGATTTCGCCCACACGGCACGCAGTCAGCAGGCCAACGAGGACAGCAGTCGTGTAGTCAGATTTTTTAGCGAGTCGGTCTCGGAAAAACTCGCAGCCGAGCATGGCCGCGATTTCATCGGTATCAAACGTCGCGTAGCCGGCTCGCTGCTTCTGTTTTTTCGTAAGCAAATCACGGTCAGCAGCCGGATTTTCTTCCCGTGTATATCGTTGCTTTTTCGCAAAGTTGTAGATGGCTTTGATCACGCCAACCTTGCCGTCGATTGTTCGCGGGACATTGCCTTTTTTTGCCAAATGCTCCTGCCAACGAGTCACGTCGCTGGTGGAAATTCGCGTAATGGGCGGGTTTTTTAGGAACTTTGCAAATTCGTTAGTTGCGTTTTTGTAAGACAACGCAGTGGCAGGTTTTACGCTGCGCAGCAGAAAAAACCTTTCCAACAATTCCCCCAGCTTCAACGCTGTGGGGTCGTCTACGGCGGGGGCTGTAACGGTACTCACGGAGGCTGGCGTTGGCATGCCGCTGTGAAGGGCTTTCATTGCCTCAATTGCTTGCATCAGGCGGCTGTGGTCTTCCGCGCCATCTGCTTTTAATATGCCATTTGCGAGGTCAAGCTCGTACTTCTGGGGGGTTGACATTCGTAGGCCATTCAAAAGAGCGATAGCTCGAATAATAGCTTCACGCTCGTAGCCGGTTCGCAGCGAGCGTTTGACCTGCCTCCCCTCGATGCGGGTATGCAGGTAGTAGGTTGAACCGAGGAGATAGATTGGCAAACCGAGCATGATTGCTACCAAATTTGCTACTACCCCAAAAGAAAAAACCCTTGTAACTCATTGAATTACAAGGGTTTTCCGTGTTTGGCGGAGTGGACGGGACTCGAACCCGCGACCCCCGGCGTGACAGGCCGGTATT
>JAZKCN010000023.1:0-58161 GCA_040388075.1 Pseudomonadota bacterium | reverse complement strand
CGTCCTATCTCCAAGACCAAGAACTGGGTTGTGACCCGTCTGGTTGAGAAGGCTGTTCTCGTCTGATCCTGCCCGCAGGCTAATGACTTGAAAGTCAAAAGAAAACGGCTCACTGTGTGGGCCGTTTTTGTTTCTGCCTCTTGCTGATTTCGATTGATTTTATGCAAGTAAACATTGACTGCACCGGCCCTAGCCCCTGTTCAAGCAAAGCGGGGCAAGCTCGGTAAAAATAGCGCTTCCTTTTAAATTTCCTGACAGCACAACCAACCGGAGCATTTCATGATCAAAGTCGGCGATACCCTTCCTGCAACCACCCTGATGGAGTTTTCAGAAGTCGAGGGCAATGGCTGCAGCATTGGGCCCAACCCGGTCGATGTGGCCAAGGCAACTGCAGGCAAGACGATTGCGCTGTTCGCGCTGCCTGGCGCTTTCACGCCGACCTGCTCGGCCAAGCACGTGCCCGGTTATGTCGAGAAATTCCCGGAACTGAAAGCAGCCGGCGTTGACGAGATCTGGTGTGTCAGCGTGAACGACGCATTTGTGATGGGCGCTTGGGCGCGTGACCAGAAGACCGACGGCAAGGTTCGCATGCTGGGCGATGGCAGCGCCGAATTCGCCAAGGCCACCGGCCTGTTTCTTGACCTGACCGCGCGCGGCATGGGTGTTCGGAGCAACCGTTATTCGATGCTGGTCAAGGACGGCAAGGTAGCCAGCCTGAATGTTGAAGGTCCTGGCAAGTTTGAAGTCAGCGACGCTACCACCCTGCTGGCCCAGGCCAAGGGCTGAGTCAGTTTTCAGGACCGCGTTCACAAGAACGCCGACCCATAAAAAGCCGCTGGATCTTCAGCGGCTTTTTTCATGCGTGCTTGAGATTTTGCGTCAGGCGTTCAGATCCACTTTCAGGTAGTGAGCGCCCGCTATCGGGTTGTGATAGTAAGGCGGTACCTCTTCAAAACCCAGGTCTTCATACAGCGCGCGCGCAGACTCCATGTCGCTCAGCGTATCTAGCAGCAAGTGGCTGTAACCGGCGATGCGCGCGGCGTCGAGTATTGTTTCGGCCAGTTGCCGGCCCAGTCCGAAACGCCGGAAGGCCTTGCGCACAAATAGCCGTTTCATTTCGCAGGCGTTGGGGTAATCGGCAGAATGCAGCGCCCGCAACGCACAGCATCCAGCGACTTCGCCATCAACCAGCGCCAGCAGCAAGGCACCTTGTGGCGCAGCGTAATCGCCGGGCAGGCCGACCAGTTCGGCATCAAAGTCCTGGAAGCCAAGGTCTATCCCGAGCTGCCCGGCGTATTCCTGAAAGATCAGGCGCGTGGCTTGCAGCAGTTCCGGCGTATGGGGGGTAATGAATTGAAGGGAGGGCGTAGGCACGAGCAGGCGTTCAATTTTCGGGGCGAGCACCCACTATACAGATGCAAAAGACCTGTGGCGCCGTCTGTTACCGCGCTTTCACGCGGATTCAATTGCCGCATGCTAAGCTGCCCGGCTGGTTTTGTATGCAGCTGGCATGGTGCGCGCGGGCTCCTCGGTGCTTTCCCTATAAATGGGATGGCGATAGAACTTTTCGGCCGATAGTGAACCTACCTCATGCAAAAGAGGGACGGCCTCGTGCCAGTTGGCAACGAGGCCGGAGAAAAAATGGGAAAGTGGCTGCATCAGGCCACGACTAGCCGGGAATAAAAATGAATGAACTACTGAACAATCCCGCAGTGCAGGCCGGTGTTGCGCCCTTTGTGGTCGCGCTGGTTGTTGCGTTGCTGCTGCACCGCACACGGCTGCTTGGGCTGGCGCTCGGTGCCGGCTTTTTGACCGTCGTCTTTCTGGCGCTCGGTTTTTCCTTTGAGTCCATGACCTCGGTGCGCAAGATGATCGTCAGCGGCATCGCTGCCACCGTGCTGGTGCTGGTAGTCGAGGTGGCCAAACTTGACGCCAAACCGGTGATTCGCACCGTGCTGGCGGCGCTTGCCGCCGCTGCTGCCGTCTGGGTCATATGGCGGGTACTGCAGCAGATGGAAACAAAAGGCCTGCTGCTCGCCGGCGCAGCTGCAGTGATCTACCTAGCCGCACTGGTCGAGTCCGGCAACCGCCTGGGCGGTGATCCGGTTCGCAGCGCCTCTGCCGCGCTAATGCTGGGTCTGGCCAGCGGTGTGCTGGCGCTGCTGGGCGCTTCTGCCTCGCTGGCGCAGGTTGGAATTGCAGTCGGTGCAAGCGCTGGCGCCGTGCTGCTGGTGCAGATGCTGACCGGCAAACAGGCGCCTACAGGCTGGACGCTGGCGCTTCCCGCCAATGTCATCGCCGGCCTGGTGGGCCTGCTGGCCGTTTTCACCGGTGGCCTGCCCTGGTACAGCCTGCTGCCGACGCTGGCGATTCCCTGGGCGACCCGGGTAGTGCCAGCCGGCAAATACCCGGTCTGGCTCACCGCCTTCCTCAGTGCCCTGGCGGCGCTGGTTCCCATGTTGCTTGCAGTCGCCATTGCCTGGTTTACTGCCGGCTCATCGCCCACCTGAGTGGATTGTTTTTCCCTGTCATCCCTTATTTCAATCAAGAGGAGCTCAACCATGTCCCGTCTTTCAACTGTACTGCTGGCCCTGCTGCTGCCCGTATCTGCCTTTGCCGCACCTGTCACCTATGTGATGGATCCGCTGCATTCCTATCCGAATTTCTCGGTCAACCACCTGGGCATGAGCACCATCCATGGCCGCTTTGACCGCATGACCGGCACCATCACAATGGACCAGGCCGCCAAGACCGGCTCGCTGGAAGCCAAGATTGTCAGCGCCACTGTCAACAGCGGTGACGCCAAGCGCGCCGACGGCACCCGCTCGCGTGACGAGCACCTGCGCTCTGCCGATTTTTTCAACACCGCTGAATTTCCCGAGATCGTTTTCAAGTCCACCAAATTCAACTTCAAGGGTGAAGAGGTCGAGAGCGTTGACGGCACCCTGACCATGCTGGGCGTGACCAAACCAGTCAAGTTGGCCGTGACCCTGTTCAAGTGCGCGCCCCATCCCTTCAACAAGAAGCCAATGTGCGGCGCCGATGTGCAAACGTCCATCAAGCGCACCGACTGGGGCATGAAGTTCGGCGTTCCCGGCATTGCCGACGAAGTCAAACTGAACATCAATATCGAAGCCTACCCGCAGTAAGCCGTCTGCTTCAGGCACAACAAAAAGGGGCTGGATTCGTGAGAATCCAGCCCCTTTTTTAATTCTGCGCCAGTTGCGCCTGGCGGTGCAATCAACTCTCGGCCAGCAGCTTTTCAATCAGCTGGTGCAGCGCTGCAAAGTCAGGCTCGCCCACATACTGCTTGACGATCTGGCCGCGCTTGTTGACGATGTAGGTGGTCGGTGTCAGTTGCACATCGCCCCAGGCCTTGGCCACAGCGCCGGTGTTGTCGATGGCGACCTTGAAAGGCAGCTTGCGGCTTTCGGTGTAATTGACGACGTAGGCGGGCGGGTCGTAGCTCATCGCGACTGCCACGGTGTCATAGCCTTGCGACTTGTATTTGTTATAGGTCGAGATGACCTTGGGCATTTCTGCCACGCAGGTGACGCAGCTGGTGGCCCAGAAGTTGACCAGCGTGACCTTGCCCTTCAGGTCGGCCGTGGTCTGCTTGCTGCCGTCGAGCAACACAAAGGTTGAATTTGGCGCAGCCTGCGCACCGCTGCAGCCGTAGAGCCCCGCCACACCGGCAATTGCCAGCGCAGCCGCCACAGCCATGCGGCATACTGGGGCGGCGAAAAATCTATACATTTGTGGGGTACTCATATGCAACGTCGCAATTTTAACCAGGCTGGCGTCAGCGCGCTGGGCGTACTGATACTGGCCACCTACCAGCAAGCCCATGCACTGTCACTGGGCGACCTTGCCGGCATCAGCAATTCCGACGCCAGCGCCGGCCTGAAAACCGCCCTTGAAAAAGGCGCCATCGCAGCCGTGGCCCTGCTGGGCAAGACAGATGGATTCCTTGGCAACGCAAAAGTTCGCATCCCCCTGCCCGGTTACCTTGAAGACGCGTCAAAACTGCTGAGGAACTTCGGCCAGGGAAAACGTATTGACGAGCTGGTGACCTCGATCAACCGCGCTGCCGAGGCCGCTGTACCCATGGGCAAGGACCTGCTGGTCAGCGCAGTGCGATCGATGAACGTCAACGATGCCAAAAACATACTGACGGGTGGCGAGACCTCGGTCACCAGTTTTTTTGCCGAAAAAACACGCGCGCCGCTGGGCATCAGGTTTTTGCCGGTGGTGACCAGGGCCACTGAAAAAGTGGGCCTGGCCAACAAGTACAACGAGTTCGCCGGCAAGGCCGCAGGTTTTGGGCTGGTGAAAAAGGAAGATGCCAATATCCAGCAATACGTGACGGGCAAGTCGCTCGACGGGCTTTACCTGATCATCGGCGAAGAAGAAAAAAAGATTCGCCAGGACCCTGTCGGTACCGGCAGCGCCATCCTGAAAAAGGTTTTCGGCTCGATGAAGTAGCTGGACGCGGCGGCTTGCTATAAATTAAGTAGCAGGTCGCGCTAGTCCAGATTGGGTTTCAGGCCTTTTTGGCACCTGAAAATGGCCAAAACAGGCCCAAAAAGTCCGTCAAAAGGCTTGCAACAAGCCACAGAGCGCCGGAAATGCAGCTCGATGTAAAGTCGACTTTACATCCCGTCCTGTCCAGCAATCAGGATGCGTAACCGCAGCTAGCGTGCAGCCGCCAGTGCCTTGCGTGCCGTAGCCAGGCGTTCATCGAGATAAGCGCCGTAAAAGTCCGGCACCGCAATGCCGACCAGCGGCGGTGCCAGCATCTGGCCTTGTGGGCCGATAAAAAGCACGGTCGGTGTGAAGGTCGCCTTCCACGCAGCGGCCAGGGCTTCGGGGCTGGTGTTTTTGCCGTCGAAGCCGCGCAGCGAAGGGCTGCGCTCGGTGATGCTGATTTGCCATGCATGCAGGCCTTCGGCGCGCATGGGCAGCAGATAGCTGCGCCGTACCATCTCGCAATACGGGCAGCCGGGCAGGCTGATCAGCAGGACCAGCGGCTCGCCTTTGGCCGCGGCTGCGGTGGCCACCTGCGGCAGCGAGACCGGCACAGGTAGAGCGCTGTCTTTGGCAAAAACAGTGCCGCTGGCAGAAGCGGCAGCCAGCAATACGCCGCCGGCCAGCGAAGAGAATTCGCGCCGCGTCATGCCTTGTGGTGTGCTGCCGGTTGTCATCAGGTGAATAAGGTAGTCAGGCGAGTCAGGTGATCTTGGTGCTTTTCAGTTCAGACAGTTTTGCCTCGCCATAGTTCAGTACCTCACGCAGGATTTCATCGGTGTGCTGTCCCAGCCGTGGTGGCGGCAGCCCGCCCGTGCCTTCAGAGCGGACCGGCGTGGCGCTGAGCTTGATGGGGCTGGCCACCAGCCGCAGGTCACTTTGCAATGGGTGCTGCCAGTGCGTGACCATGTTGCGTGCCTCGACCTGCGGGTCGGCAAACACCTCGGCCAGGTTGTTGATGGCGCCGCAGGGCACTTTGGCTGCTTCCAGTGCAGCCAGCCAGTCGGCCTTGCTGCGTGTCTTCATCACCGTTTCAAGAATCGGTACCAACTGAGCCCGGTTCATGACCCGGTCGCGGTTTTTTGCAAACAGCGGGTTCACGCCCAGCTCGGGTATGTTCGCGACGGCGCAAAACTTGACGTACTGCGAGTCGTTGCCAACCGCCAGTATCAGATGATCCTTGCTGCCGTCCGGTGCGGGCGCCACCTCGAACACCTGGTAAGGCACGATGTTCTGGTGTGCATTGCCGGCCCGGCCCGGCGTCTTGTCGCTGACGAGATAGTTTGCGCCCAGGTTGGCCAGCATCGCCACCTGCGTGTCCAGCAGCGCCATGTCGACGTGCTGGCCTTCGCCGGTTTTCTCGGCATGGCGCAGCGCCGCGAGTATGCCGACGGTGGCATACATGCCGGTCATCAGGTCGGCCACGGCGACGCCGACTTTCTGCGGCCCACCGCCCAGGTCGTCACGTTCGCCGGTCACGCTCATCAGCCCGCCCATGCCCTGTATCGCATAGTCATAACCGGCGCGGTCGGCGTAAGGGCCGTTCTGGCCAAAGCCGGTGACAGAGCAATAAACAATGCGCGGGTTGATCGCCTTCATCGATCCAAAGTCGAGGCCGTAGCGCGCCATGTCGCCCACCTTGAAGTTCTCGACAAACACGTCGCAGTGTTCGACCAGTTCGCGTATCAGCGCCTGCCCCTCGGGTCTGGCGATGTCGCAGGTCAGGGAGCGTTTGTTGCGGTTGGCGCCCAGGTAGTAAGCGGCTTCCTGCGTGTCTGCGCCTTGTGCATCTTTAAGAAACGGCGGCCCCCAGGTGCGGGTGTCGTCGCCAGCGCCGGGGCGCTCAATCTTGATGACGTCTGCGCCGAGGTCAGCCAGGTTCTGGGTACACCAGGGGCCCGCAAGTACGCGGGAAAGATCGAGAACGCGGATGCCGTCTAAAGAATTCATTCCCCTATTTTGACTGCTTGCCGAATGTGTGCGTCCAGCGCGGTGCCGTGGTGTAAACACCCGCCCTGCCTCAGGGTTTGTCCGTGTGTTCAATTATTTGTACGGTCGTACAGTACCTGAAATGTCGAGCAGCGCCCGAACAACACCCGCACCGGCCACCGCCAGACCTGGCCGCGCCCGCCTGCCGAAAGTGGTGATGAAACCGGCGGCGAAAAAACCGGCAGCCCAAAGCAAAACGAAACCCGACCGCAAGGCCGACATCCTGCTGGCGGCGGAAAAGCTGTTTGCCAAACACGGCTACCACGCGGTCAGCATCCGCCAGATTGCCGATGAGGCCGGTGTGCCGCTGGCGCTTGTCGGCTACCACTACGGTCCCAAGCACGAGCTGTTTTATGCCATCTTCCAGCACTGGAATTCCACGATTGAAGAACGTTTGCAGGCGCTGCGCGGGGTAACCATTGACCCGGATGACGAAGAGACGCTGCCGCGCATCATCGATGCGTTTACAGGGCCGGTGCTGCGCATGCGTGCCAGCGCCGAAGGGGAGTACTACGCCCTGCTGGTCGCGCGCGAACTGTTCATTGCGCAGAAGGAAACAGACCGCGTGTTGCGCAACTTTTTTGACCCGCTCGCGAACGCCTTTATTGACGCGCTGCGGACCTTGATGCCGCATGCCACACGCGGCCAGGTGGCCTGGGGTTACCAGTTCACCGTCGGCACGCTGTTGCACCACATCAGCGACTACCGCGTCGAAAGACTCTCTGGTGGTGAAAGCATCCAGGGCGATCCGGCTGCTGCGACCATGCTCGGCCGCTACATCGTCGGCGGCCTGCGTGCCGCGCTGGCACCCGTGAATTCTCCGCTTACCGTTTCCCCTTCTCCCAAACCCCGCAACGTCAAAACCAGAAAGAGACAAGCATGAACAAGCCCACCATCAACCGCCGCACCGCGCTCACCACCCTGGGCGCGGCATCTGCCGCCATGGCCTTCCCGGCCTTCGCGCAGTCCGGCAAGATTGTCTTCGGCTACACCGCCGTAACCGATTTCGCCACCGTGTTCGTGGCTGCAGAGCAGGGTTACTTCACCAAACGCAAGCTGGATGTGGAGCTGAAATTTATCCCGCTGAACTCCACCATTCCTGCTGCCATCCAGTCAGACTCGCTGCAGATGGGCGGGCCCACGCCTTCGGTTTTCCTGCAGTCTGTCGAGGGTGGACTCGATCACGTCGTCTTCGCCGGCGGTGGCATCACCTCCAAGACCATCACGGGTTTTGGTCTGGTGGCCAAGGCGGGTTCCGGGATTCGTTCGGCGCAGGATGTGGTCGGCAAAAAGGTTGGCGTGCCCGGCCTCGGCGCCTTCCTGCACGTCACCTTCCGTGCCTGGCTGAAACAAAGCGGCGTTGACTACAAAAAGGTCAACTTCGTCGAGGCTTCCTTCCCGCAGCACGGCGACCTGCTGCGCGGTGGCTCCATAGATGCGGTAGTCACCGCCGATCCTTTCATGAGCCGCATCGTCGACAGTGGCGTGGGTTATGTGGCGTCGTATTACTCGACATTTCTTGAGGCCGGCAACCACACCATCGTCTACGCAGCCAAACGCGACTGGGCCCAGAAAAATGCAGCGCAGGTCAAGCTGTTCCGCGAGGCGGTGCAGGAGGCTGCCACCTTCATCGGTCAACCCAAAAACGATGAGGCTGTGCGCGCCGCGATTGCCAAGTACACCAAGCTGCCGCCCGCCATCGTGGCCAAGGTACAGATCTCGCCCCCCGGCCCCACGGTGTCGGAAAAGCAGATGGCTTACTGGGTCGGGCTGATGAAGGAGCAAGGCATGCTGCAGGGTGACCCCAAGGTGGCGAACCTGATCGTCAGGTAAAGCTGCGACCCGAACGCGGTGGCGTCACGTTTTCAGTGACCGCCACCGCATGACCGATCCCTTCCAGAACAATACAAGACCCCATGACCCCGATACTGACTTTTAACGAGGTGGCAATACACCTCGGTGGGCGCGAGATTTTGTCGCCTACCTCCTTTGATGTCGGGCAGGGCGAGTTTGTCTGTATCGTCGGTCCCAGCGGCTGCGGCAAGACCACGCTGCTGCGCGCAGCCACAGGCCTGCTGCTGGCCAGCGGCGGTGAAGTCAAACGCCACGGCAAGCTGGTGACCGAGCCGACGCGTGAAGTCGCTTTTGTATTCCAGGATTACGGCCGGGCGCTGCTGCCCTGGCGCACCGTGGAAGGCAATATCAGCCTGGCGCTTGAAGCGGCAGGCGTCGCGCCAGCCGAGCGGCCCGCGCGCATCGCCGATGTGCTGGCAAAAGTCGGGTTGTCCAGGCACACCTATAAATTTCCCGCACAGCTGTCAGGCGGCATGCAGCAACGTGTGCAGATTGCGCGCTGCCTGGCGCAAAAACCCGAAGTGCTGATGATGGACGAACCCTTTGGCGCGCTCGATGCGCTGACGCGGCAAAGTCTTCAGGACGAACTGGCGCGGCTGGTCCGCGACGAAGGCCTGACGGTGCTGTTCGTCACGCACGACCTCGAAGAAGCTATTTACCTCGGCGACCGCGTGATTGCGCTGCAGGCCAATCCCGGGCCCGGGCGGCCCAGCCTGGCGCGCATGATCGATGTGAAAATCCCGAGGCCGCGCGACCAGCTCTCTACAAAAGAGCACCCCGAGTTTTTGAAGCTGCGCCGCGAACTGTTTGCCTTCATTGAGCAAAGCCATGACTGACTCTTTCGGTTGGCTTCTGCGCAAGCTGCGTCCGTGGTGTTTTCCAGTGGTCGCCTTGGCAGGATATGAGTGGTATGCCCGCACCATCGGCAAAAGCAGTGATGCAATAGCGCCGCCGACAGCCGCCATCAAATCGTTTGCCACAGCCGTTACTGATGGATCGCTCTGGAGCGCTACCGGCTTCACGCTGGGTGCTGCAGCGCTCGGCCTGCTGATTGCCGCCGTGCTGGGCATTGCCTGCGGCATTGTGCTGGGGCTGTCAAAACGCACGGCACGCATGGCCTTCTTCTCGATAGAAGTGTTCAGGCCGGTACCGTCGGTCGCGCTGATACCGCTGGCCATGCTGGTCTTTGGTTTCGGCCTGCGTATGGAGTTTTCCATCGTCGCGTTTGCGTGTTTCTGGCCGCTGATGATATTGACGCAGGCCGCTGTGCAGCAGGTAGAGCCGCGCCTGCTCGAGGTCAGCCGCGTGCTGGGACTGAGTCCATCACAGCGCGCTTTCAAGATCATCCTGCCGGCCATCGTGCCACGCCTGTTTGTGGCGATGCGGCTCGGCGTGTCGGTGTCGCTGGTGGTGGCTGTCACGGTGGAAGTGGCCGCCAACCCGAATGGCATGGGTTACGCGATGATGATCGCGCAGCAAAGCATGGACCCGGGCCTGATGCTGGCCTGGCTGTTCTGGATTGGTGTCGTCGGCTACTTCATCAATGTCGGCGCGCTCAGGCTGGAGCGCTGGGTCAATCGCCGCATGGGGGTGGTCGCATGAATACTGCACCTGTTGCCGCAGCCATTCCCGCGCCCGGCAAATCGATGGGCGCCGCTGCCGCGTCGTCGTGGATGGGCTCGCTGCTGGTTTTCCTGGCCATCATGGCCATGTGGTGGGTGGCCAGCCATGCGGGCTGGATCAGCAAGGTGTTTTTGCCGACGCCGGAAGCCACCTGGGCCAGCCTGCTGGACGGATTGAAAGAGGGTGACCTGCTGGCCTTCAGCTGGGCCACCATCACCCGCATGTTTGAGGGCTGGCTGCTGGCCTCGCTGATCGGCGTTGCACTCGGTGCGCTGATCGGCATTTCTGCCAGTGCGCGCGCATGGCTGCAGCCCACGCTGGAGTTCATGCGGCCTCTGCCGGCGTCGGCGCTGCTGCCGCTGGCGATTTCCATCTTCGGCCTCAGCCCCAATATGGTGTTGTCGGTCGTTGCCTTTGGCGCGATGTGGCCGGTGCTGCTGGCCACCGTGCACGGCTTTGCTGCTGTCGAGCCGAGGCTGCAGGAAGTCGCGCGTTGCCTGCAGCTGTCGCGCGGTGCCTTCGTCTGGAAGGTCGGCCTGCCCAATGCGCTGCCGGATATCCTGGCCGGCATGCGGCTGTCGCTCACCGTCTCGCTGATCGTCTCGGTGGTAGGTGAAATGATTGCCTCGCAGCCCGGCCTGGGTCAGTCGATATTGCTGGCTGCACGGTCCTTCCGCGCGAGCGAGCTGTTCGCCGGCATCGTGTTGCTTGGGCTGATCGGTTTTGCCAGCAGCGCATTGCTGGCGGTTTTTGAAAAACGTTTCCTGAAATGGCAACACCCATGACCCTGCCGAATGCTTCCAACCCCCTCGACGGTTTCACCATTGACCGCGCTGACATAGGTTATATCGGCAAGGATTTGCAGCGGCCCGAATGCATACTGGCCGAGCGTGACGGCACCTTGTGGGCCGCTGATGCGCGCGGTGGTGTGACGCGCATTGAAGCCGATGGCTCGCAGCGCTTCATAGGCCAGACAGCAGATGCGCGCTTCGCGGCCGGCAGCATGAACGATGCCGCAGAAAAATTTGAAGACCGCCTGACGCAGGGAACGCTGCCGAACGGGCTGGCATTTGCGGCCAATGGCGACATCCTGATTTCCAATTTCGGCACCGACCTGCTGGAGGTGATGACACGCGACGGCCGCACCCGCACGCTGCATGACAGCATCGACGGCCAGCCGATAGGCAAGGTCAACTTTGTATTACGCGATTCAAAAAACCGTATCTGGCTGACGGTATCGACCCGCATGAACCCATGGACCAGCGCCGCTGCCAGCCGCGTGCGGGACGGATTTATATGTGTGGTCGACGACAGCGGCATACGCGTGGTGGCCGATGGTTTTTATTTCACCAACGAGATACGCTTCGACGCAAAAGAAGAGTGGCTTTACATCGTCGAGACCACAGGCCCCTGCATCACCCGCATGCGGGTCGATGAGAAAGCTGCCGGCGGCGTCGCGCTGCGCGATCGCGAAGTCTATGGCCCCAGCCACCTGGGCGGCTACCCCGATGGCATTGCCTTTGATGCGTATGGCAACCTGTGGTGCACGCTGGTCATGGTTGACCAGTTGATCGCCATCACGCCGCAAGGCGACAAGCGCCTGCTGCTGGATGATGGTGATCCCGAAGCCAGCCGCAGCCTGCGCGAGAAGATGGACGCCGGCACCGTGACCGCCGCCGATATGCAGCGCGCGCGTGGCACGGTTGCGCCGTGGATGGCCAGCATCACTTTTGGCGGGCCTGACCTGCGCACCGCCTACATCGGCAGCCTGCTCGGAACACGTATTCCTTTCTTTCGCTCGCCGGTGGCGGGCCTGCCCATGGTTCACTGGAACCAGAGTTTCTAGCGTTATCAGTCACTGAATCCCACGTCACATAACAGGAGCCACACCATGCCACGAAAAATTGTCGACCTCTCCATCTTTCTTGAAAACGACGTCATCAGTGACCCACCGGCCTTTGCGCCCAAGATCCAGTACTTCACGCATGAAGACACGTGGGAGCAGATCGAGCCTTTCTTCCCGGGCCTGAAAAAGGGAGACCTCCCTGATGGCGAAGGCTGGGCGGTGGAACTGGTGCAGCTGTCTACCCACAACGGCACACACCTCGATGCGCCTTACCACTTCCACAGCACCATGGACAAGGCGCTGGGCAAGCAGGTACCTTCGCTGACGATTCACGAAGTGCCACTCGACTGGTGTTTCCAGCCGGGCGTCAAACTGGACTTCAGCAAACTGCCTGACGGTTATGTGGTGACGGCCGACGATGTCGACGCCGAGCTCAAACGTATCAACCACACGCTGTCGCCTTTGGAGATCGTGGTCGTCAACACCGCCGCCGGCAAACGCTACGGGCAAAACGACTATGTGTCGGCCGGCTGCGGCATGGGTTACGACGCCACCATGTATCTGCTCGAACGTGGTGTGCGCCTGACCGGCACAGACGCCTGGAGCTGGGATGCGCCGTTTGTGCACACCGCCAAAAAATATGAAGAGACCAAGGACGCGTCACTGATCTGGGAAGGCCACAAGGCCGGCCGCGACATCGGTTATTGCCACATCGAGAAGCTGCACAACCTGGAGGTGCTGCCACCTACCGGGTTTTACATCTCGTGTTTCCCGCACAAGATTCGCGGCGCCTCGGCCGGCTGGACGCGCGCCGTGGCGATTTTTGACGACCGCCTGATGGCACCAGCCTGATTTTTCCCTCAACTTTTCTTCTGCTGCTTTAATCAAGACATGACCAACGCACTGAACCATACACACGACGTTTCCGCCAAAAGCTGGCTGGCCTCTGCCAATGTGGCGGGCTGTGATTTTCCGATACAGAACCTGCCGTTTGCGGTGTTTCGCCGCAGCGGCAGCAACGAGGCCTTTCGCGGTGGCGTTGCCATTGGCGACCAGGTTATCGACATGGCGCAGGTCGCAGCCGCAGGCTGCCTTGATGGTCCGGCACAAGCTGCCGCAAAAAGCTGTGCGCAACCAGCCCTCAATGATTTTTTTGCCATGGGGCCAGCCGCATGGAAGGCCTTGCGGCATGGCCTTTTCGAGTTGCTTGAGAAGGCTTTCTCCGGGCCAAAAGTTGACGCCTTGCGCGCCTGTCTCGTTCCCCAGAGCGGGGTTGAATTCACCGTCCCCACGCAGATCGGCGACTACACCGATTTCTACACCTCGCTCGACCACGCGATGAACATCGGTGTGATGATGCGGCCGGACGACCCCATCACCAGCAACTTCAAGTGGATACCGATTGCGTACCATGGCCGGGTCTCCAGCATAGGTGTCAGCGGCCAGACCTACCGCCGGCCCATGGGCCAGGCGATGGCGCCAGGCGCGACCGCACCGGTCTATGGGCCGTGTGCGCGGCTGGACTATGAACTGGAACTCGGCATCTACATCGGTACCGGCAACGCGCAAGGCGAGCCGATCGCACTGAAGGATGCCGAGAAACACATCTTCGGCATCTGCCTGCTCAACGACTGGTCGGCGCGCGACATCCAGTTCTGGGAGATGGCGCCGCTGGGGCCTTTCCTCGGCAAAAATTTCTGCACCACGATCTCGCCATGGATAGTCACGATGGAAGCGCTGGCGCCCTATCGCCAGGCCTTCAACCGGCCTGCAGCCGACCCGCAACCGCTGGCCTACCTCGATGATGCCGGCAACAAGGCGCAGGGCGCCATCGACATCTCGCTCGAAGTACTGCTGGAGTCCGACAAGCTGCGCGCTGAAGGCAAACCTCCTGCACGCCTGTCCGGCACCAGCTTCAAACACCAGTACTGGACAGTCGCGCAGATGGTGACCCACCACGCGATGGGCGGCTGCAACCTCAAGAGCGGTGACCTGTTCGGCAGCGGCACCATCTCCGGCCCCGGCGAAGGCCAGGCGGGCGCGATGATCGAGCTGGCATACGGCGGCACCAGGCCCGTGCCGCTGGGCAACGGCGAGACGCGTGGTTTCCTGCACGATGGCGATGCGGTCATCCTGCGCGGCTGGTGTGAAAAGCCCGGCCATGCGCGCATCGGCTTCGGCGAAAGCAAGGGCACCATCCTGCCGGCCATCGGCAAATAAAAAAGGGGGTGATGGCGTGAACACAAGGCCGCTCAACTTCCAGCAGTTACCCGCATCGTTTGCAGAGCTGGTTAACCCCCAACGCACGGCACTGGTCATGTGGGATATGCAGAAGGGGCTGGCTGGCAACGCGCCCAACCTTGCGACGCTCAAGCCCGCGGCTGCGTTGTTACTCGCTGCGGCCGGAGAAGCGGGTGTGCTGGTCGCGTGGAGCCAGCACAGCTTTCCGGCGATGGAGAACATGCCCGGACCGTGGCTGGCGTGGATGATGCGCAAGCAGGGCGTCAGCCGGCCCGAGGACCTGAGGCCCATGTTCCAGGCGGGCACACCCGAGACCGAATTCCTCGATGGCTTTGCGCCGTTGCCGCATCACCTGGTTCTGCCCAAGCAGCAGCCATCGCTGTTTCTGGATACACCGTTTGACAGCCACCTGAAGTCGCGCGGCATCCGGACTATCGTCGTCGCCGGTTTTGCGACCGACATTGGGGTGGAACTGACGGTGCGCCACGGCAATGCGCTGGGTTACCACGCCGTTGTTGCAGAGGACGCCTGTGGTGCCTATGCACCGGCCAGCCACGACAGGAGCATTGCCTTCCTGCGCGACTGGTCCAATGTCAGCACGGCTGCTGCAGTCGCCGCAGAGTGGCGCAAGGATTGAGCAGCCGTGGGCGGCTCAAGCAATCAGGTTGCTATGCATTTAATAGCGGGTGGCGCTAGTCCACATTGGCTTGCAGGCCTTTTTGATGCCTGAAAAAGACATTTTTCAGGCATTTTGAGCCAGTTTTGAACCACTGACGGCACCGCTGCAGCCGGAAACAAGCCAAAATGTAAAGTAAGCTTTACATTCGGGCTGGCGATCAATACTGCTTGTACGGCAGGAACTTGCCCGACAGGACCACGTTGACGCGGTCGCCCTTGGGATCGGGCTGGCGCACGATGTCCATCGAAAAATCAATCGCACTCATGATGCCGTCGCCGAACTCTTCGTGGATGAGTTCCTTGATGGTGGTGCCATAGACGCTGACGATTTCATACCAGCGGTAGATCAGCGGGTCGGTCGGCACAGGCGTGGGCAGCGAGCCCTTGTAGGGCACGACCTGCAGCCACTTTTGTTCTTCAGCGCTCAGGCCGAATATCTTGCCAACGACCCTGGCCTGCTTTTCATCGAATGTCATCTGGCCCAGGCAACCGGCAGTGACCCACTCCTTGCTGAGGCCTACTTTTTTGGCGACCGATTCCCAGGTGATGCCCTTGGCAACCTTGACGGTGATGATTTTTTCGGTGATGTCGTTGCGGTTCATGGTGTGTGCTCCTGTGCTGGATTGGTTTGTGGGTGAAAGAGAGAGATGGCTTCGCTTCAGTGGGCCTTGGCCCGTGAAACGAGGAAATCGACGATGTGGTTGCGCAACTCGTAGTAGCCGGGCAGGTGGTGCAGGCCGGCCCGCGTGCGTTCGCGCGGCAAGGTGTTCACGACTTCCTCGGCAATGTTGCCGGGGATATAGCCCCCACGCTCCCCCGCTACGCGTGGGTCGCTGCCCCCCGAGGGGGCTTTCGCGCCTTGGGGCGGCCCGGCGGCGCTCAAGCCGCTTTCGCCGCCGTTGCTCATCAGCAGGATGCGGTCGGCCAGCAATATTGCCTCGTCCACATCGTGGGTGATCATGAACACTGTCTGCTGTGTCTCGCGGACTATGCTCATCAGCTCGTCCTGTATGGTGCCGCGCGTCAGTGCATCGAGTGCGCCGAAAGGCTCATCGAGCAGCAGCATCTTGGGCTGGATGGCGAAGGCACGCGCGATGCCGACACGCTGCTTCATGCCGCCTGAAAGCTGCGACGGTTTTTTGTCGATGGCGGGCGACAGGCCGACCAGTGCGACGAACTTCTCGACATGTTCATTGACCTGGGCGGCGCTCCAGTCGGGCCAGCGAGAGACGACGGCGAATGCGATGTTCTTGCGTACCGTCAGCCAGGGCATCAGTGCATGGCTTTGAAACACGACGCCGCGCTCCAGGCTGGGGCCGGAGATCTCGCGGTTGTCCATGAAGACGTGGCCCGAGGTGGCAGTGTCCAGCCCCGCCAGCACGTTCAGGATGGTGGTCTTGCCGCAACCCGAGTGGCCGATGATGATGACAAACTCTCCCTTGTCTATCGTGAAGTCCACATTGGCGAACACCGGTTTTGCCGGGATGTAGGCCTTGCTCAGGCCTTCGATTTTCAGGAATCCCTGCTGCATGTTGTGTTCTTTCTTTCTGGGGCTGGCCACCTCGGCCGTGGTCAGCCGCGATTCGGCATCACTCCACATAGGTCACCACTTTCTGCATCTGCGCAAAGGTCAGGTCGAGCAGCATGCCGACCACGCCGATGACAAAAATCGCAAAGATCACGTTGGTGAGTGACAGGTTGTTCCACTCGTTCCAGACGAAGTAACCGATGCCGGTGCCGCCGACCAGCATCTCTGCGGCAACGATCACCAGCCAGGCAATGCCCATCGAGATGCGCATGCCGGTCAGGATGGTGGGCGCAGCAGCGGGCAGGATGACCTGGAAGGCCTTGCGCAGCGGATTGACTTCCAGCGTGCTGGCCACATTGAGCCATTCGCGCTTGACCGCCGACACACCGAAGGCGGTGTTGATCAGCATGGGCCAGACCGAGCAGATGAAGATCACAAAGATGCCCGAGGTCGATGAGTCCTTGATGGTGTAGAGCGCCAGCGGCATCCACGCCAGCGGCGAGATCGGTTTGAGCACCTGTATGAAGGGGTCAAATGCGCGCCGCAGCAAGGGCGACATGCCGATCACAAACCCGAGCGGGATGGCGACCAGGCAGGCCAGCAAAAAGCCCAGTCCGACACGGCCAAGTGAATGTGCCAGCTGTATCGCAATGCCCTTGTCGTTGGGGCCGCGGTCGTAGAAAGGGTCGCTCAACTGCTTGACGAAGGTCTGGCCCATTTGCATCGGCGTCGGGAAACCCGAGGCCTTGGCAGCACCAGGGTCCTTGCCCATCATCTTCTGGTACTCGATCTGCTCGGCGGTCATGCCGGAGTTGCCCGGACCGATGCCGGCAGATGACGCGGTGGCGGCGTACCAGGCGGCGATTACCAGCACCAGCAGCACGGCCGACACCACGCCGGCCCGGAAGCCGAGGGTTTTGAAAACATTCATAACAGCCTCAGGAAATTTTGTTGATGGCAAAACCCCTGGCGTAAGCGTCGGCCTTGGCTGCGTCGAATTCCTTGCCCATGATGGTGAACTTGGGATAGGCGCCGTCGCGTGCGGGCTGGCCGAGCTCCTTCATGTACTTTTTGGCATCGGTGATCAGGAAGACTTTTTCGGCGATCTGTTTGTAGTTGACGTCGCCCTTCACATAACCCCAGCGTTTCATCTGCGTCAGCATCCACACCGCCATCGACTGCCACGGCATGGGGTCGAAGTCCGCGCGGTCCGGCACGGTCTTGATGTTGCCCAGTCCGTCGGCAAACTTGCCGGTCAGCACCTGGTTGATCACGGCTTCCGGCTGGTTCAGGTAGGCCTGCGGTGCAATCACCTTGGCGATCAGCTCGCGGTTCTTCGGGTCGCGCGCCATCGCTGCCGCTGTAAGAACCGAGCGGTAAAGGGCTGCAAAGGTGTTCGGATTCTTCTGGATGAATTCGGTGCTGGTGCCGAAGGCGCAGCAGGGGTGGCCGTTCCAGATGTCCTTGGTCAGCAGGTGGATAAACCCGACCTCTTCGTAGACGGCACGCTGGTTGAAAGGATCGGGGCCGAGGAAGCCGTCGATGTTGCCGGCACGCAGGTTGGCCACCATCTCGGCTGGCGGCACCACACGCAGTTGCACATCGGTGTCGGGGTTGATGCCGGCTTCTGCCAGGTAATAACGCAACAGGAAGTTGTGCATCGAGTACTCAAACGGGATCGCGAACTTGAAACCCTTCCAGTTCTTCGGGTCACGGTTGTTCTTGTGTTTGAGCGACAGGGTGATGGCCTGGCCGTTGATGTTTTGTATCGTGGCCACGTTCATCGGTGTGGCATTGGAGCCCAGGCCCATCGAGATTGCCAGCGGCATAGGCGACAGGAAGTGCGTCGCGTCGTATTCCTTGTTGATCATCTTGTCGCGAATCAGCGCCCAGCCGGCCGTCTTGGTGACTTCCACTTCAAGGCCCTGCTGTTTGTAAAAGCCCAGCGGGTGCGCCATGATCAGCGGCGTGGCACAGGTGATGGGGATAAAACCGATCTTCAGGCTGGTCTTTTCAAGCTTGCCCTTTTCCTGTGCCATGGCCTGCATGCTGGCGACAGGCAAGACGCTGGCGATGGCAGCCATCGCCGTGCCCTTGCCGACCGCGCGCAGGAAGCGGCGGCGCTCGTCGTCCTGCGGGAAGATGGCCTTGACCAGCGTGGCTTCAATGAACTCGTTGGAGTAGGCTTCAAACTCACTGGTCAGGCTGCGCCTGCGCAGTTCAACAGCGGCTGCGTCGGCATTCACTGCAGCGTGATGGTCAGCAGGGCTGTGGTCCTTGCCGCAGCTGCACTTGAGCATCAGGGGCTGGTCGGCGTCGTAGGGTGAGAAGAATTCAGACATGGCGCGCACCTTTGAGTTGAAGATGCGTCTGTATTGCAAGCAGCGGGCCACTTCGGACCGGAATGCGCTGCGATTGAAGTGCCCGCCGCATTTAGCGGGGCGTCCAATGATGGCTTGTAGTGCTGGCCCTACAAATTGCCTTGTTTCGCGTGTTGTTAAGCGTTAAAGGCCAGTTAAAGGCGAGTCAAAGGCCAGTTGCAAGCGGTGTATTGCTCCGGTTCTTCGGGGGCATGCAGGTTGGCATGCCCAAGGCATCGGGCAACGGGGCCATGCCGTGCACCAACTTCGAGCGCAAGCCTTCCCAGGCCCCTGCGGCCGTAACTGCGTGCTCAGGACGCCTTGCTGCCAGAGGCTGCAGGTGCAGAGATTTCGCCCAGCGACTGGCCGACGTCTTTTTCCTCCCGGGCTTTGCTGGCGATGTCACCAATGGAAATGATGCCGACCAGTTTGCCTGCACCATCGACTACCGGCAGGCGGCGGATCTGGCCAGCAGACATCCCTGCGAGCACACTGTCGAGGTCGTCAGTGTCGCGGGCAGTCTGTACGTCGGTACTCATCACCTCAGACAGCGGCGTGCTGCCGTCCCGCCCCCTGGCCACCGCACGCAGCACGATGTCACGGTCGGTCACCATGCCGAGAAGCTTGCCGCCCTCACTCACAGGAATGACGCCGACATTGAGTTCCGCCATGGCGCTGGCGGCCAGGGAAATGGTGTCTTTGGGGGTCAGGGTGCGCACGTTGCGGGTCATCACGGTCGTGACTGTGGTCATTGAAATACTCCTTGTTGGACTGGACAGGGGCTGGCTTGGAAACAAGGCCAGCGCGAGCAGTCAGCATAGGTTTTCGGGCTGTCGGCGTCTGGCCGTCTCCCCGCAAGCGACCGTAGGACAGGGCCGCGCCGCCCTGCGCTTCAGCGGCCTTGAGGTGCCAGTGCCTTAAGGGCTGGTGGGCGACTTCGCATGGCGCTCGGCATACAGCGCCAGCTCCACATCATTTTTGGTGCCGGTCTTTTCAAGAATGCGCAGCCGGTAGGTGCTGACCGTGTTGGACGCCAGCCCGAGTTGCGCACCAATTTCGCCCACCGACTTGCCGGCGGTGAGCAGGCGGAACACCTGGTGCTCGCGGTGCGACAGCGACTCGGTTGCATTTTTGGTGGGGTTGTTGCCGACCGCACTCGCCAGCGCCTCGGCAGTCACTGCGGACACATACAAACCGCCGGCAGCGACCTTGCGTACCGCCGCAATCATGTCGTCAGGGTTGGCGCTTTTGTTGAGGTAACCGGCGGCGCCCAGTTTGATGCAGCGCACCGCATACTGCTTTTCAGGGTAGGTGCTGAGCATCAGCACCGGTAGCAGCGGCCAGCTTTTTTTCAGCGCCTGCAACACGTCCATGCCATCGCGGTCGGGCAGTGCGATGTCCAGCAGTACGGCATGCAGGCCGGCGTGGCCGCTGAGCGCGTCAACGCGGGCGATGATGTCCGGGCCGGTTTCTGCTTCGGCCACGACCTCGATTTCAGGCGCGTCGGCCAGCACCTGCTTGAGGCCTTCGCGCACTATCCGGTGGTCATCGCCGATCAGGATTTTCACGGTGCTCATAAGGGAATATGCAGGTCAAAGGTGGAGCCGGCGCCGACCTGGCTGGAAATGCCGATTTTGCCGCCCAGGTGAAGGGCCCGCTCGCGCATGCCCATCACGCCATAGGCGTCCGCCGCATCAAATGCCGAAGCATCTGCGCCGCAGCCGTCGTCCTGCACGCGTATGTCGATGGCAGACGCGGTTGCACTGATATGTATGGCAACGCTGCTGGCCCGCGCATGCCGGCCCACATTGCTGAGCATTTCCTGGAAGATGCGGAACACGCCAATCGCGGCCTGCTCGGGCAGCGGGGCAGCGGCTGCGACATCCATCCGCCAGTCCAGCGCCAGCTCGGCAGACTGCACAAACTCATGGGCCTGCCAGTCGAGTGCGGCCCACAGGCCCTGGTGGTCGAGGATGCTGGGACGCAGGTCGGTGATGATGCGGCCCACGTTCTCGACGGCGGTCTCGATTTGCCGACCCATGTTCTGGCATTTGCCGCGCATGGTGCCCCGCATCGCCTGCGCTGCATCCGGGTCGCGCTGCTGCTGCTCGCCCAGGCGTTTGTCCAGCCAGCCGACGTCCATCTTCAGCGCCACCAGCAGGCTGCCCAGCTCGTCGTGCACTTCCCGTGCGATGCGGGTGCGCTCTTCCTCGCGCACGGTGTGGGTATAGGCCGACAGTTCACGCAGTTGCTGCAGCGCCTCGGACAACTCATGTGTGCGCTCGCTGACGCGTTGCTCCAGCACGGCATGCGCGTGGCGCAGTGCGGCTTCGGCGCGGCGGCGTGCCGAGATGTCCACAAAAGTCACCACTGCACCCTGCACCTGGCCGTCCTCGACGATGGGGTAGGACGAATATTCAACGGCAAAGGCCGTGCCGTCCTGGCGCCAGAATGCCTCACTGTCTATGCGGCAGGGCAGCGCCATGCGAAAGGCATTGAAGATGGGGCACAGGTGTTCCGGGTAGTGCTCGCCGTGGTGTGGGCCTTCAACATGGGTGTGGTGGGCCAGCTCGTGCATGTTCTTGCCCAGCACGTCTTGCGGGGCATATCCAAGCTGCTCCGCACCGGCACGGTTGATGAAGGTGCAGCAGCCGTCCATGTCTATGCCGAAGATGCCTTCGCCGGTGGACTCCAGCAATTGCGACAGCCGGTCGCGCCAGACCGCCTGCCCCTCGGCGGGAAGGTGGGTAGGTGCTGCGGCTATTGCCAAAGGTTGAGTCATGGCTGCATTGTCTTTCGGGCTGGAGGCTTTGAAAAAGACAGAGCAAACATCATGCCCAGATTGGTGCAATTCGGGGAATTGAGGCACCAGGCAGGCGCATGACAGGCGTATGACAAGGTAAAGTCAGTGCTGCCAGCCATATTGAGCCTGGTTCACCTTCCTTGGCCGCCTGATGTCACGACCCAGTTCCCGTTTTGCCCGCGCAGCCTGCCTGATGGCGGGCGTCTTCGCTGCGGCGCTGCTGGGTGGCTGCAGCCCCAGCTTCAACTGGCGTGATGTGCGGCCCGACGATACCGGCCTGTTGCTGCTGCTGCCCTGCAAACCGGACAAGGCGCAAAGAACCGTACCTCTGGGTGGCACGCCGGTTGAACTGCGCATGCAGGGCTGTGATGCGGGCGGGGCGACTTTTGCGATTGCCAGCGCCAACATCGGCGATGCGGCCGTGGCCGCTGCGGTACTGGAGCAGTGGCAAAAATTGACGCTGCTCAATATGCGTGCAGAGGGCCAGGCGCAGGTCACGCCCCTGAAGACAGTGGGCGCCTCCCCATCGCCGGCGGCAGTACTGGTCAAGGCCCAGGGCAAGCGCGCGGATGGCACTGCGGTGACGGGGCAGGCCGCCTATTTCGCGCGCGGTCCTCAGGTGTTTCAGGCGGTGCTGTATGCAGACAAGTTGCCGCAGGAAGCCAGCGAGACTTTTTTTTCCAGCCTTAAATTTGAATGAGCGTGAACCAGACATGATGACCTTGCTATTTTTGGGGCGGTGGCGATGAGTGCCGTACAGGGCGCGTTACCAGCGGCAGGCAATCCTGACCGGCTAAATGGCAGGACCGCCGTCATCGTGTTCATGGCTTTTGCTGCTGCCTATTTCTGTTCGGCGCTGGTACGCGCCATCACCGCAACCCTGTCGCCGGTTCTGACGCAGGATTTCTCGCTGCATGCACGTGACCTTGGCTTGCTGGCTGGCGGTTATTTCCTGGGCTTTGCAGCCGTGCAGCTGCCGCTTGGGAAGTGGCTGGACCGTTATGGCCCGACCCGAGTCATCCAGTGCTTCCTGGCCGTAGCGGTCATCGGCTGCCTGGCGTTTTCGCTGGCCAGCAACTTTGCATGGCTGCTTGCTGCGCGTGTATTGATTGGCGTTGGTGTCAGCGCCTGCCTGATGGCCCCGCTGACGGGCTTTCGCCGCTGGCTGGATTCGGCGACCATGTTGCGTGCCAACTCATGGATGCTGATGACGGGCTCGCTGGGCATGCTGTCATCGACGCTGCCCGTGCAGTGGCTGTTGCCTGTCACAGGCTGGCGGCCGCTGTTCTGGATATTGGCAGCGCTGGTGCTGGCCGCCATGGCGGTGATAGCCTGGGTCGTGCCGCCATGGAAGCCGGCAGAAAAAAGCGCCGCTGCGACCTTACAGGATTCAGGCAGTTACGCCGAAGTCTGGAAAAGCCGCTACTTCCGCAAAATGGCTCCGCTGGCCTTCTTCAACTATGCCGGGCTGGTGGCCATGCAGACGCTTTGGGCAGGCCCCTGGCTGATCAAGGTTGCAGGTTACAGCCCGCTGCAGGCTGCGACCGGACTTTTCTCGATCAACGCAGGCATGCTGGTGACTTTCTGGTGCTGGGGCATGGTGAATCCGGCGCTGGCAAGGCGCGGCTGGAGCACGGAGCGACTGGTGGCGTGGGGGGCACCGCTCAGCATGCTGATGCTGGTGGTCAACATTGCCGGTGGGGCCTCCACCGGCTGGATGGGCTGGGCATTGTTCTGCGTGGCGACCAGCGTGATGGGGCTGATGCAGCCTGCAGTCGGCATGGCCTTTCCGCCGGCGCTGGCGGGACGGGCGCTGTCGGCCTATAACCTGGTTATTTTTGCCGGCGTGTTTGTGGTGCAGTGGGGAATCGGGCTTCTGATCGACGTGTTTGCGGCGGCGGGCTGGTCAGTGGTTGCCAGCTTCCAGGGCGCGATGGCGGTGTTTTTGTGTTGTTGTATCGCCTCATACGGCTATTTCCTCAGCGTGAAAGTCGATAATCCAGCCCAATGAACGGCATTTTCATCATCGCGCACGCCCCGTTGGCTTCGGCCTTTCGCCAGTGCGTGCTGCATGTGTTTCCCGACAACCCGGCCGGCCTGGTGGCGCTGGATGTCCAGCCGAACATGCCGCCGGAAGAAACGCTGGCCCAGGCCCGTATCCTGTTTGACCAGATGGCGACTTCGCATGCGCTGGTGCTGACCGACGTGTTCGGTGCAACGCCGTGCAATGTGGCGCACAAGCTGGTTGACGGCGTTACCTCCAAACTCATTACCGGCCTCAACCTGCCCATGCTGCTGCGCACCGTCTCTTACCGCCATGAGCCGCTGGATGCGCTTGTGGCGCGTGCGCTGGCCGGCGCAACCCAGGGTGTGATGCAAGTGGCCATTACCGCACCGCAAAATCAGGCACGCAGAAAACATGATCCAGACCAGCACGAACATCAGCAATAAGCTGGGCCTGCACGCCCGGGCATCGGCCAAGCTCACCAAGCTGGCGGGCAGCTTCCCCTGCGAGGTCTGGATGACCAAGGGCGAACGCCGCGTGAACGCCAAAAGCATCATGGGCGTGATGATGCTGGCAGCCGGCATGGGCAGCACAGTGCTCGTCGAGACCGACGGGGCTCAGGAGCAGGAAGCGATGGATGCGCTTTTGGCCTTGATTACAGACAAATTTGGCGAAGGTGAGTGAGCATGCTGGCCGTTTCAGTTTCTGATTCGGGGGCATTCACCGCGGCGCAGAGAACGCAGAGAGCCGCCCATACGCCCTCGAAAAATACCATTTTTGTTTCTTTTCCTCTGACCCGTTTCCTTTGCGCTCTCTACGCCTCTGCGGTGAAGGTAGTCCGCTTTTTTGACCCGCAAAGGTCGCCAAAATGACTTTTTCGGTTCACGGCCTGGCCGTATCGCGTGGCATTGCGATAGGCCGTGCCGTACTGGTGGCTTCCAGCCGGGCCGACGTGGCCCACTATTTTGTCGACGCGGAGAAAACCGAAGAAGAAATCGACCGGGTGCGCGTGGCCCGCAATGCAGTGGTCGAAGAGATTACCCGAGTCCAGCAGGATCTGCCCAAGGATGCGCCGCACGAGCTGGCTGCGCTGCTGGACGTGCACCTGATGCTGCTGCAGGACGAGCAACTGATCAGCGGCGTCAAGCACTGGATCAATGACAGGCACTACAACGCCGAATGGGCCCTGACCACGCAGTACGAAGTCATCGCGCGCCAGTTCGACGAGATGGAGGACGAGTACCTGCGTGAACGCAAGGCCGACCTCGAACAGGTGGTCGAGCGCATCCTGCGGCGCATGAAGGGTGCGCCTTCGCCGCTGCAGCCGCCACCGCGCCAGGCTGGTGCCAGCCGCAAGGATTCGCAGCACGGCCTGCTGCTCGACGACACCGTGGACGTGCCGCTGGTGCTGATCGCCCACGATATTTCACCGGCCGACATGCTGCAGTTCAAGCAAAGCCTGTTTGCCGGTTTTGCAACCGATGTTGGCGGCAAGACCTCCCACACGGCCATCGTTGCACGCAGCATGGACATCCCGGCGGTGGTCGGCGCGCGCAGCGCCAGCCAGCTGATACAGCAGGATGACTGGGTCATCATCGACGGCGACATGGGTGTGCTGATCGTCGACCCCTCGCCCATCATCCTGGCCGAATACGGCTTCAAGCAGCGCCAGGGTGAACTGGAGCGCGAGCGCCTGAACCGCCTGAGGCACACCCCGGCGCTGACGATTGACGGCCAGCGGGTCGAGTTGCTGGCCAACATCGAAATGCCGGAGGATACGGCGGGCGCAGTCAATGCCGGTGCGGTCGGCGTGGGCCTGTTTCGCAGTGAATTTTTATTCATGGGCCGCGAGTCCAAGGGCTTGGGCAAGCTGCCGGACGAGGAAGAGCAGTATCAGGCTTACCGCAAGGCGATTGAAGGCATGCACGGGCTGCCGGTGACGATACGGACTGTCGATATCGGCGCTGACAAGCCGCTGGAGCGCGGCAAATCGCAGGACACGCATCTGAACCCTGCGCTTGGGCTGCGCGCCATTCGCTGGAGCCTGGCCGACCCGCCGATGTTCCTGACGCAGCTGCGCGCCATATTGCGTGCCGCCGTACACGGGCCGGTCAATTTGCTGGTGCCGATGCTGGCCCACGCGACTGAAATACGGCAAACGCTGGCGCTGATAGACCGGGCACGCGCGCTGCTGGACAGCAAGGGCATCGCCTATGGTTATGTACGGCTCGGCGCGATGATTGAAATTCCGGCCGCCGCGCTGACGCTCAAGCTGTTCCTGAAGTACTTCGATTTCCTGTCGATAGGCACCAACGACCTGATTCAGTACACGCTGGCGATAGACCGTGCCGATGAATCCGTCTCGCACCTGTACGACCCCTGCCATCCGGCCGTGCTGCGGCTGATTGCCGACACGATTGCCGAGTGCAACGCGCAGGGCAAGGGCGTCAGTGTCTGCGGTGAAATGGCCGGCGACGTGACGATGACCCGGCTGTTGCTGGGCCTGGGCCTGCGGAGTTTCTCGATGCACCCGTCACAGATTCTGGCCGTCAAGCAGCAGATATTGCGCGCCGATGCTGCGAAGCTGCAGGGTTGGGCCAGCCAGGTGCTGAACAGTGAAGATCCGGCGCTTCTGCTGCAGTCCGTTTCCTGATCACATTTGATTGCCACAGAGTCCGGATCTTGCCGGTTGTGGCTTGCAAAACCGGCTTCAATATCTCATCTCTCCTTCATGACGAGGAGCTGACAAGCTTGTACTGACAAGACTCTGACTTGTCACAGGCCTGGCGACACGACAGCGGTTTCGAGCAGAGCTGTCACCTCCGTTACCCCGCTTGCGCCGATTTTGCGGGTCCATCACAATGCAACCAGTTGTAAATACTGGGTAGAAGCGCGTGGCCAATGCATATGTGCAAAAGGGAGGGAGGGTGATGCAACGATCCGGTTTCCGTGCTGGGGTGATGACCCGCGTTCTGGTTGCTGCGCTTGTGCTGGCAGGAATGACTGCTGAAGCACAGGCCCCGACCGATGTGCGCGTGGCACTGGTCATTGGCAATTCAGCCTACGCCTCGTCGCCATTGCTCAATCCTTCCAATGATGCGCAGGCCATGGCCGAGGTGCTGAAGCGACTGGGCTTCAATGTTATTGAATTGAGAGACGGCACCAGGGCGCAGATGTCGGCAGCGATTGCGAAGGTCAGCGACTCCCTCAAGGGCAAGCAGGGTGTGGGCATGTTGTACTACGCCGGGCATGGCTTGCAACTGGACTGGCGCAACTACATGGTGCCCGTCGACGCGAATCTGAAGAGCGCGGCGGACGTTGCGCCACAAACGATTGACCTCAGCAATGTGGTTGATGTCTTCAAGGCTGCGGGCAACCGCATGAACATTGTTGTGCTCGACGCCTGCCGCGATAACCCGTTTGGCGGCAACACAAGTTCGGCGAAGGGCCTGGCGCAACTTGATGCACCACCCAGCACCTTCCTGGCCTATGCCACGGCGCCGGGAAATGTGGCGGAAGACGGTGATGAAAAAAGTGGCAATGGCCTGTATACCCAGTATTTGCTGCAGGAGTTGAAACGGCCCACGGCCAAGATTGAAGATGTGTTCAAGAGGGTGCGCCTCAATGTTCGCAAGCAGAGCCAGGGCCGCCAGATTCCCTGGGAGTCCACTTCGCTCGAAGATGATTTTTTCTTCAATGACGGCGCCAGGTACACCATCAAACCCGACGAGCTGGCGCGCATGGCTGCCAGTGCCCTGGCCAAGGTCAATGAGAAAGACCGCGCTGCCGAAGCAGCCCGGCTGCAGGAAGTGCAGCGCCTGGCTGCGCTGATCAAGGCGCCCGACCCGAGGCTGGGCAAGGAGCAGATACAAGAGCTGGCTTTCAAGGAAGAGAAAGCAGCCTGGGACATCATCAAGACGAGCAACAACCCCGATGATTTCTATGCCTTCCTGCAGCGTTTCCCCAGCGGGGGCGACTTGACCGAGGCCGCGCAATACCGGCTTGACCAACTGGCAAAACCCAAAGTCATTGCCTCTCTGGGCAAAGGGCAGGATGCAAGTCTGGGTTACATGGGGCCCCGTTTCAAGGTGGGTGATGTGTTCCAGTTCCAGGTCAGCGATGTCCTGACCAACGTCCCTGCAGAGAAGTTGTCGTTCAACGTGACTTTGGCTGATGGCGATCTGGTGCAGTTGAATAATGGGTCACACATCTATACCGTTCTTGGTGCGATTCTGAAAAATGAACGCGGGACTTTCGAGACTCCATTTGGAGGCCTCCCGGCGGAGTTCCAGGTAGGCAGGAAGTGGACGGCGCGCACGACACAAAAAACCACTGACGGGAAAACATGGCAGCTGACGCAGGAGTCAAAAATCACCGGCCGGGAAGTGTTGACTGTCGGCGCGGGCACGTTTCAGACCTATGTCGTGGAAACCGTTATTTACCTCTTGGGGGGGCCTACTTTGAACATCAAATCCTGGCATGACCCGCGCTATGGTTATGCCATCAAGCGCGAAGAAATAGGTCGTGCGTCAGGAAGAATTTTTCGCAGTGAACGGCGAGAGCTTATCGCCCTGAAGGCCGAGCGTGGGTAAGCTGCTCGCGCCGGTCCGGCGAGAAATGGTATTGCCCATACATCATGCGTGGAGGTCGGGTGAATAGAGCAACAGTTGCGTTCAGGGCCGTAGAAAAAAGTCGCCATCGGCTCAAACCTCTTCTTCGACTGCTGGCTGTGGCTGCTGCTTTGGCGGGCGTGCCTGTGGCTGCGCAAGCACCACTTGATGTGCGTGTAGCGCTGATCATCGGGAATTCGGCTTACGCGGTCTCGCCACTGGTCAATCCAGTCAATGATGCGCAAGCCATGGCCGATGTGCTCAAGCGCCTGGGTTTTAATGTCGTCGAACTGCGCGATGGCACCAAGGCGCAGATGTCTGCGGCGATTGCCAAAGTCAGTGATTCGCTGAAGGGCAGGCAGGGTGTGGGCATGCTGTATTACGCTGGTCATGGCCTGCAACTGGACTGGCGCAACTACATGGTGCCTGTCGACGCGAACCTGAAGAGCGCAGCGGACGTTGCACGGCAAACGATTGACCTTGGCAGTGTGGTTGATGTCTTCAAGGCTGCGGGGAACCGCATGAATATTGTGGTGCTCGACGCATGCCGCGACAACCCCTTCGGCGGCACCACAAGTTCCGGCAAGGGGCTGGCGCAACTCGATGCGCCACCAGGCACTTTTTTGGCCTACGCCACCGCGCCGGGCAATGTTGCCGAAGACGGCGATGAGAAAAATGGCAACGGCCTGTACACCCAATACCTGCTGCAGGAACTCAAGCGACCAACGGTCAAGATTGAGGACGTGTTCAAGCGTGTGCGTCTGAACGTCCGCAAACAAAGCCAGGGCCGGCAGATCCCGTGGGAGTCAACCTCGCTCGAAGATGATTTCTCGTTTAACGATGGTTTGAAATACACCATCAAACCGGAAGATCTGGCGCGCATGGCCGCCAGTGCATCAAGCGCCGTAGCGGCTGCCGCCAATGAAAAAGCCGAGCTTGCGAGGCTGCAGGAGATCGAAAAACAGGCAGCGCTTGCCAGGGCCAATGAACAGGGTCTCGGCAAGGAGCGTCAAAAGGAACTCACCTTCAGGGAATCCAAAGCTGCGTGGGAGCAAATCAGCGCCAGCACCAATGCAGAGGATTTTTACGGCTTCCTGCAGCGTTTTCCCAATGCCGGTGAGCTCACGGAAATGGCGGAGTACCGGCTGGACCAGCTGGCCAAACCCAAAGTCACCGCATCGGTGGGCAAGGGACAGGATGCCAGCCTGGGGTATTCCGGTCCGCGTTTCAGGGTAGGCGACCGCTTTGAATACCAGTACAGTGATGCGCTGACCAATGTACCGGGCGTAAAACGGGTCTTGAGCGTTACGGCCATTGAAGGCGACATCGTCCAGCTCAACGGTGGCGCCCAGTTGCTGACACCGCTCAGCGGCGTCATAAAAAATGACCGTGGAACCTTTGATCCGCCCAACGGTGGCGGATTTGTGGAGTACCAGGTCGGCAAAAAACTGAGCAGTCGATCAAACCAGAAGGCTGTTGATGGCCGAAGTTTTGAATTGACGGGTGAGTCAAAAGTGGTGGGCCGCGAAACCATTACCGTGCCTGCAGGCACTTTTCAGACATTTGTGGTTGAACGTACCGTCTTCATAAGTGGTGGACCTACCCTGAAAATCAAGGCATGGGTGGACCCGCGTTATGGCGTGCCTGTTCGGCTGGAAGAATTCGGCCGCATGAATGGACAGTTACGCCGCAGTGAGCGTCGCGAACTGATTGCCCTCAAGGCCGACCGCAGTTGAGCGGCGTACCGAATTTTTTTGAAAGTGCCCTGATGCCTTTTCGACTCGTCGCCATCCTGAAGCTTGCAATCAAATCCACGATGGCTGCAGCCGTGCTGGTTGCAGCCATCACTGTTGTGGTTCAACAACCGGTTCTGGCGCAGACGGCGCCAAGCGCTGCCGAAATGGTGGAGCAGCTCAAGCCGAAACCGGTGGTGCCGCGAACACGCAGCCTGCGCAACCTGACGGTGGAGGCGGTGGACGTTCCTCCTGCGCCCCCGCCTTCGCTGTCCCTGTTGATCCAGTTCGATTTTGATTCCGCCCGGGTCAAGCCGGACAGCCAGCAGACGCTGGCCGACCTCGCGCAAGCCATGCAGTCCAGGGAGCTGGGCGAGGCTAAGTTCGCCGTGGAGGGACACACTGATGCAAAAGGCCGTGCCGACTACAACCTCAAGCTCAGCCAGCAACGGGCTGATGCGGTGGTCGTGCTCCTTGTGAGCCGGGGTGTGCCGTCTGCACGGCTGGTAGCCATGGGCAAAGGTTCTGGCGAGCCAGCCAATGCAGCCGATCCCATGGCACCAGAAAACCGGCGGGTGCGTGTCGTCAACCTGAACTGAGTCACACAGACGTTGGCGTCAAGCAAGGCTCTCCCGACACAGACTGCGCATGAAAAAACTTGATCCATTGTTTATCGAGGCCCTCACGCTGTGGGTGGGCTCACTCAATGCCCGTCGCGTGACATGGGGTCTGGTTGCCGGATTTGCCGTCTGGATTTTGCTGGATGTCTTTGCGTTGCATGTCACGAGCGGCATGTCCCGCTCCAGTTACGACGCCATGGTGCGGGGGCGCGTGGTCGCTGCGGCGCCAGACCCGCGTATTCTGATCGTTGACATTGACGAGGCCTCGCTGGCGCGCATGGCAAAAGAGTTTGGCCGATGGCCCTGGTCGCGTGACACGCTGGCGACGGTACTTGATTTTGTCGAAAAGCAGCAGCCTGCGGCAGTCGTCTGGGATATTGTTTTTTCCGATGCCGATGTGCTCAGCCCCGGAGGTGACAAGGCGTTCGATGCCGCAGTGGCCCGTAGCGCGCATAGCCATTTTGCGGTGATACGCCTGCCAGCTATCAATGACAGTGCCAGCCAGTTGACGCGCTGGCAACTGCCTGGCTTGTGGTCTTCGGGCAGCACAGGCGCTTCCAGCAGCACGGTTGCGATGATTGCGCCATTTCTGCCGGCCGTCGCGGCCTCACGCCTGGGCTTTAACAACGGTTATCCGGAACGGGATGGGGTGCTGCGCCGCTATCGCCATCATGAGCTTCTTTCTGACGGCAGTCAGATCCAGTCGCTCGCGAGTTCCGTCGCCGCCAGTGTCAATGCATCTGGCGCGAAGCAGCAAGGCGATGCTGGGTCATTGTCGGACCAGTTGATTTCCTGGCGCAAAACGTCGAAGGCCTATCCGCGGGTCAGCTTTGCTGACGTATTTTCAGTCGCAGAGGGCGAAAGCCCCGTGGGCCAGGTGCCGTCCTTCCAGGGCAAGATCATCGTCATCGGATCGACCGCGCCCAGCCTGCACGACATTCATCCCACGCCCCTGTCGCCCCTGCAGCCGGGCGTGGAGACGCTGTCGACGGTTATCGACAACGCCATCAACCAGCGAAAGCTGGCCGAGCTTCCGGACTGGTTCCAGGCTGCTTTTGCGATTGCGATGTGTGTGGGTATCGCCGTGTGGGTCCAGTCCCGGGGCATTGACTCCCTGGGCACTGCCCTGGTGGCGTTGCCGGCGACGCTGGTGGTGATCAGCTTTGCAAGCCTCAACCTGATGCCGTTCTTTCTCGACCTCAATCTGCCGGCCGGGCTGGCACTGCTTTTCCTCGCTATCTTGCGTTACTGGAACGGCCTGCGGCAGCAGTACTGGCTCAGGCCACCTGCGTCCGGACGCTCGGGGTTGATGTTGTTGCCGCTGTGGTGCGCCCGGCCCTGGAAGGGTGAAGTACTGGACCGCATGATCAGTGCGCTGGAAAATCTTGCGCCCTCATGCCGTATCGTTGTATCAGATACAGGTGGCCACCTTCGCTGGCCCGAACTGGGCGGCTACGCGGCAATAGTGGGTCCGCATGACGAATTGTCTGCCGCACTTGACGCCATTCAGGCCGACATCAAACCTGGTATTGAGCCTGTATTCGGCACACCCATTGTCATCGGCCCCGCCGCTGACCGCAGCAGTCTTGTGCAGGTCTGTATGGCTGCATGGGCGGAACTGCGGGCCGCTCGCAAAGGATTGCACGCGCAAGCTCGGTAACGCCAGCATCAACAGAAGAAAAAATCATCCCAGGAAGGACATCACCATGAAGACACATTCCGGAAAGCTTCTTTGCGCCCTGACCAGCGCTTCACTGTGTTTGGCCGCGTGGGGGCAGACGGTCACCGCGCTGCGAGCCTCTGATGTCCGCTCGGACAAACTGGCCTCTGCGTCGGTCCTGTCGCAAGTGCCGGCCGGGGCCTCACTGAATGTCGTCTCTGTCGAAGGTGGATGGGTTCAGGTCATTCAGGATTCGGCGCAGGGACGTGTGGCGGGCTGGGTTCGTGCCAGCTCCCTCAACCTGTCGACCAGTGTGGCAACCACTGCGGGGTTGGCCAGCGGGCGTCTGGCGGGCGGCAATGCGGCCATGACACTGGGTATTCGCAGCCTGCCTGCCCGAAGCAACCGGCATGCGTTGATCATAGGCATCAGCAAATATGGCGATGCGGCCATCTCGCCGCTGCCCGGTGCGCGCATAGACAGGGAGAGCGCTACCCAGATGGCCACCGCCATGCAGATTCCTGCCGGCAACATCACTTACCTGCAGGACGAGCAGGCTACAGGTGACAACATACGCGCGGCACTGAAGGGCCTTGACAACCGTGTGCAGGACGGTGACAGGGTGTTCATCCACTATTCCGGCCATGGAACGCGCTCCAATGACGCAGAGGCTGGTGGCTGTGTCGAGGCGCTGCTGGCCTATGAAGGCACTTACAAGGCGCTGCTGACCAACCGTGAAATGGCCAGCCTTCTCAAGCCCATCACCAACAAGACCGACAAGCTGTTCGTGATGTATGACGCCTGTCATTCAGGTGGCATCGTCAGCAATGCCGCTACCGTTCGCACGCGGGGCATGGGCATGGCGGGTTCACGGATGGACCCGCTCGGCAATGGCAATGATGAAGGCCTATTGAGCCCCAAGGTGGCCAACATCAGTGAGGAGTGCGGCCGGCCTGTGAATGTCAAGACACGCAACCTGGTGGTGGAGAGTGTCAACACCGGCGCCCTGCCGCAGGACATCATCCACATCAGCGCATCGCGCGACAACGAAGTGAGTTTTGACGACTCGCTCAAGGGCGGCCTGGCGACGCAGTTCATGCGCGACTGCATGCTGCGCGATGCGAGAGACCTGGACAACTCCGGCGCAATAGATATCAACGAAATCCGCCAGTGTGCGCAGGAAAAAATCAATAACCGCATGCAGAACGATGCGAATTACAAAGCCCACAACATCATGTTGTCAGGTAACCAGGGATTTGTGCCCGCATGGTTCAGCCAGGCCTTGCCTGTGAGCCAGCCGTCTGTTTTTGCTACGCCAGCGCCAGCGGCCCCTGTTATGGCTCCTGTCCCTTCGAGTACGCCGCCAGTTATTGCCTCGCTGCCGAAGCCGCCATCACCACCTCCGCCTGCACCGGCGGTAATTGCCGCGCCTGTGCCGCTGACAGGGCAACAGGCCCTGCAGCAGATGTTCGACCAGCGCGACGCCAAGCGCCGGGTGGATGTTGCGCTGGTGAAGAACCAGCTAAGGATAGGGCAGGATGCGCTGGATTTCTCGGTGCAGTCTGACCGCGCTGGGTATGTCTACGTTGCAATGGCGGGCTCTGACAACAAGTCCATGTACCTCCTGTTCCCGAATGACCTGGACACCGCCAACAAGGTAGAGGCCGGGCAGAAGCTGGTGCTGCCGCGCCCTAACTGGCGCGTACGCGCCGGCGGTCCTTCTGGCACCAACCACCTGCTGGTGTTTGTGGCCGATGGCCCGCGCGACCTCTCGCAGTTGTCGGCCAACAAGGTCGGGCCTTTTGTCAGCTCGCTCAACGACGCCGATGGCCGTGCAAAACTGGGTGCATTGATGACCACTTCCCGTGCGGTGGCCAGCCAGGCGTGCCTGACCGCCGCCACGCGCAGGAATAACCCGTTGTGTTCTGACGCATTTGGAGCCGCCATGGTCCGGGTTGAAGAAATTCGCTAAGCCGGATTTTTATTGCTGCGTGTTCCCAGTAGCGCCGCGCCAATAATCATCACTGCCGCGAGGGCGATGCTCCAGTTCAGCGTGCGACCGGTGACCAGCATCAACAGTGCGGTCGAGCCCAGCGGCGTGAGGTAGCTCAGAATGCCTATCTGCCGGGCATCGCCCAGCTTGAGTGCCCGGTCCCACAGGAAAAATGCCGCGCCCAGCGGCCCCAGGCCCATCACGGCCAGCAGCAGCCAGTCGCGAGTCGTCAGCGTGACGGCTGGTTCCAGCCACCAGTGACATAGCAGCGACAGCACACCCGACACCAGTCCGAACAAGCCGATGGCGGCCGTTGAAAAAGGCGGCACACGCCGGGTTAACAACGAATAACTGGCCCAGATAAAGGCCGAAGCCAGCGCGGGCACATAACCCCATGACCAGTTGCCCGTAGCAAAGCCGCCTCCAGCCCCCAGGATGGCGATGGCTGCCCCCGTAAAGCCCAGCAGCGCCGCCAGCACGTGTACGGCGCGCAACGCCACACCTTGCAGGAACAGCGGCGCCAGCACCACCATGAATAAGGGCCACAAATAATTGACGAGGTTGGCTTCAACCGGTGGTGCCATGCGCAGCGCAATGAACAGCAGGAAGTGAAAGCCGAACAGGCCGTAGACGCCTAGTGCGAGCGTGCGCACGGGAATGCGCCACTGCGATGGCTGGCGCAATACAAAGGGCATGGCCAGCATGCTCCCCACCAGCAGTGCGATGCCGGTCAGCAGGAAGGGCGGGACGTGGCGCAGCGACACGCCCAGCGCAGCGAGCAGGGCCCAGAGAGCGATGGCACCCAGTGCGTAAAGATTGGCGGACATGGCCCGCAAGCATAGTGGCTCTTGCGCCGCTACATCCGGTAACCAGCTTCACCTTTCAGGAACGCCGGCTACACCTGCCTGCCACGCACGCACGCTGAAATGCTCTCACGGCTACACCTGCCGGGACATCAAGGAGATCATCATGAGAAAAATTGCAGTGCTTCTGGCCAGCCTGGCAGGCGTGGCCGTTCTTTCCGGCTGTGTAGCCTACCCGGTCGGTTACGACAATGGCCCGCATTACCGCCAGGCGCCACCACCCGGTGCTTACCGCGACCGTGATCGGGACGGTGTGCCTAACCGGTATGACCGCAGGCCGTCCAATCCTCATCGCTATTAAATGCCGGCATGGCGCCGGACGCGGACCGCTTCAGGTGTTGGCAACGCCTGCCGCATGCGCCTGCTGGTCGGCGTGGTAGCTTGACCGGACCATCGCGCCGACAGCTGCGTGCGTGAAGCCCATTTTGTAGGCTTCTGCTTCGAACATCTTGAAGGTGTCAGGATGTACATAACGACGCACCGGCAGATGGCTCATGCTCGGCGCCAGGTACTGGCCTATGGTCAGCATGTCGATGTTGTGGGTCCGCATGTCTCGCATCACCTGCAGGATTTCCTCGTCGGTCTCGCCAAGGCCGACCATGATGCCGCTTTTGGTCGGTACATCGGGGTGCAGCGCCTTGAACTTTTTAAGCAGGTTCAGCGAGAACTGGTAGTCACTGCCGGGGCGGGCTTCCTTGTACAGGCGCGGCGCGGTTTCCAGGTTGTGGTTCATCACGTCCGGCGGCGCGGCTTTCAGGATCTCCAGCGCGCGGTCGTCGCGGCCACGGAAGTCCGGCACCAGTATTTCAATCGTGGTGGCAGGTGAGAGTTCGCGAATCTTCTGGATGCATTCGACAAAATGGCCGCTGCCGCCATCGCGCAGGTCGTCGCGGTCCACGCTGGTGATGACCACGTACTTGAGCTTCAGCGCGGCAATTGTTTTGGCCAGGTTCAGCGGTTCGTCTGCATCGAGCGGGTCGGGCCGGCCATGGCCGACGTCGCAAAACGGGCAGCGGCGGGTGCACTTGTCGCCCATGATCATGAAGGTGGCCGTGCCCTTGCCGAAACATTCACCGATGTTTGGGCAACTGGCTTCTTCGCAGACGGTGTTGAGCTTGTTCTCGCGCAGGATCTGCTTGATCTCGTAGAAACGTGTGGTCGGGCTGCCGGCCTTGACACGAATCCACTCCGGCTTCTTCAGCACCTCGCCCTGCACCACCTTGACCGGGATGCGCGACAGCTTGGCTGCCGCCTTCTGTTTGGCCAGCGGGTTGTAGTCCTCGGTGCTTTGTATGTCGCGAACGACTTCTGTGGTGCTCATGGTGTATTTCTTTGGGTTGATGCTCAGGGCGCCAAAAAGGTGTCGAGCTTTTGGCCCAGCACATCCGCAGCATCCTGCCAGCTTGCCGATACCCCGATTGTAGAAAGGTCTGTGGTTTTCAGCCCTGCATAGCCACAAGGGTTGATGCGGTAGAAGGGTTCAAGGTCCATCGCCACGTTCAGCGCCACGCCGTGGTAGGTGCAATGCCGGCTGACCTTGATGCCCAGCGCTGCTATCTTGCCGAGTCCGCTAAAGGGGTCCTGCGGATTTTGCGGGCCTGTCAATGCGGCATGCGAGAAAGGATCGTCCAGCCGCACATAAATGCCCGGCGAGCCCGCAACACGGTGGCCCGTGACGCCGAAGTGGGCGAGCGTCCTGATGACGGCCTCCTCGATCCGGTGCACGTATTCCTTGACGTAGTAGCCAGCGCGCCTGAGGTCCATCAGCGGATAGGCCACGACCTGGCCCGGTCCGTGAAAAGTCACCTGCCCTCCCCTGTCGGTCTGCACCACCGGGATGTCGCCGGGGTTCAGGATGTGGTCTGCCTTGCCGGCCAGCCCTTGGGTATAAATTGGGGGGTGCTCACAAATCCATAGCAAGTCGCGCTCGTCCACATTGGTTTTCAGGCCTTTTTCACCCTCTTTTTGGGCATTTCTGGCCTTTGTGAAGGCCTGCATGGCCTCAAAAACAGGCTGGTAAGGCACCAAACCGAGCTGCCGGGCCTCAAAATGCATGGTCATGTAAAGTCGACTTTACAGTACGACCTTGACCATGGGGTGTGTGCTCAGCGTGCGGTACAGCTCGTCGAGTTGTTCGCGGCTGGTGGCGGTGACGGTAACCGTAACGCCCAGATACTTGCCGCCCTTGCTTTCGCGCAACTCGATGGTCGAGGCGTCGAACTTCGGGTCGAACTGGTGGGCCACTGCCGTGATGGCAGCGACAAGGCCGTCGACCTTCTGGCCCATCACCTTGATCGGGAACTGCGACGGGTACTCGATCAGCGATTCCTGGCGGGGCGTTGCGTCTGTAGTCGTTTGCGGATTGTTTCCGGGTGTCGTGTTCATGGCTGGGTTTCCTGTCAGGCCGTTGCTTTTTTTGCCGCCTGGTAGGCGGAGTACAAGCTTTTGTAGATGGGGCCAGGCTTGCCTTTTTCCAGCCCGTTACCGACGGGCTGGCCGTCCAGCAAGGTGACGGGCAGCACTTCCTTGGTGGCCGATGACAGCAGCAGTTCATCGGCGGCCAGCACCTCGGCGCGTGTGATGCGGCGCAGCTCGAACGGGATACCGGCGCTGCTGCACATGTCTTCCATCAGGCCGTAGCGAATGCCTTCCAGCACCAGCTTGTCTTTGGGCGGACCCATCACCTTGCCGCCCTTGACGACCCAGACATTGCTGGCCGCTGCCTCGCTCAGGTAATCGCCGCGGAACATGACGGTTTCCAGCGCGCCGGCATCGACGCTGATCTGGCGTGAGAACACAGCGCCCAGCAGGCTGGTGCTTTTGATATGCGCTTTCTCCCAGCGGAAGTCATCAGCGGTGACACAGGCCACACCTTCGCTGCGCTGCGCGTCGCCGGGCAGCTTCATCGCGTTAGTCATTACAAACACGGTGGGTGTGAGGCCCGGCAGCATCGGGTGGTCACGCAGCGCCACGCCGCGGCTGACCTGGATGTAGATGATCTGGTTGTCCGATGACCCTGTGCCGGCCGATTTTGAAAAGGCTGCGATCAGCCGGGTGGTGATATCCCGCCACTCCTGTTTTGTCAGCGGGTTGGTGATGCGCAGTTCGGCCAGGCTGCGGTCCAGGCGCGCCATGTGCTGCTCAAAACGGAACAGCTTGCCTTCATAGGCCGGTACGACCTCATACACACCGTCGCCAAAGATGAAGCCGCGGTCCAGCACGCTGATTTTGGCGTCCTTGAGTGCGGTGTATTCACCGTTGAGGTAGCACAGGGTGTCGGGCAGTGAAGGCGTTGTCATGGCGTTGCTCGATGGACTAAAAAGGGATCAGCGGTTGCGGCGTTTGAACCAGATGCGCAGGCGCCAGGCCAGCTTGACCGCGGTATAGGCGATCAGGGCACCACCGACTGCAAAAATAGCCATGCCCAGTATGGCAGGGCCGCCGAAAGATGCCAGCCAGGCCATCATGCTTTCGCCTTCGGCGCGCGGCTCTGCAGGTGGGGCGCCCATTACCAGCGCGCCGGTCTGGTAGGCGAGCCAGAGCCAGAAGCCGACCGTCAGCGGGTTGGTGATGAACGTGATGCCAGCTGCCACCGGGATATTGGCGCGCCACCAGACGCTGTGTGCGGCAGCAGCCAGCGTTTGCGCAAACGGAAGTGCAAAGGCCCAGAACATGCCGATGGCCGCTCCGCGCGCGACAGGCTCGCTGCGCAGGCGCCAGAGTTGCGGATCCAGCACGCGGTGCGCAATCGGCTTGAGCCAGGGATGCGTGGCCAGTACCTCGCGCGTGGGCATGGCTGTTTTCCAGCGCGCCGTCCAGTGCGGCGCTTCAGGTGCTTCGTTGGCTGCTTTTCTCGTCATTGTTTGGGGCGTGCCGGCAGCACGCGAGTTTCACCCACCGCCATCACGCTGAAATCGTTGTCGTTCAGGCCTTGCGCCATGCGCGCAATGGCGAGGTCTTTTGGGGGCTGGTCCAGCGACTCGTCGGTCAGCTCAAACGTACCCCAATGCACGCCGACGCTGCGCTTCGCGCCCAGGTCCTTGTGGATTTGCACCGCTTCAGCCGGATTGACGTGTTGCTCTGCCAGGAACCAGCGTGGCTCATAAGCGCCTACTGCAATCAGTGCGAGGTCAAAACCACCGCCCTTGTCTGTGGACAGTCTGTCGGAAAAACGGTTGCGGGTGTCGGTGAAGTCTTTGGAGTAGCCGGTATCGCCGCTGAAATACCAGTGAAAGTCGGATGCAAATACTGCATAACCGCCCCACAGGGTCTGGCTGCGATCGCCAAAACTGCGCGCAGACCAGTGCTGCACCGGGGTGAAGTTGAATTCAACGCCCTTGACCACCTGCTTGTCCCACCAGTCCATCTCGACGGTGTTGCCGATACCCAGGTCTGTGAACCAGGCTTTCATGCCCAGCGGCACGAGAAAAAGCGTGGGTTTGCCGGCGGCCTTTGAGCGTGCTGCAATGTCCAGAACCGAGGCCTTGTCGAGGTGGTCATAGTGGTTGTGCGAGATCAGCACTACATCAATCAGCGGCAAATCGGCCAGTGCGATGCCGGGCGGTTGCGCGCGTTGGGGGCCTATGAATTGCAGCGGGCTGGCGCGTTCGGACAATACCGGATCGGTCAGCACATTCAGCCCGCCGGCCTGAACCAGCATGGCGGCATGGCCTATCCAGGTGAGTTGCGGCGGACCGCTTGCTGTGCCCGCATAAGACTGTATGGCGGCCAGGTCGGGCACCTGTACCGGCACTGGTTTCTCAGGCGGCTTGGGCAGGTCCTGCTGGCGCCTTTCATATTGCCAGCGCATCAGTTCGCTGAACTTCTTGTTGACCGAGCCGATGTAATTGTTTTTAAAGCCTTCTGCCGTGTGGTGCGGTTTGGCCGGATCGTAATAGGGGTTGACGGCCGTGCAGCCTCCCAGAAGAAACATCAGCGGAGCGGCTAGTGTGAATGGTGTGGCGCGCATCGGCGAGTCGCTGTTTGTGGGATTGCGGCTGGTGTCTGCTGTCAGGCAAGGAAAATCACGGCCGCAATGGCAATCGCGCCGAGTCCAAGATTGAGGGTGGCCAGTGTGGCGATCTGCCCGATGCGGCGGCCCCCTTCGGGCCAGTCGGCGGCCGTGACGGCGAGTTTCAGGCGGCGGAACGGGCCAAAGTACAGGTGGCCAAACAGTAAGAACATCAGCATGCCTATGCCCATCATCAGGTGCCAGCCAATGGGCGCGTTTTTCATGCCGACACGCATCAGCATGGCCAGGCCGGTCAGCAAAAGAATGGCGACGACAGGCCAGACGATAGTGAAGAAACGGCGCAACACCTGTGCAATCAGCGGTACGCGCTGTGGGGGCGCCAATTGGCTTGCGGCAGGCCGCAGCGCAAACAGCATGAAGCTGATGCCGCCCAGCCAGACAATGGCGGCGGCTACGTGTAAAAATTTCATCAGTGTGGGCATGGTGTCCTTTGTGGGGCGCTCTTTGAGCCGGTAGCTTGTTGCAAGGCGGAAAATCAGCCTGCCATTGTGAACGACGGCCGTGTCCGGCGTGTGCAAGACAGCGCGCCGACCCGATTCAAACTGCCGCGCAGGGTTTTTCGGAAAGGGGCTGGGGTTTCTCCGTATAATCAGGGGCTTTGCTAAAGGTTGCTCTGTAACCGCTTTGTAAACCGGCTTTGTAACTTAACCGTAATTTGTGATGGTCAAAATGACAGATGCGGTGAATGGGACAGGACGGGTTTCTTCAAGCGGAAACAATGCGTCCTACGACAGCTTCGAAAAAGCGCCGGAAGAGGTTCCAAAGCCCCTGACGCGTGAAGAAGCTCAGCAGCTCAGGGTCAAAAGCCCTTCGCTGTCACCTTGGGTGGTGCTGGCGGGCCAGCTGGTTACAGGCATCTTGGCGGCATTGGCCGCCTGGTTGCTGACCGGCAAGCAGAGCAACGGCTGGTCTGCGCTGTATGGCGCATTGGCTGTGGTTATTCCTGGTGCGCTGTTTGCGCGCGGGTTGACCGGAAAAGTGTGGTCAATGAATCCAGGCACTGCGGTGGCTGGGTTCTTCTTGTGGGAAATGGTCAAGATCGTCCTGACGATGGCAATGTTGTTTGCCGCGCCCAGGGTGGTGACTGACCTGAGTTGGCCGGCCATGCTGGTCGGCTTGGTGTTGACGATGAAAATAGTCTGGCTCACGTTGATGTTCGCGGGCCGGGGCACTAAAAAATTTAGAGGCGAGCAATAAATGGCTGCAGAAAATGCTGCTGGACATGGCGGTCAGACCGCTGGTGAATATATTGTTCACCACTTGACGCACTGGCGTAACAAGGAACTGGTCGGGCCTTTTGACCTGACGGTTTTTAATTACGACTCCCTCTTCTTCAGCGCCCTGCTTGGAGTGGTGGCCTGTTTCTTTCTCTGGAAAGCGGCCAGCAAGGCGACTCCCGGTGTTCCGGGCCGTTTCCAGGCTGCAGTTGAGATACTCGTCGAAATGGTCGACTCACAAGCCAAGGGCATCGTGCACAACGCACAGAGCCGCAAGCTTGTAGCGCCGCTGGCACTGGTTGTTTTTGTCTGGATTTTCCTGCTCAATGCAATGGACTTGCTGCCGGTGGATCTGCTGCCTGCCGTCTGGGCCTGGGTGTATGAGCTGGCTGGTCATGATCCGCATCATGCTTATATGCGTTCCGTACCGACCGCCGACCTCTCCGTCACGATGGGGCTGTCGTTAGGCGTGCTGGTCACCTGCCTTGTCTACAACGTCAAGATCAAGGGCTTCGGCGGGTGGGTCCACGAACTGTTTACCGCCCCTTTTGGCAACCACTGGGCGCTGTACCCCTTCAATTTCCTGATGCAGGTCATCGAGTTCGTCGCCAAGACTGTTTCCCACGGCATGCGACTGTTCGGCAATATGTACGCTGGCGAACTGATTTTCCTGCTGATCGCCCTGATGGGTGGCGCTTTTGCCTCGGTCAGTCTGGGTACCGGCATTGCATTGGCCATCGGCCACATCATCGCGGGCTCTGCGTGGGCGATTTTCCACATCCTGATCATCACGCTGCAGGCCTTTGTGTTCATGATGCTGACGCTGGTTTACATCGGCCAGGCACACGATCACCACTGATTTTTCCGTTTTCCGTTTTTCTTTTTCTCTCGCAACCAAAGTCCTAAGGAGTCATCATGGAAGTTATTAGTTTTGTCGCTCTGGCCGCCGGCCTCATCATCGGCCTCGGCGCTGTTGGCGCCTGTATCGGTATCGGCATCATGGGCAGCAAATACCTTGAAGCAGCTGCACGCCAGCCTGAGCTGATGGGTGAACTGCAAACCAAGATGTTCCTGCTGGCCGGTCTGATCGACGCGGCTTTCATTATCGGTACCGGTATTGCGCTGTGGTTCGCCACCGCCAATCCGTTCCTGGCACAAATCGCAAACCTGCCCAAGTAAATCGTCAAAATCCCAAAAACGTCATTCCTTCGGGTCGGACCCTGTGTTGGGCCTCAAGGGAAAGGATGAGCAGTGAGCATTACCGGAACCTTAATTGTCCAGATGATCGTGTTCCTGATATTGGTCGGGTTCACGATGAAATTCGTGTGGCCGCCAATCGCAGCAGCGCTGGATGCACGTGCGCAGAAGATCGCCGAGGGCCTGGCAGCAGCCGACAAGGCCAAGTCCGAACTCACCGTCGCCAACAAGCGCGTTGAGGAAGAGCTTGCGAAGTCGCGCAACGAATCCGCCGTGCGTCTGGCTGAGGCCGAGCGCCGCGCGCAGGCCATGATCGAGGAAGCCAAGGCGAAGGCAACCGAAGAAGGCGGCAAGATCATTGCTGCCGCAAAGGTTGAAGCCGAGCAGCAGACCGTCAAGGCCCGTGAGACCCTGCGCGAGCAGGTTGCCGCACTGGCTGTCAAAGGTGCGGAACAGATCCTGCGCAAGGAAGTCAATGCCGGTGTGCATGCTGACTTGCTGGGCCGTCTGAAGACCGAACTTTGACTGAAACCTTCAAGCGAGCATCAACATGGCCGAACTAGCCACCATCGCCCGTCCATACGCTGAAGCGCTGTACAAGACCGCCGGTGCGGACCTTGCCGGCACTGCGGCCTGGCTGGATGAACTGGCCGCGATTGCGTCGAATGTCCAGTTGCAGCAGTACGCGGGCAACCCCGGCGTGACGTCGGCGCAGGCCTTTGACGTGATTTCCGGTGTCGCCAAAACGGCATTGCCGGAAGCTGCGAAAAACTTCCTGCGCGCCGTGATAGACAACGGCCGTATCGGCGTCCTGCCGGAAATCGCCCGTCAGTTCCGCGTCCTGAAAAATGCGCAAAGCGGGTCTTCCGATGCGGTTGTCTACAGCGCGTTTGCGCTCGAAGGCGCTGCGCTGGCCGATCTGGCTGCCACGCTTGAAAAGCGCTTTGGCCGCAAGCTCAACCTGAAGGTCGAGCTGGAGCCTGAGTTGATAGGCGGCGTGAAAGTAGTGGTGGGCGACGAAGTGCTGGACACTTCCGTCAAGGCCCGTTTAGAGCAAATGAAAGCAGCGCTGGTTTCGTGATGTTGTGCTTCGCATAACGCCCGGATTTTTAGCCAACAAACCGAAGAAAGAAGGAAAGAGTCATGCAACTCAATCCCGCAGAAATTTCTGAACTGATCAAGAGCCGCATCGAAGGCCTGACAGCCAGCAGCGACATCCGCAACCAGGGCACCGTTGTGTCGGTGACCGACGGTATCGTGCGTATCCACGGCCTGTCCGATGTGATGCAGGGCGAAATGCTTGAATTCCCGGCAACCGCTGATGGCACGCCCACCTATGGCCTTGCGCTGAATCTTGAGCGCGACTCGGTCGGCTCCGTGATTCTGGGTGAGTACGAGCACATTGCCGAAGGCGATACCGTCAAGTGCACGGGCCGCATTCTGGAAGTGCCTGTCGGCCCCGAACTGCTTGGCCGTGTGGTCAATGCACTCGGCCAGCCTATCGACGGCAAGGGCCCGATCAACGCCAAGATGACCGACGTGATCGAAAAGGTTGCCCCAGGCGTTATCGCCCGTAAATCGGTTGACCAGCCCCTGCAGACCGGCCTGAAGTCCATCGACTCCATGGTGCCAGTCGGCCGCGGCCAGCGCGAACTGATCATCGGTGACCGCCAGACCGGCAAGACCGCTGTCGCGATCGACGCCATCATCAACCAGAAGGGCAAAGGCGTGTCGTGCGTCTATGTCGCCATCGGCCAGAAGGCTTCTTCCATCAAGAACGTGGTGCGTTCGCTGGAGCAAGCCGGCGCGATGGAATACACCATCGTCGTCGCAGCGTCTGCCTCCGAGTCCGCTGCCATGCAGTACGTGAGCGCCTATTCTGGCTGCACGATGGGCGAATACTTCCGCGACCGCGGTGAAGATGCGCTGATCGTTTATGACGATCTGTCCAAGCAGGCCGTGGCCTACCGCCAGGTGTCTCTGCTGCTGCGCCGTCCGCCAGGCCGCGAAGCCTATCCCGGCGACGTGTTCTATCTCCACAGCCGCCTCCTCGAGCGTGCAGCACGCGTGAACGAAAAGTACGTTGAAGACTTCACCAAAGGTGCCGTGAAGGGCAAGACCGGTTCGCTGACCGCCCTGCCTATTATTGAAACGCAGGCCGGTGACGTTTCGGCATTCGTTCCAACCAATGTGATCTCGATCACCGACGGCCAGATCTTCCTGGAAACCAGCCTGTTCAACGCCGGTATCCGCCCCGCGATCAACGCCGGTATCTCGGTGTCCCGCGTCGGTGGTGCCGCCCAGACCAAGCTTATCAAGAACCTGTCCGGCGGTATCCGTACCGATCTGGCCCAGTACCGCGAGCTGGCTGCTTTTGCGCAGTTCGCCTCCGACCTCGACGAGGCGACCCGCAAGCAGCTGGACCGCGGCGCACGCGTGACCGAATTGCTCAAGCAGGCCCAGTACTCGCCGCTGTCGATCTCCAATATGGCAGCCACGCTGTTCGCAGTGAACAAGGGCTTCATGGACGATATCGAAGTCAAGAAGGTACTGGCTTTCGAGGCCGGCTTGCATAGCTATCTGAAGGACAAGAATGCTGCCCTGATGGCCAAGCTCGAAGCCACCAAGGCGATGGACAAGGACGCCGAGGCAGAACTGAACACCGCTGTGGGCGAGTTCAAGAAGTCTTTCGCCTGAACCCCTGAAGACATCAAAGCCCGAGGCTTAGAAACTATTTAGGACCCAATAATGGCAGCAGGCAAGGAAATACGCGGCAAGATCAAATCGGTGGAAAACACCAAGAAGATCACCAAGGCCATGGAAATGGTGGCCGCATCCAAAATGCGCAAGGCGCAGGAACGGATGCGCGCTGCCCGTCCTTACAGCGACAAGATCCGCAACATCACGGCCAATCTGGCACAGGCTAACCCCGAGTACACACACGCATTCATGGAGTCCAACGACGCCAGGGCTGCGGGTTTCATCGTGGTCACCACCGACAAGGGTTTGTGCGGCGGCCTGAACACCAACGTGCTGCGTGCGGTGACGGCCAAGCTCAAGGAATTGCAGGCCGCAGGCCAGGACGCACAGGCTGTGGCCATCGGCAACAAGGGCCTCGGTTTCCTGAACCGTGTGGGCGCCAAGGTGATCTCGCATGTAACCCAGCTCGGTGACAAGCCACATCTGGATGCGCTGATCGGTCCGGTCAAGGTGTTGCTGGACGCGTACAGCGAAGGCAAGATCAATACGGTCTATCTCTGCTACACCAAGTTCATCAACACCATGCGCCAGGAACCCGTGGTCGAGCAGTTGCTGCCGCTGTCTGCGGAACGCATGCAGGCCGACAAGGACCAGCACGGCTGGGACTACATCTATGAACCTGATGCGCAGACGGTGATTGACGACCTGCTGGTTCGTTATGTCGAGGCACTGGTTTACCAGGCCGTGGCAGAAAACATGGCGTCCGAGCAGTCGGCCCGCATGGTGGCCATGAAGGCTGCAACCGACAACGCCGGTAGCGTGATCGGCGAACTAAAGCTGATCTACAACAAGACGCGTCAAGCGGCGATCACGAAAGAACTTTCGGAAATCGTCGCTGGTGCTGCAGCGGTCTGACCGCCATACCTGATTTACAGATTAAAGAAAACGGAAAAGGATCCAGTCATGGCTCAAGCTCAAGGCAAGATTGTTCAGTGTATCGGTGCGGTGGTTGACGTTGAATTCGCGCGCGACCAGATGCCGAAGATTTACGACGCACTCAAGATGGAAGGCTCTTCGCTGACCCTTGAAGTGCAGCAGCAACTCGGTGACGGCATTGTGCGTACCATTGCGCTGGGCTCTTCCGATGGCCTGCGTCGCGGCAACATCGTTTACAACACCAATGCCAACATCACCGTGCCGGTCGGCAAGGCCACCCTCGGCCGCATCATGGATGTGTTGGGTGCACCTATTGATGAGCGTGGGCCTGTTGACCAGACCCTCACCGCACCGATTCACCGCAAGGCGCCAGCGTACGACGAACTGTCGCCTTCGCAGGAATTGCTGGAAACCGGCATCAAGGTGATTGACCTGGTTTGCCCGTTTGCCAAGGGCGGCAAGGTGGGCCTGTTCGGTGGCGCCGGTGTCGGCAAGACCGTGAACATGATGGAACTGATCAACAACATCGCCAAGGCGCACTCGGGCCTCTCCGTGTTTGCCGGTGTGGGTGAACGTACCCGCGAAGGCAATGACTTCTATCACGAGATGGCCGATTCCGGCGTCGTGAATCTCGAGAACCTCGGCGAATCCAAAGTGGCCATGGTCTACGGCCAGATGAATGAGCCTCCAGGAAACCGCCTGCGCGTTGCGCTGACCGGCCTGACGATTGCCGAGTCCTTCCGTGATGAAGGCCGTGACGTGCTGTTCTTCGTGGACAACATCTACCGCTATACGCTGGCCGGTACAGAAGTGTCCGCACTGCTGGGCCGTATGCCTTCAGCCGTGGGTTACCAGCCGACGCTGGCTGAAGAAATGGGCCGCCTGCAAGAGCGTATTACGTCCACCAAGGTTGGTTCGATCACCTCCATCCAGGCCGTTTACGTGCCTGCCGATGACTTGACCGACCCATCGCCTGCCACCACCTTCGCCCACCTGGATTCCACCGTGGTGCTGTCGCGTGACATCGCTTCGCTGGGTATCTACCCTGCGGTTGATCCGCTCGATTCGACGAGCCGCCAGCTGGACCCGAACGTCGTCGGTGAAGACCATTACGCGACGGCCCGTGCCGTGCAGGGTACGCTTCAGCGCTACAAGGAACTGCGCGACATCATCGCGATTCTGGGCATGGACGAACTGGCCCCGGAAGACAAGCTGGCCGTGGCCCGCGCCCGCAAGATCCAGCGTTTCCTGTCGCAGCCTTTCCACGTTGCTGAAGTGTTTACCGGCTCGCCCGGCAAATACGTCAGCCTGGCTGAAACCATCCGTGGCTTCAAGATGATTGTGGCTGGTGAGTGCGATCACCTGCCAGAGCAGGCCTTCTACATGGTCGGTACCATCGACGAGGCTTTCGAGAAGGCCAAGAAGGTCTAAGACATGGACTCGACCCACACCATCCACGTGGACGTCGTCAGTGCCGAGGAGTCCATCTTCTCCGGCGAAGCCAAATTTGTGGCCTTGCCAGGGGAAGCCGGCGAACTCGGCATCTACCCGCGCCATACACCGCTGATCACCCGCATCAAGCCAGGTGCCGTTCGCATTGAAAAAGCCGATGGCAGCGAAGAGTTCGTGTTTGTCGCCGGTGGCCTGCTGGAAGTACAGCCGAACACAGTAACTGTCCTGTCCGATACCGCTATTCGCGGCAAGGACCTTGACGAAGCCAAGGCGGTTGAAGCCAAGGCAGCTGCCGAACAGGCGTTGAAAAATGCCAAGAGTGACATTGACATCGCGATGGCGCAATCCGAGCTCGCCGTGATGGCTGCGCAGATCGCCGCGCTCCGCAAATATCGCCAGAAGAAGTAAAACTTCTCGCGGCATATCGCCCATCCAAAGGCCCTGCCCTCCCGGCGGGGCTTTTTTTTGGCCAAAAAAACCAGGCCGGAAAAGACGGCTGCCTTCTACAATGAGGGCATGCTTTTCTCCAGAATCACCGCGCCGTTCCGGGACAGCAACAAGGAAAAAGCAGCCCAGTTGCTGATCACCACCACGGCCCTGACGGACCTCAGCCTGCCTGATGCTCGCGAAGTGGTGGACGCGATGATGCTCAGGCGTGTTCAGCACGGCACTGTGCTGATCAAGGAGGGCGAGGTCACCCACACCGACTTCATGATGCTGATCCTCGAAGGCGAAGTGCTGGTTGACAACGAGCTGACTTCCATGGACGACAGCATGGTGATGTCCATCATCAGCGCCGGCAGCCTGATCGGCGAGATGGGCGTGCTGGACGGCTCACCCCGCTCAGCTACCTGCACCGCAACCACCGAACTTGCCGTGGCGGTGCTGTCGCGCGACGCCCTGCTTGCCCTGATCAAGAACCGCCCGGCGGTTGCCGCACGGCTGATGCTGGCGATTTCGAAACGCCTGTCAGACCGGTTGCGTGAGGCGAACCGCAAAATACGGACGCTGGGCGGATTGAGCCGGGCCTTGCAGCAGGAGCTGGATGCCGCCCACCAAACGGGTGGCGGCCTGACCAGCTAGCCGAGCAACGGCTCGTCGGGAAGGCCGTCGGCTTGGTGTGCCGACCCTGGGCCCTCTGCGGCAGGGAAATTCTCAACCAGTACGGCAGACACTTCTTCCAGTGCCTGGGTGAGCCCATCTTCAAACCGGCCCCCTGCAAATGCCGCACCCATCCGGGCGGTCATTGCCTGCCATTCGGTTTGCGAGACATGGCGGTTCAGGCCGCGATCCGCGATGATTTCAATCGAGCGCTCGGCCAGTTGCAGATAAATCAGCACGCCGTTGTTGTGCTCGGTGTCCCAGACCCGCAGTTTGCCAAAAAGCATCACGGCCCGTTGGTGCACGAGCTGGCCTATCGATGTGTTCTTCCCGAGGCGCCAGAGATAACTCATCGGCAGGGATGCTTCCACACAAATGCGTATCTGGCCGCAGTGCCTGCTTTCACTGGCTGCAGTCCGCTGCGCCAGGCGTTTGAGCATGTCGGGCGGGATGGCGCGCCTGGCGTCAGAGGCGTCCAGCCAGAGGTGCTTGAGCATGCGTCGGAGTTTGTTCATTGGATTGCCCTACCAGTCGCCCGAAGCACCGCCACCACCGAAGTCTCCGCCACCGCCGCTGCCGAAACCACCTGAGCCATGACTGCCACCGAAACCGCCCCCACCCCAACTGCTGCCTGCGCTACCAGACGAACCCCATCCAGATGATCGGCGGCCCGTATTCGCCCATGAACCAAGGCTGGCTACGAGGCCGAAGAGCGTGCCGGCCAGGACGGCTCCGAGTGCCAGCAGCACGCTGCTGGTAAATAGCCAGGCCAACACACCCACGATGCCGCCCGTTGCCATAGCGCCGCCTTTGCGGCCCAGCAGGCCGGACAGCAATCGGGCGCCGACAGGTACGGCGAAAAACAGGAACACTGCAAGGTCAGTCCACTGGAATCCATCGTCGCCGGATTGCCTGCTCGACGCGTCGGGCAGTGGCAGATTTTCTCCGTTGATACGCGCGATGAGCTGGTCCGTGGCAGCATCCAGCCCGCCAGCAAAGTCACCCTGCCTGAACCGGGGCGTGATGGCCCGCTCGATGATCTGTCTGGCAGCCAGGTCTGGAACAGCGCCTTCCAGTGCCTTGGCTGGTGCTATGCGTACCTTGCGGTCATCCCTGGCGACCACCAGCAACAAGCCATCGCCGATGCCCTGCCGGCCAATCTTCCAGCTGTCACCGACACGCTGGGTGTAGGAGGCGATGTCCTCCGGTTGCGTTGTGGCCACCATCAGCACGACAAGCTGCGTACCCCGCGTTGCTTCAAACGACGCGAGTTTGGCCTCCAGTGCCTGCTTTTGCGCGCTGTCCAGCGTGCCTGTGCTGTCCATCACATGGCCGGTCAGCGGTGGGATGGTTTGCAGGTCCTGCGAATGGCCTATGGCTGGCAGCAGGAACAGGCAGGCAATCGACAGCAGCCATGAGGCCATCAAGGGCCGCGCCGCGCCAGGTTTCATCAGGGTCTGCTGCACAGGGCTGGAGCCTTGCTTATTTTTTCTCGAAGTTGACAGCCGGCGGTGCCGAAATCTGTGCCTCGTTGGCTACCGTGAAGTTGGGCTTGACCTGGTAGCTGAAGATCATCGCCGTCAGGTTGTTCGGAAAGCTGCGGGCTAGCGTGTTGTATTGCTGGACGGTCTGTATATACCGGTTGCGCGCCACCGTGATGCGGTTTTCGGTCCCCTCCAGCTGCACACGCAAATCCTGGAAGCCCTGGTTGGCCTTCAGGTTAGGGTAGTTCTCGGTCACCACCAGCAGGCGCGACAGTGCCGACGACAACTCACCCTGCGCCGCCTGGAATTTGCTGAAGGCGGCCGGGTCATTCAGGGTCTCTGGTGTGACCTGGATGGAAGTTGCTTTGGCGCGTGCCTCGACCACCTTGGTCAGTGTGTCCTGCTCGAACGCTGCCTCGCCCTTGACGGTGGCAACGATGTTCGGGATCAGGTCGGCGCGCCGCTGGTACTGGTTCAGCACCTCGGACCAGGCCGATTTGGTCTGCTCGTCGAGCCGCTGAAAGTCGTTGTAGCCGCAGCCTGTCAGAACAAGGCTGACTGCGACTACAAGGGTGCTCATTAGCCATTTGTAAAAACGGTGTTGCATGAAATGTCCTCCTGGATGCAAGCCATCACACTAACATAAACCCGATGCAAGCAGATTACCGGAAGGTTGATCAATGAGCGCTGCCGTACCGCGAGCAGTGGCTGGCAGCGCACTGGTTCGCAAGGCATTGGCGGAATGGTTTGCCGGCAAAGGCTGGAAGCCATTTCGTTTTCAGCGCGACGTATGGAAAGCGATCGCCGAAGGCCGCTCTGGTTTGCTGCACGCCACCACCGGCGCTGGCAAGACCTACGCGGTCTGGCTGGGAGCGCTGATGGCCTATATGGCTGCCGCGCCGGTTTCAAACCTGCGACGACCAACAGCAGCCACTACAGCAAGGCCCCCTGCAGCCGAACGGCTCACCGTTTTGTGGATCACGCCCATGCGCGCACTGGCCGCCGATACGTTGAGGGCACTGCAGCAGGCACTGGATGTTTTGCAGGACGATGAAAATCAGGAAAGTGGCAAAAGCCTTCTGCGCTGGTCGGCAGGCGCCCGCAGTGGCGACACGGCTTCGGCTGAACGTAGCGCGCAAAACAATCGCTTGCCCACAGTACTGGTCACCACACCAGAAAGTTTGTCTGTGATGCTGTCGCGTGCCGATGCGCGCGAGGTACTGGGTGGCGTGCGGATGGTAGTGGTCGACGAGTGGCATGAGTTGCTGGGCAACAAACGAGGCGTGCAAGTGCAGTTGGCGCTGGCCAGACTGCGGCAATGGAACGGCAAACTGCAGACTTGGGGCATGTCGGCGACTCTGGGCAACCTGGAAGAAGCGATGCAGACCCTGCTCGGTGAAAGTGGCGGCACTCTGGTCCAGGGTCAGGTGCCCAAAAAATTGCTGGTTGATTCATTGTTGCCAGCGCGCACCGAGCGCTTTCCCTGGGGAGGCCACCTGGGCCTGACGATGCTGCCGCAGGTAATTGACGAGATCGCGGGCAGCGGCGTCACGCTGGTTTTCACCAACACACGCTCCCAGTCCGAGATCTGGTATCAGGCCTTGCTGGATGCGCGGCCGGAGTGGGCCGGGCTGATCGCACTGCATCATGGCTCACTGGACCGTGATGTGCGCGAATGGGTAGAAGCGGGGCTTAAAAACGGCGAGTTGCGTGCGGTCGTCTGCACCTCCAGTCTGGATCTGGGCGTTGACTTTCTGCCGGTTGAACGTGTGCTGCAGATAGGATCTCCGAAGGGCGTGGCGCGCCTGCTCCAGCGTGCGGGGCGCTCCGGACACGCGCCGGGGCGGCCTTCGCGGATCACGCTGGTGCCAACACACAGCATAGAGATGATTGAAGGTGCGGCTGCCCGGGCGGCGATTGCCGCAGGTCATATTGAGGCGCGTTCTTCCCCGCTGCAGCCGCTGGATGTACTCGTGCAGCATCTGGTGACAGTCGCGCTGGGCGGTGGGTTTGTGCCCGATGAGTTGTACCGGGAAGTGTGCAGCACGGCCGCTTATGCCAGGCTGCAACCAGACACCTGGGAGTGGTGCCTGTCATTCGTGCGCCAGGGAGGCCCGTCACTGGCAGCCTACCCGGACTACCGGCGTGCCGTGCCTGATGAAGCAGGCGTGTGGCGTGTGCCTGATGCGCGGCTGGCGCGCCGTCACCGCATGAACATAGGCACCATCGTCAGTGATGCCAGCATGTCCGTCCAATACCTGGGCGGTTCCCGGATAGGCAGTGTTGAAGAAAGTTTCGCTGCGCGCCTGAAACCCGGTGACTGCTTTCTTTTCGGAGGTCGACTGCTGGAGCTGGTTCGCATCCATGAGATGACCGCGTGGGTGCGGCGTGCCAGCGGCAAGCGGTCCGCCGTTCCGCGCTGGAATGGCGGGCGCATGCCGCTGTCAACCACGCTGGCGGATGCGGTCGTCGAGCAGCTCGCGCTGGCAGCGCAGGGCCAATATTCCACGCCGGAACTGAAATGTGTACGGCCGTTGCTTGAGATCCAGCAGCAGTGGTCCGCATTGCCAACCCCCACCACCTTGCTGGCAGAGGTGCTGAAGACACGTGAAGGCACGCATCTGTTCCTCTACCCGTTTGCCGGCCGTCACGTTCATCTCGGCCTGGCCAATTTGTTGGCGTGGCGCGTGGCCAGGCATGAGCCGCGCACCTTTTCCATTGCTGTCAATGATTACGGCTTTGAGTTGTTGAGTGCCGCCGAGGTCGACTGGCCGGCGTTGTTGCCAGAAGTGCTGCAGGTCCAGAGCGACGACATGCTGTTGCATGACGTACTGGCCAGCCTCAATGCCAGCGAACTCGCACAGCGGCGCTTCCGCGAAATCGCCCGCGTCTCCGGGCTCATCTTCCAGGGCTATCCCGGCGAGAAGCGAAGCAACAAGCAGCTGCAGGCATCGTCATCGCTGTTCTACGAAGTCTTCCGAAAATACGATCCGTCCAACCGCCTGCTGTTGCAGTCCGAGCAGGAACTGCTCGCTCAAGAGCTTGAAATCGGTAGGCTGCGCACCAGCTTGGACCGCATGAATATACAAACGCTGGTGCTGCGCACACTGGAACGCCCGACGCCGTTTTCGTTCCCGTTGATGGTCGAACGTTTTCGCGAGCAGCTGTCCAATGAAAGTGTCGCCGACCGTATCGCCCGCATGGTGCAGCAGCTTGAAAAAGCGGCGGGTGAATTGCCGCGACGCCGTGGCCGCACAGATGTCGGAGACAGGACAGAAGCTGCCAGCACGGACAGTGTTCGCGCTTCACTGGCCTTCGGCCAGGATGCGCCGCACAGCAAGGCTTCGACCGCTAAACCTGCCGGCCGGCGGGGCCGCACCTGAGGCAGGGCATACAGGTGTTCGAGCGAATTTCTTCCGACTCTTTTGTACCGGGTACGGCGCTGGCCATCGAGTGGGCCGGCGAAGTGGTGTGGCTGTTGCCGCAACATGCGCTGTGGTGGCCAGCCCGCGGGGTGCTGTTTGTGGCCGACCTGCACATCGGCAAGGCGGCCACCTATCGCAGCCTGGGCCAGCCGGTGCCATCGGGTACCACGCAGGAGAACCTGCGCCGCCTCGCACAGCTGTTCACGCATTACAAACCAAAGCAGGTGATTTTTCTGGGTGATTTCCTGCACGCGCCGCAGGCCCGGACACCTGCCGTACTGTCACAGCTGATGGCCTGGCGTGCGGATTTTTCCAGCCTGCGTTTCGTGCTGGTGCGTGGCAACCATGACCTGCGTGCAGGCGATCCTCCTGCAGCGCTGGACATCGACCTTGTGGATGAGCCCTGGCTGGTAGGCCCCTTTGCAGCCTGCCACCATCCGCAGCGGCACGCCACACACGCCGTGCTGTCCGGCCACCTGCATCCGGTGCTTCGCCTGCATGGAAGGGGCCGTGAACACCTGCGCCTGCCCTGCTTTTGTTTTGATGAAGGACAGGCGGTGTTGCCTGCCTTCGGAGAGTTCACCGGCGGCTGGGCGGTACAGCCGCGGCCCGGCGTGACCCTGTATCCCGCAGGTGGCAATGCCGTCTGGAAGCTGCCGGTAGTTGCGGGAACAGGCCTTTGAACTTTGCACGCATGAACATGGAGGCGGGGGGGCATTCCTGTTATGTAAAGTCTACTTTACATCGGCGCTGTCATGAGACTTGCAAATGGCTGCAAAGCGCCCAAAAACGGCAAAAAAGCGTTCTTTTGATGTTTTTCAGCCCCTTTTTATTGTCAAAAGTGCCTGAAAACCAATGTGGACTAGCGCGACATGCTATTGATTGCATAGCAAATTACTGTGATGTCCAAATTTATCCACCGCCGCCGTGCAAGCTGCAGCTGACTAACATGCTGACATGAACAACCCTCTCGATGCCCTGCAGGCCGCCTTCCGGCCTGCGCCTGCCGCAAGCGCAGGCGGGCGGCTGCTGGTCGCTGGCGCGACCGGCGTGTTGGGTGCAGAGGTGCTGAGGCGGCTGGTCGGCAGCACCCGTTTCAGCCATGCAGAGGTGCTGGCCACTGAGCCTATGCGCACCGGCCTGTCCGGCGTCAGTATTCGCGTGGTGCCTGATGGGCCTGTAACCTCATGGCCGGCGGTGATGCTGGCAGGCGGCACAGGTGTGGTTATGTTCGGGCCGCCGCGCCTGTACTACGACCGCGAACGTGCCTTGTGGACGCCGCGGCCTGAAGATCTTGCTGGCCTGGCGCAGTGGTTCAGGCGCTGCGGCCTGAATACGCTGGTGGTGGTCCTGCCGCACCAGCAGGGCCGGCTGCCCGATGCGCTCAAGCGTGGCCTGGCAACGCTTGACGAGCATGCCGTTGCGGCCGCGGGTTTCGAGCGCGTGCTGTTTGTACGCTCCGCCCAAAAAGCGCAGGCCACGACTGGCTTGAGTTGGCCCAGGCGCCTCGCGGCGTGGATGCTGTCGACGCTCAGTTACATGGTGCCGGCTACCGAGCAGCCCGCCCGCCCGACGAAGATTGCACAATTCATTGATGCCGCGCTGGGTATGCTGCCGGCGGGCACCCACGTGGTACCGCCAGAAGTGCTCTGGCAGGCTTCGCAAAGCGGGGGCAGGCAGCCTGGCAGCAGCCGTATTCACAGCGTCGTGCAAGCGTGGCTTAATAAGCAGCATTCATCGCAGCCCTGAGCTGCATTTTTCAGGACAACAGGCGATGCGAAAAACCACCATTCCCCCGGCCGCTGGCGGTAGCGCCCACGATACCGAATCGGCTTTTTATGAAGCACTGCAAAGCGGCGACATTGACCGGCTGATGGCCTGCTGGGCCGACGAGGACGACATCATCTGTGTGCACCCCGGCGGTGGGCGCCTGGTGGGTGCCGGCGCGATACGCGCTTCATTTGAGGCGATGTTCACCAACGGCAGCATCCAGGCGCAGGCCGAGAAGGTGCGGGTAGTCGAATCAATGGGTGCCAGCGTGCACAGCGTGCTCGAGCGCATAGAAATATTGACCGAAGAAGGCCCACGCCACGCTTACGTCATCGCCACCAACGTCTACCAGAAGACGGCGCAGGGCTGGCGTATGGTGGCCCACCACGCCAGCCCTGGCACGCCGCGCGAGATGCACGAGCTGTCTTCTGAAACACCGCAGATGCTGCACTGAGATGGCCCAGCCGGAATCCGTCGCGATGAGCTATTGCGCGCCCTGGTGGCTGCCCGGCGGAAACCTGCAAACCATCTGGGCGGCCGTGGTGGCGCGGCGCTTTGCCAGCGCCCGTCCGGCGTTCACCAGGGAGCGCTGGGAAACGCCCGACCAGGACTTCATCGATGTCGACACAAGCGCTGCTCCCGGTGATGCGAAGGGCAGGCCGCTGCTGGTGGCTTTTCATGGGCTTGAGGGCTCATCTGCCAGCCACTATGCGGAGGCCCTTGCCGCTGCTGCACATGCGCGCGGATGGCACTGCGCGGTGCCCCATTTCCGGGGCTGCTCGGGCGAGATGAACCGCGCGCCGCGTGCCTATCACTCTGGCGATTTTGAAGAAGTCGACTGGGTGCTCAGGCGCTTCAGGGCCCATCATCAGGGGCCGCTATTTGCCGTCGGCATATCGCTGGGCGGCAACGCGCTGATGCGCTGGGCCGGTGAGATGGGCACTGCGGCGGGCGGGGTCGTCAGCGCTGTGGCATCCGTCTGCTCACCTCTGGACCTGGCCGCCGGCGGCTGGGCGATAGGGCGTGGTTTTAACCGTCAGGTCTACACCCGCATGTTTCTGCGCACCATGGTGCCCAAGGCCCTGCGCAAGCTCGACCAGCACCCCGGCCTGTTCGACCGGCAGGCATTGCTGGCGGCGCGTGACCTGTATGAGTTCGACAATATTTTCACAGCGCCGCTGCATGGTTTTCGGGATACCGAAGACTACTGGGCACGGGCCTCTGCCAAACCCCATATGTCAAAAATCGGCATACCGGCGCTGGCGCTCAACGCCTGCAACGATCCGTTTATCCCGTCGTGGAGCCTGCCAACTGATGCAGAAGTCAGTGCCAGTGTGACGCTGTGGCAACCTGAACAGGGCGGGCATGTAGGCTTCCCCTCGGGGCCGTTTCCCGGCCACGTCTGGGCAATGCCTGATGCGGTTACCGGTTTCTTTTCAAAATACGCCTGAACATTAAAAGTGAAACTCACACACCATGGATGACATCGTCAAGGCGGCACTCGCCAAGTGGCCAAATGTGCCGGACTGTTATGGCTGGCTGGGGCTGGACGCGCGCGGCAACTGGTATATGCGCGACGACCGCGCGCAGGCTGCGGGTGCTTTCTGTGCCGTGCTGGATGACCCCGCCCGGCAGATGGCAGCCAAAGGCTCCATGCTCAAACATGAGAAGCTGATCGACTTCATACAGCGCAACTACGAAAGTGATGCACAAGGGCAGTGGTTCTTCCAGAACGGCCCGCAGCGTGTCTATGTCGAACTCGAGGCCACACCTTTCATCTGGCGTGTATCGGCAGGCTTTTCGGTGAGTGCTCACACTGGCCCTGCTGCCAGGCCGCAACGCTGTGTGCTTGATGACAAAGGCCGGCTTTACCTGGAAACCGACATCGGCTTTGGCCTGGTGCATACGCAGGACATGACGGTGGCTGCGGATGCCGTCGAGCAGGGATTGTGGGTGCCGCAGGAGTCCGAATCCGCCAGCCTGCCCGCGCGTTATGGCTACGTGATGAGCCCCGAGGCTCTGCAGAAAAAATAAACGGGATATCTGTCGCCGACAATAAAAAAAGCCGGTCGAAACCGGCTTTTTTTGATGCGTGAAAGGCTTAGCGGGCTGCACTTGCAGGTGCAGCTGGTGCAGCCGGGGCCGATGCTGCACCTGCCGGTGCAGAAGTCGCAGCCGCCGGGGCTGCAGGTTCAGCAAATTTGCCGCCAGCGGCGTTGGCCAGGTAAGCAACCGCACGGCCGATCTCGACATCGTCAAAGTCGCCACCGCCCTGGGCTGCCATCGCACCCTTGCCCTTGAGCGCAGAGTTCCATAGCGTCTGAAAGCCGGTTTTGATGCGAGCGGCCCATGCGCCGGCGTCGCCGAACTTGGGGGCGCCAGCTGCGCCGCTGCCATGGCAGGCCACGCACTGGGCGTTGTAGACTTCTTCGCCGCTCTTCAATGGGCGGTTCGCGTCACGAATTTCGATGGAACCGACCTTGTGAATGCGCTGTGCTATCGCCTGCTCGGTCTGTGCAGCGCCGGGCGCAGTCTTGTTGGCCGAGGTAACGTAATAAACCAGCCCGATGATGGCAAATATGGGGATGACGAAAGAGAAAAAGACCGCTGCGAGCAGCTGTTTCGGGGTCTTGATCGGGCCTGTGTGGGCTTCTTCGTGGGCCGTGTTGTGATCGTTTGCGCTCATGGCGTCCTCAAAAAACTGTAATCGGGGGCGAATATCGGGTTTGTTCTGTGCTGAAACAGGCTCTAGTCCAGCAACCGCATATTATAGCGGTGCCCCCATGGGCAGCGGCCCTGTCATGCCTTCTGCAAGGCGTCGGCTGGTAGAATCACGCGTCGCCCTTCACGGGGGCGCACCCTCACAGCATTGCGGCTGTAGCTCAGTGGATAGAGTATTGGCCTCCGAAGCCAA
>JAZKCN010000022.1:0-40260 GCA_040388075.1 Pseudomonadota bacterium | reverse complement strand
TGCGTTAAGCTAACTGATACTAATTGCTCGTGCGGCTTGACCCTATAACTTTGACAGTCTTAAAGATTAGTCAGGGTTGTTATGCCAAGTTGACGCATTCAAAAGACGCATGCCTAGCGGTATGTGCAACTACTAGATAAAAGCTGATTAGCTCTATGAATTCGATGGATTGTTCTTTGGACAATCTGTCAACAAGTTATGCCTGATGACCATAGCAAGTTGGTACCACTCCTTCCCATCCCGAACAGGACAGTGAAACGACTTAGCGCCGATGATAGTGCGGATTCCCGTGTGAAAGTAGGACATTGTCAGGCTCTTACAGCAAGGAACGCCCGGTTGATTTTTGATCAACCGGGCGTTTTCTTTTGTCTGTACAATTTTGATCGATAGCCGGATTAAGTGTCTGTGGATAGTTTGTCATCCACACGGAATGCACGAATATTATTTGTGTGAAATCGGGTGCCTGCGCCGACACTTGCGGGCAAAAGCTGCAGGCCCCCACGAGCTGTTTTTCCGGCGACTTTTGTGATTAGGCTTATACGCCCCGCGATTAGTTTTTCAATCAACGATTGAAAATCTTACTACCATCTCGCTGCGCGACACCAGCTTTGCAAAGCTCCTCGCACAACGCTTCGATCCAGCTGGCCATCGCCAAGTCCGAAAAAAAGCGGTTCCGAATCTGGATCAGATAGGGTGTGTTAATGGCCCACTCGACAAATTCGTCAAAATCCTGCTGTTGAGCCTCCAGCAATTTGAACTTGAGCAAAACTTTTGAGGCATGAAGCGCATGCCTGGGTGGGTTGGCGATGAATGCATCAAGCCGGCTCCGCGCAGTTGCAAGGATTCCCGGGCTGTAATTAAAAACCGCTCCATGCCCTGGTATCACTACAGCAGGATTGAGACCTTCGATCAAATTCAGGGTGGCATCAACTTCATCAAATGCCCTGTCTCCCTCCAGTTCAGGGAAAACAACGCCGAAACCGCTTTGCCATAAAGCATCGGCTGAAATCAACAAGCGATCTCTTGGCTCAAAAAAAATAAGTGAGTCCGGGTCGTGCCCGGGTGCCGAATAAACCTCCCAGGTGCTCGAGCCAAACAAAACTTCAGTTCCGGGTACCAGGGTTTTGGCAAATGAAAAACGTGGGCACTTCTGACCAGTAGGTTGATATGTCAGCGCGATAGGATCCCAATCGGCTACATATGCTGCCTGCCCGGGAGGTATCCATATTTCGAGATTGCCATACCGCGCCTGAAGTGCAGCATTCCCGCCGCAATGATCGCTGTGCAAATGCGTATTAACAAGCACGTTCAGCGGCCGTCCGGCTAAAGCGCCCTCGACCAGCGCCACAGTTTGTGCCGAATGGGTGCAATAACCGCTATCAACCAGCAGCGTATCAAGGCCATCCGTGAAAAGAATATTGTTTGCAGACAGCCAGCCCCGTTCAAAAACCTGGACGCCAGCCGACAAATGCGGCACCGCACTCAAGATATTTGGCGAAAAACTGCTCAGGCTGCCGTCCGGAGTTCGCGCCTGAGAATTTTGCCAACATTTGTTTTTGGCAAGTCATCCCGGAACTCAATGTATTTCGGCCGTTTGTAGCCGGTGAAGTGTTGTCGGCAATATGCACTCACGTCATCTTCGGTCAAAGTCGGATCATTCTTGACGATAAAAATCTTGATGGCTTCGCCCTGGCTTTGATCTGCAACGCCGACGGCCGCGCACTCCACTACGCCTGGGCAGAGCGAAATAATGTTCTCAAGCTCATTCGGGAACACATTGAAGCCCGAAACGATGATCATGTCCTTCTTGCGATCAATGATTTTGGTGTAACCAGCATCGTCCATGATGCCGATGTCGCCGGTGCGCATGAAACCGTCAGAAGTGAATGCCTTCAGGTTCTCTTCTGGCTGTTTGTAATACCCTGTCATCACCTGCGGGCCCTTGATACAGATTTCCCCGGAGTCGCCAATCGGCAGCGAATTGCCGTCATCGTCCTTGATCGCTATTTCAATACCCGGTAAAGGGAGCCCGATATTGCCGGTGAACTGCTTGTTGGTCACCGGATTGTTGGTGCCGATGGCGCAGGTTTCGCTCATGCCCCAGCCCTCGATCATCGCGCTGCCTGTTACCTGCAGCCAGTGTTCCGCCGTGCCTTCAGAGGCGGCCATTCCACCGGCCTGGGACACGCAAAGATTGGAGAAATCAACCGTCTTGAACTGTGGGTGTTGCAGCAACGCATTGAACAGTGTGTTGACTGCAGGCAGCATATGAAACGGGCGCTTCTTCAGCACTTCTATAAACTTTCCGAAGTCCCTTGGATTGGGAATAAGGGTCAGGTGGGATCCCCAGCGCATTGTCAGCAGGCACAGCGTCAGGGCAAAGATGTGATACAGCGGCAGCGCAGCGATGTTGTTCGTGTTGCTCACATCGCCAACCCTCTTCAGCGCCGGAGTGAACCACTCCTCCGCCTGCAGGATCGCGGCCACTATATTGCGGTGTGTCAGCACAGCGCCCTTGGATAGTCCGGTGGTGCCGCCTGTGTACTGCAGAAACGCGATTGAGTCGAGATTACTTTTTGCCGGTCTAAGCGCCATACGCGCACCTTCGGCGATTGCGGTATTGAACGATGTCACCTCACGCCCTTCACCAAGCGGTAATTTGTAAGCCGGCACCAGCTTCGCGAGATGTCGCACAGCAAAAGTAATCCAGCGCCCGTACCAGAAACCAAGCTGGTCTCCCATGGAAGTCATCACCACGTTCTTGACGGGCGTGCGTTCTATGACTTCCGCCAGCGTTACCGCGAAGTTCTCCAGGATGACGATGCTTGTAGCGCCGGAATCCTTTAATTGGTGCTCAAGCTCCCGGGCCGTATAAAGCGGATTGACATTGACGCAGGTGTAGCCCGCTCGCAGTATTGCGGACATGGTGATGGCAAACTGCGGAATATTGGGCAGCATGATGGCGACGCGCGCACCTGGCTCCAGCCCCAGGCCTTGCAGCCAGGCACCCAGCGCAGAAGAGAGCTCGTCAAGTTGGCCGTAGGACATCCAGCGGTCCATGCAGACCGAAAATGGACGGGCTGCGTTCTTTTTGAAGGACGTTTCCAGCAGTTGGTTCAACGACTGAAACTGAGCCGTATCTATATCGTGTGAAACACCGTCGGGGTAACTCTTGAGCCAATGCCTGTTCATAAAAACTCCTTGCGGGCCATTGTGTGAGGCCGGCACGAAAATCTGTATGGGGCTTGCCCTGATGCGGGCCAGCCACAGGCCACTATTGCGGCGTTGTGAACATCAGCTGCCCGAGTTTCGTCACACATGTGACAAGGTCATCCTCGAATAGCGAACTGATCCATGCGGTTTCCCGTTGCTCTATAACACCCAGGAACTCATCGGCCCCGCGCATTGCCGCGAACGCATCGAAGCCGGATTCGAGAAAATCCTGGAGCGCGCCCAGGCCTGCTACTGCAGCGGGTTTGCGCATCAGGCGCAGCAGCGTACGCAATCCCGGTTTTCGGGTCAGACGATCAAGTTCCTTACCCAGCAAAAGTACAACATTCAGCTGGCGGTGTCTCTCAGCTGCATCCGCCACCAGACGCCAGCAGTGAACATAGCGGGCATTGGCGTCCAGTGTGGCGTGGCTTTGAAGGGATGCCAGCCACTGCCTCGCCATCAGGTCATCCAGGGTTTCGGTCAACGCATGCACTTCAGCCAGCGCTGCTGCTGTATTCACGACGGCCTGTGGGAACAGTTTTGCAATGGTGCTTGCGATGCGCGCAAACTGCTGGTCGCGATCGGCGTAGTCCTTGTCGCTGTAGAGCTCATGCAGGAAGAACATCGCGGCCGTTTTGTAGCGGGGATTCTGCAGCACATCGGCATAGCTTGCGCGAAACCGGCGGGCCTGAAACCGTTTGATATCTGCCGCCGCGCTCGCCAGTGCCAGATCGACCGCGTGGGCTTGCCGCAGCTGCGCCACGGCCTGCAAAGCCTCACGAATACGGGTGGCGGATAAGTCCATACAAACCCCGAGTTTATCTAGGTACGGAGCTCTATTGAAAGGCGCTTGCCCCATGCGAAACTTCTGCAATGCAGCGACGAACCCTTTTCAAGCTTGGTGCAGCAGCTTCTGTCGCGCTGCTTGTTGCAGGCGGCGCTGCTGCATTGCTTCAACCCGGCATGGAGCGCGGCATCCTCACGGCGTCTGGCCGTGAAGTGTTCGCCGCCATTGGTTCTGCGGTGCTGGACAAGACCCTGCCTGAGGAATCCGGTCCGCGCCAGATTGCTCTGAACGGCCTTATTGAACGCATTGACATTTTGGTTAATGCTCTTCCTTCCCACGCGCAGGCGGAGCTCTCCCAACTGTTGTCATTGCTGGCGAGCGTACCGGGCCGCAGAGCGTTGGCCGGACTACAAACGCCTTGGCGGGAAGCCTCTGTCGCGGAGGTACAAGCCGCACTGCAGGGTATGCGATTGTCGTCGCTGCAGCTACGCCAGCAAGCTTACGCAGCACTCCATGACATCACGGCTGGTGCATACTTTGCGGACCCCTCCAGCTGGCGCCTCCTCGGTTATCCCGGCCCCTTGAGTATCTGAAAAATCCGCCACGCATGAGTCAACTAAAAGATCCCGTTCGCGAGGGCGTGCAGCGCGGCTGGAAGGTATATGGCGGTAGCCTGCCACCAGCGCCTGAGCGCATCACCTGTGACGTGGCTATCGTGGGAACGGGCGCTGGCGCAGGGGTTACGGCCGAGTTGTTAACGCGCGCGGGTCTGAAGGTCGTCCTTGTTGAGGAAGGGCCGCTGAAAAGCAGTGCTGACTTCAACCAGAAGGAGTCCGAGGCCTATCCATCGTTGTACCAGGAAAGCGCAGCACGTAAAACCGCGGACAAGGCCATCAACATATTGCAAGGTCGGTGCGTGGGCGGTTCGACAACTGTCAACTGGACCAGTTCGTTTCGCACACCGGCAAGTACGCTCAAATTCTGGCAGGATCATTTAGGGCTGGCCGATTACAGCGTCGAAGCGCTGGCGCCGTATTTTGAACAGGCGGAACGGCGGCTTAACATCCAGCCCTGGCTGGTCACACCCAACGAAAACAACGACTTGTTGCGTCGCGGTACCGCCAAACTTGGTATCCCTTCTGCCGTCATACCCCGCAACGTCAAGGCCTGCTGGAATCTGGGTTCATGCGGCATGGGTTGCCCTACGAACGCCAAGCAGTCCATGCTGGTGACCACCATTCCGGCTGCCCTTGAAAATGGCGCGCAGTTGTTGACGGAAACGCGTGCCGAAAGCTTTGAGCTTTCGAACGGTAAGGTGACCGCGCTGATATGCCGCGCGGCCGCTTCGACTTCTTGGGCCGGCGCTACAGCCGCATCGCCTCCTACGACAAGGATCATTGCCAAACACTTTGTGCTGGCAGGCGGAGCTATCAACTCACCGGCCGTGCTGTTGCGCTCGGGCGCGCCGGATCCAAATGGGCGGCTGGGGGCCAGAACCTTTCTCCACCCAGTGGTAATGTCGTCTGCGGTTTTTGCGCATGAGGTCGAAGCCTGGAATGGAGCACCCCAGTCGATTTACACGGACCACTTCCTCGAAACGCATGCGATTGACGGACCCATCGGCTACAAACTGGAAGCGCCACCACTACATCCGGTGATCTTCGCATCGACCGTGCCCGGCATGGGGCAGGGGCAACATGACCTGCTGAAGTCTTTCCCCAACAACCATACCCTGCTGGCTTTGCTGCGTGATGGTTTTAACGAGGGCGCACCTGGCGGGCAGGTCAAGCTGCGTGGTGATGGCTCACCTGTGCTCGACTACGCGCTGACTGACTTTGTGATGGATGGTGGCCGCCGCGCTTTGTTGTCGATGATGGAGATCCAGTTCGCCGCTGGCGCAAAACAGGTCATGCCGCTGCATGAAATGGCTCGACCCTACCTGAACTGGGGTGAGGCCCGTGATGCGGTTAATGCGTTGCCGATGAAACCCCTGTTGACCAAGGTAGTGAGTGCCCATGTGATGGGCGGTTGCGCCCTTTCCGCCAGCGAGCGGGAGGGCGTGGTCAGGCCTGACGGCGTTCACTGGCAGCTGGAGAACCTTTCCCTCCACGACGGTTCACTGTTTCCCACCAGCATAGGCGCCAACCCGCAATTGTCGATTTACGGCACAGTCAATCGGCTGGCACAAGGCCTCGCGAAACGGCTGACCGGCCAGGATGTTACGCTGGCCTGATCGATAATTCAGGATACGGCGCGACGGCAAGCCATTGGCCCGGGTATTTCATGCTGGCAAACATCCAACGCTTCATCACCCTCACGCTGGTTGCAGTAGCGGTGGGCTGGCTTCTTTACTGGCGAAACAGTGCACCTCTGCTCGCATTGGCAGGCTTTATGTTCGTGGCGCTTGGCTATACGGCCTTTCTCGCACTTGAATTCGTCCTGCTGCGCTTTATCAATCAGTCAGACCCGGCGCCGCAGCCCACCATAGCTGAGTTGCTACGTGCCTGGGTGGGCGAGGTGCTGGTCGCGCCGCAGGTGTTTTGCTGGCGGCAACCCTTTCGGTCACGTGCTGTGCCAGACAGACTCTTGCCGGGAGATGCTGCAAAACGGCGGCCGGGCGTCGTTTTTGTGCACGGATTTTTCTGCAACCGCGGACTGTGGACGCCGTGGCTTAAGCGGCTGGAAGAGAGCGGGCATGCATTTATCGCCGTCAATCTTGAACCGGTGTTTGGCTCCATTGACGATTACGCGCCGCAGATAGAGACAGCCGTTAACCGGATGATTGAAGCGACCGGTGTACCCCCACTGCTCGTTTGTCACAGCATGGGCGGGCTTGCTGTTCGCGCATGGCTAAGGATAAATGCCGGCGAGGCACGGGTGCACCATGTTGTAACCATCGGTACCCCGCATCGCGGCACCTGGCTGGCCCGTTTTGGCCATGGGCACAATGGCCTGCAGATGCGGCTGGCCTCCAGCTGGCAGGCGCAACTTGATCTTGGCATGCCCGCAGACCGCCACTCGCTTTTCACTTGCTGGTATTCCAATACTGACAATATCGTGTTTCCCGCGTCCACCGCAACACTGCCAAATGCAGATAACCGCCTCTTGCGGGGCGTGGCGCATGTCCAGATGGCCTTCACACCGGAGGTGATGAATGCCAGTCTGGCGTTGTTGGGGAAACCCCGTTTGCAGGCTGCGGCAACGCAAGTTGTGTAAGCTTGCGGATTGACCCGAGCAGATTGCAAAAATGACCCTGATAGTGTTAATGGAAGACGATGCCGCCACACGCATGCTGGTGGCTTCAGTTCTGAAGAAAGACGGCTATGAAGTCCTGTCGTCCGACAACGGGCAGGATGGGCTTGCCCTCGTCAGGGAGCACAAGCCGGATCTGGTGATCAGCGACATCCAGATGCCCCTCATGGATGGTTTTTCCATGTTGCAGGCGCTACGTGGCGAAACGGCGATTGCCGAGATTCCGGTCATATTGCTGACTTCCCTGCAGGAGCGGGCTCACATGCGCATCGGCATGACCAGCGGTGCCGACGACTACATCACCAAGCCATTCAGGCCCGGCGAGTTGCGCGAAGCAGCTTCAGCCCAGCTCAACAGGCGTGAAATGCGTGAAGTTGCCAAGGCAGCAGCCGTTGACACGGCCGTGAGCGGCGCGCTGGAAGCGCAGCGGCACCAGTTGGCACGCCTGTACGAGAAAAAACTGGCGGCCGAACTCAGCGAAAAATGGCCCTCTGCCGAAGGCGAATCGGCCGACGAAAAATTCGATAGCGCCACTGTTCTGTTTGTCGACGTGTTGAACTACGCCACATTTGCCGAGAAGTTATCCGCACAGGAATTGAGTGACACGGTGCGCCGCTTCTACAACAATGCCGGCGACACCGTTCACCTGTTCGGTGCGCGCCACATGCAGTTTGTCGGCGAAGCGCTGCTGGCGGTTTTTGTCGATAGTGCAGACACCATGTCCGTCAACCACGGCTTGCGTGCAGCGCGTGCAGCGCTGGGCCTTGTGGATGCAGGCAAGCGCGTGAACAAATACCTTGAGACCCATTTTTTGAACCGCCAGTTGCCGGCCTTTTCGGTCAGCGTCGCGTTGCACAGCGGGCCGGTCACTTTGGCCAGCCTGCAGGACCCCATCCACGGTGAAAACCGTATATTGCCTGTTGGCGATATCGTGAATTCGACCCTTTTGCTGCAGAAACACGCGGCAAGTACAGGCTGGACCATCACCGCAAGCGTTCCCATGCTGCGCGGTGTCACTGGTGCGGTTAGAACAGGTGGGCGCGCCCTGGTGAACCTGCCGGGACGCAGCGTGCCCATGGACGCGGCAGAGCTGCTGGCGCTGGCGATCTGACCACCGTCCGAGACTTTCTGTCATGAAGATCGCGCAGCATCCAGACAAACGCCGGCTGTCGTTTTCGCTACGCGGCATCCTGATAGTCAGCCTGCTGGTTTTTGCATTGTTACCGGCTGCCATCGTTACCTGGATGTTGGCACGGGGCAGCACGCAGGCAGTAGGTGAACTGGCCAACCAGGTCATGGGCAGTGTCGCGCTCAGGGTCCAGGCCGAAACTGAAAATCAGCTGCAACAGGCGCACATCATCATGAACGGCCTTTTCCCGGCAACGCTGAACGCGCAGCAGACGCGTCAGGCGCGCAACTGGCTTGACCAGCCGGAGCTGTTCGAGTCCATGGCCTTTGCGCTTACGCGCCAATCGCCAACCGTTCCGTTTCTTTATATGGGAACGGCACAAGGCAATTTTTTCGGCGTTGAGCAGACCGCCCGTGGTGTGGAAGTCAGTGTGCGCGAGGCGCGTGACGGTGCCGCCAACCCGCGCCGGGTATTCCTGGCAAACCGGCCTGGTGACCGCTCGCAGGCCTTGCCCGCCGAGACGGGCAGTTACGAGCCACGCACACGCTTCTGGTACGAGAGTGCGCTTCGCGCAGGCACGCGGGCTTTCACGCCCATTACCGTATCGGTCGCCCAGAAGCAGCTGGTCATTACGCTGTCGCAACCGGTTTATGACGATTTCTCGGGCGCCGCAGGCGTATTTGCGACTGACGTGCGCCTGCAGCGGCTGGCGGATTTCCTGCGTACCCAGCGAATCAGTTCCCGCGGCGCGGCGTACCTGGTCGATGAGCGTGGGCTGCTGGTGGCGACCTCTGCGGGTGACACACTTTATAAAGAGCAGGCCGGCATGCTGGAGCGTGTACGGCCCGACGACAGTCGCAACGCAGTCATACGTGCAAGTTATTCGGCATTGCGTGAGGGCCTGCGCAGGAAGTCTCCTGATGCGGTCATGGCAGAAGGTTTTGTTGACCGCTCGATTTCGCTGGATCGTCTGTCCATGGACGGCGATGCGCTGATCGCGGTGCGCCGGCCTCTTGGCGACGAGCTGGGCCTGCGCTGGACGCTGGTGGTGGCAGCGCCGGAAAGTGATTTCACGGCGGCAACGCACAAGGCGCTGCTTTTTTCACTGAGTGTTATCGGGGCTGTGTTGCTCCTTGGTGGCCTGGTGGCTTTTTACGTGGCGCACCGAGTTGGCCGCCGGCTTGCGATGCTGGGAGCGGCTGCGCACGGCCTGGGACGCGGCGAGGTGCCTGCTATCGACCAGACCACACATATCACTGAAGTCAGGCAGCTGTCCCAAGTGCTGCACGACAGCGCCGAACAGCTGGAGGGCTACCGTAGGGAAGTGCAGGCCAAGACCGAAGCCATCGAAGAGGCCAACCAGCAGCTTGAAGCACGTGTCGCAAGGCGTACCGAACAACTGGAAGCATCGCGCGAGGAAGCGCTGCAGGCTGCCAAAGCCAAGGCCGCCTTTCTTGCCACGATGAGCCATGAGATACGCACGCCGCTCAATGGTGTGCTGGGCATGAGCACGCTGCTGGCCGAGACGCGGCTTGATGATGAACAGGCCGACTACCTGCAGACCATAAGGCTGTCCAGCGACCAGTTGCTCGGTGTTATCAACGATATTCTCGATTTTTCGAAAATCGAATCCGGCAAGCTCGAACTGGAATCCGAGCCGCTGAGCCCGCGTGGTGCTGTCGAGGAGGCTTGCGATATTGCAGCCTCGCGCGCGCGCGAGAAGGGGCTTGAGCTGATTATCGATGTGGCCGAGGTGGGCACAGACAGCCTGCATGCCGTGCCCGATGCGGTGCTGGGCGATATCACGCGGCTGCGGCAAGTGCTGATCAACCTGATCAACAATGCGATCAAGTTCACTGAAAAAGGCGAAGTGTCTGTCCATGTGCGCAGGCTTGAGACCGCAGCGCGGCCTGGGCATGCATCGCTGGAATTTCGCGTCAACGACACCGGCATAGGCATTCCGGAAAATCGGGTTGGGGCTCTGTTCGAAGCCTTTGTTCAGGTAGATACCTCGACCACCCGCAAATACGGTGGCACCGGCCTTGGCCTGGCGATCTGCAAGCGCCTCGTGGAATTGATGGGTGGTCAAATCGGTGTGGACAGCGTGCAGGGCAAGGGATCGTCTTTCTGGTTCACGGTCGAAGCGCCTGTCGCCCAGCTGCCCGCCATGCTGGGCACTGTCGACGCCACCATGCTGCAGGGTCGGCATGCGCTGGTGGTGGACGATCATGAAACCAATATCCGCGTGCTGACGCGCCAGCTCGAGTTATGGGGCATGCGTGTCAGCAGCGCGGAATCCGGTGAAAAGGCATTGCAACTGATGGCTGTTGCCCAAGGGGAAGGGCGTCTGCCAGATGTCGTGATCACCGACATGCACATGCCCGAGATGGACGGCGTGACTCTCGCAGAAACCATCAAGGGCCGACCTGCATGGGCAGATGTGCCGCTGGTGCTGCTGACGTCAGGCTTTATGCCGCCAGGCCACGAGGCCGCGCAGCTGTTTGCCGCGCGCCTGCTCAAGCCGACCCGGCAAAAGCAGTTGTTCGACACCATGGCCCGCTGTATTGCCAGCCGGAGCGGTATCAGGGAGCCGGTACAGACACCCGCCGCCGCAAGTGAAGTGGCTGCGCCCAGGAGCACCGTGCTGGTGGTGGATGACAACGCTGTCAATTTGAAGGTGGCCTGCGCGATGCTGTCGCGGCTGGGGTACACATCAGAGACGGCGCTGGACGGCCAGGAAGCACTGGAAGCCGTTGCAAAGGCCCACGCGGCCGGCTGGCAATACGGAACCATATTGATGGATGTGAACATGCCGCGCATGAACGGCCTGCAGGCAACACAGGAGATCCATGCGCTGCTGCGCGAGGATTCACCTTCGGTGATCGGCCTGACCGCCGGTGCGTCGTCTGAAGACCGTGCACGTTGCATGGAAGCCGGCATGAACGACTATCTGACCAAGCCGCTGTACGTCGCCGCGTTGACACAGGCGCTGGAACGATGGATCGACCAGCCTGGCGTCGGCGGCAATACCGCCGCAGTCGGTGTGCCGGTTGCCGCCGAAGCAGTTGACGAAGCCGCAGAGCCGGCGCTGATGGATTTCGAGCGCCTGGCGCAGTTCAAGGAGTTCGACGACGAGGAGTTGACGATGACGCGTGAGGTCATCACGCTCTTCAGGGCAGACGCAGAACTCAAGCTTGATGCGATCAGCGAAGCCATACGCAGCGACGATGCACAGGCCCTGTCATGGGCCAGCCATGCGATGGTCGGTGCTGCGGGCAATGTAGGGGCGGTGGCGATGCAGGCTGTGGCCATGGCGCTTGAGGCTCATGCCAAGACAGGTGCAGTCCCGGTCAATGCAACGCAGCAACTTGAACGCTTGCGTGCCTATTGGGAGAAGACGCGCGTGGTGCTGGACAGCTGGCTGTAAGCCGCCTTGATCCGCAGCCCCTACACGCCGATGTTTTGCTCGCCCCTGATGCGGGCATCTGCGGCCAGTTCCTGCATATCGCGCAATTGCGCATACAGCGGTGTGAAGTCCGGCGCAGTCATGTCAAACAGCTGCTGGAAGCTATCGATTAAAAAGTAGGTTTGCTGGTAGGTGTCGATCTTGTAGCGCGTGCGCATGGCGCGCAGCACGTCGAGCATGATGCGCTGCGGCTCGACGCTTTTGACTGCGTAGGCGAGTTCGCCGGCCGAGCTCAAAATTCCGGCGCCATATGCCCGTACTTCGCCGCGCTGGCGCATCAGGCCGAACTCAATCGTGTACCAGTAAAGGCGCGAGAGTTGCTCACACGCGCCCAGGCGATGCGCCTTGAGGCCGCCAGCGCCATAGGCCTGCATGTGGTCGGCAAACACCGGATCGAACAGCAGCGGCACGTGGCCGAACAGATCGTGAAAGATGTCGGGCTCGACGATGTAGTCGAACTCTTCGGGTTTGCGAATCCAGTCGGTCACCGGGAACTTGCGATTGGCCAGCAGTGTGAAGAAGGGTACTTCCGGAATCAGCCCCGGCACCGCGACGACTTCCCATCCCGTGGCCTTGAACAGCCCCTGGTTGATATCTTCAAAACGGGGGATACGCTCTGATACGCCGAGCGACGGCAGTGCCGCAATGAACTCGTCGCAGGCTAGGCCCGGCAAGAGCGCAGACTGGCGTTTGTAGAGGCGGTTGTAGGTCTGGTGATCTGCTGCGGTGTAGGCCGCGTAGTTTTGCGGGCAGGTGTAGTCGGCGCTGACTTTTCCGGCACGGTCGTAATCGCCCCGCGGCGGCCTGTCACTTGATCCATACACGACAGGCTGAACGGCATTGTTCATGCCTTGTCCAGCACACCGCGGCGCATCTGGTCCAGCTCAATGCTTTCAAACAGCGCCTTGAAGTTGCCTTCGCCAAAGCCATCGTCGCCCTTGCGCTGGATGAACTCGAAGAAGATCGGGCCGAGCTGGTTCTCGCTGAAGATCTGCAGCAGCAGCGCCCCCTTTTTGCCGTCAACCAGCACCTTGCGTTTGTGCAGCGCGGCTACATCCTCGCCGTGGCCGGGGATGCGTTTGTCGATGAGTTCGTAATACGTGTCTATGGTGTCGAGCAGTTTCACGCCGTTGGCGCGCATCTGGTCCACCGTTTGCAGCAGATCGTTGCTGCCCATGGCGATGTGCTGTATGCCTTCGCCATGGTATTTGTCCAGGTACTCCTGGATCTGGCCGGCTTTCTCGTTGCCCTCTTCGTTGATGGGGATGCGGATCTTGCCGCAGGGGCTGGTCATCGCCTTGCTCTTCACGCCGGTGACCTGGCCTTCGATGTCGAAGTAACGGATTTCACGGAAGTTGAACAGGCGCTCGTAAAAACCGGCCCATTCATCCATGCGGCCGCGGTGCACGTTGTGCGTGAGGTGGTCGATATAGGTCAGGCCATTGCCGACCGGATTCAGCGAGTTGGCGTTCACGCCGGGCAAGGGCTTGAAGTCCACGTCGTAAAAACCGATGTTGCCGATCTCGCCCGGCTGCGCGCCGTTCTTGCCGCGCCACTGGTCAATGAAATAAATGATGGAGTCGCCAATGCCCTTGATCGCCGGAATGTTCAGCTCGCCGGGGCCGGCGGTGTCGGCATAGCCCCAGGCACCGAGCGAGATGGCGCGCTCATAGGCTGCTTTGGCATCCTGCACGCGAAAGGCAATCGCACAGACGCTGGGGCCGTGCTGGCGCGCAAACCGCTGGGCAAACGAGTTGGGCTCGGCATTGATGATGAAGTTGATGCCGCCCTGGCGGTACAGCGTCACATCCTTGTGCCGGTGCCGTGCAATCGGCGTGAAACCCATGCGCTTGAAGACTTCGGCCATGGCCTTGGGGTCCGGCGCTGCATATTCAATGAATTCAAAACCGGCTGTTCCCATGGGGTTCCCCCAAGCCTGGCCATTTTCAAAAGAGAGGTTTTCCGGTGCTTTCATGGCTGTCTCCAAAAGGTATTTATAGACTTTAGCGGCGCGGCCAGGCAGTTTTTCTGCATATTCACGCTCGCGTTTGGCTGTTACGCAGTAATCCTGCAAAATATGCAGGATGGAAACACTGGACAAGCTCGACAGGCAGATATTGCGCAGTTTGCAGGCTGATGGCCGCGCCACCTATGACCAACTGGCGGAACAGGTTGGCCTGTCGCCCAGCGCTGTTCTGCGCCGGGTCAAGCGACTCGAGGAAGGCGGCGTAATCGACCGTTATGTGGCGCTGGTCAAACCAGAGAGGGTCGGGCTGGCACTGACAGCCCATCTCAACGTACGGCTCGAAAAGCACACCGAAAGCCACAAGCGCAACCCCATGGATCTGTTTCGCGCCAGCGTACAGGCCTGGCCCGAGGTGGTCGAGTGCGCCGCCCTGACCGGCGAGATGGATTACTTCCTGCGCGTTGTGGTGGAAGACATGGCGCATTACAGCCGCTTTGTTATGGACACGCTGCTCAAGCACCCGAGCGTGCAGGATTGCAAGACCAGCTTTGTGCTGGACCGCGTCAAGGCCACCACGGCAGTGCCTGTCTAGGTCTTGGGGCAGCAGTTTTGCTATATATTGGATAGCATGTGACGCTAGTCCAGTATGGCTTAGAGCTCGATTTGATGCCTTAAAATGGCCTTTTTTGCCCGGTTTTTGCCGTTTTTGAGCCCAGTGCTGTTGTCTTTCACCTCCAAAATCGCAAATTTTGATGTATACATCAATAAATGATGATATTCGTCAAATAATTGATGTATACATCAAAATAAGGTGAAGGCGGGATATGAGTGAACCGCAGCGTCAGGCCTTGCGCCGACACTGAAAAGCACTTAATTTAGGGGCAGGCACCAGTTTCCGTGTCGATTGTTTCCAGCACGCATTGGGCATAAAACTCGATTGCTATATTTTTTATAGCGACTGTTTGTTTGCCAATAGGGGGCTACGGGATATTTTGAGTCCGGACTTGGATCCATTGAGCCGCTGGATAGTTTCAGCGGTTAAAAACCACACAGGTGGAGAATCTAGGGAAAACCCTTACATTTCAGCACATGGTCACACCAGTCGCATTTCTTCGAGCGTCCTTTCACGCAAGCCGGGAGTTCTTTCGCCCCCCGGTGCATGCGCTGGAGCGTGCGCCTGCAGGCGCGCATGATGCTGGGGTGATGGTTCCCATACGTTCGATAGGCCCCAGCCATGGCGAGCGGATCGCCGCGCATCTGCTGTCGCTGGACGCGCACGACCGTTATCTGCGCTTTGGATATGCGGCAAACGACGAGCAGATTCGCCGGTACGTCAGCGGACTCGACTTTGAGCGTGACGAGATCTTTGGTATTTACAACCGCCGACTGGAGCTGATCGCGATGGCACACCTTGCCTTCTCGACCGACCCCAATCTAAAAAGCTGCGCCGAGTTCGGCGTGTCGGTGCTGGCACGCGCGCGTGGTCGCCGCTACGGCGCGCGCCTGTTTGACCGCGCCGTCATGCATGCCCGCAACGAAGGCGTGGACATGATGTTCATCCATGCGTTGAGCGAGAACACCGCGATGCTGAACATTGCCCGCAAGGCCGGAGCCACGATAGAGCGCGATGGCTCCGAGAGCGAGGCCTACCTGAAGCTGCCACCGGCAGACCTCGATTCGCGGATGACCGAACTGCTGGAGGAGCAGATCGCGCAGACCGATTACCGCCTGAAGGTACAGGCCAAACAATTCTGGGAATTGCTGGGCATGGTGCAGGAAGTACGGCGCGGTGTGCGCGACTCGCGGGAGCGGTCCAGTCCCTAGCCCCCACGCTCCCCCGCCATGTGTGGGTCGCTGTCCCCCCGAGGGGGGCGCTGCGCCTGCGGCCTGGCGAAGCCAGTTCCGCGGCCCCTGCTTGCGAAAACCTCGCTGCGCTTCGGGCTTGATGAATACCAATACGTGGCTTTGCACTCTCGTTTCGCGCTGTCATCCCAACCCACTACACTAGCCTTTCCTCAACTACCGAACACCCCTCGTGTCCGATATTCCCCCCAGTAGGTCTTCAAAACATGAAGACAAACGCGGCTTTTTGCAAAAGCTCGCAGAAATGATCCACCCCGGTCCAGACTCGAAAGACGAGCTGATCGAAACACTGGTGGAAGCACAGGACAACGAAGTCATAGGCGCCCAGAGCCGCGAGATGCTGGAAGGCGTCATCCGCATGGCTGACATGACGGCTGGCGATGTGATGGTGGCAGCCCCGCGCATGGACCTCGTCAACATAGACGCCCCCTTCGATGAGCTGCTGCACCTTGTCATAGACACTGCCCACTCGCGGTTTCCGGTCTATGAGGGCGAAAAAGAAAACATCCTCGGCATCCTGATGGCCAAGGATCTGCTCAAGCTGCAGCGTGCACCTGAACTGAATATCAAGGCCTTGCTGCGCCCGGCGGTGTTTGTGCCGGAGAGCAAGGGCCTGAATGACCTGCTGCGCGAATTCCGCGGCAACCGCAATCACCTGGCTATCGTCATCGACGAGTTTGGCCGTGTTGCAGGCCTGATCACGATTGAAGATGTGCTTGAGCAGATCGTCGGCGAGATCGAGGACGAATTCGATATTGCCGAAGACGAGGGCGATATCTTCGGCCTGTCTGACCGCACCTACCGCGTCAGCGGCAATACCTCCATAGAGCGTGTCAGCGAGGCATTTGGCGTCAACCTGCTGGACGCCGACTTCGACACCATAGGCGGCCTGGTTGCGCACGAGATGGGCCATGTGCCCAAGCGCGGCGAACACTTTGCACTGTCCGGCCTGCAATTTACCGTGCTGCATACCAAGGGCGGTGCGGTGCGCTGGTTCAAGGTCTCGCCGGTCGCAGCTGCCTGACCGGGACGGACCCTGCAAGTGACGCGTGATGTGATCAACAGCATGGCGGGGTCACTGCCCACCCTGCCTGCGCTGCTGGAGCATCCGGGCAGATCACCTTCCAGTAAACACGCGGGATTGATTCAACTGGCATTGATGCTGCTGGCCGGTTGCGCGCATGCCGCCAGCATTGCGTGGCCTTTCGCGCTGGCCGTTCCTGCGTTGTGGCTGGTGCAGGGCCATGCAGTCTGGTGGCTGCAGTTGTTGTCAATGCTGGTGCTGGCCCTTGTTCTGGACGGCAGCCGCTCGTGGAAGCAGGGCGCATGGTTGGGCTGGCTGTTTGCCACGGCAATGCAATGCGCTACCTGGTGGTGGCTGTTTATCTCGCTGCATACCTATGGCGGGCTGGCCTCGCCGCTCGCGGTCATTGCCATCGTCGGTCTGGCTGCTTTCCTGGCGCTGTATTACGCGGCCGTTTGTGCTGCATTTGTGGCATTGGCGCCGTCCGGCCGCCTGCCCCGCGCGCTGCTGTTTGCCGTCCTGTGGCTCATGGCCGAACTGGGCCGGGTTGAATTTTTCACCGGCTTTCCCTGGGGTGAAGGCGGTTATGCGCAGCTCGACGGGCCCTTCATAGGCCTGGCCAGCATTGTTGGCGTTCATGGCCTGACGATGGGCTCCGCGCTATTGGCGTATGCCGTGGCGGGTTGCATGACAAGGCCGAACTGGCGCCCGGCCTCTGCTACGGCTATTACCGTCGTGCTGGCAGCCGGCCTGGCTTCCTGGGCGGCGCGGGATGTGACTGTGCCAGTGGTCAGCGCTGTGAAGGGGGTGCAGCAACCATTCACCGTCACATTGCTACAGGGCAATATCGCGCAGGACGAAAAATTCCAGGGCGGCAAGGGTATTCCGGACGCACTCAGCTGGTATGGCGCACAGTTGATGGGGGCTACGAGTTCGCTGGTCGTTACGCCCGAGACGGCGCTTCCGCTGCTGCCGCTGCAACTGCCGCCCAACTACCTTGAAGCGCTGTTCACCCGTTTCGCCAGGCCGGGTCCCGGTGCGCCTGCTACCGCCGCCATCATTGGCATTCCATTGGGAAACAGTCAGGTGGGCTACAGCAATTCAGCCATTGCACTGAAGCCGCAGGCCGGGGAGTTGAAAGACATCGCTGCCGGCACCTACCGCTATGACAAGCACCATCTGGTGCCCTTTGGCGAGTTTGTGCACCCGCTGTTCAAGTGGTTCCTGGCCATCGTCAATATCCCGCTGGCAGATTTCAACAGCGGTGCAGTCAGCCAGCCATCATTCGACTGGCAGGGCCAACGCCTGGCGCCGAATATCTGCTACGAGGATTTGTTTGGTGAAGAACTGGCAGCGCGCTTTCGGGACCCTTCATCCAGCCCGACCATCTTCGTCAATATCAGCAACATCGCCTGGTTTGGCAACACCATCGCCATCGACCAGCACCTGAACATTTCGCGTATGCGGGCGCTGGAGTTCCAGCGGCCCATGATCCGCGCCACCAACACTGGCGCTACGGCTGTCATAGACCATCTGGGGCGAGTCACGCATATGTTGCCGCGCCACACCAGAGGGGCGCTTGTTGCCGAAGTGGACGGCCGCAATGGCAGCACGCTGTACGCCCAATGGGCCTCTGGGCTGGGGCTCTGGCCGTGGTGGGGGCTGATCGCAATCGTGCTGGGACTTTCCGTGCTGGCACGGGGCGGGCGCCGCAAAGCCTGAATCCGCAGCCCGCTGCCAGCGTTGGCCCGTAAAATCAAGGGTTTACGCGCTGCAGCGGTTTGCCAGGTGCAGACCGGGCTGTTGCGCGATGCGCCACCACTACCAAAATTTATGCTTACTTTTCAGCAAATCATCCTGAAGCTGCAGTCTTACTGGGCAGAACAGGGCTGCGCGCTTTTGCAACCCTATGACATGGAGGTAGGGGCCGGCACATCGCACACCGCCACCTTCCTGCGCGCCCTCGGCCCCGAGCCCTGGAAAGCCGCTTACGTGCAGCCCAGCCGCCGTCCCAAGGATGGCCGTTACGGCGAGAACCCCAACCGCCTGCAACACTACTACCAGTATCAGGTCGTTCTCAAGCCAGCTCCGGCCAACATCCTGGAGTTGTACCTTGGCTCGCTTGAAGCGCTGGGCTTTGACCTGAAGAAAAACGACATCCGTTTTGTCGAAGACGACTGGGAGAATCCGACGCTGGGCGCCTGGGGCCTGGGCTGGGAAGTATGGCTCAACGGCATGGAAGTCACGCAGTTCACCTACTTCCAGCAGGTGGGCGGCATCGACTGCAAACCCATCACCGGTGAAATCACTTACGGCCTGGAGCGGCTGGCCATGTACCTGCAGGGCGTGGACAACGTCTACAACCTGACCTGGACTGAGGGCCTCAGTTATGGCGACGTCTACAAACAAAATGAGGTCGAGCAATCTACCTACAACTTCGAGCACAGCGATGCCGACTTCCTGTTCACGGCCTTTACGGCGCATGAAAAGCAGGCAAAACACCTGATCGAATCGCTGCTCGCCCTGCCGGCCTACGAGCAGGTACTCAAGGCCGCACACAGCTTCAACCTGCTGGATGCGCGTGGCGCGATTTCGGTCACGGAGCGTGCCGCCTACATAGGCCGCATCCGCAACCTCGCACGTGCCGTTGCACAGAGTTATTACGAAAGCCGTGAGCGCCTGGGTTTCCCGATGGCGCCGCGTGAATGGGTTGAACAGATGACACCGACAGTGAAGAAGGCCGCATGAGCGAGATGACGATGACGACCCAAAACCTTCTGCTGGAACTGTTTGTCGAAGAGTTGCCGCCCAAGGCGCTCAAAAAGCTGGGCGATGCATTTGCCGGCGTGCTGTTCGAGCAACTCAAGGCGCAAGGCCTGGTAACTGCTGGTTCCACGTTGACGTCGTTCGCTTCGCCGCGCCGCCTGGGCGCGCATGTAACAGCTGTCGCTGCACAGGCTGCGGATAAAGCGGTGTCCCAGAAGCTGATGCCGGTGACCGTCGGGCTGGATGCATCCGGTAATGCCACACCCGCGTTGCTGAAGAAATTGCAGGCGCTGGGCGCCGATGCGAGTGCCGTTACCGGGCTGAAGCGAGCACCTGACGGCAAGGCCGAGGCGCTGTTCTATGACAGCAATGTAAAGGGTGCGACGCTGGTTGAAGGTTTGCAAAAAGCCCTGCTCGAAGCGATTGCCAGGCTGCCGATTCCTAAAGTCATGACCTATCAGCTGGCTGATGGCTGGAGCGATGTGAAGTTTGTCCGGCCTGCACATGGCCTGGTCGCACTGCATGGCAGCACCATCGTCCCGATAGAAGCGCTGGGCCTGAAGGCCGGCAACACCACGCATGGCCATCGTTTCGAGGCCAGCGTTGACCCGGTGGTGTTGAAAGACTCTGATGCTTACGCCGCCACACTGCAAAAAGACGGCGCAGTGATTGCCAGCTTTGCCGGGCGCAAGGCAGAAATTGCCAAACAACTCGCCGCCGCAGCTTTAAAAGTTGGCGGTGGCGTGAAGGCCATTGAAGACGATGCCCTGCTCGATGAAGTCACTGCGCTGGTTGAGCGGCCCAACGTGCTGGTTTGCGAATTCGAAAAGGAATTCCTCGACGTCCCGCAGGAGTGCCTGATCCTGACGATGAAGGCCAACCAGAAATACTTCCCGTTGCTGGATGCCTCAGGCAAGCTGACCAACCAGTTCCTGGTGGTCAGCAATATCAACCCCGTGGATGCCAGCGCCGTTATTGGCGGCAACGAGCGGGTGGTGCGCCCGCGCCTGGCTGACGCGAAGTTCTTTTTTGACCAGGACCGCAAGAAGACGCTGTCCTCACGTGTGGCTGGGCTGGATAAGGTTGTCTATCACAACAAGCTGGGCTCGCAGGGTGAGCGCGTGCAGCGTGTACGCGCGATTGCCGAAGCCATTGCCAGCCGGGTGGACGTCGCTCTTGTTGCCGATGCCCGGAAGGCCGCAGAGCTGGCCAAGACCGACCTTGTCACAGACATGGTTGGCGAATTTCCGGAACTGCAGGGCATCATGGGCCGTTATTACGCGCTCAACGATGGCCTGTCGGCTGATGTCGCAGACGCCATTGAAGACCACTACAAGCCGCGTTTTGCCGGTGATGACTTGCCACGCAACAAGGTCGGCCTGATTGTGGCGCTGGCCGACAAGCTGGAAACGCTGGTCGGCATGTTTGGCATTGGCAACCTGCCTACTGGCGACAAGGACCCGTTTGCATTGCGCCGCCATGCACTGGGCGTGATTCGCATGCTGGTTGAAAAAGACCTGCCGCTGAGCGTGTCGGAACTGATCGCCGGTGCACAGCCGGTCTTTGGCGACAAGATAACGGATGCGGCTGTCGCGCTGGAAGATTTTGTCTATGACCGTTTTGCCGGTTCGCTGCGTGAGCAAGGCTATAGCGCGCAGGAGGTCGAGGCCGTCCTCGCGCTGAAGCCGCCACGCCTGGGCGATGTGGCCAAACGACTGGCTGCCGTGCGTTCATTTGCGGCATTGCCGGAAGCGCCGGCACTGGCCGCGGCCAACAAGCGCGTTGGCAACATCCTGAAAAAAGCAGATGGTGAGGTGCAGGCCTCCATCAAACATGAATTGCTGATCGAGACGGCTGAAAAATCGCTGGCCGATGCACTGCAGTTTGTTGCGCCAAAAGCGGATGCCGCATTTGCTGCGGGTGACTATGCAGCATCGATGCAGGCCCTTGCTGCGCTGAAGGCGCCGGTCGATGCCTTTTTTGAGGGCGTGATGGTCAATGCAGAAGACCAGTCACTGCGCAACAACCGCCTGGGTTTGCTGGCCACACTGCATAACGCAATGAACCGGGTTGCCGATCTGTCAAAACTTGCAACCTGACCTTGGGTATTCATGAAACTTGTCATCCTCGACCGCGACGGCACCATCAACAGCGACAGCGACGATTTCGTCAAGACGCCTGATGAGTGGATGCCGCTGCCGGGTTCCCTGGAAGCGATTGCACGGCTGAACCACGCCGGCTGGCATGTGGTGATTGCTTCCAACCAGTCAGGGTTGGGCCGCGGCCTGTTCGATGTGGCAGCGCTCAACGCCATGCACGCGAAGATGCACAAGATGTTGTCCGCGCTGGGCGGGCGTGTCGATGCGGTGTTTTATTGCCCGCACAGTCCGGAGGAAAGCTGCAATTGCCGCAAGCCCTTGCCGGGCCTGTTTGAGCAGATAGGGGAGCGTTTTGGGGTGCCTCTCAAGGGCGTGCCCACTGCCGGTGATTCTTTGCGTGACCTGCAGGCTGGTGCGGCCGCCGGTTGCGAGCCGCATCTGGTACTGACCGGCAAGTCCGCGCAATACCGCAGCGGAGGTCAGCCTGAAGGTCTGCCGGAAGGTACGCTGCTGCACCAGGACCTGTCTGCCTTTGTCGACTTCATCCTGGAGCGCAGTGAGCGGCCGATGCAGGTAGCTGTCTAGCGCCTGCTATCCGGTGCAGCTAAACAATCTCTTTAACCAAAAGAAAACATGCCACTGATTCGCTCGATCCTTCATCTTCTCTGGATGGTTATTACCGTCATCCCGTGGGCGCTTGCCGTGCTGGTCTTTTCGCTGTTTGGCACCAGCACCCAGATTTACTGGATGTGTGCAGGCTGGCTGCGTCTGGCAGTCACCGGGGGCACGGTGATTCTGGGAATCCGGAACCGGGTCAGCGGCATGGAAAACCTTCCCACGGAAGAGTTGGGTGCCTGCGTATTGCTGGTCAAGCACCAGAGTACCTGGGAGACTTTTTCAATGGTGACGCTGATGCCGCACCCGCTGGCATTCGTGTTTAAAAAAGAACTGCTTTACGTGCCTTTTTTCGGCTGGGCCATGAGCCGCATGGACATGATTCATATTGACCGCAGCCAGCGCGCCCAGGCATTCAGCAAGGTCGTGGCCCAGGGCAAACGACTGATGGCCCAGGGTACCTGGGTCATCATGTTCCCTGAAGGTACGCGTATTCCGCGCGGACAAAAAGGTGTGTACAAAAGCGGCGGTACGCGGCTGGCGATTGAAACGGGTGCGCCGGTGATCCCGATTGCGGTGACATCGGCAAAATGCTGGCCGCGCAAGGCCTTCATCAAACGCCCGGGGATTGTTGACATCTCGATCGGCAAGCCCATATCGAGTGTCGGCCGCCAGCCCGATGAACTGATGCGTGAGGTTGAGACCTGGATTGAAGCCGAGATGCACAGGCTGGACCCTGAAGCCTACGCAGCTGCCGGCACAAACGACATCAACGGCACAAACGCCGCGCGCTAAACTTCCATGATGCAAAGGCTGCTCCAGTTCACACTTGATCTCTTCGAGACAACGCCTGAACTGCCCGCCGCGCCTTCCAAAACCGCCAAGCCACGCGGCAGCAAGCCCAAGCCGGTAGCAGCCCCGGATCACATGGCCCCTGCTGGGCCTGCCATCGTGTTTGAGGGCCCGCAGCTTCCCGTCCAGACCCTGCAGCAGGCGCTTGCACCCGCCACATTCCGCCATCCGCGCGCAACTCGCGATGTACTGCTCGATGGCATTGCAGTCGGTTTCGAATTCAGACGCGGCAAACGCCGCACCATAGGCTTTTCAGTGGGCGCCGAAGGCCTCACCGTCAGCGCGCCTAAATGGGTACCGCTTTATGAGATTGACAAGGCGGTGCTTGAGAAGTCTGCCTGGATACTGGCGAAGCTGCAGGAAACCCGCGCGCGCCACCAGCGGCTGGAGTCCGCCCGTATCGAGTGGAAGGACGGCACAAGCCTGCCTTTCCTCGGTGAACAGGTCATTGTGGTGCTCGATCCGCGCCACGCATTCGGTGGCGTTGGCGCAGAGTTGAAAAGCAGCGAAGCCGATACCCTTCCCGGCGTTGCACATTTGACCCTGCACGTGGGCCTGCCGCACAGCGCCACGCCCGAACAGATCCGTGATGCCGTTCAGGCATGGCTGATGCGCCAGGCCAAGCGGCTCTTTACCGAACGCCTGAACCACTTTGCTCCCACGCTGGGTGTGCAGTGGCGCAAACTCAGCCTCTCAAGCGCCGGGACACGCTGGGGCAGCGCGAGTGCCGATGGCTCGATTCGCCTGAACTGGCGGCTGATCCATTTCCGGCAGTCGGTGATCGACTATGTGGTGGTGCACGAACTCAGCCACCTGCGGGTGATGGACCACAGTCCCCGCTTTTGGGACACCGTGCGTGCCGTCGTACCTGATTACGCAGACCTGCGTGGGCAACTTAAGGACGACGCGATTCCACGCTGGTAGGCAGGCCGGCGAAGCTTTGCCTTTGCGGGCCGGCAGAGACCTTTGTCCCCTCGGAAAAGCTGGCTGTTCGCAGTTACAGCCGCTTGCACGTTGTAATATCCTAAAAGTGACAGATTTTTATTAAAACTGATAACTGCGCTGAGGCATGCATTCGATGAAAGACAAGTTGATACTGGTTGTTGAAGACAATCCTGACCATCTGGAACTTACAGTCCTGACGCTCGAGGAGCAGGGCGTTGTTGCTGAAATCGTGGTTGCCCGCGATGGTGCGCAGGCGCTGGACTTTCTGCTCGGACAGGGCGAGCATGCCGGCCGCGATACCCGTCGTCAGCCGACCTTCATGTTGCTCGACATGAAGCTGCCCAAGCTGTCTGGCCTGGATGTTTTGCGTGCGGTTCGTGCCGATCCGCTGACGGCCTTGGTGCCGGTCATCATGCTCACATCATCAAGCGAGCAGTCGGACATCCTGGCCTGTTACCGTGCGGGCGCCAACAGCTTCATACGCAAGCCGGTTGATTTTGGCGAGTTCACCAAAAAACTTGCGTGCCTGCAGGCCTACTGGCTGGGCGTCAACGAAGCTGCCCCGGGCTGACAGGCTGCGCGCGTACCGCCATGCTGCCCGGTTTTTGTGAGTTTAATGGTGGCGGTTGTGAAGTCTGAAATCACACTGCGCTCCAGGCTGGTTTTGCTGGTGGTGGCTGCGACAGTCCCGCTGTTTGGATTGTCGCTGGTCGGTGCGGTACTGACGGCAGGTGATGCCGTCCGGCACACCACAAAAAACCTGGAGTTTTCCGCATCGCTGGTGGCTGCCAACCAGCAGCGTATTGCAGACTCAGTACGTCAGGTGCTGTCGGCGATCTCGTATGCGCCGGAAATGGTGGATGGCAAGGAGCCTGACTGCCAGCGCTACTTCAAGACCTTGACTACCGAGCTGCTGATTTATGCCAATGTCGGCGTGATCGGTACCGATGGTTATGTACGCTGCCACAGCGTGCCCAACAACCCGCCGGGGTTCGCCGGTGATCGACCCTATTTCAAGTCAGCCATGGCACGCCAGGGTTTTGTGGCCGGAGGCTACCTGACAGGTCGTATCACCGGAAGGCCCATCATGACCTTTGCGTTGCCGGTCAAGGCAGCTGATGGAAGCACTCGGGCCGTCGCTTTTGCATCCATGTATCTGTCGGAGATATCCCGTACGCTGTCTTCTGCCGTTCTTCCGGTGGGCGGCAAGGTTGTCATCATGGATCGTGAGGGCATTGTGCTGGCTGCCAGTCCCCAGGCTTCAGCCGACCTCGGGCTTGTGGTTGCGAGTCCGTTGATCCGTGATGCCATCCGCTCCGGCGCCTCCGGTATTCTTGAAGGCCCGGATGCCTCTGGTGCACGGCAAATATATGCGTTGTTGCCCAGCACTTCCTCACCTGAGCCTCCGTTTTACATTGCGGTAAGTGCCGACCGGGACGAGGTTCTCGCGCCATCGCGCCAGCGGCTGATGCTCAATTTCATCGCGCTGGCGCTTGTCGCGATGTTCGGCGGCTGGATGGCATGGTTGATGGGGGGACGCGCTATTGTCCAGCCGGCATCCGAGATACTGGAGGCCACCGGCCGTATCCAGGATGGGCGGCTTGATGTGCGAATCCCCGTGCCGCAAGATGCATCCGGCAATGAACTGACGCGCATCGCCAGCGGATTCAACAGCATGGCCGATTCGCTGCAGCAGCGTGAACGCCAGCAAGCCGAGAGTTATGCTGAACTGCGACAGACGCAGGACCGTTTGCTCGCGGCGCAGCGACTAGGCCGTATCGGCCATTGGGACCTGGACATGCGCAGCGGTCGGCTGGCCTGGTCCGACGAACTGCATGAGTTGTTCGGCGTCAAGCCGGGTGACTTTGACGGCCACCATGACACGTTCATGAATATGGTTCATCCTGCCGACCGTGACCGTTACGAGGAGGCGCGTGCCGTAGCGCACAGGGAAGGCACCTATCTCGAAATCGAATACCGGATCATCACGCCGGCGGGCGCCGTGCGCTGGATGCACCAGCGGGGCCAGGTCCAGATCAGCGAAGGGGGCCGCGCCGTATCCCGCAACGGTGTGGTTCAGGAAATCACGGCACGCAAGCAGTCCGAGCTGGCCCTTGCGCATAGCACCAGCCGGTTGCGGCGAACAGGGGAAATGGCCCGCATCGGTGGCTGGGAAGTCACACTCGGTACGCTGGCTGTCGAGTGGTCCGATGAGTTGTTGCGCATCTATGAGCTCGAGTCGGGCGAGGCGCTGGGCGCCATGGACTCGATAAATTTTTATCCATCCGAGGTGCAGCCCGGCGTGCGGCAGGCGATACGCGATGCGATCAAACACGCCATTCCCTGGGACATGGAACTTCCGTTTGTGACAGCCAAGGGCAGGCGCATCTGGGTTCGCACGCAGGGGCAGCCGGTGGTTGAAGACGGGCGGACCATAGCACTCACAGGTGCCTTGCAGGACATCACTGCCCAGCACCAGTCGCGCGAGGACTTGCGGCTGCTTGAAACTGCAATCGCCCGCCTCAATGACATTGTGCTGATCACCGAGGCCGAGCCGGTAGATGAACCTGGCCCGCGAATTGTTTTTGTCAATGATGCATTTGAGCGGTATACCGGCTACACGCGCGAAGAAGTCCTGGGCCACTCGCCCCGCCTGCTACAGGGCCCAAAGACCGACAGGGCCGAACTCGATCGCATCAGGCAGGCGCTGAAGAACTGGCAGCCTGTGCGTGCCGAGCTGATCAACTACAGCAAGTCTGGTGAGGAGTTCTGGGTCGAGCTCGACATCGTTCCAATCGCCGATGCCAAGGGATGGTTCACTCATTGGGTCGCCGTTCAGCGCGACATCACCGACCGAAAAATGGCCGAGCAGGCGCTGGTCGACAGTGAGCAGCGTTATGCGGCGCTGTTTGAAAAGGCGCCAGTGGCGATGTGGGTGTATGACAGCGAGACCCACCGTTTCCTGAACGTCAATCGTGCCGCCGTCGATAGCTACGGCTACAGCAGCGACGAGTTTTTGGGTATGTCGCTTTTCGACATCCGGCCCGAAGCGGATCGTGAGGCACTGCGCAAGCAGTTGCTCGGGCTTGTTTCTGGCAGGGATTCGTGGGAGCACAGGCGCAAGGATGGAACGATCTTCCCGGTAAATGTTGTTTCAAAACCCATACAGTACGGCGGACGGGAGGCGCGTTTTGTAGTCGCGCTGGACATGACGGCACAGGTCCGGGCCGAAAAGGACGTGCAGGAGTACCTGTACACGCTGCAGCGTGCGGCGGATGCCGCGCAGGCCATCACCTGGCACCAGACGCTTGACGGCATGCTGCAGGAGGTCTCGGAGCAGGCGCGCGGTGTCATAGGTGCGCATCGTTCTGTCGTCAGCCTGGTTCTCGACAGGGATTGGTCCAGTGCCATCAGCGCGATGTCTTCGTCTGAAAAATATGCTGGTAAAAGCCAGCTGGACGCTTCTGCAGGCGACTCCGGGATTTATGCCATGGTCTGCGAGCGAAACCGGCCCGTGCGAATGACCCAGTCCGAACTTGACGCGCATCCACGCTGGCACAACGCCGGCGGTGATTCCGGCAAACATCTGCCAATGCGGGGTTTGCTGGCGGTGCCACTGACAGGCCGGCAGGGCCACAACATAGGCTTGCTGCAGCTTTCAGACAAATACGAAGGCGAGTTCACGCTGCAGGATGAGTATGTGGCGATTGAATTGGCGCAAATCGCCTCCATCGCCATTGAAAACGCGCAGTTGCTGGACGAGGTCAACCAGCTCAATACCGGCCTGGAGCAGAAGATCGTCGAGCGTACGCTGGCGTTGGCGCGGCAGGAAGCATTGTTTCGCGCGCTTGCCGAGCAGGCGCCGCAGGTGGTGTGGACTGTTGATACGCAGGGTCATGCCACCTACTTCAACCGGGCCTGGTACGAACTGGTGGGAGGCAGCCTGGATGACTGGGTGGGGGATCAATGGACTTCCGTCATCCACGCCGAAGACCGGCCGGAAGTCGCCCGCAACTGGGCGCTTGCTGTGGCCGGCCAGTCGCCTTTTTTCGGGCTGCGCCGGTTGCGCGCCAGTGATGGCAGTTATCACGTGATGTCCTACCGTGCATCGCCTGTGCTGGATGAAAACGGCGCGGTGACTTTCTGGGTGGGCATTGATGCAGACGTCACCGAGATCAAGAACATTGAGGCCGCACTGCGCCTGTCTAACCAGGAGCTGGAGGCCTTCTCCTATTCAGTCTCGCATGACCTGCGTGCGCCATTGAACACCATAGACGGTTTCAGCCGCCTGCTGGCCAAACAGATGAGCGGCGAGGTCGGTACCAAAGGCCTGCACTACCTGTCACGGATACAGGCTGGTGTCGCGCAAATGGGCAAGCTGATTGAAGACCTGCTGTCACTGGCACAGGTGTCGCGGATGCAGTTGCGCCAGGAGGCCGTCGATCTTTCGGCGCTGTCCCAGCTGATTCTTGACGCCTGGCAGACGCAGCATCCGGAGCGGCAGGTGCAGTGCCGTATAACACCTGGCCTGGTTGCCCATGGTGACCCGCGTCTGGTGCGCGTGCTGATGGAAAACCTTCTCGGTAATGCATGGAAATTCACCTCCAGGCAGGCCGTTGCCAATATCACGGTTGGCCAACAAACCGATGCCGGGGGCGAGCCGGTATTTTTTGTCCGCGATGATGGTGCCGGCTTTGACATGGCTTATGTAGACAAACTTTTTGTCGCATTCCAGCGCCTGCATGCGGCATCCGAATTTCCCGGCACTGGTGTTGGTCTTGCAACGGTGGGCCGGGTTGTAGGCAGACATGGTGGAAAGCTTTGGGCCCAGGCGGCGCCTGGTGAGGGTGCCACCTTCTTTTTCACCCTGCCGGGTCCGTCAATGGTCGCCTGAACCGTATTCGGCGCATGTAAGTTCAGTTATTTTCATGAAACTAACTAAAATAACAAAAGTGACAAATTCGCATCATTCAGCAGGCTTCCTGCCAGATCTCTCCACGCCGCGCAAGCTCAAGTCGTTTGAAGACGCCATCACGTCTGCGGATTTCTCCAGCGAAGACTACTGCGGCACCAGTTATGCGGCCCGGTTACTCGGACTGTCAGTTGCAACGGTGCAGTCGCTTGTCGAAAAAGGCGAAATAGAGGCCTGGAAGACCCTGGGGGGGCACAGGCGAATCTCGCTGCGCTCCATCAACGACTATCTAAAGAAAAATACCAAGGTGCGGCACGCGTCGGGGACGCGGACTGGCATGGCGAGCCGGCTGCGCGTGATGCTGGTCGAGGACGACGAGAGCGCACGCGAGCTGTACAAATGCCAGTTTGAAGAATGGGACCTGCCGATAGACTGCACCTGGATGCCGTCCGCGCTGGAAGCCATGATGGATATTGCCAGCATGCGGCCAGACCTGCTGATCACAGACCTGTCCATGCCAGGCGTGGACGGACTTGAAATGCTCAGGGCGATCAAGCGGAATTCGCAACTGGCAGCCATGCAGGTGGTTGTCATCAGCGGCTTGCCGGCCGAGGCCATTGCTGCTCGTGGCGGGCTTCCTTTGCATGCGCACCTGCAAGGCAAGCCTGTCAACTTCGACTGGTTAGGCGGTTTCATGACTGCGCTCGTCGCCGCCAACGCGCACTGGCGAAGCCGCGAAGCAACTGCTGTAGTCCCCGCCCTTGCTGGCCAAGGCGGCGATATCCCGCAAAAATGACCGCAGGAACAGGTAAAGGACGGGCTTCGGTGCGAAAGGCAGCGCATGCGGCAGAAGCGGCCGAAACCATGCCAGCCCCCCTGGCAGGCGTTGCCGTACCTGCACAGACCGCCATTGTGCTGCTCGACAGCCGGTACCTGATCACGGGCATCAATACCGAAGCCAGGCAGCTGTTGCATTGCACGTTGCCCGATCTTGCAGGGCGCGATTTTTGGGATGTGACGCCCGAGGCCGTTGCCGAGCAGCATCATGCCCTGACAGTTCAGGCACTCGACTCCTACGCACAGCATCGCTTTGTCGTCCATCACGAGTTTGAGGACAACTGGATCGAATACGCGTTCATACGTCATGCGGCCGGCTGCACTGTCAGCCTGCGTGACGTCAGTTCCACCCGCAATATGGAGCGCCTGCTGCACGACAGCGACAGGCGCAGCCAGCTTGTCTTTGAGGCCAACCCGAATGCGATGTGGCTGTTTGATGCTTCCACGTTGCGCATCATTGCCGCCAATGTCGCAGCTGTGGAGTTTTACGGCATTCCGCACAAGATTTTCCTCAAGCTCAAGATGGGAGCGCTCTTTCCGGACGGTGAAGGCGCGGCGCTCCTCAGTTCACTGGATACAGGCAAGAGCGGCGGTGACGGAGGCTTGACCGTACAGGTCTGCAAGCAGAAAAAAGCGGATGGCCAACTGGTACTGGTAGAGCTGGCCTGCGGACGGATACGATGGCATGAGCAACTGGTCGTCCTGGTGAGCCTGGCCGACGTGACCGAACGCCATCTGGCTGACCGCGCGTTGCGCCGCGAGAACGCGGAGATGGAGGAAGAGCTCGAGCGTGTGCGCAGCGAGCTCGACAAGGCCAGCCGCGACCTGGCTGCATTCACGTATGCGCTGTCCAACGACATGCAGGCGCCCTTGCACGCTGCCAACGGGTTTGCCGCACTGCTGATCGAAAAACATGCACCGCTGCTTGACGACTCCGGTCGCCATTACATCAACCGTATCCAGGCCAGCACGCGTCGCATGGCGCGGCTGGTCGATGACCTGCGCATGCTGGTTCATCTGCCGCAGCCCGGCACGCCGGAAGCGCTGGACGTTGCGGTGATAGGCGCCGCATTGATGGAAGAGTTGCGCAAAAAAGACCCGGAGCGCGTTGTCACGATGGAGGTGGACTGCGCGATGCCGCTCTTCGCAGACCGCACGCTGCTGACCGTCGCCATGGCAGGCCTGCTGGACAACGCCTGGAAGTTCACGTCCAAAAAATCTGACGCGTGGATAAGGGTGGCGCTGCGACAGGGCGCCACACCGACAGAACTGGTGCTGCAGGTGTCCGACAACGGAACCGGTTTTGACTCCACGTACAGCGACAAGCTTTTTACCGCCTTCCAGCGGCTGCATTCCTTCGCGGACTATCCGGGCAATGGTTTGGGTTTGGCTATCGTCAAGAGTGTTGCCGAGCGGCATGGCGGCCGGGTCTGGGCTGCCAGCAGTCCGGCTGGCGCCAGTTTTTACATGGCCTTCCCCCAAGACTTGCCGCCGGTAAATTTGCAGGATGAACCCGACCCCGATCCTGACCTGTAGCGTCCCGGCCCTAGAGAGCAGAAAACCGGTAAACCCCGTCGCTTCCCAGAGTGCGATTCAAACGTCCCTCATGCCACGGCAAATGCAGGTGCGCCACGGCCTCACCCATCGCAAAGGTTGTCTGGTGCAAGTCCAGCTTGCGCTTGAACATGATGGGCAGTATGTCGGCGCCACAGCAGGGCCGCGCCGCACAGGCCTCCATCACTTCAGCCAGCCGGTCGCGGTGGTGGTCCTGCAACTGCGTGATGCGGGTGTGCAGTCCGCGAAACGGTTTGCCGTGTGATGGCAGCGTCAGCGTACCCTCATTCAGCGGCAGAAATTTCGCGATCGACTCCAGGAAAAGCCGCAGCGAATCAGCTTCCGGTTCCTGTTCATAAACGCTGACGTTGGTCGAGATTCGCGGCAGCACCATGTCGCCGCTGATCAGTACCTTGATTTCCTTGCAATACAGGGCGATGTGTTCGGGCGCATGGCCGTAACCGCTGATGCATTGCCAGCTTCGCCCGCCGATACGGATACTCAGCCCGTCCATCAGCCGGCAGAAATTAGGCGGGACTGAGGGAACCAGATTGGCGTAATAGCCCTTGCGGGCCTTGATCTGCTCAAACGAGCCGGGGTCATTGAGTCCGTGTGATGCAAAAAACAATGCTGCGCCTTCGCCGCCGAAAGACGTTGTGGTCTGGCTCGAAAGTTTTGCAACGTTGTAGTCGGTTGCGCTGACCCATAGCCTGCAGGTATGGGTGTCCGTCGTCCAGCGTTCGCACAGCCAGGCTGCGAGGCCTATGTGATCCGGATGCATGTGCGTGACGATGACGCGCAGTATCGGCAGGCCTTCCAGTTGCGAATCAAAAATGCTGTCCCACTGCGCCCTTGACTCATTTGCACTGATGCAGCAATCGACGGCTGTCCAGCCCTGCAACATCCTGCCGGGCCGGGTGGGGTCTTCCATCTCGTCGCGCAGCAGCCAGAGATTGATATGGTCCAGCGCAAATGGCAGCGCCATCCGTATCCAGCGTATGCCGGGCGCAACTTCCAGGGTGGTGCCCGTTTGCGGCAGGGTGTCGCCGAAGGGGTAGTCCAGTTGCTGTTCAAGAAGGTTCATGTAATATTCGCGGGTTCATATGACGTTTACGTAAACGTCATGTCCTGTTGATTGTATGGATGATGCGCACTGGGCGCTGACACACGGGCGATAAGCACAAAACCATGGCAACTACTTACACCATCAGCGACCTTGCCAAAGAGTTTGACCTGACCACCCGGGCCATGCGTTTTTATGAAGATATGGGCCTGCTGCAGCCGCAGCGCGAAGGTGCGGGTGGCCGAAACCGCATCTACACCGCGCGCGACCGCACCCGGCTCAAGCTTACCTTGCGTGCCAAGCGGCTGGGCCTGTCGCTGGTCGAGGCCAAGGAAATCATCGACTCGTACGACAGTCCGCGCGACACCGCGCCGCAGTTGCGCAAGTTCCTCGCCATCCTGACCGACCACCGCAAAAAGCTTGAAGCGCAGATGCTGGACCTGCAGGCCAATCTCGACGAAATCCGAACCCACGAGAAAGAAGCCAAAACCCTGCTGGCCAAGACCGAAAAAACCAGGGCCAGCTGAAACAGGCCAAATTGTGGATAATTGACGTTTACGTAAACGTCAACTTAAAACCGGTTGTGCGATACCTCGTCGCTGCGACTGACAAGAAGGCCCCGAATGAGCATTTCCGCTACCTCCCCGGATCTTTTCAAGCGTGTTGAAGCCAGCTTCATACGCCAGGGCATGATGGTCAATCTGGGTGCGCGGCTGGTTAATGTCGAGCCCGGCGTATGCGTGATTGTGTTGCCGTATTCGGATCGCGTCACGCAGCAGCAGGGTGGCTTTCACGGTGGCGCCATGGGTGCGCTGGCAGACATCGCCGGCGGCTATGCCGCGCTGACGACGGCACCCGAAGACTTCGAAGTCACCACGGTGGAATACAAAATCAACTTCCTGGCGGCAAAACAGGGTGGTGAGCTGGTCGCCACGGGCCGTGTCATCAAGGCAGGCCGACGCATCATCATCACCAGTGCCGAAATCATCCACGATGACGGCCAGGGCAAACAAACCGTTTGTGCCGTGATGCAGCAAACCATCATGCCCGTGCCCAAGACCTACTGAACAGATATTGCAAACACCGCCTTCCAGAAAAGAGACAGCACCATGAACAACATGCCCGGCCTCAACTTCCAGCTCGGTGAAGACATCGACGCACTGCGCGACACCGTGCGTGATTTCGCCCAGGCCGAGATCGCCCCACGCGCCGCAGAGATAGACCGCAGCGACCAGTTTCCCATGGACCTCTGGCAAAAAATGGGCTCGCTTGGCGTACTCGGCATCACAGTCGGTGAGGAGTACGGCGGCGCTGGCATGGGCTACCTCGCCCACATGATCGCGATGGAAGAAATCTCCCGAGCCTCCGCATCTGTCGGCCTCAGCTACGGCGCGCACAGCAACCTGTGCGTTAACCAGATCAAACGCAATGGCACCGAAGAGCAGCGAAAAAAATACCTGCCCAAACTCATCAGCGGCGAACACGTGGGCGCGCTGGCCATGAGCGAGCCCGGGGCCGGCAGCGACGTCATCAGCATGAAGCTGAAAGCCGAGGACAAGGGCGGTTATTACCTGCTCAACGGCAGCAAGTTCTGGATCACCAACGGCCCTGACGCCGACACGCTGGTCGTCTATGCCAAGACCGAACCTGAACTCGGCGCGCGCGGCGTCACCGCCTTCCTGATTGAAAAGGGCATGAAGGGGTTTTCGATTGCGCAAAAGCTCGACAAGCTCGGCATGCGCGGCAGCCACACCGGCGAGCTGGTCTTCAACAACGTCGAGGTGCCGGCACAAAACATCCTCGGCGGCCTCAACAGCGGCGCAAAGGTGCTGATGAGCGGACTCGACTACGAGCGTGCAGTGCTCACGGGCGGCCCGCTCGGCATCATGCAATCGGTGATGGACAACGTCGTGCCTTACATCCATGACCGCAAGCAGTTCGGCCAGAGCATTGGGGAGTTCCAGCTGATACAGGGCAAGGTCGCCGACATGTACACCGTGCTGCAGGCTGGCCGCTCGTTTGCCTATACCGTCGCCAAAAACCTCGACATGCTGGGCACCGACCACGTGCGCCAGGTCCGCAAGGACTGCGCCTCGGTCATTCTCTGGTGCGCTGAAAAAGCTACCTGGATGGCCGGCGAGGGTGTGCAGATCTTCGGCGGCAATGGGTACATCAACGAATATCCGCTGGGTCGCCTCTGGCGCGATGCCAAACTGTACGAAATCGGTGCAGGCACCAGTGAAATTCGCCGTATGTTGATCGGCCGCGAGCTGTTTGCCGAGACCATGTGAGAACCCTGCCAACTCCTCAGGCGAAAATACACGAATGACTTCATCCCTCAAAGACCTCTTCAGCCACAACCGCGCGTGGGCCGCAGAAATGGAAGCCACGCGCCCTGGCTTCTTCACCGGCCTCGTCAAGCAGCAAACTCCCAAATACATGTGGATAGGCTGCTCCGACAGTCGCGTCCCCGCCAACCAGATCACCGGGCTTGAGCCGGGCGAGGTTTTTGTCCACCGCAACGTCGCCAATGTGGTGGTCCATTCAGACCTCAACGCCCTGTCGGCCATCCAGTTTGCGGTTGAGCGCCTGAAGGTGCAGGACATCATGGTGGTCGGCCACTACGGTTGCTCCGGCGTACAGGCCGCGCTGGAAGGCGCGCGCATCGGCCTTGCCGACAACTGGATACGCCACATCCAGGATGTGCGGCACCGCCACCGCCAGTTGCTCGACAGCCTGCCGGAAGAAATACGCGCCAATGCGCTGTGCGACATCAATGTGATCGAACAGGTTGTCAATGTCTCCGTCAGCACCGTGATGGTCGACGCCTGGGCGCGCGGGCAAAAGGTCTCCGTCCATGGCTGGGCCTTCGGTGTGCATGACGGCTTGCTGCAGGACCTGCAGATGAGCGTTGCCTCGCCCGAACAGCTCGACACGCTCTATAGCAAGGCGATAGACCGCGTCTGGGACATGTGGAACGAACGCAGCGGCGGCGGCAAACAGCAGCAACTGGTCTGAGCCGCGCAGCGGCTGTGGCCGCCATTCTGCCGCCGCAGCATTGGCACGCTTTCAATATCGAAGGAGTTTGAAAATGCCCGGTTTCTCACATCGCTGGTTGCTGGCCGCAGTTGTCGCGTTTTCCTGGGGTGGCGTCGGCGCAGCTGAACCACAGGCCATCGCCCAGCGGCAGGTAGACCGTGCGGTCAGCCGCCTTGATGGTATGGCCGCCGAACTGATGAGACGCTCCGGCATCCCCGGCATGGCGATTGCCGTGGTGCAGGGCAATCGTGTGTTGTATGTCAAAGGTTTTGGTGTGCGCACGGCCGGTTCGCCGCAGCGGATGGATGCCGACACTGTGGTCCAGCTCGCCTCGATGTCCAAATCGATTGGTGCCACTGTCGTTGCGCAGCAGGTGGGTGCCGCAAAGATCGGCTGGGACACACCGGTGCGCAAGCACCTGCCCGGTTTTACGCTCGGCAATGCCTACGTCAGCGAGAACATCACGATAGGCGACCTGTACGCCCACCGCTCCGGCCTGCCCGACCACGCCGGCGACGGCCTGGAGGAACTGGGTTATCCGCAGGACCACATCATGCGGGGCCTGCAGCAATTGCCCCTGACACCGTTTCGCAGTTCGTACGCCTACACCAACTACGGCATGACGGCAGCTGCGATGGCGGTCGCTGCTGCGGCGGGCACCGACTGGGCCAGCCTGTCGGAACAGGTGCTTTACCGACCGCTGGGCATGGCCTCTACCAGTTCGCGTTTTGCCGACTACCTGTCACGGCCCAACCGGGCGCCGGGTCACGTGAAGGAAAACGGCGTGTTTGTGGTCGGCCCCGAACGCGGTGCCAGGCCTGGCCTGCAAAACTGGTCCACCGGCTTTAACACCGACCGGCAGCAACCATCGGGCGGCGTCAGTTCTTCCGCCCGCGACATGGCCCGCTGGATGTCGTTTGTGCTCGCGGGCGGCGTCGGCCCGAATGGGCAGATAGTGCCGGCGGCTGCGTTGATGCCCGCCCTCACGCCCAAGTCCATCACGCGCGACGCCGCCGCAACTGGCCAGCGGCCCAATCACTATGGCTACGGCTTTTTCATCGACACCTCTGAAGCAGGGCGCACAGTGCTCCACCACAGCGGGGCTTTTTCCTGGGGTGCCTCCACCAATTTTTCGTTGATGCCTGCTGCCAACCTGGGCATTGTTGTGGTGACCAATGCCTGGCCTACCGGCGTGGCCGAGGGGCTGGTTGCGCAGTTCAATGAACTGGTGCAGTTCGGTGCCGTCAAGCAGGACTGGTTTGGTTTGTACGCTTCTGCCATCGCCGACGCCTTCAAACCCCAGGGCGAACTGGCCGGCAAGGCGCGGCCGCCTCAACCCGCGTCTGCCCGGCCGCTGGAGTCCTACACCGGCACATGGCGCAACGACTATCACGGTGCCCTGCAGGTCCGCCGCAATACGCAGGGCACGCTGGAGTTGCATATCGGGGCAACGCCGCAACTGGTGTTTGCGTTGCAGCACTGGGACGGCGATACCTTCACGTTCATCCCGCTCAACGACAGCGCACCCCCGGGCTCGGTCTCCAAAGCATCTTTCAGTAGTGACAAGCTGACGCTCGAGCATTACAACCAGCAGGGCCTGGGTGTGTTCACACGCGCGCCGTCCTGACTGGTATTCAACCCATACCTCTCAAAATTTAAAGGAGCTCAACATGTCAGATTCCATCGTTATCCTCGGCGCAGCCCGCACCCCCATGGGCGGCTTCCAGGGCGATTTTTCTTCACTCGCCGCGCATGACCTCGGCGGTGCCGCCATCAAGGCCGCCATTGAGCGCGCCGGTGTTGCGCCTGAAAAGATTGATGAAGTGCTGTTCGGCAACTGCCTGATGGCCGGCCAGGGTCAGGCACCTGCGCGGCAAGCCGGTTTCAAGGGTGGCCTGCCTGCCAGCACCGGTGCGGTCACGCTGTCCAAGATGTGCGGCTCGGGGATGGAGGCCACCATGCTGGCGCACGACCAGTTGCTGGCCGGCAGCCGCGACCTGATGGTTGCCGGCGGCATGGAGAGCATGACCAACGCCCCGCACCTTCTGCTCAAGGGCCGCAGCGGCATACGCATAGGCCATGACCGCGTGATGGACCACATGATGCTAGATGGCCTGGAAGACGCGTATGAGCCCGGCCGTTCTATGGGCACCTTCGGTGAAGACTGCGCTGCCAAATACAGCTTCACCCGCGAGGCGCAGGACGCCTTTGCCACCGCCAGCGTGCAGCGCGCCAAGGCAGCCACCGAGTCCGGCGCCTTCAAGGCCGAGATCACACCCGTCACCGTCAAGGGCCGCAGCGGCGACACCGTGATTTCTGTCGATGAAGGCCCGGGCAAGATCAAGCTCGACAAGATCCCAGCGCTCAAGCCCGCGTTCAAAAAAGACGGCACCATCACCGCCGCATCGTCCTCATCCATAAACGACGGTGCTGCCGCACTGGTGCTGGCGCGCGCTTCAACGGCCAAAGAGATGGGTGCCAAACCCATCGCCCGCATCGTCGGCCATGCCACTTTCTCGCAGGCGCCAGAATGGTTCTCCACAGCCCCGGTTGGCGCCGTCAACAAACTGCTGAAAAAAATCGGCTGGACGGTGAAAGACGTGGACCTCTGGGAAGTCAATGAAGCTTTTGCCGTTGTCCCGATGGCGCTGATGAAAGAGCTGAACCTCAGCCACGACATCGTCAATGTCAACGGCGGCGCCTGCGCGCTGGGCCACCCGATTGGTGCCAGCGGTGCGCGCATCATCGTCACGCTGATTCATGCGCTGCAGGCACGCGGCCTGAAGAAGGGTATCGCCACGTTGTGCATAGGCGGCGGTGAAGGCACGGCGCTGGCGATTGAGCTTCTCTGACCATGAAAGTGCTTGTCATAGGCGCATCGCGCGGCATAGGCCTTGAGTTTGTGCGCCAGTATCTTGAAGACGGCGCCGATGTGATTGCTACTGCGCGTGACGATTCCGGGCTTGAAACACTCAAGGCCATGGGTGCCAAGCCCCTGCGCGTGGATGTGGCCGACCCAAAGAGCATCAGTGGCCTGTCGTGGAACCTCGATGGCGAAGAGATTGACATTGCGCTGTACGTAGCCGGTGTCTTTCCGCAGGGCGATGCACTCGCGCCGCCCACGCAGGACGAGTTCGACCGCACCATGCGCACCAATGTGCTGGGCGCCATGCAGGCCATCCCTCAGGTCGCGCCGCTGGTAGAAGCCGCGGCCAAAGGCAAGGGCGGCAGTTTTGTATTTATCACCAGCGCGATGGGCCGTATTGAAGGCGTGGACTCCAGCCGGGCCTGGACTTACCGGGTCAGCAAGGCCGCCCTCAACATGGCCGTAGCCTCAGCCCAGCACGACTACCCCAAGGCCATCATGGTGGCGATGTCACCCGGCTGGGTGCAAACCGACATGGGCGGCGCAGGCGCCAACCTCACGGTGGAGACAAGCGTCTCCAGCATGCGTGCTGCCATCGCCGGCCTTACCGCGAAGCAAAAGGGCGCCTACCTCAATTACGACGGCAACCCCTTTAACGGCTGGTAAAAAAAGAACGCAAAAGGCAGGCAGATGATCCTCACCCCCGACCAGGAAATGATCCGCGATGCGGTGCGTGCCTTTGCACAGGAGCAGCTCTGGCCCAACGCCGCGCAATGGGACAGGGATCACCACTTCCCGAAAGACGTGCACAAGGGCCTGGCCGATCTCGGCGCGTATGGCATCTGTGTGCCCGAGGAATACGGCGGCGCCAACCTCGACTACCTCACGCTGGCTCTGGTGCTTGAAGAGATCGCAGCCGGCGACGGCGGCACCAGTACCGCCATCAGCGTGACCAACTGCCCGGTCAACGCCATCCTGATGCGCTATGGCAATGATGCGCAGAAAAAGCAGTGGCTCACACCGCTGGCGCAGGGCCAGATGCTGGGCGTGTTCTGCCTGACCGAGCCGCATGTCGGCAGCGATGCCTCGGGCCTGAAAACCACGGCGGTGAAAGAAGGCGACAGCTATGTGATCAACGGCGTCAAGCAGTTCATCACCAGCGGCAAGAACGGCCACGCAGCCGTTGTGATTGCCGTCACTGACAAAGGTGCCGGCAAAAAAGGCATCAGCGCCTTCATGGTGCCCACCGATGCGCCGGGTTATGTGGTCGCCCGGCTTGAAGACAAGCTGGGACAGCATTCGAGCGACACCGCACAAATCAACTTCGACAACTGCCGCATCCCCGCAGAGAACCTGATTGGCAACGAAGGCGAGGGCTACCGCATTGCACTCAGCGCACTCGAAGGCGGCCGCATAGGCATTGCCGCACAAAGCCTGGGCATGGCGCGCAGTGCATTTGAAGTTGCACTGGCTTATTCAAAAGAACGCCAGAGTTTTGGTTCCGCCATCTTCAACCACCAGGCCGTCGGCTTCCGGCTGGCTGATTGCGCCACACAACTCGAAGCCGCCCGCCAGCTGATCTGGCACGCCGCCAGTCTGCGCGACGCCGGCCTGCCCTGCCTGAAAGAAGCCGCCATGGCCAAACTGTTTGCCAGCGAGATGGCAGAGAGGGTGTGTAGTGCGGCGATCCAGACGTTGGGTGGGTATGGTTATGTGAACGACTTTCCGGTGGAGCGGATTTATCGGGATGTGCGGGTTTGCCAGATTTATGAGGGGACTTCTGATGTGCAGAAGATCATTATTCAGAGGGCGCTGGTTTAGGGTTTTGTTCCTGGGCTGAGGGTGCGCCCTTCACGACCGAGCCGGGGGTAGCCCGGCGGCTAGTCACTTTTCTTTTGCTTCGCCAAAAGAAAACTAACGAAAAGAAAAGGCGACCCCCAGTCCGCGTCCCTTCACTTCGTTACGGGCAACCTGCGGTGCTCGATTACGTCGGCGGGAAAAACAACTCGCCT
>JAZKCN010000021.1:0-45010 GCA_040388075.1 Pseudomonadota bacterium | reverse complement strand
CTGGCGGTGATCCGCGAGTACGACAACTCCAAAGAGTCGGTCATCAACCTGCTGGTGACACCGGCGCAGTTTGCCCGCGCCGTGGTGATTGAAAAACAATACAAGGACCTGACCCGTACACATTTGCGCGGCATGGTCAACGCCATCATTTTCCGGGATGAGGCGGACCCGGTGGAATTCCTGAACGCGATCGGCGACCTGGATGGGGGCAGCGAAGCGCTGGCCGATTATTTCTCCGACAAGTGGAGCCGCGTCGAAGCCTTTGCCCGTAGCGGCACCTTTGACGCCATGGAAGACCATGGCGAGATGCTGTCGCAAACCGCCTTGCTGGCCAATGCCTATGCGCGGCCAAAGACAGAGCGCGATGAAATTTCAGACCGTGACTGGATGGAGCTTGCGTGGGTATTGCGGCACGAATGCCCCGACCTGTTTATTGAAATGCTGATGGTGCTGCGCGCCAAGGCCAGCGCGCATGAACTCGCCACGGCCGATGAAGAAGACCCTGAAGAAGAGGACGATGGCAAAGTGGAGACTGGTGACACTGATCGCGGCAAGGCGACGCCGAGCGCACGCGAGTCGGATGAAGAGTCGGCAATCTGAACACCATCATTCGAGCAGCCTGAGCATGTCCGATCCAGCCGAGTCCGTATCGACAACCACACCTGCCCTGCCGCCATCTTCGGTGTCGCTTTACGACGCACGGCCCTTCTTCGAAAAAGCGCTGCAGTACGGCGTGCAGAACGGCATCATCAACGAAGAAAAAATAGAGGCCATCCACACCGAAGCGCCCAAGGGCATAGTGCAGATCGCACGTCACTTCGGCAGTGAATTTTTGCGGCCCGAGCTTGAAAAAGCCCGCGAGCGCATCGTCAACCTGGTAAGTCTTTACCTCGAAAGTTCGACCGGCGGTGACCTCCGCAAGGCCGCTGAGTCGCTGCGTGATCACTCCTTCCTGTCACGCTCCAAGGGGGGCTCGGACATGCTGAAGGCATTGATTGCCATGCCGCAAAGCACCAGTTTTGAAGCCGACCTGCCAACCGGCAACGAATTGGCGGAGTGGTCGCTCAAGAACCTGGCTGCGTACCAGGCGGAGCTCGCTGTTCGCAGCGCCCATTCACGCAGGATAGAAGCCGCGCTCTGGCTGGCTGCGCAAATGGATCTGGATGACGATGCGCTTGAGGGTGCTGGCAACCCCGACATGAAAGATGCCGAGTCGGTGATTCGCAGCGCGCTGCTGGCCATGGCCGCGGGGCGCAAAAAGATACCCGATTGGCCGGAGTTCCAGAAGATGGTCGCGGCCTTGCGCAAGAAGAAGCCGGCCGACATCCTGACAAGGGTACCCGCCAGGCTGCCTGCCCATTTGAGAGTCGATGTAGAGGAGTTGCGGCAATCCGTGATCGCAGACCTGCCGAAGATCCTGGACGCCGCCAGGCCCGTTCCGCAGCTGTTCAAAGCCATGAGTGGTGCGAGCTCACCGGTTTTGCTGGGCCGCTATTACTGGGTGGAAGACGCCATGAGCGAACTGGCCGATTTCGAACGGTCAGTCTCCAAAGCCTGGGACAAGGCCACGGGTGGGCAAACCGATGAAGGCGCGCTGCTGACGCTCTTCACCTGCATGGCTGCGGGCGCACCGGGCAAAACGCTGCTGACCGAAAAATCGGCCACCAGCCTGGTTTGCAAAATCCAGAAGACCGGTTTCAAGCCTGAGTTGGTGACGCAATGGATTGCAGGCAACGCACCCGCGCAATACCGGGACGATTACCTGGAACTCTGGCAGGACTTTATTGAGGAAGCCGAGCCTGTGTTGACCAGCGATGCGGTGATGGCGCTGGAAGATTCGCTGAGCCTGCTGCGCCGTGAATGCAGCGTGAAATAAGCGCGGCATAGACGTCTCCGCCTTCAAAAATCTGTTCGAGCCACCAGGACTGGTGACAGGCCTGCAGGTAGCGTCGTGGGCACAGTCCACCAGCCGATGTTTTTCAATTTTTCTTGCCGCGACCCATGCGTTTGCCGCTGCTTCTATGAGTGGGCAACCAATGCCGGGGCTGGCGTGTTCAGGCGGATTTTTTTATTTTCCTGTCCCGAACATTGCGGGTAATCCCTGAAAACACCTTCTTGACACCAATGAAAAAGCTCCATTAAGATTAAATGTAGTGAAAATATTCATTAATGGTGAAATTAAAACAGGAGAGACAAAGATGGTTGAGATCACGCGACGCCAGGCTCTGGCAACTTCCCTTGCAGGCCTGTCGGCTGCCGGTATCGTCATGAACACGGCTTTTGCGCAGGCACAAAAAGTGACCCGCGTGATCATCGGTTTCCCGCCAGGAGGTGGCGTTGATTCAGCCTTGCGCCCGTTGGTGCAGAACATGACCGATAGCTACCCGGGCGGGCTCATCATCGAAGCCAAACCCGGTGCGGCCACACGGCTGGCGGCCGAATATGTCAAAGCCAGCCCGCCGGATGGCACCACCATGCTGTTCACGACAGACTTCACGCTCACGCTGGCGCCCTATACGGTCAAAAAGCTCAACTACGACCCCGTGGCCGACTTCATTCCGGTAGCTGCCGTGATGGCCGCTCCTCTCGTCCTGTGTGTTGGCCCCAGCGTGCCCGAGACAGTCAAAACACCGGCAGATTTCATTGCCTGGTCCAAAGCGAATCCGCAGAAGGCTGCTTATGCATCAAGCGGCTCCGGCGGCTCACCCCATTTCATGGGCGTGATGTTTGCCAAAGCGGCAGATTACCCGTTGCTGCATGTACCCTACAAGGGCAACGCCCCCGCGATGGTCGATGTCATGGGTGGGCAGATCGCTTCAATTTTCAGCCCTATCAGTGACGTCATCTCACGGCTCGGCACGTCGCGACTGCGTGCGCTCGCAACGACAGGCCTCAAACGCAGCAAATTCCTGCCAGACGTACCGACACTGGTCGAGCTTGGGTACAAGGACCTGGTCTGCGAACCGTGGATCGGCCTGTTCCTTCCGGCCAATACCCCAAGGGCCATCGTGACAAGGACGTCGAACCTGGTGACCGCGGCGCTGAAACTGCCTGCGCTGCAGGAGTCTTATGCCAAGCAGGGCAGCGAACCCATGCAAAGCACGCCCGAAAGCACGGCTGCCCTGCTGAAAGCCGATCTGGCGCGCTGGAGCGCCATAGTGAAGGCATCCGGCTTCACACCGGAAGAGTAAACCAGCGGCCCGTAAGTTCGGGCCAACACCTTACACGTATGACCCCGGGACCATCGCTGTGGTGGTCCGTGCGGAGTGCTGTGCCCTGAAGATCAACGACAACCGAAAAGCGAGCCATGAGTCAAGCGTCATCACCAACCCAGCCCACACTGCGAATAGCCGTCGATATAGGCGGCACGTTTACCGACCTTGCGGCCTTCAATGAAAACGGCGATCTGCTGTCTTTCGGAAAGGCGCTCTCAACACACGATGCGCTGGTGCGGGGCATACAGAACACCGTGGATGGCGCAGGTGTCGACTTCAAGGATGCCTTCCTGTTCCTTCACGGCTCGACTATCGTCATCAATACCCTGCTGGAGCGCACAGGCGCCCAGACCGCGCTGCTGATCACCGAGGGCTTCCGCGATATCTACGAGATTGGGCGCATCAACCGGCCCGATGCCTACAACCTGTTCTTCGACAAGCATGTGCCACTGGTGCCGCGCTCGCTACGCTTCGAAGTGCCAGAGCGCCTGCTGGCCAGCGGCAAGACCCACAAGGAACTGGATGAAGTTGCCGTGCGCACACTGGCCTTGTCACTGAAGGCCCGCAACATCGAAGCGGTCGCCATACTGCTGCTGCACTCATACACCAACCCGGCACATGAAAGACGCGTCAAGGAAATCCTGCAAGAGCATGTCCCGCATGCGTTTGTGACGGCATCCCATGAGCTGACGCAGGAGTACCGCGAATTCGAGCGGGCATCAACCGTAGCTGCAAACGCCTATGTCGGTCCCCGCGTGCAGGCTTATCTGGACAAGCTGGACGAGCACCTGGTCGCCAAAAAATTCCCGGGTGATTTTTATGCTGTGCAGTCCACAGGCGGCTTGTTCCCCGTGTCTGATGCGCGACGCGACTGCGTACGGATGCTGGAGTCCGGTCCTGCCGCGGGCGTGATTGGAGCCCAGGCCATCTGCGCGCAGATCGGCCTTGCCAATGCAATTGCATTTGACATGGGCGGTACCACCGCAAAAGCCGGTGTGATTCTTGACGGGCAACCACTGACGACAGGCAGTGCGCTGATCGGCGCCTATGAGCGTGCCCTGCCGATACAGATACCGATGATCGACATCTTTGAAGTCGGCACAGGCGGCGGCAGCATTGCCCAGATCGTCGAAGGCAACGCATTGCGGGTGGGGCCACGCAGCGCAGGATCATTCCCCGGCCCGGTCGGTTATGCGCAGGGCGGTACCGAACCAACCGTGACGGATGCCAACCTGCTGCTGGGCCGGCTGGATGCGGACAACTTCCTGGGTGGCCAGATGAAGCTGGACCTGCCTGCTGTCCAGACGGCGATGGAGAACCGGATCGCCGGGCCGCTCAAGCTCAATGCCGTGGACGCGGCGGACGGCATATTGCGCATCGCGGCCACGGCCATGTCGTATGCGGTGAAAGGCGTCACGACCGAGCGCGGGCTGGACGCTGGCAGCTTTGCCATGATTGTTTACGGTGGTGCCGGGCCGCTGCATTCGTCGGCCATCGCACGCGAGATCGGTATCAAGCGGGTCATCGTTCCTTTTTCGCCCGGCCACTTTTCTGCCTACGGCATGTTGTTCAGTGACCTGCGCTACGACTATGTGCGCTCCTGCTTTCAGCGCCTGCAGGCGATCGCTTTTGACAACCTGGAAACGCTGTACCTTGATCTGGAGATGCAGGGCCGCGAGGCGATTGCCGCATCCGCCGTCAGGCCAGAGCAGATTGTGGTGACGCGTTATGCCGACATGCGCTATTCGGGTCAGGAGCACGCGGTGACTGTCGAGCTGTCACACGCGATGTTTGAACAGCAGGACCGCACCGCCATCAAAAAAGCTTTTGATGCAGTCCACTTGCAGCGCTACGGTACCTCGGCACCGGATGAGCCGGCAGAACTCGTCAGTATTCGTGCGACGGTCGTCGGTGCAATGCGCAAGCCGCCCCGGCAGTCGCTGGTGGACGGCGGCGCTTCGCCGGCAGCCTCTGCCCTCAAGCGGCACAAGGACGTTTTCTTTCGCGAGACGGGCTTTGTGAAAACGGCCGTATACGACCGCGAGAAATTGCTGGCCGGTAACCGGATTGAAGGCCCGGCCCTGATCGAGGAGCACGCCTCCACCACCGTTTTGTGGCCGGATGACAAGCTGCTTGTCGATCCTTTCGGAAATCTGGATATCACCATTGGAGACCGCAAATGAACAACCCTGCTGCAAGCCTGCAGGCCGATGCCGTGGATGCGGTGACTGTTGAAATCGTGCGCAACGGCCTGCTGGCCGTCACGGAGGAAATGAAAACCAACCTCATGCGCACCGCCTACAACATGATTATTTATGAAGCGCTGGACTTCACGGTGGGGCTTTTCACCGCAGAAGGCGAAACCGTTTCCATCGGCCTTGGCCTGCCGATGTTCATCCGGGGCATGTCGGAAACCGTGAAAGCGAAGCTGAAAAAATTCGGCCGCGACGGCATCAAGCCTGGAGATATCTACATCACCAACGATGCCTACCTGACGGGCAGCCACCTGAACCACGTGACGCTGACCCTGCCGGTCTTCCATGAAGGCGAACTGATTGCATTCACCTGCTGCATGGCGCACTGGCTGGACATCGGCGGCTCGATGGGGCATGTGACAACCGATATCTATTCGGAGGGCCTGCAGATTCCGATCATGAAGTACCAGAGTGAAGGCGTGGTCAATGACGGCCTGGTGGAACTTATTGCCATGAACGTGCGGTTGCCCAGCCTTGCTCGCGGTGACCTGCGTGCCCAGGTGATTGCGGTAACTACCGGCGAGCGGCGCTTCATGGAACTGGTTAACCGCTATGGCCGGGAAGCGGTCCTCGGCGCCATCACCACCATCATGGACAACACTGACGCCGCTGCGCGGCTTGCGGTAAGCCGCATCCCGGACGGTGTGTATGAAGCGGAATCCTTCATGGACGATGACGGGCTGCAACTGGGGGTGCCGATTCCCATCAAGGTTAAGGTGACGGTTGGCGGCGGGCGGATGACGGTCGACCTGTCGGAAGTGAGCGCGCAGGTGTCCGGCTTCTACAACTCCGGTATCACCACCGGCATCGCATGTGCACAGGTAGCCTACAAGTGCCTGACCACGCCGACCGAGTACCCGGTCAATGACGGCAGCTTCCGTTCGCTGGATGTCATCATGCCGGCTGGCCGCGTCATCAGCGCCACACGGCCTGCGCCCATGCGCTGGTGGATGACCTTCCCGATGACGGTCATAGACACCATCTTCAAGGCACTGACGCCCGCGATTCCCGATAAGGTGATTGCAGGCCACCATGCGGATCTGGTCACTGCGATGATCCACGGAATCTCACCCGATGACGGGCGGTTTTATCTGGGTGCCATCGGGCCGCTGGGCGGTGGCTGGGGCGCAAAATCAAGCGAGGACGGTGTGTCCGTCACGGTGTGTATCAATGACGGCGATACACACAACAGCCCTACCGAACAGATCGAAAGCAAATTCCCCATCCTGGTGGAGCGTTACGAGCTGCGGCAGGACAGTGGCGGCGCCGGCCAGCATCGCGGCGGGCTGGGTGCGGACTTCATTCTCACAGCGCTGGCGCCGCTGACGATGAGCACCACGATTGAACGGTCGCATTGCAAACCCTGGGGCCTGCATGAAGGTTTGGCGGGCGACGGCAACAGTGTGGCGACGCGCACCGGCGGGGAGTGGAAAAACGATTTCCCGAATGCCAAGCTGGCCAACCAGAGGCTGCGCAAAGGTGATGCCTTCATGATCCGCTCGGGCGGTGGCGGTGGCTTCGGGCACCCCAAACTGCGCGACGCCGCCAAGGTAGCCTTTGATGTGGCGGAAGGCTACGTCAGTGTGGAGGCTGCAGCGCGCGACTACGGCGTTGTGCTGGAGGCCGGCGGCAAGGTGGACGAAGCGGCCACCGCTGCGCTGCGCCGGGGTTTTGAGCCGGCCAAGACGGCATAAGGTCTGAATGTTTGTTTAGGATGTGTGTTTAAGCTGACCCAAACCGCACGACCCTGATGAAACCTGCAACCAGACCAAAAAACGAAACGGCGCCCCAAGCGCCCGCGGGCAAGACCTCGCGTGGAAGGCCACGTACCACGGACAGCGCGCCGGTCGGCATACAGGCGGTCGATATTGCGCTCGATATCCTGAAGCACCTGGTCATGCAGTCAACCGGCATGAGCCTGAGCGAGATGTCGCGTGCCACCGGCCTGCAGCCGAGCAAGCTGCACCGCTACCTGGTCAGTTTTGGGCGGCACGGACTGTTGCGGCAATCAGCCGTCACTGGTGAATACGACTTCGGGCCTTTGGCGCGAAAGATTGGCACCGCCGCCTTCAACCGCCACCACGGGCTTAAGGTGGTGCATGAGGCGTTGACCAGTCTTGCGGCTGAAAGTGGCTGGACCGCTGCGCTGTATATCTGGACCGAACTCGGGCCAACGCTGGTACGTCTTGAAATGGGAACCAAGACCTTGCCTGTGGTGCTGCGTGAGGGCACTGCATTGCCGGTGACCGGGTCCGGCACAGGCCGGGTGTTTCTGGCCTATCTGCAGGAGTCGCTGAGCCGGGACTTCATACAGCAGGAGCGAGAACTGGGCGAGGAGGAAGGTTTTCGTATCTGGAGTGACAAGGACCTCGCCGCTGAAATTGCCAAAATTCGGTCTGAACGTATTTACTGGACGGCGGAAGCCATCTTCCCGGGCTCCATCGGCGTGGCACCGGTGTTTGAGTCGAACGGGAATATCCACTCCGTCATCACACTGATCCCGCAGCGAGGACAGAACACAAAACCGGCGCGCCAGCGGCTGACCCGATTGCTGGAGGCGAAACTGGACATGCTGGCGGCCGAGCTCTCATGAATGGAGATGAAGTGACCATGCCGGACCTGGCAACACTTTGGCGGCAGGCGCTGTCGCGTCCCATGCACAGCCCGGCGTGTGGCTGCGCTGTTCCATCGTCGATACGGCTGGAGCCCCGTGACATAGAACTCGACCTGCTGGATTACGTCGAAGACAAACACGATTTGCGCCGCTATCCGGGCTGGGTGAATGCGCTGGCGTCGAGGGCTGAATCTCACACGACAAGCTTTCCCGTCTGGCTGGCGTTCCTGCATGGACAGCAGCTTCTGCCTTCCGCGCTCTGGGATAGCGTCGTGACAGATATAGCCGGTTCGCTGGACAGCATGACATCGCATGCTGCCAACCGGCTGGTGCCATCCGGCGCGCTGGAAAAAGGCTGGCTGACGGGCAAGGCCTAGAAGCCTTGCCAGCAACAGCTAAGGCTTCTAGAGGATACGGTTAAACCACGCCAGCGACAGGCCTGCCGACAGCAGAGCCAGTGCAGCCGCCACCAGCGCCATCAGGCCGGAAATTTCGGTTTCTTTTTTCTCCACCGCCAGCCGTGAACTCAGGGTTTCGTAAACCTTCTTCAGGTCGGCTGCCGTGCCTGCATAAAAATATTCGGCCTGCGTGGTGCGGGCGATGCCCTTGAGCGTTTCTTCGTCGAGCTTGACGCGCATGGACCAGCCTTCAAAGCCAATCGTCTCGCCATCGACAGTGCCTACGCCTACGGTGTAGACACGCACACCGCGATCGGCTGCGGCCTTGGCCGCCTCCAGTGAGTCCACGCCGGTGGTGCGCTGGCCGTCGGTCAGCAAAATCACGGCTGCAGAGGTGTAAGAGCCCGGTGCAACGGGCACAAAAGGCGGCTTTTCCTTATTGTCCTTCCCGGCCTGGTCAAGCGAGACACCACGCTGGCGGTCGCGGCCGTTTTGCATCGCATCCAGCGTGATGCCTGCATCGGGAAAAATTTCTGCCAGCGAGACAACAATGCCGTTGCCTATGGCGGTGCCGCGCTGCAACTGGAATTTGTCAATGGCGGCGCTCAGGTCTTCACGGCTCAGGGTCGAGGGCTGCACGACAGAGGCTGTGCCGGCGAATGCGACGACACCAACGCGCACATTGCGTGGCAATTCCTTCAGGAAGGCTTTGGCCGCGTTCTGCGCAGCGACCAACCGGTTCGGCTGCACGTCGGTCGCACGCATGCTGCCCGAGACATCCATCGCCAGGATGATGGTTTCGCGCTGCGAAGGCAGCGTGACGACGGCAAAGGGCCGTGAAGACGCGACCAGCATCGCCGCCAGCGAGAGCAGGAAGAGGATGGGCGGGATGTGGCGGCGAAAGGTCTGGCCCTTGCCCATGGCTTCGCGCACTATCGACAGGCTGGCATAACGCAGCGCCATTTTTTTCTTGCGGCGCAGCAGCCAGATATAAAGCAGCACCAGCAGCGGCAGCACCAGCAGCAACCACAGGAATTCGGGCCAGAGAAAAGTCATGAATGTCCTTTATCGCTTGCTCGGCCCGCTCAGGCCGCTTGTCTCATGTGTGCCGGCATCGCGCCCGACGACGCGCGGCTGCGGCGTTTGCGCAAGTCGGTGAAACGCATCAAGGCATTGACCAGGTCGTCATCGGTAGAAAGTTCCAGCGCGTCGACGCCGGCCCGTACCAGCGCCTGGCGCAGGTCCGACTCACGCTGCGCCGCGATACGTGCAAAGCGTTTGCGGAAACCGGCATCGTGTGTGTCCACCAGCAACTGCTCGCCGGTTTCTGCGTCGCGGATGGGGATCAGGCCCAGGTCAGGCAGCTGCAATTCCAGCGGGTCGAGCAGGCGCACGGCGACGACTTCATGCCGCTGGGCCAGCAGGCCCAGTGGCTTTTCCCAACCGGTTTCACTGATGAAGTCCGACACCACAAAAATCGTCGAGCGGCGCTTGATCAGATTGGCACCCGATTCCAGCAACTCATGCAGTCGGGTTGGTCCGGCCTGCGGCGACTCGGGCCTGCTCTGCAGTTTGTGTATCAGGTGCAGCACGTGGTGCCTGCCTCCCCGTGCGGGAATGACAGCATCAACGCCGGAGCCATAAAGCATGGCGCCGACACGGTTGCCATGGCGCGTCAGCATGCGCGCCAGCACCGCTACGAATTCTGCGGACACATGGCGTTTGCGCTGGTCGCCGGAACCGAAGTCCATCGACGGGCTGAGGTCGAGCAGGAACCAGGCGCTCATCTCGCGGTCTTCAGTGAACACGCGGACATGCGGAATCTGGAGCCGAGCCGTGACATTCCAGTCGATATGCCGTACATCGTCGTGGTGCTGGTATTCACGCAGGTCGGCGAGGTCCATTCCGGTGCCGCGCAGCAGCGTGCGGTAGTCACCCTGCAGCAGGCCGTCGAGACGGCGCAGCACGGTCCACTCCAGGCGCTTGAGCAGTTGCTCGGCGTTGGCTGCGCCTGTCGGCGCAGCATTCTGGTCAGGCAGCGAGCTTTTCATGGGCTAATGGCTTGGCGGGGGCGGGCACTTTAGCCATGATCTTGCCGACCACGATGTCGGCTGTCAGGCCTTCCGACAACGCTTCATACGACAACACCAGCCGGTGACGCAGAACGTCTGGCACCAAGTCCGTCATGTCTTCCGGCAATGCGTAGCTGCGGCCACGCAACATCGCCAGCGCTCGTGCGCCTTCGGTCAGGTTGATGGTCGCGCGCGGGCTGGCGCCAAAGGTGATGAAACGCGCCATATCCTTGATGCCGTGCCTGTCGGGATTGCGGGTGGCAGAAACCAGCTTGACTGCGTACTGCACCAGCGAGGGGTCGACATAGATGCGGCGGCATTCGGCCTGCAATGCAGCCAGTTGCTCGGTCGTCGCAACGCTGCTGACCGCAACGGCCGGGCCGGTGACGCGCTGGACGATGACAAACTCTTCTTCATCGGTCGGGTAGTCCACCAGTACCTTCATCATGAAACGATCCACCTGCGCTTCAGGCAGCGGGTAGGTACCTTCGGTCTCGATCGGGTTTTGTGTGGCCATGACCAGGAAGGGTGCAGGCACCTTGTGCGTGATGCCGGCAATCGTGACCTGGCGCTCCTGCATCACTTCAAGCAGCGCGCTTTGAACTTTCGCCGGTGCCCTGTTGATTTCATCGGCCAGCAACAGGTTTGTGAACACCGGACCCAGCGAAGTGGTGAATTCGCCTGTCTTCTGGTTGTAGATACGTGTGCCGACCAGGTCGGCCGGCACCAGGTCGGGTGTGAACTGGATGCGCTTGAAATTGCCCCGCACAGTGTCGGCGAGTGTCTTGACTGTCAGCGTCTTGGCGAGGCCGGGTACGCCTTCAACCAGCAGATGGCCCTGCGCCAGGATGGCTACCATCACCCGCTCCAGGAACCTGTCCTGCCCAACCACCACACGTTTCACTTCATAAAGAATCTGCTCCATCAGCTGGGCAGTATCCTGGTTTGCCGTTGCGTTTTCCGGGTTGAACGATTCCATGGCGGTCCTTCAATTAACAGGTGTTTCAGACAGAGAGGTAAGTGGCGGCAAAGTTCAATGCCGCCAAAACGGCAGGGTGACAGGGCTAGAACGGTGGCATGCCCGCCGCAGCGGCCGCATTTTCAATAGGCACGGCAAAGCCTATGCCGACAAAGGTGCGCTGCTGGTTGGGGTTGTAGATGGCGGTGACGATGCCGACCACTTCGCCGTCCATCGTGACCAGTGGGCCGCCCGAATTGCCGGGGTTGGCTGCTGCATCAAACTGGATCAGGTTGGTCATTTCCTGCTTGCCTTCAGGCGAACGGAAATTGCGTTTGAGGCCGGAGATCACACCTGCAGAAGCGGATGGCCCAATGCCGAAGGGAAAACCCACCGCCATCACCTGGTCGCCAGGGCGAAGGTCGGCAGTAGAGCGCATCGTGGCCGCGATCATGTCATCAGGAATTTTGTGCGCCTGCAGTACCGCCAGGTCGTTTTCGGGCTGCACGCCTATGACAGACGCGGTGGTCTCCAGCCCGTCTGCAAAGGTGATCTTGATGATGTCTGCGCCCTGCACCACGTGCAGGTTGGTCAGGATGATGCCCTTGTCGACAATGACCACGCCGGTGCCGACGCTGCGCGGGCCTTCCTTGGCCTCCTTGCTGTCCTTGTCCTTGCCATCTTTACCCTTGTCGGCATTTTTCGGGTCCTTGCCCGGCTGAGCCTTCTTCGCGTTTTTTGACTCTTTGGCGTCCTTGCTGGTTTTCTCTTCCGTTTCCCTGCTCAGGCCGACAACACGCACCACCGATGGGCTGATGATGTCGTAGGCCCTGGCGGCGGGCGACGGCAACACCTTGGTTTCCAGCGTTTTAATAACCGCGGCATTGATGTCGTCCTGCGTCAGCCGCTGCGCGCCGGTGCGCGAGGCCATGAACAGGCTGTAACCCAGCATCAGCGCCAGGACGCCCACCACAGACCAGAGGAAATAGATATTGCCGGGAGAGACATACCGCCTCAGCCTGGCCAGCTTGCCACTTCGGGCTAGCGGCTGTGCGACCGCAGCAGACAGCGAATCGCCGCCTGCGCCAGCAGGGGCACTTTCGGCCGGACGTGTGGAGCTACTGTAGAGGGCTGGCCTTCGCATCCGTTCACCTGTGAGGTTGATGTCAAAATCAGGAAATTAACCGCGCTGACGCAACAACCGTATCACGATTTTTGTATCCATGCACGAGCTTTGAGTCTGCGAGGCAAGTATTTACACAGTTCCTGAAAAACACTGCGATGCCGCTGCTCCGGCAGGTTTTGTGACAGCAACTTCTGTTGCAATGCAGCAAGAACTAACACCCTTTGATGAACTACTGGATTGACACACATTGCCACCTCGACGCCCGGGAGTTTGGCGACGACCTGGCGCCGGTGCATGCCCGTGCAACCGCCTCTGGCGTGGGCCATTGTGTGATCCCGGCCGTAGCCACCGGAAATTTTGCGCAGGTTCGTGATCTGGCGCACCGCTTTTCCTGGAGTTACGCACTTGGCATCCATCCGGTCTGCGTACCTGACGCGCAGGAGTCCGATCTGGAGACGCTTGACCGGGCGCTGGAAGCCGCCAGCTCAGACCCCCGTCTTGTCGCAGTCGGCGAGATAGGCCTGGACTATTTTTTGCCGGCCTTGACCGAAAGCCCGCAGCGTGAGCGCCAGGAATTTTTTTACCGCGAGCAACTGAAGCTGGCCCGCAAACACGGCTTGCCTGTCATCCTCCATGTGCGCCGCTCGGCCGACAAACTGCTCAAGCACCTGCGCGAGATAGTGCCCGAGGGCGGCTGGACCGGCATAGGCCATGCCTTCAACGGCAGCCAGCAACAGGCGATGGAATTCATCAAGCTGGGCTTCAAGCTCGGATTCGGCGGAGCCGTGACATTTGAGCCGGCACTGCAGCTCAGGCGGCTGGCCGCAGAATTGCCGATGGATGCGCTGGTGATGGAAACCGACTCACCCGACATACCGCCTTTCTGGCTCTATAAAACTGCAACACAGCGCGCCAACGGAGAGGCGCAGGGACGCAACGAGCCGTCCGAGTTGCCTGAGATCGCGCAGGCGGTGGCGCTGCTGCGCGGCATACCCGTCGATGAACTGGCCCGGGCCACAACGGCGAATGCCCTGCGCGCGCTGCCGCGCCTGAAAGAACTGGTGCCTGCTTGAGCGCGCTGCCGACATCCTTTCCGCCACTGGTATCGGTGCAAACGCGGCTTCTGGTGCTGGGCAGCTTCCCCGGCGTCGCGTCACTGGAAGCGCAGCAGTATTACGGGCATCCACGCAATCATTTCTGGCGAATCTTGCTGGCAATCTGGCCGGGTGATGGCGCGGTAACCTTCGCCTCAAGCTACCAGCAGCGCTGCAGCTGGCTACTCGACCGGAAGCTGGGTTTGTGGGACGTGTTTGCCGAGTGCGAACGTGAAGGCAGCCTGGACAGCAATATCCGCAACGCGGTGCTGAATGACTTTTCGGCCTTGAAAACTGCCTGCCCCCATCTGCAAGCCGTTGCCTTCAACGGCGGCATGAGCTTCAGGCACGCACCGCGTGTGCGCGCCGCGCTGGCCGAAAATGCTGCGGGCGCTGAAGTCATGTTTTACAGTCTGCCCTCTACCAGCCCGGCCAATGCGTCCTGGACGCTTTGAACGAAAGCTGGCCGCCTGGCGCGAGGTTTTTGAGAAACATGGACTGATCTGATGGCAAAAAAAGAAATAGCTAAATCCATCGTGCATCCCGAAGTCAATTTTTCGGATTTCGGCGACAAGCGTTATCTGCACCTCGGTAGTGATTGGGTGCAGGGCTCCATGCTGATCAGCAAGCCCTACGACATAGAACTTGAATATGTGCAGCGCATGATGGCCGCGTTGCTGTTCATGGAGCCTGCAGGTCTGAACAAAAAGCACGCGATGCAACTGGGGCTGGGATCGGCTGCGCTGACCAAGTTCTGCTACAAACAGCTGCGCATGAAAACTACTGCGATTGAAATCAACCCGCAGGTGATTGCTGCCTGCAGGGGCTGGTTCAAGCTGCCAAATGATGATTTGCGCCTGCAAGTCATAGAAGCCGACGCGTCCGTCGAAATAAAAAAAGCCACGCATCGGGGCAGCGTGGACATGCTGCATGTGGACCTCTATGACGAAGAAGCCGCCGGGCCGGTTCTGGACAGCGCTGCGTTTTACGGTGGCTGCCATGACCTGCTGGCTGATGACGGGGTGATGGCCGTCAACCTTTTTGGCCGCCATTCAAGCTATGTCCAGTCGGTAGAAAAAATTGCAGAAGCTTTTGGCCCGCAGGCCGTCTGGGCGTTTTCGCCGACGCGAGAGGGCAACACGGTGGTGCTGGCCCAGCGGGAGCCGACACGGCCGGAACGGTCTGAGCTGCTGTCGCGTGCCGATCAGGTTCAGTCCGCTCATGGCTTGCCTGCAAAAAAATGGCTGCGGATCCTCAAACCACTGATCTGATGCTGTTATCGGGATGCATGTGGTGCAAGGCTCTGCCTGACCGGATGCGTTAAAGTGAAGGAATGAGTGCAGTGAGTCCTCCCACACCTCCGGCTTCTTCCCGCAAGCATGCTGCGAAACCGCCGCATATGGGGCCGCTTGACTGGCGCATGCTGGTGGAGTGGATGGCCGACGATGGCGTTATCAGCCATGCCGAGGCACAGCGAACGATTGCACGTTGTTCGCAGGTACAGAGTTCGCTGCAACCCCTCGCGCGGCTGAACAGCGTCAGCATGACGCGCTTGTCGGACGGCAAGCCGCTGGACATTGAAACCATGACCGAGTGGCTGGCAAGGCGCTCGGGACTCAAATACCTGCGCATAGACCCGCTCAAAGTCGAAGTCGGCAAGGTTGCGGACACCATGTCTGCGATTTATGCAGAGCGGCACAAAGTACTGCCTGTGCAGGTCACGCCGACCGAAGTGGTAGTCGCCACGTCCGAGCCCTTTGTCACGGACTGGGTTCCTGAAATCGAAAGGCAAGCGAAACGGTCCGTGCGCCTGGTGGTGGCCAACCCGCTGGAAATCACCAAATACACGGCGGAATTTTTTGCACTTGCCAAGTCTGTCAAGGCTGCCATCAAGGCGGGCGGAAATTCCGGTTCAACCAGCTTCGAGCAGCTGGTTGAACTTAATAAAACCAACAAGCAACTTGATGCCAACGACCAGGGCGTGGTTCAGGTGGTCGACTGGTTGTGGCAATACGCCTTTGACCAGCGCGCCAGCGATATCCACCTGGAGCCGCGGCGAGAGCAGGGCGTCATACGCTTTCGCATAGACGGCAAGTTGCATCTGGTCTACCAGTTGCCCATGGGCGTGCACAACGCGATGACGGCCCGCATCAAGCTGCTGGGTCGCATGGACGTTGTCGAAAAGCGCCGGCCTCAGGATGGCCGCATCAAGACCCGCAATCCGCGCGGCGATGAAATTGAAATGCGGCTGTCCACCCTGCCCACGGCCTTTGGCGAAAAAATGGTGATGCGTATTTTTGACCCGGACACGACCGTCAAAGATCTGGATGCGCTGGGCTTTTCGCAGCACGATGCAGACCGTTGGGAGCAACTGGTCAAGCGGCCCTACGGCATCATCCTGGTGACCGGACCGACAGGTTCCGGCAAAACCACAACGCTGTACTCAACGCTGAAGCGGCTGGCTACAGAAGAAGTGAACGTCAGCACCGTTGAAGACCCGATTGAAATGATCGAACCTGCCTTCAACCAGACACAGGTACAGGCGCACCTTGATTTCGATTTCCCTGAAGGCTTGCGAGCACTGATGCGCCAGGATCCGGACATCATCATGGTTGGTGAAATCCGTGACCTGCAGACTGCCGAAATGGCGGTGCAGGCGGCGCTGACCGGACATCTGGTGTTCAGTACGCTGCACACCAACGACGCACCATCGGCGGTGTCGCGGCTGATGGAGCTGGGCGTGCCGTCCTACCTGATCAACGCCACGCTACTGGGCGTGCTGGCGCAGCGCCTCGTGCGCACCTTGTGCAGCAATTGCCGCGAGAAGGACGACGATGCCTCGCGCGAGACGCTGACCCAACTCGTCAAGCCCTGGCAAATCAATGGCGGTTACCGGCCTTACAAGCCGGTAGGCTGCGTAGACTGCCGCTTGACCGGTTTCAGGGGCCGCATGGGGCTTTATGAGCTGTTGATGGTGACCGAAGGCTTCAAGGAAAAAGTCTCCAAAGAGCCCAACATCGATGCATTGCGCCGCCAGGCCGTGTCAGAGAGCATGCGGCCTTTGCGTCTGGCGGGTGCGCTGAAGGTCGCAGAGGGCCTGACGACCATCGAAGAAATCCTCGCCACCACGCCCCCAATGTCCTGAACGCCGGCTTATCCGGCGCAGCACGAAATATTTTTTGTGGCACCCGTCTGGTGCAACAGACTGTCAGGCTGCCTCGTTCCATCACTTTTGGCAGTCTTATCCCTATAAACCCTGATGCGAACCTGACCACGTCCTGACCTTCGCGAACCATATGTGTGCACATCATTAAGTTTGTTGTTTTGTGAAGCATTTCACTCTGTAAACGCATGCTTTTATAGGTGAAAGCCACATGCCGAAAGCGCATAAATCAATGCAACAATCGCGCAGTTCTTTTTTTTACTGGAGACAAGCCGTGAATATCAAGAGTCAGAAAGACTTTTTTTCAGGCCTCATGTTTATGGGCGTCGGGGTGGCGTTCGCATGGGGCGCCACAACCTACAACGTCGGCGAGGGTGCACGCATGGGCCCTGGCTACTTTCCCCTCATGCTTGGCGTGTTGCTGGCCATCATCGGTATGGTGATTACCTTTAAGGCACTGGTGGTTGAAACTGCTGGCGGCGAAAAGTTCGGCAAGGTTGCCTGGAAGCCCCTTATCTTCATCATCTCCGCCAACATCATGTTCGGCATCCTGCTGGCAGGCTTGCCCAGCTTCAAGGTGCCGGCCATGGGCCTGATCGTTGCCATTTACGCACTGGTGTTTATCTCCAGCATGGCAGAAGCCGGCTGGAAGCCGCTCAACACTTTTATATTGGCTACGGTACTTGCGGTAGGCAGCTACATTGCATTTGTTGTCGCGTTGAAGCTGCAATTCCCCGTGTGGCCGGCGTTCATCACTGGCTAAACAGCCCACCAGGATTAAAAAATGGATCTCATAGCTAATCTATCGCTGGGTTTCGGCGTCGCTTTTACGCCCATCAACCTTGTTTACGCATTTGTCGGTGTTCTGCTAGGTACGCTGATTGGCGTTCTGCCCGGCGTTGGTCCCGTTGCGACCATCGCCATGTTGCTGCCTGCTACCTATGCACTGCCACCCGTTTCCGCACTGATCATGCTGGCCGGTATTTATTACGGTGCGCAGTATGGCGGCTCCACCACCGCCATTCTGGTCAATCTGCCGGGTGAATCTTCATCGGTTGTGACCTGTATTGACGGCTACCAGATGGCGCGAAAGGGACGAGCGGGGCCTGCGCTTGCAGCTGCTGGCCTGGGTTCGTTCTTTGCCGGCTGCGTCGGTACGCTGATCCTGGCTGCCTTTGCCCCCCCATTGACCGAACTGGCTTTCAAGTTCGGCCCTGCTGAATACTTCGCGCTGATGGTCCTGGGCCTGATCGGCGCTGTTGTGCTGGCTTCCGGTTCACTGCTCAAGGCCATCGCCATGATCGTGCTGGGCCTGCTGCTCGGCCTGGTCGGTACTGACGTCAACTCAGGCGTTGCACGTTTCAGCTTTGACGTTCCCGAACTGACCGACGGCCTCGGCTTTGTTGTGATCGCCATGGGTGTGTTCGGTTACGGTGAAATCATCAGCAACCTTGCGCAACCATCTGACGAGCGCGAAGTGTTCACCTCCAAGGTGACAGGCCTGATGCCGACCAAGGAAGACTTCAAAAACATGGCTCCTGCGGTTCTCCGTGGCACGGCGCTCGGTTCCGCACTCGGCATATTGCCCGGCGGCGGTGCTTTGCTGTCTGCTTTTGCGGCTTACGCCCTGGAAAAGAAACTGAAGCTGAAGCCGGGTGAAGTGCCATTTGGGCAAGGCAACATCCGGGGTATCGCTGGTCCCGAGTCCGCCAACAACGCTGGTGCGCAGACTTCATTCATTCCGTTGCTCACGCTTGGCATTCCACCCAACGCCGTGATGGCGCTGATGGTCGGTGCGATGACCATCCACAACATCCAGCCTGGCCCACAGGTGATGACCAGCAACCCGCAGCTGTTCTGGGGCCTGATTGCCTCCATGTGGATCGGCAATGCGATGCTGATCGTCCTGAACCTGCCGCTGATCGGCATGTGGATCAAGCTGTTGACCGTCCCTTATCGTTACCTGTTCCCGTCCATCGTGCTGTTCTGCGCAATCGGCGTGTACTCGACCAACAACAATACCTGGGATATCTGGATGGTCGCCATCTTCGGTGTCATTGGATACTTTTTTATGAAGCTGGGTTGCGAGCCGGCACCGCTTTTGCTGGGCTTTATCCTGGGCCCCATGATGGAGGAAAACTTGCGACGTGCCCTGCTGCTGTCACGCGGTGACTGGAGTGTGTTTGTAACGCGTCCGATTTCTGCCGGTCTGCTTGCTGCCGCCGTGCTGATGCTTGTCATCGTGTTACTGCCGTCAGTCAAGAACAAACGGGAAGAGGCCTTCGTCGAAGAGTAAGGCCCATCCTTTCGCAGGCCATCCTGACCCTGCGAACGATACTTCTGCAAAAGGCACCCTCGGGTGCCTTTTGTTTTTCGGCTCAATGAACGCAAAGGCTAGCCAGGAGTCGATTTCGTACAAACTACTCAAGTCAGGAAACTGCACCCATCCCGAATCGTTACTGCCCGTGCAAACCAGAGTGTAAAGTCTACTTTACATTGCCTGCCTTCCCGGCCGGGAATGAAGTCTCAAACGGCTGCAAACGCCCTAAAAAGCCCGAAAACAGCCTTTTTTACCTGTCAAAAAGGCCTGAAACCCAATCGGGACTAGCGCAACATGCTATTAAAAATGTAGCAATTGAGCGGCGGCACTGCCGATGCGTGCAGGCAAGGTGCGCGGCCGCTATCGAGAGCCTCGCCGCAAACCATTGCACAATCAGCCAGACGGGCGATCCCGCCTACCCACTACCGGCCTGCATGATGCAAAACTTTGATTTCTCCACGCCCTACACCTCCACCCGGCTGCCGCTGTTTGCACGCAATGTGGTGTCCACCTCCCATCCTCAGGCCTCGCAGGCCGGAGTACGCATGTTGCTGAAGGGCGGCAACGCGGTGGATGCGGCGATTGCGACTGCCGCCGCCATGACCCTTCTTGAGCCGGTCAGCAATGGCCTGGGCAGTGATGCGTTTTGCATTCTGTGGGATGGCCGGGAACTGCATGGCCTCAATGCATCAGGGCGGGCACCTCAAAGCTGGACGCCGGCTTACTTCAGGGGCAAGTATGGCGATGGCGCGGCGACACCGCCGCGGCGCGGCATGGACTCGGTGACGGTGCCCGGTGCTGTCAGCAGCTGGATGGCGCTGAGCGAGCGCTTTGGCAAACTGCCTTTTGCCGACCTGATGGAGCCCGCCATCGACATTGCCGAGCGGGGCTACCTGGTGCCGGTTGTGGTTCAGCAGAAATGGGCGGCAGCAACGGAGGAACTCCAGTCCCTGCCGGGTTTTGCGCAATCCTTTTTGCCATGGGGCAGGGCGCCCAACGTGGGTGAGCTGTTTCGCTTCAGGGCTGCCGCCAAAGCGTTGCGTGCCATTGCAAAAACAAAAGGTGCGGCGTTCTATGGCGGGGAGATTGCAGAGGCCATCGAGAAATTCTCGGCAGCCAACGGCGGCAGCATCACGGCGCGTGATTTTGCGGACTTCAAGCCGGAATGGGTCAAGCCCATCAGCAAGGATTACCGCGGCTACACGCTGCATGAGATTCCGCCGAACGGGCAGGGCATTGCCGCATTGATTGCGCTGGGCATCCTGGACAAATTTGATATGGCTTCCATGCCGGTTGATGGCGCCGATTCGCAGCACCTGCAGATCGAAGCGATGAAGCTGGGGTTTGCCGACACCTACCGTTATGTGTCCGAGGCTTCGTCAATGGAGGTGACTGCCGCACAAATGCTCGATGACGCCTACCTCGCATCCCGTGCCAAACTGATAGACATGAAAAAGGCGCAGGACTTCGGTGCAGGCAATCCTGTCAAGGGCGGGACCATCTACCTGACCGCTGCAGATGAAAGCGGCATGATGGTCAGCTTCATCCAGAGCAATTACCAGGGCTTCGGCTCGGGTTGCGTCGAGCCTGAATTCGGCATCAGCCTGCAAAACCGTGGCCATGGTTTCAGCCTTGCAGAAGGTCCCAATCAGGTCGCGCCCGGCAAGCGGCCTTTCCACACCATCATCCCGGCCTTCCTGACCAAGGACGGCGGGCCGGTGATGAGTTTCGGCGTGATGGGTGCCAACATGCAGCCTCAGGGCCATATGCAGACGGTGGTGCGCATGCTCGACTACGGGCAGAACCCGCAGGCGGCCTGCGATGCACCGCGCTGGCGCTACAACGCCGGGCTGGAAATCAATGTGGAAGCGGCGCTGGACCAGAACACGGTCAGTGAGCTGACCCGGCGCGGTCACCAGGTGGAAGTGATCAACGACTCTTACCAGGACTTTGGCGCCGGCCAGTTCATCTGGCGTGCCGGTGACCCTGGTGTGGAAGGCTATGTGGCGGCCAGTGATGCTCGTCGCGACGGGCAGGCAGCAGGCTTCTGAATATCACGATGGTTGAAGGATAAAAGTCATTTTGAGTAATACGACAGACCCTTCCCAGGCTGCGGGTAAAAGCTTGCTGCCCGGACTTTTGCTGGCCAGTGCGGGGGCCATCGGATTCAGCGGCAAGGCTGTTATCGTGAAGCTGGCTTACCGCCACGGCGTAGACGCCGTCACGCTCATCATGCTGCGCATGCTGTTCGCACTGCCCATTTTTATCGTCATGGTCTGGTGGTCCAGCCGCGGCAAGGAGCCGCTGACCCGAAAGGACTGGCTGGGGGTTTGTGCGCTCGGTTTTACGGGCTACTACCTGTCGAGCTTTCTTGATTTCATCGGTCTGGCGTACATCAGTGCATCACTGGAGCGCCTCATCATGTACCTCAACCCCACCATCGTCATGCTGCTGGGGCTGGTTTTTTTCAAGCGTCGTGCAACCGTCCGGCAGATGGTGGGCCTGGCCATCAGTTACGCCGGCGTGGTGCTTGTTTTCGGGCAGGAACTGAGCCTGCAGGGCGCGCATGTGGCGTGGGGCTCCCTGCTGGTTTTTCTCAGCGCAGTGACTTACTCCATCTACCTGGTCTACAGCGGCGAACTGGTACGCCGCCTTGGCTCGTTGCGGCTGGTGGGGTTGGCGACATCCGTGGCCTGCATTTGCTGCCTGCTGCAGTTTGCGCTGTTGCGCCCGCTCAGCGCGGCGCTGGTTGTTGCGCCGGAGGTCATCTGGTTGTCTGTCCTGAACGCCACGCTTTGCACTGCGGCGCCTGTGTTGCTGGTGATGATGGGCGTGGAGCGCATAGGCGCGAGCCTTGCCGCCCAGACCAGCATGATTGGCCCCCTGTCCACCATCGTGATGGGCACCATCTTTCTTGGCGAACCCTTCACGCCGATGGTGGCGGCCGGAACGGCGGCAGTGCTGGCGGGTATCTTCGTAGTGACCGGAAAAAAGTAGCTACTGCTTCTTTTTCGATGCGGGCGCCGGCTTGGCTGTAGGCCTTGCTGCAGCCTGTGAGGTGGCGCGGCGGTTGGCGGCGGCCAGGCTGTCCATGCGTTGTGCAAGCGTGATGGCGGGTTGCCCTGCATAGGCGTCCAGCCGGTTGCCCATGGCCAGTTCCAGCTGGTTCAGGCGCAACTGGGCAGGAGGGTGTGTGCTGAGCGACAGCGCAAAAAAAGCATCGTCAGGTGAGGCTGTGCGCAGGTTCTGCAAAACGGCCACCAGGCCGTAAGGGTCGAACCCCGCGCGCGCCGCCAGCGCCACACCGGTGCGGTCTGCGTCCAGCTCATCATCCTGGTCCAGGCCTTTGGTGTAGATGTTTTTGCCAAGACCGAGCAATTGTGCCGACAGCATGCCGCCCAGGTCGTTTTTCAACTGCGAACCGATCAGCTGTGTCAGCAGGCCTGCGCGCGCTGCCTTGTTCATCGCTATCAGGTGGTGTTTGGCCGTGACGTGCGTGATCTCGTGCGCCAGGATGCCCGCCAGCTCGGCCTCGTCACTGACGCGGTCCATCAGGCCCTTGGTGACAAAGACATAACCCCCCGGTGTTGCAAAGGCGTTGAAGCCGGGGTCGTCCAGCACCGCAAAGGTCCAGGGCAGGTTGGGCCGCGATGACTGCAGGCTGATCCAGCGGCCCAGCTGGTTGATGTAGCGCTGCATGGCCAGGTCGCCATACAGGGGCTTGCTGCCCATAAGAAGCGCAGCCAGCTGGCGACCGATCTGGATTTCTTTCGGCTCGTCAATCTGCTCTATCGACTGCGACAGCAACTGAACCAGGTCGCCGGCAGCCGGGCGCGCTGCCTGCGCACCGGCACCCTGGGCGAATCCGCTCATCAGCGCGCCGGCCACGCCACCGGGCGATGCGGGTTGCGGTGCCGCCTGCGCGGGCTGGGCGCCGCGCAACAGGTTCTGGAACAGGTTGAGCGCATTCGCCGCATCCTGCGCTGCCGCGGGTGCGATGCTGCCAGCCAGCAAAAGTGAAGCGAAAAGCGCGGTGAAGATTTTGTGCGATGTCATGCCATCTCCTCCTAGCCGCCGCCCTGGAACTGGTTGTTGCTGTTGTTGCCACCGTCAGGTGTTGACGGTGATGCAGCGCGTGGCGGTGGTGCAGGCACCGGCAACGGTGCGATCTGCCTTGCCGACAGCGATGCCGTACCGGCAAACTGCAACGCCTGTACGGCGTCCATGCGCGCGGTGTCCAGCAGCGTGACGGCAGTCAGGTTGGGTTGCGAGTTGGCGATGTCTTCGGCACCCAGCCCACGTATGCCGACGGTGGATGTCGGCAGTCCGGCGCTGGCCTGTGTGCTGCCCTTGTTGAAGAAGCTGGTGATGCCGCGCAGCGCATTCGTGCCTGCATTGCCGGTGGATGCACTGGCCGGCGAGGTGATGTCGAACATGTGTACCCAGCCCTGGGTGCCGTCTGCCATGCGCACCTTGACCCAGGGGCCCTGGCGTTCACCCAGCCGGGTCAGTGATGTCTGTACGGCCAGCGGGGCAAGTGTTTTCGAGGCCTCGCCGGGCGCGTCGCGCAACTGGGAGGCGCGTTTGATCAGCACTGCTTCGCTCTGCGCGAAGGCCATGCCGGAAAAAAGCATGGCAGCGCAAAGGCCGATGCCCGCCCGCCAGCCGGATTTACTCAGTATCATGGCCCGCTCCCCCCTCTTTTCTGTCTGGTGTGTCGGTGTAACGAAGGAATTATTATGGATTTGGGTATTGCAGGCAAATGGGCGCTGGTATGCGGCGCCAGCAAGGGCCTTGGCCTGGGTTGCGCGCAGGCGCTCGTCAATGAAGGCGTCAGTGTTCTGATGGTGGCGCGTGGCGCAGAGGCGCTGCAGGCGGCTGCGGAAAAACTCAAGGCGGGCGCGTCTGCCGGTGGCCCTGCCGTCACTTTTGTTGCAGCAGATATCACTACCCCCGAAGGCCGCGCTGCGGTCTTTGCTGTGCGCAAGGATTTCGACATCGTCGTCACCAACGCCGGCGGTCCGCCAACCGGCGACTTCCGCGACTGGGACCGCGACGCCTGGATCAAGGCGGTGGACGCCAACATGCTGACGCCCATCGAACTGATCAAGGCCACCGTCGATGGCATGGCCTCGCGTGGCTTTGGCCGTGTCATCAACATCACCTCAAGCGCGGTGAAGGCACCAATAGACATCCTCGGGTTGTCCAACGGTGCGCGCAGCGGGCTGACGGGCTTTGTGGCCGGCGCATCACGCAGCAAGCTGGCCTCCCAGGGTGTGACCATGAACAACCTGCTGCCCGGCGCTTTTGACACCGACCGCCTGAAGGCGACGTTTAACGGTGCGATGAAAAAAAGCGGCCAGTCACTGGATGCCGTGATGAAGGTGCGCATGAACACCATCCCGGCGCAGCGCTTCGGCACACCGGAAGAGTTTGGTGCCATCTGCGCGTTTTTGTGCAGCGTTCACGCCTCCTACATCACAGGACAGAACGTGCTGGCTGATGGTGGTGCCTATCCGGGCACCTTCTGAAAGCCTGACTCAGTTTTTACGGATGACGGGTTGTGCGGGCGCTTTTTTCGGCAGCGCACTACCGGTAGCCGAGGCCTGTTGTTGCGCACCTTGAACAGGTGCCAGCACCTGCGCACAGTTGGTGCTGGTTCCCGTCCCGGTTTCAATCAGCGGCAGCAGCAGGGCGACAGGGTTGACCAGCGCCAGCGCCGTGGCGGCACCAGCCCGCAGCACCAGCTTGCCCTTGTCGAGGCCGAATTCCGGGTGGCGGAAGCTGCCGTACAGATGCACCGGTGTGCGCAGCGACAGGATGCCGGGTTTTTTGGGTTTGGGCGCGATGGTGATGTCGAACTCTTCTTCTTTCAGGCTGAAGGTGCCGCTGCCATCTATGCGGGTCTGCTCGGTATCCACCACCATCAGCTGTGAGCGGCCAATGCCATCTGCCACGGCAAACACAATGGCGCCGCAGTTGACAGCGATGTCCTTGTCGCCACCGACAAACAGCGAAATCACCTTGCCGCCGTTCAGCCCGGCGATGGCATCGAGCAGGTTGGAGATCCGGCCGTTGGCAATCGCGGCCGTGACCGAGCCATTGGCGTTGGCAGCGGTCTCGGCTATCGAATTGCCCGTGCCGCTCAAGCGGATCTGCGCACCCAGTTCACCGACGCCTTTGGCAACGTCCGGCATCGCGGGAAACAGCTTGTCGACCTTGATGTTGCGGAAGTCGACATTAAAGATAGAGCGCAGCGCTTTTTCCTGCTGCGCATCGATGGTCACTTCAGAGATGATCTTGCCGCCGGCAAAGCCGAACTCCAGCGGGGTGAGTTTGGCGATGGCGTTGTTCAGTTTGAAAGAGAACTTCATGCTCTCTACGGGCAGCGCAGTTGGTGCCTTCAGGCTGGTGGCGGTGTAATCCACCTCGGCATCGATGGCCTTGAGTCGGCCGCCTTCAAACTTGCCGCTGGGCAGTATGCCGTCGCCTTTGGGGGCGGTGGTGCCGGTCGGCAGGATTTTGTCGCCGCCGGTTTGCCGTTCCTTGGCCTGGGCCTGTTCGCGGGTATTGGTGTCGGCCTGTGTGGGTTTCGCCGCTGCAACGGCAGTGACCGTGCCAGCGGCGGCCACGGTTTTGGTGCCCGGAGCCACGCTGGCGGTGTCCTTGGTTTCAATGCCTATTACCGGCCCCAGATCGGCAATGTTCAGCAGCTTGCTGTTCAGTTTGGCCGTCAGCAATGGACGCGGTTCCTTTCGGATGTAGGCCCCGCTGCCGCGCACGTCGGTCGTGCCAATCTTGCCGTTCAGGTCATCAATGGCATAGCGGTTACCTTTTTGTACCAGCCGTCCGCTGAAGTCATAGGGCGGCGATGCCGGCAAAGGCAGCAGCAGGAAGGGATACAAGCTGGCCAGTGTGTCGCCGGCTATCTGCAGCTTTGCATCAATGGCGGTGATGTCCATAACATCGGCTACCGTGCCTTCAACACTGAAACGTGTAGTCCCTGCACTGAGCTTGCCCTTGATGGGGAAGGGGATGTTCGATTCCTGGAAACTCAACACGTCGCCGGTGAAGGCGTCACCGTTAAAAGCGGCCTCATGATATTTGCCCTTGAACGCATACCGTGTGGTGTAGCTGGTGTTGTCTGCCTTGGCGTCTGCCTGGGTCACCTTCGCCGTTGCGGTCGGCACAAAAGTGCTGGCCTGTATGTCGACTTCAAAAGGCTCGCCGTGGTCGAAGTAGCGCAGGTGCCCCTGGTCTACCGACAGGCTGCTGATGCGGAAGGTGCTGGAGGTCGCGGTTTCGGTCGGTTCCTGCAGCACCCAGTTCTTGCGCTCGTCCTTGCCCTTTTCAAACAGCAGGTCGGCATTGGACAGCGCCGCGCGCGGCACCAGAATTTTGCCTTCCCACAGGTCGCGCAGCGACACCGAAAATTCAAGCGAACCAATCTGCGCCATCGGCTTGCCGCTTTTGGACCAGTCCGCGTTGGCGAAGTACACATCCTTGAGCTTGATGGTGGGGCTGAAACCCAGATCCACATCCAGGTGCGAGATGCGGAATTCGCGCTGCGTCTTGTCGCTAATGTAGTTTTGCACCGGCTTGCGAAGCCAGTTCCAGTCGAACAGGATCAGCAGCACGACAAGTGCCAGCAAGATGCCGAGCGTTACCGACTGCCAGCGCTTGGGGCGGAAGCTGCGGATTTTCTGGACGAAAGGGTTATCACTCAGGCGGGCGGGCATGCCGGGATTTTCCCGGAGGCTGGCGAAAAGCTGTAGGCCCGTGCGCGCTGCTGACTGTAGGTCTTCGCCGCTTTTCGCCTGAAATGGGATTTGGGGAGTATGGCGGTGCCTGCCTCAAAAGCCGCTCCCGTACATAACGCTGGCTGAATGGCCGCAAACGGCAACCAACCACCGAAACTGGACCCATTCGCTAGATTTACAAATCCGCAAAATATTCCCATATTGTGGACAATATAAACAAAATATGAGAATATTATCTTTCCATGAATATTAAAGAACTTGGCTACATAGTTTTAGCGGCTTCCGACATCAGCGCCTGGCGTCTTCATGCGCAAAACATTCTGGGTGCCATGGTTTCAGATTCACTCGATGGCGGAATTCGCCTCCGGCTTGACGAGCGGGATTGCCGGATTCTTGTCAAACCTGCAGAAAAGGACAAACTGCTTGGCATCGGCTGGCTGCTCACTGACCAGGATGCATACGACCAGGCCCTGAAAAAAGCGGATGCACAAGATCTCTGCCCGCGCGAAGGCAGCAGTCAGGAATGTGCCGAGCGCAGGGTGACTTCCTTTTTTGCGGTGAAAGATCCTGCCGGCCTCACACACGAGATGGCCTGGGGGCCCGTCGTCAACTTTCGCGATCGTTTCATCTCGCCAGCCGGGGCGTCCTTTGTCACTGGTGATCAGGGTCTTGGCCATCTGGTCGTCGGCTGCGAGCGCAGCCAGTACCAGGCAACGTGCGAATTCCTCCGGCGCAGCCTGGGTTTCAAGGTTTCCAACTTTCGCAGCCAGTCGCTCGATGAAACACCTGTGGAGATTCCCATCACCTGGTTCCATTGTGAAAACACGCGCCAGCACACGCTTGGGCTGGCTGCGACTTCCGCACCAGGGAGCGAGCAGCATGGCTGCCGCCACATCAATCTGGAGGTCGCGGACCTGGACGACGTGGGAAGGGCCTATGACCGCTGCGAACGTCAGGGCGCCCGCATCGCCCGTTCCCTGGGGCGCCATGTCAATGACCTGGCCATCTCGTTCTATCTGGAATCACCAAGCAGGTTCCTGTTCGAGTACGGATGGGGCGCACCGCGCCGTGACTGGACCCAGGAGATCGCCTATGACGAAGGCGGAGCCGGGTCGATTTGGGGTCACAAAAGACTGACGGGCCAATAAACAGCGGGCTGTCTTTCGGGGAAGCAATCTGCGCCAGCAATTCCTCAACAATTTATTCTCATTTATTAAATATTTATCCCATATAACGGGAATTTCACTCAAACCACTTCATAACGATAGGACACACATGACCAAATACAAGAGCATCTGGAACGCACTCAATGACGTGAAATTTGAACAGGCCTGGGTGGACGCCAACGGCATCCGCACCCGCTATGTGCACGCTGGCGAGGTGGGCAAACCTGTTGTCCTGATGTTGCATGGCACCGCAGGCAGTTGGGAAAATTTTGCCGAGAACGTGGGTCCCTTGTCCAGGCACTTTGACTGCTATGCCATCGACATGATTGGCTGCGGCTACACCGACAAGCCCGATGTGGACTACGAAACGCCCGTCTACGCAAAACATGCAAAGGATTTTCTGGATGCCATGAAACTGGGCAAGGCCCATCTCGTCGGCTGTTCACTGGGTGGCTGGGTGGCTGCGCGCTTTGCGGTGATGTACCCGGAGGCCGTCGCGTCCATCACTTTCCTGTCGGCTGCAGGCTATCACTCGGACACTGCCAACATGAGCCGCATCAAGGGTCAACGTACCAAGGCTGTCGATGAGCCGACCTGGGAAAACGTCAAGCCGATCTTCAACAACCTGATCCATGACGAAGCCAACCGCATCCCCGACATCATTGCAGTCCGGCAGCGCATTTACCAGCTGCCTGACATGCCCATGGCGATGCGGCACATCCTTTGCCTGCAGGACGCGGAGATCCGTCAGCGCAATGTTCTGACTGACGCGGAATGGAGCAGCATCACCGCCCCTTCCCTGGTGATTGCCTCCATGGAGGACCAGGGTGTCTACCTTGAAACCGCACGCAAGGTTTCCAAACTGATGCCGAACGCGCGGTATGCCGAGATGGAAGGGGTGGGCCACTGGCCGCAGTTTGAAGACCCCGAAACCTTCAACAGGCATTTCATCGAATTCATGAAGAGCCTGTGAGATGGATGAAGTGACAAGGGCCGACGTGGTGGTCGTCGGGGCTGGGCCGTGCGGCGTCACGCTGGCCAACTATCTGGGGACGCTTGGAGTCAACACCCTGTTGCTGGACCGCAGCGAAGACATACTGGACTACCCCCGGGCGGTGGGCGTGGACGACGAGTCGCTGCGTTCATGGCAGGGCATTGGGCTGGCGTCCGAGCTCCTCGAGGACATGATCCAGAATGTGCCTGCCCGGTATCACAACTCCCGCGGAGAGTGTTTCGCGGAAGTCGCGCCAGGCGACCAGCCCTTTGGCTGGCCAAGGCGCAATCTTTTCATACAGCCGCTCACCGAAGCGACACTTCGTAAAGGCCTGCAGCGCTTTGAGCACGTGCGTTTTGCCCCGGGTGTCGAAGTTCGCGGACTGGTGCAGGACGATAACGGCGTGCGGCTTGATGCAATCAGTACCGATGGCAAACACCATGAGATCCACGCGCAGTATGTGGTGGGAAGTGACGGCGGCCGCAGCAAGGTACGCGAGCTCATCGGTGTGAGCCTGGAAGGCACGACAGATACCAACAAGTGGCTCGTGGTCGATGTGCTCAACGACCCGCTGGATGCACCTTTCACAGAGATTCACTGTCATCCGGTTCGTCCGAGTTTTTCAATTCACCTGCCTTATGGCTACAGGCGCCTGGAATTTCTGGTGAAGCTCGATGAAAAGGACGAGGATGTGCTGCAACCGGCCTACCTTGAAACACTGATGCGTCAACATTACCCGGGCGTGGAAAAGCTGCCCGAGATCAAGCGTGCCCGCATTTATCTGCATCATTCGCGCACGGCCGAAAAATTCTCGGTGGGGCGCGTGTTCCTGGCTGGAGATGCCGCCCATCTGCAGCCACCTTTTTTCGGCCAGGGCATGAACTCAGGCCAGCGGGATGCGACCAATCTTGGCTGGAAACTGGCCTGGGTCGTCAAGGGCAAAAGCAGTCCGCGCATCCTCGAAACCTATTCGGGCGAACGCCGCGGCCATGCGTTGGCGATGGTTAATTTCGCCACCTGGATTGGCCGGCAATACCAGCCGATGAACCGGTTCACCGAATGGCTGCGCGACCTGTTTTTCAAGGTCATCCAGAAAGTGCCCGGCGCCAAGGAATACGTGCTGCAGCTCAAGTTCAAACCGATGGCGCGGTACATGAACGGCATCGTGCTGCACTCGCCGGAAAACATCAGGCGCAAGGACAACCCGGTCGGGCGGCTTTTTATTCAGCCCAGTGTGCAGGCAGGCAGGCAGGTCCTGAAGCTCGACGATTTCATCGGGCCAAAGTTCGCGGTCCTGGGCATCAAGGCCGACCCCTGGGAGTTCATCGGCAGCGAGCAACGCCAGGCGATGGCAGGCCTGGATTTCGCGAGCATTTACATACGGCCATCGAAGTCAGTAGGCCGGCAAAAAGCGCCCGGCTCCATGTCGCTTGAAGCTGAAGATGTGCATGGCAGGTTTCGTGACTGGCTGCGCAAGTCGCCGCAATGGCAGTTCGTGATCCTTCGCCCTGACCGATATGTCGCGGCGGTGTGCACGGCAGCCGAACTCGACGCTACGATAGCATCGCTGGTCCGGCTGATGAAATAAGGCGCCGGCCAAATCACCTTTAAGGCCGCGCTGAGCGGTTTTTCCGAAGCGGAGCGGATCAGATGGGTTCTTCAACAGCAGCAGTGGCCAATTCAACCGCCGACCGGGTGATTGAAGTGCTTCTGCTGTTCAATTACCAGCGGCCTGCATGGACGGCAAACGACCTGGCTGCGCGGCTCGATATGCCGCGCAGCACCCTGTACCGCTATCTCACCTCCCTGAAAAACGCCAAAATGATTGAGGAGCAGGGAGATGGCGTGTTCCGCCTCGGCCCCCGGATTCAGGTGCTGGCCGGGGTGGCGAAGTCCTCGGTGTCCTTTGCCGAGATTGCGCGCGGGGAAATGCTCAGGCTATCGGAAGTCTTCAATGAAACCCTGCTTCTAAACGAGCTGGTCGACTTTGACATTGCGACGCTGGAAAGAGTCGAGAGCCGCCAGCGCATTCGGCTGAGCGTCAGCCGCGGCAGCCTGCTGCCCTGGCCAGCTACCGCCAGCTCCAAGCTTCTGCTGGCCCATGCCGATCCGGAAACCGCTGCCAACTTCTGGTCTTTCTGCGCACCGCAAGCCTACACGGCCAAAACAATTGTCGACAGGCACGCGCTGGAGAGCGAGCTGGCAGGCATCCTGAAACGGGGCTACGCCTATTCGGACGAGGAGCGCGATACCGGTGTGGTGGCTGTTGCCGTGCCTGTCAGCTCACGCTACGGATACAAACGCAGCCTGTCATTGGTCGCTCCGAAATTCCGCATGGGTTTTTCAGCCCTGGATGAGGCACGGCATGCGCTGCAGAGTGCAGCGGAATCACTCGCAGCGCGCGAGGATTAAGCGCCGCAGTTTGTTTGTTCGGCTTGCGTGCAGGCCTCCACATCACGCTGCGGAGGCCGTGCAAGGCGCTATTTCCTGGCGTTCCTGTAGATAGCCTCGATTTTTTCAGCATCCTTGACAATCAGCTCGCCAAACTGATCACGTGACCTGGGCGCCGCATACATGCCGGCAGTTTTCAGTTTCTGAACCACGTCCGGCATCGCCAAAACCTTGTTCAGTGCGGCATGGAGCGTGTTCAGCCTGTCGGCCGGAACGCCCTTCGGTGCCACTATGCCCATCCAGCTGAGGATGGAAAATCCGGGATATCCGGTCTCGGCAATCGTCGGCACGTTGGGCGCGATGGGATCGCGTGTGGGGCCCGACACGGCAAGAATTGTGGCCCGGTTGTTCTTGTCGATTTGTGCGGCCGATCCAACCGTGCCGAATGCAAGATCGACGTCACCGGCCTGAACCGCCACGGCTGTCGGCCCCGAACCGGAGTAAGGTACGTCAATCAGTTTGTAGCCACCCATGTGCTGCATGTTCAGGAATGCCAGGTAATGCGGGCTGCCCTCGCCGTTGGAGCCAGCGCTCATTCCTCCGTTGGCAGCTTTGGCCTTGACGGCCAGGTCCTGCATGGAGGTGATGCCGCTTTTCTTGGAGGCCATCAATGCGATCTGCAGGCTCAGGGCCTGGCCGACGGCATCGAAGTCTTTCAGCTCGTATTGCAGTCTGGAGGGCAGGCGCCCCAGCCTGTTCATGGCCTCATTGATCGCCTGGATGTCGGTCGTCCAGAGCAGGGTGTAGCCGTCCGGTTCGGCCTTGGCCACGAGCTGCGTACCGACGATGGTTCCGGCGCCCGCCTTGTTGTCGATCACGATGGTCTGCCCAAGCAACGTGCCAAGTTCGACGCCCACAATACGGGCCGCTACATCCGCACCCCCACCCGGGCCAAAAGGCACCACCAGCCGGATGGGCTTGTTGGGAAAGCCCGGTGCCTGGGCAAACGCAGCAACGCATGGGGCGACAAGGGCCAACGCGATCAATGATCTTCTGAACAACTTCATGGTGTCTCCGCCGTCAAGGCTTTTGGTGGTTAATAAACTGGTGTCGGGTCAAGCGTTTGCATGGATGGCGAGGTTGCTCATGCCATCAGCCGCCATAGACATCGGCGCGTTTGTCGATCAGCATGGTCAGCAGGTCGACACCTTCCGGTCCGGCCAGCAGGTGGGCGGGAGGGTCGCCTTGCGTCAGGCAGGCGCACTCCCAGGTGTTGAGTTCATGTCCATCGACGCTGAGGGCACCTGCGCACACAAAATTGAACTGTGCAACGCTGGCGCCCATGGCCATCGTCTCCATGGACTCACCGGCTGCCAGGCGCGTGGAAAAAATCTTCACGTGATCCTGGTTGGCACTGGCGAGTTCAATCGTCCGTGACGGAGCGTTGCCTGCTGCTGACAGGGGTCCGACATGAAACTGGCCTTTGGGACCGCGCACCATCCTGTCCCGGTCGTCCGGCACAAAAAAAGCGCCCGTTTCCAGGACCGCACGGATAGTGAAATACGAAAGCCCCTCGGGGCCTGCCGTGATGGGGCCGTAGCCGGTGTAGGCCGAGGCGTAGTGGCAAACCAGCGGGCGCACTTCAGACTTGCCCATCCAGCCGCTACCGGCCACAAAAACCTGGAACTCGTTTTGCGTGTGAAAGTGGGTGCGCAGCACCGACCCCGGTGGTTGCTCCACAAGAAAGATAGTGGGCGACTTCGGGCTGTCCTGCGGCGGCAGCAGCCACTCGCTTTTGTGATACCTGAAGCCGTCGGGGATAGTAATTTCGCGCCTGTTCCGTTGTCCTGTGGCGCGTGAACTGACAGTGAGCATGTGTCTTTTGCTGCGTGGGATTTGCGGGCAGGTCTTATTCCGGGACAATCCCGGCGGCTTTTGCAACTTTTGAGAACTGCTGCAAGTCTGCCTGGATCAGGCTGCCAAATCCTTCCGGCCCGCCGGCAGACACTTCAAAGCCCGCGTTCTGCAACTGGGTTGCCACTTCGGGGATGGCCACTGCCTTGCGGATGGCGTCCGACAGTTTTTGTGTAATCGCAGGGGGCGTTCCGCCTGCGGCCATGATGCCTGTCCAGATGGTGGACTCGTAGTTGGGATAGCCGGATTCCTTGACGGTCGGCAGGTCTTTCAGCACAAAAATGCGGCGACCCTCGGCAGTTGCCAGCGCACGTATCCGGTTGTCCTTGATGAAAGGCAGGGCCGAGATGACGGAGGCAAACATCACCTGCACCTGGCCGGCAATCAGGTCGGTCAGCGCGGGGCTGGCGCCGCGATAGGGAACGTGCGTCATCTGCACGCCCGTGACCTGCTTGAACAGTTCTGCTGCGAAGTGATGCGGCGTTCCATTGCCCGGGCTTGCATAAAACACCTTGCCGGGATTGGCCTTCAGGTAGGCGACAAGCTCCCTGATGTTTCGGGCCGGAACGCTGGGGTTGACCACCACCACGATGGGCTGGTTTGCAATCACCGTGACAGGCGCCAGGTCTTTGGTGACATCAAACGGCAGCGACTTGATCAGGAAGGGGTTGAGCGTCAGCGTGTTGGTGGCCAGCAGCAGCGTGTGACCATCCGGCGCGGAGCGCGCTACAAACTGGGCGCCGATGTTGCCACCGGCGCCTGACTTGTTGTCTACCAATACAGGCTGGCCGAGGATATTTGATAGCGGCGCTGCAACGATGCGCGCCAGTATGTCGTTGCCGCCACCAGTCGCAAAAGGCACCACCAGTTGCAGCGGCCTGTTTGGAAAAGCACCTTGTGCAAAAGCGGGTGAAAGGCTTGCGGCTGCAAGGGCGGGGACAGTCTTCAGAATCTGACGGCGGGTTGTATTCATGCATCTCTCCAGTGGGGGAAAAGGCCGGAACGCAGCAGGATTGCCACGGCGAACAAGCGTCCATACGTAGCGTGATGCCACATTGGATTGCATGATAATTCCACAATATCGAAATTAAATAAAGGGTTATTACCTAAAATTCTTAATTTTTATTAATTAGTTCTCTATATTGATATTATTGAACTATGCGGTGGCGTGTGATGCTTCGAGCGTCAGGTTTTCGACCTGCCTTGCGGCTGCGGTCAGTACCTCGACCAGCAGGGCCTTGTCGAGTACGTCGTAGCGCGCACGGCTGATCACCAGCGACAGGCTGCCGCCGGCACTCGCGGGCTCCGGGCTGAGCGGCACCCCCACACCGACGTTTCCGGGGTCCAGTTCCCCGAGCGATATGCAGTGCCCCTGCTTTTTGATGACTGCCAGTTTTGAGCGGAACTCTTCCAGCGAGGAGCCCATTGCTTCGGCGGCAATGTCCTGCCTGAATTCGGTATAGATCTTTTTCTGCCTGGCCGGGGACAGTACCGACAGGATGGCCTTGGAAGGTGCGCCCTTGTAGACAGGCATTGCACGGCCCCTTCCGAAACTGACGGTGATGCCGGTATCGCCGCGTTCATGGTGCGTCACGACCACGCGGTCGTTGTAGAAGCTGGCGAGCAACACATCACATTCAAATTTCTTGCGCAGCGCCTGCATGACCGGCACACCGGCATTGAGCACGGGATCACCCTGTCGGATGGCGTAATCCAGTTCGATGATGCGTGGGCCGAGCGTGTAGGCGGAGCCGGCGACACGGGTCAGGAAACCCCCGGCTACCAGCTCACGGACATACCTGTAGGCGGTGCCGCGGCTGTAGCCGAGACGGGCCATGATGTCCTCTGCAGTGAGGATGGGGCGCTCCGCAGAGAACGCGTCAAACACTGCGAGCATTCGGGTAAGGCTGGAAGACATACTGGAGGCTATTCCCATCGAAAATTTCGTATGCTGGGAATACTACCAGCGTACAGGTCCAACGCCTGCCAGTTCCCGGCCTAGGCGGATGTCATGACCTTGTAGTTGCCGTCAAAGACATGGACGGGCGCCCTGAATCCATCGGCCGCAGCCTGCAGGCGCATCTCGAGCGCGTGTTTGCGTTTGTCGGGCGGCAGCCAATACCGCTCATGGCCCCACAGGCTGGCGCCGTGAAAGAACTCCTGGGCCTGCCAGGTCGCCGGGTTGATATCCCGGCCGCCCCATCCGTACTCGATCATGAAGTTTGAAGGCGTGCGTGCATAAAAGGACGTCATGAAGTCGTTGCTGTGCCGGCCCAGCGTGACGCCTATCCGCTCCTCTTCCATAAGCGCAATGTCATACGCCTGCCCCACGTCATCAAGCGAGAGCAGCTCCACCATGATGTGGTGAAGGCCGTTGTTGCCAGTCTCGATCAGGGCCAGGCTGTGGTGGCGCGAGTTGAGGTGCAGGAAGTAGGCCTTGAAGGGCTTGAGCATGTAGTCGCTCATGCCGAAGCCGAGCACATCCACATAAAAGCGCAGCATGGGTTCCGCCTGCGCCACATTTAAAACAGCATGACCCAGGCCCAGGCCTCCGGTACGAAAGCCGGAGAGCGCGCGGGATGGCTTGAAGGGCGTCACGGCCTTGATGGGACCGTGAAACACTTCAAGCCGGTTACCTGCCGGGTCCCTGAATGAAAGAAGCGATTTCACGCCACGCTGCTGTGCCAGTTCCGAAGGCTCAAGCTTGAAGGCCACCCTGGCCTGGTCAAGCCGAACTGCAAACGCTGCAAAAGAATCAGCGCTGTCTGTTTCCCATCCGTAATAGTGTTCGCCGGGCGGCAGTGCCGTGTCAACCGCCAGGCGCTGCTGGTAGTCGTCCAGGCGAAGCTGCAGCCTGCCCCGGGAATCCCGTTGCGAATGCATTCCCAGCAGGCGGGAACTCAATGACGTCCACTCGTCGAGGGACGGCGCAGCCACCCCGACATAACCCAAAGACTTCAATTCCATCGATGACTCCGATATTTCCCAAAATAGAAAACGGAAATAAATAAAAACCTTATTTTAATTACAAAAATTAGTTGCAGTTCGCTATTTTGAGATTTTATAATAGCCAAATGCCTGAAATTGATAACAAAATCTGGACGCCTGCTGATTCGAACGTCGCAGCAGCCCGCCTTGCCCAGGCCCGCCACAACAAATTGCCCATCGCACCGCTGCGCGAAAGCGGGCTGGCACGCCTGGAAGACGCTTACGCCATCCAGAAGATAAATACCGGTTTGTGGAAAGCAGCAGGGCGCACCAGCACGGGCGCAAAGATCGGACTGACATCAAAAGCTGTGCAGGCGCAGCTGGGTGTCTCGGAACCGGACTTCGGTTTGCTGTGGGGCGACCTGGCTTTCAGCGCAGGTGACGAAATCTCAGTGGCGCACTTCATGCAGCCAAAGGCCGAAGCTGAAATTGCCTTTGTACTGGCGCATGACCTCGTGTCGCCTGCGCTGACACTGAAAGACGTGATATCTGCTGTCGCCTGTGTATTGCCGGCAGTAGAGATAGTGGACAGCGCGATTGCGGGCTGGAACATCAAGCTGGTTGACACGGTGGCCGACAACGCCTCGTCCGGCGGTTATGTACTGGGTGATTCGCCGCGTTTGCTGTCCCAGCTTGACCTGCGCACCTGCGGGATGCTGCTCAGCCGCGACGGCCATCTTGTGTCGCACGGTGTCGGGGCTGCCTGCCTGGGCAACCCGCTGAATGCCCTGCTGTGGCTGGCCAGAAAAATGGTCGAGACGGAAACCCCGCTGCGCGCAGGCGACCTCGTCCTCTCGGGCGCGCTGGGGCCCATGGTCCCCGTTGCGGCCGGGGAGCACTATCTGGTCGAGATACAGGGATTCCCCGCCTTCTCCTTTACCTTCAAATAAATCCCATAAACCCGTAAGCTGGTAAAAAAGCCCCCAACGAAAGCTGCGATGACAAACCCCCCTACTGCCAACAGCCCCGCTACACCTGAAGTAGCCCACTCGATAAAACTGGACGGCATGACCGTCAACTACCACGACCACGGAACCGGCAGCCCGGTATTGCTGATCCATGGCTCAGGCCCTGGGGTTACCGCATGGGCCAACTGGCGCCTGTCCATCCCCGAGTTGTCAAAACACGCCAGGGTGATAGCGCCGGACATGGCGGGTTTCGGCTACACCTCTGTTGATGGTTCCGGCATACCGGACCGGGCGATGTGGCTGGCGCAACTGACAGGCCTGCTGGACAAGCTGGGCCTGCAGCGCGTGTCGGTCGTCGGTAATTCTTTCGGCGGCGGCATCGCGCTGGCATTTGCGCACGCCTACCCTGAGCGTTTAGACAAACTGGTACTGATGGGTGCCGTGGGTGTGAGCTTTCCGATCACCGAAGGCCTGAACAAGGTCTGGGGATACACACCGTCGCTGGATGCGATGCGTGAATTGCTGGGGCTTTTTGTTTACGACGGCAGCTTCGTCAAAGAGGACCTGGTGGAGATGCGGTACCGCGCATCGACGAGGTCCGATGTACAGCAGCGCTTTGCTGCACTGTTCCCCGAGCCGCGCCAGCAATCGGTGGAGAGGCTTGCGCTGTCGCCGGAACAACTGAAATCAATCCGTGCCAGCACACTGATCATTCACGGCAGGCAGGACAAGGTGATCCCGCTGGCCGTATCTGAAAAACTGAATGAACTGTTACCCGCATCCAGACTGCAGATCATCGACAAATGCGGGCACTGGGTGCAAATCGAACACCCGCAGGCATTCACCAGCCTCGTGCAGGATTTCCTCGCTCCCAAAGCCTCCAGTGCGGTTGCCTTGACAAAAGATGAGCTGATGGGCCGATGGTCCGTCTGCAGTTGGGTCCAGGCCTACGACGACGGCCGCAAGGTCTTCCCGATGGGGGAAGAGGTGACCGGCTTCATCATCTACGGCAGGAAATACATGAGCTGCCTGATCGCCAGAAAGGACAGGACTCCCTTCAAGACGGGCGGCCAGTGGAATGCCGCTGCCGAAGAAAAGGCTGCGGCTTACGAATCCTTCCTCAGCTACAGCGGCACCTACGCAGTAGATGGAAACCAGGTAGTCCACAAAGTCACCGCCAGCCTGTTTCCCAACTGGGTCGGTGGCGAGCAGCGGCGGACAGCACGCATGCAGGACGGCCGGCTTCACCTGGAAGCCAGGCTGGAAGAAGGTACACCCGAAGCCAGAACAGCCGTGCTGGTCTGGGAAAAATCCGAAGACTGAAGGCACAGCCTTCCAACGACAGGAATCAACATGGTCCAGGTAGACAAACTTATCAAGAGCGACTCGGTGCATGCGAAGCTCTACACCGAACAGGAAATTTTCCAGCAGGAAATGCACGAGATATTCGGCCGTGGCTGGGTATACGTGGGTCACGAATCGGAGATCCCGAAGCGCGGTGATTTCCTGCGCAGGACCATGGGCACCGAACCGGTGATTTTCTCAAGGGCTGCAGACGGCGTGCATGTGGTTGCCAACCGCTGCGCGCACCGCGGCAACCTGATCTGCCAGCCCGACAAGGGCAACAAAAAGGTATTCGCCTGCCAGTACCACGGCTGGGTGTTCGGCGCCAACGGCGATTTGCTCGACATGCCGCTGACCGCGCACGAGTGCCCCGACAAATCGAAACTGGGCCTGAAAAAAGCCCGTGTCGACAGTTATCGCGGCTTCGTTTTCGCCACCTTTAACCCGGATGCCCCGACCCTGCTCGACCACCTGGGCAACGCCGTGCAGGCACTGGACCGGCAATGCGCGTTGTCGCCTGCCGGTGAGGTGCAGCTTCGCAGCCCGGGTGTCAAACACCTGTTCCGCGCCAACTGGAAAATGCTGTCCGAAAACGAGGCCGACGGCTACCACGTCGGCTTTGTGCACGACTCCTTTTCCAAGAGCATTACCCTGAAAGGCAAGTACGACAACATCCTGTCGGGCCAGGAGGACACCATCACGGCGGTGGTGCGTTACCTCGGCAATGGCCATACCGAACTCGACTACGGCCCGACCTACACCCAGCCCATGACATGGCTGGGCGTGAAGGCGGACCGGTATCCCGAATACATCAGGGCCATGAACGAAGCCTATGGCGAAAGCGCAGCCTTCGAGGCGATGCGCTCGGGGCCGCCGCATACCTTTATCTTTCCCAACCTGTTCCTGGCGGAAACCTGCCTGGTGATGATCCAGCCGCTGTCCGTTGGCGAGACCATCAACTGGCATACGCCCATGTACCTCAAGGGCGTGCCCGAAGAGCTGAACAACCGCATCATGCGGCAGGGGGAGGTGGCCATCGGGCCATCGTCCTTCCTGACGGCCGACGACGCCATCATTGCCGAACGCCAGTGGCGCGCGCTGCGCGACTCGCCGGGATGGCTGGACATCAGCCGCGGTGCCGCGCGCGAGCAGCAGCGTGACGACGGCGTGCTGGTCTCGCATTACACCGACGAGACGCCCAATCGGGGTTTCTGGAAACACTATGCAAGCGTGATGACAAAAACAGAAGAACGGGTGACGGCAGATGTCTAACAGTGCAATTCAGGCGGAGAGCGTCATGGCGGTAAGTGAACAGGAGCGGCGTGAACTCGAGTTTTTTGTCTTCAGGGAAGCGCAACTGGCCGACGAATCCCGTTATGAAGAATGGGAAGCGTTGCTGGCGGCCCAGGTTCGCTATTGGGTGCCAGTGGTTCAGGACAATCCTGATCCCGACCGTGACGTGTCCATCATCAACGACAACAGGTCGCGGCTTGCCACGCGCCTGCGGCAACTCCGCACCGGCACCAGGCACAGCCAGTCACCAAAATCCGTGATGCGGCGCATGCTGTCCAACATGACATTCGCCAAAAATGACGACGGCTGTTTCACAGTGGAAGCCAACTTCGTCATCTACGAGTACCAGTTGCAATCTGTCAATGAGGTCAACGTCTGGCCTGGCCGCGTCGAGTACGGCCTGGTCACGGAAGATGGCCATTTGCGAATGGCGCTGAAGAAGGTGATGCTGATCCATGCCGCCGGCCCCATCCCCAGTCTGGCCTTCATCGTCTGAGCATGTCGGGTGCACTGTCTTCAATCGTGGGTCTGGGCAAAAGCGGCCTGTCCCGCTCACCCACAGGTTCTGCCCGTTCCCTTGCTGTGGCCGCCGTGCAGGATGCCATGGCCAACGCAGGGCTGGACGCAGCAGGCATTGACGGCCTGCTGATCAACCAGAGCAGCCTTGCGCCGGCGGGGACACTGCCGCTGCAGATGATGGACGACATCGGGTTATCGGGCCTTCGTTTCCTGTCGCAGGTGGAAGGCAAGGGCGCGTCGGTCCTGCAGATGGTGCAGCTCGCCACCATGGCCATCCGGCAGGGCATGGCATCGGCAGTCGCCTGCGTTTTTGCCGATGCGCCGCTGGTAGCCGGCCAGGGAGGCGGGCAGTCTTACCAGAACGAGGCGCCGCTGACGGGCATTGCAGGCTGGGAGGGGCAATATGGTCTCTACGGCCCTGCCGCGTCCTATGCGCTGGCCACGCAGCGCTACATGCATGATTTCCAGGTGACGGAGTCACAGCTCGCGCAATATCCGATCGCCTGCAGGAAGTGGGCGGCCCTCAACCCTGCGGCCCTTTTGAGAAAGCCACTGGACCTTGAAGGCTATCTCGCCTCGCGCTACATTGCCGAGCCGATCCGGATGTTTGATTGCGCCTACCCCGTCAATGGCGGCATCGCCGTGATCGTATCGTCGGTAGAAGCCGCCGCAGATTCACCCAACCCGCCCGTCTATGTGCACGGCATGGGCCAGGGGCACGCAACTCTTCACCGACTGGCGGGTGCTGCCGATGAACATCAAACAGCCGGTTCGCTCGCAGCCGAAGGCATGTTCCGCATGGCCGGTGCCAACCCTGCAGAGGTCACGCTGTGCGAGTTCTACGATGCTTTTTCTTTTTGTGCTGTGGCGGCCCTGGAAGACTACGGCCTGTGCGCACGGGGCGAAGGCGCGGCCTTCATTGCCTCTGGCGCCACTTCCCCCGGCGGACGGCTCCCGGTGAACACTGGCGGCGGTCATCTGGCCAGCTATTACATGCAGGGCATGACGCCGCTGGAAGAAGCTGTTGTTCAGGCACGCGGACAAGGCGCCGCCCGGCAGGTCGCTGCCAACGACCTGATTCTTGTCAATGGCTCCGGTGGGCGACTCGAGTACCACGCCGCCATGCTGCTCAGCCCTCACCTCAAGCTCGGATGAAAGCGTCCATGCAGCCTACACCTGGCACCGTGCCTGCCGCCGCCGCACCAACCGAAGCAGAGTCCTTCGAGACTTTTATCGGGCGGGGTGAACTCCGTGTTCCCCGTCTTGTCGGCACGGGCGAAATCCTGCATTTCGCCGCGCGCCCGCCGCCTGCCGATGTCGAGTGGGTGCCCGCAAGCGGGACTGCCACGCTGAGTTCGTTCACCGTGATGTGGAAGGCCTACCGCGAAGGCCTGGATGTTCCCTACAACGTGGCATGGGTCGAGCTCGACGAAGGCCCGCGGCTTGTCAGCACCGTCGTGCTGGAGGCAACAGGCAGGCTGCAGATCGGAATGCCGCTGCAGGCCACGTTCCGCAAGGGCTTGCTGGTTTTCATTCCGCTGCCCGGTACGTCGTCCAGCGCATAAGTTGCAACAGGATTTTTATGACAGTTATAAATGTTCAAGAAGGCGCGCTGCACGGCCTGAAGATTATTGATTTGAGCCGTGTGCTCGCAGGACCGCTTTGCTCGATGATCATGGCCGATCACGGTGCAGAAGTGATCAAGGTGGAGCCCCCCCAGGGTGACGACACCCGCCGCTGGGGCCCGCCGTTTGCACCGGAACCCGGGGGCCGCGGCGATGCCAGCTATTACATCGGCCTGAACCGGAACAAGAGGGCGCTGGCCCTCGATATCAGTACGCCCGAAGGACGCTCGGTACTTTTTGACATGCTCGAAGACGCCGACGTCCTGATTGAAAACTTCAAGACCGGCACCATGGAAGGCTGGGGCATGTCCTTTGAGGCCGACCTCAGCCCGCGCTTTCCACGGCTGGTGTATTGCCGGGTTACCGGCTTTGGTGCGACCGGTCCGCTGGGCGGCCTGCCTGGTTATGACGCAGTCCTGCAGGCCATGACCGGGCTGATGAGTGTCAATGGCGATCCATCCACCGGTGCACTGCGCATAGGCACGCCCATCGTTGACCTGTCCACTGGCCTGTACGCGGTGATAGGTGTGTTGATGGCATTGCAGGAACGCCAGCGTTCCGGCAAGGGCCAACTGGTCGATATGACCCTCTATGACTGCGGTATGTCCCTGCTGCATCCGCATGCGGCCAATTTTTTCCTCAATGGCAAGCGGCCACCGCTGCTCGGCAACAAACACCCCAACGTCGTGCCCTGTGACAAGTTCAGCACACGCGATGGCGAGGTCTTCCTGGTGGTCGGCAACGAGAGCCAGTTCAGGAAGCTGGTTGAAATCCTCGGCATACCGGAACTCGCGGGCGACCCCCGGTTCTCGACCAACAAGTCGAGGCTGGAAAACCGCGACCTGCTGACGCAACTGCTGTCGCAATGTTTTGCCGCGCGCGATTCGCTGGAAGTCTCTGTAGCCCTGCTGCAGGGCGGTGTACCGATAGGCCCGGTGATGGGCATAGACGATGCACTGGCTGCCGAACATACCGAAAGCCGGTCCATGGTGATAGAACGCGGCGGCTTCAAGGCCTTGGGCACGCCCATCAAGCTGTCGCGCACGCCGGGCGGGCTGAGGCACACGCCGCCCAGGTTTGCACAGGACAGCGAGCAGATCCTGGCCGAGCATGGTTTTGACAGCGCCGCGATACAGAAGCTGCGCGACCTGGGAGTTCTTCCCGCAGAAATGAGGTGATGTGTGATGACCGGAAGTGCGATCAATAGCGACAGCCAGTGGACCAGCAGCTGCGCTTCGGACGATGTGCAGGAGCAGGAGAGCTGGCCCGTTGTGGCTGGCGGGCTGGCCATCTGCCTGTACAGGCTGGACGGCAAGGTGTATGCGACTGAAGACCAGTGTTCGCACGGCAACGCCAAACTGTCGGACGGCTTTGTTGAGGGCCATGAAATCGAGTGCCCTTACCACCAGGGACGCTTTGATATACGGACCGGTCAAGCCACATTGCTGCCGTGTTCCGAACCGGTGAAGACCTATGCAGCCGAGGAGCGCGAGGGTGTGGTCTGGCTCAAGCTGTGTTGAACAGTGCGGCCCAGGGTGCCGCCCCGGCCAATGATGTGCGCGTCGTTTTTGTAGGTGCTGGCCAGGCCGCCGGGCGCTGTGCAGAAGCATTGCGAAAGCGGGGCTTTGCAGGCCCCATCACGCTTGTCGGTGATGAGGCCCACAAGCCCTATGAGCGGCCCGAACTGTCGAAGGCCTTCCTGGACGGATCGGTTGACCAGTCGTCACTGGCGCTGCATCCGGACGGCTGGTATCGCCAGCATGATGTCGAACTGCTGACAAACATCCGGGTCCTGCGCATTGATCGTGAGACTCGTCATGTCGCGCTCTCCGATGGCACAACGCGGCCCTACGACAGGCTGGTATTGGCGACCGGTGCGAGGCCCCGCCTGTTGCCCGCTGCAGCAACCGGCGCACGTGACGTTTTTTACCTGCGCAGCATCGAGGATTCCGTGCGCCTGAAGCCAAAGCTGGTGGCGGGCCGCCGTGTGGTGGTGGTCGGTGGTGGTTTGATCGGCCTGGAGATCGCATCGACCGCCCGTGCCGTGATGTGCGAGGTGACGGTTGTGGAACTGGATGCCGCACTGATGGCACGTACTGTCCATGCCGAATTTGGCGCTGCGGTTTCAGAACTGCACCGCTCCCACGGCGTGAAAATATTGACCTCGTCATCCGTCACCCGGCTGGAAGAGCTGCCGTCATCTACCTTGCTGCACCTGGCCAGCGGCGACGCGATAGAGGCAGACGTAGTTGTGGTTGGCATAGGCGTTCTGCCAAATACCGAACTTGCGCAGGCGGCGGGCCTGCAAACGAACAACGGGCTGGTGGTGGATCGCCACGGCATGACGCAGGATCCCTCTGTATTCGGCATAGGCGATTGCGCCAGCTTCCACCACCCCTTCTACGACCGCCACCTGCGGCTGGAGTGCTGGAAGCATGCGCAAAACCATGCGATCGCCGTGGCCGGCAGTATTGCCGGCCAGCCGCAGGACTATGCGGACCTGCCCTATGCATGGTCGTTCCAGCATGGCGCGCACCTGCAGTTCATCGGCCTTGCGGAAGCGGGCGACCGCGTTTGTTGGCGCGGCTCACCGGCACAGGGCAAGGCCATGCTGTGTTACCTGAGGGACGGCGTGATGGTCGCAGCCAACACCATCAACATGCCCAAAGAGTTGCGCATCGCGCAAAAAATGATTGAGCAACGCACCAGGGTCGACCCGGCCCTCCTGGTGGACACATCCGTCAGGCTGGACGCAAGCAGCCTGGCTCACGCGTAAAACGAAAGACATTTATGAGCAGGAAACTGAAGGTAGCAATCGTCGGCTCGGGCAACATCGGCACCGACCTGATGATCAAGGTGATGCGCCACGGCAAGAACCTCGAGATGGGCGCCA
>JAZKCN010000020.1:0-60038 GCA_040388075.1 Pseudomonadota bacterium | reverse complement strand
GTATTGGCCTCCGAAGCCAAGGGTCGTGGGTTCGATCCCCGCCAGCCGCACCAATAAAAACGACGCGATTCCCAATTAAGCAGTGTCCCTGGACGCATAAGCGTGCCGAAACGGCACGCTTATGCTTCGTTTCTGGGGGCGGCATCGAGCTTCAGTGTTGATGCCGTTGAAATCTGACCCGTTAAGAGTACTTATTTCCATCCAAACCTGATCCACGTAGGCCCTACCCTGCTAGTTTTCAAAAGCAGGGAAACTCAGGAGTGATAGACGTGGCGATTTTGAATGTCATCAGGCGCTGGGCACTGCGCGAGCAGATGTCCATCCGCGAGATTGCAAGGCGTACAGGCCTTGCAGCAACACAGTAAAGAAGTACCTCAGATCCGAGGAGAGTGAGCCGTGGTATTGCCAAGCGAGCCAGCTCAAGCAGGCTCGATCCCTATCCCGAGAAGCTGGCTGGATGGCTGGTAACGGAGGCAACAAAATAGCGCAAACAGGGGCGCACTTTAAGACAGATCCACACACTCACGATCACATAACTACTTAGGACGCTTGACGGGTTCAAAAATCGGCCTTATTCAGCCCTTCCTTAGGTTTGTAAAGGTGTTCTGCAAGGGCGTGATTTTCCAAATTTTCTGTTGAGTCCAAATCAGTTCGGCGGTGTCCTGCGAATTGGATATCCCAAGAACTCATCTATCAGGCTGAGATTCATTTCGATTTCGAATGGCTCCGTAGACATCCTAAATCGCTCAAAATTTTTATAGTCCCAAAAATCAGCAGCAGAAAAATAATGCGGCCCGATAGCAAGCTCAATGCCACCAACATATGTCCCATAACCTCTATCGTCTGGGCCTAGGGTGTACCGAATCACGTATTTTCGATCCAGCAAGTAGCACAGCGAGTCTGACTTCCATTCTTCATTTTTTGAATGTAAAAAGATTGAAACATTTCTGTCACCATTCTTTTTGTAGAAATTTACGATCAACTCTCGCAGCAAGTTGATTCCTTCTACGTCATTTTTTAACTGCACGATATTGGCCTCCTAAATCTGTGATGAATGAATACCCAGAGTCTTTTAAGTGAATGAACTCTCTATATCCGTATGAACGTGGATCGAGAAGACTCGGATTTGATGTGAAAATAAAAGTTTTCCCCTGCGAAATTTGTTGGTCGAGAAACGCCTTGTTGATGTTCCACATTTTGTCGGCACCAAGCAGGCCTTGCGTTTTGCCCCAGTCTCCCATTTCAAAGTACGTCGCGCCCCTAGCCTTTGCAATTTGCTCGTACGACTGCGGACTATTTGCATAGTAGCGTCCTAATACGACCTCGAGCGCTTGGGGATTGTGCGTTGAGTTTTCACCAGCAGACCGATACATCGCTGGTCCAAGATCAGCACCAATATCTTTATAGAAATTAAGTGCGACTCTGGTCGCCATGTCATCTGTAATGTTGCTGCCTGCTCTCGCGGCAAACTGCTTGATGATTGTTGACGTCAGGACTCTCGCACCAGCAAGTTCACCCAGCGTTGCAACGTCAAGGCCAATGACCCCAATTTCCGCAGCATCCCTCAAAGCGGGTGATTTTTGAATGGCATTGATCGCGAGATCAAGTTCTCTGATGCTGCGCTGCACCTGCTGTCTCGACTCAGCGCTGAGCGTCGTATCGTTGACTTGCTTTTCAAGCTCTGCCTTTTCGCCCTGAAGAGCGAGCTCGCTCATCGCAGTCCCATAGTTGATCGCGCCGCTGTTTTTTGCGCTTAACAAGTCGTAGTCAGCTAACGTCTTTACTTCGCAAGCGGTGTTGCCGTTGGCTTGGCAAAGTTTGATGGCTTTGTCTCGCGCCACGATTTGGGTGTGCGTCAAATAGTTATTAGTTACCTCATTAAATGCGGCCGCCGCCCCGGCTGTCCCACCAGCCAAGGCCCCAGCAGCAGTACTCGCCAGCGCCGTGAGCGTTAAAGCCAGTCCGCCCGTGATGCCGGCATCTACAAGCGCCTGGGCCACCGCAGGCGCAGCAAGTGTGCCCGCAGCTGCACCTAGCGCGCCATCACCACAGCATTACTATTGCTTCCCGAATAACTTGTCTAAAAAGCTTGGTTCTTCAAGCATGTCGAGATATAAGTCCCAATCAATTTTGCGTGTGCCTTGTGAAACCCGCCAAACAAAATAATCAGCACCAGAGGAGGTGCTTGAAAAAACAGCCTCTAACCACTTTGTTCCGCGTTCTTGTCCATATATATATGCCCGAACCCCATCTTCTTCATACCCTAAATCTTCATCCCTAGAGTTTCCATACTTCGTGCCGGCAATAGCCCAAGAATTTCTAGGTGCCGGCATATCTTGAAGTGCATGTGCAATTAATCGATATGCACGTTGTATCGATCTTTTTGTTGCTACTTTTTGCGTATCGGTATGCGCATATGCTCGGTTGAGGATATTGGCTGCATAGTCAGGAATTTCAATGATGGCTGCATTGTTGGCTTCACTCATGGCGAAATTACTTTCAAATACCCTGCTTTAATCAGGTTTTCTATTGTTGCTGGTACGCCACCAGGAAGTACCAGTCCACCAGTGGTTGATTGAAACTGTACGCCCATTCCCTCTTGTCCAAACCAAGGCGTCACGTTACTTTGCTGCATTGGTAAAGGCCTTAAAACTTCAAGTTTTACTAGCGGACGCAATTCGCTACCTGCTGGCAAAGCTCGCTGCCCCAATGGTATTCCCGCTGGCGCAAGGAAGTCTGTATTCGCACCAATTGCGCCATATCTGTCTACCTTCGTTCCAGCCGGTAATACCGTCTGAAACTCGGTTCCAGGTACAGCGCCATTACCTGGAGGGTAGATTGGCCTACCTCCCGGAGTAACCCAATTGGCTTGTTTAGCAACCATCATCTGCTCGGCTACTTCAGTAAATCTGTCACCGTCGCGGCCGAAGTTGGAGGCAATTCGTGTTGCGGTCGTATCGCCAATCGCAAGACCATTTGATCTGAAGAAACGTTCGATGGCACCTGCCGATACTGTTGCACCGTTAAGCGCAGCACCGATCAGCGCGCCAAGCGCCTGGTTCCCCGCTTCGACTAGTAAGCCCTCGGCCAAGCTTCGAGCTGCAGCATCCTGGAACGTCCCGGTGCGTGGGTCGTTTGTTGGGCCGAGCGTTGAAGTATTTAGGGAGTTAGAGGTCTGGCTATTTGCATAGGTGTAGCCACTGGGCGTTGTATAGAGCACATTACCCATAGCAATAGCCTGACTTTTTTGGTCCTTGCAATAGTCCGGCGTTGAGCCGGAACACGCTTGGGCCAAGGCGGCGTCGCGCTGTGCAGACAAAAGGGCAAGTTCATCACGCAATCCGCATGCTGCTTTGCCTCCAGTTGCGCAGGCGGATGCGGCAGCGTCATATCTCTCGCGCTCAGACAGTCTTAGCATGCTCGGCCTGTTGTGATTGAGATAGTTATTAACCACCTCGTTAAAAGCGGTAGCGCCTCCAGTCAGTCCTCCGCCGGCAATCGCCCCAGCCGCAGTACTCGCCAACGCAGTGAGCGTAGATGCCAGCCCGCCAGTGATTCCCGCATCTGCAAGCGCTTGTGCCACTGTCGGCGCAGCGAGCGTTCCCGCAGCCGCACCGGTTGCCCCTCCAAGCCCACCCGTCAGCCCGCCTATCAATGTGTGCGCGAGCAGGCGCAAGGTGCCGTACTCGCCCCAGTTGTCATTCAACTCTTTGGCTTCCTGCTCAAGCTGGGCCCTCCTCTCTCCAGTCGCGTCTTTGGCCTCGGTCAGTTTCTTGTTCCTGTTGAGCATCTGCTCTGCCCCATAGTCGCCAATCGCTCTGGAAGCCTGCTGGCCGAAAGCCGCCGTGATGGCCATCTGAGCGCCAATCTCGCGCTGTACTTTCTGTGCATCGAAGATCGGAGTCAAGCCGGTTTGTGCGTCTCCTGTTCTGACGGCTGTGTTGCCCGCAATGCCGGAGATGCCTGCTGAACTGGTGATGGCCGCATCTCCGCTGGCCGAGCCAAAGCCAAAGCTGCCGCCGGGTTTGAGGATGTCATTGCCCTTGGTGTCTTTGCCCGTGCCTATGCTCGCACCGACGCTGTAGCCGCTACCCTGAAAGCTGGCCGTGTTCTGGATATCACTGGTGGTGAGTTGTCCACCGGTGGTGAAGCTGTTCTTGCTGCCATCCACAGCAGTCTGCGTGCTCGCAATCACGCTGCCCCTCAAGTCCGTGTTGTTGGCGACATTGACGTTAAATCCACCATCCCTGGCCTTGACGCCGCTTTGCTCCCCCACACTCTGGAAGTTGCTGTTGACATTGCTTTTGGAGGCACTAAAGCTGCCGCCAGTCGGCACGCCGCCAGGCCCGAAGGTGATGGAGCCACCGACGCTTTGCTGGGTGCTGGTGTAGGTGCTGGTGTCCTGCAAGGATTCAATGTTGAGGTTGCCGCCCACGTTAGCGGTGACCTGGTTGGCGGTGACGATTGCGCCTTTGAGCGTGGTGTCGCTTGCGCTGGTCAGGCTGGCGCTGTTGCCTGCGGCTATCTGGGTGTTGGTGAAGATGGTGTCTGCGCCATTGCTGTTGCCAGAGCCTTTGCTCGCCGCGACCGTCACGCCGGTGCTGGCCCCAATGCTTAAGCCTATGCTGCCCGAGCTGGCGCTGTTGGTGCCCGTCTGGCTGCTGGTGTTGCTGGCGGCCAGCAATTTGATGTCGCCATCGGCATTGAGGTTTGCGTTATTGCCTGCGGTGACGCGTGAACCCTGAATAGTGATGTCGCTACTGGCACCTGCGCCAGTGGCCGTGATGTTGACGTTGTTACCAGCGCTGACGCTTGAGCCTTTGGCGCTGTCGCTTTGGCTTTGGGAGTTGCTCTGGCTTTTGCTGCCCCCCAGACTGATGCTGAGCGAAGCGGCCCCGCCGGCATCACCACTGCCCAAGGCCGTTGCGGCGGCTGTGATCTCTTTGGCGTTGTTGTAAATGTTCAGGGCTGCGGCTGCGCCTGCCAAGGCCTGCATCCGGCCATCACTGGTCTGGCTGGCTGGCTGGGCCATGCCTTGCACGGTCTGGGCTGCGCTGATGAGCGGGCTGCTGATGCCCAAACTCAAGCCACTCTGGCTTTGCTTTTGCTCGGTGGTGGTATTGTTGGTCTCGCGGGCTTCAACGATCTCAACCTGCCTGGCCGTGATGTTCACATCTCCGCCAGGGGCCATCACATCTGAGCCGACCTGTTTGTACTGGTTGCCGGCATTGATATTGACGTTGCCGCCAACAGCGCCGACGGTGCTGGTGTTTGCGGTGGTCTGCTGGTTATGGGTGTCGGTGGACTGGGCCTTGTTGCCGAAGGTGATGCTCATGCCGGAGGCAAACAGCCCACTGGTCTTGTCTTCCCTGAAGTTGCTGCTGCTCAAGCTGTTTTGCCCGGCCTCAATCGTCACGTTGTTGCCGGCGGCCAGCGTGGTGCCGGCATCGCTGATGACGCTGCTTCCCTTGACGCCTATGTCTTTGCCTGCGGTGATGACGACCGTGCTGCCGCCAATGCTGGAGCCCACTGCCAGGCTGGCGTTGCTGGTGTTGCGCTCGGCACTGCTTTTGCTGCTGAGCAGGCCGCTGCTGCTGCCGTTGTGGGTGGCAATGTTGTTGTGATGCTCCTGTTCTGTGGTGATGTTGACATTGCCCACCGCGCTCAGGCTGGTGGCGCCCTGGGCCTGCACCTGGCTGGCGGCGATGTTGATATCCCGTCCAGCGCTTAGCGTGAGCCCGCTGTTGCTGGTAAGGTTGCTGCCGCGCAGGGTTTCGTCCAGGCTTTGCCGGGTGCTGCTGGCGCTGCCACCGCCGAACAGGCCGCCGCCCGAGCTGCTGGTGCTCTGGGCGTTGACGGTGAGTGAGTCTTTGACGGCCAGCAGATTGATGTTGCCGCCTGCGGTGATCTGGCCGCCGCCCTTCAAGTCGAGGCTGGCGCCCTGGCTGGTTAAGTCCTGGCCGGTCTTGATGAGGGTACTACCTCCGACCTGTATGCCGCTCAGGGTGTTTTGAATAATCTTGCTGCTGGAGGTGCCTGATGCGCTGTTCAGGGCAAAGCCTGCATCGAGGCTGTCCGTGCGCTTGACGGAGCCAAGGATGAAACTTCCGCCGATGTCGGCATTGAGGTCGCCGCCGACCTTTAACTGGGCGCCGGTCTGCTCGAAGTTGTTGGCGGTCTTGATGGAAGCATTGCCGCTGACGTCGATGCTGCCGATTCGGCCAAGGTCGGTCTGCACGCGGGTGCCGGATGCACCACCTCCAGCGAATGTGCTGCTGCGGTCCTGGCTGGCGGTGGCGAGGATGAGGTTTCTGCCCGAGTCGATGTTGAGCTGGCCGGCCTTGACCTGGGCGCTGGTCAGGTCGATGTCGCTGTTTACGGTGGTGCTAAGGGCCATCAACCCGCCTGCCTGCAAGGTGCCGCCCCGGCTGTTGAGAACGGCGTTTTGGGCCATGGCGATGTTCAGGCCATTGCTGGCGACGAGGGCGCCTGAGTTGCTGAAGCCCTGGGTGTTGGCCAGATCAATATTGGCGGCGGCAATCAGTGTGCCGTTGGCCTGCAGGTCGCCGGGTTTGATGTTGGCCAGGTAAACAATCGGCACCAGCACCTTTTGTTTTGTGGTTACGCCGCTATTGCCATTCGCCGGGACATCGACTTCGCGCTCTTCGAGCATGATGACATCGGAGGTCAGGGCCTTGACTTGCGCAGCGGTCAGGCTCAGGCCGGGGTGCAGGTTGAGAGCGACGGCTTGGACTGCACCTGCTGCAAACATCTGCTCGAACTGGGCCTGCGCGCTGGCGTAGCCGTCGGCGATGGTGCGTCCCGTCAAAGCCAGGACCTGGTCGCGCACAAGTTGCTGTTCATAGAAGCCATCGCCCAGACGCTTCTGGGTGGTGGCGGGGTTCAGGCCGAGCTGCCCAAGGTAGTAATCAGAGCCCAGCCAGAGCCGGGCATTGGCAAAGGCGGGATTGGTCTCGACCAGGTAGCGGGCAGTGGGGTCGGCATTGGTTTTAAACAGGTTGCTGGCGGGCAGGCTCAACAGGCCGGGCGCAGTGCCGTTGGCTACGCTGGCATAGACACCGGGCAGGGCGGCCAGGCTGGTGGTGGCATTGTTATTGATAGTGTTGCCGCTGCCGCCCAGGGAGCCGTTGGCGGTAAACGTGGAGGCGTAACCCGGTACGGCGGCGTAGGTGACCTCTGGCCCCCAGGGCAGCGAGTAGATGGCGCCGGTGTAGATACGATAGAAGTAGGCACCGGTGGAGGTCTTGCGCTCGCCAGGGGTTGCCGCGCCGCGCCAGCTGTCCTGGTCGAGCGTGACGCCGTTCAGGGCAATATTGCCGGCGGCGCTGACCTTGCTCCAGTAGTTCTGCAAGGTGGTGACCGCGGGTGTGAAGTCGCCGCCCGACAGGATGCGGGCCTCCGGGCTGATCTGGCTCACACCGTTTCTGGCGGTGGTGGTGGTGTAAAAGGTATAGATGTAGTCGGCGTTCATGCTGCCGCCGTGGGCAGGCTCGATGTAGCGGCCGCCGGGCACACCGTTGCCGGGTGACCAGTAGCCAGTGTTCGTGATGGTGCCGACATCGGTGTAGTTGGCATCGACGGTAAGAACGCGCCGGGTGTTGGTCAGCGTGTTGGCGACCACCGTCATGTTCTTGCCGGACTCGAGGATGGCCGACTGGTTGAGCACCTGCGCAGCCGCGCTGTAGTTGCCGCCTGCGTCTTTTGCGCCTGCCAGCACCACATTGCCCAGGCCGAGGATGTTGGTGGTCGGGGCGGTATCGGTGGCGGTGCTGTCGTCCCGGTTCTGTATGACGGGGGCGAGCAATTCGAGTGTGCCGTTGGCGTCGGTCGCGCCCAGCAAGGCCTGTGGGCCGCTGTTGACGATGCTTTGGGTGGCGCTAAGGGCCAGTTGCGCGCCGACCATGCTGGCGTTGTTGACGAGCGTGGCGCTTTGGGTGCTGAGCTTGCCGCCTGCCAGCAGGCTGGCGGTTTGGTCAGCGTTGCTGTTGGTGATGCTGGCCGCGTTAATGCTCAGGTCATTGCCAGCCTTCAGTGTGGCGGCGTTGGTGAAGTCGCCCGTGGTGGTGAGCGACAGGTTGCGGTTGGCCGTGATGCTGGTGGCCGCAGTGTTGGTGAAGTTGCCTTGCAGGTTCATGGTGGCATCACGCGCTGCCACCATACTGCCGCCCCCAAGGAGGGTGCCACCGGTGAAGGCCAGATCGCGTCCGGCGCTGATGCTGCCGGTGGTGTTGGTGACCTGCTGTGCCTGCACGTTGGCATCTAGCGCGGACTTGAGCGTGCCACCGGTGTTGTTGAGGGTGGTGGCACTGGCCATGTTGTTGACAGCCAGGGCGCCGTTGCCACCGATCAGGCCGCGGGTGTTGTCAATGCTGGTGGCGTTGAGAGTCAACGCGCCCACAGCAAGCCCGGTTGCAGCCGCCGGGCCGGCATGTTCGATCTTGCCGTCGGTATTGTTCAGGGTTTGCGCCGTCACCGTGAGGTTCTGGCCATTGCTGGCAACGCGGCCCTGGGTGTTGTTGAACGTACCGGAGGCAGACGACAGGGCGATGGTGGTGTCGCCAGTGCCGGTTTGAATCAGCTGACCGGCGACGTTGGAGATACCTGCCGCACCCAGATTGAGCTGCGCGGCCGAGACGACGGCGTTGTCGGTGCGAAGTAGCTGCGCGGCGCTTGTTGTGAGGGTGTTTTGAAGCGTGAATGCGGCTGAGGTGGCGTTGATGTTGCCCGCTGTGGAGTTCAGGGTGGCATTCTGGGTAGTGAGCTTGCTGCTGCCAAGATCAAGCTGCGTGCCCGAGATCGTGGCATCCCCGCCCGCAGCGATCTGCCCGTTCAGTGTGACGGTATCGAGCGCTTTCACGTTGAGGTTGCCAGTGCTACCCAATGTGCCGGTGGCGCTCAGGCCTGCGGCGACGGTGGAGCCTGCCACTGCGCTGACCTGCGCCCCGGCGCCGGTGGCCTGCAGCGTGGTGTTGCCCTGAGCGGCCATCACGGCTGTGGCGGCTGTGTTGCTGATGCTGCCTTGGCTGGTGACGCTGGTATTGCCGGTGGCGTAAATGGTGCCGCTGTTGGTGATGTTGCTGGTGGTGTCCGTGGTGTTGATCTGCACATTGCCGCTGGCCTGCAAACTGCCGCTGTTGCCCAGCCAGCCGTTCGATTGCAGGGTGAAGTCGCCTGCGCCGGCGGCCAGGGTGCCGGCGTTTCGCGCGCCCAGGCCCGCCTCGGTACCCACAAGAAAGATCTTGCCGGCATACATGCCGCCCAGTTGTGCGACGTCCAGCGCAAATGCAGGTGCGGCACCTGCGCCGGCGATGGGGGTGAAGCTGCTGTGGTCTGCAGTTATCTCGTTGGCGCCTGTGGCGACCTTGAGCTCTTTGGTCCAGATGCCGGCATTGACCTGCACCGCGCGAGCCAGGATGCCGGTGTAGTCGGCATCGCGGGTGTCCAGGCCCTGGCCATTGATGGTGACGCCGCCTCGCTGGACGCGAAACGAGTCCAGGCTGCCGCTGTGGACTACAGGGCTGCCGGTGGTCAGGGTGACTCGGCTGGCATTGATGAAACCACCCCCATCGACATTGATGCCTGCCGGGTTGGCAATGATGACCTCGGCGCGTTGGCCGGCGATTTCAACGTAACCTTTTAGCTGGCTGGGGTTGCTGGAATTGACTTCGTTGAGGATGACACGTGCAGAGCCCGTGGCCAGATAAGGATTGGCCTGCACAAACCCGCCGAGCTGGGTTTGTACGTTGGTGCGGCTGTTGTTGAGAATGGCACCTTGCGGGTTGACGTCAAACTGGCTGTAGGTGTTGCGGCTCACGCCTGCCGCGCTCGGGGTCTGGATATTGACCTGCGGCAGGCCGTTGGCAGTCTGTAAAACTGTGGCCTGCTGGCTCCGGGGGGCGCTGGGGTCGGCTACGATCTGGGCATGGCTTGCAGCCGGCGCCAAACTCGTTATGCCAAGCACGGCCATCGCCGCGAACCTGACGGGGAGCAAGCTTGCAAGCAGGCTGGCTGTGCCACTGCCGCTGGTTTCTCCGCTGGCACTCTTGCCGCTGGAACAGGCGATTTCGCTCACTACCATGAGTTTGCCGCGCCTGGCGTTGAAGATGATGCGATGCAGGTGTTTATTCATTGGCGTAACGTTTTCTGGTGAAACAGCATCCGCGGTGGATGCAATCCATCTGTCTTGCGATGGGAAGAATCAGCAAAATGCATCCGGGGGATGTATTCCCGGATGCATGCGAAGGCGTTTTTAGAAGCTGTAGATCAGGCCGACAGACAACAGGTCAGTACGAAGTTGCGCACTCTGGTTGCCTCGATTCAAAACGGTGGGCACGCCGAAATACTCATACTCGGCGCGAATCCGCACATTTTTGCTGATGCTGTACTCGGCACCCACACCGATCAACGCGCTCGTCGTGGAAGCGCGGCTTGAGCCGCTGTTGCCATTCAGATCGGTGGCCTGCAGCGAAAAACTCTGTTGGGCCACACCAAGTTTGACGATGAGGGAAATCTCCTGGCTGACCGGATAGTTGCCCACGGCGCTAAGCGAATACCCGCTGGTCTTCACCGTGGCCGCGGAGTTGCGGATAGCGCCCATACCGGCAGGAGCCCCCGTGAAGGTGTACGTGTATTTGCCCAGATCAAAGTACTGAAACTCGGCAGCCCAGTTCTGATTGAAACGGTAGCCACCCAGAATTTTGTAACCGGTGTCGCTTGTCGTTTGCTGGCCGGTTGCCACGATGTTTTGAGATTGCAGCTTGATGCCGCTTTGACCAACGGCTGCGCCAAAATACCAGTTGTCATTGGCTGTGCTGCTTTGTGCCAGGACGGGGCTTTGCATGGTGCAACAAGCGATGGCGAGGAAAGAAATTTTGTGGATGAGTTTCATGGAAGCTCCCTTTTTGTGTGAATTACTTTTTTAAAAAATGCAGAAATGTTGCGCCGGGAACGAGCCGTTTTTCGTTGCTTGTCCCTTAAAAGCTGAGGTTTAAACTGCAGCCCGCATTGGTGTTGGCTGTTCGAAATAAAACAGGTTTTTGAACCGGCGTGCTAATGAAGCAGTCGTACTGAAAGTTTTTAAGGCCACCACGTAAACCGATGACAGCGCCGGTCAGCGTTCTGCCCACCAGCAAATCATTGCTTGGCCCGGCGACTTCTCCGTGATCGAGGCCTGCATACAACTCCTGGCCTGAATCAGCCAGTACGAAGCCCAACTCGTTGCGGACGAACCAGCCACGTTCAGCACTGAGCGATGACTCCCCGTCGAAGCCGCGCACGGTGTACCGGCCACCGATGGCAAAGCGGTCTTGCGGTGTCAAGGCAGCGCCATTCGTTTGGGCACGCACATTGGCGCTGTAACGCATCTGCTGGCTGGCAAGCTTGAATGGCCAGTTCAAACCCGCATCTGCATTGACCAGTGAGAAACGTGAGGTGCCTTCGCCAAACGACTCTTCCGGCGCAGGCAGCGAGCCAAAAGCGCCGGTGCCGCGCTTGTAGGCCAGGTTGGCGTCCAGCGTGGCGGGGCCGATGTATTCACGATGGGCTGCGCCAAACTCCCAGCCGCCCACGCTGCGCCGCTGCACCTGTACTTCTGTGTCTTCTATAAAATTTTTGGAGCGGCGCTGGAAAGCCTTCAGGCTGAGCGTTGTCTTGCGGCTGGCGTCACGAAAGAGCAGGCGCGACAGTTTGGCTTCGGCCGTGCTGCTGCTGCCGCTATAGACATAGTTCTGGTTGATACCGGCAACCGTCTGAAAATAACGGCTGTTGTTGACCGTGGCGCCGACTGTCCAATAGCCAAAAGGCACGGAATAGTGAATGGTGTTGCCGTTGGTTCCCTGGGCATTTCTGCCAGCCTGGCCCCCGCCCATGTCCTGATTGAGCGTGACGTAGAACAGGTCGCTCAGCGTCAACATGTTGTCGACGCTGATGCTGAGGGCGCCCTGATACTTGCCGGTGGCCTTGCTGCCGCTGTCATCGACTGACAGTGACACCCGGAAAGGAACGCCTTGCTTGTAGGAAATGAGCAAATCGCTTTCGTTGGGTTTGGCATCAGGACCATTCGCTGGGGCGATCTTGATATCGGCCTCTGTGGTGGGAACCCGCTTGAAGCTCTCAAGGCCCTGTTCAATATCCCGCAGATTGAGGATGTCCCCTGGTTTGGCGGGCATGGCGTTCCAGGCCGTGCCGCGTACGTCGATGGGTTCGACAAAGCGGATGGCGCGGATACGGCCGGGAATGACCGTCAACACCAGCTTGCCGCTGGAGATGTCTTGCGCTTCGGCCAACACACGACTGGTGACATAACCCTTGGCTACCAAAGCATCCTGGGCACGCTTGAAAACAATGGCTACGCCCTGGGCACCGAGGCATTTACCAAAAGGGGTGTCCAGATTGCCTTCTCCGCCCAGGACGTGGAGGAGCCAGCTAAATTGTTTTTTGTCCTTGCCAGCGAGTTCAAGTTGCTCAAGCCTGAAGCAGGGTGCTTCCCCCGTTGGCAATTTGACAAACGTCGAAGGCACACCTGCAGGCAGGCGGACGTCGGGTGTCTGCTCCAGCCTTTGACGTTCGGCTTGTTCACGTTGTTGCTGGCGGCGCTGTTCCTGCGCAATGTCAGCGGCGCTTTGCGACGTCAGCTGGCTCGTTTGTGACCACACCGACCCCGTTGTCACCATCAGGGCAAAGCTGCCCAGAACGTAAAAGAAATTGCTGGCAGATATCGCTTTTTTAAGCGTGCACTTCTTCACCAACCGGGCTCTCGCGACCGGTTTCTTGTGTGGCTTTGCCAATCACTACTCCCTGAAATATTGTTATAGGCGGGCCATCCCGCTGCGACTAAAGTTTAATTTTTCAGGATCCAAAGTGGCTGAAAACGGGCATTTCTAATTTGTAAGTGTTGTTTTACTGGTGAAATAATTTGAGAAATTGCGTGATTTTGCTATATCAATAAAAGTATAGGTAGATGGCTAAGGATTCTGGCTGCCGCACGCGTTTTAAGTACTCATTCTGGTGACAGGAATCAGACATGCTTTTTGTTTACCCTTGTTAGATCGAAAGGGTGTGGGTGTAACGCACTGCGAATCAGACCGAAGCTAGGTATATGGGATCACGTGGTTTGGGTTGGGTGCAAGTCGAGCTTTCAAGCCCTCTATTTCATGCAGCTCAACGGTATTGGCGGCTGGTGTTTTGGTGCCTGCCGTGACCCCGAGCATCACTGGGACCTCTACCAGCTTGGTGAAGAACTCATAGACCTCGAAGACGCTTTCAGGCGCGGGCGCTTTCGTCATGTGACCACAGTCGAGCGAGTGATCGGCTTCAAGCGTGGGACGGGCGGTACAGGCGGAGTGAGCTACCTGCGCAAGATGCTGGAAGTGGTGTTGTTTCCGGAAATATGGAAGCTGAGGACCAGTCTGTGGGGAGTCGTGCTCAAAAACAAAACGGACGAAACATCGACATGGGACATTTCCCGAAATATAGTTTAAGCTTCAACTATTAAAGCTTAATCTAAATGTGTCGATTTAACCGAATGAACGAGGAAAAGAAATGAAAATTGTTTGCATTGGCGGCGGACCAGCGGGACTCTACTTTGCATTGCTAATGAAGCAACAGCATCCGTCGCATGAGATTTCGGTTGTTGAGCGCAATAAGCCGTATGACACGTTTGGATGGGGGGTAGTGTTTTCTGATCAGACGCTAGGCAACTTGCAAATAGCAGATCCGCGCACTGCTGCACAAATTCTGGATGCGTTCAGCCATTGGGATGACGTTGAGGTCAACATACGTGGAGAGAAGATGCGCTCCAGCGGACATGGCTTTTGCGGGATTGGTCGTAAACGACTCCTAAACATACTTCAGAAGCGGTGTGAAGAACTCGATGTCAAACTAGTCTTTGAAACCGATGCGCAAAGCGATGAAGACTATCCAGACGCAGATCTGATCATTGCCAGTGATGGGTTAAACAGCCGCATCCGGACCAAATACCAGGACACCTATAAACCCGACATTGACGTTCGAAACTGCCGTTTCGTCTGGCTGGGTACAAAAAAGCTCTTTGAAGCATTCACCTTCGCTTTTGAAAAGACAGAGCATGGATGGTTCCAGGCACACGCATATCGGTTCGACAACGAAACCTCAACCTTCATTGTGGAAGCCCCTGAAGATGTCTGGACGGCGGCGGGCATCGACAAGATGGAAAAGGAAGAGGGCATTGCCTACTGCGAAAAGCTATTTTCAAAGTACCTTGATGGCCACAAACTCATTTCAAATTCAACCCACCTTCGCGGGTCAGCATCCTGGATCAAGTTCCCACGCGTCGTATGTAACACCTGGGTGCACCATAACGGTCGAGCCCCGGTTGTTTTGATGGGTGACGCAGCGCATACGGCTCATTTCTCGATTGGTTCTGGAACCAAGCTGGCGCTCGAAGACGCCATCGAACTGGCGCGCTCGATCGGAAAAACACCCGACGACCTCGGCGCTGCGCTCGTCAACTATGAAGCTGTCCGTAGCGTAGAAGTACTGCGAATCCAGAACGCCGCTCGAAACTCGACAGAATGGTTTGAAAACGTGGCGAGGTATGCCGATCTCCCGCCAAGGCAGTTTGCGTACTCCCTTCTTACACGTAGCCAGCGCATCAGTCATGAAAATTTGCGTGTGCGAGACAAGTCATATGTCGAAGCCTATGAAGACTGGATAGCTGAACTGGCCGGTGTGCACCGCTCTCCAAAAAATTTGCCGATTCCACCAATGCTCACGCCGTTTAGAGCCCGTGGCGTGGAACTTAAAAACAGGATAGTTGTTTCACCTATGGCCCAGTACTCATGTGTAGATGGCATAGCTGGCGACTATCACCTGATGCACTTGGGCGCACGCGCTGTAGGTGGCGCGGGCATGATTGTTACGGAGATGACCTGCCCCTCACCGGATGCTCGCATTACTCCAGGCTGTCCCGGCTTATGGAATGTTGAGCAACGTAACGCGTGGAAGCGGATAGTCGATTTTGTGCATGGCTTTAGCGATGCCAAAATTGCCATTCAACTTGGTCATGCGGGGGCCAAAGCTTCAACCCGAGTTGCCTGGGAAGGAATTGATCTCCCCCTCGCATCCGACAACTGGCGGCTACTTTCGGCTTCACCCCAACAGTACCTGGATGGCGTTAGTGATCTGGCTCACGCCATCACGCGCGCTGAGATGGACAGGGTGCGGGACGACTTTGTGCGAGCCACTGTGTTGGCGGCCGAGGCCGGCTTTGACTGGCTTGAGCTGCATTGCGCGCATGGCTACCTGCTGTCCAGCTTCATATCGCCCCTGACGAATCAACGCACCGATGACTATGGGGGTTCCCTTGAGAACCGGCTTCGTTATCCACTGGAGGTCTTTAAAGCGGTAAGAAACGCCTGGCCCGACAAAGCACCAATTTCAGTGCGTATTTCCGCACATGACTGGGTAGAAGGGGGTATCGCCCCAGATGATGCGATTGAAATTGCCCTAGCTTTCAAGGCAGCCGGCGCAGACATGATTGACTGTTCATCCGGTCAGGTTAGCAAGAAAGAAAAGCCGGTGTACGGCCGGATGTTTCAGACGCCATTTGCTGATCGGGTGCGCAATGAAGTCGGTATCCCAACCATTGCTGTTGGGGCAATTTCAGAGGCAGATCACGCCAACAGCATCATCGCCGCTGGCCGCGCGGACCTCTGCGCAGTTGCTCGGCCGCACCTCGCAAACCCGGCCTGGACGCTTATGGAGGCGGCCAAGATTGGCTATCTTGATCTCGCTTGGCCCAAGCAGTATTACGCGGCCAAGGTGCAACTTGAGCGCAATCTGGAACGTGAGCGGACGCGGGCCGCACAAGCTTCGGTCATCCAGGCTGCCAACATCGCAGAAGGAGTCTGACGTGACATCGGTGAGTGGCGGCCATGCCGTAATCACTGGGGCGGGGAGAGGAATTGGAGCTGCTATTGCTGAGCGGTTGTCGTCGGAGGTTGAGTCACTTACGCTGATGGGCCGAAATATCGGACTACTGGAGGACACCGCAAAAAGGCTTGGGCACAAGGTCGATGTCTTGGCAATATCTTGCGACGTTACCCAACCTGAAGCTGTCATTCAGGCTTTTCAGGACGCACGAACCAGGTGTGGCCCTGTGTCCATCTTGATCAACAACGCAGGGCAGGCCGAGAGCATGCCGTTTCACAAGACTTCACTTGATGTTTGGCAAAGGATGCTTGCCGTCAACCTTACGGGGACATTTCTCTGCACACAGGCTGTCATGGCCGATATGTTGACGGCGCGAAGAGGTCGGATTGTCAACGTAGCGAGCACGGCAGGGTTGCGCGGCTACGGATATGTCGCCGCATACGTCGCGGCAAAACACGGGGTTATTGGACTGACGCGATCCCTGGCACTTGAAGTGGCTAAGCGTGGCATCACCGTTAACGCTGTATGTCCCGGCTATACCGATACAGACATCATGCGGGAAAGTATTGACCGGGTCGTCGGTATGACGGGCCGCTCGGCCGCAGAAGCGACCGCCGAATTTGTTAAATCGAATCCGCAAGGTCGTCTGGTAAAGCCTGAAGAAGTTGCGAACACGGTAGCCTGGCTTTGCTCTCAAGGCGCTGGTGCCATTACGGGGCAATCTATTTCAGTGTCAGGCGGCGAGGTCATGTAGAAAAGTCGGGAAGTATCCAGTCCGGCGGATTTGAAATATGTCCCTATCAAGAAGTATGCGACATGCGCATTTATGAAGATGCCCTGAGATTCAACTGCCCAGCATTGCAAAGGATTTACCTCGTCGCTTTGAACGGGGCAAGGTCTCCCTCTAATTTTCAACACTACTAGTAGACGAAGGATTTCCATGACCAGCGCTCATATCGACACCTTTGCTCGCGACAACCTTCCACCGCCAGAGCAGCAACCTGAATATTTGTTTGATTTGCCAGAACTGCAATACCCAACTCAACTAAATTGTTCGGATGAACTGCTGGATCGGCATGTCGAAGCGGGGAGGGGCGATCAGTTATGCATTCTGGGGGCCGGCGGTCTGCGTTGGACGTATGCAGATCTGCAGGAAAAAGCAAATCGTATAGCGGGAGTGCTTGTAAGCGAAATGGGATTGGTTCCCGGGAATAGGGTTCTGCTGCGTGCGCCAAACAACGCAATGCTTGCTGCGTGCTGGTTTGGTGTTATCAAAGCCGGTGGGATCGCCGTCGCGACGATGCCGCTGCTGCGCGCAAAGGAGTTGTCCACGATTATTGAAAAGGGGCAGGTAACGCATGCTTTGTGTGACGCAAAGCTGGAAGACGAATTGAGAAATGCGGTTTTGAAAGAGACGGGTTTGACGCAGATTCGATATTTCAATAGCGCGTCTGCAGATGGCCTTGAGGCAGTAATGAGCAAACAGTCCGGCGTGTTTGAAAACGTGGACACCGCAGCTGACGACACTTGCATCCTTGCATTCACATCGGGTACGACAGGGGTTCCCAAGGCGACCATGCACTTTCATCGCGACGTGATGGCGATCTGCGCATGCTGGCCCCGCTACATATTGCGCCCACGATCCAATGACGTCTTCATAGGGAGTCCACCTATGGCGTTCACTTTTGGATTGGGTGGCCTGCTGTTATTTCCCATGTCTGTGGGCGCATCAACGGTGTTGCTCGAAAAAGCTTCGCCTGAACAACTGGTGGAGGGCATCAAAGAGTTTAACGCCACAGTCCTGTTCACTGCCCCGACTTCATATCGCAACATGGCGGCGCGAGGCGGCGAACTAAGAAAGACCCATCTTCGCCAATGCGTTTCGGCCGGTGAGGCATTGCCTGCGGCAACGAGAGCCATCTGGAAAGAGGCGACGGGGATTGAGCTCATAGATGGGATTGGGGCGACAGAAATGCTCCATATCTTCATTTCCTCGGATGAAGAACACACCAGACCTGCTGCGACTGGCAAGCCTGTACCCGGATATGTCGCCTGCGTCGTAGACGGGGAGGGTAAACCGGTGCCTGCAGGAACAGTGGGGAACCTGGCTGTCAAGGGACCAACCGGGTGTCGCTATCTTGCCGATGAGCGGCAGCTGCAGTACGTGAAGAACGGCTGGAATCTCACCGGCGACTCTTACCTGGTTGATGCGGACGGATATTTCTTCTATCAGTCCAGGACCGACGACATGATCATCTCTGCGGGCTACAACATAGCCTCGCCGGAAGTTGAGGATGCCCTTCTAATGCATCCCAAGGTAGCAGAGTGCGGCGTCATCGGCGTTCCCGACGAGGAGCGCGGACAAATCGTGAAGGCATTTGTGGTTCTTCGTACTGGCCATGAATCAGGGGACATAACCATCAGGGAATTACAAGACTTTGTCAAACAGATCGTCGCGCCTTACAAATATCCACGCGCGATTCAATTCGTTAAATCATTGCCTCGCAACGAGTCAGGAAAACTGCAGCGCTTCAGATTGCAGGCGCTCAGTTGAAGGTAACAACCTCCAAGCTGTATTCAGCCACAAACGTAAAAACTATCAGGAAATTCCTATGCAAGCAATTCTTCCAGCTGGATGGCCTCGTCCGCGCGGCTATGCAAATGGAGTGACCGCCAGTGGTCGCACGGTATTTGTCGCCGGCATGATCGGCTCGGACGCGGAAGGTAAATTTCATACTGATGACATGGCAGGGCAGGTTCGCCAAGCGCTAGAAAATGTCGCCGCAGTGCTCGAGGCGGGGGATGCCCGTCCAGAGCACATTGTGCGTATGACCTGGTATGTCACGGATAAGCGCGAGTATCTGGCTGCTAATCCGGAGATCGGCAAAGCCTTCCGGGAAATTATTGGCAACTTTAATGTGGCCATGACGGCGGTTGAGGTGAGCGCACCGATAGAAGATCGGACAAAAGTGGAGATCGAAGTAACCGCTGTTGTACCGGAATAGAGCGACGTATGCCATCTAACGCAAATTTTCCCGTTCGCACGGTTGGAGTCATTGGTACCGGTGCGATGGGCAGGGGGATCGCGCAAATCGCTGCTCTGGCTGGATTGAACGTACTTCTTTTTGATACCGCTGAAGGCGCTGCTGCCAGAGCCAAAGATGCACTTAACGATATGTTCGACGTGCTTCTGGCCAAGAAAAAGATAACTTCTGAGGCCGCTGCTCATGCAAAACAGATCCTCGTGGTCGTCGATAGCTTGTCCGCCTTTTCTGACTCAGACGTGATAGTGGAAGCCATCGTGGAAAAGCTGGAGGTCAAGCAGTCGCTTTTCCGGGAGCTTGAATCGTTACTTAAACCGCATGCTGTCCTTGCAACAAATACCTCATCGTTGTCTGTGACGGCGATTGCCTCTGTCTGTGAACGACCAGAACGTGTCGCGGGTTTTCACTTCTTTAATCCGGTGCCTTTAATGAAGGTGGTTGAAGTGGTTGCAGGCCTGCGAACAGCCTCAGACGTTCTCGGTATTCTGGATGGACTTGCGCGTCGCATCGGGCACACTCCGGTTCATACGAAGGATTCCCCCGGCTTCATCGTTAATCACGCCGGTCGGGGGTTTGGTACAGAAGCTTTAAAGATGTTGGGGGAAGGTGTTGGCTCGGCAGCTGATATTGACGCCACGCTCCGCGATGTTGCCGAGTTTCGACTGGGTCCCTTCGAGCTGTTTGATCTTACCGGGCTTGACGTGTCGGTCCCGGTCATGGAGTCTGTGTATCGGCAGTATTTTGAGGAGCCCCGCTATCGGCCTTCACCGCTGGCCGCATTGCGCAGGGTTGCGGGGCTGCTTGGGCGTAAAACTGGCGAAGGTTTCTATAAATATCCGGACGGCAGACAAAGTGTTCACGTTCATCCCCTTGCGCCATCCGAAAGACCAAGGTCAGTATGGGTCAGTCAGGATCACGCGATATTTGGTGAGCGGACTTCTGAACTGGTAAGGAGCCTTGGCGCCGAATTGGACATCGGCGAACGCCCGCATGCCAGTTCTCTTTGCATCGTGACGCCTCTAGGTGACGATGTGACTCACTGCTTGTCTCGTCAAAAGCTTGACCCCCAACGGGTTGTAGGGCTGGACTGCCTGGTGCCAACTCAACGGCGCCGCGTTATCTTCCTCAACCCTTTAACCGCTGAGGGTGCGCGGCGTGAAGCGCACGGACTTTTTGCATCCGACGGTACGCCCGTGACACTGCTTCGCGATAGCGTGGGACTGGCGTCGCAACGGGTACTGGCCACCATCGTGAATATTGCTTGTGACATGGCCCAGCAGGCTATTGCAAGTCCAGACGATATTGATCGCGCGGTAACGTTGGGCCTTGGCTACCCAAACGGGCCTCTCGCTTGGGGTGACAAATTGGGAGGGGCGGTGCTTCTACAGATTCTTGAAAACATGCTGCTTCTAACGGGAGATCCTCGATATCGCCCCTCTCCCTGGCTAAGAAGAAGAGCGGAGCTGGGTGTTTCACTGCTTCAAAGCGACGCGTTCTAGTCATCGGCAGGTCGTCGAATCAGTGGGATACATCGACCTTTACCGCAAATTCATTAACTGAGCTTTCATACTAAGGACATCCGGAATGTCCAAATCCAAAGCCTCCTTTCAATGGGATGACTCACTTTTGCTCGACCACTGTCGACATCAGGAACACCAACCTGGTCAAACAATCTGCGCGCGTGGGCGAAACAGACTCGAGATAGCGGCGCTGCGCCTCTGCATACAAAGTACCAAAGGCCAAAGAGGTTTTGCCTGATCCTGAAACTCCCGTAAACACTACCCAACTGTCGCGCGGGATGTCGACGTTCACATTTTTTAAATTGTGCTCCCGAGCGCCCCTGACTCTTATGAAGTTGGCGGAATTGGCCGGTGCTGTTTCACGTGACGGGCTGCCAGAAGTTTTTTTTCGCATCACCGAAATTATTTCCACATTCCTTTGCGGCTTTGTATATCTGCTCTGAATTTTTAGTAGGACATTACGACGGCGACTCTTATTGCCGCGTGTATACCTACAGAAAACTTTTCCATAGGACCACATGAAGGCCTGGCGCACCTCGCGATCCTGAATTGCTGGCTAATCTGTTCGTGAGCCGGATCTTCTTCAGGAGTAAGTGTTGCGTTGGTGTGTCGTACTTGGCCGTGGGGGAATGAGTGAAAAATCAACCTTATAACGTTGAGGAGCCCAAGATCAATGTCGGAACGGCGGGCTGGGGCTTGCCCCGTGCCACCTGGCCGCACTTTCTTTCGGGAAGCAGTCATTTGGAACGGTACTCATCACGCTTTAACGCAGTTGAAATCAACTCATCGTTCTACCGGCCTCACCGGCGTGCCACTTATGAGAAGTGGGCAGCAAGTGTTCCAACCGGCTTTTGCTTTTCGGTAAAACTGCCCAAGGCATTCACCCATGAGTTGCGTCTTGACGTCAGCGGCAGCGAGGCGAAAGGCGCGTTGCAGTCCTTTTTCGAGCAGGTCTCCGGCCTGAAAGAAAAATTCTGCTGTCTGCTCATCCAGCTACCGCCAAGCTTGCCCTATAGCCCCGCAAAAGCCATGCAATTCTTCAAGCTCTTGCGCGACCAGTATCAGGGTGTTGTGGCTGTAGAACCGCGAAATTTCAGCTGGTTCGGCAACGAGGCTGAGGTGTTGTTTCGGCAAGAGGAGCTATCCCGGGTGCTCGCGGATCCTGTTTTGTTTGATGCGGGGCGGTGGCCAGGCGGTGATCCTCGGGCAGTGTATCTTCGACTTCACGGCTCGCCTCGAATCTATTATTCCGCCTACGGTCGCACCCTTATTCAGTCACTCGCCACACGCATGCGCATGGCAAGCCATACGGCGTCTACCGTGTGGTGCGTTTTTGACAACACTGCCAGCGGCGCTGCTACAGCGGACGCCCTCTATTTGAATGAGTTATTAAAACCAGCTTATCGGTAGCCATATTTTTTGACAGGCTCTAAATGTCGAAAGCGGCCTACATCCAGATGCACCAATCCGGACAGTGTCTTGCGGCCCGGCCGGTTTATCTTCGTTTGCATGTTGCCCCAGCACACTTTTTCCAAGCGCTAAATGAATGCGCAGTTTCCTAGCCTGTTGTGGGTAGTTCGTCATGGGCAAAGTGCAGGCAACGTAGCTCGCGATCTGGCGGAGGAGCAAGGGCTCAGAACGATAGAAATTGCCGAACGTGACATTGATGTTCCTCTATCGGTATTGGGTCAACGACAGTCCGAAGCACTGGGTTTGTGGTTTAGCCGCCTTGCACAGGACTCGCGGCCAGAAATCATTTTGTGCTCACCATATATCCGGGCGCGGCAAACTGCCGATGCGCTCAATGCTGCGCTAAATGTAGATACACCGGTAAAGCTCAGGACCGACGAAAGGTTGCGAGAAAAGGAGTTTGGAATCCTTGACCGTTTAACGCCGGCAGGAATCAGGCATAAATATCCCGAGCTGGACGAGCAGCGAAAACACGTCGGCAAATTTTATTTTCGCCCGCCTGGCGGTGAGAGCTGGTGTGACGTCATATTGCGGCTGCGAAGCTTGCTTGAAATGGTGTCGCGCGAGTACGCAGGGCAGAGGGTGTTGATAGTCGCCCATCAGGTAATCGTTAATTGCATGCGATATCTGATTGAAACCCTGAGCGAAGAACAAATATTGTCCATTGATCGCCTGTCCGACGTTCCGAACTGCGGCGTGACTTCTTACAGGCTTGAAAAAAATGAACAACAGGCTGGTGAACTGGTGCTGGAACTGGAAAATTTTGTAGCCGCCATGCACGAGGAAGGCATGCCGGTAACAACGGCGCCTGATAAGCCTGCTGGGCCCAAACCTTGACTTTAGGAAAGTATCGATGGATTCCAGTGTCCGTGAGCTGTCTGAACAATTGCTAGGTACGTGGCCGCTGCCTCGACCAGCTGGTCATTCCGACAAGGAAGATCGTGGGCATGCACTTGTAATTGCGGGCAGCCGTGAGTTGCCCGGTGCCGCACTTCTGGCGGTAAATACAGCATTTCGTGCGGGTTGCGGCAAAGTAACCTTGATGACCGGTCAGAGTATTGCGGTCCAATTGGCTGTCGCAGTCCCGGAGGCCAGGGTTGTGGGGTTGTCCGAAAGCGTGTCCGGTGGTCTTGCCGCGGACCGTCAGCTCATAACCGAAACATTGCGCCTCTGCAACGCGGTTCTGATGGGCCCGGGACTGACCGATGAGGATAAGACCTCCGGGCTCGTCAAGATGGTTCTTGAAAACATCGACGGCCAATGTGTCGTGCTTGATGCTCTGGCGATGGATATCGCATTGCAGGGCCAGCCTTTCAGGCAAAAAGTTTTACTAACCCCTCATGCAGGAGAGATGGCACATCTAACCAGGCAAACCAAGGATGCTGTCTGCGCGAATCTGCTTGTCACTGCACGCCTGCTTGCAGAAGCGGTTCATGCTTGCGTCTTGCTGAAAGGGGCGGAATCTTTTCTGGTTCCTGTGCAAGGAGAGGCTTATCGCCATAAGGCGCAAATTCCTGGTCTTGCCATTTCTGGTTCCGGGGATGTTTTGGCTGGCCTGATCGTCGGATTGCTGGCACGAGGGGCCACGCTGGAGCAGGCGGCCGCCTGGAGCGTGGTTGCTCACGCCACTGCGGGCAAACGCCTTGCTACCAGCAAAAGTGTTCTGGGCTATCTGGCGCGCGAGCTACCCGCAGAATTGCCTGGCGTGTTGCAATCTATCGCCACACCCAGAGCAGGCAATTGACTGGAGCCGATTGATGCCGTCCCTGACACCCGGAGATTCAGATCGCGATGTGACGAAGGCGCTCGTGGAAACCGGCCGATGGCTGCAAGCCCAAGACTATCGCTTCGTCACTGTTACACCGGCGACCCATCAAATTAACAATACGCGAGGGTTGGTGGCGCGCGATGTCAGGTGTATTTTTGGCTGGAACAGGCCTTTTCTGCCAGAACAACTACAGGTTGACATCTTTGAGCTGCTCAACAGTCACAGCCTTTTGAGGGCGGAAAATGGCGGGCTCTTTCAAAGTTTGGTCAGATTCTCCACGCTCGATGCCGGGGAGGCACTCGACACCCGCCTGTACGCCCATTCTGCTTATCCGACTACCGAAGCCGACTCTGTCTTCTTTGGGCCAGACACTTATCGCTTCGCCGCTTTGATCCGTGCTGAAGTTACGGCGCGGCCGTTGGGCTCATCAGCGCGCATTCTGGACGTAGGTTGCGGTGCAGGCCCAGGCGGGATCGAAGCTGCGATCTGCCTCAAGCCGCTGCAACCTCGTCTGGTTCTTTCCGATATAAATCCCAAAGCGTTACAGCTTGCCCAGGTCAACGCGGATCTAGCTGGACTTGGCGGTATCCATAAATGTCTCGGCGATCTATATAAACCGGTTGAAGGATTGTTTGACCTGATTGTTGCCAACCCTCCTTATCTGGTAGATGCACAACACCGCGCATATCGCCATGGCGGCGGCGCACTGGGTGCCAGGCTGGCGGAGCGAATTGTTAGTGAAGGATTGCCCCGTTTGGCTCCCGGTGGGAGGCTTGTCCTCTATACCGGCTCTGCCATCGTGAATGGGAAAGATTTGTTTCTTGATGTCGTTCGGCCATTGCTTGCGGAAGGCCACTGGAATTACCGGTACAGGGAGCTTGACCCGGATGTGTTCGGGGAAGAGCTCCAAAACCCGGCCTACTGCGACGTCGAACGTATCGCAGCGGTCAGTCTTGTCGTGAACTCTCGGGCTTAACCTGGAGTGGTAGACCGGCATGAGATTTCTGGGCATAGGTGACACCAACGATCTGGCGTCAATGTACGCCCGCCTTCAGGCGCGTGGTCACGAGGTACGTGTCCATATCGGAGAGGAGTCTTCACGTGATGTCCATGGCGGCATGCTGCAGCTGTGCGAGGACTGGCGCGAGGAGCTTGACTGGATACGGGCCGCCGGACAGGACGGCATCCTGCTTTTCGAATCTGCAGATCGAGGCGAGATACAGGATGAATTGCGTGGTGACGGCTTCCAGGTAATAGGCGGAAGCGCGCTGGGCGACAGGCTGGAGGCTGATCGTGAGTTTGGTCAGGACATATTTCGCACCGCGGGTCTGCAGACTGCAAACAGCCACGCTTTCCAGAACTATGACCATGCAATAGATTTTTTGCAGCGATCTAGTGGACGCCACGTCGTTAAATTCAACGGTGCCAACAGCCCGCGAACACGTAACTACGTCGGAGAAATGAACGACGCGCAGGATGTGATCGCGCTGTTGTCAATGTACCGCGAGCATGGCGTGAATAGACCGCCGCCAGACTTTGTATTGATGCAGCACGTTCAAGGCATTGAGGTAGGAATAGGCGCCTACTTCAATGGCAGGCAGTTTATGGACGCAATATGTATCGACTTCGAGCACAAACGTCTGTTCCCGGGTGAGCTTGGTGAACTGACCGGAGAGATGGGCACCGTTGTCAGCTATCGCGGGGGCGGCCGGCTCTTTCGCAAAATACTTGCACCGCTTACTGGCCTGTTGCGGGATGGTGGTTATGTGGGCTACATCAATGTCAACCTCATCGTGAATGAAGATGGGCTGTGGCCACTGGAATTTACAAGCCGCTTCGGGTACCCAGGCTATGCCATCTGCGAGAGATTGCATGGGGATCCCTGGGAGCATGTCTTCAGCTCGATGCTGCAAGGGAAGACCACATCGTTTAAGACTCGTCAGGGTTACTCGGTGGGAGTGGTTCTCACCGTACCGCCTTTCCCCTACACGTATGGGTATTCAGAGCTATCCAAAGGCGAACCGATATGCTTCCGATCGGGGTTTGGCGCGCAAGATGCCGAGGCTTTGTTTCTCGCAGAGGTCGCTTCGGTTCGGGACATTCTGGTGACGAGTGGCTGTAGTGGTTATGTTGGGGTAGCGACCGGCATCGGTGACTCAATTTCGACCGCTGCACAACGAGCATACAGTTTGGCGGCAAAGGTGGTTGTTCCAAATCTGCGGTACCGGAATGATATTGGGCAGCGGGTTTCCAATGGAGACTGGAAAAGCCTGCAGGAACTCGGCTGGATAGATGAAAGCGGAGATGTCTTTTGACATGCTGGTAGGTGGGCACTGACGACCGATGTTGCCCACAACCTATATTGGACACGGCTGATGGGTTTCATATTGGGGTGTTAAACGACACCGTAGCCAAATGTATAACCCTGCCATTTCTGAACATCCTTTCACTACAAATCCTGTTTCCGGTAAACCGGCAGAGTCAGACTTGGACACTGCGCTTTCCTCGCTCTATGAAAATTTGGCTCGGGGAGTGCCCCAGACCCGGTTGCGAGCTGAGGCAGCGACCCATTTGAAGCAAACGATACTGGATTTACAGCAAGCTGACTGCGATCTGCCTTCGTCGCCAGATGATTTGTTCGAATGGATGCATGCAAACGCAGAGGATGCGACCAGACAATACACGCAGTATCTGGATGGCCGGAAAGCCGGGGAACCCCGCCGTTATTTCACCAACCGTGCGCATGCCCTTTACTTCCTGCGTATGGTGGCACCCACCAAACTTGTGGACGGTGCATGGCTGTATGGCCTCCTCCGGCACTGGCGTAACCCGCGGCTTGCCGACCTGGTACGTACCTATGTCGAGGAACTGGGTGAAGGTTCGCATGACAAGAACCATGTACTGCTTTACCGCCAGTTGCTGAGCCGGTACGGCGTCGATTCGCTTGATGGCATTGATGACAGCTCCTTCATGCAAGGGCTTGTTCAGCTTTCACTTGCCTGGAATGCCGATGAGTTTTTACCTGAGGTTATAGGTTTCAACCTGGGGTACGAACAGCTGCCCCTGCACCTCATGATCACCGCTTACGAACTTAACGAGCTGGGTATTGATCCATATTACTTTACGCTGCATGTCACGGTCGACAACTCTGATACCGGGCACGCCAAGCGAGCTGTTCAGGCGGTTATTGACAATATTCCGCGACTAGGTGATGCCAGCGAGTTCTGGAGCCGTGTACGCAATGGCTATAAATTGGGCAACGCCGGGGTTGGCACCACCAGTGTGATTTCCGGGTTCGATATCGCAAAAGAAGTTGTCAGGATTTTTTCGCAAAAAAGCCTGGCTGGCCATGGAGCCCATTCCGACTACTGCAGGGTGGGGGGGCGCCATGTAAACGACTGGCTTGCTAACCCAGCTGACATGCCACAGTTCATAGATTCGCTTAAACGTGCAGGATGGATAAAAGTGGGCGGTGCGGTGGAAGAGAGCCGGTTCTGGCAACTGCTACAAGGTGAGCGCGCAGAGATGTTCGGCGTGTTTTCAAGCTACGAGTTGCAGGTTATTTATGACTGGATTCGTGGTGAAGCCAGTCGGGACGGGCAAGCGTACACGGCGCATGCTGACGTGGATGGCAAACAGCGGGTACCGAGCTTCCGCGTGGCGGAAAGGCTCGCGGGTGTCCGTGGCCAGCGAATGCCTCCGGTGCAGCCCCCCGGGGGGCTGCTTGACAGCGACCTGCAGTCGCTCACGGCTCAATTGCAAAAACTGGATGCTGAAGGCCAAAATGAATTGCTGCTAGAGGCCATGTCTCCCGCATTGCATTGGACGCCTGCGGGACTTTCTGCCACCCGTCTGTTTTGCGAGCGATGGAGCGCTTCATGAAAGCTTTTCATGCACCTGAGTCAAAACAGGACTGGAAATCCTGATCGCTGCCGTGGCGCCAGCGCATGACGAAGAAGAACATTCAGGCTTGCCTCGAATCACTTCAATTGGCCGCCTCGCATTGCGGCCGTTCAGGTGAGCATGTGAAAGTTATCGTCGTGTCAGATCACAGCCGCTGGCTGAATTCCCACTGGTGCCACCCGGAACCATAATGTAAAGCATACTTTACATTTGGCCTTCTTTTGAGTTCCCGGCAGCTGCCGACGAACTTTTGCAGCGAATTTTCAGCCCATTTTTGCCATTTTCAGGCATCAAAAAGGCCTGAAAACCAATCTGGACTAGCGCAACATGCTATCAAATAAGTAGCTTTGACATTTGCAAAGCGCAGCCGCTCACTCGTACTTTTTGCCGGCGTCCATCAGCTCCGGCGTGCCGATCACGGCGTTCAGGCCGTCGAAGTCCAGCATCGCTGATTGCCATGGCGCGGTGGTCTGGTGTTCTTTCAGGCTGGCGTAGTAGCCCTGCAGCGTGTGTGTGATGGCGCGCACGGTGCCGCCGGGGAAGATCACGATTTTGAAGCCGCGCTGGCCCAGTTCTGCGGCGCTCTGCACCGGTGTCTTGCCGCCTTCGACCATATTGGCCAGCAGCGGTATGCGTGATGCAAATTGTTTGCAGGCGGTGTCCATCTGTTCGGGCGTGCGAAGCGCTTCGATAAACAGCGCGTCTATGCCGCATTCGAGGTAGCGCTCGGCGCGCTCCAGTGCCGCATCAAGGCCTTCGGTCGCCAGTGCATCGGTCCTGGCCATCACCAGTGTGTTGGCAGATTTCCGGGCGTCGAGTGCGGCTTTCAGTTTGCCGGTCATCTCGCGTGTGCTGATGACTGACTTGCCGTCGAGATGGCCGCAGCGTTTGGGAAAGGTCTGGTCTTCCAGCTGAATCATCGCGGCGCCCGCGCGCTCGAAGCCCTGCACCGTGCGCATCACGTTCAGCGCGTTGCCGAAGCCGGTGTCGGCATCGACAATCACTGGCGTAGCCACACGTTCGGTGATGCGCGACAGCACTTGCTGCACTTCGGTAAAAGTTGTCAGGCCGATGTCGGAGCGCCCCAGCGCGGTGTAGGCAATCGATGCGCCGGACAGGTACAGGGCCTCGAAGCCGGCCTGCTCTGCAACCAGCGCGCTGAGTGCGTCGTAGATGCCGGGTGCCAACAGCGGTGCGGGCTGCGCGAGACGGCTTTTGAGGTCGTGGGGGGTCATGCGTTTTCCATGTCTTTTTGCTTCTGCGCTTCGGTGATGGTGGCGGCCGCGATGGCGCCACCTGCAACGGCGCTCAACAAACCATTGCCCGACAGGTAACCCCAGACGTCATTGCCCGACACACCGCGCGCCGCGCCTCCCGCCGCCAGCAAGGTTGCAAAAGCCGAGCCGTCTTCACGCAGCACGTGGCAATCGGCATCAATGTCCAGTCCGCCCTGGGTATGAAAAAGGGCACCGGTCACCTTGACTGCAAAATATGGCGCCTGCAGGTCGCGTGAAAAGACACGGCCATAAATATCGGGCTGGCCGGGGGCGGCGGTGGCAAGTGTTGCGCCTAACGTCTGTGCATCGCAGCCGATGAGTTTCGCCAGTGCGTCGAGGTCGGGGCAGGACTTCAGTGCGCCTGCATTCTCGGCATCACAAAAATCGGGGAAGCCGCGTGCCAGGTCCAGCGTGTGCTGGTCAAACACATTCCACGCGATGCTGCCGGGCTGTGCCAGCACCTGCACTGACGCTTCAGAGTAGCCGTGGCTCTCGTCATGAAAACGTTCGCCGTGCGCATTGACCTGCACACCGCCATCCATGATGACGGCCCAGCTGACCAGCGCACCCTGCGGCACCGCCCAGGAGCCGTGGCCCTGGTAGCCGCCCAGGTCGGCCAGCCGTGCGCCGAGTTGCCGGCCCCAGGCGATTGCGGAACCGTCGTTGCCGGCATGGCCTGCAAAGGTGGCGTCACGCATGGCGGGCAGCAGCTCGGCCACCATGGTGCTGTTGCCACCGAAGCCGTTGCATGACAGCAGCAGGTAGTCGCAGGCCAGCTGTTCCAGGCTGCCGTCGGGCCGCAGGTAGCCCACGCCGGTCACTGCGCCTGCGTCGCCGATCCACAGTTCGCGCACCAGTGCTTCGGTGACTATCGTGGCGCCTGCGGCGACGGCCGCATTTTCAAGCTGCGCCATCAGCGCCTGGCCGGTTTTCTCGCGCACCGCATGCATGCGCCGCACGCTGTGGCCGGGGTATAAAAATCCATCCAGCACTTCAAAGGCGATGCCGTGCTTTTGCTGCAGTTGGTCGAGTGCGGGGCCTACGGCGCTGGCATAGGCCTGCACCAGGTGCCTTGCCGCCGTACCCTGCGTTTTGTCGAGGATGTCCTTTGAGAACAGCTCCACGCTGTCGTCTATGCCGAGTGCCTTTTGTACAGCGGTGCCCGTTGCAGGAATAAACCCGGACGACAGCGCCGACGAACCGCTGAGCGATGCATCGCGCTCCAGCACAACGGCGTCGATGCCCGCATCACGCAGCGCGATTGCCGCCACTAGCCCGCAGGCACCCGCACCGACGATGGCGACGGGCACATGCGGTGCGTCCTCGGGCGGTCGGCCGTGCCGGATGGTCGGGCTCATGCGTTTCAGGCGGTGGGGCGGAACAGGTACTGGCCGCGCGGTTTGCCGATGACTTCGCCGTTGTCGTAAATCATTTCGCCGCGCAGGTAGGTGGAGTCAACGCGCGCCGACAGTTCCATCCCTTCGAAAGGCGTGTAGCCCTGGGTCGATGGGGAGTCCTTGGCGTGGATGGTCCAGGTGTGCGAAGGGTCAACCAGCGCGATGTCGGCATCAAAGCCCGGCGCGATGTCGCCCTTGCTGTTCAGGCCGTAGCGCTCTGCGGGGTTCCAGCTCAGCACGCGGGCCATGTGGTTGTAGCCCATGCCGCGGCGCGTGCCTTCGCTGACCAGCGCAGGCAGCAGGTATTCGCTGCCGCCAAAGCCGCTCTTGGCCATCCAGATATTGCCGAAATAGCGTTTGGGGATTTTCATCTCGTGGCGGCAGCAGGCGTGGTCGGACACGACCCAGTCGAGCTCGCCGGCCAGCAATGCATCCCACAAAAATTCGACATCTTCACGTGGTCGAATCGGCGGGTTCACCTTGGCCAGTTCGGCGGCCTTGCTGCTGATGTCCAGCATCAGGTGGCCTATGGTGACCTCGCGCCTGAAGTTGATGTGAGGAAAGGTCTCAGCCATCATCATCGCCGCCTGCACCGCCTTGCGTGACGACAGGTGCAGCAGGTTGATGTTGGGCAGTGCGGTTTCATGCGCGAGGTAGCTGGCGATAAAAACTGCCAGGCCTTCGGAGTGCTGGGGGCGCGAGGCACTGTAGGCGGCCAGGCCGGTCAGCGATTTGTCTTTCTCGACGATCTTGGTATAGGCCGTCATGATCTCGGCGGTCTCGCAATGCAGCGACAGAGAGATCTGGTTTGCCAGTTTGGGCATCTGCTCGCGGGCGGCCTGTATGCCGCGCATGATGAACTCGAAGTGCGCGTAGTCGTACTTCTCGCCCTTGCCAATCATCAGGAAGTCGCGCTGCGCATCGGATGCACCGTGCAGGCCGTGCGAGCCGTAGAACATGAAGATCTTGAAGCTGGGCACACCGAATTTCTCGATCAGCTCCGGTATCTCCTTGATGTGAGTGCTGTCCATCGGTGCAAGGTGGAAACCGTAGTCCACATGGAAACGGTTCTTCGCGGTCTTCAGCACTTCGGGATAGAACTTTTTGTAGGGGCCACCCTTGTTCATGTAGTACTGGCCGGTGCGGAAGTAGTTCAGGCTCGACGTCACGCCGCCCATCGCTGCCGCCCGGCTTTCGGTGACTGCGTCTTCTTCCAGCGGTGAGTAGATGCCGCTGTGCATGTGCGCATCCACCACGCCCGGGAAGGCCAGCCGGTTCTTGCCCTCGTGAATGGTCTTGGCGCGTGCGACGTCGATGGCCGGGGCCACCAGTGCAATCTTGCCGTCCTTGACGGCGATGTCGGCATCAAAAACGACATTGCCATGCGGCCGTACGACACGCACGTTCTTGATGAGCAGATCAAATTCGGGTTTTTTCATGGGTTCTCCAGGGTAGGTTCAATCTGTGGTGTGCTTATGAAGGCGCGCCTGCGCGGGCCTTGCGGGTTTTCAGGCTCGCCATCAGGCCGCCGTTGCGTGCCATCTGCAGCAGGAAGTCGGGGACGGGGTCGCAGTTGAAGCTGCGCCCATCAGGTGTGACCAGTGCCAGCCCGGGTTCGGTGATGGCCAGTGTTTTTTCACCGGCCAGCGCGCCGGCCTCGGGGCAGGTCAGCAGCAGCAGGCCGAGGTTGAAGGCATTGCGAAAAAACAGGCCGCCGTAGCTGGGCGCGATGACCGCCGCCACGCCGAGATGCACCAGCGCAGCAGCAGCCTGCTCGCGCGAAGAGCCGATACCGAAGCCGCTACCGGCAACGATCACGTCGCCAGCCCGCACATCGGCTGCAAATGAAGGCAGCAGGCCTTCAAGGCAATGCGTGGCGATGACGTCTATGCCGTGCTGCATGTAGGCTCCGGGCGCCAGCGCATCGGTGTCCACATCCTTGCCCAGATGCCAGACCTTGTGCCACTGCTGTGCGACTGTCATGCCATGACCTCGCGCGGGTCGGTGATGCAGCCGCGCAGTGCGGAGGCGGCCACTGTATAGGCAGAGCCCAGGTAGACCTGTGTGCTGGCCGGGCCCATGCGGCCTCTGAAGTTGCGCGCGGTGCTGGATATGACGGTCTGGTTCTCTGCAAAACTTTCGCCATACCCGGCACAGGCGCCACAGGCACTCGGCAGCAGCGTTGCGCCCGCATCGGCCAGCAACTGCATTGTGCCTTCGGCTTTGGCCTGCGCCAGGTCCTTCAAGCTGGCCGGTGCCACCATCAGCTGCACGCCTGCCGCCACCTGTTTGCCCTTCAGCACTTCGGCGGCAAAACGCAGGTCTTCCAGTTTGGCGCCGGTGCAGGCGCCTATGTAGGCGACATCGATGCGTGTGTTGCTGTGCTCTGCAATGCCGACGCCATGCGCGGGGCTGTGCGGTGCCGCCAGTTGCGGGCTCAGCGTGCCTGCATCAAAGTCATGTTGCACATCGGCGGAACCGGCATCAGCCTGCCAGGCCGACCAGTCTTCCTGTTCCGGCACCGGCCGGCCTGTGCCCTGCAGCCATTGGCGGGTGATGTCATCTGGTGCGATCAGCCCGGTCTGCGCGCCCAGCTCGGCGCTCATGTTGCACAGGGTCATGCGCTCCTGCATGCCGAGCGCACGCACCGCCGTGCCGGTGAATTCAACCGCCTGGTAGTTGGCGCCATTCATGCCGAAGCGCGCAATCATCGAAAGCATCATGTCCTTGGCGCACACGCCCCTGGCCAATCGGCCTGACCAGTGCATCGCGATGGTTTGCGGCACACGCAGCCAGATATCGCCGTTCACCATCACACCGAGCATCTCGGTGCTGCCTATGCCGAACATGTAGGCACCAAACGCGCCGCCGGTTGGCGAATGTGAGTCGCCGCCGACGCAAAACATGCCGGGGCGGATGTGGCCGTTTTCGGGCACCACCACATGGCAGATGCCCTGGCTGTCGTAGACATGAGGCAGATCCTGTTCACGCGCCCAGTCACGCGCGATGCGCACGATGCGGCGCGACTCGTCGTCACGTTCAGGCACGTAGTGGTCCATCACCAGCACCACGCGTGACTTGTCCCAGATCTGCGCGCCCAACTCTTCCAGCATGGGCTTGAGCCTGCGCGGGCCGGACGAGTCATGGAACATCGCCATGTCGACCTTGCAGGTGACGATCTCGCCGGTCGTGACCGTGCCACGCCCGGCTGCACGGGCAATCAGTTTTTGCGCAAGGCTTTGGCTCATGGGCTTTGGCAACGGTCAGAGGCCGAGGTAGGCCTTGCGCAATTCATCGCTGCCCAGCAACTCTGCAGGCAGGCCGGTAAAACGCACGCCGCCGTTTTCCAGCACGTAGGCGCGGTCTGCAATCTCCAGCGACTGGCCGACGTTTTGTTCGACCAGCAGCACCGCCAGCCCGCCTTCACGCAGCTTGCTGATCAGGCCAAACATTTCCTCGACCAGCAGCGGCGACAGGCCCAGCGAGGGCTCGTCAAGAATCAGCAGGCGCGGCTCGGCCATCAGCCCGCGGCCAATGGCCAGCATCTGCTGCTCGCCGCCGCTCATGGTGCCGGCGCGTTGCTGCAGCCGCTCTTTCAGGCGCGGGAAGATACCGAACACCTTGTCGAGGTTGTCCGTGCGCCGCTCGCGAGCGCGTGTGAAAGAACCCAGTTCAAGGTTCTCCAGCACGCTGAGGTTTGGGAAGACCTTGCGGCCTTCAGGCACCTGTATCAGGCCGGCCTTGACCACATCGCGGTAGTGCGCACCGCTCAAATCATGGCCGTCGAACTGCACCGATCCAGCCCATGCCCTGTAGATGCCGCAGACCACATTGTTCAGCGTTGATTTGCCGGCGCCGTTGCTGCCCAGAAGCGCGACGGTTTCACCCGCGTTGACGGTGAGGTCGACACCGCGCAGCACTTCGACCTGGCCGTAGCCGCCGCGCAGGCCCTTGATCTCCAGCAACGCGCTCATGCTGCGCTCCTGGCGAGTTCGGCCTGCTTCAGGCGCGCCGCCGTGCCGTGGCCCAGATAGGCTTCGACCACTTTCGGGTCGGCCGTCACTTCTGCCGGTGAGCCCTGGGCGATCAGCTGGCCTTGCGCCAGTACCCAGACGTGCTGGGCCAGGTTCATCACGGCCTGCATCACGTGTTCAATCATCAGCACCGTCACGCCGCTGTTGGCAATGCCGCGCACCACCGGAATCATCTCTGCAATCTCCTGCGGGTTCAGGCCGGCCAGCACTTCATCGAGCAGCAGCAGGCGCGGTTTCGTGGCCAGTGCGCGGGCCAGCTCCAGCCGTTTGCGGCCGGCTACCGTCAGGTCCGATGCGGGTTTGTCGAGTTGTGCCGCGAGGCCCACCTGCTGAGCAATCAGCTCGGCCTGGGCCAGCGCTTCACGCCTGCTGCGGGTGTGCAGGTGAATGCCGACGGCGATGTTCTCGCGTACCGTCTGCATCGCAAACGGCTGCACGATCTGGAAGGTGCGTGTCATGCCCTGCAGCGCGTTGAGGTGGGGGGCGCGGCCAGTGATGTCGTGGCCGTCAAACACCACCTGCCCGCTGTCAGGCAGCAGGAAGCCGGACATCAGCGCAAACAGCGTGGTCTTGCCGGCGCCATTGGGGCCTATCAGTGCGGTCAGGCTGCCTTGCGGCACATCCATGCTGACATGCTGCACGGCTTTCAGCCCGCCGAAAGCGCGAGAGAGGTCCTTGATGGCCAGCAGCGGCGTGGCCAGTGGCTCAGTCATGGCGGCCTCCCTTTTTCGCACGCATCTGCTGCCATACCGAACGCGCCGTGGCTGCCAGTCCGCCTATGCCGCGCGGCATGAACATCACGATCAGTACCAGCACCACGCCGTAAATCACCAGGTTGATGCCAGGCAGTTCGCCAAACATGTTGCGGGTGATGTCGGCCAGCGTGTGCAGCACCAGCGCGCCAAGAATGGGGCCCCACAAGGTGCCTATACCGCCCACAATGGCTGCGACCAGCGCTTCAACCGAGGTGGCAGGGCCAAAGGCGATGGCGGGGTCTATGTACTGGAAGACCTGTACGTAAAACGCGCCGCCTGCGCCCATCAGCCCACCCGAAATCGCAATCGCGCCCAGCTTGATGCGAAACGGGTTGACGCCAATCGCGCGTGCCGAATCCTCGTTGTCGCGAACCGCCTGCAGGTAGGCACCGAAACGCGAATGTTTCAGCCACCAGGTAATCAGCAGCGCCGCCGTGACAAAACCCAGCACCAGGTAGACATAACCCTGGCGCGAGCCGAACTGCATGTTGGCAAATGATTCACGCAGCGGGATCATCAGGCCAACACCGCCGCCGGTAAATGGTACAGACAGCGCCAGGATGCGGAAGACTTCGGCGAAGGCCAGCGTGACCAGCGCGAAGTAAGAGCCCTTCAGGCCGTAGCGGAAAGACAGCGCACCCACAAAGACGCCGACAGCCGCCGACCCGGCCACAGCCATTGCCAGCGCACCCCAGGGATTGATGCCGCCGTTGAGTTGGCACATCGCCTGTATGTAGGCGCCGGTGCCGAAGAACAGCGCATGGCCGAAAGAAAACTGGCCGCCAAAGCCGCCCAGGATGTTCCAGGCCTGCGCGAGCAGCGCCGCATACAGCGTCATCATCAGGAAGTTCAGCGTGACGCCCGAACTGCTGACCAGGGGTATCGCTGCCGCCACCACGACAAAAAGCGCGATGCCTGCGAGTTCTTTCAGGCCGGACAGGCCAGCAGGTTTTGTGTTCATGCCCTGGCCCCGAACAGGCCTTGCGGGCGAAACAGCAGCACGGCAATAAAAATCACAAAAATTCCGATCTGGCCGAGTGATTCACCGAGGTACAAACCGCCCAGCGACTCGACCACACCCACCAGCAAGCCGCCGATGAGCGCGCCGCCAAAACTGCCCATGCCGCCCAGCACCACCACGGTGAAGGCGACCAGCACAAAACCGCTGCCGACCTGCGGGTTGACGTAATACGCCGGCAGCAAAAAGCAGGCCGCGGCCCCCAGGCAGGCCAGACCGATACCGAAGCTCATCGCATAAACGTGATCGACATCGATGCCCATCAGCTTGGCACCGTGCTTCTCTTTGGCCACAGCACGTATCGCGCGGCCTAGGTCTGTCTTGCCGACTATCCACAGCAGGATGCCCGATACCACCAGCGCGCCGGCAAAGGCCACCAGCTTGGGCAGTGCAATCATGGCCGGGCCTATCGCCACCGTGGTCAGTGTGTAGGCCGTGTCTATGGTGCGGGTGTCGGATTTGAAAAACAGCAGCGCCAGGTTTTCCATCACGATGGACAGCCCAAGCGTGACCAGCAATATGTTTTCATCCTTGCCGTGGCTGGCGCGGTTGATGATGACGCGCTGCAGTGCATAACCGAGCACGAACATGGCCGGCACCACGAGGGGCAGGGCCAGGTAAGGGTCAATGCCCAGCCGCTCCTTGAGCATGTAGACGGCATACAGCGCCAGCATCAACGATGCCCCGTGGGCAAAGTTGATGATGTGCAGCACGCCGTAAATCAGCGTCAGGCCCAGCGCGATGAGGGCGTACACGGCACCCGTCGTCAGGCCGTTGAGCACGGATGAAAAAAGTATTGAGGCGTCAAACATGGTCAGTTGTCAGGTTACGCCGGGCATCCTTCGACAAGCGCAGGACGAATGGCTTTGCGACAGGCCCAAACCGAAGCAGGGTTTTCGCAAGCAGGGGCCGCGGGACTGGCTTTGCCAGACCGCAGGCGCAGCGCCCCCTCGGGGGGCAGGGCGCTACACGCAGTGAGCAACCGTGGGGGCACCGCCTTTAGGCTTTCAGCGGGAAGATCGGGTCGATCTCCCGGTAGTCACGCGGGATGATGACCTTGATGTCGTTTTTGTAGACCTGTGTCATCAGCGGCTGCGCACCCATGTTCTGGCCATTGACGAATTTTGTCGGACCGTAGGGCATGATGTGATCGGAGAAGGTGCTCTTGCCCAGTGCATCGATGATGGCGGCGCGGTCCACGGACCTGGCGCGGTCTATCGCGTCGGCCAGCAGGCGCATCGAGGTGTAGGTCATGAACACTTCGTAGCTGAAAAACAGGCCCTTGGCTTCGACGCGTTTTTTCAGTGCCAGGGAGCGCGGGTCTTTCGGGTTAAACCAGTGGTTGCAGTCGATGATGCCGTTGGCCGCATCCGGAAACTCCTTGACGAACTTGTAGCTCGACGCAGCGCCGCCCAGCACCGAGAAGATTGCCTTGGGCGTGACCTTCTGCTGTTGCATGGTGCGCACCAGCAGCGCGTATTCGTTGTAGTAGTTGGCCGGGATCACGATGTCAGGATTGACGGCCTTCATGCGCAGCACGATGTTGTTGAAGTCGCGCGTCGGGTTCGCGTGCTTGATGATTTCCTTGACCTCATAACCGTAGCCGGGCAGCTCGCGAGCCAGCAGGTTGGCGGTGCCGGTACCGAACAGCGACTCTTCATGGATGATCATCACGGTCTTGGCAGGCTTGCCTGCGGCGGTGTTCAGCACGTGCAGGTTGGCAACGGCGATTTCTGCCGACTTCTTGTAGCCGGGGCCAAAACGGAATGTGTTCTTCAGGCCGCGCTCGACGATCTGGTCGGCCACGCCGACATCGACTACGTGAGGCAGGTTGTATTTGGCCGCAGCCTGCGTGGTGGCCAGGCAGATGGCGGAGGCAAAGGCACCGACGACGGCGCTGACGCCGGCTTCATTCATCTTCTCGATTTCGGCGGTGCCGGCTTGGGGCGACGATTGCGCGTCACCCAGCATGGCTTCGATTTTTGCGCCGCCCAGCGACTTGATGCCGCCTGCCTTGTTGATGTCTTCAATCGCCATCAGCGCGCCTTCGCGGCACTGCTGGCCGGAATAGGCGAGTGCGCCCGTCACGGGATGCAGCACCCCTATCCTGACCGGCTTGGGCTGTGCGCCCGCCACCAGTGGAAATGCCAGCGCCGAAGCGGTCGCTGCGGACTGGGCAATAAATTGCCGGCGTGAATTGTTCGATGCAGACATAAAAACTCCTTCTGGTTTAGGTGAAGCTAAGTGAAACGGGCCGATAAATCCTTGCTGACCCAGACCTTGGCATCGATGCTGCCAACGCGGGAAAGCTCCATCTGGTACTCAAAACGATCAGGCCGGTAAAGGCCGTGCAGCCATTGCACGGGCCTGTCGTTCTCGTCATGGATCAGGCGGCGTACCGCGAGCAGTGCAGTGCCCACCGATACGTCAAGATGGCCGGCCACGACGGCATCGGCCAGCCGGGCGGAAATGGTCTGGTGGGCACGGCCGACCCTGACGCCCGATTCTTCCAGCAGGACCAGGATGGGTTTGCGCGACAGCTCGCGGCGGCCAAAGGATTTGGCCAGTGCCTGCGGAACGTAAGTGGTGATGTGCGAGAAAGCACCTTCGCGGGTGCTGCGCACGCGCACCGCTTTCTGCACTTCCGAGCCCAGCGGTATCTGCAGCGCTTCGGCAATCGACTCGGATGCCGAGATGCCCTTGACCTCCAGCACCTTGACCGATGTTTTCAGGCCCATGCTGACGAGGTTTTCCAGCAGCCCGGTCAACTGCGCGCGTCTGGGTTCGGGCTGCGAGGCCTTCCCCGCGGCAAGGTCTATGGGCCGCGTGCCACGCCCGGGTTCACGCGAGATCAGGCCTTCCGACGACAGCTGCTCCAGTGCACGGCGAATCGTGACACGCGCTACGCCGAACTGGTTCATCAGCGCCATCTCGCCCGGCAGGCCTGCAGCGAAGCGGCCCTCGCCCAATTGCTCACGCAGCACGAGGTAGATGCGGTGGTATTTCGGGAGCGGCAGTGCAGATGCAACCGTGGTCATGGAGTGCATGCTAGGTGCGCTTTTAATGTCCTGTCAATAGAACATTTAATCAGGTGCATATATTGCTGCAACGCACCAAATGCGCCGGAGTTTTGCACCACGGCTGCGCAGTTTTCGGATGACGCCCATGAAAAAACCCGCTCACTTTGCAGGGAGCGGGTCGTATCGGCTGGCGGCGGAGCGGGGTTTTCGCAAGCAGGGTCCGCGGAACCGGCTTTGCCGGGCCGCAGGAGCAGCGCCCCCTCGGGGGCAGACGGGTTTTGAGGTCAGAGCCCCAATTCGTTCAGGCTGAGGCTGGTCCAAAGGACCGCAGTGCTTTTTGCACTGCAACGAAATGGGTGTCTGACCCCAATACCCGCGTGGGGGCTCTATTTCTCGGCGAATGCGCGTTCTATGACGAAGTCGCCTGGTGTTGTTGTGGTGCCTTCCTTGAAGCCGCGCGTTTCCAGCATGTGCTTGAGGTCCTTCAGCATGTGCGGGCTGCCGCAAATCATCACGCGGTCGTTGGCCACATCGAGGTTGGGCAGCTTGAGGTCTTCAAACATCTTGCCGGACTCCATCAGGTCGGTGACGCGGCCCATGTTGCGGTAGGACTCGCGGGTCACCGTCGGGTAGTACAGCAGCTGTTTCTGGATCATCTCGCCGAGGAATTCATGCTGTGGCAGATGGTCTAGCACCATGTCGTGATAGGCCAGCTCGTCGGCCTGGCGCACGCCGTGGACCAGGATGACCTGCTCGAAGGCTTCGTAGGTGGCGGGGTCGCGGATCACACTCATGAAGGGCGCGAGGCCGGTGCCGGTGGACAGCAGGTACAGGCGCTTGCCCGGCAGCAGGTAGTCGATCAGCAGCGTGCCGGTGGGCTTCTTGCCGACGATGATGCTGTCGCCCACCTTGATGTGCTGCAGGCGTGAGGTCAGCGGGCCGTCGGGCACCTTGATGCTCAGGAACTCGAGGTGTTCTTCATAGTTGGCACTGACGATGCTGTAGGCGCGCAGCAGCGGCTTGTCGTTGACGCGCAGGCCGATCATCGTGAAGTGACCGTTGGAAAAACGCAGCGAGGTGTCGCGCGTGGTGGTGAAGGTGAACAGCTTGTCGGTCCAGTGATGGACGCTCAGCACACGTTCTTCGTTGAAAGCACTCATGGTCTTGGGCGGTAGGCAGGTGAAGAAAGATAAATCCGGGTGGATTGACGTATATGGGGCTGCAGCGTCCGGGATTTGCCGGGCAAACTCCCCGCCGCAGTGACCTGGCGAAAGACGGGCTGGCGGCAGGCTGGCTCTGGTCTGGGGCGTCAATTTTAACTTTTGCCAACCCCCCTGTTTTGAATAAGCTTATTCGGCGCCCATCAGGAGAAGTGGTCAAAGGAAGGGAATGCGCCGGTGACGGGCTGGCTCTGTGCATCGACCAGCTGCAGGCCGGGCAGGGCCTCGATGCGGCCTATCCGTGTGACGGCGGTTCCGGCTTGTGTGGCTGCTGCCTGCACGGCCTGCCGGGCAGCAGGGGTTGCGGTGAAGGCCAGTTCATAGTCGTCGCCGCCCGACAGCACATAGTCCAGCTTTTTTTCGGCGGCCATCATCAGCGGCAACGTTGCGGTGGTATCAATGCTGGCACCCACGCCGGAAGCTTTCAGGATGTGACCAAGGTCGCCGATCAGGCCATCACTGATGTCAATCGCCGAGGTGGCAATGCCGCGCAGTGCCTGGCCCAGCGCAACGCGGGGCTCGGGACGTTCCAGCCGCAGTCGTGCGGCTGCCAGTGCGGTGGGGTTCAGGAAGAGCTTTCCGCGCAGCGCCTCCAGCGCCAGCCGCGCATCACCCAGTGTGCCGCTCACATAAATGTCGTCGCCTGCCTTCGCGCCCGAGCGCAGGAGCGCCTGCCCGGCAGGCACTTCGCCGAATACGGTGATGCAGATGTTGAGCGGGCCGCGTGTGGTGTCGCCGCCTACCAGTTCGCAGCCATGCGCATCCGCCAGGGCCAGCAGGCCTTGCGAGAAGCCCTGCAGCCAATGTTTGTCGACCGCTGGCAGCGCCAGCGCCAGCGTGAAGGCCAAAGGTTTTGCGCCGCAGGCGGCGAGGTCGCTGAGATTGACGGCCAATGCCTTGTGGCCCAGTGCGGCGGGGTCTACATCCGGGAAGAAATGCCGGCCTTCGACCAGCATGTCGCTGGAGATCGCCAACTGCATACCGGCGGCTGGCTGCAGCAAGGCGCAGTCGTCGCCCACGCCCAGCACGGCACGCCTCGCCGCACGCTTGAAATACTGTTCAATCAGGTCAAATTCACCCATGCGCTAGAGGATACAGCCCGCAACGGATGGGGTCGGGATCGCAGGCAGGCCGCGGATGGGCATGGGGATTCAATTGTCGCGCTACTGTTTTGATAGCATGTCGCGCTAGTCCATATTGGTCTGGAGGCCGATTTGATGCTTGAAATTGGCCTTTTTCAGGCATTTTTGGCCGTTTTTGAGGCATCGAAGCATCTTCCTAGACCCAATGCCGTCAAAAGTTAACATATATGTTAACTTTCCTGGCCGGCCGGCCGGCCTGGCTGGTTTGTTCAGCTTGACCGGGTATGGTCAGCCCTGCTGGCTGTGCGCGAGCTCGCCGCGAAAGCGCCTGGAGGCCTGTCGAATCACCTCAGCCAGCAGGTCTTCCTTGCCTTGCCGTTCACGCAGCCAGCGTGCATCGTTTTCAGAGCGCTCGACGCTGCTTTGCAGCATGTGCAAGAAGGCACCGGCACTGAACTTCGCCGCGTGCGGCTCAATCTGGCGCAGCGTGTGTTGTATGTGCTCGCGCAGCGGCATGTGCTGGCCGGTGCCCGGGTCGACGTAGACGGCATCCATGCCGAAGCGGCAGGCCTGGAAGCGGTTGTAGGTGTAGACCAGGTAGTCGTCTTCGGTCGGCATGAAGGGCTGGTCTTCCATGAACCACGATGCCAGCGCCTGCACAAAACCTGACAGCGCGGCCGCCTTCTCAATTGTCAGCGGGGTGTCGAAGACGCGGATTTCTATGGTGCCGAACTCCGGCTTTGGGCGTATGTCCCAGTAGAAGTCCTTCATGCTCTTGACCACGCCGGTGTCGGTCATCTTGTTGAAGTACGTGGTGAAGTCGTCCCAGGTCAGCGCAAACGGTGCGCGGCCCGACAGCGGAAAGGCAAACACCGAGTTGAGCCGGGCCGAATCAAACGCGGTGTCCTGGCCCTGTACATACGGTGACGAAGCCGACAGCGCGATGAAGTGCGGTATGTAGCGCGACATGCGGTGCAGGGTCAGCAGTGCAATGTCTGCGCTGGGGCAGCCGACATGCACATGCTGGCCGAAGATGGTGAACTGTTTGGTCAGGTAGCCGTACAGCTCGGTCAGCTCGCGGAAGCGGGGCTTGTCGTAGATACGCTGCTCATGCCATTTCTGGAAGGGGTGGGTGCCGCCACCGAGCACCGCGATGTTGAGCTTGTCGGCGCTTTTGACCAGTGCATCGCGTATTTGCGTCAGCTCGCCCAGCACTTCAGATGGCGACTGGCAAATGCCGGTGGAAATCTCGATCATGCTGGAGGTCATCTCCGGCACGACGGTGCCCGGCAACGGTATCTTCGCCATCAGCCGCAGCATGTCTTCAGCGTAGGGTGCGAGGTCGTAGTCGTGCGTGTTGACGAGCTGCAGCTCCAGCTCGACGCCCAGCGACAGCGCGCCCGATTTCTGGAAGGGTTCAAGGCTCATTGACGGCATCTCTCGGGTGGTTGCGCGGCGCCAGCGACCAGGGCTTGGCGCTCTCGCGGGCTCGGTAAATGGCGACGGTGGACAGTACCGCGCCCAGCACCTCCATCAGCAGGATGGCAGGCAGTGCAATGCCGGCAATCTGCCGGCCCAGCACGGGCGCGGCAACGGCGTATTGCGAGACCATCAGCAGCACGATGGAGGACATCGGCGACATCGCAAAACCGACCCACAGCGCCTGCTGCCAGCTGGCGCCGCTGCCGATATTGCCGAGCGCCACACCGGCGATTTTTGCGAGTGCGCGCGCCACGATGAGTGCCAGCACGATGCCCACCACCGGTCCGCCCCAGTCGGCCTGCGCGGCCACCACCGACACCAGCACAAACATCAGCATCGTCAGCATCGATGAGGCGGTGCCCATCTGCCGTGGCCATGACCAGGGGCGCGGGTTGACCTGCTTGAGCAGCAGGCCACCCAGCAGTGCAGCCAGTGGTGCGGAGCCGCCGAAATTGGCTGCCACCGCAGCGCCCGCTGCAATCAGTGTCAGCAGCAGGATGGCGGTGTTCTCGCTGGTCGGGCTCATCACGCGCAGCGCAATGCGCAACGTCAGCGCGAGCAGCGCACCAACGACCACCGACAGGCCCAGTACCACCAGCACCGGGTAAAAAGTTTCGGTCAGGCCCACTTCCACCGGCATGCGGCGGCTGCGGCTGAGCATGCCGGCGGTGGCACTGCACAGGGTCAGTGCATACAGCGTGCTCAGTGTCGACAGCACCATGGCCCGTTCGCTTACGGGGCCCGACGCGCGGGTGTCCATCAGCACACGTGCCAGCACGGCAGGTGAGGCGGCTATTGCCAGCAGCGCCAGTGGTTGCGCGACAGCATCACGCACTCCCATCTGCCCCATGGCCCAGTAAACAACCACATAGGTGAGGCCGGATTCGAGCAGGCTCTGCACCAGCACCATGGGGTTGTGGCGGAACCAGCGCAGCGAGATGCGGCCGCCGGCTTCAAACAGCACCACGGCCACACCGAGCTCCAGAAGGAACAGGCTGATGCCCTGGAGGGGCCAGACCGTGCCGGTAAAACCGGCCAGGCCCGCGAAGGCACCGATCAATGAATAACCGATGACCTTGGGCAGACCCGTATAACGATGCACCAGGTGGCCCGAGATCGCGGCGACTGCCAGCAGGATGGACCATTGAACAGTGGGCAGGCCCGCAGACGGCTTGATCCACTCGGCCCAGATGGCCAACAGTTCATTCATGCGGATGGGTCTCCTTAGATGTTGTTGTGTGGTGCACCCGTCAGCCAGAAGCTTTCAGGATGGGCCTGCAACAGCACCCGCACAGTGCGGGGCCCATGCACCTCTTTTTTGTCACATCAGTAACGACTTGTACAGACCGCCTGAAATGCCTTTTAAATTTACAGGAGCTGCAAGCCGGGGGCTGTAGGACAAGGGCGGAAATGCCCTTTTCGCCCTGCGTTCTATTCGGGTACAAAGAAGCTGCGCGGGTGGCTGCGCCAGCGCTTCCAGATCACGGCGCGTATGCGCGCGCGGTCCACGCCGCTGACGTTATGTGCCTGCAGTGCCAGGCGGAAGGCGCAGTAAAAACTCACGCCGAGGTTGAGTGCGCCTATCAGCGGAATCGCCGCGACCGACCACCAGAAGATCGGCATCCTCAACACGTCAAGGCCTATCGACGAAGCTGCCGCAGCCAGTTGCCCGGTAGACAGCGTGACGTGGCGCGCTTCCAGTTCAAAGCCAAAAAAACCGGTGATGGGTGGTATCAGGCCAAGCATGAAACCCAGCGAAATGTTCGAGGCAAAGCCCGAGATGTTCTCTCGTGTGAAGGCTGCCCAGCGCGCCGCGCGGCCTCGCCCCAGCACGGCGGTAAAGCGCGGGTTGTGGCGTATCGCCGAGTCCAGGTGGTGCAGCACAAACCAGTTCTCGGCCCAGCCCGCGACCATGCTGGCGGCAAAAAGAATCATGCCTGTGAAGGCTGCCCACAGCAGCGTGGGCCCGAGCAGCGTCAGCGTGTGCAGCACATGCATCGCTTCAGCGCGGTCAATCATGGCGTGGCCCAGCAGCAGCTGAACGATGACGTTGACCAGCAGAACGGCCGGTATCACCATGAAGACGTTGCCGAAGACGGCAGCGACCTGTGAGCGCACCAGATGCGTGACCTCATCAACGAATTCGTTTACGGCATTGGGCGAGTTGATGTCTTTCAGTTTGGCGGCCATGGCCGGCGCCGTCATCGCCGGCTGTTTGGTGGCCAGTGTCAGGTGCAGCAGCTGGATCATGATGAAGCTGGCGGAGTAGGCGACGCCTGCCCAGAAGCCGCTCCAGAATGCCGACAGGCCAATCGCCACCACCATGAACTTGAGCAGCGTGGTCAGCGCGGTCACCGCGCCGCCGCCCATGGCCTTGCCCAGCATTTCCTTGTATTCGGCGCGGTCGCGGGTGATGTAATGCTCGCCGGTTTCGGCGCTGCGCTCGGCCATCTTGGCTGACAGCAAGGTGGAGTTGGCGCTGATCAGCGCGCCTATGCTTTTGCTTTCCTGGCCGATGATGACGCGGCGCACCAGCAACCTGATGGCCGTTGTCGCCGGTGTGGTCGATAGCAGCGCATCGAGCAGCTCGCGTACCCGCATGATGCGTGCGCGCAACTGCCGCAGCCGGAACACCATGCCTATCGAAATGCCGTGTTCTTCCAGGTGGGTGTAGACCGAATTGACCGCCAGCCGGCAGGCATCGAGCCGGTCACGGTACTGCTCGATCATCGCGTTGAGGGTCTCTTCGTCGCGCTGCTGGTTGAACAGCGCGCGGCGCAATTCCTCGATGTCGGCCGGCAGCGCGTGGAAGGCGCGCACATCACCGGCGGCTTTGTTCATGCGCAGGCGCAGTTCGGGCGAAAAGCCGGTGGCGCGTATCTGCGCCGTGCAGTAGGTCAGCGCATCCATCAGGCTGTGCTGCCAGTGCAGCGCGTCGGCTTCGGGCTCGGATGACAGCAAGGCCACCAACTGGTTGACCTGGGTTTCTTCGAGTGCGCCCAGCCACTGCGCATCAAAGCGTGTGGGCGCGACCAGCGGGAACAGCTCTGACGCGTCAGTCGTCTCTGGCGTGCCGGGCAGCAGCTTGCGGCGCAGGCGTTCGGCCAGCTCGCTCATGAAAGCGGTGCGCGGCGCAAAACCGAAGTCGCCCAGCAGCGTCGTGACGTCAACTTCTTCCAGCAGCCTGTGCCAGTACGCTTTCAGCCGTGACTCAATCTCGGGGTCTGCCTGTACCGCCGTGATGAAGGCCTGCAGGCGCGAGGTGCAGGCGGGCACCGAGCTTTCGTTGCCGCGTATCCAGCCGAAGGCATTGATCAGCCAGATGTGGCGCGCGGCGAGGCCGGCGGCCGGGTCCAGCGTGTGCAGCAGTGAGCGAAGGTCTGTCATGGCCGGCATGTGCTGGCGTCCTCAGTGCAGTGTGCGCTGCGGGGTGTTGTTGCCATGGCTGGCCTCCAGCACAAACATCGGGATGGCCGCCTCAAAGCGCTCGCCATCCTCGGCGACAAAAAAGTAGCTGCCGTGCATGGTGCCAGACGGCGTGCGCAACCGGGCGCCGCTGCTGTACTGGAAGGACTCGCCGGCCTTCAGCAGCGGCTGGTTGCCGACAACGCCCAGACCCTTGACCTCTTCGGTCAGGCCGTTGGCATCCACAATGACCCAGTGGCGCGAGATCAGCTGCGCTGTTGCCTCGCCAGTGTTGGTGATCGTGATGGTGTAGGCGAATCCGTAAACCGAATCCTCGGGCGAGGACTGTTCGGGAACATAGTGCGGAACGGCTTCGCAGGAAAACTGGTACTTCGGCATGGCGTGGGGCAACCCTGAAAATCTGGCGGTAGCGCAAAAAACGCCTTCAGGGCCAGCCGTGCATATTAACCGCCCCTTGTGAAAACCCCCGGTTGCTGCCAGCGATGATGCCGTTCCCCGCAGCTTGCTGCGACAATCCGGGCATGAGCAAAAACAAACCTGCCTACCGGATTGCACCGTCCATTCTGTCTGCCGACTTTGCCCGTCTGGGTGATGAAGTCAAGGCGGTGATTGCGGCTGGTGCTGACTGGATCCACTTTGACGTGATGGACAACCATTACGTACCCAACCTGACCTTTGGCCCGATGATTTGCCAGGCCCTGAAGCCGCATTCGAAAAAAGCCGACGGCACGGCGGTGCCCATTGATGTGCACCTGATGATTCAGCCGGTCGATGCGCTGGCCGCCGCTTTTGCGGATGCGGGCGCCGACCTTATCAGCTTTCACCCGGACGCCTCCGGCCATGTGCACCGCAGCGTGCAGGCCATCAAGGCCAAAGGCTGCAAGGCCGGGCTGGTGTTCAACCCGGCTGCGTCGATGGATGTGCTGGACTGGGTCATTGACGACATAGACCTGATCCTCATCATGAGCGTCAACCCCGGGTTTGGCGGCCAGAGTTTTATCGACTCGGCATTGCGCAAGATAGAACTGGCGCGCAAACGCATAGACGCCTCAGGCCGCGACATCCGGCTGGAAGTGGATGGTGGCATCAAGACCGACAACATCGCCCGCGTGGCGTCCGCAGGCGCCGATACCTTCGTGGCAGGCAGCGCGATCTTCGGCAACCCCGACTACAAAAGCGTCATCGACGCGATGCGGGTCGAGCTGGCGAAGTGACACCTTTCAAGTTGCAGGCAGCCGCCTTCGACGCAGTCATTGTTGATCTCGACGGAACCATGGTCGACACCATGGGAGACTTTGTGGCGGCGCTGAACCTCATGCTGGCCGACCTTCCGCTCACGGGCAATCCGCAGGTCGAACTGCCGGTTGTCGGAAACATGGTCGGCAAGGGGTCGGAGCACTTGATCCGTTTGGTGCTGGCCCATGTCTCAGCCGTTGACGCCGGCGCTGCTTCGATGTTCGAGGCGGCATTTGCCAGCTACCAGAAACACTACGATGCCATCAATGGCCGGCATTCCATTGTCTACCCCGGTGTGACCGAATGCTTGCTGGCCCTGCAGCAACGCGGCCTGAAACTGGCCTGCCTGACCAACAAGCCGCTGGCATTTGCGCAGGCCTTGCTCAAGCTCAAGGGGCTGGATGGGTTTTTCAGTGTGGTCTTTGGCGGTGATTCATTCGAGCGCAAAAAGCCTGACCCGCTGCCATTGCTGAAGACCTGCGAGGCGCTGGGTACGCAGCCCGCACGCACGCTGATGGTGGGTGATTCAAGCAACGACGCCCGTGCGGCACGCGCCGCCGGTTGCCCGGTGGTTCTGGTGACCTATGGCTACAACCATGGCGAGCCGGTGCGCACTGTTGATGCGGATGGCTTCGTCGATTCGCTGGCAGACCTGGAACTGCTGAAATAAAAACAGGGCCCGCGGGCCCTGTTGTATTGCTGTGTAAGTGGCAGCTGGTATCAGGCCGGCTTGCCGAGCAGTGCGTCTTTCAGCTTGTAGTCGGCCGGGCTTGGGCCAAACCAGATGCGCATCAGCGCGATAAAAAATTCGGGCTCCTTGAATGCTTCGCCTTGCGGCACGCCCTTGACCGAGATGACGGTGCCGGTGCCGGGAATCCAGTCAATCGTGAAGTTCTCACCGGAGTTGAGCTTCTTCTGTGCTGCAAAAATCTGGCCCATGCGGATCAGGCCGGGGATCAGTTTCGACATTTCTGCCTTGGGCGTGTTCTCTGTGAAGGCCGTGGTGAAACTTTTGCCCAGTTCGTTGGAGTCGATCTCGCGCACCAGCGTGATGTTCATGCGCTTGGGTCCGGTGGCGGCGTACACCTCTTCGGGCGTGGCGGCTTTTTTGCCGAGGTAGAGGGCAGCGACATAGACCTTGAAGATGGCCTTGTAGCGAATGCCTGCGCCATTGAGTTGCAGTTTGGCGCCGGCCAGATCTATCGGGTCGTCCAGCTTGACGCCGGAGACTTCCATGGGCGCGGCCAGCACGCCCAGCGAGAGGGTCAAACCCGCCAGCAGGGCGGCCAGTTGTTTTTTCAGTGACATGAAGTCTCCGGTTCAGGTTGATAAAAAGAACGAGCGTTCTTTTTTTGGATGGCCCCATTTTCAGCGCGCTTTGTGACAGCGGCAATAGGGTTTGCGCGATAACAAGGAGCAATGCGGTGCTATGGCGGCAGGTTCATTGGCAGGTGCTGCAAAAGGGTTTGATACACTTTGCGCTGTATGTTCATTCACCGCATCATTCAGACAGGTCAAGGCGACCGGGGAGCCTGGCCCTGGCGTACCTGCCCTTCCTCGCACGCCTGAGGCGCTGGCCCCTCACCCTGCTGACTGGACCGGTTCGCAAGATTTGCCCGGCTGCTGCGACATCCCTTCTTTCTGATGCCACTGGCAACGCCAGCAGCACCGGCCCCGGACAACACCGGGGAATTTGAATGAACCATGGCCCTGCCGAACCGGCACCCGGCCATCTGCGAAGGAAGCACCGTGATTACCGAACTCGAATTCAAGAGCCTTGCCGGCCAGGGCTATAACCGCATCCCCCTGATGGTGGAAGCGTTTGCCGACCTTGAAACCCCTCTATCCCTGTACCTCAAGCTGGCGTTTTCAAAAGACGGCGGCAAATACAGTTTCCTGCTGGAATCCGTCGTTGGCGGCGAGCGCTTCGGGCGCTACAGCTTCATAGGCCTGCCGGCGCGCACGCTGGTGCGCTCGTCGGGTTTTGGCCCTGATGTCAAAACCGAAGTCGTGACCGACGGCAAGGTGGTCGAGACATCGCAGCAGAACCCGCTCGACTTCATCAGCGACTACCAGAAGCGTTTCAAGGTGGCCTTGCGGCCCGGCCTGCCGCGTTTTTGTGGCGGCCTGGCCGGTTACTTTGGCTACGACGCGGTGCGCTACATCGAGAAAAAACTCGAAGCCAGCTGCCCGCCCGATACGCTGGGCTGCCCGGACATCATGCTGCTGCAGTGTGAGGAACTGGCGGTGATCGACAACCTGTCGGGCAAGCTGTACATGATTGTGTATGCCGACCCGGCGCAGCCCGAGTCTTATTCCAATGCAAAGAAGCGGCTGCGCAGCCTCAAGGATCAATTGAAGTATTCGGTCAGCGCGCCCGTCGTCAAGCAGACACAGGGTTATCCGGCTGAACGCGACTTTGCCAAGGCCGATTACATCAAGGCAGTCGAGCGCGCGAAGAAGCTGATCGAAGGCGGCGACTTCATGCAGGTGCAGGTCGGCCAGCGCATCAAGAAGCGTTATACCGAATCACCGCTCAGCCTGTACCGCGCGCTGCGTTCGCTGAACCCCAGCCCCTATATGTATTACTACCACTTCGGGGATTTCCATGTGGTCGGTGCGTCGCCGGAAATCCTGGTGCGGCAGGAGCAGGTTGATGCGTCGCTGGGTGGCGGTCAAAAAATCACTATCAGGCCGCTGGCCGGCACGCGCCCCCGTGCTTCGTCGCCCGAGGCTGACAAGGCCGTCGAGCACGAACTGGTCAACGACCCGAAAGAGCGCGCCGAGCATGTGATGCTGATCGACCTGGCGCGCAACGACATCGGCCGTATCGCCAAAACCGGATCGGTGAAGGTCACCGAGGCCTTCGCCGTTGAACGTTACAGCCACGTCATGCATATCGTCAGCAATGTCGAAGGCGCCTTGCTGGACGGCATGTCGGGCATGGATGTGCTCAAGGCCACTTTCCCGGCGGGCACGCTGAGCGGCGCGCCCAAGGTGCATGCGATGGAAATCATCGACCAGCTGGAGCCGACCAAGCGGGGCCTCTACGGCGGGGCCTGCGGTTACCTCAGCTATTCCGGCGACATGGACGTCGCCATCACGATTCGCACCGGCATCATCAAGGACCAGATGTTGTATGTGCAGGCGGCAGCCGGCGTGGTGGCCGACTCGGTTCCTGAACTCGAATGGAAAGAGACCGAGGCCAAGGCGCGGGCGCTGCTGCGTGCGAGTGAGCTGGTCGAAGAAGGGCTGGAGTAAACATCATGAAAATCCTGATGATCGACAACTACGACAGCTTCACCTACAACATCGTCCAGTACTTTGGGGAACTGGGCGCCGATGTGCAGACCTTTCGCAACGACGAGATCACGCTGGAAGAGATCGCAGCGCACAAGCCGGACCGGCTGGTGGTCTCCCCCGGGCCGTGTTCGCCTGCAGAGGCGGGCATTTCGGTTGCAGCGATCCGGCACTTTGCCGGCAAGCTGCCGATACTCGGCGTCTGCCTTGGCCACCAGAGCATTGGTGCGGCATTTGGCGGCAACATCATCCGCGCTCAGCAGCTGATGCATGGCAAGACCAGCGTCATCAGCACCACGCGGGAAGGTGTGTTTGCCGATCTGCCGGAGCAGTTCACCGTCAACCGTTACCACTCGCTGGCGATTGAAAAGTCGACCTGCCCCGATGCGCTGGCCGTCACGGCCTGGACCGATGACGGTGAGATCATGGGTGTGCGCCACAAGGAACTGCCGATACAGGGCGTGCAGTTTCACCCCGAATCGATATTGACCGAACATGGCCACGCGATGCTGAAAAACTTCATGGAGCAGCGTTGATGGGCATCGAGCACATCGGCCTGTTCATCGTGGCCGGCATTCTGCTCAACCTGACGCCCGGTCCGGATGTGCTGTACATCGTGACCCACGCGTTGCGCTCGGGCGCGCGTGCGGGCATGGTGGCTGCGCTGGGCATTTCGGCCGGTTGTTTTGTGCACATCATCGCGGCGGCTGTTGGCGTGAGCGCGCTGATGGCGGCATCGGCCACCGCCTTCAACGTGTTGAAGTGGGCTGGCGCGGCCTACCTTGTGTATGTCGGGCTGCGCATGCTGCTGGCGCGCCAGCAGGCGGGTGGCGGTTTGGCAGTAGATGAAGACGGCGGTGCCAATACGGAAAAAATTTCTCTGAAAACCATATTCCTGCGGGGCTTCTGGACCAATACGCTGAACCCCAAGGTGGCGCTGTTCTTCCTCGCCTTTGTGCCGCAATTCATCGCCCCCGGCATTGATAACAAACCACTGGCCTTTCTGCTGCTGGGCCTGCTGTTCAACTTCAACGCGTTGTGGGTCAATATTGGCTGGGCGGTTGCGGCTGCCTGGCTGGCGCAGCGCATGACGGCTGTGCAATACAGCATCCATTTGTTAGAGCGTGCTGCCGGCCTGATGTTCGCCGGCTTTGGCCTGAAGCTGGCCTTTTCAGATAATCCAGTCAACCCATAAAAAAAGAGGGACACCGACATGCCCAATGCACACAAGATCACGCCGCAGGAAGCCCTGCAGCGCACCATAGAACACCGCGAAATCTTCCACGACGAGATGCTGCACCTGATGCGTCTCATCATGAGCGGCGAGATGTCGCCCGTGATGATGGCTGCACTCATCACCGGCCTGCGCGTCAAGAAAGAAACGATCGGCGAGATCACCGCCGCTGCACAGGTGATGCGCGAGTTCTCGACCAAGGTCAATGTCGCCGACAAGACCAATCTGGTCGATATCGTAGGCACCGGCGGCGATGGCTCGCACACCTTCAATATCTCGACCTGCTCGATGTTTGTCGCAGCGGCTGCTGGCGCCAAGGTCAGCAAGCACGGCGGGCGCAGCGTCAGCAGCAAGTCTGGCAGTGCAGATGTGATGGAGGCGCTTGGCATCAACATCAACCTCAAGCCCGAGGCGATTGCCAAATGCATTGAAGAGGTCGGTGTCGGCTTTATGTTCGCACCCAACCACCATCCTGCGATGAAAAACGTCGCCCCAATCCGCAAGGAACTGGGCGTGCGCACCATCTTCAACATCCTGGGTCCGCTGACCAACCCTGCCAGCGCCCCCAACATCCTGATGGGTGTTTTCCACTCCGACCTGGTCGGCATACAGATACGTGCCTTGCAGCGCCTGGGCGCCGAGCATGCACTGGTGGTTTACGGCAAGGACGGCATGGACGAGGTCAGTCTGGGCGCGGCCACCGTGGTTGGCGAGCTGAAGGATGGCGAGATCACCGAGTATGAAATCCACCCGGAAGATTTCGGCATGGGCATGTCCAGCAACCGCGCGTTGCGGGTCGAAACCGCCGAGCAGTCCAAAGCCATGCTGATGGGCGTGCTGGACAACGAAGCCGGCGCCGCACGCGACATCGTCATCCTGAACGCCGGTGCCGCGCTGTACGCCGCCAACGTCGCACCGACCATGAAGGACGGCATCGTGCAGGCCCGCGCTGCGATTGAGTCCGGCGCTGCGAAGGCGCGCCTCACGCAGCTTGTTTCAATCACCCAGAAAATGGCAACCTGATTTATGTCCGACATCCTCGACAAGATAGTGGCCGTCAAGCGCGAAGAAATCGCCGACGCCATCAAACGCAAACCGCTGGCGGTGATGCGTGAAGACGCCGAGTCGCGTGTGCTGACGCGCGACTTCGCGGCTGCGCTGCGCAACAAGATCGCGGCCGGCAAGGCGGCGGTGATTGCCGAAGTCAAAAAGGCCAGCCCGTCCAAGGGCGTGCTGCGCGCCGACTTCATCCCGGCCGACATCGCGCAGAGTTATGCCGAGCATGGGGCGGCCTGCCTGTCGGTGCTGACGGACAAACAGTTTTTCCAGGGCAGCGTGGATTACCTGAAGCAGGCGCGTGCGTCCTGCAGCCTGCCTGTGTTGCGCAAGGATTTCATGGTGGACCCTTACCAGGTCTACGAGGCGCGCGTGATGGGCGCGGACTGCATTTTGCTGATCGCCGCCTGCCTGGATGACGCGCGGATGAAGGACATGGAGGCGCTGGCCCGGTCACTCGACATGTCGGTGCTGGTCGAGGTGCACGATGAGGCCGAACTGGACCGCGCCCTCCAGCTGAAAACACCGCTGGTCGGCATCAACAACCGCAACCTCAAGACCTTCGAGGTGTCGCTTGAAGCGACCATCAAGCTGTCCGGCAAGGTGCCGGCAGACCGCATCGTCATCACCGAGTCCGGCATTTCCAGCAAGGCCGACGTGAAGCTGATGCGCGACGCAAAAATCAACGCCTTCCTGGTGGGTGAAGCCTTCATGCGCGCCGAAGAGCCGGGTGAAGCATTGGCTGAACTGTTCGGCGCCTGAGCATGACAGCGCCCGACCAGTTGATCAGCGCCGACCCGGCGTCCTGGCCGGTGGCGCCGGGCTGGCAGGGGCTGGTCGATGAGTTTTTCGCTGGTGCCGTGGGCCTGAAACTGCTGGACTTCCTGGCGCAGCGGCTGGATGACGGCGCGGTGGTCTTCCCGCCCAAACCATTGCGCGCGCTGGAACTTACACCGCCCGACCAGGTGCGGGTCGTGATCCTGGGTCAGGACCCCTACCATGGCCGCGGTCAGGCCGAGGGGCTGGCTTTTTCGGTGGCGCCCGGTGTGGCGCTGCCGCCGTCGCTGCGCAATATTTTCAAGGAATTGCAGCGCGACCTGGGCACACCGCCACCGCAGTTTCCGTCGCCCGGAGGCAGTCTGGTCAACTGGGCCACGCACGGTGTGCTGCTGCTCAACACCTGCCTGACGGTGGAAGAAAGCCAGCCTGCCAGCCATGCGGGCAAAGGCTGGGAAGTGTTGACCGATGCCATCATTCGCCAGGTGTCCGGGGGCGATCACCCGGTCCTCTTCATGCTGTGGGGCGCACATGCGCAAAGCAAACGTGCGCTGATAGACATGCAACGCCACAAGGTTCTGGTGGCCAATCACCCGTCGCCGCTTTCGGCGCTGCGGCCACCGCTGCCTTTTATAGGCTGCGGGCACTTTTCAGACGCGAAAGCCTGGCGTGAGGCCCATCCCGGAGATTGATGTGCTGCTAGCCGCATCGGTAGGATGCTACGATTTTTGTAGCATGCTGCGCCATTCCGTATTGGGCTGCGCCCCGATTTGATGGTTAAAAACGGGCTTTTTTGGCCATTTTTGACGGTTTTCAGTGCCCAGACAGCGCTGCACGCCGCTTTTATCGCCAAATGTTAATTTATATGTTAACTTTTGGGCTTTATTCCCACTGACTTGCAGACTAGAACTCCTGCGGCAGGTTGCCTACATAGTCGCGGCGAATATTGACGGTACCCTGCTGGCCCAGTGCTTCAAAGTGCCGGCGCAGCCAGCGTTTGGCGGCCGCTTGGCCCATGCTGAACAGCTGCTCGATCATCGCTGTGCTGGCTGACATCTTGCTGGATGCGGGCAAGTCCTCCAGTGCCTCACCGCCATCAATGCGGTGCAAAAACAGGCTGCGATAGCTGGCGCCTTCCTGTAGCCGGCCATCTGCAATCAGCCGGTTGATGAAGTCTATGGTCCGCATCTGCGACAGCAGGCTGGCGTTGAAGGTCAGTTCATTGACCCGGTCCATGATTTCCTGCGGCGTCTGCGGTGCGTTCTCCCGCTTCAGCGGGTTGATCTGCACCACGATGATGTCGCTGCTGTCGCAGTGGTTGATGAGCGGCAACAGGGCCGGGTTGCTGGAAAAGCCGGCATCCCAGTAGGACTCACCGTTGATCTCGACGGCCCCGAATAGCGTGGGCAGGCAGGTCGATGCCATCACAGCCTGAAGCGTCAGGCGCTTGCCGGCAAAAATCTCGGCCTGGCCGGTGGTGACCTGGGTAGCGGAGACAAAAATTTTCGGCACCTGCTGCTTCGCGATGGCTTCGAAATCGATTTCCCGCTCCAGCAGCTTGCGCAGCGGGTTGATGTCCAGTGGATTGGACTGGTAGGGCGACATCCACTGATTAAGGGTGTTCCCAAAAAAGTTTGCGCCCACTTTTTCTGAAGACCAGCCGCCCAGCATCATCTTGCTGATGCTTTCGGCCATGGAGCCCAGGCTGCCCATGGCCTCTATGCCGCGCCAGATGCTGCGCAGCGAGGCGCGGGCCGCTTCGCGGGCTTCAGGTGTTACGCCGTCCGTGGCTTTGTGTCCGTTGGTCGCCATGCCGTGCGCCAGGGCCACGGCGTTGACTGCGCCGGCGCTGGCGCCACTGATGCCGTCAATCTGTATGCGCGGATCTTCCAGCAAGGTGTCCAGCACGCCCCAGGTGAAAGCCCCATGTGAGCCGCCGCCCTGTAACGCGAGGTTGACCCGCCGCATGGCAGCCGGTTTGGGGGTTGGCGGGTGCGTAAAGCTTTGTGACATCGGTGACTTTGGAGGGCTTGGCGCATCATGCCGTAAAAGGTGGCCCGGCCTTGGCAAATAGGGCGCGCCAGACCTTGGCAATCCCCTAGCAATCTTCGAGGTCGGCAATGTGGCAGCTGCGGTGCCGCTTTGCCGGGTCCATTTGAAGGTTTTTGCAGTCAGGGGGCGTGCCAACTGCCATAAAACCGTGGCATAATCCGAGGTTCGCTTGAAGGATGGGTGTCCGAGTGGCTAAAGGAGGCAGACTGTAAATCTGTTCGCTAACGCGTACGCTGGTTCGAATCCAGCCTCATCCACCAGATTTCTTGATTTTCTGGAATCCCAGGCGTTTGTTTTTTGAGAGTTTTGTAGCGATTTCGATTTTTGGCAGAGCTGCGCGGGAGTAGTTCAATGGTAGAACCCTAGCCTTCCAAGCTAATGACGCGGGTTCGATTCCCGTCTCCCGCTCCATCAATCGTTTCGCGCTCAACTCGAATGGTTTTTCAGCCCATTTGGCTCAGTGGCAGAGCACTCCCTTGGTAAGGGAGAGGTCCCGGGTCCGATTCCCGGAATGGGCACCATATCTGGCCAGTACTGCAGAGTTGTGGTTGCTGGTGATAGTGTTCTGGTTTTGTAACTCTTTATCTATTTCTGGAGTTGAAAAGATGGCAAAAGGCAAATTTGAGCGGACGAAGCCGCACGTCAACGTAGGCACGATTGGTCACGTTGACCATGGCAAGACCACGCTGACGGCAGCAATCACGACCGTTCTGGCATTGAAGTTCGGCGGCGAAGCCAAGGGTTACGACCAGATTGACGCGGCTCCTGAAGAAAAGGCACGCGGCATCACCATCAACACCGCCCACGTCGAGTACGAGACGGCTAACCGCCACTATGCACACGTTGACTGCCCGGGCCACGCCGACTATGTCAAGAACATGATCACCGGCGCAGCCCAGATGGACGGCGCCATCCTCGTTTGCTCCGCCGCTGACGGCCCCATGCCCCAGACCCGCGAGCACATCCTGCTGGCCCGCCAGGTCGGCGTGCCTTACATCATCGTGTTCCTGAACAAGTGCGACATGGTCGATGACGCAGAACTGCTCGAGCTCGTTGAAATGGAAGTTCGCGAGTTGCTCGACAAGTACGATTTCCCTGGCGACAACACCCCCATCATCCACGGCAGCGCCAAGCTCGCCATGGAAGGCGACAAGGGCCCGCTCGGCGAAGAAGCCATCATGAAGCTCGCAGAAGCACTGGATACCTACATTCCCCTGCCAGAGCGTGCTGTTGACGGCGCCTTCCTGATGCCAGTCGAAGACGTGTTCTCCATCTCTGGCCGCGGCACCGTTGTGACCGGCCGTGTCGAGCGCGGTATTGTCAAGGTCGGCGAAGAAATCGAGATCGTCGGTATTGCCGACACGCAAAAGACCACCTGCACCGGCGTCGAAATGTTCCGCAAGCTGCTCGATCAGGGCCAGGCTGGCGATAACGTCGGCATCTTGCTGCGCGGCACCAAGCGTGAAGACGTCCAGCGCGGCCAGGTGCTGTGCAAGCCCGGCTCCATCAAGCCGCACACGCACTTCACCGGCGAGATCTACGTTCTGTCAAAAGACGAAGGCGGCCGCCACACGCCATTCTTCAACAACTACCGTCCCCAGTTCTACTTCCGCACGACGGACGTGACCGGTGCGATCGAGTTGCCAGAAGGCAAGGAAATGGTCATGCCAGGCGATAACGTGTCGATCACCGTCAAGCTGATCAACCCGATCGCGATGGAAGAAGGTCTGCGCTTCGCCATCCGCGAGGGCGGCAAGACCGTCGGCGCCGGCGTCGTGGCAAAGATCATCGCGTAATTCCAGATAAATCAAAGGAATTACCATGGCCACCAAGCAAAAAATCCGCATCCGCCTGAAGGCGTTTGATTACAAGCTGATCGACCAGTCTGCAGCTGAAATCGTTGATACCGCCAAGCGTACTGGTGCAATCGTCAAGGGCCCCGTGCCCCTGCCGACCCGCATGAAGCGTTTCGACATCCTGCGTTCGCCCCACGTCAACAAGACGAGCCGCGACCAGCTGGAAATCCGCACCCACCAGCGCCTGATGGACATCGTCGACCCAACGGACAAAACCGTTGACGCACTGATGAAGCTCGACCTGCCGGCTGGCGTGGACGTCGAAATCAAGCTGCAATAAGAGAAATTCGGACCTCTGGAGGGTCTATGTTGTGGTCAAAACCACGGCTTAGGCGCAAAAAAGGGGCCAGAAATCCAAAGTCCTAATGCAGATTTGCCATTCCTGGCAGTCTGGGCTATACTTTTGGGCTGTCCTGAATTTGTCATGGCTATTTTGCTTTGGTGCTCGGGGCAGTTTTATTAACTGTCTTTCACATAAAAACGTCTGCGGCCAATTGAAGTCGCAGCGGTGGAAGTTACGAAAGAACACATCATGAGTCTGAGCAACTCCCTCGGGTTGCTGGGCCGCAAGGTTGGCATGATGCGTCTGTTCACTGATGATGGGGACACAGTTCCTGTCACGGTGGTGGATGTATCCAACAACCGCGTGACCCAGGTTAAAACCGAAGCAAATGACGGCTACGATGCCCTGCAAGTGGCATTCGGTGCGCGCAAAGCGTCGCGCATCACCAAGCCGGCCGCTGGCCACCTTGCGAAAGCAGGCGTTGAAGCCGGTGAAATCCTGAAAGAATTCCGCGTGACGGCTGACGTCGCAGGCAAATATGCCGCTGGTACTGTTGTGCCTGCCGCTGACGTGTTTGCGGTTGGCCAAAAGGTGGACGTGCAGGGTACGTCCATTGGTAAAGGCTTTGCCGGCACCATCAAGCGTCACAAGATGAGCTCGCAGCGCGCGTCGCACGGTAACAGCCGTTCGCACAACGTTCCCGGCTCCATCGGTATGGCCCAGGATCCAGGCCGCGTGTTTCCCGGCAAACGCATGACGGGCCACCTCGGTGATGTCACCAAGACCACACAAAACCTCGACATTGTTCGCATTGACGAAGCCCGTCAATTGCTGATGATCCGCGGCGCTGTGCCTGGTTCCAAAGGCGGTTTTGTCACGGTTCGCGCCGCGATCAAGGCCAAACCAGCAGCTGATGCAAAAGGAGCGAACTGATGCAGGTCGAACTCCTGAATGACCAGGGTATGGCTTCGTCCAAAGTGGACGTGCCTGATACCGTGTTTGGTCGCGAATACAACGAAAGCCTGATTCACCAGGTGGTCGTGGCCTTCCAGGCCAACGCCCGCCAGGGTACCCGGGCACAAAAAGACCGTGAGCAGGTCCGTCACTCGACCAAGAAGCCTTTCAAACAAAAGGGTACGGGTCGTGCACGTGCAGGTATGACGTCTTCGCCACTGTGGCGCGGCGGCGGTCGTATCTTCCCGAACATGCCTGACGAAAACTTCACGCAGAAGATCAACAAGAAGATGTACCGGGCCGGCATGGCTTCCATCTTCTCGCAACTGGCGCGCGAAGGCCGCTTGTCTGTGGTTGACTCGCTGACTGTCGACTCACCAAAAACCAAGGTCCTGGCCGACAAGTTCAAGGCTATGAATCTGAGCTCCGTGCTGGTCATCGCCGACGTGGTCGACGAGAACCTGTACCTCGCTTCACGCAACCTGGTCAACATCCTTGTGGTTGAACCCCGCTACGCCGACCCGGTGTCGCTGGTTCACTACAAGAAGGTGCTGGTTACCAAGGCTGCCATGGACCAACTCAAGGAGATGTTCGCATGAGCGCCCATAACCCATCTTCACCAAAAAACAAGTTTGACGAAGGCCGCCTGATGCAGGTTCTGGTCGCGCCCATCGTGTCTGAAAAGGCCACGATGATCGCTGACAAGACCAACGCAGTGACCTTCAAGGTGCTGCAGGATGCCACCAAGTTTGAAATCAAGGCTGCTGTGCAGCTGATGTTCAAGGTGGATGTCCAGTCGGTTGCCGTTCTGAATATCAAGGGCAAGACCAAGCGCTTTGGCAAGTCCGTCGGCCGCCGCGACAACATTCGCAAGGCCTACGTGACGCTCAAGCCAGGTCAAGAGCTCAACCTCGGCGGGGAGGCTGCGTAATCATGGCTGTCAT
>JAZKCN010000019.1:0-60928 GCA_040388075.1 Pseudomonadota bacterium | reverse complement strand
TCGACAAAGTGCGCCAGGTTGTACAGGTGCGAGGTGTCGTAGCACTCGAACTCGTAGCGCGTTTCGTTGGCCGACAGTTCGGTCAGCACGGTCTCCAGGTCGCCGTAGGTGTTGCGGAAGATCAGGTCCTTGCTGCCTTCGAGATAAGGCTTTTCCCAGTCGTGTTTGAACTCCTTGTAGCGGTTCAGCATCGGGAACAGGCCGAAGTTCATCGTGCCCATGTTCATAGACGCGATCTCGGGCTTGAGCACCTTGGCCGGTTGCATGCGTTCCTGCACGGTCATGTAAGGCGCGCCGCCGGTCGTGAGATTGATGATGGCCTTGCTGCGTGCCTTGATCTGCTTGAGGAAAGGCTCAAAAGCTTCGGGCCGCTGGTCGGGTTTGCCAGTGACAGGGTCACGTGCATGCAAATGGATGATGGCGGCACCAGCTTCGCAGGCGGCAATCGATGCCTCGGCGATTTCATCGGCCGTGATCGGTAGGTGCGGCGACATCGATGGCGTGTGTATGGCACCGGTGACAGCGCAACTGATGATGACTTTTTTCTGCTGGAACATGTGTTGTCTCCTGGATGATGTGGTGTTGGTTGGCGGGCTTTGTGTTGGCTCAGGAGGCGGAAATAACGGCCCGCCCATTGTTGAGAACCACGATGTCGCGCTCTGCCGAGCGAGACCTGAAGCTTACGACATTCCCGTCGCGCCAGATGTCGGTAACCAGTGTTTCGCCTGGGTAAACAGGCGAGGTAAAACGCAGTTTCAGTGACTGCAGTTTCTCGGGCTGGTCGGCGCATGCCTCCTGCATGATGGCGCGTGTTGCCACACCGAGGCTGCACAGGCCATGCAGGATGGGCCGCTCGAAACCGGCCTTGCGCGCAAGCACCGGATCGGCATGTATCGGGTTGTAGTCACCGCTCAAACGGTAGATCAGGGCGGCGCGCGGCAGCACTGAAATGCTGACGCTGGTGTCGGGCGCCCGGTCGGGCAGTGCGTGCGGTGCGGGCGCTTCGATGCCGGTACCGCCACAGCCGCCGTCGCCACGCATGAAGTAGGTGGAGTCAACGGTGCTGACCAGATCCTCGCTACCTTTTTCGCGGAGTTCCTTGCGCAGGAACATCAATGCCCCTTTGCCGGCGCCCTTGTCAACGACACCGGTCACCTTGTAACGGCCGCTATAGGTGGCGCCGGGTTTTAGCGGCTTGAGGATTTCAAAGGCCTGCTCGCCGTGCAGCAGCTTGACCCAGTCGATTTCCAGCAGCGGGTTCATCACCCAGCCGCCGGGGTGGCAGATGACGTTGACCTGCGAAGGGAACATCTTCAGGCCCTGCTCGTAGACAAACTGCAGGTCACGCGCATCTTCGGGCCTGTCGCCAACGCCTATACCCAGTGCGTAGAGCATGGTGTCGCGTGGTGTGGCGACCTGCTCTATGTCAGGAAACTTCAGTTGCAGCAGTTGTTCGAGGTTCATGGTGTCGCGTGGGCCTGGTGTAGCTGTGATGTCTCTGTGGGCTTAGGGATGTGCGAGGCGGATCAACCGCTTGCCGAGGTTCTCGCCACGGTAGAGGCTGGCGATGGCATCGGGTGCGGCCTGCAGGCCGTCCATGATTTCCTCGCGGTATTTCAGCTTGCCCTCGCGCACCCATGCTGCCAGTTTGGCAACGGCTTCTTCATAGCGGTGTTCGTAGTCCCACACGAGGAAACCCTGCATGCGTGCCGACTTGTTGAGCAGGTGCCGCTCCACGCGCGGGCCGGCCGGCCACGGGTCCCAGCTGGCGACGGATGCCGTACCGCAGATCACGATGCGTGCGTTCTTGTTGATGCGCTGTATGACGGCGTCCGAGATGGCGCCGGACGTGTTGTCGTAGTAGACGTCCACGCCGTTCGGGCAGGCTTTTGTCAGCGCGTCTTCAAAGCCGGACGCCTTGTAATCAACGGCGGCGTCATAGCCGAAATCATCCAGGCACATCGCCATCTTGGCTGCGCCGCCGGTGATACCGACGGTACGGCAACCCGCGAGTTTTGCAATCTGTCCGGCGGCCGAGCCAACAGAGCCCGCAGCCGTGGAGACCACCACGGTGTCGCCGGGACGCGGCTGGCCAGCTTCTGTCAATGCAAACCAGGCGGTAACGCCGTTGATGCCCAGCACGCCGAGCGACAGTGACAGGGGCAGGTCATGCTCGACGACCTTGCGCCGTATGCCGCTGCCATCGGTGACCGCGTACTGCTGCCAGCCCAGCATGCCCATCACCCTGTCGCCTTCGGCATAGCCGGCATGGCGTGAGGCCACCACCGTGCCTGCGGCAAAACTGCGCATCACGCCGCCGATGGCAACGGGGTCGGAGTAGTTGGCAGCGGCATTGACCCAGCCGCGCATGGCGGGCTCGACCGACAGGAACTCGTTGCGCACCATGAACTGGCCGGGCTCCAGCGCGGGCAGGGGTGCTTCGGCGATTTCAAAATGTTCTGCCTGCGGGATGCCCTGGGGCCGGGACTTCAGCAGGACGCGTGTATTGGTTTGGGGAAGTGCATTCATGCTGCAGATGATACGTATCAGCTGTGCAGGCCAAGAATGGAGATGGCCGCCACCCCCAGGTAGGGCACGCCGCCCAGGTTGTGCGTCAGTCCGATGCTGGGGCTGTTCAGCTGCCGTTTGCCGGCGCGGCCCAGCAACTGCGTGTAGACCTCATAAGCCATGCGCAGGCCGGACGCACCGATGGGGTGGCCGAAACACTTCAGGCCGCCGTCAACCTGGCAGGGCACACCGCCGCCTTCGCGGTCAAAAAAACCGTCCATCACGTCGTGGGTGGCCCGGCCTTCGCTTGAGACAAACAGGTCTTCCATCGTCACCAGCTCGGTGATGGAAAAGCAGTCATGCACTTCCATCAGGCTGAGCTGGTCGCGCGGGTTGGTGATGCCGGCTTCTTCATAGGCTTTTTTTGCCGCGACGCGTGTGGTGCGAACATGGCTGCCGTCCCAGCTGTCGGTGTGCGACTCGACGCCGGAGCTGGTGGCCAGTTGCAGTGCCTTGATCGTGACCATGTCCTTTTTGCCGAGTGCGCGTGCGATCTCGGGTGTGGTCACGATGGCGGCTGCTGAACCGTCGCTGACGCCGCAGCAATCGAACAGGCCCAGCGGTTCGGCAATCATGGGCGCGTTCAGTATCTGCTCCATCGTGATGGCCTTCTGCAGGTGCGCCTTGGGGCTGATGGTGCCGTTCTGGTGGCTCTTCCAGGAGATGTGGGCGATGGCGCGTTTCAGGTCTTCCTTCGAGATGCCGTGTTTGGTGCGGTAACCGGCCGCCAGTTGTGCAAAGCCTGCGGGTGCGGAGCCCAAAGGCATCCACATGTCGTTGAGCGTGCCCTTGAAGGGCGAGGGCAGGCCGCCATAACCGGTGTCTTTCAGTTTCTCTGCGCCTATGGCCAGTGCGATGTCCACCGCACCGGAAGCCACGGCGTAGGTTGCACCGCGCAGAGCCTCGGTGGCAGTGGCGCACATGTTCTCAACCCGGCTGACCGGAATGCCCTCCAGCCGTAGCGCCATCGCCGCAGGGATGGAGGAGTTGCCGACGTTGATACTGTCCATGCCGGAGCCGTACCAGGCCGCGTTGATCTGCTTGCGCTCGATGCCGGCATCGGCCAGCGCCTCTTCAAACGCCTCGGACAGCAGCTCGGGTGTGCCGGCATCCCAGCGCTCGCCAAAACGCGAGCAACCCATGCCCAGAATCGCTACCTTGTCCTTGATACCTGTCGCCATGATGTGTCCTTTGATCTGTCAGGGTCTCCGCAGGGCATTGCCGCTGGCGGATGGGATGCAGCTTCACGCCGTGAGCTGCAACGGGTGCCGAACCTCAAGGTGTCAGCGGTGTCGTTTTCCAGAAATAGCGGCGGTAGCCACGGCCCTTGTCGATTTCCTTGATGCGGAAGACCACACGCAGCGGCATGCCGACCTCCAGCTGCTGGGTGTTGATGTCCACGGTTTCCATCAGCAGCCGCGCACCGTTTTCAAACTGCACAAAACCGACGTACAGCGGCGGCGCAGGGTGGTAAGACAGCCAGTCGGCCGTATAGGTCAGCACCTTGCACGGCACATCCCGTAGCGGTAGCTGCTCAAAGTTGGTCGCTGCCTTCTGGCAGGTCGGGTTGACGCAATAGGCCAGCTGCGGGAACTGCACCGTGCCGCAATGCGGGCACTTGCCGGCAACAAAACCGGCGATCTGGTCGCGCGATCGGTATTGCTCGGTCAGCGCGGTCTTCACGTTCTTCTCGGCGCGCATGCCCCATTCGAGTTCCACCCCGTCTTCATTTGCCAGCATGCGCATGTAGGTGTTCAATGGCTGGGCATCGGCCAGCGCACCGCTGACCCCGCGCTGCGGCCTTGCCTTGCCGATGGCATCGCCGGCGCGCAGCACCAGTGCATCGCAACCCTGGCCGAAGCCGATCAGCAGGATAAGCTCGCCGGGCTGGGCCTTTTCAAGCACATGTGCCAACATCAGCAATCCGTGCGCGCTACCAGCGTAGCCGCAGTGTTCATCCAGCGCATCGGCTTCGCAGCCGGCAGGCAGTTGCAGCTTTTTCGCCAGCGCGGCAGTCACGCCCTTGAAAGGCGTTGGCATGATGAAGTGTTTGATGTCCGAAGCGCCAACACCTGCGTCGGCCAGCGCCAGGGCGACTGCATTGGGCACTATCTTCAGGTAGCCCTCGTCACGTATCCAGCGCTCTTCCCAGAAGTAGTCGTACTTGTTGTCACTGGAGCGGAAGTGGTCGACAAAGCTGCTGGTCACGCTGGCTGAGCCGAGCAACTCTGCAATGACGTTGTCGCTGCCCAGCGTGAAGGCGGCCGCACCTGCGCCGAAGCCGATCTCCTGCGTGCTGGCAGGTTTGCCGCGCGGACGGTCGCTGGCAACAACCAGCGCAGCACGGCTGCTGTCTGCCAGCGCGGCAAGCAGCGCCGAGGTACCGGCCCGCTGGGTTTGCCCGACGTCGAGTGCCTGCAGGCTGGGCTGCATCTCCAGTGCACCCGCGATGACGGATGCATTGAGCATGTCGGCAAAAGGCATGGTGGTGGAGGCAAAGACGATTTTTGCAATGCCTGCAGCGGCTTTGCCGTTCAGCGCATCGCGTGCGGCCTCGACGCCCATGGTGAGCGCGTCTTCGTCCCAGTTGCAGAAAGCCCTGCGGCCTTTGGCTGCCGAACGCAGCGAGGGTGCCATCCATTGATGGGCGGCAGCGATGGCACTGCGCTCCATCCTCAGGCGGGGAATGTACCCCCCAAAACCGGTGATGCCGTAGGCACGGGTTGAAGACACTGAACTGCCTTTCCGGGTCCCTGAATGACCCTATTTAATATGCATCAATACGATATCAATGTTGCTGTCATGTCCGCTTGTTTCATTGATACAGAGGCGCCAGAAGTTGCTGCCCTGTCGGACGTTTGAAAAATTGTACTATGCAATACAATATGCAATCATATCAAATGAGGAAATTTGCAATGGCGGGACTTTATTTTGAGCAGTTTTCGGTTGGCCAGACTTTCAAACACGACATCCGCCGGACGGTGACCGAGACTGACAACGTGCTGTTCAGCGCCATGACACACAACCCCGCCGCGATACACCTGGACGCAGAACACGCGAAGGAAACCGAGTTTGGCAAGCCGCTTATGAACAGCGTGTTCACGCTGGGGTTGATGGTCGGCATCTCGGTGGGCGATACAACCCTGGGCACGACGGTCGGCAATCTTGGCTGGGACGAGGTGCGCTTTCCCAAACCTGTTTTTGCTGGCGATACCCTGCACGTGGAGACCGAGGTGCTTGAGAAACGTGACAGCAAATCACGGCCAAAAAACGGTATTGTGGTGTTCCAGCACACGGCCTGGAACCAGCGCAACGAGGTGGTCGCAACCTGCAAGCGGGTGGCCTTGATGCACCGTGTGCCCACAGCCGGCAAATAAGGCACCATGAATACCCGAGCGCTTTTTAACGAAGAGCATGAGCTGTTTCGCGAAACAGCCAGGCGCTTTATAGAGGCTGAGATTGCCCCGCACCACGCCCGCTGGGAAGAAGAAGGCTGTGTGCCGCGCGAGTTGTGGCGGAAGGCAGGGGCGGCGGGCCTGCTGGGCTGCTCCATCCCCGAGGAATATGGCGGCGCCGGCGCTGATGAGCTGTTCAACTTTGCATTGATAGAAGAGCTTGCCCGCTCGGGTTTTACCGGGCCTGGCTTTCCGGTGCACAACGAAATGGTGATGCCTTACATACTGGCATTCGGTACAGAGGCGCAGAAAAAGCAGTGGTTGCCGCCCATGGTTCGCGGCGAGGTGATTGGTGCTTTGGGTATCACCGAGCCTCAGGCCGGCAGCGATGTACGCGGCATCAAGACACGCGCCGTCAGGGACGGCGACGACTTTGTCATCAACGGCCAGAAGGTGTTTATCTCCAACGGTCAGATTTGCGATGTGATTGTGCTGGCGACCAAGACCGACCCGGACGCCAAGGGAGGCGGGGTGTCGCTGTTCATCGTTGAAGCGACACGCGCCGGTTTTGTGCGCGGCAAGCGGCTCGAAAAGCTGGGCATGAAAGGCCAGGATACCTCCGAGCTGTTTTTCGAAAACGTGCGTGTACCGGCCGCCAACCTGCTGGGTGAGGAAAACGGCGGCTTCAAGCTGCTGATGAAGAACCTGGCACAGGAACGCCTGACGCAGGCTGTGCGTTCTGCGATGGTGGTGGAGACCGTGCTGCAGTACACGATTGACTATGTGGCCGAACGCAAGATGTTTGGCCAGACACTGGCGGATTTTCAGAATACGCAGTTCAAGCTGGCAGAGATCAAGACCGAGGCGACGGTTGGCCGGGTCTTTGTGGACCATTGCCTGAAGCTTTTCATGGACCGCAAGCTGGATGGCACCGACGCTGCCATGGCCAAAATGTGGATGTCCAACCTGCATTGCAAGGTGGTTGACGAATGCCTGCAATTGTTCGGTGGCTGGGGTTACATGTGGGAATACCCGATAGCACGCGCTTACGCCGATGCGCGTATCGTCAAGATTGCCGGTGGCTCCATCGAGGTGATGAAACAGATCATCGGCCGCAGTTTGTTCAGACCGAAAAAAGACTGAGACGTTTATGACGCAACATTCCAGCCATGGCCAGATGCCTGATCCGTTTGTGCCTGTGCGTTCCATGCTGTTCATACCGGCTGACAGTGAACGCAAACTTGCCAAGGGTGATGCCACCGGTGCTGACGCACTGATCCTTGACCTGGAGGATGCTGTTGCGCCTTCGCGTACACACATCGCGCGCGAGATGGCGGTGGCTTACCTGCGTGAGCGCAAGGATCGCAAACAGCAGCTGTGGGTGCGCATCAACCCGCTGTCCAAACCGGCTGCACTGCTGGACCTGGTGGTGGTGGCGGGTGCACCGGACGGCATTGTGTTGCCCAAGGTCGATTCCGCAGCCGATATTGTTCAACTGTCTCATTACCTTGATGCGCTGGAAGTGCGTGAAGGCGTGGCACAGGGTTCGATACGCATCATGCCGGTGGCGACAGAGACGGCGAAGTCATTGTTCACCCTCGGTTCTTACGAAGGCTGTAGCTCGCGGTTGTCCGGGTTGACCTGGGGCGCCGAAGATATTGCGGCTGCGCTCGGTGCCAGCACCAACCGGCGGCCTGACGGCGAGTACGACACCGTTTACCAGTTGGCCAGGTCCATGTGCCTGGCCGGTGCGGTGGCTGCTGGTGTGCAGCCCATAGACACCATCTGGGCCGACTTCAGCGATGAAGCTGGCCTGGTGCGCGATTCGGTAGCCGCCCGGCAGCGCGGCTTTACCGGGAAGATCGCGATACACCCGGGCCAGGTGGCGGCGATCAACGCTGCGTTTTCGCCTTCTGCCGATGAGCTGGCCTGGTCCCGCAAGGTGGTTGATCTCTTTGAGGCCAATCCAGGCATGGGGACGGTCGGACTTGAAGGCAAGATGCTGGACATGCCCCACCTGAAGCAGGCAAGGCGCGTGCTTGAACTGGCACAGCGCTTTCCCGCATGAGCGGCCCGGCCGTCCTGTTTGAGACGGTAGGACGCGTCGCAAAAATAACCATCAACCGGCCCGAGGCCATGAATGCCATCAATATGGCAGTGGGGAACGGGGTGGCTGAGGCGTTGACGCGTTTTTCTGCAGATTCTGGACTCTGGGTGGCCGTCATTACCGGGGCCGGCGACAAGGCTTTTTCTGCCGGCGCTGACCTGAAGGCGGTTGCGGCCGGTGAGATGACGCGCATCAGTGAAGCGGGTAAGTCCGGTATTGGCGAATTGCTGCGGCGGTATGTCGGGAAGCCGGTGATTGCGGCGGTGAACGGCTATGCGCTGGGTGGGGGGATGGAGATGGCGCTGGCCTGTGACCTGATCGTGGCCTCGGAGAAATCGGAGTTCGGCTTACCCGAGGTACGGCGTGGCTTGATGGCGGCCGGCGGCGGCCTGTTGCGTTTGCCGCGCCAGATCCCGGTAAAAACCGCGATGTATTACATCCTGACCGGCGAGCGCATGAGTGCGGCCGAAGCTTTGCGCTGGGGGCTGGTAACGCAGGTGGTTGCCCATGAAGAGGTGCTTGAGAAAGCCCTCGCTCTGGCGGAGCGCATCTGCACCAACGCGCCTGTCGCCGTGCGTGAAAGCAAGGCGGTCGCTTACCGTGCGCTCGACGCCTCGCTGTATCTCTCGGATGAAGCGTGGGCTATCAGCGATGCGGCTGCTTCGCGCAACCGCTGCAGCGCAGATGCCGCTGAAGGCCCGCGTGCTTTCTCGGAAAAGCGCCCTCCCGAATGGAAAGGCCGCTGAGCCTTAGGGTTGCCTAGACATCCAGCCAGGTGTCGCGATCTATGCCGGCATTCTTGCGCGAAAAGCGGATGATCTCCTCAATCGGTGCGCGCAGCTCTGCGGGGTTCTTGCTGGCTTGTGTCATCGGACCGTGCTGCCAGCTCTCGGCGACGGCGTAGCCGTAACCCCAGGCTTCGAATACCTTGCCGCTGACCTTGCTGGCTTCAGGGCTGCAGAGCCAGGTGACCAGCGCTGCAATCCATTGGGGGTCCCGGCGCTCCAGCTGTTCCGGTGTCCATTCGCGCAGGCCTTCTGTCATGCGTGTGGTGGCGCGCGGTGCGATGGCGTTGACTGTCACACCATAGCGCTGCAGTTCGCGCGCGGCAACTATCGAGAAGCTGGCGATGCCTGCTTTGGCTGCGGCATAGTTGGCCTGGCCGATGTTGCAGAACAGGCCGGAATGGGAAGTGGTGTTGATGATGCGCGCGTCGACTGCCTTGCCGGCCTTGCTTTGCTGACGCCAGTAGTTGCCTGCGTGGTGCGCCGGTGCAAACGTCCCCTTGAGGTGGACCCTGATTACTGCATCCCAGTCTTCCTCACTCATGTTGATCATCATGCGGTCGCGCAGTATGCCGGCGTTATTGATCAGTATGTCCAGCCCGCCGAATGCATCGACGGCCTTGTCTATCATGGCCTTGGCACCTTTCCAGTCGGAGACATCCGAGGTATCCACAACCGCTTCGCCGCCCATGGCCTTGATGGTGGCAACCACTTCTTCTGCTGGCGTCTGGTCGTCGCCCCTGCCATCGGCAGAGCTGCCCATGTCGTTGACCACCACCCTGGCACCGTGCGTGGCGAGCATCAGTGCATGGGCCCGGCCCAGGCCGCGGCCTGCGCCGGTGACAACGGCAATACGTCCTTCACATAATTTCATGTCTGTTCCTTGGATTTATTCGGGCACGAAGTGGTCGGCGACGATCAGTAGGATTTGGGCAGCTGCAGCACTTTTTCTGCAATGAACGAGAGGATCAGCTGCGGAGAGATGGGCGCAATGCGCGGCAGCATGGACTCACGGAAGTAGCGCTCTACGTGGTATTCCTTGGCGTAGCCCATGCCACCGTGGGTGAGTACGGCGGTCTCGCAGGCACGGTATCCTGCCTCTGCACAGAAAAATTTGGCAGCGTTGGCTTCTGCGCCGCAAGACCGGCCCTGGTCGTAAAGCCATGCCGCGCGCTGGTACAGCAGGGTGCCGGCCTCAAGGTCTACCCAGCGCTCCGCCAGCGGGTGTTGCACACCCTGGTTCTTGCCGATGGGGCGGTCGAAAACAATGCGTTCGCCGGCGTATCTTGCTGCGCGTTTCAGGGCGACGCGGCCCAGGCCAGTGGCCTCTGCGGCCAGCAATACGCGCTCGGGATTGAGCCCATGCAGGATGTATTCAAAGCCGCGGCCTTCTTCGCCGATGCGGTCTTCGACGGGGATTTCAAGTCCGTCGATAAACAGCTGGTTGGAGTCGACGCATTTACGCCCGAGTTTTTCGATTTCGCGCACCTCTATTTTTGTGCGGTCGAGGTCAGTGTAGAAAAGGCTCAGGCCATGCGTCGATGATTTGACTTCGTCAATCGGCGTGGTGCGGGCCAGCAGCAGGATCTTTTGCGCGACCTGTGCGGTGGAGATCCAGATCTTCTGGCCGTTGACGACATAACGGTCGCCCTTGCGTACGGCCATGGTCTTGAGCTTCAGTGTGTTCAGGCCGGTATTCGGCTCGGTCACACCGAAACACGCTTTGGCATTGCCGTTGATGATCGGCGGTAACCAGCGTTTTTTCTGGTCGTCACTGCCGTGCATCACGACGGGATGCAGGCCGAAGACATTCATGTGAATGGATGATGCGCCTGACATGCCGGCGCCGGACCCGGAAACGGTCTCCATCATCGCGCAGGCTTCGGAAATGCCCAGTCCGGCGCCACCATACTCCACCGGCATCGCAATGCCCAGCCAGCCGGCTTTGGCTATGGCGCTGTAGAAGTCTTCAGGAAAACCACCTTCCCTGTCTTTTTGCAGCCAGTAGTCGTCGCCGAAGTCATTGCAGATTTCCTGGATGGCATTTCGTATGGATATCTGGTCTTCAGTGGCGTCAAAGTTCATGGAGTCTTGCCGGGTAATTTTAACAATTACATATTATATGCAAGCAGACTAATTTTGCAATTCACGTTAAACAATGTGTTTTTGACGCACAGAGGCGTGTCCGGAAAAGGACCCGCGGAAAGTGCAGTTCTTTTTGCGGCACCCGGAAATGGGCTGCCGCGAGGATCACTCGGTGGGTGAGTCGCCCTTGATGGACAACAGGTTCTTTTTTACCAGTGTCAGCATGTCCACCAATGCATGGCGTGAAGTGGTATCGAGGCCATCCAGAATGCGCTCGCTCATTTCATGGCTGCGTGTACGCATTTCGGTGATGATTTGCGTACCCTTGGATGTGAGGTAAATGCGCTTGACGCGTCTGTCGTTGTCGTCCGCGCGGCGTTCAATAAATTTTGACGCCTCCAGCCGGTCAATCAGGCCGCCAAGAGCGGCCTTGCCGATGTCCAGCACATTGGCCAGATCGCTCTGGATCATGCCGTCGTGCCGTGAAAGATGCGCCAGGATCCACCACTGCGAGCGGGTCATGGCCATGGGTTTCATGAACTCGTCGAATACGCTGCGCCTCAGGCGCGAGACGTCGTGCATCAGGAAGCCCAGACGGCCATCCCAGTTTTCGGTTTCCACCAGTTTTGCGCGGGGTTTGGCCGTTTTTGCGCTTGCCGTATCCACGGCTTTGGTGACTTTGGCTTTTTTTGCAGGGAGGTCGCGTTTCAAGGGGTGGTCCTCATGGGTCAGCTGGCAGGCGGCGTGGATTGCATCAGGATTTTTATTTTACGCTAGCGTCCTTTATCCCATCGGCCTGCCTGTTTCCCTTGCTTTCGCCTAGACCGGATCCCAGGAAAACACGTCCCTTGATTTGTCCAGGGCATAGAAGGACGGCTTCATCATCGGGATGGCCACGTCGAGGCAGGACTGCACTGTCCAGCCGCTGCCGCCGGAGTGCGCGGTGCGTATCGGCCTGGGCTGGGAGAACAGATAGATTTCGTTGTTCCGCACCCCGAAAATCTGGCCGGTGACATCTTTTGCCGCATCTGTCAGGAGTGCACAGGTAAAAGGCGCAATTTTTTCGGCTTCCAGCCGCTGGTTGACCTTCATGCGCTCCATGCCTTCCGGGGTATCCGTGGGAATTGTGTTGACCATGCGTGTAAATGCAAAGGGTGCAATGCAGTTCGAGCGGACGTTAAAACGTTCCATGTCGAGCGCGATGGCCTTGGATAGCCCGACTATGCCCATCTTGGCGGAACAGTAGTTGGCCTGACCGAAATTTCCTATCAGGCCTGACGTGGAGGTCATGTGCACCAACGCACCGGTTTCCTCGCTCTTGAAATGCGGTGCCGCTGCACGCGACATGTTGAAGCTGCCCTTGAGGTGAACCTGTATGACTGCATCAAAGTCATCTTCAGGCATCTTGTGAAAAATCACGTCGCGCAGATTGCCGGCATTGTTGACCACACCGTCTATGCGACCGTAAAGGTCAAGGGCTTGAGAGATGATGGACTGGGCTGACTTCCACTCGGCAACGCTTTCTGTATTGGCTGCTGCGGTGCCGCCGAATGCGTGTATCTCGTCGACTGTCTGCTGTGCCGGCCCACTGCTCGCGCCGCTGCCGTCTATGGCCACGCCAAGGTCATTGACGATGACTTTGGCACCCTGGCGGGCCGCCTCCATCGCAATGCCTTTTCCGACGCCGGCGCCTGCACCGGTGACCACAATAACTTTTCCTTCAAGCAACGCCTGCATAACGAACTCCGTGAAATGATTTTTGAATGAAACCTTGCCAGTTCGGGCCGGCGAGGAGGTAATGAAATGCGTCAGGCATTGACTTTGCCGTCATGGTTACAGACGGTCTGCGATGGATGCCCAACTGCGCGAAAGTTCTTCGCGAAAGGCTGGTGCGGCAATGCCGATGATGGCCTGTGCACGTTCATGCACGCTGGCGCCTGCGAGATTGGCCACGCCGTATTCGGTGACAACGTGGTCTACGTCTATGCGTGAAATGGTGGTGATGGCATTCGCGTCAAGACAGGGCACTATGCGTGACCCCTTGCCTGCGTGGTGGGTGGCGTTCAGCGCTACAACGCTTCGACCACCGGCAGAAAGGCGGGCTGCCCGGGCGAAGTCTGGCGCGCCACCGGCACCGCTGATCGCGTGACCATCGGCGTGTTCCAGGTTGCACTGTCCGAAAAGGTCGACTTCCAGCCCCGAGTTGACCGATACAAAGGAATCCAGTTCAAGCAATACGCGCGGGTTGTGTGTGAATTCGCAACCGAGAACACGCAGTTGCTCAAAACCGGCGATGTCCTTGTATAACTGCGCGGAACCAACCAGCGCGCAAGTGGTGTGTGCAAAATCCGGGTCGAGTGCACCGGCGCGGGCCAGATCCAGCAAACCATCGGACAGCATCCCTGAGTGCAGGCGCAACATGCGCCTGTCGCACAGCAACCGGGACAGCGCCATGGGAACCTTGCCCAGTCCTATCTGCAGCACGCTGCCATCAGGAACCAGCGGTGCGATATGCCGCGCGATCGCTTCAGTAACGGCGTTGCTGTCGGTGTTGTAGGTCGGCAGCGCGTCATCGACCTCGCAGGCGTAGTCCAGCTTCGAATATGGAATGCTCACCGCACCGGGAATGCGTGGTGTGTGGTGGTTGATGAGGCCAAGCACGCGGCGGGCATTTTTCAGTATGGATGGCATGAACTCCACTGCAGGGCCCAGTGAGCAATTACCTTCCGCGTCGGGCGGCGCCAGCTGAATGACCGCGAGGTCTGTTTCTACGTGGTCCAGCACATGGCGCACGAACCCTGCATAACTCAGCGGCAGGCAACGGTACCGCCCTGTGCGTTGCGCTTGCTGCAGACCGGCATGCATAAAGAGCCCGGTAACGATAGCGCCCGGATCGATGGACTGCATGTTGAGGGTGTTGATGCCTGGCACATAACTTGTGAGGAGCTTGAGATCCTTCTGGTGCTCGGGGTGGTTCAGCAGGCTGGACACAAAGGAAAGCGGGGCGCCACTTGCGCCCGGTACATAGACCAGCCCGCCAGGGGACACCAGCGATGAGAGTGCTTCTCTGGTCACCGCTTTGGGCATGTCAATCGCAGCAGGGAGCAAGCGCACACCTGCAGGCAATCCCTGGCCGCGCTCAATTACTTTCATGGGCGGCTGTATGTGAACGGCTGTAGCCGGCACGGACAGGGAAGGACAGCAACGGAGTGCTTTTGTTGTTTGTGGTCACGGTCTGGATTATAGTATGTAGCCATACGATACTCTTGTCAATCAATTGCCAGATTGCAATCCACGGCTGTAACTGCGGTGGCCTGCAAGAGGCATTCATCCAGAGAGACCATGACACACGACCTGCGCCACTGGGCGACGCACCATCCTGAGCGGGTGGCCATCAACATCGGTGAGGAAACACTTTGCTACGGCGATCTTGAAGCGTACGCGAACCAGCTGGCGCGAGTTTTCGAAGACAGTGGCCTCCAGCGCGGGGACCACATAGTCGCTTTCCTCCCTAACGTTTCTTTCATGTTCGTGCTGGCCTGGGCCGCCTACAGGAGCGGCCTCTATTTCACGCCGGCATCCAGTTCGCTGTCGCTTAAAGACGCGGCCTATATCGTCGACAACAGCCAGGCCCGGCTGGTATTGGCCGATACCGCGGTGAAGACCCCAGTAGTGGAACTGCCGGAACTTTGCGGGAAGGACGTTCGCTGGTTGTCGCATGGGCAGGACGTGCATGCCTACCAGCCTGTACGTGATCTGATGGCTGCGATGAGCACCCTACCAAGGGAAAGTGAAACACCAGGTTCGCTGATGCTGTACACCTCCGGCACTACCGGTGCACCCAAAGGCGTCTGGCGACCCCTGCCTGCCGCTGACTACAAGGGTGCCCCCCCCTTTGCTGCTGACTTGATCGCGTTGTTTTCGATAGATGAACATGTGCGTTATCTGTCTACCGCACCGCTCTACCATGCGGCGCCGCTGCGGTTTGCGCTGACCGTGACGGCGACTGGCGGCACTGTTTTTGGGATGCCGAAGTTTGAGGCGGAAGACGTGCTGCGCATGCTGGTGGACAAACGCATCACGCATTCGCAGTGGGTGCCGACCATGCTGCAGCGCCTCTTGCGCGTGCCTGAAGAGGTGCGCCGCAACTTTTCCGCGCCGCATCATGTGATGGCGCTACATTCCGCCGCGCCTTGCCCGGTGCCGGTGAAACACGCCATCATTGACTGGTGGGGACCCGTCCTGATGGAGTATTACTCGGGTACAGAAGGTGTGGGGCTGACCATGCTTGATTCGCACGAATGGCTCCAGCGGCCCGGCTCGGTAGGAAAGACCCGTAAAGGTGTGCCGCATGTCCTGGACGAAGACTGGAGCGAATTGCCTGCGGGGCAGGTGGGACGTATCTTTTTCTCCGGTATCAGTGCATTCCAGTATTTCGGTGAACCAGGAAAGACCGCAGGCCGTACCAGCCCGCAGGGTTATCAGACTCTTGGCGACATAGGTTATATCGATAGCGACGGCTATATGTTTCTGACCGACCGCATGGACGACATGATCATTTCCGGCGGGGTAAATATTTATCCGCAGGAGATCGAATCAGCCATCATGGAATTGCCCTGCATTCTCGATGCGGGTGTGGTTGGGGCCGCAGACGAGGAGTTTGGTGAGCGACCGGTTGCATTTGTCGTGGGCGACGGAAAAGTCATGGCGGCAGAACTGCAAATTCTTCTTGCTGCGCATTGCAACAAGCAGCTGGGGCGTATCAAATCGCCAACCCGATATGTCGTGCTGGAGCAGATGCCCCGGTCGCCGACAGGAAAACTGATCCGCCGGGAGTTGCGGGAGATGCTGCGGACTATTGCCAACGCCTGACATCGGTGTTTGCGGTCTGTGGGACACCCGGCGCCACATCTAGTGGTTTGTCCGCATGGGGGTCAATTGCGTGATTATGTATTGTGAAATATCATATGCAAGCGTAATTAATGATGGGTTGCCGGCTGTTGCAGCCTTCAGAAGAACTCACCGGAGACAACCATGCTTGCTCATTTCAACACCTGCCTGAAAGTCGGCGCGCTAACCGTGTTGCTGGCGACCACAGGCTCACAGGCGCAGGATGCTGCACGTTACCCATCCAAGCCCATTCGTTTTATAGTGCCCGCCAGTGCGGGCGGTCCCAGCGACGTGATTGCCAGGCTAATCGCCGAGAAGCTCACCACCGCACTCGGACAGAACGTACTGGTTGAGAATCGTCCTGGCGCTGGTCTTGTGCTGGGCACCAATGCTGTTGCGAAAGCCGACCCGGATGGTTACACCCTGTTGTTCACGACGAGCACGCCGATTGTGATGGTGCCTTTTACGCAAAAAAAGGTGCCTTATGACGTGCAAAAGGACTTCACAACGGTTTCGCATATCGGTACAACGCCATTGGTGCTCTATGTCAACGGTTCAACACCGATTACCAACCTGCGCCAGATGCTGGATGCAGCGAAAGCCAAACCCGAGTCGGCAAACTATGGGTCTTACGGCAACGGGTCGAGCGCGCATGTGCTGGGAGAATTCATGATCCGGCAAACCGGCGTGAAGATGACGCATGTGCCCTACAAGGGTGTTGCACCAGAACTGCAGGATCTGGTCGGTGGCCAATTGATGATAGCGGTGGCGGATATTGGCTCCGCTGCACCATTGACCAAAGCCGGCAAGATCAGGCCGATTGCCGTTACCGGGACAAAGCGCTCGTCGGTTTTGCCGGAAATCCCGACGTTTGCAGAGCAGGGTATTACAGGTATGGAGCCTTTTTCTCCATGGTGGGGGCTGTTTGCACCCCAGCAGACCCCGCGTGCAATCGTTGACCAGCTATCCGCAGAAGTCGCCAAGATTGTGAAGACACCGGACTTTAATGCAAGGTTGATCTCCTTTGGTATTGATCCGAGCGGTACTACATCAGCCCAGGGAAATGAGCTGACGCGTAACGAGATGGCCAAATGGCAAGGCATCATCAAGGACATGTCGCATATCAATTTTGACTGAGCATCAATAGATCTGGAGTGCGCCTTGAGAGCCTACCTGTGTGAAAAATGGGTGCACTACCGCGAACTGAAACTTCGCGATGATGTACCCACCCCGGCGTTATCCGCTGGACAGGTCCGCATTGCGGTCCATTACGCAACTGCCGGCTTTGGGCAGACGCTGGTAATCGCCGGGAAATACCAGCGCAAGCCGCCATTGCCTTTTGTGCCGGGTACCGAAGTGTCTGGCGTGGTCCTTGAAGTGGCCCCGGATGTGACCGATTTTGTGCTTGGTGACAGGGTCGCCGCTGCGCTCGACTGGGGCGGCTACGCCGAGCAGGCCATCGCAACCGTTTCAACCACCTGGCATGTACCAGAGGCGGTGAGTCTGGCCACTGCTGCGAGCGTGCCGTTGACCTATGGCACTTCTTATGCCGCATTGCATTGGCGTGGCCGGCTTCAGTCCGGTGACACCTTGCTGGTCTATGGAGCGGCAGGTGGCGTAGGACTGCCTGCGGTAGAACTGGGCCGGCTCGCCGGTGCGAGGGTCATTGCTGTTGCAGGCAGTGATGACAGGGTAAAGATCGCCCTGGACAGGGGCGCGCACGCAGGTATCGCGCATGGCGGCGAGCAACTCAGCCAGCAGGTGAGGGATCTCAATGGCGGCAAGAACGTTGATGTGGTGTTCGACCCTGTAGGAGGAGCATTGTTCGACGAAGGTTTACGTTGCCTGAAACCGGAGGGCCGGATACTGATCGTTGGTTTTGCCAGTGGTGACGTGCCGAAAATTCCCGCCAATATCCTGTTGGTAAAAAATGCCGAAATTGTTGGCTTCAACTTTGGCCTGTATATCGGCTGGGGCTTGACGGATGAACGCGAGTTTTACAGGCAACGCCTGAAAAGCATGATGGATACGCTCTTTGCACATGTTGCTGCCGGGGAGCTCAAGCCGGAGTCAACAAAACCCTTCCCGCTGGCCCAGCTCGCCGATGCTTTCGATTCGGTGATCGCCCGAAAAGTCGTGGGGCGCGCGTTGATTGAGGTTATGCCGGAAGGTGACCAGGGCTGCCCATGACTCTGAACACAGCCGATGAACCGCTCCTGCAGGGCCTGCGCGTCCTTGACCTGAGCCAGGGTATCGCTGGCCCATACTGCGGCGATATCCTGCAGCAACAAGGTGCTGAAGTGGTCAAGGTTGAACCCCCAACTGGCGACTGGGCCAGATATATGGGCAGTACGCGTGACGGATTCTCTGCGGTAGTGGTGGCCTACAACGCGGGCAAGTCAGGGCTGTGCGTAGATGCGGGCATGGATGCAGGTCGTAGCGTTTTGCAAAGGCTCGCCCGGCAGGTAGATGTGGTCATACAGAACTTCAGGCCGGGTGTCGTGCAGCGGTTGGGTCTTGACTATTCAACACTGTCACAAAGCAACGAGCGGCTGGTCTATGTGTCTATATCCGGCTTTGGTGCGGATGGCCCGCTGGCAGATGCGCCAGCTACCGACAGCGTGATGCAGGCCATGAGCGGCATGATGCATGCCAATCGTTCCGCATCGGGCGTGCCACAAAAGGTGGGGCTTTACCTGGCGGATATTGCAGCGGCCATATATGCATCACAACTGGTCAGCGCAGCGCTATACCGCCGCAGCATTACAGGACAGGGTCGTCACCTGGAACTCAGCCTGCTTGAGGCTTGCGCTGCATTGCAGTCCAGCAACATCGTGGATGCCGTGTTTTCCGCAGATATTCCGGCCTCGGCTGCTACGGCGCCCGGCGGTGTATTTGCAGCCAGCGATGGGTTTATGACCTTGGGCACGCTCAACAACGGCATGTTCTCAAGGCTTTGCAATGCGTTGGGGGTACCCCATCTTGCGCTCGATGAACGGGTTTCATCCAATCAGTTGCGTTTGGTTCATGCCGCAGTCATCAATCAGGAGGTGGCCGGCATCATCAAAGGGCAATCGCTGACGTACTGGTTGCCACGCCTTCAGGCTGCCGATGTCTTGCACGCAGCGGTCAGCAGCTATCAGAACCTGCTCGCTCATCCGCAAGTGCGTCATGCTGGAATTTTCAGCGAGCTGGAGACTTCCGGCTTGCTGCCAGTCCCGCGCGCCCGTCATCCAGGCTGTGCCGCCAATGGCGCAAGCACTGGCGTGCCGCGCCTGGGGGAGCACAGTGCCGAAGTACTGGCCCGCTTTGGCTATACACCTGCCGAGATCGCCGAGTTAGTGCAAAAAAAGGCAGTGCTGGCTGCGCAGCCCTGACGACGGTGTCAGGCCCCTGACGCTGAGGTTTTTGCCTGAACTGCTGCATAGCCCTCGCGCAACACACGTTTGAGCAGCTTGCCATTTTCGCTACGCGGCAAGGCATCCACAAAATCAAAGCTGCGAGGGCATTTGATGCGTGCCAGCTGGCTGCGGCAGAACTCTGTCAGCTCTGCGGCAAGGTGGTCCGAAGGTATTTGCCATGCCTTTAATTGCACTACCGCCTTGACCTCCTGACCAAAGTCCTCATGAGGGATCCCAATGACAGCAACGTCTTCCACCGCGGGGTGAGTGAGCAGCACGTTTTCGGCTTCCTGAGGGTAAATATTCACGCCGCCCGAGATGATGAGGTCGGTGCGGCGGTCGCTCATGAAAAGAAAGCCATCGTTGTCTATTGAGCCCATGTCACCGTAGGTTCCCCAGCCGCGCTGGTTAAAAACGGACTTTGTTTTCTGTAAGTCGTTGTGGTACTGGAACTCGACGCCGCCATTGAAATAGATCAGGCCGATCTCGCCTTGCGCGAGTTCGGTGTCGCTGCCGTCATCAGCCATGATGTGCATGTCGCCGCATATGGGCTTGCCGACCGAGCCTTTGTGCTGGAGCCAGTCGGCTGCATCAATATAGGTCACGCCCACATTTTCCGAGCCGCCGTAATATTCATTGATGATGGGGCCCCACCAGTCGATCATGGCTTCCTTCACATGGCGGGGGCAGGGCGCTGTGGCATGCAGCGCTACACGCTGGCTTGATATGTCATAAGCAGCACGGGCTTCCGGCGGCAAGGCGAGCATGCGGCTGAACATCGTTGGTACCCAGTGGCCGTGGGTGATTCGATGCTGTGCGATAGCTGCGAGTGCTGATGCCGCGTCGAACTTGCGCATGATCACGCAACTGCCTCCGCATTCAAGCACACGGATATTGAAGCGCCCTGTAGCGTGATAAAGCGGCGAGACAGACAGGAAAACGGATTCGTTGTCGAGCTGGAACATGGCCCTGAGTTTTTGCTCCAGCTCGGGAAGCTCGTAACGCCTGGCATGGGGAAGCAGGGGACGGCGTATGCCTTTGGGGAAACCGGTAGTTCCCGATGAATACATGAACTCTCGGCCAACGGGTCTCTCGGTCAAGGTGGCAGTTCCCGGGAAGGCTGCCATGATCTTTTCGTAGCTGGCAAAGCCGGCTGCTTCGCCGTCCACCATCAGCCTACGTGACGGCGCATCATTGCCCAGCGCATTGATCGTTTCTTGTGCCAGGCCGGTCGTGGATGCGCTGGTGACGAGTACGGAAGCGCCGCAGTCGCGCACGATGTAGGCAGCCTCGCGACCGGTCAAGAGCGTGCTGATGGGCACGTAATAAAGGCCGGCACGGCGTGCGCCCCACCAAAGTTCAAAAGTATTCAGGTGATTTTCAAGCAGCAGTGCGATCACTGAGCGCTCGGGCAGGTTCAGCGAGAGGAGCCAGTCGGCGAAGCGGTTGGCCCGTTGGTCCAGTTGCAGATATGTCAGCGACTGCCCTGTGCCGTGCATTTGCACGGCCACCTTGTCTGGTTGAGTGCCGGCCCAGTCGTGCAGTCGGCTCATGTCGGGTTTTTCCTTATGAATTGGCGCATAAATTTAGTCTGGTTGCATATTAACTGGGAGCATACTACACTGATCTTGCAACCCACCCTAGAGGGCAAAGCCCTTCCGGAGACAACGACATGACCACTTCACGACGCAGCGTTCTGCTGGGCACTCTTGCCATAGGCGCAGGCGCCATCGCCCGTACCTCCCTGGCGCAGGACGTTTGGCCGAGCAAACCGATCCGCTTTATTTCCGCCGGGGCGCCAGGCGGCGGCAGCGATATTTTTGTGCGCGCGCTTGAGTCCCGGCTAAAGGAAAAACTGGGGCAGAGCCTTTTTATCGAGAACCATCCGGGTGCGGGCGGCATGACGGCTGCGGCGGTGGCCAACAGCGCCAGGCCTGACGGTTACACCTTCTTCATCAGTAACGTGGCTACCAATGGGATCGGTGTCAGCCTGTATCGCAAGCCCACGTTTGACCCGAAAAAAGACCTGCCGCCGGTTGGCCGTATAGCGACTTTTTCCAATGCGCTGGCCATACGCGCGGACAAGGGTATCAATTCGGTCGCTGACCTGGTGGCTTATCTGCGCGCCAATCCCAAGAGTGGGTTTTTTGGTTCGGCTGGCTCAGGTACCAGCTCCCACCTGTCGTCGTTGCTTTTCGGGCAGCGCATCGGTGTAGAGCTCACCCATGTGCCCTACAAGGGAACTGCCGCCAACCTGAATGCGCTGCTCGGTGGAGAGGTGTTGTTCTCGATGGATAACCTGCCGCTGTATCCGCAGCATGTGAAAGCTGGCACGCTCAAGCTGCTGGCGGTCACGCGTAGCGTCCGCTCCCCCAGCAATCCTGATGTGCCGACGATGCAGGAATCAGGCATACGTGACTTTGATATTTCCAGCTGGTACGGGATTTCCGCCGCGACGGGTACGCCACAGGCGATTGTTGACAGGATGGGCCAGGAAATTGTGAGCGGCCTTGCTGACCCGGATGTGGTCGCGAAAATACGCGCCATCGGTGCGGACCCCGCGCCACTTGGCCCTCAGGCCTATGCTGCGTTTATCAATGCGGAAATCCAGAAATGGGCGCCGCTGGTCAAGGCCTCCAATGCCATGGTTGACTGACCGTAGCAGACAGGGAAAAGGCCCTTGACGGGCCTTTTTTAATGCATGACTGGTGTTGGGTTTCCTCAGCCCGGTTTTAAATGCGAGAACATCTGGCGTCCTATGATGTGTTTCATCACTTCAATCGAGCCCCCTGCGATCTTGACGATGCGGGCATCGGCATACGCCCGGGCAATCGGATATTCCCACATATAACCCCAGCCACCGAAGAGCTGCAGACATTCATCGACGACCTTGCAGTGCATGTTGGTGACCCACATTTTGGCCATCGCCGCGTCTATCGCATCCAGCTCCCCCTTCATGAACGCTGCTATACAGCGGTCCACAAACTGCCGGCCCACCACGGCTTCTGTCTTTAGCTCTGCCAGTTTGAACTGTGTGTTCTGGAAGTCGGCAATTGTTTTGCCAAATGCCTTGCGTTGCGCGGTGTAGTCGACCGTCCACTCAATCGCAGTCTCGGCGACAGTCGCCGAGCGGATGGCCTGCGCCAGCCGTTCCTGCGCCAGCTTGGTCATCATCAGTTCAAAGCCCTTGCCTTCTTCTCCGAGCATTGCAGAGGCCGGCACCCGCATTTCGTCAAAAAAGAGTTCTGACGTGTCCTGTGCCTTCATGCCGAGCTTGCTCAGGTTCTTGCCACGCCTGAAACCCGGCAGGCTGGTGTCTACGAGAAAAAGCGTGACGCCTTTTGCGCCCCCAGCTATGTCCGTTTTGGTTGCCAGGACGATAACGTCGCACAACTGGCCATTGGAGATAAAGACTTTCTGCCCGGAGATGACGAAGTCGTCGCCATCGCGGACAGCCTTCGTGCGTATCGCCTTGAGATCGGAGCCCGCATGAGGCTCGGTCATGCCGAGCGATCCAATCGCTTCGCCGGCGACCATCTTTGGAAGCCATTGCTGCTTTTGTGGTTCGGTACCAAAGCTCGATATATACGTGGCAACCAGGTCGCAGTGGATCATGAACCCGGGCCCACTGAATCCCGAGCGTGCCATTTCTTCAAACACGACCACATCGAACAGGTAATCTGCGCCTGCGCCGCCGTACTGCTCGGGCACGGTGCAGCACAGCATGCCTGCCGCACCGGCCTTCAACCAGAGGTCGCGTGGGACAACGCCTGCCTCTTCCCAATTGGCGTGGTGCGGGGCAATCTCGTTGTCGATAAAGCGCCTGACCATGCTGCGGAATGCCTCATGGTCTTCCTGGAAAAGTTCGCGTTTGAGCATGTTTTTATGGATCTTTGTTGTCTGTTAAAAAAGAACGGCGCCAGCTTGCTGAAGCGTTTCTATGGTTTCCGGATCAAAACCTGTCTCCTGGAGTATTTCCATCCCCGAATTCCGGCGTGGTGGCGGGGGCAGGTCGCTGACCGTGCGGCTAAAGCGTGGTACCGGCGCGGGTTGCCAGCGGCCGGCTACCTGGGCAAACGTATGGCGCGCCTGGTTGTGGGGGTGTAATGGTGCTTCCTCCAGATCAAGAACTGGTGCAAAACAGACATCGGTGCCTTCGAGAATTTCGCACCAGGCATCGCGGCTACGAGCGGCAAAACGGAGGGCCAGTTCGTCCTTGAGCATTGGCCATTTTGTCCGGTCCTCGCGTTGCCTGAACAGTTCGTTGTCTATTCCCATCAGATCGAGGAACAGCGCGTAGAACCCGGGTTCCAGCGGCGCTATCGAAATGAACTTGCCGTCGCTGCAGCGGTAGCTTGTGTAGTAAGGTGCAGCACCGTCGAGTGAGTTGGACTGTCGTGCATTTGTCCAGGAGCCACTCGCAAACATCGCATAGAAAGGTGCCATCAGCATGGCGGCGCCGTCGCTCATTGCGGCATCGATTACCTGTCCACGACCAGAGCGCCCGCTTTCATACAGTGCACTTGAAATGCCGAACGCCATCATCATCGCGCCGCCGCCGAAATCACCTATCAAATTCAGTGGCGGCAGTGGCTGTTCTGGCGTGCCTATCGCATGCAGGGCACCAGAAAGGGATATGTAATTGATATCGTGGCCGGCAGCTTGCGCCAATGGGCCAGCCTGCCCCCAGCCGGTCATGCGGCCGTAAACAAGCTGCGGATTGCGGGTCATGCAGATATCCGGACCGAGGCCAAGGCGCTCCATCACCCCCGGACGAAACCCTTCAAGCAACACCTGCGCGGTTTCGACCAGCTTTAGCAGTACCTCTGTGGCGCCTGTTTTTTTCAGGTCCAGAGTCAGGTGGCGCCGGCCACGCGCCAGGGGGTCCATGGCGGTATCACGCCGGTTGCCCAGTGACCCTGCCTGAGGCCGGTCAATCGTGATGACGTCGGCGCCAGCGTCGGCCAGCATCATGGCGCAAAAAGGCCCCGGGCCTACCCCTGCCATTTCAATGACCTTGACGCCTTGTAGCGGACCTGGCATAGGTGAACATCCTGTTTGACTGAACTAGTATTGAACAATACTATAGCTCACAATACTAAAAATAACGGTGCCGGTATTCCATGCGGATAGAGTCTACGCAGATGGAAAGCATCATCCGGCTGGCAACGACCGAGCGGGGGTGAAGCGCTCAGGACCAGGTGTATACAGGTGGCTGCTTCTCCAGGAAGCGTTGCAGGGCTTCCTTGGCGTAGTCGGTGGAAAACGCGATGCCCTGCGCATCGGCTTCAATGGCCAGCATGGTCGACAGGTCGCTTTCCAGCGATCTGCTTAGCGCGCGCTTGCTCAGGCTCATGGCAACCGGTGGCGCGTTCGCAAATCGGCGGGCCATTTCGCGTGCCCTCTCCAGCAGCGAAGGAGTTTCGTGTACCTCATACACGATACCCATGGCCAATGCCTCGGCTGAATTGAACTCACGTCCTGTATAGATCAGGTCCTTGGCACGCTGTAGCCCGGCGACTCGTGGCAACAGGTAAAAAACGCCGAAATCAGGTACCAGGCCGATGCGCATGAAGGAGCAGGCAAAACGCGCGTTGGGTGCAGCCAGTATGAAATCAGCGGCCAGCGCCAGGCCCAGCCCGGCGCCGAATGCAGCGCCTTCGACGACTGCAATCACGGGACGATCCAGCTGAATCAGTGCGGTGACGGTGGCCTGCACGGCGATCAGGCGCCTGCGCTTGCTGGCGGCGTCCTTGTCATCCTGTATCGATGAAATGTCGCCGCCCGAACAGAAGCTACCGCCATTGCCGCGCAATATGACGCAGCGTACGCTGTCGTCGTTGCGCACGACGTTGACAATCTCTGCCAGCCGGTCACGCATGCCGGCATTGATGGCATTACGCCGCGTCGGCCTGTTGAGCGTGATTTCGGCCACACCAGCATCCAGTTCGTACAAGACATCGTCATTCATCGTTTGCTCCTGTGTTTCACGGGCTGGCCCGAAGAGTGGGATTGATCGGATTATTGCATATGGTATGTAACATTACTTTTATCGGCGCAGCATTAAGCTGACGCTTTGGGAACTGTTTTAGGTGGTCTGGGGGCCATCTCGAGCATGCGCTATAATCTGAGGCTTAGCGGCTGTAGCTCAGTTGGATAGAGTACTTGGCTACGAACCAAGGGGTCGTGGGTTCAATTCCTGCCAGCCGCACCAAAAAAGAAAAGCCCGCAACATCTGTTGCGGGCTTTTTTCTTTTCTCTCCCGATGCACCGGACGGCAAAAATGACCGGCACCAAAGTGCTATTGTTGGATTTGCCATGAGCAAAGCATTTACCAAAGAAACCGACTCTGATGACGAAGACCTGCCGGGCTTGCCGCCGCTGCCTGCAGGCGGCAAGAACTACATCACGCCGCAAGGCTACGGCAGACTGCGGTCTGAACTTCTCACGTTGATTGACGAGGAGCGACCCAAGATCGTCGATATCGTGCATTGGGCCGCCAGCAACGGTGATCGCTCAGAGAACGGCGACTATATTTATGGCAAAAAAAGGCTGCGCGAGATAGACAGGCGCATACGTTTTTTGACGCAGCGTTTGGAAATTGCCGAGATTGCTGATCCATCGGTGCACCATGGCAATGAACAGGTGTTCTTTGGCGCGACGGTCACTTATGCTGACGAGGCCGATGTGAAGCGGACGGTCACCATTCTCGGGATTGACGAGGCTGACACGCTTAAAGGTGAAATCAGCTGGGTTTCACCTGTCGCCCGGACGCTTCTCAAGTCGTCAGTCGGTGACGATGTCAATCTCGTCACGCCCAGCGGTATGCAGGTGCTGCATATCCTCAACGTGAGTTATCCGCCGCCGGTTTTAGCTTGAAAAGATGCTGTCAGGCGCCGGGCTTGACACGCTGCACACGCAGTACTGAAGGCGTGCGCTTGACCGCTCGCATGACGGATGCCAGATGTACGCGATCCCTCACCGCTATACCGAAGCGCAACTCGGTCGCTTCCTGCATCCGTTCCTGTCCCATGTTGACCTGTGTGATGTCGGCTTCGGCAACCGCCAGCGCCGCAGCTACCTTGGCAAGCACGCCCTTGCCGTTGGAAACGGTCACGATCAATGCGGTTTCAAACGTGCGAACAGGTTCGTCTGACCAGTCGACGGCAATAAAGCGCTCGCTGTCCCTGTGTTGCAGTTTTTTGGCGACGGAGCAGTCTTCGGTGTGCACGACAAGGCCTTCGCCACGGCCCAGATAGCCCAGTATGGCGTCGCCCGGGATAGGTTTGCAGCAGGTGGCGAATTGCACCGAGCCGCCTTCACTGCCGTCCATCACCAGAGCGCCTTGAGATACCGATTCGTGTGAGGTGAAGCGTTCGCGGCTCATCAGTAACGCATCGGGTTTTTCACCCTTTTCGCCGAGCAGCGCGACCATGCGTTTGGCGACCATGCTGGCGATACGTTTGCCCAGGCCGATGTCGGTGAGCAGGTCGGCGCGTGAGCGGTTGCCGGAAAAACGCAGTATCTTGTCCCATATCAGGCGGTCGGCAGCGCTGTCGCCCGGCAGGCGCTGTATGCCTTCGGCGCGCAGTGATTGCGTCAGCATTTTTTCGCCCAGTTCCTGCGATTCAACCAGGGCCATTGTCTTCAGGTGATGGCGGATTTTCGAGCGCGCCTTGCCGGTGCGCACAAAGCCCAGCCAGCCCGGATTCGGGTTCGAGACCGATGCCGTGATGATCTCGATCACATCGCCGTTATGCAGTTCCGAACGTAGCGGAACTTGCTCGCCATTGACCTTGGCTGCAACGGCACGGTGCCCGATGTCGCTGTGAATCGCATAGGCAAAATCAACAATGGTGGCGCCACGCGGCATGGCCATGATCTGGCTCTTGGGCGTGAAAACGTAAACGGCTTCCGGGAACAGGTCGATCTTGACGTGGTCCCAAAACTCCGCAGCGTCGCGGGTCTCGTGCTGGATATCGAGCAGAGACTGCAGCCACTGCGTGCCCAGCCGCTGCGAGGCATCGCTTTCGGGGTCGGCAGCCTTGTACAGCCAGTGCGCGGCCACGCCCGACTCGGCAACCACATGCATCGCCTCTGTCCGCATCTGGAACTCTATATTCGTGCCGAAAGGCCCGACCAGCGTGGTGTGCAGCGACTGGTAGCCGTTGATTTTCGGGATGGCAATGTAGTCCTTGAACTTGCCGGGCAGTGGTTTGTATTCCTGGTGTAACACGCCCATTGCGGTGTAGCAGGCGGTCAGGCTGTCGACGATGACCCGGAAGCCGTAAATATCGGTGACCTGCGCAAAAGACAGTTTTTTCTCATCCATCTTGCGGTAGATGGAATACAGCGTTTTTTCACGGCCGGAAAGTTCGACCCGCATGCCGGCTGCGCCAAAAGCAGTTTCCACTTCGCCCCGCACCCTCTTGATGACATCGCGCCGGCGGCCGCGCGCTTTTTGCAGTGCCTTGGCCAGCGTCACGTAACGCCACGGGTGCAGGTGCTGGAAAGACAGGTCCTGCAATTCGCGGTATGTGGTGTTCAGGCCCAGCCGGTGCGCGATGGGCGCATAGATATCCAGTGTTTCCAGCGAAATCCTGCCCCATTTGCCGCGTGGCACATCGCCTAGGGTGCGCATGTTGTGCGTGCGGTCTGCCAGCTTGATCAGGATGACACGCACATCGCGCGCCATCGCCAGCAGCATCTTGCGAAAGGATTCGGCCTGGTTTTCCTCGCGGGTGTTGAATTCCAGCTTTTCCAGCTTGGTCAGGCCATCCACCAGTTCGGCCACCGGTGCCCCAAAGCGCTCTATCAGTTCGGGTTTGGTGACGCCGCAGTCTTCAATCGCGTCGTGCAGCAGTGCCGCCATCAGGGCCTGTGCGTCCAGTTTCCATTCGGCGCATTGCTGGGCCACTGCAATCGGATGCGTGATGTAAGGTTCGCCGCTGTTGCGGATCTGGCCCAGATGGGCTTCATCCGCAAACCGGTAGGCCTGTCTGACGCTGTCCACATCGGCCGGACTCATGTAGTCCAGTTTGGCGGTGAGCGCGGCAAAACTGGCTGCTGCGGCGTTGGCTGCGGCAGGCGTTGGTTGGCTGACCAGTTTTGGTGAAAGCAGGGCGCTCATGCCTTAAATGTATCGCGGCAGGTATAAAACATAAAACGGATGGCCTTTGCCTGCCGCAAGGCACCTGCAGAACTCTTGGCTGAAATGAAAAAAGCACCGCCATGCGGTGCTTTTTTCTGGGTTTGAACAACTCAGCCGGGTACTTTTTTCAGCATCTCCAGGCCAACCTTGCCTTCTGCAATTTCGCGCAAGGCGGTCACGCCTGGCTTGTTCTTGCTTTCGATCTTGGCGGCATGACCCTGGCTCAGCATACGTGCGCGATAGGTCGCGGCAAGCACCAGCTGGAAGCGGTTCGGGATTTTTTCGAGGCAGTCTTCAACAGTAATGCGGGCCATGGTGATCTCCGGTAATACGGTAAGTGAGCGGTAGCTCAGGGTATGTTCAATGCGTCAAAGGTGTCTGCGCGGGCGCGCCGCTGGGCAGAAAATTTAAGCCGCTGGGCATGAACTATGGTTTTCAGGTCGAAAACTGCGCGTTCAAACAACTCGTTGATTATAACGAAGTCGAATTCCCGGGCCTGGGCCATCTCGGTCGCCGCGTTTTTCAGCCGCAATTCAATGATTTCGGCGCTGTCCTCGCCGCGCCGTTGCAGCCGGGAACGGAGTTCCTCCCAGCTTGGCGGCAGTATGAAAATAAGCACTGCATTGGCAAAAATGCGCTTGACGTTGATGGCACCCTGAAAGTCGATTTCCAGCACCACGTCGGCGCCATGGGTAATGCGCTCCTCTATGGTCTGGCGCGAGGTGCCATAACGCTGTCCGTGAACATGTGCCCACTCCAGAAAGGAGTTGCGCAGCACCATGCCATCAAATTCTTCAGGCGACAGGAAAAAGTACTCCCGTCCGTGCTTTTCCTGGCCCCTGGGCGGCCGGGTGGTGTGCGAAACGGAAGGCTGTATGCGCGAGTCAAGCTCCATCAACGCCTTGACGAGGCTGGACTTTCCGGCGCCGCTGGGAGCGGCCACAACAAACAGGTTTCCGGGGTAGTCCATAGATAGGTATCGATTGGTGTCGGCGTTGGGCTGCCTATTTTAGGTGCAGGGTTGTTTGCGGAACGGGCAGTGCGCCTATTCGATGTTTTGTACCTGCTCGCGGATCTGCTCGATCAGGACCTTCATGTCCACAGAAATACGGGTCAATTCCAGCGAGGCAGACTTGGAGCCCAGGGTATTGGCCTCCCGATGCAACTCCTGGATCAGGAAGTCCAGCCGCTTGCCGAGTTCGCCGCCACCTTCAAGCAGCCGGTCAATTTCGTCGAGATGGGACGCCAGTCGCGTGATCTCTTCCGCGACATCAATGCGGATGGCAAAAGCTGTCGCTTCGGAAAGTGCCCTGTCCTGGGCTGCTTCTGGCAGGGCCTTGCTGTCTGGCAAGGCCATGGCTTCCTGCCAACGTTCCAGGAATTTGTTCTTTTGCTGTTCAACCAGTTTCGGCACCATGGGCACAGCCTGTTCCGACAGGCTGCGAAGCTGCGCAGTGCGGTCTATCAGCATGGTTTTCAGGCGGGCACCTTCACGTTCGCGCGCAGAAAGCAGTTCCTTAAGTGCCTTTTTAGCCAGTTTGAGCAAATCTTCGCTGTAGTCATGCGGTTTTTTGTCCTCGTTGGTGGCTATGCGCAGGACGTCGGCGACGCTGAGTGCTTGCGCCTGCGGCAGCCAGGCCTTGATGCTGTCTTCCAGCGAACCAAGCCGCTGCAGTGTGGCTGAGGACGGCGCTTTCAGGCTGCTGGCCGAACTGCTTTCAATGGCAACGCGCATTTCGACCTTGCCACGCTTTAGTTTGCCCACCAGCAGGTCGCGCAGCGCCGGTTCGGCCTGACGCAATTCGTCGGGCAGGCGGAAGGCCAGGTCCAGGAAACGGCTGTTGACCGAGCGTATTTCCACGCCCAGCCGGGTGTTGGTGTCAGTGCCGGACTCCGCGGCCTCGCCTGAACCGGCCGTGTTTGACTGGACGGCTGCGTAGCCGGTCATGCTGTAAACTGACATTGAGTAGTACGCTTTTTGTAAGAACGGGGCCGAAAAAGCAGATAAAACCGAAGATAAGCCGCTCTTGATGGCTTGTTTCGCTCTGCTTGTCAAATTATGTCAAAGGTCAAACCAGCACCGCTGCCGCCCGACACCGTCATTGGTGGCTACCGGGTTGTGCGCAAGCTTTCTGCAGGTGGTTTCGGTGTAGTTTACTTGGCTGTAGACAACGAAGGCCAGCAGGTCGCCATCAAGGAGTACCTGCCGTCCTCGCTGGCTGGCCGTCCGCCGGGCGAGCTATTGCCGCAGGTGCAGCCCGACAAACTCTCGCTCTATCGCCTGGGCCTGAAAAGTTTTTTTGAAGAAGGCCGCTCGCTGGCGCAGATTTCCCACGGCTCCGTGGTGAGCGTTCTGAACTTCTTCCGTGAGAACGAAACCGTCTATATGGTGATGAACTACCTGGAAGGCGGCACGCTTCAGGACTTCATCATCACCGCGCGTGAGCTGAAAAAGCAGAAGGTCTTCCGCGAGTCCACGATACGTTCACTGTTTGATGAAATCCTGCGCGGGTTGCGCATCGTGCATCAGCACAAGATGCTTCACCTGGATATCAAACCGGCCAATATTTTCATCACCGACGACAACCGCGCAGTGATGATTGACTTCGGCGCCGCACGTGAAGTGCTGAGCAAGGAAGGCAACTTCATACGCCCGATGTACACGCCTGGCTTCGCCGCGCCCGAGATGTACCGCCGGGATTCGTCCATGGGCCCCTGGACTGACATCTATGCGATTGGCGCCTGCATTTACGCAACGATGCAGGGCTACCCGCCCAACGATGCGCCGCAGCGGCTGGAAAAAGACCGGCTGTCGCTGGCGTTGTCACGTTTGCGCGGTGTCTATTCCGACAACCTGATTGAGGTTGTCGAGTGGTGCATGTCGCTGGATCCACTGTCACGCCCGCAATCGGTTTTTGCCCTGCAAAAGGAGCTCAGCCGTGAAGGCGAGCGCCGTTACACCAAACTCACCGTCAGCGAGAAGGTGCGCCTGCAGTTCGACAATATGGTGACGGACACCAAAAAAACGGCACGCAAGGCCACTGGCTTTGCAACCCGCTTTAAATGAAATTCTCTGTCTTCCAGGTCAGCCGCAAAGGTGGGCGCGAAAGGAACGAAGACCGCATGGGCTATTGCTACACGCGGGAATCGGGGCTTTTTGTGCTGGCCGACGGCATGGGTGGCCACCCGGAAGGGGAAGTGGCTGCGCAACTGGCGCTGCAGAGCATCTCCGCGCTGTACCAGCGCGAGGCGCGCCCACTGATTGAAGACACCACCGATTTCCTGTCCACCGCGCTGATGGCTGCGCATCACCAGATCATCCGTTACGCCAGTGAAAAAGGCATGCTCGATACACCGCGTACCACGCTGGTGGCCTGCATACTGCAGGGCCAGGGCGCGACATGGGTGCACTGCGGTGATTCGCGGTTGTACGTTGTCCGTGATGGCGAGCTGTTGACCCGCACGCGTGACCACTCCTACCTCGAGCAGCAGAGCGCAGGTGGGATCAAGCTTGAGCGCATCAACCGCAACATTTTGTTCACCTGCCTGGGCTCGCCGACCAAGCCAGTGTTCGACGTGGCAGGCCCGGTCGTGCTTCAGCAGGGCGACAAGCTGCTGCTGTGTTCTGACGGCTTGTGGGGCAGCCTGAGCGATGCGGAAATCGTGCGCCAGTTGTCCGCCAAGGGTGTGTCCGATGCGGTGCCCGACCTGGTTGAAAGCGCCTTGAAGGCTGGTGGCGAGCGCAGCGACAACGTCACCGTGCTGGCGATGGAATGGGAAACCCCCGACGTTTTTGAATCCACCCGTGGTGTGTCCACCGACAGCATCATGGATGGCGTGTTTGCCTCCACGATACAGGCCGGCGGCATCGATGCAAGCGGTGGCGACGACCTCGATGAAGCCGCAATAGAGCGCTCGATCGCCGAGATCAACGAAGCGATTCGCCGCTCGGCCGCCCGCAAGGCCTGAGCCGTCTGCTGCTTTAACCGGCCTGGCCTGTGCAAGGTACAGGCCTTTCTACAATAGTCCCTCCCCTTATTTCTTTTTCCGTGCGGCAGCGCCGCCAGAAAGCTGTTTCCCATGAGCACTTTTTCCCGTAGCGGCGCCCGCGCTGCAGATGCCCTGCGCCCGGTGCGCATCACGCGCAACTACACCGTGCATGCCGAAGGTTCCGTCCTGATCGAGTTCGGCGGTACCAAGGTGCTGTGCACGGCATCGGTGGAAGAAAAAGTGCCCGGCCATAAAAAGGGCAGCGGCGAAGGCTGGGTGACGGCCGAATACGGCATGCTGCCACGCGCCACGCACACCCGCAGCGACCGCGAGGCCGCACGCGGCAAACAAAGCGGCCGCACGCAGGAAATCCAGCGCCTCATCGGCCGCTCGTTGCGCACCGTTGTCGACCTGAAGAAACTGGGCGAGCGTACGATTTACGTTGACTGCGATGTGATACAGGCCGACGGCGGTACCCGTACTGCCAGCATTACCGGCGCTTTTGTCGCGGTGCAGGATGCAGTCAGCAAGCTGCTGGCACAGGGCAAGCTGACGACGTCACCCATCATCGACCACGTCGCCGCCATATCGGTGGGCATTGTTGAAGGCACACCGCTGCTGGACCTGGAGTACACCGAAGACTCCGCCTGCGACACTGACATGAACGTGGTGATGACGGGCGCCGGCAATTACGTTGAAGTGCAGGGCACGGCCGAAGGTGCAGCCTTCTCGCGCAAGGAAATGGACGCGTTGCTGGTGCTGGCTGAAAAAGGTATTGGCGAGCTGGTCGTCATGCAAAAGGCGGCGCTCAAGGCTTGATGGCGGCTGGCCATGAAGATAGTCCTCGCCTCCAATAATCCAGGCAAGCTGGCCGAGCTGCGAGCCATGTTTGCGCCGCTCGGTGTACAACTGGTGCGCCAGTCCGAACTCGGCATTCCCGAGGCGGAAGAGCCTTTTCGCACCTTTGTAGAGAATGCGCTGGCCAAGGCGCGTCATGCGTCGCGACTCAGCGGCCTGCCTGCAATTGCCGATGATGCCGGCTTGTGTGTTGATGCCTTCAGCGGCCTGCCAGGTGTGGATACCGCCTATTACGCGATGCAATTTGGCTACGAAAAAGGCGATACCAACAACGTCAGGGCGTTGCTTGAACAGATGGAAAATATCAGCCACCGCCGCGCTGCGCTGGTCAGCACGCTGGTGGCGGTTCGTTCTGCCGAAGACCCCGAGCCCCTGATTGCTTCAGGGCGCGTGGTTGGCGAGATCACGCGTGAGCCGGTTGGCAGCAACGGCTTTGGTTTTGACCCGGTGATGTTCATCCCCGGGTTCGGCCAGACCTTTGCGCAATTGCCGGTAGAGGTGAAGAACGCGAATAGCCATCGCGGGCGTGCATCTAAACAGATGATGGACCTGATCCGCGATAGATGGCTCTGATCAATTTCTGATTCTTCTGATGGCACGGCAAGACATACAGCACTACATGCGCAGCGGCACGCTGCAGCTGGGCGCATTGCCGCCGCTGTCGCTCTACGTTCATCTCCCCTGGTGCATCAAGAAATGCCCCTACTGCGACTTCAATTCACATGAATTGGTCCCCACGGTCGCGCACCCTGTGTCACTCCCTGCCCCCCGGGGGGGCGCTGCCGGCTTGGCGCGTCCCGGCGCCGGCGTACTCGCGGCCGACCTGCCCGAGCAGGCCTATATCGATGCGCTGGTCGCGGACCTGGAGTCATCGCTGCCGCTGATCTGGGGCCGCACGGTGCACAGCATTTTTATAGGCGGCGGTACGCCCAGCCTGTTTTCACCACAGGCGATTGACCGGTTGCTTGGCGATATACGCGCGCGCGTGCGGCTGGAACCCGACTGCGAGATCACGCTGGAGGCCAACCCCGGCACCTTCGAGAAAGACCGCTTCAAGGCTTTTCGCAGTGCCGGCGTCACGCGGCTGTCGGTTGGTGTGCAGAGCTTTAACGATGTGCATCTGAAGGCGCTGGGCCGCGTGCACGACCGCGCGCAGGCCATCGCTGCGGTTGAAGAAGCCGCGCAGGCTTTTGACACCTTCAACCTCGACATCATGTATGCGCTGCCGGGCCAGACCATGGATGACCTGGACGCTGACCTGCGGCAGGCACTGGCCCTGAACCCGCCGCACATATCGATCTACCACCTGACGATAGAAGCCAACACCTACTTTGCGAAGTTCCCGCCGGTGGTGCCGGAAGAAGACACTGCCTACGCGATGCTGGACAGGATTACCGAGATGACAGAAGGCGCAGGGCTGCAGCGTTATGAAGTCTCGGCTTATGCGAAGCACGGCCACCAGTGCTTTCACAACCTCAACTACTGGCAGTTTGGCGACTACCTTGGCATAGGTGCAGGCGCGCACGGCAAGCTCAGTTTTGCGCACCGTGTGATGCGGCAGGTGCGCTTTCGCGAGCCCCGGCTCTACATGGAAAAAGCCATGGCTGGCGATGCCGTCACGCAGGAATCCGAGATCAGCCGCGCCGAGTTGCCCTTTGAATTCATGCTCAATGCCTTGCGCCTGAAAGACGGCTTCAAGCTGCAGGACTTCAGTGAAAAAACCGGCCTGCCTGTTACTGCCATCCAGCAGGGGCTGCAGGAGGCCGAGCGCCAGGGCCTGATCGAGCGGGACTTTGTTCGCGTCAAGCCAACCGTGCGCGGCTTTGATTTCCTCAACGACCTGCAGTCGCTGTTTCTTTAACCTCACGGCCCGCCATGGATCCATCCAGCATTGTTCTTCTTGTCGTCAGCGCATCAATCAGCTTTGCGCTGGGCCGGTTCATCGTTTTCCTGCGCAACAAAAAACGCAACGCCGAAAAAGAACAGGCGCAGAAAAAGGCCGCCCAGGCCCTGAAAGACCAGCCTCCCGAACCAGAATCGATGAACAAGGCCAAACGCAAACGCCAGTTGCGTGATGCCGGGCGGCGCGGGAACGAAGGACGCTAAAGCACTGGCACGTAACGCAAGCAATAGTTACGTTTTTTGCAACAATCAATTTTATTGTTACGTTAATAGTTGGTAATTGTGGCTTAAAAAAGCAGTTTTGGGTCGATTTTTGCCCTCAACACAGCCCCAAAAGGCCATTTTCAGGTATCAAAAAGGCCTGAAACTCAAGCTGGACTAGCGCGGCATGCTATCTATTTTGTAGCTTCGCCGGTTTTGCGCTCCGGGCCGCCTACCGTGATCCAGGTCATCAGCATGGACACCATCGCGCACGCTGCGATGGCCGCCACCATAGGGCGCGCGGTGCCGTCTACAAACAGGCCTGTGATGGCCATGACCACGGCGCCGGTCACGAACTGCAGCGTGCCCATCAGTGCGGACGCCGTGCCGGCCAGTGCGCCGTGCTCTTCCAGCGCCAGCACTGCGGTGGTGGGTATCACCAGGCCGAGGAAACCGAAGCCCACGAACAACAGGGCCAGCATCACGTCAAGGCGGTCTATGCCCGCCAGATTCAGGGCCAGCAGCAACGCCATGACAGCGGCATAACCGACAACCGCAAACCTCACCACATTGACCATGCCAAAGTGCTTGCCAAACTTGCTGGTGAACTGCGACACGCCGATAAAGGATGCGGCATTGACAGCGAACGCCAGGCTGTACTGGCGCGGCGTCAGGCCGTAGTGGTCGATCAGGATGAACGATGAGTTGGCGAGGTAGGCAAAAAAGCTCGAGATGCCAAATGCGCCTATGAATACCAGGCCGAGAAAGTGCCGGTCACGCAGCAGGAAGGCATAACCCTTGAGCGCACTGCCCAGGCTGCTGCCCAGGCGGTCCTCGGGCGGCCGGGTTTCGGGCAGACTGGTCGCCATCAGGGCCAGGCCGAGGATGGCCGCCACGGTAACGGCCCAGAACACGCTGCGCCAGCCAATGAATTCGATCAGCAGGCTGCCTGCCAGCGGCGCAAGAATCGGTGACACGCTGAAGACCAGCATCAGCAGCGACATCAGGCGCGCCGCATCGGTGCCGGTGTGCAGGTCACGCACGACAGCACGCGGGATCACCATGCCTGCGCTGGCGCCCAGGCCCTGTACGAAGCGCAGGATGACCAGCGTCTGGATGTCCGGCGCCATCGCGCAGCCTACGCTACCCACGGCAAACAGCACCATGCCGAAATACAGCGGAGCCTTGCGGCCAACCATGTCGGACACCGGACCGTAAATGATCTGCCCAATGCCCAGCGAGATAAAAAACGCCATCAGGCTGGCCTGTACCGCATTCATCGATGCGCCCAGGCTTTGCCCGATGGAGGGCAGTGCGGGCAGATACATGTCGATGGCAAAGGGGCCGATGGCCGACAGCAGGCCAAGCACCAGCGCGGTTTTGAAAAAACTTGATTTCATGGAAGAGAGAGGTCTCTGTGAACGGAAATGCCCGGCATCAACCGTTACCGGGAGCCTGAAGGGTTCTGGGGTTTGAGGGCTGCTACGGCATCCGGATTCTGCAACCCGGCGGCGTACTTTGCCGCATCAGATACAGCCAGTGCGGCCCGCGGAAGGAGTGGGGAAATCTAACACAGGCGGCGGTTTTTCGCAGGCGCAAGGGCTGGCGTCGCGGCTCTCCTGGCGGCCGCAGTCGGCACCGGCCGGACCGGTGATATCCCGTATCGTGTCGGCTGTTTTTGCTGTTTCAGGGATCAGGGTGGCGCAGGCGGGGCATGAAGATCATGGCCTTCTATCCGGGCAAGTTCGGATTGGGTGGGCTCCACCCCCTGGCGCCTGCGCATGTGGACTGCACACACTGCGATGCCTACGATGGCGGTGATGCCGAAAGCGATAGCTATCCAGTTAAAGAAGCTGATCTGCATGGATTGCCTCCTTGAAGTTTTTTGTCAACCTGTCAAAAAATTCTAGGTTGATGATCGCTGGAGGGCAATCAGGTAGTTACAGCTAGTCGCGGGTAAAACAACTATTTCCACTGCAGGTGTGCGGACAGTGGCCTGCCCACGCATGATTGCCGCCGACCTGCCTAAAACGGCTGGCTTGCGATGAAGTCCCGCATCCACTGGCTGGCCGGGTCTCGGTGAAAGCGGTCATGCCAGTACAGCGCCACTTCAAAGTCAGGCAGCACGATCGGTAGCGGCTTGATGACCAGGGGATAGTGTTTTGCAAGCGTTTGCGCCAGCACGGCCGGCACGGTCCAGAGCAGGTCGGAGGCCGTGACGAAGTGCGGCGCAGAAAGATACTGCGGAAGGCGAATACGGATACGGTTTTTTGCGCCCGCCTCATTGAGCGCCCGCTCCAGCACCAGGTGGCCGCTGCCTGAATACTCCACCAGCAGGTGCTCCTGTTTCCGGAACAGGTCCAGCGTCAGTTTTTTGGCGGCCAGCGGGTGCGCCGTCCGCATGACACACACATAACGCTGCGTACACAGCACCTTGCGGTGGATGGCGTTTTGCAGCGAGGGCAGGTAACCCATTGCCAGGTCGATGCGCCCGCTGGCCAGCCCGGCGACGGTTTCATCGATCGGCCTGAACACCGTGCGGAGCCGGATTTTCGGCGCCGACTCCCTCAGGCGCGCCAGGATGGCGGGAAGGAACACCACTTCGCCGATGTCACGTGTGCGTATGACAAACATGCGCTGCGATGACGCCGGGTCAAACCCGGGCGCATCTCCCCGGGTGCTGCGCACCGTCGCCAATGCGTCCAGTAACTGGTTTGAAAGCGCGGTCGCCAGCGGTGTCGGCTGCATTTTCCGGCCGACCAGCGTGAACATCTTGTCGTCGTATTCCTGCCGCAAGCGCTTGAGCGAGCCGCTCACGGCCGCCTGTGTGAGGCCCAGGCGCTCGGCCGCGACCGTTACGGACCTGTCCCGCCACAAGGCCTCGAAGACGTAGAGCAGATTCAGGTCTTTCATGTGGCAAGTATAAGTTTGGCTGATATTACGGAATCATTGAATAGGCATGGTTTTTTCATTTCAATCGTCGCAAAATCCTCCAGACCCGCGTTTTAACGCTCACTGCTTCTGTCACAGGAAAGCAGTCCGCGGGACAGGCGCAATCCAGACGCCGATCACAACAGGAGACAAGGAAAAAAATGAACCGCACCATCCGCTTACTGGCCAGTTGCCTCGTCATCGCATTGGCGGGCTGCGCCACCTCACGCGACGCACCCCCTTCACCGCCCCAGGAACTCAAGGTCATCGTGTTCCCCGGCGGCTTCAACTGGCCGATCTGGGCGGCCGCCGACAAGGGTTTTTTCAACAGGAACGGCGTGCGTCCGGTCATCACACCCACACCCAATTCGCGCACACAACTCACCGGGTTGATCGACGGAAAGTTCGACATCGCCATGACTGCCATCGATAACGTCATCGCCTACCGCGAAGGCCAGGCCGGCATCGAGGTCAACGGCTCGGACCTGGTTGCCGTCATGGGCGGTGACAACGGCTTCCTGAGGCTGGTAACCCGCGAAGACGTCAAGGCCTACAGCGACCTGCGGGGCAAGGAGATTTCGGTCGACTCGCTGACCACCGGGTATGCCTTTGTGCTGATGGACATGCTTGAGCAGAACGGCCTTGTGCTGGACCGTGATTACAAGACCGTGGCTTCTGGCGGTGTGGTTGAGCGTTATCAGGCGCTGGTGGCACGCAAACATGCCGCCACGTTGCTGATATCGCCTTTTGAGGTGATGGCAAAAGCGCAGGGCCTGAACCAGCTGGCCGATGCATCGGCCACGTTCGGCAACTACCAGGGACTGGTCGCCAGCGTGCGCAGGTCCTGGGCCAAAGACAACTCTCCCGCGCTCGTCGGCTACATCCGTGCCTACCGCGAAGGCGTGGAGTGGCTCTACAACCCCGCCAACCGCGAAGAGGCCCTGGCGCTCTTCATGAAGAATGTTCCCAACGCCACAAGGCAGGCCGCCGAAACTTCTTACGGCGTGTTGCTGGACCCGAAGAACGGTTTCCAGAGGGGCGCTGTGATCGACCTGGCCGGCGTGCAGACGGTGCTTCGCCTGCGGTCGAAGTACGGCAAGCCGCAGAAAAATTTGGCAGGACCGCAGAGTTATTACGACGGCCAGTACTTCCAGCGTGCGACGCAGAAGTAGGATGCCCAGCGCCAGTCGGTGCGCCGGGTGATACCCCAAGGGTATTTGGTGAACACATAAAAAAACGGGCCGCAAGGGCCCGTTTTGGTTTCTGTCTGGCGGAAGCTAGGTCGGCTCTGTGGTCGCGGGTCTGTAATATCAATTGGCTAAAGGCATGCAAGCACCTGGGGAGATCCGCCGCCGCGACTTGAGTGAAGTCCTGCAAGCTTCTAAAGGTAAGAGATTGCACGCTTCGCCTTTCAATGTCCCGGTGATGTCTGAGCCCTAATCGTTTCACTCTGGGGCGCCAGCTGGCCTTTGGGGAAATTCAAATAGCTTCGCAGACGGCCTATTTCTAATTGGTTGAGTTGACGGAGGCTTTGCTGCCCACGGTGGATCACCTTGGCGCATGTGCGAAAAGTTGGGCCCCCGGTAGCCGGCCTGTGCTTTCTCACGCACGGACTCATATGCTGGTTCAATCGCTGCTGCAAACACCTCGCATCGTCGATTGCCATGAGAACCTTCAAGATGGCGCTCCATTCCAATTGGCATGGCGTAGCCACAGGCGCCTGACGAGCCACCCCCGCACAAGGGGCAGTACGCACGAAAGGTCCCGACAGGTCCGTCCATATCTTCCCCGGGCTCTTTGTCAGCAAAGTTCAACATCGCCTCAACGGCCCAAGTCTGCCAAGCCCCTATGTCGTGGTGAGATTCACACCAGGTTGAAGCCTCAAGGAATTTGCGTATTTCCCGTGGCATTAGTTCGACTATGGTTCTTCTGGCGAAGTACAGCCGCGTTTGCAGTTCACGAATAGTCGCGTCGCGAGTGTCAGGAGGGACCGGACTTTTCGGCATATCTGTATTTTGCAAGTTTTCTTGCCGACACCAGCTGATTAGCTGGATTAGCAGCTTTTGGAGCGACGGACTGCGGCAGACCAAGTCGCCTAGAAATGTGCCCGGCAGTTGGATTCGGACATTGCCCCGCTTTTCTAGCGAGATTCTTTGAATCGCCCAATCAAATGTCTAAAAAAACTGTCAGGTGGTTGTGAAGGCGGTAGAGGGGGAAACCTCTGAGCGTAAAAAAGCCCGCTCAAGGCGGGCATTTTTAGGGGCGAGAGCGGTTACTTTCCGCCGACCTCGCACATGCCGTGCTCACGGCTGGCTTGCTCAATCACTTTGATCTGGCGGTCGGTCGCCTTCCGCAATACTTCTGCGTAAACGCGCTTTTTGTCAGCGGAGGAGGCTTCGCGAATGAACTTCGAAAACCTCGTCTCGTGGACTTTTCGCGTGCGATCAAATATTCCTAGCATTACGTTTTTCCTTTACACGGCCAGGCCGATAACCTGTTGACGCGTGAATTTCTCGGGTATGAAGCTCTCGATTTGATCGACGTTGGCATGGTATTGCCGATGGGTGCCGTCGATGTTCTTCAAGAGTAAATCAATTTTGATGTCCTGTTTAAACTTTACTTTTAGCTGCTGAACGACTTCTCTAGCCGCAAAAAACTGCTCTACAAAGGTCTCTGGTCGTATCCGGCGTCCTTCAGCAATCTCACGGGCCCTCACGAACTTCCATGCAGATTGAGGCTGTTGGTACACGTACAAGATCTGTACCAATCGTCCCTTCTTTAATGACCGCTCAACGTTCGTTTCGGCTACTTTAAAGCGAGACAAAGTGCCATCAAGGAGAAAAGTCTGCTTCTGACGTAGGGCTAAATCGTGGATCTTTTCCACCAAAAGCGAGGCGGCACCTTGGAAAAGCCAAGCGTTGGATCCATCATAGTCGCTAAATTCGCCACGTAACTCGTCCGGGTCAATTCGCAAAATACGGTCGGGGCCATCCAAAGTGGCAAGCAATTCGATGGATGCTTCAGTTTTTCCGGCGCCGGGCGAACCCGCCATAAACACTGAAACCGGGTTATCTTCACCCAAAAAAACATCCGGATCAGCGATACGACGCGCAATTGCCTTGCCGTTGGCCTTCGCGAATTTTATGGCATTGTCGTGAATCGCCAATTCTGCATCATTCATTCCCAGACTGTACTCATACCGGAATGAGAGGGTCAACCAATCTCACGGCATCTCAGGCGCATAGATGGTGTAGATGATGGGGTAATACAAAAAATGGCCTGAAAGGTCCTGTTTATGCGGTTACTGGCGGAAGCTGTGAGATTCGAACTCACGGAGGACTCGCATCCTCGGCAGTTTTCAAGACTGCTGCATTCAACCGCTCTGCCAAGCTTCCCGAGGCGATAGTTTAACCGCTGGTCTTCCGCGCTTTTCATCGGCGGTCAAAACCCCTGTCAGGCTGCCTGCAACATCCCCTTGGTCTCTATGAATGCCACCACCTCTGCCAGGCCGGCATTGGTTTTCAGGTTGGTCATCACGAAGGGCTTGAGGCCCTTGGGTGTGGTTCGCATGCGGATGGTGTCCGTTTCCATCACCTTGAGGTCAGCGCCCACGTGCGGTGCCAGGTCGGTTTTGTTAATGACGAACAAATCGCTTTTGGTGATGCCGGGGCCGCCCTTGCGGGGGATCTTTTCGCCTGCTGCGACGTCGATCACGTAAATGGTGAGGTCGCTGAGTTCGGGGCTGAAGGTGGCGGCCAGGTTGTCGCCGCCTGATTCGACGAACACCACGTCGGCATCGGGAAAGTCGACCAGCATGCGGTCAATCGCTTCCAGGTTGATGGAGGCGTCTTCACGAATAGCAGTGTGCGGGCAGCCGCCGGTTTCCACGCCCATGATGCGATCAGCATCAAGCGCACCGCTGACGGTGAGGATGCGCTGGTCTTCCTTGGTGTAGATGTCGTTGGTGATGGCGACGAGGTCGTACTTCTGCTTCATCGCCTTGCAGAGCATTTCGAGCAGGGTTGTCTTGCCGGAGCCGACAGGGCCGCCAATGCCGACTCTTAAAGGCGGTAGTTTTTTTGTCCGGTTGGCGATGTGATGAAGTGTCATGAACGGAACAATCTTGAATATTGGGTTTCGTGTTGCGAGGACAGTATCGCCAGCATCGGCGAGAAGGCCTGGCGCTGGTCGTCAGGCAGGGTGAGGGCGGTTTCAACCGCCGGGGGAATCTCGCGGCTCAGGCGTGCCAGTATGCGCTGCCCCGCGCTCTGTCCCAGCGGCACGGACTTGAGCGCGGCCTGCACCATGTTCTCGGCCCAGCCAAAGGCGTAGGCCAGCAGGCAGTTGCGTGTGTCTGCATCGGTTTGCGACGCAGCGAGGGCAAAAGCGACAGGGTAGGTTGGCGGCAACGCGGCGCAGGCGGTGATGCGGGCTGCATTGGCACCGTCGTGGTTGCGCAGCCATTCGAGCAGCGAGCGGCCCATCTGTTCAGTCTGCGCACGGAACTCACTGGTCTCGCGCGTCTGCAATACCCAGTCATTGAGCGCCTTGAGGCGTGGCAGCTCGTCTTCACGCCAGGCCGGAATCGCTTTCGCCATCACGGCCAGGTCGCCACGCGCCAGTGTCAGGTGCAACTGGTCGCTGATCCAGCTGGCGGCGGCAGATTCATCGTCGACTGCTGTGGATTCGACGGCACTTTCAAGGCCTTCCGAATACGAGAAGCCGCCCACAGGCAAGGCCGGTGAGGCAAGCCAGATCAGCTGTATCAGGCTGGCGGCTGGCAGGGCTTGCGCGTCTGGCGCGGTTTGTATGGTTTTTGCCAGCATGGGCAAAGCGGTCAGTGGTGGTCGTGGCCGTGGTTGCAGTCCGGACCGTGCACATGGGGTTTGTGTGCGGCCAGTGTTGCCTGTTGCGCAGGGGTGTGACCATGGCTGTGATCATGGCTGTGATCATGGGCATGCGCCTTGTGGTCGCCATGCTCACCGTGGTCGTGTGAATGACCATGGCCATGCGAATGCCCGCCTGCACTGTAGGCACCGCCTTCGGGCTCGAAGGCTTCATCGACTTCATGGACGATCAGGTGCATGGAGCGCAGCATGTCGGCCAGCACGTGATCGGGCTCTATCTTCAGGTGGTCGGGCTTGAGTTCTATGGGCACATGCCGGTTGCCGAGATGGTAGGCCGCACGGGTCAGGTCAAACGGTGAGCCGTGGGAGGTGCATGCAGTGATGCGCAGCACGGCCTGCGGCGCTGCAATTACCCGGACCATGGAGCCGTCTTCAGCCACCAGCACATCACCGCCGCGCACCAGCGTGCCGCGCGGCAGGAAGATGCCGAGGACGCGGCTCAGTGAGTCTGTGGCGTCAAAGCGGCTTTTCTGGCGCACGTCCCAGTCGAGTTCAACAGTGGATGCCCGTTTGAGCAGCACGGGCGCGAGGCCCGCGCCCTGCGCGATAACTTTGGAAACCTGAAGCATGAAATCCTAGAAAAGAAAGTAGCGCTGCGCCATCGGCAGGCTTTTGGCGGGCTCGCAGGTCAACAACTGGCCGTCTGCCCGCACCGCATAGGTCTGCGCGTCGATCTCCATTTTGGGCAGGTAGCTGTTGTGCACCATGTGCTGCTTGCGCACGCCGCGAATGTTCTTCACGGCGCTGAGGTTTTTGGCCAGGCCGAATTTGTCCTTTATGCCGGCGGCTAAACCTGCCTGCGACACGAAGGTCAATGAGCCCTTGGCAACCGCGCCGCCGAAGCTGCCGAACATGGGCCGGTAATGGACGGGCTGCGGTGTGGGGATGGAAGCATTGGGGTCGCCCATGGCCGCCATGGCTATAAAACCGCCCTTCAGGATGACGGAGGGCTTGATGCCGAAGAAGGCCGGTTTCCAGACTACCAAATCAGCCCACTTGCCGACTTCGATGGAGCCGACATCATGCGAGATGCCGTGTGCAATCGCCGGGTTGATGGTGTATTTGCTGACATAACGCTTGACGCGGAAGTTGTCGTTGCGCTCGCTATCGCCGTCCAGCCTGCCGCGCTGCTGCTTCATCTTGTGTGCGGTCTGCCAGGTGCGGATGATGATTTCGCCGACGCGGCCCATGGCCTGGCTGTCAGAGCTCATCATGCTGATCGCGCCGAGGTCGTGCAGCACGTCTTCTGCTGCAATGGTTTCCTTGCGGATGCGGCTTTCGGCAAAGGCCAGGTCTTCGGCGATGCCGGCGTCCAGGTGGTGGCAGACCATCAGCATGTCGACGTGTTCGTCGAGCGTGTTGACGGTGTAGGGCATGGTCGGGTTGGTAGACGAGGGCAGGAAGTTGGCCTCACCGACCACACGCAGGATGTCGGGGGCATGGCCACCGCCGGCACCTTCGGTATGAAAGGCGCAAAGTGCCCGGCCCTTGGTGGCGGCAATGGTGTTTTCAACAAAACCGGATTCGTTGAGCGTGTCGCTATGGATGGCGACCTGGGTGTCGGTCTCGTCTGCCACGTCCAGGCAGTTGCTGATCGCGGCCGGTGTGGTGCCCCAGTCTTCGTGCAGCTTCAGGCCGATGACACCGGCGTTGATCTGTTCATGCAACGCGGCGGGCAGGCTGGCGTTGCCCTTGCCCATAAAACCGATGTTCATCGCAAAGCCATCGGCCGACTGCAGCATGCGTTCGATATTCCAGGGGCCTGGTGTGCAGGTGGTGGCAAATGTGCCGGTTGCCGGGCCTGTGCCGCCGCCGAGCATGGTCGTGACACCGGAAGCCAGCGCTTCTTCGATCTGCTGGGGGCAGATGAAATGGATGTGTGAATCGATGCCGCCGGCGGTGACTATCATGCCTTCGCAACTGATGATCTCGGTCCCAGGGCCGATGATGATGTCTACACCGGGTTGTACGTCGGGGTTGCCGGCCTTGCCGATCGCGGCAATGCGCCCGCCCTTCAGGCCAATGTCTGCCTTGACGATGCTGGTGTGGTCGATGATGAGCGCGTTGGTCATCACGGTATCGACCGCGCCCTCGGCACGCGTCTTTTGCGATTGCGCCATGCCGTCACGAATGGTCTTGCCGCCGCCGAACTTGACTTCTTCACCGTAGCTGCCGGCGCGCAGTGTGTAGTCGGCTTCGACCTCGACCATCAGGTCGGTGTCGGCCAGACGCAGGCGGTCGCCGACGGTGGGGCCGAACATTTCTGCGTAGGCACGCCTGCCAATCGTTGCCATCTAGAGTTTTCCCTGCACAAGTCCGCGAAAGCCGTAAACCAGGCGTTCGCCCGAAAAATCAACCAGTTCGACGGTGCGTTGCTGGCCTGGCTCGAAACGCACGGCAGTGCCGGAGGCGATGTTCAGCCGCATGCCATGCGCGGCCTGGCGATCAAAGTCGAGCGTGGCATTGGTCTCTGCGAAGTGGTAGTGGGAGCCGACCTGCACAGGCCGCTCGGATGCGTTCTTCACCACCACCGTGACAGTGCGGCGGCCCGCATTGAGGATGTGGTCTGCGCCGTCCGTGACAAGTTCACCGGGAGTCATGGCTGCGGCTTCAGGCTATCCGGGCCAGCAGGGCGGCGCCAAAGACCGCAACACCGGCGCCGGCAAGGCGTGGCACCCTGACATTCGCGCTGCGCAGCGCCCAGCCGGCGCCCAGGCCCGCGATATGCAGCAACAGGGTGGCGGCCATCATGCCTGCCAGCGTGGCGGCTGCGCCGGTCGCTGAAGCCAGTTCGTAGCCGTGCGCCAGACCATGGAACAGGGCAAACACGCCAACCAGCAGTGCAGCAGCAACGCCAGGTATTTGCCAGCGGCTGCCGACCAGCAGGCCGGTGACCAGCAGCGAAGTGGCGATCATCGGTTCAACTGCAGGAATCTGCACGCCCTGCAGACCCAGCACGGCGCCGGCAAGCAGCATCACGGCAAAACCCAGCGGACCCCACAGCAGTCCGGGGCCGGCCCGGCGCGCGGCCAGTGCGCTCCAGACACCCACAGCCAGCATCACGGCGAGGTGGTCCAGGCCGGTCAGCGGATGAACAAAGCCGGTCAGGAAGCCGGTGTGAACATGGCTGTCCGTACCGGTATGGGCAGCGGCGGCCAGCGGCAAGGTCAACGCAATGACCATCAAGGTTTTCAGCAGGCTGGAAGTGCGCATGGTGTGGCCTTTTCTTATTTCTGGAAAATCGGTGGCGTGTGATGACAGGTGCCGGTGCGGTTCAGACGATGGGCTGGTGCACCGTGACGAGCTTGGTACCGTCTGGGAAGGTCGCTTCGACCTGGATATCGGGGATCAACTCGGGGATGCCGTCCATCACGTCGGCGCGAGTCAGCACGCTGCGGCCTTCGCTCATCAGCTGCGCGACGGTCTTGCCGTCGCGTGCACCCTCCATAACGGCGGCGCTTATCAGCGCCATGGCTTCGGGGTAATTGAGTTTGAGTCCTCTGGCCCTGCGGCGCTCGGCTAGCAGGGCTGCGGTAAAGATCAAGAGCTTGTCTTTTTCCCGGGGGGTTAATTCCATCGGCTACCTCGGTCTTGTCGTCGTCGTTGCTGCAGATGGACATGGTAAAGCACAAAGCTTGCCATGGCGCCCTGGCCTGTACACCTGTATGGGGGCTGGCGTGCCGGAACCTGGTCAAGGCCATGGCGTGGGGTCGCTGGAGTGAGGCCTTGTCCGGTATCCGGTGGTGGTATCGGCCAGGACGCGGATCATCAGCTGGTCGGTGAAGTCGGGCAGCCGTTGGGGTAAAACCTTCGGCCTTGTAAAAGTTGTCGGTGCGTCAGCGCAGCGCGTATCAGGCAATACAGCATTCCGCCTGCGGCAACACCGTGTGGGAGCACTTCCAGCGCAGCTGGCACGCTCCGTGCGTTTCATGGTGACTTATGGTTATGTCCCCCGCTCCCGACAAACCCGACCAGGCGCAGCCCATACCAGTTCAGCGCATCATCAAGGTCAGGCGCGACTACAACAGTTGGGTGGCCAGCGAGACCATGGAGGATTACGCCCTGCGCTTCACGCCGCAGCGCTTTCGCAAGTGGTCCGAGTGGCGGGTGGCCAATACGGCCTTTGGGGCGGCTTCGTTCCTTATTCTCGAGGCCGTTGGTGCGACGCTTCTGGTCAAGTACGGTTTTACCAATGCCTTCTGGGCCATCGTGGCGACTGGGCTGATCATTTTCCTGGCAGGCCTGCCCATCAGCATTTACGCGGCGCGCTACGGCGTTGATATGGACCTGCTCACGCGCGGTGCTGGTTTCGGTTACATCGGCTCCACGCTCACCTCACTGATCTATGCATCTTTCACATTCATCTTTTTTGCGCTGGAGGCGGCCGTCATGGCCTATGCGCTGGAACTCGCCCTCAATATCCCGCCCAGCTGGGGCTACCTGATCTGTGCGCTGGTTGTCATACCCCTCGTGACGCATGGCGTTTCGGCCATCAGCCGCCTCCAGGTCTGGACACAACCGCTATGGCTGGTCATGCTGGTTGTGCCATTTGTGTATGTTTTGGTGCGTGATCCCGGGGCATTTGACGGTGTTTTGCACTATGTCGGTGAAAAACCAGGTGCCAATGGCTTTGATCTGCACTTGTTTGGGGCGGCTTTAACGGTTGGAATCGCACTTATCACGCAGATGGGCGAGCAGGCTGACTATTTGCGCTTCATGCCGGTGCAGGGTAAAGCCAACCGTTTTCGCTGGTGGGCCGGGGTGCTTGTCGGCGGTCCGGGCTGGGTGTTGTTGGGGGTGCTGAAAATGCTGGGTGGTGCCTTGCTGGCCTACCTGGCGATTTCGCATATGGTGCCGGTGGAGCGTGCGGTCGATCCCAACCAGATGTACCTTGCGGCGTATGAATATGTCTTCCCGCATTACGGCTTTGCAGTCGCGGCCACGGCGATCTTCGTGGTGGTGTCGCAGCTCAAGATCAACGTGACCAATGCCTATGCAGGCTCGCTCGCGTGGTCCAACTTTTTCTCGCGCATCACGCACAGCCACCCGGGGCGCGTGGTGTGGGTGGTGTTCAATACGCTGATCGCCTTCATGCTGATGGAGATGAATGTCTTCCAGGCGCTGGGCGACGTGCTGGGCCTGTATTCCAACATCGCGATTGCGTGGGTCATGGCAGTGGTGGCCGACCTGGTGATCAGCAAGCCACTGGGCCTGTCGCCACCGGGCATCGAATTCAAGCGTGCGCATCTGTATGACATCAACCCGGTGGGCGTGGGTGCGATGGCGCTGGCTTCGCTGCTGTCGGTGACCGCACACCTCGGCATGTATGGCGAAACGGCACAGGCTTTCTCGGCGGTGATCGCTATGGGCACCGCCTTTGTCACCGCGCCGTTCCTCGCGTGGGCGACCAGGGGTCGGTACTACATTGCAAGAAGCCCGGACGCGGCTGATGCCTCATACAAACGCTATTCCACCCGCCAGTGCGTGATCTGCGAGCGGCCTTACGAAGGCCCGGACATGGCGCACTGCCCCGCCTACCAGGGCCCGATCTGCTCGCTGTGTTGCACCCTGGATGCGCGCTGCGGCGACATGTGCAAACCGCACGCCAGCCTGTCGGCGCAGTGGTCGGCTGCCTTGCGCTGGTTGTTGCCGAAACGCGCCTGGCCCTACCTTGATACCGGGCTGGGTCACTTTTTGCTGCTGATGATCATCATCGTGCCATTGCTGGCCAGTGTGTTCGGGTTGCTTTACCACCAGGAACTCGCCGCGCTTGCACAAAGCGTGACCGATGCCGAGCTGCTGGAAGCGCCTGAGGCGGCGCTGCGCTCTGGCTTCCTGAAGGCCTATATGGCGCTGTTGGTCAGTGCAGGTCTTGTTGCCTGGTGGCTGGTGCTGGCGCACAAGAGCCGGCAGGTGGCGCAGGAGGAATCCAACCGGCAGACGCATCTGCTGATGAAGGAAATCGAATCCCATCGCCAGACCGACGAGGCGTTGCAGGAAGCCAAGCGTGTGGCGGACCTCGCCAACCAGGCCAAGAGCAGGTACATCAGTGCCATCAGCCATGAGTTGCGTACGCCGCTCAACAGCATCCTGGGTTACGCGCAACTCATGGGTGAGGACGTCGCGATACCGGCGCACCGCAAACAGGCGGTCAACGTCATCAAGCGCGGTGGCGAGCATTTGCTGTCGCTGATTGAAGGCACGCTGGACATCGCCCGCATCGAGGCTGGAAAACTCACGCTCAATGTCAAGCCGATGCAGTTTGCCGATGGTGTGCATGAGCTGGCGGGCATGTTCGAGCTGCAGGCAGCAGCCAAGGGCCTGGGTTTTGTGTTCGAGGCCAACGGCAACCTGCCCGAGACCGTGCGCGCCGATGAGAAGCGTGTGCGGCAAATCATCATCAACCTGCTGGGCAACGCGATCAAGTTCACCGCGCAGGGGCAGGTCACGTTCAGGCTTCGTTATGCCCGCGAGATGGCCTATTTTGATATTGAAGACACCGGCCCAGGCATGAGCCAGGATGAACTCGCACAGATTTTTGAACCCTTTGCGCGAGGTGGTGCCGCAGGCCAGAGCGCCACAGGCACGCCGGGCGCGGGGCTCGGCCTCACGATTGCGAAGATGCTGACAGACCTCATGGGTGGCGAGATGACCGTCGTCAGCACGCCGGGCCAGGGCTCGGCATTCCGCATACGCCTCTTTTTGCCCGAGGTGCATGGTGCGGCTGCAGGGCAGGGCGCAGTCGCGCTGCAGGCCCGGAGACAGCCACGCGGCTATGCGGGCGAGCGCCGCAAGCTGCTGGTCGTCGACAACGAGGAACCTGACCGCGAGTTGCTGGTGCAGTTGCTCGAGCCCATGGGTTTTGAGCTGCGTACCGCCGCCAGCGGGCACGACTGTCTGGATTTGCTGGCCGCCGGTTACCAGCCCGACGTGATCTTCATGGACCTCGCCATGCCTGGCATCGATGGGTGGGAGACGCTGCGGCGAATACGGGCGGCAGGCCGCGAGGGCATGCAGAACATCCGTATCGCCATCGTCTCTGCCAATGCCTTCGACAAGGGGCTGGAGAACGATGTCGGCATACGGCCCGAGGATTTCATCGTCAAGCCGGTGCGGCACACAGAACTCATAGACTGGCTGGAGCAGCGCCTGCAACTCTTGTGGCTTTATGATGCCCCGGCGCCTTCGCCAGCAGTGGAGGAAACCAGGGCCGCGGTGGCCGCGCCGCGCATCCTGCCCGACGCCGCGCAAATTGCGGCGCTGCTTGAAGTCGTCAACCTGGGTTTTTACCGCGGCATCATGAACAAGCTGGCTGATATCGAAACCCGGCAACCCGAGACCTCGGTTTTTGTCGAGGACATGCGTGCTCTGGCACGGCAGTTCCAGTTCGAAGCCATGGGCCAGCAACTTGCCAGTCAGGAGATCATCCATGAGCAGCGTGCTTGAGCCCGGGCGCCCACCCATAGCTGCGCCACAGGGGCTGGACCGCACGCTCGACCGCGCCAACAGCGATGTGGTGCTGGTGGTGGACGACGTGCCCGACAACCTGTCGGTGCTGCACGATGCGCTCGATGAATCGGGCTACACGGTGCTTGTCGCGACCAGCGGGGAGGCTGCCCTGCAGCGAGCCAGACAGGCCTTGCCCGACATTATCCTGCTCGACGCCATGATGCCCGGCATGGATGGCTTTGAGGTCGCCAAGCGCCTCAAAGCCATGCCTGAGACTGCGCACATTCCCATTGTTTTCATGACGGGACTGACCGAGACCGAATACCTGGTCGCTGCGCTGGAAGCCGGCGGCGTTGACTATGTCACGAAACCCATCAAGCCCAAGGAGGTGATGGCACGCATGGGTGTGCACCTGCAGGGCGCACGCCGCGCAAGGCAGGAAGCGCGTCAGGCCGGCCAGGCGCGCAACGCGCTTGATGCTTTCGGCTATGCCAGCATCACGGTGCGCATGGGCGGCGAAGGTGAGGGCAAGCTGATCTGGCAGACCCCGCTGGCGCGCGACCTGCTGATGCGTTACTACGGAACCTCGGCACCGCAGACACCCGGACCGGTGCTGGGCTGGCTGCGCCGGCATCTGCAGGATGCCGAGCGGCAGGTGGAGCCGCCGCGCCTGACAGTTGAACAGGGGCCGCGCCGGCTGACCTTCCGCCTGCACCAGCAGACGGGCGACGGTGAAGTGGGCAACAGCGGCCAGCCCATCAGCAGCGATTGGCTCATCGTTATGCGCGAGGTATCCGAGGATGCCATCGTTGAAGCGATGAGCCTGAGTTTCAAACTCACAGCACGCGAGGCCGAGGTGCTTTATTGGGTCGTCAAGGGCAAGATCAACCGCGATATCGGCGACATCCTGGGAGCCAGTGCTGGGACAGTGAAAAAACACCTGGAGCGCGTCTACGCCAAGCTGGGCGTCGAAACACGTACCGCTGCGGCCGGCATGGCGATGAACCGGATACGCCAGCTGCACCCTCAATTTGAAGGCTGAGGGAGGTGGGTGCGGGTTTTTATGCGTACGGTTACAATAGCAGCTTCGGTAACGCATCAGCGTTTACAGCAAAACCCCGCCCCAACCGGGGTTTTGTCTCAAAATGCGGCGCTTCTCAGAGCCCAATTCACAAATGCTCCCGGTGTTCATGGCCTTTTCAGGCCATTGAACTCCTCCAAAACGGCTGCATTTAATGGCGAGCACCTCCACCAACGGTGCCCACTCAAAGGCTCAATCTGTTTTCCGCTATCCCAGGCATGAACAGGTAGAAACCGGATACCGTTGGCCCGGGTTTTCCCAGGCCGTTTTAATGTGTTTTATTTTTTAAAGTATTCCCGCCGGGACAGTATTAAAAGTATTGAGACAAACCCGGCACAGATTTTTTATGACAGTTTCCAACAACATAGCGGTCGGCAAATATCTTGTCTCACCGCTCGCAAAACCACAGGAAGCCGGCGGCTATGCCGCATCGGTTTCCATTCGCTCTGGCACTGGCAGCGCTACCCATGACCGTGTGCTTCGTTTCACGGGCCTTTTCGACAGTGCGGCCTCCGCACTGCAGTACGCCACTGAAAACGCGCTGGCCTGGATCCAGGAGCGGTCTTCCCCCGTCAACCCATCCTGCGCAGCCTGCGTTTGACGGCAAACCGCTCATCCACAGTTTTAGTATTCAAGGAATTTCACAATGGCTAAAGAAGAACTGATTGAAATGCACGGACTGGTCGATGAAGTCCTGCCTGACTCACGTTTTCGGGTCACGCTGGACAACGGCCACAAGCTGGTTGCCTACACCTCCGGCAAGATGCGCAAGAACCACATCCGCATACTGGCGGGTGACCAGGTGTCGCTGGAGTTGTCGCCCTATGACCTGAGCAAGGGCCGCATCACCTTCCGGCACATTGCCGGGCGGGGGCCAGGCCCCGGTGCAACGTCCGGGCCACGCTGAACTGCGTTCGACCATTCAAAAAAAGGCCCTTGTCAGGGCCTTTTTTCTTGGGCGGAGTGACGACTTTAATGCGCAGTTTCGTAGCATTTCGTGACCACGCTTGTCCTACAGACATCACGGAATCGAACCGACCCTTCCGATTTATTGCGGCTCTTAAATTGAAATCAGTCGGCGATTTTGCCGGCTTTATTTCCAACCCGGACTGCCCGAAAGGGCGTCAACCAAGGAGCTTTAAATGAAAACATCCAAGACCCTGACCTCAGCCGTTGTTGCCGCCGCGATGGTGGGTGGTATCGGCCTGGCTTATGCGCAAACCAGCGACACGGGTGCCGGTTCCGGCGTGGCCCCCGGCGCTAACCCTGCATTCAATTCGGCTCCTGCAGCAACGGACATGAACGCAGCACCTGCAGTCCCCAGCACCGACACCACCGTCCAGTACGAAACGGAACGTCCAGCCCAGGCTGACCGTAACTAAAGCGCGCTGTGACGCTTTTCAAGGTGAGCCCCGCCGTTTCTGCCCAGGCATGAAACAGGCGGGGTTTTTCTTTATTGATCCAGTAAGTACCGCCAAGATTGATGGATGATTCAAGCCACCCAGACCGCTCAGACAAGGCAGTCGTTGGAGGCGAACTGATTGCAGCACCTGTTGAGCCGGCTGGACTTTTCGGCCACTCCGAACTGTTCGCAGGTGTCAGGCAAGGTCTCGTCATAGGCACCGCTATCCTTGTGATTGCCTTGCCTGCCTTTCATTACCTCAAGCCCAAAGTGCAGCCAGGCAATTTCAACCCGGCTGTGGCGACCGCGCAGCCGCCGCGTCTGACACCCCGGTTCGCGGAATTTGGTGGTGAGCCTGCGTCAGCAGACGCAAAATTTGTGGCCCATTGGGTTGCCGATTCCGGTGACAACCGGAATCTCTCTTTTGTCATCATCGACAAGAAAAATACAAAAGTGTTTGTGTTTGCCCCCGATGGCAAGCTAATCGGTGCCACGCCCGTGTTGCTGGGCATGACGCCCGGGGACGACTCTGTAGAAGGCATAGGGAAAAAAGCCATGTCGGAAGTGGAGCAGCAGGAAAAGACGACACCTGCCGGGCGCTTCATGGGTGAGCCCGGTCGCAACCTGACCGGCGAAGACGTGGTGTGGGTCGACTACGACGCAGCCGTGTCCATGCACCGTGTGCGCCTGGTGGACCCAAAAGAGCGCCGGCTGGAACGGCTCGCGACGCCGACGTCGGCCGACAACCGCATTTCTTATGGTTGTGTAAATGTGCCGATCGAATTTTTTGAAAATGTGCTGAGTCCACAGTTCAAGTCGCGCTACGGCGTTGTCTATGTACTGCCCGAGGTCAAGACAGTCCGGGAGGTATTCACGGCCGCCTACGATCCGGCGCAGAAATACGGCGTCGCCAAAAATACCCCATCTCCCGCTACGCAACTCAATAAGCAGATGTAGCTGCGTTCGGTCTCACCGTTTGTAACAACGACACCAATCGCGGGCGGCATTGTTGCGTCCGCGCATCTGTACCCCGGTGGTAACCCGCCTTTCCGGCACTGTTACATCCAGCGCATCAGGCTCTCACATCTAAAGATATGTTGTCGAAAGTCACGTGTTTTATCCGGGTTTTGCTATAAAAAACATAGCTATCAATGTCCGAAAAGCTTTGTTGAGCATTTGTGTGGATTTGCTTCACTGGATAACATCTTTTCCATCGCCCGGGATATGGATTTATTTGTAGTCTTTCTTCCCGGTATTTTGTAATCCGGGGGCCTGTCAAGCGCGTTAGACGGCTTGTTATCGGGAGCACGCGTGGCGAATTTCAGTTCTTGTGGTGTCTGGCTACTGGCAGGTTTGCTGGGAAGCGGCTTTTGCGGGATTGCCGGTGCTGCCGATGCGGATGCCGTCATGGTCGCGACCGCGCCCGCCACCGTACAGCCGTTGCGTGTGGATTTTTCGGGTGAGGTTTCATCTCCCGAAGCGCGCTTTGCAGCGCAGTGGGTGGCCGGCAATGCCGACAACCATCGCTTGCCTTTTGCCATCGTCGACAAGAAAAATGCCCGCCTGTACATATTCGGCGCTGACGGCCGGTTGCGGGGTGCGACCACTGTGCTCCTCGGCCTGGCGGTGGGTGATGGCGCGGTGCCCGACATGGCCACAAGGGAAATCTCCAGCCTGCGTCCGGCTGAGCGCACTACGCCTGCGGGGCGCTTCGCTGCCGAACCTGGCCACAACCTCAATGGCGAGGACATCGTCTGGGTTGACTACGACTCGAAAATTGCCATCCACAGGCTCAGGCCGGATGCCGCTTATGAGCGTCGCGCGCAGCGGCTGGCGTCCAGCACGATAGATGACAACCGTATTTCCATGGGTTGCATCGTGACGTCGGTGAGCTTTTACGAAAATGTGGTGCGCCCTGTGCTGGGTAAAAGCCGCAGCGTGGTTTACGTGCTTCCGGACACCCGCTCGCTGCAAGGCATGTTGGGCGCATTGCAGGCCAGCCGAACTGACCTGTTGTTGGTGCATGCAGAGCGTGTACGCTAGCGGCATTGCGCCATGGCGGTCATGGCCGGTTCCGAAAGTGCTCCATGAAAAAAATCCTTGGCCTGTCCCTGCTGTCGGTGGCGGTGATGGGTTCACTGCTGTTTTGCCTGACGCGCGCAGGCGCAGAGCAGGTCGGTGAGGTCAGCACGGTGTTCAACCTGCTCAGCCCCAACCACAAGATCGTCGTGGATGCACATGATGACCCCAAGGTAGGCGGTATTACCTGTTATGTCTCGCGGGCCAAGACCGGGGGTTACAAGGGCGCGCTGGGACTGGCAGAAGACAAGTCGGAGGCGTCCATCGCCTGCCGCCAGGTCGGCCCCATCACATTTGCCAAACCGCTGGACATGCAGGAAGAGGTGCTGAACGAGCGTATTTCGCTGGTGTTCAAGAAAATACGCGTGGTGCGCATGGTCGACAAGGCACGCAACACGCTGGTTTACCTGACCTATTCGGATCGCGTCATAGAAGGTTCGCCGCAAAACAGCATCACCGCTGTGCCTGTGGACCGTGCCACGCCTATTCCTGTGCGCTGAGTCTGGCCTGCCGTCATGCTGCAGTGGTTTGCCTTTACAGGATATTTACGTCCTGCTTTCAAGCGCGAAGTACCCCTCGCACGCATGCAACGATAATAAATTTCAGCGGCCAGGGGGATGAATTTCCACCGGGTTTGCGGTCTGCCAACCGCATCCGGCACGGCTTTCCCATTTTTGACCGCCAAACGGCCATGCCCTTGCCTGCATGCATGCGCCGTCCAGCCGGACCATAAGGATCAATGATGAACCAGCAACCATCCGACGAACAGTTAGCAGCCATTCCCGTATCGCCGCCGCGCAGGCGCATCAGCCGTCGTGCATCGTTGATAGGTGCCATCGTTGCGGTGCTGGTTCTGGCTGGCCTGGGCGGCCTGGCCTGGTACCTGACCCGTCCTGCTGCGCCGGCTGGTGCTGCCGGCGGTTTTGGTGGTGGTCCCGGCGGCCCTGGCGGCGGCCGCGGCGGCCCATCCAGCACGGTGGGTGTCGCGACTGCAGAGCGGGCCAGCATTCCCGTGGTGCTGGATGCGCTGGGAACTGTGACACCGCAAGCGACCGTGAGGGTGCGTCCGCAGGTGTCGGGCGTGCTTGAAAAAGTACTCTTCGCCGAAGGCCAGATGGTAAAAAAGGGCGACCTGCTTGCCATCATCGACCCCCGCCAGTTTGAAATGGCACTCATGCAGGCCACCGGCCAGCGCCAGCGCGACGAGGCCCAACTCGACAGCGCCAGGGTCACACTGCAGCGCTACCAGACTTTGCTTCAGCAGGACTCCATCGCCCGCCAGGAAGTCGATACGCAGGCGGCGCTGGTCAAGCAACTGGAGGGCACCGTGGTGATCGACAAGGCCTCCGAGGGCACGGCCCGGCTCAACCTCAGCTATACCCGCGTTGTTGCGCCTGTCGGCGGCCGTGTCGGCCTGCGGACAGTCGATGTCGGCAACGTGGTCAGCACTGGTGACACCAATGGCGTCGCGCTTATCACGCAGATATCGCCCATCGACGTGGTGTTTGCAATACCGCAGGACCGTGCGGGCGAGCTGCAAAAGCCCGCTGCTGCGGGCACCAGGGTTACGGCACTGGATCGCACACGGGCCAATGTGCTCGACACCGGCGTTTTTGCGTCGCTGGACAACCAGGTCGACACGACCACCGGCACCGTCAAGGCCAAGGCGCGTTTTGCCAACAGCCAGCTGACATTGTTCCCCAGCCAGTTCGTCAACGTGCAGTTGCTGGTGCGCACCATCGATAACGCCGTCGTGGTTCCTGTTGCGGCCGTCCGCCAGAGCAATACCGGCGACTATGTGTATGTGCTCAATGCCGATCGCACCGTGTCGCAAAGGCCGGTTACCCGGGGTCAGGCCACAGTCGACAAGGTGGTTATTTCTTCGGGCCTGCAGGCTGGCGAGCGTGTCATTACCGAGGGCGCTGACCGCCTTAAGGACGGTTCCCGTGTCACGCTGGCGGGCGACCCGCCGCGCACGCCGGGCGCAGGTGCGGGCAACAATCGCCGCCGTCCGGGTGCCGGTGCTTCCGCGCCTGAAGGTGTCGCCTCCACCCCGGCCGCTGGTGCCTCGGCGGCAGCAGCGGCAATGCCATCTCCTTCCGGGCGCAGCCGTACCGAAAGCGCGCCTGCCGTTAATCAGTCTTCTGCTGCACCCGCTGCTCCTGCACAAGCTGCAACACAACCCGTCAGTGACGGCCCTTCTGCCGAACAGCGTGAACGCATGCTGGCGCAGGTCAAGGACGACCCTGAAGCGCTGGCGCGCCGCCAGAAGTTTTTTGAGCAACTCGATAAAAAAGATCCCGAGGCCATCGCACGCTGGCGCAGCATGATGGAGCGTCGTGTACAGGGCCAGGGCCAGGGCTTTGGACCGCGTCCGGCGCAGTAACGTACAGCCGGCTGCCTGTACATGAGCCCCTCACGCCCCTTCATACTGCGCCCGGTAGCGACCTCGCTGCTGATGGTGGCCATCGTGCTTGCCGGCATGATGGGCTTCAAATTCCTGCCGCTGTCGGCCCTGCCGCAGGTCGATTACCCCACCATTCAGGTGCAAACGCTTTATCCAGGCGCCAGCCCCGATGTAATGGCGCAAACCGTGTCTGCGCCGCTGGAACGCCAGTTCGGCCAGATGGCCGGTCTGACGCGGCTGGCCTCGACCAGCGCTGCGGGTGTTTCCATCATCACGCTGCAGTTCGGCCTGGGCATCACGCTGGATGTGGCCGAGCAGGAAGTCCAGGCTGCCATTAATGCGGGGGGGTCATTGCTGCCCGCAGACCTGCCGGCACCGCCTGTGTACGCCAAGGTCAACCCGGCCGATGCGCCGGTACTGACGCTGGCGATAACTTCCGACACCATGCCCCTGACAGAGGTGCAGAACATCGTCAACACGCGGCTGGCACTGAAGATCAGCCAGGTCAATGGCGTGGGACTGGTTTCATTGAGTGGTGGCCAGCGGCCCGCGGTACGCATACAGGCCGATACCCGTGCACTGTCGTCGTATGGCCTGGCGCTCGATTCGCTGCGCACCGCTATCACAGCTGCCAACGCCAATGGTGCCAAGGGCAGCATCGATGGCCCCACCCGCGCCTACACCATCAATTCCAACGACCAGTTGCTGGCTGCTGCAGACTATAAAAACCTGATCGTCGCCTACCGCAACGGTGCGGCCGTTCGGATATCCGATGTCGCGCAGGTGGTGGACGGTGCAGAGAACATCAAGCTGGGTGCCTGGGCTGGTGGTGATTGCCCGGCCGGTGCTGCGCGGGAGGCCACATGTCCTGCCGGCGGCCGGCAGCTCAAGCCCGCCATCATCCTGAACGTGCAGCGCCAGCCTGGCGCGAATGTGATTGCGACTGTCGACGCGATCAAGGCGCGACTGCCCGAACTGCAATCCGGCCTGCCGGCTTCTCTCAAGGTCGATGTGCTGAGCGACCGCACCACAGGTATCCGTGCGTCCGTGCTGCATGTGGAAATTGAACTGGTACTAGCCGTTCTGCTGGTGGTGCTGGTTATTTTTGCGTTCCTGCACAGCGTGCGTGCCACCGTGATTGCCAGCCTTGCAGTGCCGATCTCGCTGATAGGCACTTGCGGCGCGATGTACATGCTGGGCTACAGCCTGAACAACCTGAGCCTGATGGCGCTGACGATAGCAACCGGCTTTGTGGTCGATGACGCCATCGTGATGATTGAAAACATCGCGCGCTACATAGAAGACGGTGAAGAGCCCATGGCCGCAGCCATCAAGGGTGCTGCGCAGATCGGCTTTACCATCATCTCGCTGACGGTCTCGTTGATTGCCGTTCTGATACCGCTGCTTTTCATGGGCGATGTGGTGGGCCGGTTGTTCCGCGAGTTCGCCATCACATTGGCCATCACGATACTGATATCTGCAGTGGTGTCCCTGACACTGGTGCCCATGATGTCGGCGCGTTGGCTGAAAAAGCTGCCGGAAGGGCAGACCGAAGGCGGCAAATTCGGCGCACGCATGCAGCAGTTCTTCGACGGCGTGATTGCGCGCTACGACATCTGGCTGACCTGGGTTTTCAAACGGCAGGGGCTGACCTTGCTGGTGGCGCTGGGCACGCTGGTACTGACGGTGCTGCTGTATGTCGTGATTCCCAAGGGGCTGTTCCCGACGCAGGATACCGGCCAGTTGCAGGCGCGCATCGAAACCGCACGGTCGGTTTCATATTCGCGGATGTCCGAATTGCAGCAGGCGGCTGCCATTGCCATTCTTGAAGATCCGGATGTCGACACGCTGAGCTCGTTTATTGGTGTCGATGCAGCCAACAACACGATGCTGCACACCGGCCGCATGCTGATCAACCTGAAAAGCAAACGCAGTGGCAACCAGCAGGAAACCATGGACCGCCTGCGCGAGCGGGTTGGAAAAATTGCCGGCGCCACGCTCTACATACAGCCCACGCAGGATTTGACGATTGATGCGGAGACGGGCCCGACCCAGTTCCGCCTTTCGCTGGAAGGTTCTGACAATGCTGTAGTGGTCGAGTGGGCCGGCAAACTCGCCGCGCGCATGCAGCAGCTGGCCGGTCTGCGCAACATCGCGTCAGACGCCGGCGCGCAGGGTGCATCGGCCTACATCAGCGTGGACCGCGACACGGCCTCCAGGCTCGCCATTACAACCTCATCGATTGACGACGCGCTGTACAGCGCTTTCGGACAGCGCATTGTCTCGACCATCTTTACCGAGACCAACCAGTACCGCGTGATACTCGAGTCCTTGCCTGACCCGCTGGCCACACCCGCTTCGCTGGGCAACATACAGCTGAAGACGGGCACCGGCGGCACCACGCCGTTATCGTCAATCGCAACCATCACCGAACGGCCTGCGCCATTGCAGGTCACGCACGTTGCGCAGTTCCCGGCGACCACCCTGGGTTTTGACACCGCGCCCGGCGTCTCGCTGGGCAGGGCTGTTGACCAGATCAGGCAGGCCGCCAAAGACATAGGCCTGCCAGCCAGCGTCACCATGAGTTTCCTCGGGGCAGCCGGCGCTTATCAGGCCTCGCTGTCCAGCCAGTTGTGGCTGATCCTGGCGGCGGTGGTGTGTGTCTACATCGTGCTTGGAGTGCTGTATGAAAGCTATATCCACCCGCTGACGATTCTCTCGACCCTGCCATCGGCCGGCGTTGGCGCACTGCTGGCGCTGATGATCAGCGGCTCCGATCTCGGCGTGATAGGCATCATAGGCATCATCCTGCTGATAGGCATCGTGAAGAAAAACGCGATCATGATGATCGACTTCGCCATTGATGCAGAACGCAACCAGGGCAAGTCGCCGCAGGAGGCGATTCACCAGGCCGCCCTGCTGCGCTTCAGGCCCATCCTGATGACCACGCTGGCAGCGCTCTTTGCGGCAGTGCCCCTGATGCTGGGTTTTGGTGAGGGGGCCGAGTTGCGCCGTCCGCTGGGCCTGGCGATTTTTGGCGGCCTGATCGTGAGCCAGGTGCTGACGCTGTTCACGACCCCGGTGATCTATCTTGGCTTTGACCGTTTGGGCCAGCGGTTCCGGCGCGGCAAGAAGGACCAGCGGCTTGTCTTGCCACCGCCCGGGGAGGGGGTTGCATGACGACGTTGGTTTGTCGTTGCTTCGGTGATCGTTTTGAGGTCGGGTGCCGGGGGTTGCCCGGCGGCAAGTCACTTTTCTTTTGCTTCGCCAAAAGCAAAGTAACCAAAAGAAAAGGCGACCCCCAGTCCGCGTCCCTTCACTTCGTTACGGGCAACCTGC
>JAZKCN010000018.1:0-236774 GCA_040388075.1 Pseudomonadota bacterium | reverse complement strand
GACCTTGATCCAGGCCAGGCCCTTGGCGCCGTAGATCTTCACGAACTCGGTGTAGCCGTCTATCTCGCCACGGCTCATTTCCGAGCCGCCGGGTACGCGCAGTGCGACCACACGGCCACCCGGCGTTGTGGCCGGCGCACTGAAAACCTTGAAGTCGACATCGGCCATGATGTCCGTCAGTTCGGTGAACTCCAGGTTCACGCGGAGGTCGGGCTTGTCGGAGCCGTAGCGGTACATCGCATCGGCGTAGGTCATGACCGGGAACTCGCCCAAATCGGTATCCAGCACGTTCTGGAATATCTTGCTGATCATTCCCTGGAACATGTCGCGGATGTCCTGCTCACCCATGAAGGACGTCTCGATATCGATCTGCGTGAATTCAGGCTGGCGGTCGGCGCGCAGGTCTTCGTCACGAAAACACTTGGTGATCTGGTAGTAACGGTCAAAGCCGGACACCATCAGCAACTGCTTGAACAGCTGGGGGCTTTGCGGCAGCGCAAAAAACATGCCCTCGTTGACGCGGCTCGGTACCAGATAGTCGCGGGCACCTTCCGGCGTGCTTTTGGTCAGCATCGGCGTTTCGATGTCGATGAAGCCGTTGGCGTCGAGGAACTTGCGGGTTTCCATTGCTACGCGGTAACGCAGCATCAGGTTGTTCTGCATGTAGGGGCGGCGCAGATCCAGCACACGGTGCGTCAGGCGCGTGGTCTCGGACAGGTTGTCGTCATCCAATTGGAACGGCGGGGTGACGCTGGGGTTCAGCACCGTCATCTCATGGCAGAGCACCTCGATCTTGCCGCTCTTCAGGTTGTCGTTGGTGGTGCCTTCAGGGCGCGCGCGGACAACGCCCTTTACCTGTATGCAGAACTCGTTGCGCACGCCTTCGGCGGCCTTGAACATGTCGGCACGGTCCGGGTCACACACGACCTGCACATAACCCTCGCGGTCACGCAGGTCGACAAAAATCACGCCACCGTGATCACGCCGGCGATTGACCCAGCCGCAAAGGCTGACGGTTTCGCCCATCAGGGCTTCGGTCACAAGGCCGCAGTAGTGTGAACGCATTTGGGATTTGACTTGGGAAACCATGGACATAAATAGATTCGCTTTTAAATTCTGTTGAAGCGGGTGCAACGCCTGGCAGTGCCTGCGCTTTCCCGTTTATTTGCCGGGCTTGTAGTTGGCGGCACTGCCGGGCACGACGACACCCATTGAGATCACATAGGTCAGCGCTTCGTCAACACTCATCTTCAGTTCTATGCAGTCTTCGCGTTTGAGCATCACGAAATAACCACCGGTGGGATTGGGCGTTGTAGGGACGTACACACTGACGTAATCGCCCGTCAGATGATTCACGACATCACCGCCAGGTGTGCCTGTCTGGAAGCCTATGGTCCAGACGCCCTCACGCGGCCACTGAACCAGCAGCGCCTTGCGAAAGGCGTTGCCATTTTCGGAAAACAGCGTATCGGAGACTTGCTTCACGCTCGAATAAATCGAACGCACGATGGGGATGCGGTTGAGCAGGATGTCCCACCAGCTGACCAGTTTTTTGCCCAGGAAATTGCTGGCAAGCGCACCTATCAGCAGCACGATAAAAAGCGCCAGCAACACGCCGAAGCCGGGAATGTGAAAACCAATCAGCTTGTCGGGGTGCCAGGAGACGGGAAGTATCAGCAGCGTCTGGTCCAGCGTCACCACAATCCAGTCGAGGACCCAGACGGTGATGCCCAGCGGCACCAGCACCAGCAGGCCGGCCAGCAGCCATTTGCGTATGGCACCCATCAGCTGCCGTCCTTGCCGGAAGACTTGCTGGCAGCAGGGGCTGGCGCGGGAGCCGCAGCAGGTGCAGGGGCTGGCGTGCTCGGGGCCGCAGCAGGCGCGCCTGCCGGGGATGAATCTGCAGCTTTTGCAGTGCCTGCGGATGCCGCTTCGCCCTGTCCCGACGGAGCCGCGGCCCCAGCCGCAGAACCACCGCGGAAATCAGTGACATACCAGCCTGAACCCTTGAGCTGGAAGCCGGCAGCGGTGAGCTGTTTGGTAAATGCAGGCGCGCCGCAATTCGGGCAGACGCTCAGCGGGGCGTCCGACATTTTTTGCAAAACATCCTTTGCGAATCCGCAGGAATCGCATTTGTAGGCGTAAATTGGCATGGCTCTGGGGACTTTTAGGGAAATTTCGGGCCTGACAGCTGGTGTCCGCAGCCCGGGGTGCAAAGCCTTCAATTATAGGCGTTGCCCGGATGTGCCGGCCCAAGGGAAAGACCCCGACCGGCCAAGGCGAAAAGCCGGGTTTGCCTAAAAAATGCGCACGCGCAACAGCACCTGCATGGCGATCAGCCCGAGCAAAAAGCCGGCGCCACCGTAAATGAGTCCCTGCAGCAGTTTGTTGGTACGTTTTTGCTCGGCCAGTAACTCCAGCAGTTCCCGGTGATACGAGCCCGGCCGCTCCTTGAGGTATTGCGACAGCAGGCGTGGCAAGCCCGGCAACAGTTTGGCGTAGGCTGGCGCCTCGGCCTTGAGCTGGGCCAGCAGTTTTTCCGGGCCCACCTGCTCCAGCATCCACTTTTCGAGGAAGGGTTTGGCGGTGCTCCACAAATCGAGGTCCGGATCAAGTTCGCGGCCCAGTCCTTCGATATTGAGCAGTGTCTTTTGCAACAAAACCAGTTGTGGCTGTATCTCGACCTGAAAACGGCGCGAAGTCTGGAACAGACGCATCAGCACCAGCCCGAGAGAAATTTCTTTCAGCGGCCGATCAAAATACGGCTCGCAACAGGCTCGTATCGCAGCTTCCAGTTCATCGACGCGTGTCGTGACCGGCACCCAGCCCGACTCGATATGCAGTTCGGCCACACGCTTGTAATCGCGCTGGAAGAACGCGCTGAAGTTCTGCGCCAGGTATTCCTTGTCGATCTCGGTGAGGGTGCCGACTATGCCGAAATCCAGCAAGATATACCGGCCAAAAGTGGCCGGCTCCAGGCTGACCTGGATATTGCCCGGGTGCATGTCGGCATGAAAAAAACCGTCACGAAAAACCTGCGTGAAAAAGATCGTGACGCCATCACGGGCCAGCTTTTTCATGTCCACACCGGCATCGCGCAGGCGCTGTATCTGGCTGATAGGCACGCCCTTCATGCGCTGCATCACCATCACGTCGGGCATGCAGTAATCCCAGACCATCTCCGGGATCATCACCAGGTCCAGGCCCTGCATGTTGCGCCGCAACTGGGCCGCGTTGGCGGCTTCGCGCAGCAGGTCCAGCTCGTCGTGCAGGTACTTGTCAAACTCTCCAACCACCTCGCGCGGTTTCAGGCGCTTGCCATCGGCCGACGCACTCTCGACCCAGCCGGCCATCATGTGCATCAGCGCCAGGTCTTTTTCAATCGCCGGTTTCATGTTGGGCCTGAGCACCTTGACGGCGACTTCACGCCCGTCAGGCAGCGTGGCGAAATGCACTTGCGCGATGGAAGCACTGGCCACCGGCGTGGTCTCGAAAGTCGCAAAAATCTGCGCCAGCGGCCTGCCGAAAGCCTTTTCAATGATGGCAACGGCAATGGCGGTATCAAACGGCGGCACCCGGTCCTGCAGCCGTGCCAGCTCGTCCGCAATATCCGGTGGAAGCAGGTCACGACGCGTGGACATGACCTGGCCAAACTTGACAAAGATAGGCCCCAGACGCTCCAGCGCTTCCCTCAGGCGTGCACCACGTGGCGCGCGCAGGTTGCGGCCAACCGAAACAATACGCGTCAGCAGCCTGATCCAGGGTTTTTCAAAGCTCGACAGCACCAACTCATCCAGGCCGAAACGCAGCACCGTCCAGATGATGAAGAATCCGCGAAAGATACGGCTCATGCAGCAGCCTTGCCATCGCCGGAAGCCGGCGCGTCCGCAGGCACCACGGCGGAACCCGGGGCGCCGGGCCGCATGGCGATGAACTGTTTGAGGGCTGCGAAGATTTTCCGGCCAACATCCGCAATCGCATGCGCGGGTATATCGCCCAGCACGCGTGACAGGTCTTCCTCGGCATCCCAGCGCAGGTTCTCGGCCAGCCAGCCCAACTCGGCAGCCAGTTGCACATCGCCTTCGATCTTGACCGGCGGCGGCTTGCCGGCGAGCATGGACTGCGCAACCACCAGCGGTGATTCCGCTGCAACAGCTACCAGCAAATCAGGTTTGGAAGAGGCCGGGGAAAGGTCAAAAAGCCCGGCTGGCGTGATCAGCAGATCGAGTGCAAAGACGCCCCAGCGCGCATGGATCACGCTGCCCTTTTTGCGCATCAGGCGATCCTGCGCCTCCTTCTCCTGCATCACCACATGGTTCAGGAAAAGGACCAGCCGCTGCTGCCCTTCACTGACCAGCCATTGGGGCGGCTGAAAACGGCTTGCAAGGGATTCCAGAAATGAAAAAGGGGACGATGTATTCATACGTCCCCGATTTTGACCGATAAACACAGTAAAACGAGTCATCCAGAATCGGCAAACCCCGCACAAGCGGGGTCAAAGCGAAGCAATGTCTTCGCAAGCTCAAGCCGTGGAACCGGCTCTGCCGGGCCACAGGCGGGCGTCCCCCTTGGGGGGACCGTGGGGGCTATTGAAGCGCTTGTACGCCGGCCACCAGCCAGCCGCTACCGCCGCTGCGTGGTTTGGTCATGTTCCAGACCTCACGGAACGGGCTCGCGCCAGCCGATGCATCCTCGCGGATCATGCCGGAGAACTCGACGCTGGCCATGTAGACATCGTTCAGTTCTTCAATGCCCAGCAATTGCGCATTGAGCATGACCACGTCGGTCTTGTTGGTGCCGCCACCGGTATGCGATTCACGGTCAGCAAGCTGAACCTTGATCTGCTCGAGCATTTCGTCAGTCATCATGGCGCGAAGGCTGCTGATATCGGAGCGGTCCCAGGCGTCCTGCAAAGTCAGGAAATTGGTCTTGCTGGCATTGAGGAAACCATCGGCATCAAAGCCCGCTGGCACACCCCAGTTTTGCGAACCCAGCAATGCAGACCCGATCATGGAGCCGGAAGCACCTTTGCTGGCATCAAAAGCCATGCTGTTGCGCTCCCATGGCCGTGCCGAGGCATCGTTTCCGACATTTTCGGGGCTGTAGTTTTTAGGCGTAGTCGCCGTGCTGGCACCCCCGGCGCCCTGGAAGGCATACGGTGTTTGCGCCTGGCCGCCATTGTGGCCCTTGAGTTTGCGCATCACAAAGCCAACTACCACCATCACCACAAGCGCCAGCAGCGCAAACATGATGATCTGGCCAAAGGCACCGCCAAGACCAAGCGACGAAGCCAGCCATGCCAGACCCAGGCCGGCGGCCAGGCCACCCAGCATCGCGCCCCATGGGCGTTTCGGTGCAGCAGCAGCAGCGCCGGGCGCCGCCGCAGGGGTTGCAGGCTTGGCCGCGGAATTGGCACCGCCAGGCGCCGCATCACGCTGCGTCACGTTGGATGACTGTTTGCCGAATGACTTGCCGCCGCCCATGCGTTTAGCCTGCGCATCGGCGCCTGCCAGCGTGAGGGTCAGCGCCAGCATGGCGGAAAGAATGATGGACCAGATTTTCATGATGGGAAGTCTCCTTGGGGCAGTTTGTCTCGTTTGGTTTTTAGGAAAGTTATCAATTAACACTTGATTCCAACATGCAATGCCACTATGCCGCCTGACATGTTGTGATAGTCCACATGACCGAAACCACCTTTGAGCATCATGGCCTTTAGTTCGTCCTGATCGGGATGCATGCGGATGGATTCAGCCAGATACTGGTAACTGCTGTCGTCGTTGGCGACCAGCTTGCCGATTTTTGGCAGCACCTTGAACGAATACCAGTCGTAAATTTTTGTCAGCGGCTTGGCGACTTTGGAGAATTCGAGCACCAGCAACTTGCCGCCGGGCTTGAGTACCCGGTTCATCTCTCGCAGCGCCACATCCTTGTGCGTCATGTTGCGCAGGCCGAAGGCAACGGTCACCAGGTCGAAATGGGCATCAGGAAAGGGCAGGTGCTCTGCATCACATACCAGCGTCGGCAGGCTGACACCCGCATCCAGCAGCCGGTTACGGCCTTCACGCAACATCGCTTCGTTGATGTCGGTATGCACCACCTTGCCATTGACGCCGACTTTTGGCGCAAATGCCATCGCCAGGTCACCCGTACCGCCAGCGATGTCCAGCACGTACTGACCATCTTTGACATTGGCCACCAGCACCGTATAGGCCTTCCAGGCGCGGTGCAGGCCCATGGACATCAAATCGTTCATCACGTCGTATTTCGGCGCAACAGAATCAAACACGCTGCGCACGCGGCCTGCTTTTTCCTGCTCGTCTACCGACTGAAAACCGAAGTGGGTACTGGACATATGTGAATGCTAGAGGTCAAAGCCACCAATGAAGGCGACAACCCTTTAATGATTCGGGGCATTCAAAGGTTTTATGCGGGAAAAACAACAGTGGCAGGAAGGCGGCCAGGCGCCACCGGACAAGCTCAATGGTTGCCGCAGGCATGACCACCGCCAGCGGTCATCTCCGCATCACGGCCAAGACCGGCAGCCTCCAGCTTCTGCAGGTAGTCGGACCACAGCGTTTCCTGCTGCGAGCCCAGCTGGTAGAGGTAATCCCAGGTGAATATGCCGCTTTCATGGCCGTCCGAGAACAAGGGCTTCACGCCATAGTTGCCGACCGGCTCAATGCCGGAAATGCCCACCTCACGCTTGCCGGTCTGCAGCGTCTCCTGCCCCGGCCCATGGCCCTTGACTTCGGCAGACGGCGAATACACACGCATCAATTCGAACGGAATCCGGAAACTGGCGCCGTCCGAGAAGGCAATTTCAAGCACCCGCGACTGACCATGCACGGTCAGGTCAACAGGCGTTGGCGAATCCTTGCTCAGGCCAGCCATCAGACCAAAACCCGCTCGATGCCGCCATGGTTGGCAGCTTCGACATAGGTCGGCAGCCAGTCAGCACCCAGAATCTGGTTGGCCATTTCCACCACGATGTAGTCGGCCTCCAGCAGGCCGTTGTTCAGGTCATTGCCGTAGCGTGACAGCCCCTGCAGGCAGCTTGGGCAGCTGGTCAGGATTTTCACGTTCTCCTTGCTGTCAACCACGCCCATGGTGCGCAACTGGTCTTCGCCCTTGCGCAGTTCTTCTTCCTTGCGGAAGCGGATCTGCGTAGAGATGTCGGGCCGCGTCACGCCCAGGGTGCCGGACTCGCCGCAGCAGCGGTCATTCTTCAGCACGTTGTCGCCCAGCAGCGCCTTCACCGTTTTCATCGGTTCCTGCAGCTTCATCGGACTGTGACAGGGGTCGTGGTACAGGTAGCCGGCGCCCGGCATGTCGGTACGCAGCGTGATGCCTTTTTCAAGCAGGTATTCGTGGATATCGATGATGCGGCAGCCCGGGAAGATTTTCTCGAACTCGTAACCCTGCAACTGGTCGTAGCAGGTACCGCAGCTGACCACCACGGTCTTGATGTCCAGGTAGTTCAGCGTGTTGGCGACACGGTGGAACAGCACCCGGTTGTCGGTAATGACTTTTTCTGCCTTGTCGAACTGGCCACTGCCGCGCTGCGGATAACCGCAGCACAGGTAGCCCGGCGGCAGCACAGTCTGCACACCTGCATGCCAGAGCATGGCCTGCGTCGCCAGGCCGACCTGGCTGAACAGGCGCTCCGAGCCGCAACCCGGGAAATAAAACACCGCTTCGGTTTCCGATGTGGTGCTTTTAGGATCGCGGATGATGGGAACGTAGTCCTTGTCCTCGATGTCCAGCAGGGCACGCGCCGTCTTTTTCGGCAAGCCGCCCGGCATCTTCTTGTTGATGAAGTGAATGACCTGCTCTTTCACCGGCGCGCGGCCCACGCTGGCTGGCGGCCGGGAGGTCTGCTTGCGCGCAATACGGCGCAGCAAATCGTTGGCCAGTCGCTGCGCCTTGAACCCGACATCGACCATCGCACTGCGCATGAACTTGATGGTTTGCGGATTGGTGGCATTCAGGAAGAACATGGCAGCCGCGTTGCCTGGCCGGAATGACTTCTGGCCCATCTTGCGCAGCAGGTTGCGCATGTTCATCGACACTTCGCCGAAGTCGATATCGACCGGGCAAGGCGTCAGGCATTTGTGGCAGACCGTGCAGTGGTCGGCCACATCCTCGAACTCTTCCCAGTGCTTGATACTGACGCCGCGCCGGGTCTGCTCTTCATACAGGAAGGCCTCGACCAGCAGCGAAGTCGCCAGAATCTTGTTGCGCGGGCTATACAGCAGGTTGGCACGCGGCACATGGGTGGCGCACACCGGTTTGCATTTGCCGCAGCGCAGGCAGTCTTTCACGCTGTCGGCAATCGCACCAATGTCGCTCTGCTGCATGATCAGCGACTCATGCCCCATCAAGCCAAAACTTGGCGTGTAGGCATTGGTCAGATCGGACAGCAACTCGGTCAGCGGGCCATTATGTTCAACGCTCAGGTCCTGCGTCACGGGAGAAGCTGGCTGCCTGAGCAGCTTGCCCTTGTTGAAGCGCCCTTGCGGGTCCACCTTCGCCTTGTAATCGGCAAAAGGCTTTAACTCAGCATCACTGAGGAATTCCATCTTGGTTATGCCGATGCCGTGTTCGCCGGAAATTACGCCGTCCAGGGACCGCGCCAGCAGCATGATGCGGGCCACCGCCTCATGCGCCGTCTGCAACATCTCGTAATCGTCGCTATTCACAGGCAGGTTGGTGTGCACATTGCCGTCACCGGCGTGCATGTGCAAGGCCGCCCAGACCCGGCCCTTGAGCACACGCTTGTGAATGGCCGTGCACTCCTGAAGAATGGGCAGGAAGGCACCACCCGTGAAAATCGCCTGCAACGGGGTGCGCAACTGGTTTTTCCAGCTGGCACGCAAGGTGTGGTCCTGCAAATCCTTGAACAGCGGCTCCACATCACGCAGCCAGCCGGCCCACAACTCGCGAACTTCGACGATCAGCGCCAGCGCCTGGCCGACGCGGTCCTCGAGCAACTCGGCGGATGGAATTTCATTCGCATCATCCGATTTGCCCAATGGCAGGTTGCCGGTGCGGAAGAACACTTCCAGTTCATCACACAGCCGTATCTTGTTGCGCAGGCTGAGCTCGATGTTGATACGTTCTATGCCGTCGCTGTACTCGGCCATGCGCGGCAGCGGAATCACCACATCTTCATTAATCTTGAAGGCATTGGTGTGGCGCGAAATCGCAGCCGTGCGCTTGCGGTCCAGCCAGAATTTCTTGCGGGCGTCAGGGCTGATGGCGATAAAACCTTCACCGGCACGCGAGTTGGCGATACGTACCACTTCCGACGTCGCACGAGCCACGGCATCGGCATCGTCACCAGCGATATCACCGAACAACACCATCTTGGGCAGGCCACCGCGCTTGGACTTGGTGGCATAACCGACGGCACGCAGGTAACGGTCATCCAGATGCTCAAGTCCGGCCAGCAGTACCGGCGAGCCCAGCGCCTCTGTGCGCTTTTGCTCGGCGAACATGAAGTCCTTGATTTCGACGATGCTGGGCACCGCATCCTTGGCGTTACCGAAAAACTCCAGGCAAACCGTGCGGGTGTGCACGGGCATGCGGTGCACAATCCAGCGCGCACTCGTGATCAGGCCGTCGCAACCTTCTTTCTGTATGCCAGGCAGGCCACTGAGGAATTTGTCGGTGACGTCCTTGCCCAGGCCTTCCTTGCGAAAGCTCTTGCCGGGAATATCAAGTTGTTCGGTACGCACCGGCGTCTTGCCGTCGGCCTCGAAATAATCCAGCCTGAAACTCGCCATCTCGGCGTCGTGAATCTTGCCGAGGTTGTGATCCAGCCGCGTGACTTCCAGCCACTGCGATTCGGGCGTCACCATGCGCCACGACGCCAGGTTGTCCAGCGCCGTTCCCCAGAGCACGGCCTTCTTGCCACCGGCATTCATGGCGATATTGCCGCCTATGCAGGAGGCTTCGGCAGAGGTCGGGTCCACCGCAAATATAAAACCGCCGCGCTCGGCCGCATCGGCCACACGCTGCGTGACCACACCGGCTTCCGTCCAGATGGTCGCCACCGGCGCGGCAATGCCGGGCAGTTGCACCATCTCGACTTCGGTCATGGCTTCGAGCTTTTCGGTGTTGATGACAGCCGACTTCCAGGTCAGCGGAATGGCGCCTCCGGTGTAGCCGGTACCACCGCCGCGCGGAACAATCGTCAGGCCCAGGTCTATACAGCCCTTGACCAGGCCAGCCATCTCGACCTCTGTATCCGGCGTCAGCACCACAAAGGGGTATTCCACCCGCCAGTCGGTGGCATCCGTGACATGCGACACACGCGACAGGCCATCAAACTTGATGTTGTCTTTCAGTGTCAGCTTGCGCAGTTTGCGCTCGGTCTGGTGGCGCAGGTCAGCAATCTCGTCAAATGAATCCGAGAACCGGCCTACGGCGCTGCGGGCACCCCGCAACAGTTCCTGCACGATGGCATCACGCTCGCGGTCCGCATCCGGCGTCCTGCGTTTTTCCACTTCATTGAGCCTGTGCTGCAAGGCATCGACCAGCAGCTTGCGGCGTTTCGGGTTGTCCAGCAGGTCGTCCTGCAGATAGGGGTTGCGCTGCACCACCCAGATGTCGCCGAGCACTTCATACAACATGCGGGCAGAACGGCCGGTGCGGCGCTCGTCACGCAGGCGGTTCAGCAAGTCCCACGAATGTTCGCCCAGCAGGCGAATCACGACTTCGCGGTCAGAAAACGAGGTGTAGTTGTAGGGAATCTCGCGGATGCGGGCCTCGCCAGCCCTGGCATCGGCGACGAATTTGTGGAGTTCCTGGAAAGTCGTTGGGGCGTTCATCGTGCAATTTAAGCGGTCCGGGCAGTCGCTAAACCGCTGCCTGACGCTCTTGTCCTGTGTCCTTCCTATGTTAACGCAGTGCAGCATTTACCTTAGCTGGCGCAGGCGATGGCCTCATGGGAAACCCGCTTGTTAAAGAGCAGGTGAATAGCTTAAATCCGGTTGTCACAAACAGTTTGCAGACTGTCTGCTTCAGCAATATCACAGGATTCAGGAGTTTTTATGAAAATCATGTCGCCCAAAGCACGTTTCTCAGGGCTGGCCATCGCTGCCGCCGTCCTGCTGGCTCCTCTGTCCAGCCAGGCCCAGGTCGAGGTCCAGTGGTGGCATTCCATGGTGGCCGTCAATGGCGAATGGGTCAACGACCTGGCCAGGGATTTCAATGCCAGCCAGAAGGAATACAAAATTATTCCGGTCTTCAAGGGCAGCTACGACGAATCGATGACTGCGGCCATCGCAGCTTTCCGCGCCGGCAATGCACCGCACATCCTGCAAGTGTTTGAAGTCGGCACTGCCACCATGATGGCCAGCAAGGGCGCCGTCGTGCCGGTGGCGCAGATCATGAAAGACGCCGGTTACAAGTTCGACCCCACCGCCTATGTCTCTGCTGTGGCCGGTTACTACACCGCACCCAACGGCCAGATGCTGAGCTTCCCGTTCAACAGCTCAACCACCATTTTTTATTACAACAAGGATGCATTCCGCGCAGCGGGCCTGCCCACCGACAAGGCCCCGACGACCTGGCCTGAAGTGGTCAACGCCGCAGCCAAACTGAAGGCGTCGGGCCACAAATGCCCATTCACGACCGCCTGGCAGGGCTGGACGCAGCTGGAGAGCTTCTCCAGCTGGCACAACGTCGAATTTGCAACGAAATCCAACGGCCTGTCGGGCATGGATGCGCGCATGAAGATCGATTCACCGCTGCACCAGCGTCACATTGAGAACCTGGCCAACATGTCCAAACAGGGCCTGTTTGTCTACAAGGGCCGCGGCAACGTACCTGAAGCCAGCTTTGTATCGGGCGAATGCGCCATGATCAACACATCATCGGGGTTCTACGGCAACGTCGCCAAGAACGCCAAGTTTGGCTACGGACTCGCACCGCTGCCTTACTACCAGGACATTGCAGGTGCTCCGCAGAACACTGTTATCGGCGGCGCCAGCCTGTGGGTGATGGCCGGCAAAAAGCCTGCCGAATACAAGGGCGTGGCGGCTTTTTTCAACTACATCTCAAGCCCTGAAGTGCAGTCAGCCAGCCACAAGCGCACTGGTTACCTGCCCGTGACGACTGCTGCCTACCAGTTGACCGAAAAATCCGGGTTCTACAAACAGAATCCCGGCACCGATGTCGCTGTCACGCAGATGATCCGCAAGGTGACCGACAAGAGCCGCGGCATACGGCTGGGCAACTATGTACAGGTCCGCGCGATTGAGGACGAGGAACTCGAACAGGTCTGGAGCGGCAAGAAAACCTCGAAAGAAGCACTGGACGCCATCGTCAAGCGTGGAAACGAACAACTGGAACGCTTCCAGAAGGCCAACAAGAACTAATCGCATTGTTCAGCGGGCCAGCGGCGTGACCTGCCCCGCTGCGCCGGTTGGCATTACATGACTCACTGATGGAAAAACGCGTCCTCTTCCGTTCTGCCTGGTTACCGTGGGTTCTTCTTGCACCACAGGTCATCGTCATCAGCGTGTTTTTCTTCTGGCCGGCGGCACAGGCGCTGCTGCAGTCCTTCCAGTTGCAGGATGCATTCGGCACCTCGACCGAGTGGGTCGGCTTTGCGAACTTTCAGCGGCTGTTCAACGACGAGGGATATCTTGCCTCGTTCAAGACAACCGCACTCTTTTCCATACTCGTCGCCGTGCTGGGCATAAGCCTGTCGCTGGTGCTGGCGGTGTTTGCCGACCGCATCATCAAGGGCGCACTTTTTTACAAGACGCTGCTGGTCGTGCCCTATGCCGTGGCGCCAGCGGTGGCTGGTGTGCTGTGGGTTTTCATGTTCTCGCCCTCGCTCGGTGTGGTCGCTTACGCGCTGGGCAAGATAGGCATTAACTGGAACCACCTTCTCGATGGCGGCCACGCGATGACGCTGATCGTGGCAGCCGCAGTATGGAAGCAGATCTCGTACAACTTCCTGTTCTTCCTGGCCGGCCTGCAGTCAATTCCGAAGTCACTGATTGAAGCTGCGGCGATTGACGGCGCGCGGCCCTGGCGGCGTTTCTGGAGCATCCAGTTCCCGCTGCTGTCGCCGACGACTTTCTTCCTGCTGGTCATCAACATGGTCTACGCCTTCTTCGACACCTTTGCCATCGTGGACGCCACCACGCACGGCGGGCCTGGGCAGGAGACCTCCATCCTCGTCTACAAGGTGTATTACGACGGCTTCAAGGCGATGGACCTGGGCGGATCTGCGGCGCAATCTGTGGTGCTGATGGCCATCGTCGTGGTGCTGACCGTCTTGCAGTTCCGGTACGTAGAAAAGAAAGTGAACTATTGATGGTCGAACGCCGCGCCACGCTGGGCATATTGGCTCACGCCGTGATGATCCTGGGCGTACTCATCGTCGCCTTTCCGCTCTACCTGGCGTTCGTGGCGTCCACCCACACGGCTCAGGAAATCGTGCAGACGCCGATGCCACTGCTGCCTGGCAGCAACTTCTGGGAAACCTACAAAGCGGCATTGTTCGGCAACGCCAGCGGCCAGGGCTCGACCGCTCCCGTAGCCCACATGATGTGGGTCAGCCTCGTGACGGCGCTGGTCATCACCTTCGGCAAGATTGCCATCTCGCTGCTATCGGCGTTTGCGATTGTTTATTTCCGCTTTCCGCTGAAAAACTTTTTCTTCTGGGCGATTTTTGTCACACTGATGCTGCCCGTCGAGGTGCGTATCGGGCCCACCTACAAGGTGGTGTCTGACCTCGGCATGCTCAACACCTATGCAGGCCTGACGGTGCCGCTCATTGCCTCTGCCACCGCCACCTTTTTGTTCCGGCAATTCTTTTTGACGGTGCCCGATGAACTGGTCGAAGCCGCCCGCATGGATGGTGCAGGCCCGATGCGTTTTTTCTGGGACATCCTGCTGCCATTGTCCAAGACCTCGATGGCCGCGCTGTTCGTCATCCAGTTCATCTACGGCTGGAACCAGTACCTCTGGCCGCTGCTGGCCACTACCAGCGAAGACATGTATCCCGTCGTCATCGGCATCAAGCGCATGATTGCCGGCGGTGACTCGCAAAACGAATGGAATGTGGTGATGGCCACCGCCATCCTCGCCATGCTGCCGCCCGCCTTTGTGGTGGTGCTCATGCAGAAATGGTTCGTCAAGGGCCTGGTGGATACGGAAAAATAAAGAGAAAACAATGGCATCCCTTTCATTCAAGAACGTCATCAAGCAGTACGGCTCGGGCAAGGGTGCCGTGAAGGTGCTGCACGGCATTGATGCCGACATCAATGACCACGAGTTCATCGTCATCGTCGGCCCCTCGGGTTGCGGCAAATCGACACTGCTGCGCATGGTTGCCGGGCTGGAAGAAATATCCGACGGGCAGATCAGCATTGGCGCCCGTGTCGTCAACGACCTGGAGCCATCCGAGCGCGACATCGCCATGGTGTTCCAGAACTACGCGCTCTACCCGCACATGACGGTGTTCGACAACATGGCTTACGGCCTGAAGATTGCCAAAGTGCCGGTTGCGGAGATCAAGACGCGTGTCGACAAGGCCGCCAAAATCCTCGAACTTGGCCATTTGCTGGACCGCAAGCCCCGCGCGCTGTCGGGCGGACAGCGTCAGCGTGTGGCCATGGGCCGCGCCATCGTGCGTCAGCCGCAAGTGTTTTTGTTTGACGAACCACTCTCCAACCTCGACGCGAAACTGCGCGTGCAGACCCGGCTGGAAATCCAGAAGCTGCACCGCGAGCTGGGCATCACTTCGTTGTTTGTCACGCACGACCAGGTCGAAGCGATGACCCTGGCGCAGCGCATGATGGTGATGAACGCCGGCCGCATGGAGCAGTTCGGTACGCCCGAAGAGGTATACAACCGCCCCGCCACGACCTTTGTAGCGAGCTTCATGGGCTCGCCACCAATGAACCTGCTCAAACACGCACCCAATGCCGACTTCGGCGGCAAGCCGGGCGCGATTTTCGGCATACGGCCGGAACACCTGCAGGTCGGCAACAGCGGTTGGGCCGTGCAGGTCGACACTATTGAAATGCTGGGTGCAGAACGGCTGCTGTACTGCCGCCTTGGCGACGAATCGGTAATTGTTCGCACCGACGAAAGCCTGTCGTCTGCGCCGGAGATCGGAGCGACCATTCACGTGGCACCCCGCACCGACCGGCTTCACTGGTTTGATGCCGGGAGCGGGAAACGAATTTAAAAATGGCCCCGTGGCCTTACCCAAAGTGGATAGCCCACCGCGGCGCCGGCAAGCTGGCACCTGAAAACACCCTGGCTTCTTTCAAACTGGGCGCCAGCCACGGCTACCGGATGTTTGAATGCGACGTCAAACTCAGTGCCGACGACGTGCTGTTTTTGCTGCACGACGCGACGCTGGACAGAACCAGCAACGGCAACGGTGATGCGCGCAGCTTCAACTGGGCAAGCCTGTCAAAGCTCGATGCCGGCAGCTGGCATTCGCCCTCCTACAAGGCTGAGCCGATTGCAAGCCTTGAAGTCATTGCGCGCTATTGCCTGGACAACGATTTTTTCCTGAACATCGAGATCAAGCCGACTCCGGGTCTGGAGGACGAAACGGGAGACGCCGTCGCCAATACGGCAGCAACGCTGTGGGGTTCGGGCAAAACGCCGCCGCTGCTGACGTCCTTCCAGCCCGCCGCACTGACGGCGGCTCGCCGCGCACAGCCGCACTTGCCGCGCGGCCTGCTGCTCGACACCCTGCGTGATGGCTGGCTGCAGAGCGCTACAGCGCTGGGCTGCGTGGCCGTGGTCTGCAATTACAGGCTGTGGAATGAAGCGACGGTGCAGCAGGCCAGGACGGCCGGACTGAAAACGCTCTGCTACACGGTCAATGAGCCCGACGCTGTGCAGCGCATGCTGGCGCTCGGCGTGGACGGCATCATCACCGACAGTGTGGATGCCTTTCCGGCCTGAATCTGTCCGTTGGGCAGCTCGCCGGGCTTCAGGGTCACTATAAAATTAATAGCAGGTCGCGCTAGTCCACATGGGCTACAGGCCTTTTTGATACCTAAAAACGGCCTAAAAAGGCACTTTTAGGCGATTTTTAGGCTTCCGGATGCCATTTTTCGCTAGAGGGGCATCCAAATAACAAAAATCTTGATGTATACATCAAGATTTCCTTCGAGCGCTAGCGGCGCTTGTCAGACCTTCCAGCCCCTGCCCAGAATCCAGTGGCAGAGTGCGCTACCCCCCACCACGGCCGCATAGGTGGCCATCTTGCCGTCCACCCCGAACACCACCAGGCCCGCCACGAGGATGGCCAGATTGACCAGAAAGATGATGCCGAACTGCGCGCGCCAGCTGAATGACGAGGCGCGTTTGCGTTTGTAGAAACGGCCGAAAAATCCGGCCAGCAGCATCAGCAGCAAAGCCACAAAGGCCGCAGGCAAGATGAAATTGAGCAGGTGGTCGGTGAGCAGGTAGGCGGTCATCCGGGGTCCATCCAGTCGGGTGGGGACATGAAAAAAATGCAGCCAATGACGGGCATTGGCGCAGGCTAATGCCGGGGCAGTGCTTCAATTTTATAATCGGAGGATGTCAGTCTGGGCCCTTGGGCTAAACCACAACACTGCACCGCTGGATTTGCGCGGTCGATTTGCGTTCTCGCTGGACCAGATAGAGCCGACCCTGAAGGGTTTGCGCTCCTCCCTCGCACGCCAGCCGGAAGCCACGATCCTGTCAACCTGCAACCGCACGGAAATCTATTGCGCCGGTGACCGGCCCGAGCTGGACCATACGCTGGAATGGCTGGCCCACAGCGGCGGTGTCTCTCCGGCCCTGCTGCGTTCACATGCCTACACACTCCAAGGCGACCAGGCCGCGCGCCACGCTTTCCGTGTCGCCAGCGGGCTGGATTCCATGGTGCTGGGCGAGCCGCAAATCCTCGGCCAGATGAAAGACGCCGTGCGCGCTGCTGAAGACGCTGGCGCCATGGGCACCACACTGCACCAGCTGTTCCAGCGTTCATTTGCCGTTGCCAAGGAAGTGCGCAGCAGCACCGAAATTGGCTCGCACAGCATCAGCATGGCCGCAGCAGCGGTGCGGCTGGCAGGCCAGTTGTTTGAAGACCTGGGCGATATCCGCGTGCTGTTCGTAGGCGCCGGCGAGATGATTGACCTGGCCGCCACGCACTTTGCGGCGAAAAAACCCAAATCGATGGCGCTGGCCAACCGCACGCTGGAACGCGGCGAAAAACTTGCGGGCCGTTTTGGCGCTGAAGTGATGCGGCTGGCCGACCTGCCGACACGGCTGCATGAGTTTGACGCCGTCATCAGCTGCACCGCCAGCACGCTGCCCATCATCGGCCTCGGTGCAGTAGAGCGCGCTGTGAAGCTGCGCAAACACAAGCCGATATTCATGGTCGACCTGGCCGTGCCGCGCGACATAGAGCCAGAGGTCAAGGACCTGCCGGACGTCTACCTCTACACCGTCGACGACCTTGCGCAGGTAGTACAGACCGGCCGTGACAGCCGCCAGGCAGCGGTTGCCGAAGCCGAAGTCATCATCGATGCCGGTGTGCAGAACTTCATGCACTGGCTGGGCCAGCGCGGTACCGTGCCGCTGATACAGCAGATCAATGCACAGGCTGACGAATGGCGGCAGCTTGAAATTGCGCGCGCCAAAAAGCTGCTGGCCAAAGGAGAAGCGATAGACGATGTGCTGGACGCTCTGAGCCGCGGCCTGACGCAAAAGATGTTGCACGGCACGCTTGCCGAACTGCACGCGGGCGACGCCACCAGCCGCGAAGCGACTGCGCAGACGGTTTCCAGACTGTTTCTGCGCGGCCAGTTGCCCAAACTGCGTCCCGAAGACAAAGAGCGTTAGCGGCGCAGAGCCGGCCCGCATGCCGCAAGGCGACCGGGTCAACCTGCCAGTCCCCGTTAACCCCGACCTGCCTTTACAGGCGCATTTCCCGATGAAACCATTCCTCCGCCAGACCCTTGACCGCCAGCTTTTGAGGCTGCACGAACTGGACGCGCTGCTGTCTGCCAGCGACGTGGTAAGCGACCTGGACCGCTTTCGCAGCCTGACACGCGAACATGCAGAAGCCAGCACGATTGCCGAGCAATACAGAAAGCTCACCAGCCGCGAGGCCGATATGGCCGGCGCGCAGGCCATGCTGGGCGATGCCGGCAACGACGCCGACATGCTGGCCATGGCCGAAGAGGAAATAACCGCCGCCAAAACAGACATCGCGCAACTCGACGAGGCACTGCAGCTGATGCTGATTCCCAAGGACCCGGACGATGTAAGGCCGGCCTTTGTTGAAATCCGCGCTGGCACCGGCGGCGATGAATCCGCACTGTTTGCGGGCGATCTTTTCCGCATGTACACCCGTTACGCTGAACGAAATGGCTGGCGTACCGAAGTCGTCAGCGAATCTTCGAGCGAACTGGGCGGCTACAAGGAAGTGGTGCTGCGCGTGGAAGGCGCCACCGATGCCACAGGCGTTGGCGTCTACGGCAAGCTGCGTTTTGAATCGGGCGGCCACCGCGTGCAGCGCGTCCCGACAACCGAAACCCAGGGCCGCATACACACCAGTGCCTGCACGGTGGCCGTGATGCCCGAGCCCGATGAAGCCGTGGCGATCCAGATCAACCCGGCCGACCTGCGCATAGACACCTACCGTGCCAGCGGCGCCGGAGGCCAGCACATCAACAAGACCGATTCGGCTGTGCGCATCACGCACCTGCCAACGGGCATCGTCGCAGAATGCCAGGACGGCCGCAGCCAACACAGCAACAAGGCGCAGGCGCTGAAGGTGCTGACTGCGCGCATCCATGAAAAAGACCGCGTCGAACGCGCCGCCAAGGACGCCGCGTTGCGCAAGGGCCTGATAGGCAGCGGCGACCGCAGCGACCGTATCCGCACCTACAACTTCCCCCAGGGGCGGCTGACCGACCACCGGATCAACCTCACGCTGTACAAGCTGCTGACCATCATGGAAGGCGACCTCGAAGATGTCGTTACCGCACTGCAGGTGGCCAGCGGTGCAGAGCAACTGGCGGAGCTGGAAACGGCTTCGCAGGGTTGAATCCCCGCATGACTGCGATGACCTGCGGACAGGCGCTTAAAAGCGCCGCGACCCTGCGCCTGGACAGGCTGGACGCCCAGTTGCTGCTGCTGCACACACTGCACAGGCCTGACAGCGACCGTGCATGGCTGCTCGCCCATGACGACGACATTCTCGATACCGGCGCAGCACAGGCTTTCCAGCAGTGCTGCATCAGGCGGGCAGCCGGTGAACCGCTGGCATACATCGTTGGCCAGAAGGAATTTTTTGGATTGCGGCTGAACGTCGATGCGCGTGTATTGGTGCCGCGGCCCGACACCGAAACGCTGGTTCAATGGGCGCTGGATATCGCGCCGCAGTGGGCTCTCACAGAAAAACTGCAGGTCCTGGACCTGGGCACCGGCAGCGGCGCCATTGCACTGGCGCTGGCGCACGCGTGGCGGCAGGCCAGGCGCGAATTTACGGTACACGCGATTGACGCGAGCGTTGATGCGCTGGCCGTGGCGAGCGCGAATGCCAGCCGCCTGGGCCTGGATGTCATGTTTTGTGAAGGCTCATGGCTCGAAAAAGTCAGCGGCCACTTTCACGTCATCGTCAGCAATCCGCCCTATATCGCTGACACCGACCAACACCTTCCAGCCCTGCGCCACGAACCATTGGGTGCTTTGGCCGCAGGCGCAGATGGACTGGAAGACATCCAAGCCATCATCCGGCAGGCGCCAGAGCACTTGTATCCCGGCGGCTGGCTGTTGCTGGAACACGGTTTCGACCAGTCCGCAAACGTGCATGCACTGCTTGAGGAACGAGGCTTCACACAGGTCCAGAGCCGGCGCGACCTGGCCGGCATCAACCGCTGCACGGGCGGGCAATGGCCCGGCACCGCCACAAAAGCAGGAACGGCGGGATAATCGGACATTGAATTTTGCGGGCGCAATGGCATCTACAGGCTATTGAGCCCACCAACCACCTTAGGATTGACCATGAGCGACACCCAGCAACGTATTGACCAGATCGTGAAATCCGCCGACGTTGTGCTGTTCATGAAAGGCACGGCCCAGTTTCCACAGTGCGGCTTTTCGGGTCGCGCCATACAGGTGCTGAAAGCATGCGGCGTGAGCAAGCCGGCCACCGTCAATGTGCTGGAAGACCCCGAGATTCGCAACGGCATCAAGGAATACAGCAACTGGCCAACCATTCCCCAGCTCTACGTGAAGGGCGAATTCATAGGCGGTTCGGACATCATGATGGAGATGTACGAAAACGGTGAGCTACAGCAGGTGCTGGGCGCACCGGCCGGCTGAAGCGCCAGCCTAGCGGGTGTAACCGGTGCAGGCGCCGGCATTGACCGCGCCCTTGCACTCAAGCTTCAGCCGCGCGCGCCGCTCGGCGTGTGACTCCTCCGAACTGCGCAGGAACTTCACCTTTGAAGACTTTGGCTTGTCCGCCTTTTTCTTTTTGGCAGTACTGCTGGTAGCCGGCGTTGACGCGGCGTCATTATCTGCAGCGATTGCAGAAAACGGGCCGACTGCCATCAGGCAAACGCCAAGCAGCGCTGAACAGGCGCATTGAAGCGCGGATTTCTGGATCATTTTTTTCTCCCTGATTTGCACAAAACCCTGGCGGCTCTTTGGCCGCTCAACAGACGATTCAGACTCTAACAGGCCTGTTCACTGTAATTTGGGGTCGCCATAGACATCGTCATCCGGCGGCGTATCGACCGGCATGCGAAAACTCTCGCTGGCCCAGGCACCCAGGTCCATATTTTTGCAGCGTTCACTGCAAAAGGGCCGGAACGCATTGCTGGGCGCATAAATACTTTTGCCTTTGCACGCCGGGCACACAACAATTTTGGCGGCAGGCTGATCTGGTTTCATGGCTGATTTCATGATTTGCAGATGGTGGTCAGTAGCAGGCAGTCAAGGTCTATCACGGCCTCTATCCCCAAGCAACTCAGGAGCAGAGCGTCAGTTCAAACGAGGCGTCGTCGGTACAGGCGTGCAGCCGGTCATCGCTCTCGTGTCGCATCAGGCGCACCGAAACCATGAGGCGGTTACCGCTGATCTCGGGAATCAGGCCCAGCGACGGATCAATGCGCAGGCGCAATAACTGGAAGATACGACCCTGCGGCAGCGTCTGCTGGTACTGGCTAGCCGGTGCAACAACCTTTTGCGGGGCGCCGGAATCACGCAGCAATTGCAGCAGCAGGCGAATCGACTCGGCCAGCGGCACCAGCGTGGATATCCAGCGTTGCAAGTCCTGCTGGCGCACAGCTGCATCAAAGTGCTGCCAGGCAAAATAGGCTGGCAAATCAAACTCGCAGGTACCTCCAGGAATGCCAACGCGGCTGCGAATGCTCATCAGCCAGTCGTTCTCTGTAAGCGTCTGACCGGCCTTGCCGGCAAGGCTGTTCAATGAGGAAAAGCATTCTTCGAGCTGGCCGGTAACCTCATCCAGCACCGCCTCGGCAATGGCAGGATTGCCGCGGTAGCCATTGAGTATCTGTTTTTGTTTTTCAAGATCCTTCAGTACGTCCATCTTCAGGTCGGCGCGGGCAGCGACGTCCATGATTTCAAAAATCGTGGTGATGGCGTAGTGATGGTCTGTCGGTGTGTCCCTCGCTACCAGTTCACCGAGGCGGCGGAAGAGGTGCTCGAGCCGCAGGTAAGTGCGTATGCGTTCGTTGAAGGGATACTCGTAAAGGATCACGGCACTGTCTTTATCGGCTCATTGAGGGATGTTTGCGCATCATAGCCCGAAGCGATGTGAAATCTGCCTGACCATACGCTCCAGTTCGTCGAGCGCAAGGCCCTCGTTGTAGAGGCAAAGGTCCGCTGCGGCACGCCGCGCAGCGCGTGTCGCCTGCCCGGCCATCACCTTGTACACGGCTTCGGGTGTCCAGCCGCTACGTGCGACTACACGTGCGACCTGAGTTGTCTCGCTGCAATCCACCACCAGGACCCGATCCAGCTGTTGACGCCACCGACCCGACTCCACCAGCAACGGAATATCAAACAGCAGACAGGTACTGCCAGCACGAACGGCCGCCTCGGTCTGCTTCAATGACTCAAGACTGACCAGCGGATGGATGATGGCTTCAAGCCGCAGGCGCTCGGCGGGGTTGTCAAACACCAGTTGCCGGATGAAGTCGCGGTCCATTGCGCCATCCGGGGTGATCGCCTGCGCACCAAACTGTCTGGCCACTGGAGCTATGGCACTACCGCCGGCGGCGGTGACCTCGCGCGATATGCCATCGGCATCGATCAGCGTTGCCCCGCAAACGACCAGCATGCGAGCGACCGTACTTTTACCGCTGCCTATGCCGCCTGTCAGGCCCAGCCTCAGCGTTGTCATGCGAAAGGCCCTAGAGGCCCACAACCCGAAGTATGGATTGGGGTCCGAAAATCATCGCTGTAAAACCTGCACCGGCGAGGAAAGGACCAAAAGGAACGTAGCCGCCCTCGCGCAGGCCACTGGAAAACTTCATTGCTATGCCAATGATGGCGCCGATCACGGATGACATCAGGATAATGGGAACCAGCGAAGCCACGCCAAACCATGCGCCCAGCGCGGCAAACAGCTTGAAGTCTCCGTAGCCCATACCCTCTTTGCCGGTCACCAGCTTGAAAATCCAATAAATGACCCACAGCGACAGGTAACCCCCAACAGCGCCCCAAACGGCATCCTGCAGCCCGACGGCGGGATTCCATCTCAACGCCGCGACCACAAGTCCTGCCCAGACAAGCGGCAGCGTGATGTCATCCGGTAGAAAAGTGGTGTCCCAATCTATCAGCGCAAGCACCAGCAGCGCTGCCGAGAATCCGCACCAGGCAAAACCTGTCGGCGTGGCACCCCAACGCCAGATGCAGAACGCAAAAAGCAGCCCGGTAACCAGTTCAACCGCCGGATAACGCAGCCCATAAGGCTTGGCACAGACAGCACATTTTCCGCGCAGGAAAAGATAGCTGACGACAGGAATGTTTTCGTACCAGGCAATGACATGACCACAACTGGAGCAGCGAGACCTGGGCACCAGCAGGTTAAAGGTTTCTTCTTCAACGGCAGTAGCCACTGCCGCATCAGGCGCCGCCGTCATTTCAGCGCATTCGCGCGCCCACTGACGCTCCATCATCTTTGGAAGCCGGTGAATCACCACGTTTAGGAAACTGCCTATCAGCAGACCGAAAGCGCCTGCGATGCCGGCAAGCATCGAGGCCGGAAGCCCCGCCAACATCAAACGACCTGGCCCAGCTTGAAGATGGGCAGGTACATTGCAACCACAATCCCGCCAATCAGGCTGCCCAGGAAAACGATGATGATCGGCTCCATCAGACTGGACAGGCCGGCCACCATCTCATCAACTTCAGCTTCATAAAAATCTGCAGCCTTGCCGAGCATGTGATCAACCGAGCCGGACTCCTCGCCAATGGCGCACATCTGCAGAACCATCGTTGGAAAAAGATTGGCGTTGCTCATCGCAGCAGTCAGGCTTGTACCGGTCGAGACTTCCTGCTGGATTTTTTCAGTAGCGTCGGCATACAGCGAGTTGCCGGATGCACCGCCGACAGAGTCAAGCGCCTCAACCAGGGGAACGCCCGCAGCAAACATCGTGGACAAGGTGCGGGTCCAGCGGGCAATACAGGACTTCTCGATCAGGGTCCCGAATACCGGCACCTTGAGAAGTACCCTGTCCATGACCCGCTGCATTTTTTCACTGCGCTTCCAGGCCTGAAAAAAGAAATAAAGGCCGCCACCGATGCCGCCGAAAATCAGCCACCAATAGGCCACAAAAAATTCGCTGATGGCGATCACAAAAAGGGTGGGCGCCGGGAGATCGGCACCAAAGTTGGAAAAAACGCTCTTGAAAGCTGGGATCACAAAAATCATGATCACAGCGACCACGACAAAGGCCACGATCACCACCGAAATCGGGTACATCAACGCCGACTTGATCTTGGACTTGATGGCTTCGGTTTTTTCCATGTAAACCGCAAGACGGTCCAGCAGGGCTTCCAGAATACCCGCAGCTTCACCCGCCTCTACCAGGTTGCAATACAGGGCATTGAAATAGAGCGGATATTTGCGGAATGCCGAACTCAACGACGTACCGGTTTCAACATCAGTACGCACATCGTTGAGCAGTTTGGTAACACTGGCATTCGCATTGCCGCGACCCACAATGTCAAAAGCCTGCAGCAAGGGGACGCCAGCTTTCATCATGGTTGCCAATTGCCGTGTGAAAATTGCAATGTCCTTGGGCCTGATCCTCTTGCCCGAACTCATGCGGCGCTTTTTGATCTTGGTGGGCAAAACGCCCTGCCGCCTCAACGATGCCTTGACCTGGTTTTCACCAGACGCACGAATTTCACCCCTGACAGCCTTGCCGCCGCGGTCCTTGCCTTCCCATTCGAAGACAAACTCCTGGATGCCTCTTGATGCTGCTGTTGCCATGATATTTTCTCTTTTAGGGCGCCGATCCGGCCGTCAACACATGCCGATGGGGCAAGAAAGCAGGTGCTTGCCGCACTGTCCTAGACGTTGGTACAGCTCAAAACCTCTTCAACAGATGTCATACCGAGTTTAACTTTGTGGAGTCCGGCCTGGCGCAGGCTGCGAACTCCTTCGGAATCAGCTTGCGCGGCGATCTCCAGCGCGCTGCCATCACGAAGGATGATGCGCTGGATTTCCTCGGTGATCGGCATGACCTGGTAGATACCGACCCGCCCCTTGTAGCCATTGGTACACATGGAGCAGCCCACCGGCCGGTACGGTGACCACGAGCCATCAACCTCGTCCTCCTTGAAACCGGCGTCAAGCAGGGTTTCACGCGGGATATCTGCAGCCTTTTTGCAATTCGGGCACAAACGGCGCGCCAGACGCTGCGCTGTAATCAGAATGACGCTGGAGGCAATGTTGAATGGCGCTATACCCATGTTGCGCATTCGGGTCAGCGTCGTCGGAGCGTCATTGGTGTGCAGCGTCGACAGCACCAGGTGACCGGTCTGGGCGGCCTTGATCGATATGTCGGCGGTTTCCAGATCCCGGATTTCACCAACCATGATGATGTCCGGATCCTGGCGCAGAAAGGCCTTCAAGGCGACCGGGAAGGTCATGCCGGCCTTGTCATTCATGCTCACCTGGTTGACACCAGGCAACGTGATTTCAGCAGGATCTTCTGCAGTCGCGATGTTGACGCCCGGTTTGTTCAGGATATTCAGGCAGGTGTACAAAGACACTGTCTTGCCTGAACCCGTCGGCCCGGTAACCAGCACCATGCCGTAAGGTCGGCTAATTGCGTCAAGCAAACGGGCCTTTTCTTCGGGTTCATAGCCCAGCGCGTCAATGCCAAGCTTGGCACTACTCGGGTCAAGAATACGGATAACGATCTTCTCGCCATACATGGTCGGCAAGGTGCTGACGCGAAAATCGATGACCCGGTCGGGCCCGATCTTGAGCTTCATCTTGCCGTCCTGCGGCACCCGTTTTTCAGAGATATCCAGTTTGGAAATCACCTTGATGCGCGCCGCAAGCTTTTCCTTGATGGCAACGGGGGGGGAGGCGATTTCACGCAACTCGCCGTCGACGCGAAACCGGACCCGATAGGTATGCTCAAACGGCTCGAAATGCAGGTCTGAGGCACGCATGCTGAAGGCATCCAGCAGCATCTTCTGGAGAAATTTGACGACGGGTGCATCCTCGACCTCGGCAACGCTGGTGTCGGCGCTCTCCGTCGACATGTCGGCGCTCGACTCATCGAACTCGAAATCGTCACCGATGATGCTTTCCATCGCCTCTGCAGCGGTGGTGGTGGACGCCTCCACCAGTTTGGACAGCTTGTCGTATTCGGCAATGACCCAATCCACGCCCATCTGGGTGGAAAACTTGATTTTCTCGGCCGCTTCCTGGTCGGACGGATCGGCAGTCGCAACAATCAGGCGGTTATTGCGTTTGCTAAGGACAACGATGCGGTAGGTCTGGCAAATCTTGCCATCAAGCAGTCCCTTGGGCAGCCGCTGAACGTCGATAGCCTCGAGATCCAGCAGCGGAGCGGCAAACGCCGACGACATCGTGTGCGCCAGGTCGGATGCGGAAACTGCCCCTGAGCCGGTCAACTCGGCAATAAAGCTGGTGCGGCCACTCTGGGCCTTGCGGAAGATGTCTTCAGCGGCTTTCTGGCCCAGCTTGCCGGCCATCACCAGGGCCCGGCCCAAACCGGGTAGCGCAATCGATGGGGCGTCGTTCAATACGGTATCAACAGCGGCCATAAGTCCTGTAAATTCTGCCCGGTCGGGTCAATTGCCTATACCAAAGAGACATCATCGCGCATCAAGCGGGAGGTGTAAATCGAAAATACAAGTCTGCCCTGCGCTTAAGCAAAAACCATGCAAAAAGACATCCAAAAGGCAACAGATGAAGCGACAGCCGCGGGCGCCATCTACCCAAGACGGTAGAGGGCGAAAAGGGTTCAAGCTTCCACGATTCAAGTCCCGAACGTAGCGACTTATCTGGCAAAGCGGCAACCCTAGACTGAGCCCACCTTCAAGACAACCTTCAGGAGCGTCGCTCCAGCAATTGCGAGGCCAACTGCTGCAGACCATCGCTGTAAATGTTTTGCGGCAAGTTCTGCAAGGCATCCAGCGCCCGCCTGGCCTCTGAAATGGCGGCTTCCCGGGTAGCCAGCAACGCACCCGTTTTCTGGACGATTTCGATGATGCGGGCCATATCGGCGGCGCCACCAGTTTCGATGGCCTCGCGTATGGTGCTCCGCTCCGCATCGGTTCCACGCTGCATAGCGATGATGAGCGGCAGGGTAGCCTTGCCCTCCCTCAGGTCGTCACCCAGGTTTTTCCCCATTTCCGACACATCGCCGTCGTAATCCAGGACGTCATCTATCACCTGAAATGCGGTGCCAAGGGCCTGCCCGTAATCGGCGCAACTTTTTTCGATTTCCGGGGAGGCCTTTGCCAACAACGCGGCCAGACGGGCGCTGGCCTCAAAAAGTTTGGCCGTCTTTGACCGGATGACGAGCAAATAACCGTCCTCAGACAGCGAAGCATCGTGCATGTTCATCAACTGCAGTACTTCACCCTCGGCAATCACGTTGGTGGCCTCTGCCAAGGTTTCCATCACACGCATGTCGGCGGCATCCACCATCATCTGGAATGCCCTGGAATACAGGAAATCGCCTACCAGCACGCTCGCCGGGTTGCCAAAAGCCTCGTTGGCCGTGGCGCGCCCGCGTCGCAACGTGGATTCATCCACCACGTCATCGTGCAGCAAAGTGGCCGTGTGAATGAACTCCACCACGGCTGCCAGGTTAAAGCGCTGGTCGCCGCGGTAACCCAAAGCCCCACAAACAAGCAGCAGCAATGCAGGGCGCAGGCGCTTGCCGCCTGCGGCAATGATGTACCGCGACACCTGACTGACCAGAGGAACATCGGATTTCAGGCGTTGCGCGATCACCCTGTCCATTTCCTGCATATCGTCGGCAATCAGGGCCAAGGCCGCAGCAGTACTTGAAGAATTGGCAGACAAGGGGCGATCCAGACGTTGAAATTGGCCAGATTATAGAAAATGCCACCGCTTTTATGCCCGCCTGGGGCCTTAAACAAGGCCGACTAGTTATTTTTCAGGGGACATGCTAGAATCTTTGGCTCTGCAGAAATCCGTCTGCGGAACTCAATTCAAAGAGGTCTTACATGTACGCGGTCATAAAAACCGGTGGCAAACAATACAAGGTTGCTACTGGAGAAAAAATTAAAGTAGAACAGATTGCTGCGGACGTAGGCCAAGAGATCGTTATTGACCAGGTATTGGCTGTCGGAACCGGCAGCACAATCACGGTCGGTACGCCCTTGGTGTCCGGCGCTACTGTTACGGTTACTGTCCTGTCCCAGGGCAGGCACGACAAGGTTCGCATCTTCAAGATGCGCCGTCGCAAGCACTACCAAAAACGTCAGGGTCACCGTCAGAACTTCACGGAACTGCAAATCGGCGCCATCGTCGGTTAAGCAGGAACGCACCAAGGAGTATTGAAAAATGGCACAGAAAAAAGGCGGCGGCTCTACGCGAAACGGGCGTGATTCACAGCCCAAAATGCTTGGCGTCAAGAAATTTGGCGGCGAAACCATCAACGCAGGCAGCATCATCGTGCGCCAGCGTGGTACCAAGTTCCATCCTGGCGTGAACGTTGGTGTTGGTAAAGACCACACCCTGTTCGCACTGGTTGATGGACAGGTCTCGTTTTCCGTCAAGGGCGCGCTGAACAAGCACACTGTCAATGTGACCCCGGCGTAAGCTGATTACTTCGGCAGTCACTTTGACTAAAGCGAAGCCCCGACCTGTCGGGGCTTTTTTATTTGTAAACTGTTTTCCCCGACCGTCGGCTAGCCTGATTGCCGCTGCCGGATGTACAAAAGCCGATCATGAAATTTGTAGACGAAGCCTTTATTGACATTGCCGCTGGCGATGGCGGGAGCGGCTGCGTCTCGTTCAGCCATGAAAAGTACAAGGAATTCGGGGGGCCAAACGGCGGCGACGGCGGGCGCGGCGGGCACGTCTATGCAGTTGCCGATATCAACCTGAATACGCTGGTCGACTTCCGGTTCTCGCGGCGGCATGAAGCGCGCAACGGTGGGCACGGCATGGGTTCTGACATGTTCGGCGCCAAGGGCGACGACATCATCCTGAAAATGCCGGTCGGAACCATACTGACCGACGCAGAAACTGGTGACGTGCTGTTCGAATTGCTGGTACCTGGCGAGGAGATCATGATCGCCAAGGGCGGTGATGGCGGTTTCGGCAACCTTCGTTTCAAAAGTTCCACCAATCGGGCTCCGCGCAGCAAGACGCCAGGATGGCCAGGGGAACGAAAGAGCCTGAAACTTGAACTGAAGGTGCTGGCTGATGTGGGCTTGCTGGGAATGCCCAATGCCGGCAAATCGACCTTTATCTCCGCAGTGTCCAATGCACGTCCGCGGATTGCCGATTACCCGTTCACCACATTGCACCCTAACCTGGGCGTCGTGCGTGTTGGCCCCGAGCAAAGTTTTGTAGTGGCTGACTTGCCCGGCTTGATCGAAGGCGCGTCCGAGGGCGCAGGCCTGGGCCACCAGTTCCTGCGCCATTTGCAGCGCACCCGCCTGCTGCTGCACATTGTGGACCTAGCGCCATTTGATGACGGCGTCGATCCGGTTGCGCAGGCCAAGGCGATAGCCGGTGAGTTGAAGAAATATGACGAAGGCCTGTACAAAAAACCGCGCTGGCTGGTTCTCAACAAGCTGGACATGGTCGACAGCGACAAGCGTGCAGCCATCGTCAAGGATTTTGTGAAACGGCTGAAATTCAAGGGGCCGGTTTTCGAGATATCGGCTTTGACACGCGAAGGCTGCGAACACCTGATCAAGACGATCTACCAGCATGTCAAGCAAGTGCAGAAGAGCGAGCAGCCGCCGGAAGAAATTGATCCGCGTTTCGCCGAACTGCCACCCGAATAAGCGGTACCGCAAGGCGCCGAAACCCAGCTGATTCAACACCCGGTCAGACCGGTCATGCCACACTCGCCATGTCAGACACCACCAGTTCAACTATCCTGCGCGATGCCAAACGCATCGTGGTCAAGGTTGGCTCCAGCCTTGTCACAAACGAGGGCCGCGGGCTTGATGCAGACGCCATAAGTGAGTGGTGCACGCAGCTTGCCGCGCTGGTCAAGGAGGGCCGTGAGGTCATCATGGTAAGCAGCGGTGCGATTGCTGAAGGAATGAAGCGTCTCGGCTGGAACACCCGGCCAAAGGCCATACATGAATTGCAGGCTGCGGCAGCTGTGGGGCAGATGGGCCTGATACAGGCATATGAAACCAAGCTGCGTGAAAGTGGCATCGGCAGCGCTCAGGTGCTGCTGACGCACGCCGATCTCGCTGACCGTGAGCGTTACCTGAATGCACGTTCCACGTTGCTGACCCTGCTGCAGCTGGGCGTCGTACCTGTCATCAATGAAAACGACACCGTCGTGATTGACGAGATCAAATTCGGCGACAACGACACGCTGGGCTCACTGGTCGCCAACTTGGTCGAAGCCGATGCTTTGATCATCCTGACCGACCAGCGTGGCCTGTACACCGCTGACCCGCGCAAGAACCCGGACGCCAAATTTGTTCATGTTGGCAACGCGGGCGATCCGGCACTTGAGGCGATGGCCGGGGGCGTCGGCTCCAGCATTGGCAGTGGCGGCATGATCACCAAGATCCTGGCGGCCAAGCGCGCTGCAGGTTCCGGCGCTTCAACCGTAATCGCTTGGGGCCGGGAGCCACATGCGCTGCTCCGCCTGACACGAGGCGAGGCGATTGGTACGCTGCTCGTAGCCCAGACGCAGAAAAACCAGGCACGTAAACAGTGGATGGCCGATCACCTGCAGATGCGCGGTTCGGTCACTGTGGATGCCGGTGCGATCAGCAAGGTTCGCGACGAGGGCAAAAGCCTGTTGCCGATTGGCATGACATCGGTGCAGGGTGATTTTTCGCGCGGCGACGTGATTGCCGTGCGGGACGACCAGGGCTTGGAGATTGCCCGCGGCCTGGCCAATTATTCAAGCGCGGAAGCCAGACTGATCTGCCGAAAGGCTTCTTCGGAGTTCGAGAGGTTGCTCGGATATACAGCCGAGCCGGAAATGCTGCACAGGACCAATCTGGTATTAACCCGCTAAGCTGCAGTTGACGCTGGCAACCCGGTGCTATTGGTCCAGATACTGATTCGGGTTTTTCATCTTGCTGACGATTTCGGCGACATTGCCAGCAGGTGCCCGGGCATCGCAAGCGGCCATCCTGGCAAAGACCAGCGCGTGCGGCGAGGGCATGCGGTCAAACACTGATCGCCACTCCGGATTACTGACGGCTTGCCATGTACCACCCGTTTGGCGCGCGTAGGTCTTGAACTCACCGGTCGCGCAGCGCAGTCCTTCATACATCACATTCCTGGCCCCACTCTCACTGGTGGCGACCATCACATACCGTACGACGCTGTCAGCCTTCGAAATCGAGATGGATGCGGGGTCCACGCCATAAACCAGCATTGAAGCGGCACCGAGTTTGAAGGTCAGAAGTTTGCCGGTGTCATACGCCGGCGGAGGCGGCACTTCCCCCTCCTTCCAGTCGTAACTTTCCTGGAATACCTGCGTATGACCGCTCACTGGCGACAACACCGGTACCAGCAATGCACACAAATGCAGGGCTGCGTAAAACTTTTTCAGGGCCTGTTCAGTTGTCATCATTCTTTTTCGTAAGGTCCATGCCCATGCTGGTACGCGGGTCCGGTTCAAAAGTGGCGCCGGGCGGCAATTCAAAAGCGGTTGATGGCCGCGCCTGGACATCCATGCCTTGGGCTCCACCATAGTCGCGCGGGTGAACATTGCCTCGAAGGTAGCGGTTCCTGTGGTCCAGCCTTGGGACAAAACGCGCCAGTTCAGTCAGCGCCATTTCATAAACGCCGCGCTTGAACTCGACAACGACATCCAGTGGAACCCAGTAGTCGTTCCAGCGCCATGCATCGAATTCGGGATGGTCTGTGGCACGCAGGTTCAAATCCCAGTCGTGACCAACCAGCTGAAGCAGAAACCAGATTTGTTTCTGCCCCTTGTAATGTCCGCGCGCATCTCGGCGGATAAACCGGTCAGGCACCTCATAGCGCAACCAGTCTCGGGTTCGGGCCAGCACCTGTACGTGCTGTGGAAACAACCCCACCTCCTCATGCAACTCGCGAAACATGGCCTGCTCGGGATTTTCGCCCCGGTCAATGCCACCCTGCGGAAATTGCCACGAGTGGGTACGGATACGTTTGCCCCAAAATACCTGACTTCTCTGGTTGAGCAAGATGATGCCGACGTTGGGCCGAAAGCCGTCCCGGTCAAGCATAATCAAACCTCAAATTTTTTAAACTGAGTCCATTATGCACAGCGAAGGCGCCAGAGCCAAGCTGGCGCGGGGACTCCGGCCCGGTTCCCGCGCCAACCCAACCCCGAATTCCAGAAAAAAAGCACATGAAAGCCTCGCAGTTCTTCATATCCACCCTCAAGGAAGCACCCGCAGACGCGGAGATCGTCAGCCATCAGCTGATGATGCGTGCGGGCATGATCAAGAAGCTGGGCGCCGGCATCTACAACTACATGCCCATGGGACTTCGGGTGATACGCAAGGTTGAGGCCATCGTGCGCGAAGAGATGAACCGCGCCGGCGCCGTCGAGATGACAATGCCGGTGATCCAGCCTGCAGAGCTGTGGCAGGAAACCGGCCGCTTCGAAAAAATGGGCCCCGAACTGCTTCGCATCCGGGACCGCCACGGCCGCGGCTTTGTCGTGCAGCCCACCAGCGAGGAGGTCATCACCGACGTGATGCGCCAGGACATCAAGAGCTACAAGCAGCTGCCAAAAAACCTGTACCAGATACAGACCAAGTTCCGAGACGAACGCCGTCCCCGCTTCGGCCTGATGCGCGGCCGCGAGTTCATCATGAAGGACGCCTACAGTTTTGACCGCGACCAGACAGCGGCCAAGGTGAGCTACCAGGTCATGGCCGCCGCCTACCGCCGCATCTTTGACCGCTTCGGCCTGACCTACCGCGCCGTGGCTGCCGACAGCGGCGCTATTGGTGGCGACCTCAGCGAAGAGTTCCAGGTGATTGCCGCCACCGGCGAAGACGCCATCGTCTATTGCCCGGACAGCGACTACGCCGCCAATATGGAGAAAGCCGAATCCCTGCCCCCGCAAGGTGAGCGCAAGGCTGCTTCCCAGCCCCTGACCAAAACTGCAACGCCGGGCAAGGCCACCTGCGCAGACGTGGCCGAGCTGCTGTCGATTCCGCTGAACGCCACGGTCAAGTCGCTGGTGCTGGCAACCGACGAACTCGATGAGGCAGGCAAGGTCAAAAAGACCCAGGTCTGGCTGCTGCTGCTGCGCGGCGACCACGACATGAATGAAGTCAAGGTCGGCAAGGTCGAAGGCCTGGCCGGTTTCCGCTTTGCGACGCTTCCTGAAATAGAAGAACACTTCGGCTGCAAGCCCGGCTACCTTGGCCCACTGAATTTGAAGAAGCCCGTCAGATTGGTCGCCGACCGTGAAGTCGCCGTGATGGCCGACTGGGTCTGCGGCGCCAACGAAGCGGACTTTCACATCACCGGCGTCAACTGGCGCCGCGACCTGCCAGAACCGGCCACGGTTGCCGACATCCGCAATGTCGTCGCGGGCGATCTCTCACCCGACGGCAAGGGCGCGCTGGCAATTGAGCGTGGCATCGAAGTCGGCCACGTGTTCTACCTCGGTACCAAATACAGCAAGGCGATGAATGCCACCTTTCTGGGCGAGAACGGCAAGCCGCAGTTCCTCGAGATGGGTTGCTACGGCATCGGCATCACGCGCCTGCCAGCCGCGGCGATCGAGCAGAACCATGACGCCAAAGGCATCATCTGGCCCGACGCGATTGCGCCTTTCACCATCGTGCTCTGCCCGATCAGCCCAGACCGTTTCCCGGAGGTCAAGGCCGCATCGGACAAGCTCTACGCAGAGCTGCTGGCCGCCGGTGTCGACGTGATGCTGGATGACCGCAACGAGCGCCCCGGCGCGATGTTTGCCGACTGGGAACTGATAGGCGTGCCGCATCGCGTCACGATTGGCGACCGCGCGCTCAAGGAAGGCCAGATGGAATACCAGCACCGCCGTGATGCAGAGCCCACCAAAATCGATGTGGCGGATGCGATGAGTTTCCTCAAGGGCAAGCTGGGCTTGTAGGCCCTCCATTCCAAACAGCGCTTCATGCAGCAAGACGGCGCAAACGACGACACATCAGGCCCCGGTTCAAGAAGGGCCTGCCTGCTGTTGTCCTCGTCCGCGTTATTGGGCTCGCTGCTGCTGCCGCGCCGGGCACAAGCAGGTGCGCAAATTGAAGAGCCGCTAATTGATTCCGTACGTACCGCCTTGAGCTCGGCCATAGCCAGTCAGGCTCCACCGGTGCCAGAGTTCAGGGACACCGAAAGCCGGTTGCTCTACCTGCGCTGGCTGGGGGCGATGAGTGACCGGCTGAGGAAGAAAAAACCCGAGTGGCAGATCCGCAAGGAGTTTCTGCAAACCGTCTGGTACGAAAGCAAACGCGCCGGGCTGGACCCGACACTGGTGCTGGGCCTGATACAGGTTGAAAGCAATTTTCGCAAGTTTGCAGTCAGCCCCGTAGGCGCCCGCGGCTACATGCAGGTGATGCCTTTCTGGACACGTGTGATCGGCGATGGCGACCCCGGCAAGCTGTTTCACATGCAGACCAACCTGCGCTTTGGCTGCGTGATTCTTCGCCACTACCTAGACCGCGAAAAAGGCGACCTGTTCATGGGCTTGGGGCGCTACAACGGTTCGCGCGGCAAGGCGCCCTACCCCAACGCCGTGCTAGGCGCCAGCGCCGGCTGGGAATTCAAGGCCTGAGCGTAACGCTCGTCTGCCACGTCACCCCTGGCCAGCATGCGATGATTTCATCCAGAATCACCGGCCTGCTATCTGCCTGTTTCGCTGCAAGCCTTCTCTTCAGCCAGCCGCGCATGGCCAGCGCCGCCGATTTCTCGCAGATACCTGCCAGCGCGCAAGCGCCTGTGTCCGTCTCCATCCATGGGGAAATCAGGGACGGCGACTTCGAGAAGTTCAGGGCTTTTTTGTTGCTGCCGGGCAACCTCAAGGCCTACACCAACTACATCTGGCTGGACTCGCAGGGCGGCAATGTCATTGAAGCCATGAAGTTTGCCAACCTGTTTGAAAAAAGCACCGCGAGCGTCATGGTGGGATCGGAAGCCCGTTGCCACAGCGCCTGCTTCATCATGTTTGCCGGCGGTGCCGACCGTGTGCTGTACCCCTTCGGCGAGTTGGGCGTGCACCAGATAACAGTCACCGCGCCCGGTGCCAGCACTGCCACCCATACCGGGCTGCTCCAGGCCTTCAGTAGCCAGGTTGCCAGCTACCTGCTGGCCCAGGGTGTACCTCAGGCTGTGCTCGAGGAAATGCGCAACACGCCCGCCTCCAGCATGTTCATCCTCGACAGACACATGCTCAGCCGCAAGCGCTGGAACCGCACGCTGCTGATGCAGCCAGGCTTCCTGGACAGGGTCGAAAAAGCCTGCGGTCCTCACCCGGAGCCAGACAAATCCTTGTTCGAGCGGCAGCGCGATGACATCGCCAGAGAACGCATGAAACCCTGGACGGCCTGCAAGCTCCAGCTGCAGGACCAGGAGACACGCAGCTTTGTGAAAGCCGAACTCGCACTGGTCCAGGCTGGCAAGCCCGCTATGCTGTTCGCGACGGACAAAGCTAAAGACGCTGACGCGGCCATTAGCGCCTTCAACCACGGCTCGACGCAGAGATGATGGAGACGGTCAGGGCCTTGCCATGATGGGATTCCCACCCGCCGGTGCGAACCCGTCATCCCGATAGTCAGGATTTTTTCTTGCTTTTAAAACAGCTAATTTAGCTATATTAGCTGTTTTGACAGACCAAAAAACAGGTCTGCGGGCGCTGTAAGGCTCAAAAAGCCCAAAAACAGCCCTGAAAAGGCCTTTTTTGACTATGGAAAAGGCCTGAAACTCAATCTGGAGTAGCGGGACATGCTACAAAAATAATAGCGCCAAATAACAAATGTCAGTCCCCACCGAGCAGAGAATTACCGACTTGGCCCTGCCCCCGCCTGCCATGCGCCGTCCCGTGGCAATCAGACAGCAACCCGCCGGTGTTGCCTGCGGGCTGAAAGGACTCAGGCCAGCGTTGCGCCTTTGAGACCGCGCTCTTCGGCAAACCAGTCCAGCACCGGAATGGCGCCGGGCAACACAGGTTGCACCGTAACGGGTAGAGACTGCCATGCGAAGGACTGGCCCTCGCGCATCTGCAACTCGCCGGACCACTCGAAGACCTTGCAGAAGTGGAGTTGGACCAGCGCGTGGGGGTAGTCGACCATCTCTGTCTTCCAGGTATGGACGGCAGCGATGGTGATGTTGATTTCTTCCTGTAGCTCGCGGCGCAGCGCCTGCTCGACGGACTCGCCAGCCTCCAGCTTGCCACCGGGGAATTCCCAATAACCTTCGTAGACCTTGCCTGCCGGGCGTGAGGTCAGCAGAAAGTCGCCATTGGGCTGCACCAGCACGCCGACGGCCACATCTACCACCGGGCGTTCCTTGCCCGGCTCCACGCCTTCGCGCGGCCGGTCACCGTGCGCCACCAATACCGACACGTCAGTAATCCTGCGAACGCTCGGAAGAATCCCGCGCCACGTAATTGGCCACAGGCGCAATCGCCACCTTGCCCGAGGCGCCACGGCCTGCATAGTCGCGCGCAAACTGGTAGGCCACACGGCCACTGCGCGAGCCGCGCTCCAGTGCCCATACCAGTGACTCGGGGCGGGCCGCGGCCATCGCAGTTTCAGGCACCCCAAAAGACGATAGCCACTGCGTGACGATGGTCAGGTACTCGTCCTGGCTGAATGGGTAAAAGCTGACCCAGAGGCCGAAGCGTTCGGACAGCGAGATCTTTTCTTCCACCACTTCGCCCGGATGCACTTCGCCATCTTCGGAGTGCGTGTAGGTCAGGTTCTCCGTCATGTACTCGGGCAGCAAGTGGCGCCGGTTGCTGGTCGCGTAAATCAACACATTGGGCGTCGAGGCCGCGACAGAGCCATCAAGAATCGACTTGAGTGCCTTGTAGCCTGGCTCACCCTCTTCAAAGCTCAGGTCATCACAAAAGACAATGAATTTCTCCTGCAGGCCCGAGACCACATCGACAATGTCTGGCAGGTCAACCAGGTCACTCTTGTCGACTTCGATCAGGCGCAGGCCGCGTTTTGAATATTCGTTCAGGCAAGCCTTGATCAGCGAAGACTTGCCGGTGCCGCGCGCGCCGGTCAGCAACACGTTATTGGCAGGTTTGCCGTCCACAAACTGCTCGGTGTTGCGGCGTATTTTTTCTTTCTGGTCCTCGATTTCCTTCAGGTCACCCAGGCTCATGCTGCCGATGTGGCGCACCGGCTCCAGCGAGCCGTGGCCGGAGCTGCGCTTGCGGTAACGGTAGGCAACGGAAGCGCTCCAGTCGGGTGCCGTGAGGGGCTGCGGCAGTATCGCTTCAATGCGGGTGATCAGCGAATCAAATCGCGTGATAAGTTTCTCAAACTGCTCGTTCATTTTTTTCTCAGCTTCTGTAGTCGGCGTTGATCTTGACGTATTCATATGAGAGATCACAGGTCCAGACGGTGTCACTGGCCGTGCCACGGCCCAGCACCACGCGCACGGTGATCTCGCTTTGTTTCATCACACGCTGTCCGTCGGCCTCGACGTAATCGACGTGACGGCCACCGTTCTTTGCGACCAGCACGTCGTCCAGGTACAAATCGATTGTTGTCTGGTCGAGGTCATCAATGCCGGCGTAACCAACGGCCGCCAGGATACGGCCCAGGTTGGGGTCGCTGGCAAAAAAAGCTGTCTTGACCAGTGGCGAATGGGCGATGGCGTAGGCCACCTTGCGGCATTCTTCACCGGTCTTGCCGCCTTCGACCACCACGCTGATGAACTTGGTCGCGCCTTCGCCGTCACGCACGATGGCCTGCGCCAGCTGGCGGGCGATGTCCAGCATCGCGGTCATCAGTGCCTGGCCGTCGGCGCTGTCCAGTGACGTCACGGGCGCGTGTTTGGCCTTGTTGGTGGCGATCACCACAAAGGAGTCATTGGTGGAGGTGTCGCCATCCACCGTGACCCGGTTGAAAGAGCCTTCGGCCAGCTCTTTGGCCAGTTGTGCCATCAGGGGCTGCGCCACGCAGGCGTCGGTGGCCATGAAACCCAGCATGGTCGCCATGTTGGGGCGAATCATGCCGGCACCCTTGCTGATGCCCGTGACGGTGACCTCAGCGCCACCGAGCGTTACCTTTTTGGAGAAAGCCTTGGCCACCGTATCGGTGGTCATGATGGCTTCTGCGGCGTTGCCCCAGTTGTCGGCTTTGGCATCGGCTATCGCTGCAGGCAACCCCGCGTGGATGCGATCGTGCGGCAAGGGCTCCATGATGACGCCGGTGGAAAACGGCAGGATTTGCTCGGGTGCCAGATTCAGTTGCTGCGCCAGCGCAATGCAGCTGGCCCTGGCGCGCATCAGGCCATCTTCGCCGGTGCCGGCATTGGCATTGCCGGTATTGATGACCATGGCGCGTATGCCAAAGTCCTGCGCAAGATGCTCACGGCACAGCTGTACAGGGGCGGCACAAAAACGGTTCTGCGTGAAGACCGCTCCGACCGAGGTACCTTCGTCGAGCAGCAGCACTGCGAGGTCCTTGCGGTTGGCCTTGCGGATGCCCGCCTCGGTGATGCCCCAGCGCACGCCAGGTACGGGATGAAGAGCGGATGCGGGCGTGGCGACGAGATTGACAGGCATGTTTTCCTGACTCCAGATAGTGGGCCGGCAGACTGAATAATTTTTCCGACGGGCCGCCCCAAGGGAAAATGGGCCCCCTGAGGGACAGACTACGCGAAGCGAGTGAACGTGGGGACTTTAATTCAGCTGGCCGTGGCAGTTCTTGTATTTTTTACCCGAGCCGCAGGGGCAAGGGTCGTTGCGCCCGACACGCGGCACGGCATTGGCCGGGATGGCCTGCGCCTGGCGTTTCGGATCTTCGTCGATGATGACTTCCGCCTCACCTGATTCGGTAGGTGCGGTGTAGGTTACGTTGACGATGTTTTCGGCGCGGTTTTCCATTTCCTCGGCGGCCTGCTCAAGCTGCTCGCCGGACTGGATCTTCACGGTCATCAGGACCTTGGTGACTTCGTTCTTGACGCTGTCGAGCAACTGACCAAACAGTTCAAACGCCTCGCGTTTGTATTCCTGCTTGGGCTGCTTTTGCGCGTAACCACGCAGGTGTATGCCCTGGCGCAGGTAGTCGAGTGAACTGAGGTGCTCGCGCCAGTGGGTGTCTATGCTTTGCAGCAGCACAATTCGTTCAAACTGCAGGAAGTTTTCCTCGCCGATCCGGACCACCTTGTCATCGAAGGTTGCATGGGCAGCAGCCAGTACTTTCTCAAGAACGTCTTCGTCGGTGATGGCTGAGGCGCCTTCGACTTCTTTGGTCAGCGGCATGTCAATCTGCCACTCTTCGAGCAACACTTTTTCAAGGCCGGGAAGGTCCCACTGCTCTTCGACGGACTCGACCGGAACGTATTGGCGGGTCAGGTCGGTAAAGCAGCCTTCGCGCAACGAGGCAATCTGCCCCTGCAGGCTGGCAGCGTCCATGATGTCGTTGCGCTGCTGGTAAATCACCTTGCGCTGGTCATTGGCGACGTCGTCGTACTCAAGCAGTTGCTTGCGGATGTCGAAGTTGCGAGCCTCGACCTTGCGCTGTGCCGACTCGATACTGCGCGTGACGATGCCGGCCTCAATGGCTTCACCGTCGGGCATCTTCAGCCGCTCCATGATGGCCTTGACGCGGTCGCCGGCAAAGATGCGCATCAGCGGATCGTCCAGGCTCAGGTAAAAACGTGAAGAGCCGGGGTCACCCTGGCGGCCCGAACGGCCGCGCAACTGGTTGTCGATACGGCGCGACTCATGGCGTTCAGTGGCGATGATGCGCAGGCCACCCAGGGCGACCACTTTGGTGTGCTCGTCAGCCCACTGGGCGCGCAGGCGGGCTATTTCGGCATCTTTCGCGCCAGCGTCCATGGCCTCGTCGGCCTCAACCGCTTCAATCATCTTCTCGAGGTTGCCCCCCAGCACGATGTCGGTACCGCGGCCCGCCATATTGGTGGCAATGGTGATGACCTTCAGGCGGCCGGCCTGGGCAACGATATCGGCTTCGCGTGCGTGCTGCTTGGCATTGAGCACCTGGTGCGGGAGTTTTTCCGTCGTCAGCAGTTGGTCGATGATTTCGGAGTTCTCGATCGACGTGGTACCGACCAGAACCGGCTGGCCACGCTCGTGGCATTCACGGATGTCCTTGATCGCGGCTTCGTATTTTTCGCGCGTGGTCTTGTATACGCGGTCCAGCTGGTCATCGCGCTTGCTGATGCGGTTGGGCGGAATGACAGTGGTTTCCAGGCCATATATCTCGGAGAACTCGTAGGCCTCGGTGTCTGCGGTGCCGGTCATGCCGGCCAGCTTGCCGTAAAGGCGGAAATAGTTCTGAAAGGTGATAGACGCCAGCGTCTGGTTTTCAGCCTGTATCGGCACGCCTTCCTTTGCCTCAACGGCCTGGTGCAGCCCATCGCTCCAGCGGCGTCCGCTCATCAGTCGGCCGGTGAATTCATCAACAATGACGATCTCGGCGCCCTGCTCACCAGCCTGCACTACATAGTGCTGGTCCCGGTGGTACAGGTTGTTGGCACGCAGCGCCGCGTACAGGTGGTGCATCAGCGTAATATTGGCCGGGTCGTACAGCGTTGCGCCTTCAGGGATCAGGCCGAGGTTGAAGAGTATGCGTTCTGCGTTCTCGTGACCCTGCTCGGTGAGGAAAACCTGGTGTGTTTTTTCATCCAGCGTGAAGTCACCCGGCTTGGTCACGCCCTCACCGGTGCGCGGGTCGGCTTCACCTTCCTGGCGGACGAGCAAGGGCACGACCTTGTTCATCGCGAGGTACATCTCGGTGTGGTCTTCGGCCTGGCCGCTGATGATGAGCGGCGTACGAGCTTCGTCAATCAGAATGGAGTCCACCTCATCGACGATGGCGAAATTCAACCCGCGCTGCACGCGGTCGGCCACTTCGTAGACCATGTTGTCGCGCAGATAATCAAAACCGTATTCGTTGTTGGTTCCGTAGGTAATGTCACAGAGGTAAGCCGCCTGCTTTTCCTCACGCGGCATATTGGGCAGGTTGATGCCCACCGTCAAGCCGAGGAAGTTGTAGAGCTTGCCCATCCAGCGGGCGTCGCGATTGGCGAGGTAATCATTGACCGTCACCACGTGCACGCCCTTGCCGGTCAGCGCGTTGAGGTAAACCGGCAACGTGGCAGTCAGGGTCTTGCCCTCGCCGGTGCGCATTTCCGAAATCTTGCCGTTGTGCAGCGACATGCCGCCCAGCATCTGTACATCGAAGTGACGCATCTTCATCACGCGCTTGCTGCCTTCGCGCACGACGGCAAAGGCTTCGGGCAGGATGGCATCCAGTGTTTCGCCTGCGAGGACACGGGCCTTGAACTCTTCCGTCTTGGCTCGCAACTGGTTGTCGTCAAGCTTTTCGTATTGCGGCTCAAGCGCATTGATGCGCTCGATTGTTTTACGGTAGGTTTTCAGCAGGCGGTCGTTGCGGCTGCCGAAGATTTTGGTCAGGAAGTTGGAGGCCATAAATGCGAGGCCGCCTTGCAAGCCTCATGACTTGCAACGCGGCCAAAATCCCTTATTGAATACGGACTGGTACTGCAGTGCTCAGATATGGGCGCGCCGGTCAAGTTCAACGGTGCGCCAAACCCGCGATTTTAACGCTGTAGCGGGCTTATTTTGGGCGGGGGCCCTGAGTCACCGGATCGGGCGGTTTGGCCGGGCTTGCTGCGGCCACCAAGGGACCAGGCATTTTCTGGCCTGCATTGAGGAATTTCTGCGGATCCTGGAAAACGCCCTGGACCAGCACTTCGAAGTGAAGGTGTGGGCCAGTCGAACGGCCGGTAGTGCCGACTTCGGCAATTTTCTGGCCGCGCTTGATCAGATCCCCCTTCTTGACCAGCACCTTCGAAGCATGGGCATAACGGGTGATCAGGTCATTGCCATGGTCAATTTCCAGCATATTCCCGTAAGCAGCGTGGTACTCCTGGATCACCACAATCCCGCCGGCCGCAGCGACTATGGGCGTTCCGGGCTCCGAAGGGAAATCAAGGCCGGTATGCAATGCCGAACGGCCGTTGAGCGGGTCTATCCTCCAGCCAAAAGATGAGCCGAGAATGCCGCCAGCAACTGGTTGTTGCGTGGGAACCATCAGCTTCTTGATTTTCTGGTCGAACAGCCGAGACTCCATGACGGTCATCAGGTCGACCCGCTGGTCAGTGAGTTTGTCCAGATCAGCCAGTGTTGCCTGCAACTCTTCCATGGTCAGAGAACGGCTGCCGACGAGTGCACCCCCACTGCCCAAGGTGGACTTGATCTCGCCTGGATTCACGCCCGCAAGGCCCGAAACACGCTCGCCAAGTGCTTCCAGTTGCATCATCTTGGCCTGCATCTCGCCGAGCCTCCGGGCCATCACATCAAGGTTCTCGCGCATGAAGCGGTCGCGCTGGTCAAATTCATCCTTGACCATCAGTTTGACAAGCGCACCAATGACGGGCCAGCCTTCGCGCGCACCCTTGAGAAACACCCAGTGGTACAGGCCTGCGGCAACGACCATCAGCCCAAAAGCAGCCAGAAAGGCGACCACGACCAGCTTTGTACCGCTCAGGTAGATGGCCCGGCTCTTCGCCAGCCAGGCATCCGTGATAATCAAATGCACGTCTTGTCCCTCAAAAAAGCCCGGGCCTTACAGAACCAAGCCAGCCTCGTGAACCACAATCCCTATCCGGTCAGGACCATACCTCAGCCAGTGCGATCCATCACGGCCCATCAGGCCGTTGAAAACTCGCCCACGCTGGGACGACTTGCAGAACTGGTAAGGGAATCCAGCGAGCGGCTCAAAGCCGTCGAGTCACTGATTCCGGACAACCTGAAGCCTGCGATCAAAGCAGGACCTATTGATGGGGAAACCTGGTGCCTGCTGGTGACAGGGAACGCCGCTGCGGCCAAACTCCGCCAGCTGACACCGCTCATCCAAGCCCGCCTCCTAGGCAAAGGATGGAAGGTTACATCAATTCGCCTCAAGATACTAATAGGAAAAAAGTAGTAACTTTAAGTCGAATAACGTTGCAGCGCCGCGGTTGAACGCTATGCATTACCTAGCGCTACTGCTTGAAAGCCGACGCTGAGAGCCAGGCCGGGGTATGAAGTGGTGCCGATTATCGGACTCGTATTCCGGCCTGTAAGCCACGCCAGCTAAAGATGTCTAGCGACTACGCATCTTAATATACCAACATAAATACCAACAAAATGCCTTGCTTGAGCATTTTTTGGGTTGGGTTCAGGGTGCACTCATATATGTATGCACATCCCACCTCTTGGGGCGACTTATAGGGCCGCCGCTCAGGAAAGTCCACAAATAGCAGCCGACCCTCTATATATAAGAGTCCCCTATAAGGACTACTCAAGAACTTATAGGAAGCCTGTTCCCTATTTTCACTCTTGAAAGCCCAATAATCCCGCTTTCGAGCCTTCTACTATGGTGGTTCTTGATCGAAGCTCGTAGGCGTTAGACGTTCAAAATGCGCCTACTTGCACCTGAATCCTGCACCATAGTTTCCCGGCAAATGGCATTGAATGCCACACAAATCTGGGATTTCGCGACCCTAACGCCACTACTGGATAGGAAACGCCTACACTTTTGTGGCTTTTGCAACCGAACTTAAGCCTTCTACCACCTCAAGCACTTTAGCCTTTTTAGCCTTAGGTAAAACGTCGAACATTACCAAAAGCCGAGCTTGCTCGTTGTCAGCACTGTAGAGATAGCCTACAGGAACCCTCAAAACCCCTGCTAATTTGATGGCCAGTGGAAAGTCGGGAGCTCTCCGACCCAACTCATACCGGTTCATCCTCGCACTTGCAGACATTGGGTCCAGGCCCGCTTCAATGCCAAGCTGCTCTTGAGAAAGACCAGCCCGAAGGCGTGCCTCCTTCAATCGCGAACCGAAAACCGACATTAAAACCCTTGCTTTGAAAAAGCAATCGTCGGTGTTTCGATGTTGAAAAATACTACCGTTTTGGTAGCATTGCCGCGCGGTAATTAACGGAGTGGATTTGGAAGGAACTTTATGAGCCTTATATGGTTTGTGCTTGGAGGCGCAGCTCTGATCGTCGTCATCCAGATATGTATCTCGAAATTTGACCCGGAAGGGAAATCCGGCATCGCCCAAGACTTTGCCAATCACGAGCATGGGACAGTTAATCCCTATATGAACTGCCCTCACTGCCTTCGGGTTGGCAAGGTGCGGACTAAAAAGATTTTGCAAAAAAAGGGGATGAGCGGTGGGAAAGCAACGGCGGCGATCCTTACTGGAGGCGTTTCACTATTGGGGACCGGCCTTTCCAGGAAAGAAGAGCTGACACAGGCATTCTGCGGGGAATGTAAGAACATTTGGACCTTTTGATTCAATAGGCTCTATAAGGATCGTCTGCTGAATTCGCTAGGATTTTTTTGACCACTCCATTGACGGACCTAGTGCGTTTCTAAGGGTAATCAGCTTCACGGCGCTTAACCATAGCGCGGGCTTGATTTGCGTGTTGCTATCTGGACTTGTAGCCGAACATGACTCGGAAGATGAGCACTACCCCGCCCCGAAAGACTTGAGCATTCAGACGAAGAATTTCACTTTGTCTGTTCGCGCTCCTTGAATATCTTTGGTGGGTAAGTGGGATTACCAGATCGCAACTGTGTGGTCCCGTTGTGTATCCAGTATTGTTTTACGGTGAAGTCGCCGTGCACTTCAGCGATCACGATGTCGCCGTGCTCGGCCCTGAGATAGCAGTCACAGACCAGCACATCACCGTCGCTGATACCCAACTCGATCATTGAAATGCCGGCGGCGGTCCACATAAACGTGGATACGGGATGCTGAACCAAAAGGTCGTTAAAGTCATTCCGTTTTTGGGCGAAGTCAGCTGCGGGAGATGGGAATCCGGCAGGTCCGATGAGAGCTAACCAAAGTACGCCAAGCGCGCCAGATCAAGCAAGCTCGATCCCTACGCGAAAAGCTGGCCGGATGGCTGGTAACTGAGGCAACAAAATCGCGCAAACAGCGGCGCACTTTAAGACAGATCCACACAACGGGACGTTAAACCCTGATTTATCCGCGGTCAGGCTTTCAGGAAGAGTAGGAGCTAAATAGAGCGCGCGGCCGGGCCCACAACTCACACTTCACCCCCTGGGATGAGAGGCATGCCCAGGTTTTCGGGACACGAATATATCTAAGGAATAAATGCACGGAGCACGAGAGAAGAAATGCATACAAGCACTCCCCTTTCCCTACCTAGCGCCCGCTCTTTGCAAGAAAGTTCCTGAACCTGTCTTGTGCATCTGCAGAGTTACGCCTAGCGGCGAATGCTAACGCCTCTCGTTCCATCGTAGAAGCTAGAAGCTGCTGGAACGGAATTCGCATCAGTGATTTTGCTTCCATCAGGGCGCCGAGAGGCTTTGATGCGTAGAGGTTTGCAACCGCTAGTGCGCGGTCCAGCGATGCGCCATCCGCTGTGAGTTCAGTCACAAGTCCAGCCTCAAGGGCCTGCGGCCCAGACATTTGCTCGCCTAGCAGGACAGCAGCCGCCGCACGCAAGTAGCCCGCGCGTAGAGGGAGCAATAGTGAGGATCCTGCCTCTGGCGTTAAAGCGAGGTCGATGAAGGGGAGTTTAAATTTCGCGGAGCTCCCAGCGTATACGCCATCTGCGTGTAGCAGCAGGGTTGTACCGATTCCCACTGCGTATCCCTCCACCGCAAATAGCAGTATCTTTTCGAAACTTGCAACTTCGCGCAAAAAAGAAGGTCCGCCCTGGCGCCTTTTGTCGTCAGAGGTCTTCCCGCTAGAAGAAGAAAATTCAGCAACGTCGTTTCCACTGGTGAACAATGTGCTTGATCCGGTAATCAAGAGCACGGACAAGTTGCTAGAGCTAAGGCACTCTCTCATAGCTTCGCGCAATTGCCCATACATGTCATCGGTGAGTGAATTCATGCGTTGTGGGCGATCAATGCGCGCGAGCAGAACGCCAGGCGCGGCGTGGCTGATGTGTATCAAAAGCAATCTCCCGAACTAGCTGTTATAGCTGCGGGGCGGGGTCTAACTAGGCACCCAGCCAAAGAACTAAAATATGAGGCGTAACACCGCCAAGGGCCGTCAATCCGCGGTGATCTTTGCCTCACGAATTAAAACGCGATACTTTTCAATCTGCTCCGCTTGGAATCGGGCAAACGCTTCTCCCTCAATCGAACTAGCCGGCTCAACACCGACTGCAGCGAACTGCTGTCGCAATTTGGAGTCGGCGAGCGAGACCCTTACCTCCTGAACAAGCTTTGTTACCAAGGGCTCTGGAATGTCCTTTGGCGCAAATAGTCCATACCATCCGACCATTTCGTACTGAGGTAATCCTGACTCTTTCATCGAAGGTACATCAGGAAGCAAGCTATTCCGTCTTGCAGAGGAAACAGCAAGCGCGCGAAGCTTGCCAGCTTTGATGAGAGGCAGCGCAGATGCTAACGCAGGGAAACTCAGTTCTATATGTCCTCCCACGAGATCGGTGAGAGCACCGGCATCGCCTTTATACGGAACGTGGGTAAGTTCTAGCCCGGCCAGTTGTCGAAAGTACTCCCCGGCAAGATGCGGTGTGGACGCGTTGCCCGCAGATCCGTATGAAACTGGTTTTTTGCTGGCCCGAATGAAGGCGATCAAATCCTTGACCGTACGAATGCTAGAGTTTCCCGCAACAACCAACACCACCGGAACCTCGGCAATCATGGCTATGGGCTTTAAATCCCTCACGGGGTCGTAGGGTAGTTTCCCCAACAACGCAACGTTAATTGCTTGCGGACCATTCGATCCGGACAAGAGCTGGTAGCCATCGGGGGCGGAGCGAGCGACGAACATAGATCCCAAGTTTCCACTCGCACCTGGCCTATTCTCAACAAACACCGTATGTCCAAGTTGGGCGGTAAGGCGATTCGCGATCTCACGGCCCACAATGTCGCTAGCACCTCCCGCTGCATATGGAACGGTTAAGGAAATATTGCGGGTGGGATAAGTTTGAGCGTTTGCGGTGGCGCACAGCAAAAGCACACTCATAGAAATCCACAGAATTCTTCCGATTAACATTTTGTCTCCTACTTTTTTATGGATAACGATCTGGAAAACATAGTCTCAGCCTCACCTGCGTAAATCGGCTTAACGAAGGTGAAGCACCCGCTGTGCGATGATGTTGCGCTGTATTTCATTTGCACCACCGAAAATTGAGAGTTTTCTCAAATCCAAATAGTTGGCGGCGAGAGGGTTAGCCCAAAAAGGTCCTGGTGCTTGGTCGCGTGCTTCGAGCGATCTCCAAATGGGATCAAAGGGAAGCGCGTGCAAATCTGCGACTTCTAGAAGGAGTTCAGATAGTTCTTGCTGGACCTGAGTTCCGACAATTTTTAGAACGGAAGGTTCGGGAGCGGGAGAATCTCGATCATCAGATAGCGAACGCAATAGCGTGACTTCTAAAGCAGCAAGTTCCAACTCGACCAGCGCGAGGCGATCAATCACTCTTGCACGCCACGGCGCGCGCTTTTCGGGATCGGCCAGCGCTATATACCGCTTTAATGTTGCAAGCTCACGTTTGGAATCCCCTACTCTTGCGAGAACTGTGCGTTCATGGGTCAACAGATACTTTGCGCATGTCCAACCCTCGCCTTCTTGACCAATCCGGGAGGAAATCGGTACGCGAACATTCTCTAAGAAAACTTCATTGACCGTGTGCTCTCTGTCAAAAGTTGTGATCGGACGAACGGTAACTCCTTTCGCACGCATATCTATCAACAAAAAACTAATTCCTTCTTGCTGCCGCCCCAGATTCGATGTCCGTACCAAGCAGAACATTAAATCTGCATATTGGGCTTGTGTTGTCCAGGTCTTCTGACCATTCACGAGGTATTCACCCCCCTCCTGCACCGCTTTTGTCTTTAGAGATGAGAGATCGGATCCCGCACTAGGCTCGGAGTAACCTTGGCACCACCACACCCGGTTTTCTTTTATGTCGGGTAAATATTTTTCCTTTTGCTCAGATGTCCCGAATTTCATAATCACTGGAGCCACCATGCGGAGGCCGAACGGCACTAACCGCGGGGCGCCATGAATCGCGCACTGCTCATCAAAAATGTGAGTCTGCATTGCTGTCCACCCCTCACCACCATATTCACGCGGCCAATTTCCTGCCAACCATCCACGGCGGGCCAAAATATCCTGCCATCTCATGTAATCGCTCTTCTCTAAGCGACGGTGGTCAGATACTTTCTGAGATATGTCACTCGGAAGGTTCTGTTTCAAAAATTCCACGACCTGTTCAGAAAACTTTATGTCGGCAGCGGCGTATAGCGGATTCATGACATCTCCGGATCAGTAGCAATTCGCAGATTAAGATGGTGACTACTGGTACCAAGCCACTTGCCAAGCAACGCAAGTCGCTTCGCATAGTGCGCGGCTAAGGTTTCGTCGACCATTCCCATAGCACCGTGTAATTGAATTGCTGCGTTGGCGGCCAACCGCGCGGCGGTCCCAGCGTAAGCTTTGGCGGCAGAAGCGGAACGGGCGGCTTGTGGAGAGCCTTGTAAATGTGCCGCATAGAGGGTGATCGATCGCGTTTGTTCCAGGGCGACAAGCATATCTGCCGCTTGATGTTGCAACACCTGAAACTGAGAGAGTGGTTGACCAAACTGGACTCGCACCCGCAAATAGTCTTGAGTTAAGCTCAAAAGCCGCTCCATTAACCCCACGGCTTCACCGGCCAACGCAATGCAGCCATTTGCAATACCGTGTGCAAGTGCGTCACTGCCTCGATCGAATCCGCCCACAAAGTTGTTGGCATTAGTGAGCGCTCCAGATATTTGAATATCGCCCGCAACCCGTCCGTCAATCGTCCCATACGCATGAATCTCCAAATTTGAAGAGTCAGTGGGAAGCGCGACTAAAACCTGGTTCCCCTCATAAGTTGCTGAGATCAGCAGCTGGTCGGCGGCAGGCGCATCAAGAACTACATCAACGCGACCATGCAACTTCATGTCGCCATGCTGTTTCACGACTTCTACTTGAGGAGCATCACCAAATGAGTGCGCGAAAGCCCAAATTCGTTTGCCAGTCGTTATTTCGGGCAGCCATTCGGCGCGTTGTCTGGGCGTTCCGTAGGCGCTGATAACGCTGACACAGCAGGCAATGGTAGAAATATACGGAACGTGGCAAAGCCGCGCACCCAGTGTTTGAGCAGTCTTTGCTAGCGCACTTGCATCTTGCCCATAACCACCATCGTTTTCTGAAATACACAGCGCGAGCAAACCAATGTCCGCCATCTCTTGCCACAATTTAGGCAAGGTGGAGGAGTCGGCAGTAGATCGCGCATTGTGCAAAGGGTCCCACCGATTTTCGAGCAAGCGATCAAAAGTGCCCAGAGCCTCGATGACCTCTGTTGAGGAGCTGAATTTCATAGCGGCACCTTAAATCGGTTCCCAAGAGAAAACATCGCCGATTGTTTCTAGCGGCGTAAAAGATTTTTTAAAGGCGGGAATAAGTTGGCGGCTCAGTGAGTCCACATCCCAACCGTCGCTACGGTGAATTGAACGTATGGGTCGGGGCTGGTTATACAGAAAAACCTCATTGCCTCGCACACTGAGAATCTGACCTGTTATTTCAGCCGATGCATCACTAGCCAAAAATGCAATCAGCGGGGCGACCTTTTCTGCGGGTAGTCCCTTTTGCACCTGTGCAGCCAAGGCCGCCATTGCAGGAGTGTCGGTGGGCAGGTTATTTGTCATACGGCTCCAAGCTGCGGGAGAAACGGCGTTAGAGCGCACTCCAAATCTTTGCATGTCTATCGCAATACTTCGAGACAGCGCTGCGATTCCGAGTTTCGCCGCGGAGTAATTTGCCTGACCAAGATTTCCTATCAGGCCACTAGCCGATGTCATATGAATCATGGACCCTGAGCCCTGAAGTTTCATGGGAATTGCGGCAGCTCTTGAAACGTTAAACGCCCCATACAAATGAACTTTTAAGACAGCGTCAAAGTCCTCGGGCGATAGCTTGTGAAATATGGTGTCACGAAGTATTCCAGCGTTATTCACAACACAGTCAAGTCGACCGAATTTTTCCATTGCTGCTTGCACCATGCTTTGCGCGCCTTCCCAATTGGCCACTGAATTGGTATCGACAAGGCCCCTGCCTCCCCTGCTCTCGATTTCGCGAACAACTTCGTGGGCGGGTGCATCGTCTGCTCCAGTTCCATTTGCAGCCACCCCAATGTCATTTACGACAACAAACGCTCCTTCGGCAGCCATTAAAAGTGCGATCTCACGGCCGATGCCTCTTCCCGCCCCAGTTACAAGAATCACTTTTCTTTCAAGATTTTTCATTTTTTCTAACGCCTATAGAGTTGAGGAAGTGCCGAGCACTACGCTTGCCTGGCTGAGAAATGCTCCACCGTTACCATGACTGAGAGCCAACTCCGCACCATCTACCTGACGCGCGCCGGCTTGACCGCGAAGCTGTACTACCGCTTCAATTAAGGTAAAAATTCCGTACATTCCGGGATGACAACAAGACAATCCGCCCCCGTTTGTATTCACGGGCAACAGACCTCCGGGGTCGATGTGACCAGCCGCCACAAATGGACCTCCTTCTCCTTTTTTGCAGAATCCTAGGTCTTCTAAAAACATTAAAGTACTAATGGTGAACGCGTCGTATAGCTCGACAACATCAATGTCTGCCGCTGTCACTCCAGCCATCTCATACGCGCGATGCCCGGAACGGGCTGCACCAGTTCGTGTCATGTCAGTCATTCCCGCGATGTATCGATGCGCCAAGTCCAGGCCAGCACCGAGCACATGAACCGGTTTATTCCTGGTGCTTCGCTCACGTTCGTCGGTTCTCTTAAGGACGAGCGCGCCCGCGCCATCAGTAATCAAACAGCAATCTCGCACCGATAAAGGGTCGCTAATCATTTTTGATGAAAGAACATCGGAGATCGCCAGCGGATCCCGTTGAAACGCATCCGGATTTAAGGCGGCCCAGCGCCTGGCAGCAACTGCTACGGCGGCGAGCTGTTCGCGTGTAGTGCCAAATTCATGCATATGCCTCGAAGCAGCAAGTGCGAATGGAGTGATGGGATTTCTGGGCCGATACTCTGCCTCAAAAGGCGAGGCCTCCGTCAAGGCCGGTCTTTTGCCAGATCTCTGATTGCTTCCGTAAGCAATCAATGCGACATCGCACTGACGAGTGGCCAGGGCCATCATGGCTGACAGAATGTACCCAACAAACGATGAGCCGCCTATCATGGTGCCATCAGCTACTCGCGGATTTATTCCCAAATACTCAGATAGCGATAGTGCAGGCATAAAGTGATACGCCGAGGCTGTAAAAAGTCCATCGACGTCTTTTGTTTTAAGCCCTGAATCGGCGATCGCTCGACTTGCTGCCAGCGCTGCCAAGTCGATTGAATCCAAATCGCCGGCAACTCCAAATCCTGCCGTTCCAACGCCGCAAATGCTGACGCTGCCTCGAAGTAAAGATAGATTCGTTGTCATATCAAATGCTTAGAAAAAACCAGAAGGAAATTGCCCCCTTCTCTGGATATATCGGCACTAACTCGAGAACCTATCAGGGGGTCTGCGGAGGAGGCACCTTGAACAGTGCTCATAATCCTAGGGCCTTCATCTAACTCTATTACTGCCACATTGTGATCAGGCTCGCCACTGCCCGACGAACGGACAGTGGTGCTGGCATAGACTGTTCCGTCGCCGCTTACACGGCACCATTTGACTTCCGAGCCGCCGCAGTGCGGACAGAGTACCCGCGGCGGAAAAAAGAAGAGATCGCATGCGTCACAGCATTGCAAGTGAAGTTTTCCAACGTCCCGGAGAAACTTCTTGAACATGCCCTGAGGCCCCACCTCTACTGGATTTTCTTTCATCTGAAGCCCAAAATTTATGTAGAACTAATAGATGCGCCACTAACGATCATTTCGCTTAACAGCTTGTTTCGGTGTTCGTCATGTCTTGGCGCCCCTCTGCGTATGGCCGGGTCTGCAAACTCCGGGAACTTCATCGGATTACCAGTCGCAGTAACTGTCCCGCACTGTTCGTCCTCCAAAGTCACCAGCATGTTTCGGGCATGCACTTGCTCGTTCCCGAGCAAATCTTTTACGTTATTAATAGGCGCATGCGGAATCTCCGCCCTATCCAATACCTCCATCCAAAAGCCCCGAGAATGCTTGGTGAGACGCTCCTCAAGGATGCCCGCTAGCTCTGCAACGTTCACAGCCCGCTGTTCGTTGCTAACAAACCTCGGATCAAGAACCAGTTCAGGAAGACCCAGGACGCAGGCGAGCTTTTCGAATAGCCGGTTATTTCCAGCAGCAATGATTAGTGGAGCATCTGCAGTTGCGTATGCCTCGAAGGGACTAATATTTGGATGCCTTGACCCGAGGGGGCCAGGCAATTCCCCAGTTGCGGCGCATCTCACGATCGGGGAATCCATAAGCGCAACTTGGCAGTCAAACATCGCTACATCTATCCTCGCCCCCTTCCCACTGGCGCCACGGTGATACAGCGCCGCATTCACAGCCACCGCGGTGTACATGCCCGCAGCGATATCCCCTATTGAAACGCCAACACGCACAGGTTGCCTGCCAGCCTCCCCCGTAATCGACATAAGACCGCTCATACCTTGAACGACCATGTCATAAGCGGGAAATTGAGAAAGCGGTCCCGTTTGTCCAAACCCCGAAATACTTGCATAGATCAGTTTCGGGTGACGAGCATGTACAGCCTCCCAGGACAGTCCGAGTTTTTCCATCACTCCTGGGCGGAAGTTTTCTAGCAGTACGTCCGCGCTCGAAAGCAAACCATGCAGTATCTCAATGTCCCGCTGTTCTTTCAGATCGAGCGCAATGGACTCCTTACCACGGTTGTAAGAGTTGAAGTAAGCCGACTTGCCATTTAAAAAAGGACCGTATTCCCGTGCGTCGTCACCTTGAGGTGACTCGACCTTGATCACTCGAGCTCCCAATTCCAACAGCAACAAACTGCAATAAGGCCCCGCTAAAACGCGCGACAGATCAACAACAGTCACCCCTTCCAATGGACCTCGAATGGGCAGCAAACATTCCATAAAGTTCCTTAATGCAAAAATATTAATAAATAAATAACAATAATTCAAGCATATTTTCAATCATAGTCTCACTATATAGAATTAGGCCTTACACCTATGCTTAATAAAATTAGTAATTTATCTATAATTCTCACAATAGATAACTATTGCTTAGTTTAAATACTGGAAGATTGATGAAATGACTGCAAGTGCAAAGGTTTTTGCCACACTCGAGGAGTTCGTTAGTTGTGTGGGTACGGAGATAGGGATCAGTGACTATCTGGAAATCACTCAAGAGCGCGTCGATCAGTTCGCCACTGCAACCAGTGACTATCAGTGGATTCATGTGGATCCAATCAGCGCGGCAAGTGGTCCCTACGGAACTACGATTGCTCACGGGCTCTTGTCACTATCTCTGATCCCTTTTTTTTCGGCTCAGGTGTTTACATTGACAGGCATACACATGGGGATCAACTACGGATTTGATCGCGTTCGTTTTCCTGCACCAGTTCCTGTGGGGGCGAGAATTCGCGCCCGAATGTTTTTAAAGTCTGCCGAAAAATTGGAGCCTATGAACGGGCGCAACGGCTACCAGACGGTAATCACAGTAACGATAGAGCATGAGGGGAAAGCACGTCCGGTATGTGTCGCGGACAACGTAGCCCGCCGTTATGGATAAGTTCCCACATTTCACCCAAAGATACCGCTCCCTAGAATGTTGCCAGGGAGCTTAACTATCTCTAGCCAAATTCGAACTCCGCTCTCTGGGCGATACGGACAGCCAGGAAATACATCCGCGGGAGTTAACAGATTCACTGCCCCCCAGGTTCGCTGAATGAGATCGGGCAAAAATTCGCAAAGCTGAAAGATCAAGGAACTAAGAGGACAATTTTTCCGGTGTGTTCGCTGCTTTCCATAATCCTGTGCGCCTCATCGGCCTGCTCCAAATCGAAGGTGCTAAAGATGATTGGGCTTACTCTCTTATCCTCTAGCAGTGGCCACACATGCGTCCGAATTTCTTCCACAATAGCTTTTTTGCTAGCAACGCTCTGTCTTCGCAAGGCCGAGCCAGTGATCGTTAGTCTACGCATAACCACATCCAACAAATCCAGTGTTCCGATGTTTCCCGACATTGCAGCTATGCCAACAAAATAACCATCATCCTTAAGCACTTTAATGTTCTTAGCAAAATAGTCCGTACCAACAATGTCAAGCACGGCTTTCACCCCGACGCCATTAGTCGCATCAAGCACAACTTGCAGAAAATTTTGTTCTCGATAATTGATCGCAATTTCAGCGCCCAACTCCACGCATCTCGTGCACTTGGCTTCCGTCCCCGCTGTCGCGAAGACGCGAACACCCATTGCGGCATATATCTGAATTGCTGTAACACCAATACCGCTTGAACCTCCATGCACAAGCAATGAGTCGCCAGTCCGCAACTTCGCGCGCATGGACAAATTGGACCAAACCGTACAGCACGCCTCCATAAGAGAGGCTGCATCGATCATGGTCAGCCCGCTTGGGATAGGAAGGCAGTGAGACTCCGGTACTGCCACGTACTGCGCATAACCACCTCCTGACAGCAACGCGCATACCTCATCCCCGTCACAAAAAGCCTTTGAGCCTTCTCCACGTCCCACCACTTCCCCGGAACATTCCAGTCCGATAATGGGACTTGAGCCCGGCGGTACCACATACTTTCCTCGCCGCTGCGAGCAGTCAGCTCGGTTCACTCCTGCCGCTCGCACTCTCACAAGTACCTCGCCCGGGCCAGCCACTGGAACATAAGTGCTTGACATCCTAAACCCGTGAAACTCGCCAAACGGTATGGCTTCGGCATACAGCATGGAGCCGGGAAGATTAGGCATCGGGCGCTCTAGAAATCGAAGTTTTGCTGAGATTTTTGGTGAGAGAGCCCAGACTCAATCCACCTGTCATCGGAATAGTCTCTCCGGTCATATACGCAGCTTCCTCCGATGCCACGAACATCACCAACCCCGCGACCTCTACCGCCGCCGCAAATCTTCCCAAAGGAATTGAAAGAAGTAGGCTTTCGTTCGTGGCTGCTCCTACACCGGACGCCATCGGCGTTGCAACCCGGCCGGGCACAATAGCATTGACTGTCACGCCACAACTGCCAAACTCCCCTGCGAGCGTACGTGTAAGAGAATTGATGGCGGCTTTGGACGCACTGTAGTGTGCCCCTGCCAAACCTGCGTAGAAAAGTGACCCTACGGAAGATATATTTACGATCCGCCCCCACCCTTTTTCCACCATCCTGGGGGCAACCTGCTTAATCATGTTAAAGGCGCCGCCCAAATTGACCGCCATAACAGTCTGCCACTCTACGGGGTCCATCTCAAGGACGCTGTGTGACCGCCCCTCATGCTTGGGTGAGATAGCTGCGTTGTTAATCAGGATATCGATATGGCCGATCTGTCGGCTAATTTTTTCAACTGCTTTTTTGCAATCTTCGTAATATTCCAAGTTCCCCTCGGCGGCTACCGCATTTCCACCGCTTTCACGAATCGCCGCCACCGCTTCCTCGGCCGCGACAAAGTCTTTGTCCAAAATTCCTACCGCCGCCCCAGCCGCCGCAAAACAAGTGGCGATTTTCTCCCCAATACCGCGCCCCCCCCCTGTAACGAGAACTCGTTTTCCAGAAAAATCGTATTTAATCGTCACGAACAGCACTCCGCAAGCTCAGAAGGTAGCTCGCCCACCGGAGAAATCGAAAGTTGCGCCTGTCGTGAAGGAGCACTCAGCCGTACACATCCAAGCCACCATAGCCGCAAGCTCTTCTGGCTCTCCAAATCGGCCCATTGGGATTTTCCCCCGCAACATTTCCAGGTGGTCTTCGGTTGACTGGTCCAACAAGGTCGTGCGCGTTACTGTCGGCGTCACGCAATTAACAATAACGCCATCCATCGCCAACTCTTTACCTAAAACTTTCGTCAGAGCTATCACTCCCGCCTTTGCCGCACTGTACGCACAAGACCCGATATTTCCCTCTTTCCCGGCCATTGAAGAGACATTAACGATCCGCCCGTATCGCATATTTCGCATAGATGGAAGCAAAGCTCTTATGCAGAGGAATGTTGCGGTGAGATTCACATCCATGTGTCTCTGCCAATCTTTAATCGCAAACTCCCAAGTCGGAAAATGGGGTCCGACCACGCCCGCTGAGTTCACCAGGACATCCAATTTCTCGCCACTCCAGCCTAAAGTCTGATCGGCCGCCATGCCAACCGATTTTTCATTAGCAACGTCCACCTGAATCAGCTGACTATCCAGAGGTAGTTCCTTAGCGGCTTGATCTAGCGCCTCCTTGTCCCTATCCCAAAGCGAAATCTTGGCTCCCGATTCAGCCAGGCGCTTTGCAACCGCTAAGCCAATGCCACGCGCTCCTCCGGTCACAACAGCATGACGTCCGGTTAGATCAAGAACATTCATGGGTTACTCACTCCAATTTTCCAAGAGGTCCACCGGATCACCATAGGTTGCCGCCAAATCCCACACCCCCGGATCTCGAGATGCTTCCAGGACGCCCTCACGCATCAAAGCCTCGGCACCCGCGAACACTGTGCTATCAAAGGTGATTAGATCCATGTGAATTGGCGGCTCTTCCCAGTCCGGCATCGTGCGCCGGATATAGTCGCTTGGAGCAACTAGGTCGATGCCAAAATGCAATGCCCCAATCGAGTTGGAGCCGGCGGGATAGATGCGATGACGGGGGGCTTTGGGGTTGAAGCCGCAGCCCAGTTCAATCAACTTCCCGCCCATCAGCATTTTTCTCAGAATCACCGCGTCCTCAGAGTTGCCGGTTACTTCCACCACCTTGTCGTCAGCAAATCTCACACCGATCGCTTCAGTGAATGGCCGTTTGAACCCCACGGCCCACTGTGGATAAATCGTTCCACTCATATCGACCAACTGTTCGGGACTGTCCACGCATGGGCCGCGCTCATACAAGTTCGGGCCATGAGTGGGCATGTAATGACTGTAGCAACCTGGTTCGTCAGCGGCTATCTTTCCGCGCCAACGATTCGTTGCCATCAACTTGTCACGCATCCTCGGCGTAAATCCGATACGGAAGTCGGACCCTCTATCATCAGAGAAAGAGACGTCAAAATTCTCTCCGGTAGGATAGCGACTGCCCGTTGCCTTCGCCAAAGCGCCAACTAGCTCAACAGGGAAGCGAGCTTGCGGCGTATACAAAAGGTCGAAGTCCCTGAAATACGTGATCTTGATCCAGCGTTGACCGCGTCGGCGCATTTCCACATTGAACGGATCAATCACAGAGCAAAACCAAGTAGAAACCACAACTGTTGCCTGCTCAATAGCTGGTTTGACCCAGTCGGGCATCTCTTCTACTTGCGAAGTGTAATTAGTGATCACGAGAGGTTTAATGCCCCGAGCCCTCGCAACGCCTGAAATTGCGGCCACAACACGAGGATCAAGCAGGCGGTCGGTCAGAAGGACCAGCCTGTCCCCTTTTTCAAACTTCAAAAACTCAGCCAAGTATGTGGTAGCCATCAACAAGTTGCTGATTCTCGTTAGCTCGTTCTCGGCAGGGTCTGGCAAACCTTGCCCCAGAAGGTCACGGACGTTCACAAAACGTCCTCCGCTTTTCATAAATTCTTCAGTTGATTCGCCGCTGCGGCGTGCTTCCATGTCCATTTTTATTTGCTCCAAGGTGGTCAGTAGATTTTCAAGTGTGTTCGCAGAAGCTCTCTACTCTCACAATATTCCTATCGTTAAGTTCGCCGGGCTGGCAATGCAAACTTAGATTGCCAAAAACCGAATCGCTTACTTCTCCGATAAAGGCGTAGGCCTACGCAAGCGATCGGTGTTTCCTCTCTCTTTTCCTTATCATTAATTTCTCCCTCACTTGTCCGAAGCAATTGGGAAGCGCCACTGTTATTCGTCGTACGCCTCGGCGTGTGAGGGGAGTGAAAAAACAAGCAACTCGCATCCTCTGGCACCAGCTTTCAAATTGGGGAACGGATCGCTCGCAGGAACAAAGATGTGCTCCCATCTCTCCATGCTAATGTCCTCTCCGTTCAAGCTTCCAAGAACTACAAATACAAACTGTCCTTCACTACGCTGAGTGTGGCCGGAGTGCAGTTCTGCTGCTGGAGGCAAGCGAATAGCGTTCGCGCAAAGACCATCAAAGCCAGTTGGAATAAGCACGTGAGATTCAGATCGAGATAGACACTCGAGTACATCGAACGACAGCGGTTGCCAAGACTTGGAAGAAGCATGTCGCTTGGGACCAGGGAGCATCTTCGCCTTGCGCTCGGAGACTGGAATGTAGCCGTCCTCCCTGACTCGACGCAACGTGAAATATTTCAGCCCTTGCGGGCCAGATATCAAAGGTCCATAACCCGTATATGCCCCGGCATAGTGGATCATGACGGGACCAATTGAGTGCCTCCCGATGGTTCCTTCTCCCTCCACAAACAATTGAAACTGGTTGTTTCGGTGAAAGTGAGATTCCAGAATGATATTGGGCGGCTGCTCCAGTAGAAAGGAATGAGGCGAAAGTGAGCGCCCTTCGCATCCCTCCATCCACTCGCCCTTATGGAAAATTGCATCCATTGCTGGGATGGCCCGCCTGGTGGCACGTCCCCTTGTACTCTGACCCGTGTAGACCATCCCGAAACCGATCAGTCGAGCTTCACCTTGGCATTCTGAATGACAGCTCCCAGTCGAGCAATGTCTTTTTGGTGGAAGTCTTTAAATTGCGCCGCTGTCAATGGAGGCTCTGGCACGTCCACACCCAGCCTCACAAACTGCTCCTTGATTTTGGCATCACTCACCGCCTTTACCACCTCACGATGCAAGCTTGCGACCACATCGGGCGGGGCACCTGCGGGCAAGAACACACCAAACCACCCAGCCAACTCAAAGCCGGGCAACGTATCGGCAAACGTTGGCACTGATGGAAGCGCCTCGCTTCGACGCGCACTAGAGACAGCCAAGGCTTTCAACTTTCCGCCTCGAACCAATGCCGCCGCCGAGCCTGTTCCAGGAAATGCCATCGTGACTTGCCCACCCATGACATCAACGACAGAAGGAGCATCGCCCTTGTACGGCACGTGAATCATGTCTATTGCGGCCGCAGCCTTGAAAGACTCTCCAGCTAAGTGCGGCGTGCCGCCAGGACCGGACGATCCAAAAGTCAGTGTGCCCGGCTTTGCCTTTGCCGCAGTGATCACGTCTTGAAGATTGTTGTAAGGCGAATTTGGGGCGACCACCAGCACCACACCACTTATCGCGACCAAAGCGACGGGCACAAGATCCTTCAACGGATCGTAGGGGAGTTTGGCGAACAAAGAAACATTCGCCGCCTGCGGCCCGTTAGTACCGAAAAGCACGGTATATCCATCGGGAGCAGCTTTCGCAACCAACGCAGAGCCAATATTGCCGCTTCCACCCACCCTATTGTCAACGACCACTTGTTGTCCCATGGATTCACTCATCTTGCTGGCCACTGCCCGTGCAAGGCTGTCCGTAATGCCTCCGGCTGCATATGTCACAACCATTCGTACGGGCCGTGAGGGATAGGTCTGAGCAACAGCAGAGGCAGTTCCAATCGCGGTGATCAATAGCAAAGTCAACAGTCGAAGCATTTCATCGTCTCCAGAATAATTTTTAAACCGAGTGCGATGATCTCAATTTTCAGCACATAGATAAACTATCATTCGGCAATTCCGAACGTTAGGTATTTCCCATGCAGAAATCATCTCCAAAGGACGCCGATCAGGCCGATAGTGGCCTTAAAAAAGATCGCGATTTCGCCATCACTCTGTCAAAGGGACTTGAGATGTTGCGATGTTTCACACCGGAGGAGCCCGCCTTAAGCAACGCGGAGTTGGCACAAAGAATGGGTATGTCCAAACCTACCGTTTCTCGCTTTACCTACACCTTATGCATGTTGGGCTGCTTGAGATGGCAGACAAAGACTGGGAAATACCAGCTGGGTGCCGCGGTTCTATCCCTTGGCTACCCACTGCTCGCAAATATTGGCCTGCGTCAAATTGCGCGGCCATATATGCATCAACTAGCAGACTTCGTGCAAGGGGCCGTTTCCATGGGAATCCGAGACCGGCTAGCAGTTATCTATGTTGACACCTGTCGCAGCCGATCAGTAACGGGAAGCGAACTCTCCGACATCGGAATGAATCACCCTATACTTGCCTCCGCCATTGGCAGGGCGTATCTGGCTGGTTGCTCAAAGGAAGAGCGTACAAAACTACTAAACGAGATTCGTGTGAAAACGCCAGCCGTTTGGGAGGCATTCAGCACGAATGCAATCCGCTCAATTGATGAATATCCCGTAAAAGGCTTTTGCGAGTCTCTTGGCGAACTACGTCCCTCAAGGTACGCAGTGGGAGTTCCACTCAAAATGCTAATCGACGGAGAGCAGGTCGTATTCAACTGCACCGTACACTCTTATCAGACCTCAGCCGATACAGTGATTCAGGATTTTGGACCCCGTTTGAGGCTGATGGTGGATCAAATCGAGACCCACCTCATCGGTGTCCCAGGGTGGAGTCGATAGCCTCCCCACACAAACATTAGAAGTTACGCCTACTAGGAGCTGAAGACACTGTTCACCACAGACAGTGTCTTCAGCCCTACTACATGATGCAGGTGCTTTGTGTGAGAGTACACGTCACGGAAAAGGCTATTGGGCTGAAGCGATATAACGGTTAGCCTTCTAGAAGCATTTTTGTGAGCTCCTGTGGAGCGCTCACCATGGCGTCATGACCCGTCGCGATTTCTTTATATTTCCACCCGTTTGCTTGCGCGAACCTTGCCCCAGATCCAACTTGCGGAATAGCAATCGCAGGCTTGGTGCAGCGAATAAAAGTCTTGGGCGCAACCCCGTAGATCGAAGACTTGAGCACCAAAGGCGTTGTGTACGCCTTTAGCGGCATAGGTTTCATTTGCCTGTTCACCCAGCTCACCTGGTCAGGCTGGACAACACCAAACACAGTTGCAGGGGGAGGCATGATGATATTTGTGCCATTAACCACAACAGCAGATCTCAGTCTTGCACCCCGCCCCTCTTCCGTGAGTTCAGCATCGACCGTCGCACCAGAGCCGGCCAAGAGTCCTGCATCCAGATAGACCAAGCTTGCAATCCTATCCGGGACAAGATCTGCAGCCCCAGTGATTACGTATCCACCATAACTATGCCCGACAAGAACAACATTCGTTAATTCTTCGCTTTCAATGACGCTCGCAATATCGCGAACGAAGGTATTGAGATCCACATTTGGGCTCATAAAATGAGCACGTTCACCAAGCCCCGTGAAGGTTGGCGTGAACACTTGATGTCCGTCCGCACGAAGCAGCTGAGCTACACGAGCCCAACACCATCCCCCGTGAAATGCGCCATGCACCAATACAAAAGTTTGAGAAGCAGTAGCCGCCCTGACGATCGGCGAAGCCGCCAAAAAAGCGGCGGCAGTTGCGAAGCCCATTACATTTCTACGATCCATCTATGTCTCCCTTAATACTAAAATTTCCTTGGAAATTCTTGTCCAGCTGTCTCAAACGCGCTCTCCAAACGGGATAGACTTCCGGATTTTTAAAATAGAGAGGCGCTTGATTGGAAATCAGCCGCTTGATATTTTCGTATGACGTACGAGGAATTACGTCATATATTTCTTTCGTGTGCCCAATCATGTGAGGCGTCAAGATCACATTGTCCAAGTGCCTCAAAGGACTCTCCTTCGGCAATGGTTCTAGCTCAAAGGTGTCCAATGCGGCGCCCGCAATACGCTTTTCATTGAGTGCAACGAACAATGCCTGCTCATCAACAATGTCTCCTCGCGCTGTGTTGACCAAAAACGCAGTATTTTTAAGAAGTGCCAACTCCTCAGCCCCGATCAAGTGACGAGTTTCTGCAGTCAGAGTAGTGTGAATGCTTAAAAAGTCACATTCTGAAAGGACAGTTTTAAGGTCGGTAAAAGTAACAGCTGGATAGTTGGCAGAGTCATGTTGGCGCGGGGAATAGACCAATATTTTTACGCCCCATGGGACCAATCTGTCTGCCACTGCCTTAGCTATCCGTCCGAAACCAACCAAACCCACGGTCTTCCCCAAAAGCATACGGGCTCTAATTACCGTTGGCCTAGGTTGAGAAAAACGCAATACATGCTCTGTCCCATGAAGGTCATACGACAATGAGAGCATCAGAAGTATTGTTGCCTCCGCCATGGACAAATAGTTCTCGGAAGTTGGTCCGTGCGCGACTGGAATACCGATCTCATTAGCCGTTTCTAGATCAAACGACTCAGTGCCAATTGCCGGAAAAACAACTCCTCGCAGGCGCCTCGCCGCAACAATCGCATCGCGATCAAAAACACTGCGGTTTGTGGCGAGAATAATGTCTGCATTCTTAAGCAAGGACAAGTGCCGCTCGGCGCAGTAAAAGGTCTTCCCGGTTAGTGGTGACGTCAACCCTTCTGTTACGGAATACCCATCCGCTTCCAATAGTTCTTTCACTTCACTTAGCCATGGGCGCAACATATAGTCGTCGCACATCAAGATATTTACTTGCATATGTCGGCTAAGTGCCACTGTCAATTTCGATACGAAGGATCTAATTTGTCAGCGATTCGGACATAGGCCGGCCAATCGGCTTTCCCCCCATAAAGATCATGTTCTTCCCACTGTTTGGCGGCATGCTCACATACTTCTTCTGTGGGGAGGCGAGGTTTACAGCCCGTAGATAACAAGCGCAGTTGTACTTCACAAGCATTTACAAGGTACTTCATAAGAGTAAGGGCATTACTAACGTCGTACCCGCATGTAAGCAATCCATGATTTCGGAGAATCATCGCTCTGTTTTTCGCGCCGAGATCTCTTTGAAGCCGTGCCGTCTCATCCGCATCTGAAGAAATGCCCTCGTATTCATGATAAGAAAGACGGTTGAAAAACCGCATCGACCCTTGCGTGAGCGGCAGCAGTCCTTCGGGGTATGCCGAAATAGCCATTCCAGGAATGCTATGAGTATGCAAAGTACAGTTGATCTCAGGCCGCGCCTTCAAAATTGCAGTGTGAATGGTAAAACCGGCTGCATTTACATTCTCTCCCTCAGACATCGGCTGACCATCAATCCTCAATTTCATTAAATTTGAAGCGGTAACTTCTTCAAAAAGTAACCGATGCTGCTTCACCAAAAAGTGATTCTCCTCACCGGGAACTCTGAGAGCGATGTGGTTGTAGATGTGATTTTCCCATCCATAGTGGACGCAAAGGCGGTGGACCGCAGCGAGTTCCGTTCGCGCTTGCCATTCAAGTGAGGAGCAGTTTTTTGTTTCCATATACTTCTCGTTTAGTCTGCCTTGATTCCGGTTTCCCGGATTAATTTGCCCCACTTTTCCGCATCTATCCGTATTTTTTCCCTGAACTCTGCGGATGTGTTACCTATGGGGACTACACCCATCTTGTTCCAACTTCCCTGCAGCTGCGGAGATCTAACAATTTGAGCAATTTCAGTTTCTAACTGGGCGACCTTCTCTTTACTCATCCCCGCAGGCGCCAGCAAACCCAACCACACACTTGATTCATAACCTGGCAAACCAGACTCGGCAATTGTTGGCACACCAGGCAACAATGGGGAACGCTTGGTGCCTGTCAGGCCGATAGCCTTCATTCTTCCAGATTCGAGGAATGGGACGGCCGTCCCAATTGCCGCATAGAAGTAATCCACTTGACCACCGGCGACGTCAGACATAGCAGGCGATCCTCCCCGATAGGGCACGTGTGTCATGCGCGTGCCAGCCATACGATCAAATAAGGCCATTGAAAGATGCTGCGGACTTCCCGCTCCTATCGATGCATATGTAGATTCGCTTGGGGAACGGCGCGCATTTTCGATTACTTGAGCGACGTTGTTTGCTTTTACCTTGGTATTTGCTACCAATACCATTGGCATATCAACCACCAAAGACAGAGGCACAAAGTCACTTTGGGAATAAGGAAGTTTTTGATACAAGCTTGGGTTTGTCGCCAATGTGGATTCTGTAGTCAACAGTAGAGTATTTCCATCCGGCGCCGAATGAGCGACAAACTCTGCGCCGACAATAGTGCTCGCACCGGGCTTATTGTCCACAATCACAGTTCTTTTCAGCCTATCCTGCAAAGCAATGCTTAGCAGGCGTGCGACACCATCAGCTGTACCACCTGGCGGATATGGCACAACAATTCTTAGCGGCCGCTGATCGGCGATTTGCGCCACGCAGGGGACAGTGAAACTACAAACTACAGCTATAGGAACCCAAGCTGCGAGGCTTAGAATTTTTGAGGTCATCGTGGATCTCCGGAATTGAATTTGGAAGAATCGCGGGAGTCGGAGCACTCTGCTGCTGCAGAGATACTCAACTCGCTGTTAGGTTTGAAAATGCAGGCGCCCAGTTCTGCGCACGGGCAGAAAGCGTTCAATCCACGCGAGCTCCGGTGTCCTTAACGACTTTTGCCCATTTAGCATCACCAGCTTTCATTAGCGCAGCCAACTCGCTTGGCGACGATGGAGACGCCTCGATGTCAATAGTTGAAAGTGAAGTCTTGACTGCGGTATCGGAAAGGGCACGTCTGATGTCAGCATTGATTTTTTGCACGACATTGGCAGGTGTACCTACAGGCGCGACCAGGCCGAGCCAAACCTCACTCTCGAAACCAGGTACGCCAGATTCAGCGACCGTAGGTATCTGGGGAAACGCAGCTAAGCGCTTACCACCCGCGACGGCAAATGCCTTAAGTCCACCGGATTTGACTTGTGGAAGCACTGTGTTTGAGACACCAAACATCACATCGACTTGCCCGCCAACTATGTCCGTCACCGCAGGAACAGCGCCACGATAAGGAATATGAGTTAACTCGGTGCCCGTCATATTCTTGAATAATTCTGCGCTGAGATGATGGGGGGTTCCAACTCCCGCTGAAGCGTAAGTCATCTTGCCATTCTGGGATTTCGCTAGTGCAATAAGCTCTCTAACGCTATTTGCTTTAACCGCAGGATTTCCAACTAGAACAATGGGAGCAATACCCATCTTCGCAACGGGCACGAACTCTTTGAACGGGTCGTAGCCCGCTTTCCCGGGAGTATAGAGATGCGGGTTAATAACAAAACTATTGGCAACAACCAAAAGCGTATACCCATCGGCAGCTGCTCTTGCGACCTCTTTAGATCCAATATTTCCGCCGGCACCAGGCCGGTTATCGACAACAACAGGTTGCGCCCAGTATTGGGCAAGCTTTTGTCCCACCACCCGAGCAATTACATCATTACTACCTCCTGGCGTGAAAGGCACAACGATACGCACTGGCTTTTCCGGAAACGAAGAACTTTGTGCAACGGCATGTGGAAGGTGTATTCCAGCAACTGTCACAACAGCCAACAGAAGCGCCTGCGCTTTAATTTTATTAACCATTTTTGTCTCCATTCAATCAAAAAGTTGTTAGCTCAAAATAGAGCAACTAATTTGCACCACGCAACGTATCTACCACTTGTCTAGCATTCTTAATCTCGTCACCCCGCCATCCAACGTGACCGTCAGGCCTAACCAACACCAACTTCCGTTCATATACGCAAGCGACCGCAGAGTCCGAAATGATCTCCACCACTAACGGCACGCCCCTACTAGCAAACGCGTTGCGGAATTCGGCGACGGCATCTTCCGTTCCATTTGCCAAAACGAGCAGCGTGAACCCTTTGCCAAATAAGTCCAGCGTAGATCGACCATCTTTAAGCCACACGTGAGGCGCACGCGAGCCCGGCCTTGATGTCTGTATATAAGTGGAATACTCGTCAGGCGTGGGGGGAGTTCCATCTGGGACACATATGGGCGAATCCTCATAGCGATGTCCGATCTGTAGACCTAGCGACTCCCACTCCACTCTTGTGGAATCGCGTAAGCGCCGTCCCACCGCAGCTCTTGCACTAGCACCTTGCTCAGTGTCTTCACAAACAGCCGAAGTATCTGGGGTGTCCAGCCAGGACTTGAAGTTGAAGGTTGAAAACCCGATATTCCTAGCAGCCACAGGCTTCCGCTCAGCTTCGAAACTTTGAATCAGTTTTTCTCCAGCCCAACCGCACAAGGCACCTTCCAGTTTCCAGCCCAGATCTAGTACCTCTTGCATCCCAGTGTTCATTCCCATTCCACCGGTCGGGGACATTGTGTGTAGAGAGTCTCCTGCCAGAATCACGCACCCGCTGACAAATTTTTCAGCCAACATTTCGCTTCTTGCCCACGGCTGAACTGAGTGAATTTCAAATTCAATGTTGTTGTCCCCCATCGCCCGTCGAACCCACGCTTGCGCATCAAAAGTACTCAAATCCATCTTCTCTTGATTGCCCAAAACCGTCAGCCGCCAGATCTCGCCACCATCAACAACAGTCATATTTCCCCAGGTACCCTCGGGTCCGACGAAGAGATAGCGCTCAGCTTCGCCCATCCGATGTTTGGCCGTTAGGTTGGGAGCTGTAATCAGAATATTGATTGAGTAACTCAAGAGTCTCCCTTGAAGCTCAACACCAAGCTGCTTACGCACATTACTGGTTGCACCATCGGCGCCAACCAAATATTTTGACCTGATCGTCTGCGTTTGATTTCCATCTAGATCGACGACTTTCGCCGTGACACCGCCAGAGTCTTGCTCGAATGACTCCAGTCTCCGTTTAAAAATCACTTTGCTATTGGGCTGCGCCAAGGCCTTTTCTGTAAGCATCGGTTGCATCCACAACTGCGGACAACGCTGTTTTTTTTCGGGGGTTTCTGATGGCGTTGGAGTGTCATGCATGCTGGGGTAAAACTCTTTATCCAGCTGAAACCCATTTAGGGATGTGCAAAACACCATGGACAATTCGTAGTCATTTGGAAACCCGCAGTTCCTAATGTTCTCCGCAAACCCCCATCGCCTGAACATCTCCATCGTCCGAACAGCTATCAGTCCGGTGCGAGGGTGCTCAAGACTTCCATCACCTTGATCGATCAGGGTACTTCTAATGCCGCGCCATCCTAGCTCGATGGACAAAGCAAGCCCGACGGGGCCCGCTCCCACTATAAGGACGGGAGTTTCAATCGCGTTGCTCAACTTGTCTCCTATGCTTTAACTCAAGCACAACGCTTGAGAGTCAACTAAGTTGCGATCATGACGAACTAGTGGTACGCTGTCCAATGAATAGCAGAGACAAACATTATTTTCAACGTGAATATAAATACTTTTGATTTGAATTTGCTGCGAGTGTTTTCGGCTATCTATACGGAGAGAAACGTATCCCGCGCAGCGCTAAAGCTTGGTCTCACTCAACCAGCAATTAGCAACGCGCTCATTCGACTTCGTAGAAGTTGTGACGATCCGCTCTTCGTTAGATCCAGTAGAGGAATGGAACCTACTTCTACTGCGGCCGAGATGTTCCCAGCCATTCAACAAGTACTGTCCATACTGACAACATCATTTGATCAGCCATCGAAGTTTGACCCTCTAACGTCTCAACGCAGATTCAGACTGTTGATGTCAGATGCAGGAGAGACAGTAGTGCTCGGCAGGCTAATGGCGGCTTTGCACTTGAAAGCGCCACGGATTGAAGTAGAAGCAGTTCAGATGCCGCATCAGGCCTATGCTCAAGCGCTCGAAGAAGGAAGTGTGGATTTGGCTTTTGGCAATCTGCCTTTTTTGAAAGCTGGGTTTTATCAGCAGAGATTATTCTCGGACCCTTACCTTTGCATCGCCAACAAGAAACATCCTCTAGTGAAGAGGAAGGCATTACGATTCGGCGACTTTATATCGGCATCGCACATCCTTGTGACATCTGGCAATGCAGACGCACTTGTAGAACAGGCTTTAACAAAAAAGCGGGTTAAGCGGAACATACAGTTGCGACTCTCGAATTACCACGTCGCTGTTGAGATCGTGAGCAAAACAGATTTACTTGCTACTGTGCCGTTGAAGGTAATAACTCCTGCAGTTCAATCTCTTCGTTTACCTTTCGCGATTCAACCAGCCGAGGTTCGCCAGTTTTGGCATCGCAGAGCCCATCACGATGCTGCAAACAAGTGGCTTCGCGGTCTACTGGCGTCTATGTTCGAAATTTAGCGCGAAGAACGGTCTTAGTTATGCACTCGTGGCACCCATAAACCGAGCCCGCGGTCGCAACATAGTCCCTGTTAGACGTTGCTCAGTAGCGTGTGCAACCCAGCCCGCGGTTCTTCCTAATGTATGTAGAAATGCACCGCTCCCCAGCGGAAGCTGCAGTATGTAACTGATGATAACTAAGGCAGCAAAGATATTCGGAACCTGTCCCGCCTCGCTTGCGTCATGTAACAGGTTCCAGACGCTATCGGAGCCCTCGGGCTGCGGGGAATAAGCTTTGGCTAGCCCGAGAAGCATTACGGCTCTTGGATCTTTGTCATAGAGAGGATGCCCAAAACAAGGCAAGGCTCCAGCGATTTTGATGCTCGCGTCGAATGGCTTGGCTAGTACTTCCGCAATTAATCTTTCTACTTCTAAAGTACCTCCCACTTGCATCGGTCCTGACTGAACAGCAAGTCCAGCAGCCACGCAAGCAAAAAGGTCAGCCCCTGTCGATGCGCAAATTCTTACCGCGAAGGTAGGGGCCGAGAGCTCATGCTCCGCAGAGAGCACCAATGCAGCATTCAAAATATCTAACGCGGCGTCATCTGCACTGATGCCAAAACCCCGAGCTAGGCAACACGCAATCGTTTCACCCGAGTTTGGAATCAAAAATCTCTGCTTCGGGCCCAGAATACCTGCGGCGCCTGCAAACAACTGGATCAATGCTTTTGCATTTGAAGTCGCATCAGGAGCATCGGGATCATTTATCCCGAGTTCCATCGCACTTAGACCGGCTGTGATCAATGCAAATTGACGGAGCGGAGACACTTGCACATAGTAGTCCAAGCTTGCATGAAGTACCGCACCGATATCTAAGGTCAAAGAGTGCTGCGCCCATGCAATATTTCTCGTACGCGGAAGTCCTGTCCACAAGAGTTCCGCAACGAATTCAAAAGACCGGCCTTCAGACACTAAATCAACAGCGAGGTGACCACGATAGCGTGGCCCACGTGGAGTCACCTCACTAATCCAAGTTTGGACGATTGGCTCTCCATACCTCAGCGACTGTGAAACTGTTGGCACTCCCGTCCTGGCGGTCGCCCGAGTTCGGAGTTTCTCTACATCTGCCTTTAGATACAACTTCGTTTTCACCCCTTCTTTTTGCTGCGACTTGATGAGGCCTCGACTCACATAGGTATAGAACGTTTCGCGGCGTACACCTAGAACGGCAAGCGCTTCCGCACTTGTTATGTACTGAACATCGTTTACCTCTCGCCTTTTCCCGCCTTGCTTAGCAGGTGGATGCTTAGAGGAAGAGACTCGCTTAGCTGAATTTTCCATTCAAGATCCAAATGGTAGTTGTGCGCCCAGTTTTTAGTCGATTTCACAGTCGATCTATACATCGATCGACATGAAAGATAGCATTTATACCCTTAGCAAGTGCCAGAGACCAAATTCCTCAAATAGTTTTCAAAGGACCCCACCATGCAAACGGCAGAACACCAACTCCACGACCTCCGACCAAAGTTTAAGGACACTCGGAAAAATCTCCTCAGTGCACGGCATTTGCCTGGAGAGGTGTATAGCTCGCCAGAGATCTATGCACTTGAGAAAGAAAAGATCTTCATGAAATACTGGCTGTCGGTCGGACGAGCCGAGGAACTTCCAAATGTCGGTGACTACTTCACATTCAAAGTGATGAATGAGTCAATTGTTGTGTCGCGCCCAGCCCCCGACAAAATTGTCGCCTACATGAATCAGTGCTTGCACCGCGGCGTTGAAGTTGCTGAGGGAAAAGGAAACGCTAAAGAATTTAGCTGCCCTTATCACGCTTGGTTGTATGACGTTGGGGGAAATCTAGTTCTTGCGCCTGGTATGAAAGCCTCAGAAGTCGACTTAAAAAACTGCAGCATGCGTCAACTGAAGCTGCATATTTGGCGAGGTTGGATTTTTGTGAACTTCTCGGCTGATCCAATGCCTTTTGAAGAATTCATTTCACCCCAGGAAGAAAGCCTGTGGTGGTTTAAAACCGATGAATGCAAGCTTGCAGACAAGGTAGTCATTGATGTCAAGTGCAATTGGAAATTTTTGGCCGAGAATCTAATCGACATCTATCACGTCGGTGTCATTCATAAGAGCACTTTCGGTGGATTCGTAAAAGGTGAGCAACTGAAGTTCGCTCTGGAGCCCAACGGCGCGTGGCACACCAGCTATGAAGCGAGGCCTCATTCCAAAAGCGGAGTTCAAGTATTCCCTACCCTGCCATGGGCTGAGGACAAGCCATCAGGGATCGCTTGCAAAGCAGGCATATATCCAAATCTGAACCTATCCATGCGGGCAGATAGCGTTCGCATGTGGCACATCTGGCCTATTTCCCCAAGCGAAACGCGAATAGTTTGCTACTTGATGTTTCCAGAAGCCGCATTCTCCATTCCAAATTACGAAGAAGAAATGGAGAAGTATCGGAATTTTGTGACGCAAATCATTGCAGAAGATTCGGTAATGGTTGAATCTCTGCAAAACTCCGCAGGTTCCAAATTCTTCAAGCCCGGCCCCATGTCTCCTTTAGAAGAAGCCTTGTATCACATGGAAAACCATTACATCGATGTGATGACGGCTTAACTGGACGCGTAACGATGGAGAACGATTGGATAAAAGCGGCCGAGGCTTCTGCGGTAGAAGCCGATGGCACACTCGGCGTGGAAATTGAAGGCAAAGAAATTTGTCTTTATCGTCTTGATGATGGAATTTACGCTACAGATGGTAAATGCACACACGGAGAAGCCTATTTGTCTCAAGGCTTTATCGTTGATGGCGGTCTAATTGAGTGTCCTCTTCATGAGGGAACTTTCGACATTAAAACCGGCGCAGCAGCTAGTGCGCCCTGCACGGTTGCCCTCCAGTGCCACAAAGTCAAAGTAGACGATGGCGTGGTTTATGTTCGCGTTGCCAAATAGGGCTGGAGGCGTATGAAAATTGTGATCGTCGGCGCGGGACAAGCCGGGGGATGGGTAGCACGAACCTTGCGTGATCGCGGCTTTAAAGGCGCGGTAATGCTTCTGGGCGCAGAAGCCCTGCCACCCTATGAGCGCCCCTCACTTTCGAAACAGCTGCTCTCTGGCAAAGAGAATGCTCCGCCATTTGTCCTAAAAGACGAAGAACTCAATATAAGTCAGCTTGAGTTTCGAGGAAACGTCTCAGTCACCGGCATTAACCGTCAAAAGAGACATGTTGAATCTGCCTGTGGACTCCAATTCACATATGACAAATTGGTGTTGACGATGGGGGGAAGGGCTCGGCTCCCCGCAATCCCCGGCATTAGTCTTCCAGGAGTGTATTCACTTAGAACGATACGGGACAGTGCCGATATAGCCAGCCACATCGTACCGGGTAAAAAAATGTTGGTGATTGGTGGAGGATGGATTGGATTGGAGGTTGCAGCTACGGCGCGTGGCAAGGGAATGCAAGTCACTGTAGTCGAGGCTGGCGAGCGACTTTGTGCGCGATCTATTCCAGAATCTATCTCAAATTTTCTACTGCGGAAGCACCTCGATGCCGGCGTGTCGATTCGCTTCAACGAGTCGATTGATCAAATACAACAGGGTCAATCCTCGCTAGTGGCCCACATCGGCAATGACCGCTTAACAGCGGATGTCATTGTTGTAGGGGTCGGACTAATTCCGAATACTGAACTTGCGACTCAAGCGGGAATTGAAGTTGACAACGGAATAGTGGTGAATGCGCAAGGGCAGACTTCAGATAGCGACATTTACGCAGCAGGCGACATCACCAAGCATCCAAGCAATTGGGCCGGAAGACGCATTCGATTGGAGTCATGGGCAAATGCTCAAAATCAGGGGATTGCAGTAGGCAAGGTCCTGACGGGAGACGACTTTTACTACGACGAGATACCGTGGTTTTGGTCGGATCAATACGACGTAAACCTACAGGTTGTTGGTATACCTCAACCCCACGCAACCAACATTCTTAGAGGCTCTTCGGAGAACTCAGCATTCACGGTATTTCAATTCGTAGAGGAGCGGCTCGAGGCTGTGATCGCAATTAATAATCCCCGCGATATTAAGCTTTCTAAGCGCTGGATGCAGGCAGGAACATCCCCACCGCCAAGCGTCCTTGCGGACACCAGCCTGAGATTAGATAAGTTGTAATCTGAGCTGATTTTCCTAGCCAAGCTGGTTATGAGAATTAGGCTAGATAGATTGCCGCACGTTCTAAAGCATCTCCTGGTAGCGGCGCAAATGCGATACAAGAATCTCGCACCCTCAGGTCTTAATCAAGCATCAGACATTACGCAGGATTCAAATGACGGATATTTCACACGATACCTTTCAATACCAACAAGGTTTCGCAAATCACTTTTCGACGGAGAGCATTGTCGGCACCCTTCCCAAGGGGCGAAACAGTCCGCAAAAAACGCCTCATGGGCTATACCCTGAGTTGATCTCTGGGACCGCATTTACGGCACCAAGAGATGAAAATCGTCGGACGTGGATGTACAGACGTCTTCCTTCCGTACTAACGGGCCGCTATGCACCCTACTCTCAAACCAATTGGACTACCGGGGCTTCCGGGGGAATAAGCTCGTCTCCCGACCCGCTCCGCTGGTATCCATTTCCTATTGCGGAAAAGCCCTGTGATTTTCTTGATGGCATTGAGACTATTGCGGCGAATGGAGATAGCAGTACTCAAATCGGCATGGGTGCGTTGATCTACAGAGCAAATCGCTCCATGGAACAGCGTGCGATGGTGAATTCCGACGGAGAAATGCTCCTCGTGCCGCAGCAAGGGCGATTGGTTATAACAACCGAGATGGGAATTTTGAGCATCGCTCCTGGAGAGATCGCACTAATACCGCGAGGTATCACTTTTAAAGTGGCTCTACCCGATGGTCCTTCGCGAGGCTACATTTGCGAAAATTACGGCGCATTTTTTCGACTACCAGAACTAGGTCCGATCGGTTCAAATGGCTTGGCAAATCCTCGTGATTTTCTGGCCCCGGTTGCAGCATACGAGCCGGTGAGTGGCTCGTACAAGCTAATAAAGAAGTTTGGGGGAAAGTTCTGGGAAACCACCGTAGAAAGCACGCCATTTAATGTTGCGGCATGGCATGGAAACTTGACACCGTTCAAGTACGACACGAAGAACTTTATGACCATCGGCTCAATAAGTTTTGATCATCCCGATCCGTCCATCTTTACAGTGCTAACGTCTCCAAGCGAGACGCCGGGAACTGCCAACTGCGATTTCGTTATCTTTCCACCGCGGTGGCTAGTAATGGAAGACACCTTTCGACCACCCTGGTATCACAGAAATATGATGAGCGAGTTTATGGGCCTGGTCTACGGGCAGTATGACGCGAAGCCTGAGGGCTTTAAGCCTGGAGGCGCATCTCTGCACAACAGTTTTGTACCGCATGGACCTGATGAGGAGAGCTTCGAGAAAGCGACCAGCACTCAGCTAGCTCCCCATAAGCTGGATGGCACGCTTGCCTTCATGTTCGAAAGCCGATACGCCTTCAACCCCAACGCAGCAGCACTGCTAACAAAGGCACAAGGTGGCTTTTTGGACGATACCTACATCAACTGCTGGCAGGGGCTGGCTGCAAATAGTGAGTTTTAAGTGTAATGACAATGGCAAATTATCTCGACCACACCCATGAGCCAGAGGTTCAGAGTTGGGTAACCTCGGCCAACGACCCCGCGACCGACTTCCCTATTCAGAACCTGCCCTTCGGCATGTATCGCGTCCACGGATCAAACGAGGAATTTCGCCCGTGCACTGCGATCGGGACGTTCATAGTCGACTTATTGACAGTGCGTCAAGCTGGATGCTTTGAGGGTCACGCTATGACTGCGGCGAACGCCCTCGAGGCCGGGACCCTCAATGCATTCATGTCGCAAGCCGCTGAGGATCGCAGGGCGTTCAGACACGCGCTATTCTCGGCTCTCAGTCTGCTAGGAAATAAACGAGCCGAGTGGCAGACTGGGCTGGTTCCCATGCGTGAGGTGGAAATGTCACTGCCCGCGAAAATCGGCGACTACACCGACTTCTATACCAGCGTTAATCACGCGACTGCCGTTGGTCGCTTATTTCGCCCAGATAACCCATTGCTACCGAACTACAAATGGGTACCTATCGGCTACCACGGCAGAAGTTCCTCTATCGGTGTCAGTGGGAAAAAAGTGCGCAGACCCGTTGGACAAATCAAAAGTCCATCGGATGATGCGCCACGACTAGCTCCATCACAACGCCTGGACTATGAACTTGAGGTGGGCATGTTCGTTGGCTCGCCCAATGAGTTGGGTGAGTCGATCACCATTGGCGATGCAGAAAAGCATTTGTTCGGCCTAGTACTTCTCAATGATTGGTCGGCGCGAGATTTCCAAGCGTGGGAGTACCAACCTCTAGGCCCGTTCTTATCTAAAAACTTCTCCTCCACTATTTCCCCGTGGATTGTCACCATGGAGGCACTCGCGCCATTTCGAGCCCCCTTTTATCGCTCCGCGAATGAACCGCAACCTCTACCTTACCTCGATAGCGAGGAGAACCGGCAACGCGGCTCGCTGGATTTGAAGCTGGAAGTTTGGCTGCAAACAAAACAAATGAGAGCGAACGGGCAATCGCATGAACGCCTCATGCAGTCCAATTTCAAAGACTCATACTGGACTATGGCGCAGCTAGTAACTCACCACACTGTGGGCGGGTGCAATCTGCAAACCGGAGATCTATTGGGTTCGGGCACGCAGTCAGGAGAGGATGCTGCGCAAGGAGGGTCACTTTTAGAGCTGTCGGTCGGCGGAAAAATTCCTTATGAATTACCCGGCGGAGAAACACGCACCTTCCTGGAAGATGAGGACAGTGTGATATTTCTCGCACGTGCGGAGAAAGCTGGATTCCGAACTATCGGATTCGGGTCATGCGAGGGCCAAATTGTGGCCAGTCATCAGAACAATCAGCAAGACCCTAGACCCTGATCTATCTTGAAAGCAGCGTGGGGCTCCGTCGGAAAACCTGTTTTGAGCAATATTTTTCGCTGCCCTAAGAAAGCTCCCGAGTCCATTCACATCCATCACTTCGGTGGTCCGGGATTTAAGAACCAGCAGGGGTATGCGTGCGTGGATGAAATTTAAATGGATATCGCCCCTCCTGAAGTTTCAGATTCCAGCGGCATTCAATATTCTGGTCCCAGGCAGCAGCATAGTTAAAGCTCTGAGATTTTCTCCACTCTCGCAGGAATTAAGCAGGCTCATCCAGCAAGCGATGCATATATTTGCTGATATGGAACGCGATCAACTAGCAATAATATTTTCATCACAACTCGATGAAAGATACTAGTGACCATGCACAGCTCACCCCCAACAAGAGACCTCAAGAGCTATATTTACGAAAGGTTAGCCGCGCAGAAGATGACACCGTTTCAACTTGCCAAGGCGGTATCGATCAGCACTGACAAGGTCGAGGCTATCCTCAAGGGTTCGTCCGACATCTCTCCCGCGGAGGTCGCTTGCTTTGCCAGTGCGCTTGATGCCGACCGCTACCTTTTACTTCTCCTGTGCCTCCAGCATTGGCATCCAAACTTAGCCCACTACATACAGTTCACGATTTCAAATTCGCCGCCACCGAGCGATTTGGGAAAGGAAATTCTCTCGATTGTTGGGCACCTTCTTGTGACGATGGATAAGTCAAAGCCAAGCGAGGCTAAGTTGGTAGCCAAGATAGCTGGCAAACAGGTTAGAACGGCCGTACAAGCCTTTCTGGAGGCAAAATGAGATGGGAGACGCCTACTTTCACAATATAGCGTCTCGGGGCTATCTCCTCTTTCTTCTTAAAAGAAGCAAGTGTTCGCAGAAGTCATTGGCCAGCCACATCGAGACTTCCCCGCCCAGTATCAGCATGATGATCAGCGGACGGATGGATATTCCAATCCTAAGAGTCACTGCGATCTGTACAGCCCTTGGGGGCAACCCTAGGATCCTTATGGCTCTAGTCATGCTTGAGCAATACCCCGATCTTTTTTCTATGCTTGGTGATCTTTCGGGAAGAGCAAAAATTAATCCTGATTGAGATTGGAGTCACTTTTAGTGGTCGACGGTAGAACCCCAGATCAAACAGAAATGAAAAAACAGTACCGTTAACAATCCTGCAAAACCTAGCAACGAATGCGAAGGAAAGAAAGAGAGAGCTTCCGGTAGAAAGGTCATGGGTTCCCCTACCCCACAGAGTACTGTGGGGAGGGCCTGACACATCTACCGGAAAAAGGCTTCCGTATAGATTCTTTCGTTGATTGACTGCACTTATCAGTAGCATCGTGGTCATCAACGATTCGGTCTGACCACGTGCACCTACTAGCCGACTGCAGTACACCAGGTAAGCTGGGGCGTTCCGTCGCTTGTCCTTGCTAGCTCCTCTAGGACTACGGTGAACACCGCTTGATGCAAGCCGAGCATATGGACGCCGACAAACTTGCAAAAGCACGAACTAGATCCGTGCAATGCAATTATGCCAATCAGCACTGACTAAAGTAAATAGCGCCGACTTACGCTGGCTTTTTTATCCTCAATTCAGTAGCTGGATTGTCAACCACACGCCTGTAGTAGCGATTCTCAACTCGACGCAAATCGCTTCAAACTGTGTCTCGGCGAGTTTTAGGTCAAATCTGCTAACTACCGGTGCATTCATCGCAGTACAGCCGAATGACTGGGCGATTTATTTTTTTGCGCCTCACTTGATCGTGAAGGTTTGTGAAAGCGGTGAAAGTCGATGTCATTGAGAAGAGCATCTAGTCCAGGGTCGCCAGTTGAAGCTAGGTCTGTTTCAGAGATTAACCCTCTAGGAATATTATCCCAACCTCTATTGGGCCATGGCCCTCTCTCAGTCCCGCTTAGTCTCAATACGAAATCCTGATGAGTTGAGTGGGTGATCGATACAAACGGATCTGAAGCAGCATCTAGTCCATAACGCACAGTCAAACTACCGAAATGGAGAGTGCTTATGTCTTCAGCTCGTTCAAGTATGGGACTTAAGTCCCCTACCTTATAGGCCCATGGAACACATTTCTTGTAAGACTGAGACCTCGAATTCCTACTGTTAACTATAGGTTTTGAGGAAATGACGCAGTTCTCGTATTGGATAGGTGTGTCTACATCTTCTAGTTGCTCAATCGCAATATGAAAGTCTCGCTTGCCGGATGTCCTCATCGCTAAGCGTATCCACTCGAGCTCAAGGATGCAGGCATTTTCATCAGGAAGCATCTCTTTGCGGATTTTTTCGTTAGATATTCTTTGGCAACTGTAGATACGTAACTTGTGCATTTCAGACATAGGTATGCTTCTCCTAAAATTTAAGGCGACTATTCCAAACCGTCAATTGGATGACGCCAGCCGTAATCGATAAAGAACTTGATTGGGAATCTGACAGGAAGTCAGCTTCTAGTCGACTTCCTAGATTCGACCCATTGCTCTATCTCCCGACGGTCAAATCCGGTGGCTTGAGCAGAAATTTTGAAGGGTTTGGGAAAGGCCCCCGCTTTTATCAAGCGCCAGATCGTGGCACTACTCAAGCCAGTTATTGCCGGTAAAGACTTGGGTCTCAAGATCGTCTGCTCAGTCATCATTAGCTCCTTCAAATTAAGTCATTGAGGACTGAATTTTGAAAGCGAGCAGCATTCAATACTGGGCGAAAAAGTTAACTTAAACACCCAGCATTTTTACTAATTGGCTTTATAGCAGTCCAGCTTCACGAAGCTTACTTTTTAGGGCCGTCATTTTTTTTCTATGGCTTGGGTCTGCATCTCTAAAACTTCTTCCGTAATATGCATGGAAGGCAGCCAAGGTTGCTTTATTGCGAGATTCTTTATCGCCATTTCCTGCTTTCTTCTTTTGTTCCAGCATTACCAAAAATTGCCCTTGCGCGTTCTCGAAAGATGATGAACCTTCAAAAAATAAATCTTCATCATCAAGAAGCTTTCTGAGCTTCGACATATTTTTGTGGTGAGTGTCGCCCTTCAAATAGCAGTGTCCATAGCGTGCCACATACGCTTTAAACAGCGCTTTTTCACTAGACTCATGTTCCGAATATCCGAGTCGTTCCATACGCTCAAATTCCGCTTTAAACGCACTAACGGCTCGTTCGTTGTCCTGTTTCGCTGTTGAGGGTCTCCCTCGCGTTGGCTGCCCACTACTGCTGCGCGTAAGCCTGAAAGACAGAGCCAGCGCTTCCCGCATCTGCGTTGTTGTGAGCCCCTCTACTTTTTCAGTTCGACTTTTGAATCGCTCAAGCGAGTTCAGCAAGAACGTCACAAGGACCACGCTTATCGGGTTACTCTCGACATTCAAGTAGCCCGCACGGTTCATCTGAGGGATTTGACCGCCATACGCGGTCAGAGCGTGCTCGAGTATCTTTTCAATTGCAACACCAGGCTCATTTGGATTGCCGTTTTCCAGGCCTTGCACCAGTCCCCATGCTTTTTCAGCGGCCTCCAATTGGGACTCACTCATGGGCTTCGAGAACCTATATTTGCCGTGTTTAATCTTTTTGAAGTTTTTTTGGTCTAGCGCTGCCATCATTTCTACCGGTCCACCAGTTACATAAACTTAACGTCCTTATCCTCAGGGTCAAATCCTCTTAATTCGTCGATGAGGTTTCCCCAGTCAGTCATGAACCTCTTTCGCTCGTCAAGGTACTCACTTCGAGAATAGGCTGCGATTACTTTGTTGGCTTCGGCGTGATCAAGTTGCCGTTCGAGCGCCGGCGCACTCCATCCCCGTTCGGACAGCAAACTCCGAGCAGAGGCGCGCAATCCGTGATGCGTCTGTTTATTTTGATAACCCATTTTTTTAAACATTCCATTAATGGTGTTCTCGCTAATCACACCATCAGCGCCGCGGACTCCAGGGAGCATTCGCCCCGTTCCTTGCGTCATTTGCATTAAGTGTTCGACTATGAGCAACGCCTGTTTCGAAAGAGGTACTGTGAAGGCTTGCAACTGTTTTCCTCTTTTCATGTGCTGCGCAGGTACTCGCCATTCCTTCCGATCTAGATCGATGTCGCCCGGCCTGCTCAGGCGCAGTTCTCCAGGTCTCGTCCACGTTAGTAGGGCTAACAATGCACCAAGCTTGGTTACGGGATAGCAACGCTCAAACGCATATAGATCCCGTACAAACTGTCCGAACTCAGCGCGAGTTGTTAGTGCCGGGTGGTGCTGCACAGGCGGCGCTGTAATAAGTCCACGCAACTCAGAGGCAGGGTTTATATCGGTACGGCCTGTCGCTATGGCAAGTCTAAATATTTGGCCGCTCATCTCGCGCAACCGTGTAGCGGTATAGGGCACCCGCTCAGACGCCCGCCTTAACACTCTAATCATCTCTTGGGGTGTGATGCTATGTATGGGTCTATCACCCAACTCCGGAAACACATCTTTTTGCAGTTGGGCCCATTGCTTGTCACTAGTAGATTTGGCCTGCATCTTGGCTTTCATTGCGTGCCACTCGCTCGCAACGGCCTTGAAAGTGTTTTTCCCAGCTTCTACCTGCTGCTGCTTTTTAGCTCGCTTGTTCTCTTGAGGGTCTTGACCAAGCGCGATGGCTCGTTTGGCCTCATCCCTCATCTGCCTGGCATCAGCCAAGGAAATCAATGGATAGACTCCGAAGGAAAGTACCTTTTGAGCGCCGGCATATCGATAAGCCATCCGCCAGTACTTTCCAGCCTCCTTCACATGGAGGTACAAGCCACCGCCATCAGAATGTTTGAGCCCGTTAGCTTCACCGTTGTGCTTGAGTCGTTTGATCGCGATATCAGTCAATGGCATTGTCAAAAGAATTTGTTGGTACCTCGCGCTTTATACCAAAAATACCAACATAGATGCCAACAGAAGTTCGCGACTCCCTGCTCTTCCTTGAAGGCAGTTGAGGCAAAAAAAATCCTCGATTCCCAATAGGGATCGAGGATTTGACTCTTTTTGATTCAACCTGAAATCGTCTGAAATCTGGAAATGGTGCCGATTATCGGAATCGAACTGATGACCTACCGCTTACAAGGCGGTTGCTCTACCAACTGAGCTAAATCGGCACGGAAAACTATTTTACTTGACGCGTTTAAGTGAAGGACGGATACCCTGCTTCGGTTTCGGTGGTGGAGTCGGCTCTAAACCATCATCGACAGCCGGCGCAGTGTCGGCGGGCACCAGATGAACGATTTTGCTGTCCGGCACAACAGCAGGCGCTGGTGGCGCAACTGAAGACAGAGTAGCCGGGGGTGAAGTTGCGGCACCGTTTTCAGGCGCCACGAAAGAACCAGTACCACCGGGATTTGTCGTAGCCGCCAGTGGGAATGCCATACCCTGTCCATTTTCGCGGGCATAAATGGCAATCACGCGACTAATCGGCACCATGATGTCACGCGCACTGCCGGCAAAGCGGGCCTTGAATTCAATGAAGTCGTTGCCCAGCTTCAATGAAGAAGTCGCATCAAAACTGATATTCAGCACGATCTCATTGTTCTTCACGTATTCACGGGGTACCTGGACGGTCTCGTCTACGGCAACGGCCACGTAGGGTGTCAGGCCGTTGTCCGTGCACCAATCGTAAAGCGCCCGTATCAGGTAGGGGCGCGTTGACGTGGAGTCCAGCGCATTCATGAAATCAGCCACGCATGGTCCGGGAAAGCAAAACAACCAGCTTGGGCAACATTACTTGCGCATCACCTTTTCGGATGGTGTCAGCGCTTCTATGTAAGCGGGACGGGAGAAGATGCGCTCGGCGTATTTAAGCAATGGAGCGGCATTCTTTGAGAGGTCGATATCGTAGTAATCGAGGCGCCACAGCAACGGCGCAATGGCTACGTCCAGCATCGAGAAGTTGTCGCCCAGCATGAACTTGTTCTTCAGGAATATGGGGGCCAGTTGCGTCAGGCGGTCCTTGATATGCGAGCGGGCCTTCTCAAGCGCCTTCTCATTGCCCTTGGCGGCACGCGATTCGAGCGTGCTGACATGAACGAACAGTTCCTTTTCAAAATTGAGCAGGAACAGGCGGACGCGTGCGCGGTCAACCGGGTCACCAGGCATCAGTTGAGGATGAGGGAAACGCTCGTCAATGTACTCATTGATGATGTTCGACTCATACAGGATGAGGTCGCGTTCAACCAGGATGGGCACCTGGCCGTAAGGGTTCATCACGTTGATGTCTTCCGGCTTGTTGTACAGGTCGACGTCGCGGATTTCGAAATCCATTCCCTTTTCAAACAGCACAAAACGGCAGCGGTGCGAGAAGGGGCAGGTTGTGCCTGAATAAAGGACCATCATGATTCGAACTCCTGAAAACAAAAGAGTGGAGGCTGGGCTTTTAAGCTTCAGGGGACTCCACTCCGGGGGTGCCGCTGCATCAGGCTTTCAAGCTAGATACAGTACGGCAAAAACAGCTAAAAATTACTTGACGTCTTTCCAGAACGCCGCATTGAGGCGCCAGGCCACAAAGGTCAGGCACAGCAAAAACAGCAGTACCCAGACACCAACACGGATACGGGTATTTTGTGCCGGCTCGGCCATCCACTGCAGGTAGCCAACAAGGTCGCCCATCGCCTGGTCGTATTGCAAAGGTGTCATGGTGCCAGGTGTGACCTGTTGCCAGCCCTTGAAGACCGACACCTTGTGGCCGTGCTCTTCACGCTCATCAAACACCGGCCTGCGTTGACCCTGCAGTTCCCAAAGCACATGCGGCATGGCAATGTTTGGGTAGGCCAGGTTGTTCCAGCCAGTCGCCTTGCTCTCGTCGCGATAAAACGTTCGCATATAGGTGTAGAGGTAGTCAGCACCGGTACCGCCGGCACCCGAACGCGAACGGGCAATCACGGTCAAGTCCGGCGGGTTGCCGCCAAACCAGTCCTTGGCCTGCTTGGGATCAATGGAAGCTTTCATCGTTTCACCGACCTTTTCGGTCGTGAAAAGCAGATTGTCTTTGATCTGCTGGTCCGTAAGGCCAATGTCCGTCAAGCGGTTGTAACGCATGAAAGCGGCGGAATGGCAATTCAGACAATAGTTAACGAACAGCTTGGCGCCGTTCTGCAGCGCTGCGAGATCATTGGTTTTATTGGGCGCCTTGTCCCAGGCTATGCCGCCTTCGCTGGCGTGGGCGCCGGCCATCAGGCCAAGCGCAGCGATCATCGTGAGGATCAGTTTTTTCATTGTTATGTTTCTCCAGCTCAGTGCGCATGAAAGACGATGCGGTCAGGAACGGGCTTGAAAGTGCCCAGCCGGCTCCACCATGGCATCAACAGGAAAAAGCCGAAGTAGAAAAGCGTACCCACTTGCGACACACGTTCGCCGATAGGCGATGGTGGTAGAACGCCGAGATATCCCAGAATCAGGAAGTTGATGACAAAAATGCCATACAGGTATTTGTTCCAGTCAGGACGGTAGCGAATGGATTTGACCTCACTCTTGTCCAGCCATGGCAAGGGGAACAGGATCATGACCGCAAGGCCCATCACCACCACACCCCAGAACTTTGCCTCGAATGCAACGAGGACTGCAACACCAACCGCGACAGCCGCAACCAATGCCAAGCTGCTTACTTTGAACAGGCGTTTGCCTATAAAGGCCATGACCAGGCCATACACGGCAATGGCATAGGCGATGTAGACAAACTTGCTGAATGCCGACGCCAGGCCGGCAGACAAAGGGAATGCAGGGGCAACAATTTGCACAAACAGCGCGATAACGCCCACGATTGCAACCCTCTTCAGCATCGCCGAGGAAACCGATTCCTTCAGCAACAACAGGCCCAGGGTAAATGCAGCGACGCCCACCAGGACCACGATCATCTGGTCGGTCACCGCTCGTAGCATCGAGTAGAAGGGCGTGAAATACCAGACCGGTGCAATATGCAGGGGAGTCTTTAACGAATCCGCTGGAATGAAATTGTTGTACTCAAGGAAATAACCACCGAACTCCGGGGCCAGGAAGATGATGGCGGTGAACACCATCAAGAACATGCAGACGGCAAAAATGTCATGCACGGTGTAATAGGGGTGAAAGGGAATACCGTCCAGTGGGTGACCTTGCGCATCCTTGGGCGCATTGGGCCCCTTGATCTCAACGCCGTCCGGGTTGTTGGAACCCACTTCGTGCAATGCGATGATGTGCGCAGCCACGAGGCCCAACAGTACCAGCGGCACAGCAATAACGTGGAAAGCAAAGAAACGGTTGAGCGTTGCATCTCCAACGACGTAATCACCGCGGATCAGCAGGGCAAGGTCAGGACCGACGAATGGAATGGCGGCAAACAGATTGACGATAACCTGCGCACCCCAGTAACTCATCTGGCCCCATGGCAGCAGGTAGCCCATGAATGCCTCAGCCATCAGGCACAGAAAAATCGCACAGCCGAAAATCCAGATCAGTTCGCGCGGCTTGCGGTAGCTACCGTAAATCAGCCCACGGAACATGTGCAGGTAGACCACCACAAAAAATGCAGAAGCTCCGGTGGAGTGCATGTACCGAATCAGCCAGCCCCATGGCACGTCCCGCATGATGTATTCAACGGAGCCGAAGGCAAGTGCAGCATCGGGCTTGTAGTGCATGGTCAGGAAAATGCCAGTGGTGATCTGGATGACCAGCACCAGCATCGCCAGCGAACCGAAGATGTACCAGAAGTTGAAGTTCTTCGGCGCGTAGTACTCGCTCATGTGCTCTTTGTAGAGCTTGCTGGCAGGGAAACGGTTGTCGATCCAGTTCATCGCTTTTTCAGCGATCGGTGCATCGGGGGAAATTTCTTTGAATTCAGCCATAACTGATCCTGGTTCGGTGGGGTTCTTTTGCGGACGGCTGAAATGCTCGATTGCAGTGTTTCAGCCGACAGCTACAAGGTCTTTTAAGGTTGCCCGTTATTGTCGAGATGCCTCAGGCCTTTTTGTCTTCACCAATCAACAAACGGGTGTCTGACAAGTACATGTGCGGAGGAACTTCCAGGTTGTCAGGCGCCGGCTTGTTCTTGTAAACACGGCCAGCCATGTCAAAAGTCGAGCCATGGCATGGGCAGAGAAAGCCGCCGCCCCAATCCGACTGCATGCCGCCAACTGCACCTGGCTGGAACTTGTCTGAAGGCGAGCAGCCCAAGTGCGTGCAGATACCAACAGCGACAAACACTTCAGGTTTTATGGAGCGGCCCTCATTACGAGCGTATTCCGGCGTTAGTTCCGAAGGCTTCCGCTCGGACTTTGGGTCAGCCAGCAAGCCATCGAGCTTGGGCAACTCGGCCACTTGTTCCGGCGTGCGTCTGACAATCCATACAGGCTTGCCACGCCACTCAACGGTGATTTTTTCGCCAGGTTTGACGGCTGAAATGTCAACTTCAACAGCTGCACCGGCAGCTTTTGCTTTTTCGGAGGGTTGAAAGGTACTGACAAAGGGTACTGCGGTGGCAACTGCGCCGATACCACCAACGGCGGCTGTAGCGACGATCCAGTTTCTTTTATCTTTATCCAGAGGGGCGCCTTCGGGGGCGCCATTCACGCTTGCTTGGGTCATGAGAGTCCTTCAAGAACTGGCTTGAAATAGGCTTAGTGGGGTCAACCCGTGATTGTAGCGGAGCGAGAAACCGCTTTTCAAGCCGAGCAGGCCCTTACGTAGGCAAATTGACGTTGACACAGGACAGGACTGCCTATTTTTTCAGCAGTTGATGACTTGCTTGAACGAGGTCCTGTTCTTGCACAGAAAAACAAATGCCTGGGCTCATAATCGCTTTTGTCATTAACTGCAACCGCAATGGACATGGCGTGCATCAGGATCAAAGGAGAAGAGCATGGGAATGATGAAGGAATTCAGGGAATTTGCGATCAAGGGCAACGTCATTGACCTGGCCGTTGGCGTAATCATTGGCGCGGCTTTCGGCAAGATAGTCGATGCAGTCGTCAGCGACCTGATCATGCCGGTTGTTGGCCTGGTATTCGGCAAGCTGGATTTTTCCCAGATGTACGTTTTGCTGGGCACCGTGCCAGCCGGAACGGACATGTCGCTCGAAGCGCTAAGAAAAGCGGGCGTTCCGGTGTTTGCCTATGGGCATTTCCTGACCGTCACGGTCAACTTCTTTATTCTGGCTTTCATCATTTTCCTGATGGTCAAGGAAATCAACAGAATCAAGAACAACCACAAAGCGGCAGAAGCCGCAGCACCGCCATCACCGCCAGCTGAAGACATTGTTCTTCTGCGCGAAATACGCGACAGCCTGAAAAAATAATCTTACCCGCGGCCGAAGGCTGACAGAAGAGGGACTCGCCCTCCACATTTCAAGCCGAGGACAACAGGCGAGCCATTCTTATCGCCGCGATCAGGCTGGAGGGGTCTGCCTTGCCCATGCCAGCGATATCAAATGCTGTGCCATGATCCGGGCTGGTGCGTACCAGCGGCAATCCAAGGGTTACGTTCACGCCCCGTTCAACACCGAGGTATTTAACCGGTATCAGTCCCTGGTCGTGGTACATCGCCACCACGGCATCGAATTCACCTGGTTTGGCTTGCGTATTCCGCGCTCGCATGAACACGGTATCCGGGGCGAAGGGACCGCTTACATCAAGCCCTTCGACACGTGCCGCAGCTATCGCGGGTGCAATGATGTGTTGCTCTTCCTGACCGAACAGTCCGCCTTCGCTGGCATGCGGGTTCAGGCCAGCGACACCTATGCGCGGTGGCCTGCGAAGAGTGGCTCGCAAAGCCCTGTCGGTAATTCTCAGCGTTTCCAGCACGTTGTCGAAAGTCACGGCTTCGATGGCATCTCGCAATGACATATGGATGCTCACCAGTACAGTTTTCAATTCGTCGTTTGCCAGCATCATGCGCACAGGTAGTTGGGCAATAGACTTCGCGGCGTAAGCCGCTGCCTCGGCCTGCAACATCTCGGTGTGACCCGGAAAAGTGGCAGCCATGCCACCGGCGGCGGCCAGTGCCTCCTTGTGAATTGGCGCCGTAATCATGGCTGTCGCCTCCCCCGCCAACACGCTACGGGCAGCCCATACTATGCATTCGGCCGCGGCCTTTCCTGCCAAACCACTGACAAGCCCGTAGGGGACTGGGGAAACCAGGCTACCCGTTTGCAAAACCGGGATACAGCGGGGCGGGATATGAGATGCTGCGGCAGGCGAATCCACCTGCACGACCGGGAGCGCAAGCGGGTCTGCGACCAGCGCCGCCGCCCGCCGCATAATGCCTGAATCACCGACGACCATACAGCCCGTCATCTCTGCAGCTGCTGCCTGATAAGACCGCGCGATGATCTCCGGCCCAATGCCGGCAGCATCGCCCATGGTGACAAGTAGCGGTTTTTTCATAGATCGGGCTTTTGGCCTCTTTCGCCGGTCAAAAAATCATCTCAAAATGTTCGGACCAACCACTGTACAGACGAGGGAAAACATCCCATTGTTACAGAGCATTGCTCATGGGATGCGCGCATATGCATTGTTCCGAACTCCTCTTCCAGCATCCGCCCGATACCGACAGAATTCCCAAACCCATCGAGGCACTCCACCCGTTTCGAAGCACGGCGGCCTGATAACCTCAAGTTGTCAGGCTGGCATCAAGCCGGGTTGTCGATATTTATAAATGAATGCGCCAGACCGAATTGCGCTGCCACATGTGCCGCCACCGCCGGCGCGCCATAACGCTCTGATGCATGGTGGCCACAGGCAATGAATGCCACACCGGTTTCGCGTGCATAGTGCACCTGGGGCTCTGAAATCTCGCCCGTTATGAATGCATCTACGCCTGCAGCGATGGCTCCCTCGAAATAGCCTTGAGCACCACCACTGCACCATGCGATGGTTTTTATCGGCGAAGGCTTTCCACAAACAAGAGTCACTGGTCTTTGCAATGCAGTTTCCACAACATCTGCGAGCATTTGCGCGGAGTCAAAACGACCGCCATCTACCTTGCTGCCGACAAAACCAAGACGCTGCTCACCGAAGCGCCCCTGTTCGCCTTCATGAGCACGCAAGCCCAGTTTGAGTCCGAGTTGCGCATTGTTGCCCAGTTCAGCATGCGCATCCAGTGGCAGGTGGTAGGCAAAAAGATTGACGTCATGCGCGAGCAGCAGGGCCAGCCGCTGTTTCATCCAGCCAGTCACACGGCCGTCCTGCCCCCGCCAGAACAGGCCATGGTGTACAAAAATCGCGTCGGCCTGGGCCGCTATTGCGGCCTCAATCAAAGCAAGACTGGCCGTCACACCAGAGACAATCTTGCGCACTTCCGGTTTGCCCTCTACCTGCAAGCCATTGGGTCCGTAATCCTTGAAGCGCTCCGGCTGAAGGAGTTGGTCAAACGCGCCCAGCAACAAGGCCCTGGGCGCTACCACTGCATCATCAACAACATTCACGGCAAAAAGCCTTCAACAGACAGGTAACGCTCTCCAGTGTCGTAATTAAACCCAAGCACCGTGCTTCCTGCCGGAATTTCAGGCAACTTCTGCGCAATCGCAGCGAGTGTCGCGCCTGACGAGATGCCGACGAGCAAACCTTCTTCGGCAGCACTGCGCCGGGCGAAATCCTTCGCGGCATCGGCCGCTACCTGTATCACGCCATCAAGCAGACCGGTATCAAGGTTGGCCGGGATAAACCCGGCGCCTATGCCTTGAATGGGGTGCGGCGAGGGTTTGCCACCGCTGATCACCGGCGATGCTGAAGGCTCAACTGCGAATACCCTGGTCTTTGGGAACTTCTCCTTCAATACACGCGCCAACCCCGTCAGGTGACCACCGGTACCTACACCAGTGATCAGATAGTCCACCCCGTTCGGGAAATCTGCGAGGACCTCCGCCGCAGTCGTTCGCACATGCGCTTCGATGTTCGCCGGATTCTCAAACTGCTGCGGCGTCCACGAACCTGGCGTCTGCGCCTGCAACTCATTTGCTCTTGCAATGGCGCCGTTCATGCCTTTTTCCCGCGGGGTCAGGTCAAAGATGGCGCCGTAGGCTAGCATCAGCCGGCGCCGCTCTATGCTCATGCTTTCCGGCATCACCAGCACCAGTTTGTAACCCTTGACGGCGGCGACCATGGCCAGACCAACGCCGGTATTGCCAGAGGTTGGCTCAATGATCGTGCCGCCCGGTTTCAGTTCGCCGGATTTCTCCGCAGCTTCGACCATGCTCAACGCAATCCTGTCTTTGATGGAACCACCAGGATTGCTGCGTTCAGATTTGATATATATCTGGTGAGTCTTGGCGGCCGCCCCAAATACACGATTGATACGGATATGTGGGGTATTGCCTATCGTTGCGAGGACGCTGGAAACTTTCATAAACTATCTCCTGAAGTGTGCCGATATTGCGCATGTCAAAGAACGGAATTTACCGCTTTTGCCAAACAAGCCCGCAAGGAGGGCATAGGCGGCCGCAAACTGGGTGAAAATCGCGGCAATACCCGGCCTTGGGCCAGTTCAAGATGCACCTACTGGCCAAGCGCCATTCACACCAAGACCATGCGTAAATTCTGGCTCCTGTTTTCACAAACCGTAACCGTTTTGCTGGCGGCCTATTTTGTGGTGGCCACACTCAAACCCCAATGGCTGGAGCGGCGCCCGAGCATGAATGCCGTGTCAGTTCTTGAGGCGCCTGCGAGTAACACGCAGCGCAGCGTCGGTCCGGTTGGAAGTTTCAGTTCGGCCGCCAAAGTTGCTTCTGCGGCCGTCGTCAGCATCAATACCAGCAAGGCAGCATCCCGGAACCCTCAGTCGGACGACCCCTGGTTCAAGTTCTTTTTCGGGGATCAGGGCAGAGGGGAACCGCAAGGCGGTCTGGGAAGCGGCGTCATCATCAGCGACAGCGGCTACATCCTGACCAACAACCACGTAGTCGAAGGCGCTGACGAGATTGAAGTCATCCTCAATGACAAGCGCAAGGCAAAGGCCAAGGTGATAGGGACGGACCCGGATACCGACCTGGCGATCCTGAAAATTGAACTCGAAAAACTCCCAGTCATCGTGCTCGGCAATTCAGACCAGCTGCAGGTGGGTGATCCGGTGCTCGCCATCGGCAATCCTTTCGGCGTAGGTCAAACCGTCACCGGCGGAATCGTCAGTGCGCTGGGGCGTAACCAACTGGGCATCAACACTTTCGAAAACTTCATCCAGACCGATGCCGCCATCAATCCCGGCAATTCGGGTGGTGCCCTTGTGGACACCGCAGGCAACCTGCTGGGCATCAACACCGCCATCTATTCACGCTCGGGCGGCTCCATGGGAATAGGCTTTGCAATCCCGGTATCAACCGCCAGGCAGGTGCTTGAAGGCATCGTGAAAGACGGTCAGGTAACGCGTGGATGGATAGGGGTGGAACCGCAGGAACTCAATGCCGAACTGGCAGAGACGTTTGATGTGAAGGCGAAAACCGGCGTGATCATCACGGGCGTACTTCAGAACGGACCTGCCGCAACCGCAGGTATTCGCCCGGGCGACGTCATCACCGCCGTCAACGGAAAGGCGGTTAGCAACGTGATGGAGTTACTTGGCGCTGTGTCGGCGCTGAAACCGGGCGTCCCCGCACCGCTAACGGTGGTACGCAAGGATGGCAAGACCGATATATCCGTTACGCCGGGTAAGCGACAGAGACCGAAACTTCAGCAGCGCTGAAGCGGCAGCGATGTCACAAGACAAATCCTGACAGGCACCCGGTACCGGCTCAAGGGGTTTCAGATTTCACAACCTCGGCGTCAGCACCTGTTTCAGGTTTCTTGGTATGCCTTACAAACATCTGCGCGGCGAGAATGCCGACCTCATACAGGCTGCCCACTACTGCCAGCAGCATGATCATTGAACCTGCGTCGGGCGGGGTTACCAGCGCCGTCCCGACAGCCGCAACAACCCAGAAATATCCCCTGTATTCACGCAACTGCGCAACCGTCAGTATGCCCATTCGCACCAGCAGGATCACGGCAATTGGCACTTCAAATGCCAGGCCAAATGCCATGAACATGCCCAGCACAAAACTCAAATACTCCTCAATATCAGGTGTCGCCGTGATCGACTTCGGGGCAAAGCTCTGTATGAACTTGAAAACCTGGCCGAACACAAAGTAATAACAAAACGCAACGCCGATAAAAAACAGGATGGTGCTTGAGACGACCAAAGGCATCACCAGTTTTTTCTCATGTGAATAGAGACCGGGTGCGACAAAGGCCCACACCTGGTATAGCACCACCGGCAAGGCTGCCATGAAGGCCGCCATGAACAAAATCTTGATGGGCACCACGAAAGGCGTGATGACATTGATGGCTATCAGGGTTGCACCCTTGGGCAGCGTTGCCACCAAAGGTGCAGCCAGAATGTCATAGAGTGCGCTGGCGCCGGGGTAAATGGCCAGCACGGCTGCTGCAACCCCTATCGCTATCACCGCCTTGATCATGCGGTCACGCAATTCCATCAGGTGCTGCACAAAGGGCTGTTCGGTGCCCGCCAGTTCATCCGGCTTGTCGGTATTGGAATCGCTCATGGGTTAATTGCGCTTTTATAAGTTGCGCATGGCGGCGCCGGAATAATCAGGCCTTGGGACCTGACTGCGGACGGAAACGTGCTACGCGTGCCGCGCCGGACTGCGCCTTTGTGCGTACCCCGGAACGGGCCTTGTACCACTGCGGCGTGGCCCCGGTTTTCAGGCGCCACTTTTTCTTCGGGTGTTTGTACTCGGGGAATACCTGCATGCCAGGCAAGTCGCCGTACCCGGTTTCACCGGTTGCATCGGACCAGGATTTCTCGAAATCGCTGGAATGTGTCTGGATGGAACTCTCCACATCTCGGGCCGCACCTTCAACGGTTTCCTTCATCTTCTTGAGTTCATCAAGCTCCATCGAGCGATTGACTTCATTCTTGACATCGGCAACATAGCGCTGCGCCTTCCCCAGCAACGTGCCTACAGTGCGCGCAACTCGAGGCAGTTTTTCTGGACCAATCACGATCAGTGCGACAGCGCCTATCAGCGCGATCTTGGAAACACCGAGGTCAATCATTTATTGCCAGAAATCAGCCAGCTGACGCGGCGCTCAGGACTTCTGGCGAGCTTCAACGTCAATCGTGGCCTTGTCGGCCCCTGTAGCGGTTGTAACCTGCTGGGGCGGTACCGGTGTATCAGGCGTGGAACCATCCTTCATGCCATCCTTGAAACCCTTGACAGCACCACCCAGGTCGCCGCCCATGTTTTTCAGCTTTTTGGTGCCGAACACCATGACGACGATCAGCAAGACGATCAGCCAGTGCCAGATTGAAAATGAACCCATGATTTGCTCCTAAATCTCTATGCAATAGTTGCAGATGAATTTAACGATTCTAAAGCCCCGCCGGAATGATCGCCTAGTACACACATTGACCTGTCGGCTTAGTGCGCTTCCAGGACCCTGGAAGCCCTTTTTTCAACCTTTCAGCCAGGGCCGTGGACCGCCCATCACGTGGATGTGAAGATGATGCACTTCCTGCCCACCCTCGGCCCCGGTATTTGTAACTATGCGAAAACCACCTTCCGGATAAGGTTGGCAACCTTGGTCCAGCGCCAGCCTCGGGGCGAGGACCATCATGCGACCCAGCAAGCTTTCATGCTCGGAACTGACCTGCGCCATTGATGGAATGTGAGCCTTGGGAATCATCAGGAAATGCACCGGTGCCCATGGAGCGATGTCATGGAAGGCAAATATTTCACCATCTTCATAGACTTTGCGACTGGGAATCAATCCAGCTGCGATTTTGCAGAAAATACAGTTCTCAAGATGACTCATGGCAATCAAATTTGGTGGCTCGTCGGGGTTAGACCGGCCGCTGGGCGTTAAAACGCATCCAGCCCAGCACGCAGCGGTACAGGTACCAGAGCCAGATTACAAACCAGGCAATTGCGCCTGGAAAGAAAAACAGCAGCCATAGCGGTGACGAGACGATCAGCCACAACAACGTCCACCAGAAAGTTTTAATCATGTAATTGTGGTGCGATATGTAAAACGCATCGGTCTCATCGGTACGCCTGATGTAATTGATGATTAGCGCTATTACCGCAAACATGCCGCCACTGAACCAGGCCAGCGTATGCAGGCCATAGAGCACATGCATGACCGTACGGTCACCCTGGTTTTTGGTTTCGAAATCAGCCAGATTGGTTTCGCTCATTTGCTTATTTCCCTTTAGCGTTGTTCGGCCGCATCACGACTCTGGGCCTTGCGCAAGGCTTTTTCCTCGATGCCGCCCGTACCTTCACGGCGCTCCAGTTCGGCAATGACATCAGCAGGGCTCAGCCCATAGTGCGCCAGCGCAATAAGGCTGTGAAACCAGAGGTCGGCCACCTCACCAACCAGCTTGCCCTTGAGCTCAACCGTAGGCCCGCCATGATCTATGTCCTTGGCCGCCATCACGGTTTCGGTAGCCTCTTCACCAATTTTCTTCAGAAATGCGTCCGGCCCCTTGTGCAGCAGGCGCGCCACATAACTTTTCTCAGGATCTCCACCATTGGCAGCCTTCCGGCTTTCAATGGTCTCAGCGAGGCGTTTCAGGGAATCATTCGTGGTCATGTTTGCCGGGGATTCTTGATTGGTTATACATGCTGGCCGGGTCTTTCAGCACCGGTTCGGTCACTACCCACCGACCATCCCTGTAAACACTGAAAAAGCAGCTGTGACGCCCTGTATGGCAGGCTATGCCAGGCTCATGGCCCTGCTGCGTGACCTTGAGCAATATGACGTCGTTATCGCAATCCATGCGTATTTCATGCACTGTCTGCTGGTTGCCTGATTCTTCACCTTTATGCCAGAGGCGGCCACGCGATCGGCTGTAATACACAGCCTGGCCAAGCTCGGCAGTTTTTTGCAAGGCTTCCCGGTTCATCCAGGCAAACATGAGCACGTCGCCACTGGACGCCTCCTGCGCAATGACCGGGACCAGCCCCTTGTCGTCCCAACTGATGTCGTCTAGCCATTTCATGCATCTATTGTCCGGGATTTATTGCGCCCACAAAACACTTCACGCAGCAGGGGAAGGCGTCGGGCAGGCAAACGCGCTGCCCCGGGATCAGATCCGGACCGGAATGCCGCGCCTGGCCATGGCCTGCTTGGCCTGCTGCACGGTGTATTCGCCATAGTGAAAAATGCTGGCCGCCAACACTGCATCAGCCCCCCCGGATTGAATGCCGTCAGCCAAGTGCTCGAGATTTCCAACGCCGCCAGAGGCGATCACCGGCACGTTAACCGCATCGCTGACAGCCCGCGTCAATGCCAGGTCAAAACCGGATTTCGTGCCATCCCGGTCCATACTGGTCAATAGAATTTCGCCAGCGCCACGCTTGGCCATTTCAGCAGCCCAGGCGACAGCATCCAGACCTGTGTTCTTCCGACCACCATGGCTATAAACGTCCCAGCCGGCGCCCCGCACCCTGGCGTCATCGTCAGACCTGCGTTTGGCATCAATCGCCACCACAATACATTGCGCACCGTATTTAGCCGAGGCGTCTTCTATAACCTGCGGATTCGCCAGCGCAGCGGAGTTGAAACTGGTCTTGTCTGCGCCAGCATTGAGCAGACGCCGCACATCATCGACGGTACGCACGCCCCCGCCCACGGTTAACGGAATAAATACCTGGGAGGCGACGGCCTCGATGATGTGAAGAATGAGGTCACGGCCATCACTGGTGGCCGTGATGTCGAGAAAGGTCAGTTCATCGGCGCCCTGGTCGTTGTAACGTGCAGCGATTTCAACGGGATCCCCGGCATCGCGCAACTCGATAAAATTAACACCCTTGACGACCCTGCCACCTGTGACGTCGAGGCAGGGAATGATCCGTTTAGCGAGCATCAGCCAGCGTCAGCCGTTGAGCTCGTCGGCCCGGGCCTGCGCTTTTTCAAAATCCAGGTCACCGCTGTAAATGGAGCGGCCGCAAATCACGCCTTCTACACCCTCGTCTTCCACGTCACACAGCGCTTCAATATCGGCCATGCTTGAAAGACCGCCGGAAGCGATCACCGGAATGGTCAACGCCTGCGCCAACTTGACAGTGGCCTCCATGTTGATGCCGGTCAGCATGCCGTCGCGGCCGATGTCGGTGTAGATGATGCCTTCAACGCCGTAGTCCTGAAACTTCTTGCCGAGGTCTATCACTTCATGCCCGGTCATCTTGCTCCAGCCATCGGTCGCAACCTTGCCGTCCTTGGCGTCCAGGCCGACGATGATATGGCCGCCAAAAGCGGTGCACGCGTCCTGAAGGAAACCCGGATTTTTGACCGCTGCGGTGCCTATGATGACGTAGCGCAGGCCGGCGTCAAGATAACGCTCGATAGTGTCGAGGTCACGTATACCGCCGCCCAGTTGCACATCGACTTCGCTCCCCACCTCGGCCAGGATTTTCTTGATCGCCGCTTCGTTTTTCGGCTTGCCGGCAAACGCACCATTCAAATCGACCAGGTGCAGGCGGCGCGCCCCCTTGTCGACCCAGCTACGTGCCATCGCCGCTGGATCCTCGCTGAAAACAGTGGATTGATCCATATCGCCCTGTTTGAGGCGTACGCAGTGGCCGTCTTTCAGGTCAATCGCGGGGATAAGTAGCATGTTGCGGTCAGAAACGGGAAAAGTCAGCGGGTTAAAAAAATGAGGGCTGCAGTCACGGTGTCCAATGCAGAAAATTGCGGTACAAGGTCAAGCCCTGGTCAGCGCTCTTTTCCGGGTGAAACTGTGTTGCGAAAATATTATCGCGTGCAATCGCAGCGGTAAAGCGGGCGCCGTACTCCGCTTCGCCCGCAGTGTGGCGCGCATCAGACGGATGGGCGTAAAAGCTGTGCACAAAATAAAAGTAAGCACCGTCGGGCACACCGGCCCAAACCGGGTGCGACTTGCCCATTGATGCACCACTTTGGTAAACCTGATTCCAGCCCATCTGAGGCACCTTGTAGCGGCTGCCATCAGGCTGGGTTTTGCCGGTCAGGTCAAACTTGATGACTTTCCCCGGAATCAGGTTCAACCCCGGCGTCCCGGCGCCGCCATCGCCAGGTACGCCCTCCTGGCTATGGGTAAGCAGCATCTGCATACCCACACAAACGCCAAAAAGCGGCTTGTGCGCTGCAGCATGCAAAACAGCCTCCTTCATGCCCGAGCCAGCCAGTTCACGCATGCAATCAGCGATGGCGCCCTGCCCCGGCAGCACCACGCGTTCAGCACCCATCACATCTTCAGCCCGGGACGTGACCAGAACCTCAAAGCCGCTGCCCCTCGCCACATGTTGGACGGCTTGCGACACAGACCGCAGATTGCCCATGCCGTAATCAACCACGGCGACTGTTTTCGGTGTTGCCATCAGGTATTGAGCTGGATTGGTTCGGGCAGGGACAATGAGGTCAACGCTCTACAAGCTTTCCCTGCGTGCCAAGGTCAGAGCGAGCCTTTGGTGGACGGGATAACGCCTGCAGCACGCGGATCAATCTCCAGCGCCATGCGGAGCGCGCGCGCAAATGCCTTGAATACGGTCTCTGCCTGATGGTGCGAGTTGTCCCCGCGCAGGTTGTCGATGTGCAGCGTGACAAAAGCGTGATTCACAAAGCCCTGGAAGAACTCATAGGCCAGTTGGCTGTCAAAAGTGCCAATCATGCCGCTCTTGAAGGGAACGTGCATCTCCAGACCTGGACGGCCCGAAAAATCAACCACCACACGGGACAGTGCTTCGTCCAGCGGCACGTAAGCGTGGCCGTAACGCCTGAGCCCTTTTTTGTCACCCACCGCTTTTGCGACCGCCTGGCCGAGCGTGATCCCCACATCTTCCACCGTGTGATGCCCATCGATGTGCAGGTCGCCTTCGGCGTGGATGTCAAGGTCAATCAGCCCGTGCCGCGCAATCTGGTCCAGCATGTGGTCGAAAAACCCAATGCCAGTTGAAAGGCTGGCCTTGCCCGTGCCGTCCAGATTGACCTTGACAGTAATTTTGGTTTCCGCGGTATTGCGCGAAATCTCTGCGATGCGTGGGGCAACAGTTGTAGGAGTAGTCATAGTGATTCTTTGAGCGCCGAGAGCATTTGTACATTCTCGTCTGCGGTACCGACAGTCAGGCGCAAACAATTGGCCAGCAATGGGTGCATTTTAGAAACGTTTTTTACCAGCACCTTGCGCGCCTTCATGCCGTCAAAGGTCTTTGCGACGTCAGGCACCCGGACCAAGACCATGTTGGCATCGCTTTTCCATGTCTTGACGCCCTTCAATGCGTCAAGCTCGCGCAGCAGCAACGCACGCTGCTCCACCAGTTCTTTAGCTTGCAGCGCAAACTCGGCCTCATGTTCCAGTGCAAACAACGCACACTCGTAATTGAGCACACTGATGTTGTAAGGAGGGCGGACCTTGTCGATCTCGGCAATCAGGGCTTTGGGCCCCATCATGTACCCGATACGCACGCCCGCGAGCCCGAACTTGCTCAGGGTACGCATCAGCAGCACATGGCTGTGTCTGGCCATCCGGTCTATATAACTTTTGCTTGAAAAAGGCTGGTAAGCCTCGTCAAACACCACCAGCCCTGGCGCGGCATTGACGATTTTTTCTATCACTGCGTCATCCCACAAATTGGCCGTCGGGTTGTTCGGGTAGGCGATATAGATGATGGAAGGCTGGTGCTCCCTGATGGCGGCCAGCATGGCCGCTTCGTCCAGTTCAAAGTCAGGTGTGAGCGGTACGCCTATGAAATTCAGGCCTTGAAGCTGCGCGCTCATGCCGTACATCACAAAACCGGGTAGCGGCGCCAGGATGGAGCCGCCAGCCACATCACATGCCATGGCCAGCAGCGAAATCAGTTCGTCGGACCCATTGCCCAGCATGATGTCGAAACCCTCGGGCATTTGCGCATAAACAGCCAGGGCCTGTCGCAAGTCATTGACACGGCCGTCGGGATAACGGTTCAGCGCCAGCGCTGCCAGGCGCTGCCCCAGATGCGCCTGCAAGGCCGCAGGCAGTCGATGCGGGTTTTCCATCGCATCGAGTTTGACCATCCCAGCAGAATCCTGGATAGCGTAGGCATGCATGGACTGCACATCCTGACGTATCAGCTTTTTGAGCTGGGGTGCAAGTGCAGAAGTCTGGGTCGCGGTCATTTGTTTTTTCTCATCTCGGGTACGGTTTTCAGGCGCATCTCGGCAGCGCGCGCATGGGCCTGCAGCCCCTCACCGTAGGCCAGTTCCGCAGCGACTTTACCCAGTACCTGGGCGCCCTGCTCGCTGACCTCAATCAGACTGGATCGTTTCTGAAAGTCATAGACACCAAGCGGTGAGCTGAAACGCGCAGTACCACTGGTTGGCAGCACATGATTGGGGCCGGCACAGTAGTCACCCAGCGACTCGCTGGTAAAGGCGCCAAGAAAAATTGCACCGGCGTGCCGGAGTAGCGGCTCCCATTTATGCGGATCACTGCTGGAGACTTCCAGGTGTTCCGGCGCAATCCGGTTGCTGATTTCGCAGGCTTCTTCCATGCTGCGCGTATGTATCAACGCGCCGCGGCCGTTCAGTGACCTGGCAATAATTTCCGCGCGCGGCATGTCGGGCAGCAGCCTGTCTATCGCAGCCTGCACAGCATCGATGTAAGTCGAATCCGGGCACAACAAAATACTTTGCGCCAGCTCGTCATGCTCGGCCTGGCTGAACAAATCCATCGCGACCCATTCCGGAGGGGTGCTACCGTCCGCCAACACAAGAATTTCAGACGGTCCGGCAATCATGTCTATGCCCACAGTGCCAAAAACGCGTTTTTTTGCGCTGGCGACATACGCGTTGCCGGGGCCCGTAATCTTGTCCACCTTTGGAACGGTCTGCGTGCCATAGGCCAGCGCCGCGACTGCCTGCGCACCGCCTATCGTGAAAGCACGCGTAACGCCGGCAACGTAGGCCGCAGCCAGAACGAGTGCATTTTTTTCGCCCTTGGGCGTGGGCACCACCATGATGATTTCACCGACTCCAGCCACGTGGGCAGGTATGGCATTCATCAGCACCGACGACGGATAAGCAGCCTTGCCGCCGGGCACATAGATGCCGACGCGGTCCAGCGGTGTGACTTTCTGGCCCAGCAGGGTACCGTCTTCATCGCGGTAGCTCCAGCTCTCGCCACTCGCCTTTTTTTGCGCCTCGTGATAGCTGCGTACACGGCGGGCCGCCGCTTCGAGCGCATCGCACTGGGCAGTGGGGATCGATTCGAAAGCCGCCTTCAGCTCGGCCTGCGTGAGTTCGAGTGCGGCCAGGGACGCGACGGCCAGCCCGTCGAAACGCCCGGTGTACTCCAGCACCGCTGCGTCACCGCGCTTCTGTACATCCGCCAGGATGTCTGCCACGCGCTGTTCGATGGCCGCATCGGTATCAGCCGACCAATGCAGGCGCGCCTTGAAATCGGCCTCGAAGCTGGAGAAGGCAGTTGACAGGCGGATGGGAGCAGCAAACAGTTTCATGGCGATGGGGGAAAACTACTTTCTGACCGCATTCGAGAATGCATCTATCAGTTTGCGTATAGGCGCCTGCTTGAGCTTGAGTGCGGCCTGGTTCACCACCAGGTGCGAGCTGATGTCCATGATGCGTTCAACTTCCACCAGATGGTTAGCCTTGAGCGTGTTACCGGTCGACACCAGGTCGACGATCGCATCGGCCAGCCCGGTCAGCGGCGCCAGTTCCATGCTGCCGTAGAGCTTGATCAGGTCGACGTGCACGCCCTTGGAAGCAAAAAACTCACGCGATATCGCAACGTACTTGGTGGCCACCGTCAGGCGGGAGCCCTGCTTCACCGCTGCGGCATAGTCAAATCCGTCACGCACCGCAACGCTGATGCGGCACTTCGCGATCTCCAGGTCCAGCGGCTGGTACAGGCCCTGGCCGCCGGATTCAAGCAGGGTATCCTTGCCGACTACTCCGATATCTGCGCCGCCATACTGCACATAGGTAGGCACATCGGTGGCCCGCACCAGCACCACACGCAGGTCGGGCTGGTTGGTGTCAAGAATCAGCTTGCGCGATTTCTCTGGGTCGTCCAGCACCTCGATGCCGGCGCTTTTCAACAGCGGAACGATATCGTCAAAGATGCGGCCTTTGGAGAGTGCAAGCGTGATCATGCTTTCACCCGTTCAATATCAGCACCGATGCCACGCAGCTTGGCCTCCATCTGGTCATACCCTCGGTCCAGGTGGTAGATGCGGTCAATCAGCGTCTCTCCATCAGCCACCAGGCCGGCAATCACCAGGCTGGCGGAGGCACGCAAGTCAGTCGCCATCACGGTGGCGCCGGACAGTTTTTCAACGCCCTCCATCACGGCCACCTTGCCATCGATCTGGATTTTTGCGCCCAGCCGGACCATCTCGTTGACGTGCATGAAACGGTTTTCAAAAATCGTTTCAGTCACCTTGCTGGCGCCAATCGAAATCGCGTTCAACGCCATGAACTGCGCCTGCATGTCGGTTGGAAAGCCCGGGTATTCGGTGGTACGGAAAGACTGCGCCTTCAACCGTCCGCTGGACCGGATGTGGATGGATGCCTCATCAGACGTGACAGTAGCGCCCGCCTCCCGCAGCTTGTCGATCACCGCATCCAGGTGGTCGGCGCGGCCATTCTCCAGCACCACATCACCGCCGGTCGCGGCAACGGCGCACAGGAAGGTGCCGGTCTCTATGCGATCGGCTACCACCTGGTGGGTACAGCCGTGCAGGCGCTCTACGCCCTGTATGCGAATACGGCGTGTGCCGTGCCCCTCAATCCTTGCGCCCATCCTGATCAGCATTTCTGCCAGATCGGGAATCTCGGGCTCCTGCGCCGCGTTTTCAAGAATGGTTTCGCCTTCAGCAAGGCAGGCCGCCATCATCAGGTTTTCAGTGCCGGTGACAGTCACCATGTCAGTCGTGATGCTGCAGCCTTTGAGCCGTTTGCGGCCGGCCGGCAGCCTGGCAATCATGTAGCCGTGCTCAACGGCAATTTCAGCACCCATAGCCTGCAGGCCCTTGATGTGCTGGTCCACGGGGCGCGAACCTATTGCGCAGCCTCCGGGCAATGACACAGTAGCCTCGCCAAAACGTGCGAGCAGCGGGCCAAGCGCCAGCACCGAGGCACGCATGGTCTTGACCAGCTCGTAGGGCGCCTCGGGCGAGGTCACGCTGCCTGCGTTCAGTGTGACCGTTCCGTTTTCGTCACGTTCCGCGCCCGCGCCCATATTGCGGATCAGCTTGAGCATGGTGCTCACGTCCTGCAGGCGCGGCACGTTTTTCAGCGTGACGACATCGGCCGTCAGCAGCGCAGCGCACAACTCGGGCAGTGCCGCATTTTTTGCACCGGAGATCACGACGGTTCCGGCCAGCGACTTGCCGCCCTTGATGAGTAATTTGTCCATGTTGGTACTTTTATTCTTGGGCGGTTTTGGCCCATTCTGCGGGCGTATAGGTTTTCATCGACAGTGCATGTACTTCATCTGTCTGCATGCGCCCACCCAGCGTGGCGTACACCTGCTGATGGCGCTGGATCAGGCGCTTGCCTTCAAAGGCGCCAGAGACAACCGTGGCGTACCAGTGACGGCCGTCGCCGGACAGTTCGATATGGTCGCATGGCATGCCCGATTCGATCAGGGCTTTGAGTTCTTCGCTTGTCATGTCTGTTCGGTCTAGTGACGGATTTTGTAGCCGGTTTTCAGCATGGTGACGGCAATGGCACTGACAACCAGAAGCGCACTACCCACGATGCCCAGACTCAACCAGGGCGACACATCGCTGACGCCGAAAAAGCCATAACGGAAGCCGTCAATCATGTAGAAAAACGGGTTCAGGTGGCTGACTTTTTGCCAGAAAGGCGGTAGCGAATGAATCGAATAAAACACGCCGCTCAAAAACGTCATCGGCATGATCACAAAGTTCTGGAAGGCCGCCATCTGGTCGAACTTCTCAGACCACAGGCCAGCCACAACGCCCAGCGAGCCCAGCATCGCCGCACCAAGAATGGCAAAAACAAAAATCCACAATGGCGCCACAAATGATGGCATGCCAAAGAAAGCCGTGACCGCAAAAACGCCAAGGCCGACCAGCAGGCCGCGTGCGACCGATGAACCGACATAGGCAAAAAACCAGTGCCAGTGCGACAGCGGCGTCAGCAGCACAAATACCAGGCTGCCCATGATCTTGCTCTGGATCAGCGAAGAAGAGCTGTTGGCAAAGGCATTCTGCAACACGCTCATCATCACCAGCCCGGGCACCAGGAAAGCGTTGTAGTTGACCTGGCCGTAAACCAATTCCTTGCCCTGCATCACATGGCCAAAGATCAGCATGTACATCACGGCGGTCAGCACGGGGGCGCCGACGGTCTGGAAACCAACTTTCCAGAAACGCAGGACTTCCTTGTAGAAGAGGGTTTGCCAGCCGGTCACAGCGCTACTCCGGGAAGATTCAGGGTCACGGGTTCTTTTGCAGCCTTACCGGCCATCAGGTCCAGGAATACATCCTCAAGGTCGGCCTTGCGTATCTCGACGTCTTCGGCCACCAGTCCGGCTTCACGGACGGCCGCCAGGTACTGCTCGATTTCGTTGGCATTGTGTGCAGGGAACTGCACGATGCGGCCCGTGATTCGGGCCTGCTCGGCCAGGTGTCTGGGCAGCTCGCTGTCTATCTTGAACCTGAGGACGTTGGACGATGCGGCACTGAGCAGATCCGACGTTTGCGCCAGCGCAACTACCCGGCCCTGCTTGAGCATAGCGATGCGGCCGCAAAGGGCTTCCGCCTCTTCGAGGTAATGGGTGGTCAGCAGAACCGTGCTGCCCTGCTTGTTGAGCCTGGCGATAAATTGCCACAGTGTCTGGCGCAGTTCCACATCCACACCCGCAGTTGGCTCGTCGAGCACGATCACCTGCGGCTTGTGCACCAGCGCCTGCGCTACCAGCACGCGGCGTTTCATGCCGCCAGACAACTGGCGCATGTTTGCATTGGCCTTGTCGGCGAGACCGAGGCTGACCAGCAACTCGTCTATCCAGTCGTCGTTTTTCCTGATGCCGAAATAGCCGGACTGTATGCGCAGTGCTTCCCGCACCGAGAAGAAAGGATCAAAAACCAGCTCCTGGGGCACGATCCCGAGCTTGCGGCGGGCGGTGGCGTAATCAAGCACCACGTCGCTGCCCTGCACCTTGACAGAGCCGCTGCTGGCGCGGGAAAGGCCAGCCAGGATGCTGATCAGCGATGTCTTGCCCGCACCATTGGGACCGAGCAGGCCAAAAAATTCACCCTGCTCAATATTGAAACTGACGTCGTCAAGCGCCTTGACCACAGGCGCCGACTGGGCCCGCGAGGATGAATAGGTTTTGGAGACGGACTGGAATGAGATGGCGGGCATTAGCCCACCATTTTAAGGGGCTGCGCGTTTTGCTGCCCTTGGTTCTTAATTGCCCTGCATGTCAGGTTGCAGGAGCCGCGCTAGCAAGCCTGTCAGATTGCTACGGGAATCAGCTCCGCTACCCCGTACAGCCCCGCCAGCTGGCGCAGACGTGCAGGCAGGCCGCTGACCGAGAAATTCTTGCCCGCCGCCAGCGCCTCACGCCGGCAGGCTAGCAATACAGCCAGCGCGGAAGAGTCGAACCCGGTCAGGGCACTGGCATCAGCGACCACTGTCCCCGGTTGCTGCGCAACCATTTGCTTCAAGCCGCCGGAAAACCCGGCCGCTTCGGCATGTGTCAGAACGAAAGGCAGGGTCAGCATCGAAACACTCAATCAGGACCGTTTTTATTTCTTGCCGGCGTTGGTCTGGTTGCGCTGCACCAGCGACGCAATCAGGCCATCCACGCCCTTGGCATTGATTTCCTGCGCAAACTGGGTACGGTAGGTTTCCACCAGCCAGACGCCGAGCACGTTCAGGTCATAAATCTTCCAGCCGGTCGCGGTCTTTTCCATGCGGTAGTCGAGCTGGATGGGATCGCCCCGTCCCAGCACCTCGGTACGTACAGTGACTTCGGTGTCAGCAGGTGCGGCACGCAGCGGCTTGACGCTGACGCTCTGGTCCTTGACCTGGGCCAACGCACCGGAATAGGTGCGGATCAGCAGGGTCTTGAACTCGTCCTGGAGCTTTTTCTGCTGGTCAGGCGTGGCCTGGCGCCAGTTGCGGCCAACAGCGGCTGCGGTCATGCGGGTGAAGTTGACGTTGGGCATGATCTGGCTGTCGACCAGCGTCAGCACCTTGGTGATGTTGCCGGCCTGCACGTCCTTGTCAGACTTGATCTTGTCCAGCACATCGGCAGAGACGCGCTTGATCAGCGCATCAGGCGCCTCATCGGCGGCACGCACGGACGGGGCAGATGCAAGCAATGCCACACTGCACACGGCAGCAAAAAGATGGGCCAGGGTTCTGCGGTTCATAAGTCTTGTCCTTTTCTCTTGTCTATCTGTCTATGCCGTATCTTGGCATCTGGATTACGCTGGAGACCATCGACTGGATTATTCACACTTGGTGTATCGGTTTCCGGTTTGGTTCACTGCATCAGGGCCATCCCGAATAACAACTGGCGGCCATGGGCTGGATTCTCAAGTGCCCAAGGGGTAAGAACGGTTAAGTTATGCCCCTGCTTTGTAAAGCATGTAAGCCGTCAACACAGTCGATTACCTTGCCGCTGGCGGCGTATTACCGGCAGGGGTCGCTGCCGGCGCAGTTTCGGGCAGGTCGAAGCGCTCTTCCTTTTCCGGCGCACTGTCACGGATCAGGCTTTCCCGGCGCTGCAGGTACAAGTCCCGGGTAAAACTGTATTTGTCCAGCGCGGCCTGGTCCAGCACATCGCCGGCACTGAGGAAATTGGCGCGGGTATTCACAACACGCAAGGCGGCCAGCGAGTTGCGAACCGTGACCCTGTCTGTACGATTCACAAGGTCTGTGGTGGTATCGACGGCCGCTCCTATGCCATCACGGAAATTGGATGGTCCCAGCAGTGGCAGCACCACATAGGGACCGGAACCCACTCCCCAGTAACCCAGCGTCTGGCCGAAGTCCTCGGAGTGCTTTTCCATTTTCATTTCGCTGGCGATGTCCAGCACACCGGCAAAACCAAAGACGGTGTTGAAGCTGACGCGCATCAGCATCTCGACCGATTCTTTAGGCTTGCCCTGCAGCACGTTATTGACCAGCGACCAGACGTCGGCGATGTTGCCGAAGAAGTTGGTTACACCAGTACGCACTGGCGACGGCGTGATGTCGCGGTAAACAGTGGCGACCGGCTTCAGGATGGCGCGATCGACGCCCTCGTTGAAGCCGAACATGCCGCGGTTAAACGACTCGAACGGGTCAGTCGGGTTGGCCGGGTTGGCCGGGTTGGCATTTGGTCCTGTTGCACAGCCCTGCACCAGGACCAGCACAAGCCCTGCGGCGGCCGCGCGAAGCAGCCTTTTCATCGTGTGTGACGTTTTCATTTTTTCCCTCCGCTCCCTGATTTATTCTGAATCGCTTCTTCGGCTGCTGGTGCGGCGGGCGTGGGGGCTGGGCCGTCTGCTGCCTTGTTGTATAAAAACTGGCTGATCAGGGTTTCAAGCACAACCGCCGACTGGGTGGTCTTGATGACATCGCCGCCAGCCATGTTCTGGTCGCTGGCACCAGCCTCTATTCCGACGTACTGCTCACCCAGCAGGCCGCTGGTCAATATCTTCAGCGAACTGTCCTTGGGAAATATGTATTTGCTTTCCATCGCCAGGTTGACGCTGGCCTGGTAAAGCTTGTCGTCAAACAGGATGTTCTCGACGCGGCCAACCACTACACCGGCGCTCTTGACAGCAGCGCGTGGCTTCAGGCCACCGATGTTGTCGAACTTGGCCGTAACCTTGTACGAGGTGTCAAAGTTCAGCGACAACAGGTTCGCTGACTTCAGCGCCAGAAACAGGATGGCAGCCCCGCCGATCAGGACAAACAGGCCAACCCAGAGGTCATTTTTCGAGCGTTGCATGGTGTTCTCTTTGACTGGCCTGCCGCGCCGCAGAAGGGCACGAAAGGCATTGGTTGAATTCTCGCATGGCTGGCAGATTCAGGCGGGCACGATGTTGCTTAAACCCCGAACTCAAAGGCTGAACATCAGCGTGGTCAGCAGGAAGTCCAGCCCCAGCACAGCCAGCGATGCCACGACGACGGTGCGGGTGGTGGCGCCTGACACGCCTTCCGGCGTGGGCTGCGCCTCAAACCCCTGGTAAAGCGCCACAAACGTGACAGTGACGCCAAACACAAAACTCTTCACGATGCCGTTGCCGACGTCACGCCAGACATCCACACCGCCCTGCATCTGGCTCCAGAAAGAGCCGGCGTCCACGCCAATCATCACCACGCCCACGACCCAGCCGCCAATGATGCCGACGGCGCTGAAAACAGCCGCCAGCAACGGCATCGCGATGATGCCGCCCCAAAAACGGGGCGCCAGCACGCGGCTGACCGGGTCGACAGCCATCATTTCCATCGCCGATAGCTGCTCGCCAGCCTTCATCAGGCCTATTTCGGCGGTCAGCGCAGTGCCGGCGCGGCCTGCAAACAGCAGGGCCGTCACCACCGGGCCCAGTTCGCGCACCAGGCTGAGCGCGACCAGCAGACCCAGCGAATCGGCCGCGCCGTAACGCTGCAACGTGTAGTAGCCCTGCAGCCCCAGCACAAAACCAACAAACAGGCCGGACACCGAGATGATGGCCAGCGAGTAATTGCCAAGGAAAAAAATCTGGTCACGCACCAGCCCGAAGCGGCGCAGCGCCTGGCCGCTCATCGCCAGCAGGCGACCGAACAGGCGGGTGGCGTAGCCCAGCGCATCGAGCTGGCTGCGAACGGCAAAGCCAAGGCGGGACAACAGGCCGGCAGGGCTTAAACGGCTATGGCTCATGAGCGGGCCCCTTTGTTTTGGTCGCCCTGGTTGCTGAAGTCGTCGGCCACGCTGGGGCCGGGGTAATGGAATTTCACGGGCCCTTCGCTGAGCGCATTGACGAACTGGTGCACCAGTGGGTCGGTCGAATGCCTGACCTCGTCCGGTGTGCCCTGCGCAGCGATGGCGCCGTTGGCCAGGATGATCACCTTGTCGGCGATACGGAAAGTCTCTTCGAGGTCGTGCGATACAACGATGCTGGTGATGCCCAGCGTGTCGTTGAGCTGACGTATCAGCTGGGCAGCCGTGCCCAGCGAGATCGGGTCCAGTCCGGAAAAAGGCTCGTCGTACATGATCAGCTCAGGGTCCAGCACGATGGCGCGAGCCAGCGCCACGCGTCTGGCCATGCCGCCGGACACCTCGCTGGGCATCAGGTCACGGGCGCCGCGCAGGCCGACGGCATTGAGCTTCATCAGCACGATGTCGCGGATCAGCGCCTCGTCGAGCGCGGTGTGCTCGCGCAGGGGGAAGGCAACATTGTCAAAAACGCTGAGGTCGGTGAACAGCGCGCCAAACTGGAACAGCATGCCCATGCGCCGGCGTGCAGCGTAGAGCGTGGCCTGGTTCATTGCAGAGACGTTCTGACCGTCAAACAGCACCTGGCCGCTATTGGCTTTTTGCTGCCCGCCTATCAGGCGCAGCACGGTAGTCTTGCCGCCACCCGAGGCGCCCATCAGTGCCGTGACCTTGCCGCGCGGCACGGAAAAACTTACCTTCGACAGAATGATCCTGTCCCCGGCGGCCGCCGGATAGGCAAAGGTCACATCCCTGAATTCAACCAGTGACGGTGCGACAGATAAAACGGGGGCAACAGGGGTGTCGGGCATGGATTCGGGCGCCAACAGGCTGTTGGTGGGGTGAACGGGTTGCTGAATGATAAAGGCATTGCCCATGACCCCTTGCGCACGTAAGGGCATGACCGGGCATGTAACTATCGCTATAAATTAGATAGCAATCAGCGCTGGTCCAGATTGAGTTTCAGGCACTTTTAATACCTGAATAAGGGCTTTTTGGAGCAAAATGTTTACTTATAAGTAAACATTTTGGACTGTCGCTTGCCCCAGAATTACGAAAGTTAACATATATATTAACTTTTAAGCACTTTCAGGCTATTTTTTACTATCAAAAAGGCCTGAAACTCAATCTGGACTAGCGCGACATGCTACAAATTAAATAGCATCCACTCTCCGGGCACATGGCAACCGGGAGACTCTTTCAGGCCAATGCAGGTGCCATTGGTTTTATCGCTGGCAACAATCAGCGTGGCAGGTCGCTATAACCCATGAGAAATTCATCGACCGCCTTGGCAGCTTCCCGGCCTTCGCGCACGCAAGCTTTGCTTGCGTTCCACATAGCCCCTGGGCTATTTGTGAAGGCCTGTGAGGCTTCAGCGTGGCAGGTCGCTGTATCCCATAAGGAATTCGTCAACGGCCCGCGCGGCTTGCCGGCCTTCGCGAATAGCCCAGACGACCAAACTCTGGCCGCGGCGGATATCGCCGGCTGCAAACACCTTGGGCACGTTGGTGGCATAGCCGCCGGTGAAGTCGACGCTGGCCTTGGCATTGCCTCGGTTGTCCTTGTCAATGCCAAACGATTCGAGCACGGATGCGACCGGCGCAACAAAACCCATGGCCAGCAGCACGAGGTCAGCCTTGAGCGTCTTCTCGGAACCCGCCACCTCAACCATCTTGCCGTCTTTCCATTCGACGCGGACAGTCTTCAGGCCGGTGACCTTGCCCTTTTCACCGATCAATTCCTTGGTGGAGATGGCGAACTCGCGCTCGCAGCCTTCTTCATGGCTGGACGAGGTGCGCAGCTTGATCGGCCAGTAAGGCCAGGTCATCGGGCGGTTTTCTTCTTCGGGTGGCTGGGGCATCAGTTCGAACTGCGTGACGCTGGCCGCGCCATGGCGGTTGCTGGTGCCGACGCAATCAGAGCCGGTGTCGCCGCCGCCGATGACGATGACGTGTTTGCCTTCTGCGCGCAGTTGGCCCTTGACCTTGTCACCGGCATTGACCTTGTTTTGCTGCGGCAGAAACTCCATCGCGAAGTGCACGCCATCAAGATCGCGGCCGGGCACCGGCAGGTCGCGCGACTGCTCTGCCCCGCCGGTCAGGACGACCGCATCAAAATCTTTTTGCAACTGCTCGGGCGTGATGGTTTCCTTCGCCCAGTTGGTGACTTTGGAATCCTTGCCTAGGTTGCCCACCATGACACCGGTACGTATGGTCACGCCTTCGGCCTGCATCTGCTCGACGCGGCGGTCGATGTGGACCTTCTCCATCTTGAAGTCGGGAATGCCGTAACGCAGCAGACCGCCGACGCGGTCGTTCTTCTCGAACAGCGTCACGTCATGACCGGCACGCGCCAGTTGCTGCGCCGCTGCCATGCCTGCAGGGCCGGAGCCGACGACCGCAACCTTCTTGCCGGTCTTGTGTTTGGCTACGACCGGCTTGACCCAGCCTTCGGACCATGCACGATCAATGATGGCGTGCTCGATGCTCTTGATGCCCACCGCGTCGTCATTCACATTCAGCGTGCAGGCGGCCTCACAGGGTGCGGGGCAGATGCGGCCGGTGAACTCGGGGAAGTTGTTGGTCGAATGCAGCACAGCAATCGCGTTCTGCCAGTCCTGGTTAAAAACCAGGTCGTTGAAGTCCGGGATGATGTTGTTGACGGGGCAGCCGTTGTTGCAAAAAGGCGTGCCGCAATCCATGCAGCGCGCGCTTTGTTTTTTGGCCTCGGCATCGTCCAGCCCGATGACAAATTCCTTGTAGTTTTTCAGGCGGTCGGCGACGGGCTTGTAGCCCTCTTCGACACGCTCGAACTCCATGAAACCGGTGATTTTTCCCATGATGATCTTCCTCGCGATTCTTTCTCGTGGTCTTTGTTGTCGGGCTGCCGCTTACTTCGCGGGCACCGGTTCCTTGTTCGTCGCTGCAGCGGCCTTGTCGGACTCGGTTGCAGCCAGCAGCTTGCGTTCATGGATCTCGCCCAGGGCACGCTTGTACTCGCTCGGGAACACCTTCACGAACTTGCCGCGTGACTCGCTCCAGGTATCGAGCAACTCGCGCGCACGGCGGCTCCCGGTCCAGCGGTTGTGATCTTCCAGCAGCTTCTTCAGCTGGGCTTCATCGGTCTGCTCGCGGTGCCAGACGGCCTGCGGCATGGCGGCCTGCTGCTCGGCGGCGCTCAGCACCTTTTCGAGCGTGACCATGGACGTATTGCAGCGCGAGGCGAACTTGCCGTCTTCGTCATAGACATAAGCGATACCGCCGCTCATGCCTGCTGCAAAGTTGCGGCCGGTCTTGCCCAGCACCGCGACGGTGCCGCCGGTCATGTATTCGCAGCCGTGGTCGCCCGTGCCTTCAACCACTGCAGTGGCACCCGATAGCCGAACGGCAAAACGCTCGCCACCGACGCCGCTGAAGTAGGCCTCGCCCGTGGTAGCGCCAAACATCACCGTGTTGCCGACGATGATGTTGTCGTGCGCGATGCCGCGGAAGTCGATGCTCGGGCGCACGACGATGCGGCCGCCCGACAAACCCTTGCCGGTGTAGTCATTCGCTTCACCGATCAGGTACAGCGTAATACCCTTGCACAGGAAGGCTCCGAAAGACTGGCCGCCCGTACCTTCCAGCTGGATGCGGATGGAATCATCCGGCAAGCCTTCAGGATGCACCCTGGTTACCGCGCCCGAGAGCTTGGCGCCCACAGTGCGGTTGACGTTGCGCGCCACTTCGATGAACTGCACCTTCTCGCCCTTGTCGATGGCAGGGCGGGATTTTTCGATCAGGCGTGTGTCCAGGTTGTTCTCAAGGCCATGGTCCTGGTTCTCGACGTGGTAACGCGGGACATCAGCCGGCACGTTGGCCTGGGCAAACAGGCGGCTGAAATCGAGGCCACGGGCCTTCCAGTGATCGATGCCCTTGCGGATGTCCAGCAGATCGGAGCGTCCGATCAGGTCGTCGAATTTGCGGATGCCCAGCTGAGCCATGATCTGGCGAACTTCTTCGGCGATAAAGAAGAAGTAGTTGACGACATGCTCTGGCTTGCCGGAGAACTTCTTGCGCAGCACCGGGTCCTGCGTAGCTACACCCACCGGGCAGGTGTTGAGGTGGCACTTGCGCATCATGATGCATCCCTCAACCACCAGCGGCGCGGTCGCAAAGCCGAACTCGTCTGCTCCCAGCAGCGCGCCTATGGCGACGTCGCGGCCGGTCTTCATCTGGCCATCGGCCTGCACACGAACACGTCCGCGCAGGCGGTTGAGCACCAGCGTCTGCTGGGTTTCGGCCAGGCCGATTTCCCAGGGCGAGCCAGCATGCTTGATGGACGACCAGGGCGATGCGCCCGTACCGCCATCATGGCCGGCGATCACGATGTGGTCGCTCTTGCATTTGGTCACGCCGGCGGCGATGGTGCCGACACCGACTTCGGACACCAGCTTGGTGGAAATCGACGCGTGCGGCGCCACGTTCTTCAGGTCATGGATCAGCTGCGCCAGATCTTCAATCGAATAAATGTCGTGGTGCGGCGGTGGCGAGATCAGGCCGACGCCCGGCACGCTGTGGCGCAGCTTGCCGATGTAGTTGGACACCTTGCCGCCTGGCAACTGGCCCCCTTCACCGGGTTTCGCACCCTGTGCCATCTTGATCTGGATCTGGTCGGCAGACACCAGGTATTCCGCCGTCACGCCGAAGCGTCCGGAAGCGACCTGCTTGATGCGCGAACGCAGTGAGTCGCCATCATTGAGGGGCAGGTCAACCTCGACCTGCTCGGCGCCAATGACACTCTTCAGCGTCTCGCCCTTCCTGATCGGGATACCTTTAAGTTCCTGACGATAACGCGCAGGATCTTCGCCGCCTTCACCGGTGTTGCTCTTGCCGCCGATACGGTTCATCGCAACGGCCAGCGTGGCATGAGCCTCGGTGGAGATGGAACCCAGCGACATCGCGCCAGTCGCAAAGCGTTTCACGATCTCGACCGCGGGCTCGACTTCTTCGACCGGGATGGCTTTGGAAGGGTCGATCCTGAACTCGAACAGGCCGCGCAAGGTCAGGTGACGGCGGCTCTGGTCGTTGATAAGTTGTGCGTATTCCTTGTACGTGCTCCAGTTGTTGGCGCGCGTGGCGTGCTGCAGTTTGGCAATCGCGTCAGGCGACCACATATGCTCTTCACCGCGCACGCGCCACGCGTATTCACCACCGGTATCCAGCATGCCGGCCAGGACCGGGTCGTCGCCGAATGCGGCATGGTGGGTGCGGATGGCTTCTTCAGCGATCTCGAAAACACCGATGCCCTCAACACGGCTGGCAGTGCCGGTGAAGTACTGCTCGACTGTACTGTTGTTCAGGCCAATGACCTCGAACAGCTGGGCACCACAGTAGCTCATGTAGGTGCTCACGCCCATCTTGGACATGATCTTCGACAGGCCTTTGCCGATGGCCTTGACGTAGTTGTAGATGGCCTTCTCGGCGCTCAGGTCGCCCGGCAGGTTCCTGTGGATTTCTGCCAGCGTTTCCATGGCCAGCCACGGGTGCACGGCTTCTGCGCCATAGCCAGCGAGCACGCCAAAGTGATGCACTTCGCGGGCAGAACCGGTTTCAACCACGAGGCCGGCACTGGTACGCACGCCCTCACGGATCAGGTGCTGGTGGATGGCCGACAGCGCCAGCAGCGCAGGGATTGCCACCTGCGTCGCGCTGACGCTGCGGTCGCTGATGATCAGGATGTTCTTGCCGCCCTTGATGGCGTCAACCGCTTCTGCGCAGAGCGAAGCCAGCTTGGCCTCAACCCCTTCCTTGCCCCATTGCAGCGGGTAAGTGATGTCCAGCGTGTAGCTGCGGAACTTGCCCTGCGTGAAGGTGTCGATGTCCCGCAGTTTCACCATGTCGTTGAAGTCCAGGATAGGCTGGCTCACTTCAAGGCGCATGGGCGGGTTGACCTGGTTGATGTCCAGCAGGTTGGGCTTGGGTCCGACAAAGGACACCAGCGACATCACAATGGCTTCGCGGATCGGGTCGATCGGCGGGTTCGTCACCTGGGCGAACATCTGGCGGAAATAGTTGTACAGCGGCTTGTTCTTGCTGGACAACACGGCCAGCGGGCTGTCGTTACCCATCGAGCCGATGGCTTCTTCGCCGGCCTGGGCCATTGGGGACAGCAGGAACTTGATGTCTTCCTGGGTGTAGCCGAAGGCCTGCTGGCGATCCAGCAGCTTGACTTCGCTGGCCGGTGCGGTGCCTGCACCTTCAACGTCGTCGAGCTTGATGCGCAGGTTTTCAATCCATTGCTTGTAAGGCTTGCTGTTGGCAAGGTTGGCCTTGAGCTCCTCGTCGTCGATCATGCGGCCCTGTTCGAAGTCGATCAGGAACATCTTGCCGGGCTGCAGGCGCCACTTGCGAACGATCTTGTTTTCGGGAACAGGCAGTACGCCAGCTTCCGAGCCCATGATGACGAAGCCGTCATCGGTCACGCAATAACGCGCTGGTCGCAGGCCGTTGCGGTCCAGCGTGGCGCCGATCTGGCGGCCGTCGGTGAACACGATGGAAGCCGGGCCGTCCCACGGCTCGAGCATGGCGGCGTGGTATTCGTAGAAGGCTTTCCGGCGTTCGTCCATGGTGGTGTGCTGCTCCCACGGCTCGGGGATCATCATCATCACGGCCTGGCTGATCGGGTAGCCCGCCATGGTCAGCAGTTCAAGGCAGTTGTCGAAAGTGGCGGTGTCGGACTGGCCCGCAAAGCTTATCGGATAGAGCTTTTGCAGGTCAGCGCCCAGCACCGGCGAGGACATCACACCTTCACGCGCCTTCATCCAGTTGTAGTTGCCGCGCACAGTGTTGATCTCGCCGTTGTGGGCGACATAACGATAAGGGTGTGCCAGCGGCCACTCGGGGAAGGTGTTGGTCGAAAAGCGCTGGTGCACCAGGCCCAGCGCGGAGACGCAGCGCTCGTCTTTCAGGTCGAGGTAGTAGGTGCCCACCTGATCGGCCAGCAGCAGGCCCTTGTAGACCACGGTGCGGCTGGACATGCTGGGAACGTAATATTCCTTGCTGTGCTTGAGTTTGAGGCGCTGGATGTTGGCGCTGGCAGTCTTGCGGATGACATACAGCTTGCGCTCCAGAGCGTCCTGTACGATGACATCGGCACCGCGGCCGATGAAAACCTGTCGGGCGATGGGCTCTGTCTTGCGAACCGCGGGCGACATTGGCATGTCCTGGTCAACCGGCACATCGCGCCAGCCCAGCAGCACCTGGCCCTCGGCCCTGATGGCGCGATCCATTTCCTGTTCGCAGGCCAGGCGTGAAGCGTGCTCCTTCGGGAGGAAGATCATGCCGACGCCGTACTCGCCCGGTGGCGGCAACGTGACGCCCTGCCGGGCCATCTCTTCGCGATACAGCGCATCGGGCAGCTGGATCAGGATGCCGGCGCCGTCGCCCATCAGTTTGTCAGCGCCCACTGCGCCCCGGTGGTCAAGGTTTTCAAGGATTTTCAGGCCCTGCTGCACGATGGCATGGCTTTTTTCACCCTTGATGTGCGCCACAAAACCGACGCCGCAGGCATCGTGCTCATTTGCACCGGTGTACAAACCGTGGTCTTGAAGATATGTAATTTCAGCAGCCGTGGTCATGGCGCACTCCTAGTCAATTTATTCGCGGGGATAGGGATGATAAGACCGCAGCAACAACAATGCCAAAACTAATAATCGGGGTCAGATTCCAATTAATTCTCGATTAATTAAGTTGGAATTTAATTAGGGACTGATTCAAATTTGAGAATTAACTAGTTAAATCAACAATCTTTTACAGGCTATAGTTCGCGCCGCAGCGCGTTTGGCCGCCCTGCCTGCATTCGTTGTACGCGGCGGGTAGTCCTTTTTTGCAGATCTGCAACAAAACCGGCTTCTCCCAGCGCCCAGCCACTGAGTGCTGATGTAGTCAACGCTTCCTGTTGCTGGCTGGTCAGACCGGCATGCACCATTTCGGCATAGGCCACTTCGCGCGCGAACGGGGTGTTACCCAAGGTCCAGAACAGAGAATGCGGCGTCACCAGCCTGTCGACATGCCGGCCGGTGTAATGCCCGTAGCTCGACCAGGCAAAGTCAGCCGGCTCTGCCACCAATCCCGCGCGGACCGCATTGAGGTCGATATAGGCCATGCAAGCCAGCATGTAGCGGTCGGTCTGTATCAGAGTCGAGCGATAGCGGCCCTCCCAAAGCGTTCCGGATCTCTGGTACAGGTCGTTGAAGTAGCGGACATAACTGCGACCGACGGCCTGCATCATCTGCGGCAGGCCTGTATCGGTACGCGGCGTCATCAGCAGATGGAAGTGGTTGTCCATCAACACATAGGAATGGACGGCGACGTCAAATTTTCTGCTGCTGTCATAAAGCAGCCCCAGCAGGTACTCGCGATCGGCGGCACTGCGGAATATGGGCTGGCGGTTGTTGCCTCGCTGGATGACATGATGGGGAATATCCGGCAATGTGAGCCGGGGCAAACGGGCCATGGCAAAGCCTTTCAATGACTTTGGCAGTTTAATTGGAATCCGACCCCAATTAGACGCAGGCTGACTTCACACGCCGCCATTCCTTCGCGACAAAGCCCGCCTCACATGCACCGAAAGTGCGATACCGGCAATGCAGAACATCATGCTGACCCAGCCTGTCCACTGCCAGCCGCCCGTCCTCCCCGCAATCCAGGCAACCAGCGGTGGCACCAGGAATTGTCCTGCCGATGACCACTGCTGCATCCAGCCCACCGTCGCAGATACTGCCTCCGGCACCGGCGCAAGCTGCACACCCAGATTGAACAGGGTGGCTGGGATCAAGCCGCCTGTCATGGAGAAAACCAGTACAGCGACAAATTGCTCCCATGGATTGAGTGGCAATGCAAACGCCGTCATCGCGCTTATGCCCATCACTGCAAAGCCCGTGACAAGCAGGGTGAACGCCCCCACCCCGCGCTCCAGCAGGCGACCCGCCGCCACATTGCCCACCATGTTCAGGGCTGCGGCCAAAGCAGTCAGCCAGCCGGCCGTCGCACTGGCAATGCCGGCTTTGGCGTAAATGGAGGGAAGGAAACCAACCACCGATAGCCACTGTCCTGCATAGGCACCGAAGGTCAGCGCAAGCAGCCAGACGGGCCCCGAACTCAATGTGAGCTTTAACAATGCCTTTGTTGACTGCCGCGCGCTGCCGGTTTGCGCAAGGGTGCCTTCTGCTGCCGGACTTGCCGGCAGGCGCCAGAAAATTGCAGCCGCAAAAAGCACAGCTACCAGTGACAACACACACCACCACAGCCGCCAGCCTGAATCACCGTGCCCGGTCAACATCACCCATGGACCAACCAGCAACGCCAGCGCCGTACCCAACGGCATGTAAGTGCCCCAGATGCCCAACATCCTGTCCATTCGCTGCCTGGGCACCAGCTGGCGCAGCAGGCCCGGCCCGGGCAGTACAGCCCAAAGAAAACCAAGTCCTTCAAGGCCGCGCGTGACCAGCAGCCATGCTGCGCTCTCTGCAAGTGCACCCAGCGCGCTGGCAACACCCAGCAGCAGAAGGCCGCCAATCATGCTGCGTTTGAGGCCCACCCTTTGCACCGCAAGACCTGTCATCAGCCCCAGCAACATGCCAGCACACTGCACCAATGACAACAAAAAGCCCGCCTGCAACAGGGAAATGCCCAGCGCCTTTTCAAGCACAGGCAAGGCGGGTGGCAATTTCCCGATATGCAGGGCCGCGCCTATGCCAGCAGCAACAACCCAGTAGGCTGCGTGCATATCCGGATCTAAATCCGGGTCTCGGGTGACGCCACCACCGGCCATGGTCTTAACCAAGGGCGGCATCGCCCGCAAACGCCTGCAGTCCCTTCAGGCGCGCATGCTCTTTGCCCGCAAAGCGGTCAGTCATGCCCGCAATGTAGTCCGCCACTACACGCTCCGGCCTGGCACCCGCCGCATGCGGCGTGTCCAGCCCGTCGAAGCGGTCAATATGGGCCTGCGGCATTTGTGCGGGGTCGCACATGTAAGCTTCAAACAGGTCCCTGACCACCTGCTTGGCTGACTGAGTTGTCTCGACAACCTGGGGATGACGGTACAGGTTTTGCGAAAGAAAGCGTTTCAGCAACGCCGATTCCTCGGCCATCCGGGCACTGAAACAGACCAGCGGCGCGCAGGCACGCACATCATCCGCGCTGATAGGTCCGGCCTTCGCCAGGGCAAGTCCAGTAGCATCAATCACGTCATAGACCTGCGCACTGAGCATCCGGCGTATGGTCTCAAAAAGCAGCCTGCGGCCTTTCAGAAGAGGGTGCGCCAAGCTGGTTTCATGGCGGTAGCGACTGAAAAGCGCCACTTCTTCAAGTTGCTCCATCTGCAGCAGGCCCGAACGCACCCCGTCATCAATATCGTGGGCGTTGTAGGCAATTTCATCGGCGAGGTTGGCCAGTTGCGCCTCCAGCGAAGGCTGCGCACGGTGCTGACCGCCACCCTCACCCGCTGGCAGAAAACGGCTTGCGACACCGCCGGGTTCACGAGCTTCAATACGCAAGGCATTGCGACGCGAACAATGCTTGAGCACACCCTCGCGGGTCTCAAAGGTCAGGTTGAGACCGTCGTAGTCAGGGTAGCGCTCTTCCAGCGAATCGACAACACGCAGGCTTTGCAGGTTGTGCTCAAAGCCGGCGCTCTCGGGGTTATGCGTCTTCAGGCAATTGTTCAAGGCATCCTGCCCCGCATGGCCAAAGGGTGTGTGCCCAAGGTCGTGCGCCAAAGCAATGGCCTCCACGAGGTCTTCAGCAAGACGCAATGCGCGGGCGACAGAACGGCCGAGTTGCGCCACTTCCAGCGAATGCGTCAGGCGGGTGCGAAACAGGTCACCCTCGTGATTGAGGAAAACCTGGGTCTTGTAAACCAGCCTGCGGAAGGCCGTAGAATGGACGATGCGGTCGCGGTCACGCTGAAAGTCGGAGCGCGTCGGAGCGACAGTTTCGGGAAACCGGCGCCCGCGCGACAGTGCAGGATCACAGGCGTAAGGAGCCAGGCTCATGCGCAGTAGTGCTTTGCCGCTTAACGGCAGCAAAAGTCTATGACTTCACGCACTAGTGCATCAGGCGCACCACGGACTACGGCCCGGCCAGGGCCTTCGAGCAACACGAACCGGATCTCGCCGGCCTCGGATTTTTTATCCACTCGCATCAATTCCAGGTAACGGCCTGCATTGTCTGTGTGCGACAGCACCGGACCCTTGACCGGCAGGCCTGCCTTCGCAATCAGGCGAACCAGACGCTCGACAAATGCAGCATCCACCAGCCCCAAACGCTGGGACAGGTGTGCGGCCATCACCATGCCGCAGCCCACACCTTCACCGTGAAGCCACTCGCCATAACCCAGGCCGGATTCAATCGCATGCCCAAAGGTGTGCCCAAAATTGAGGATGGCGCGCAACCCCAGCTCCCGCTCATCCTGGCCCACCACCAATGCCTTGATCTCGCAGCTGCGCTTGACGGCATGCGCCAGCCCGGCAGGGTCGCGCTCCAGCAAGGCATCAATATTGGTTTCTATCCAGTGCAGGAAATCAAGGTCCGCAATCGGCCCGTATTTGATGACCTCCGCCAGCCCGGCAGCCAGTTCCCGCGGCGGAAGTGTCTTGATTACATCAAGGTCGCACACCACCAATTGGGGCTGATAAAAAGCCCCAATCATGTTTTTCCCAAGCGGATGATTGATGGCAGTCTTGCCGCCAACAGATGAGTCGACCTGGGCCAGCAATGTCGTGGGCACCTGCACAAATGGTACCCCGCGCATGTAGCTGGCCGCAGCAAATCCGGTCATATCACCCACTACCCCGCCGCCCAATGCAAACAGCACGGTCTTGCGGTCGCAACCATTTTGCAAAAGTGCATCAAAAATGCCCTGCAACGTTTGCCAGTCCTTGTAAACCTCGCCATCCGGCAACACCACCTGCAGCACGCGCGGGTACCGCTTTTTCAACGTTGCCTGCAGACTGGCAACGTACAGCGGCGCGACGGTGGTATTGGTGACGATCAACGCCGTATGAGCGGCAGGCAGTTGTTGATAGATGGCTTCATCGCTGAGTAAATCAGGGCCGATGACGATCGCATAGCTGCGCTCTGCCAGGCTGATCTGGACCTGCGCGCGGGAAGACAGAGGTTGGGCTGGAGTAAAGGCGTGCATAGGGGCGTACATAAGGCCTGAGTGTAGAGCGTGGGACTTCCACCCTGCCCGCCTGGGGCTACAAGGCCGGACACTTCAGGAGGGCTGAACAACTCCCGCAAGTTCCAGTTGCATCAGGATCATGTTGACGAGTGTGGAGACCGAAGGGCGTCCCGTCTCGACCACAAAACGCGAGGTTTCCCGGTATAACGGGTCGCGTGCGCCATACAGCTCTTTTAGCCGGGCCAGTGGATCTGACACCTGGAGCAAGGGCCGGTTCTGGTCATTCCTTAGCCGCCGGAAAACATCTTCCGGCGAGGAGTGCAGATACACAGACTGGGTTCGCTCGCGAAGGCGGTCACGATTGGCCTGCCGCAGGATGGCGCCACCGCCGGTGGAAAGCACACATGCACCTTCACCGGTCAATTCGTCTATCAGCTCTTCTTCTAGATCACGGAAGGCAGGCTCGCCTTCGCGTTCAAAGAATTCGCGGATGGAGCAACCGATCCGTTGTTCGATTACCTGATCGGAATCAGCAAAACGGATGCCGAGCCGCCTGGCAAGTTGCCTGCCGATAGTGGACTTGCCTGAGCCAGGCAAGCCGACGCAGGCGATTCTGGCGGTAAGCATATTCGGTTCCGTTTGTTCTTCGATTTTTTTGCGCCAAAGCCCTCATTTGTGCCACAGGCCGGCGCCTTATCAGACCGGTCTAAAACGGGCTCGCGATCACAGCGCGAACACTCAGGGCGTGTGCGCGTGTCCCGTCCGACCCGGGCCTTAGCGCAGGGACACGCCGTTTGTCAGCATCTTCGGGGTTATGAATACCAGAAGTTCGTTGCGGGTTGCCGTACGGGTCTTTTGCTTGAAAAGATTGCCAATCCCGGGCAAATCACCCAACAAGGGGACCTTGGTTTCATCCTCCCGGTCATTTTGCTCATAGATACCACCTATGACCACAGTCCCGCCATTTTCGACCAATACCTGTGTCTGCACGTGTTTGGTATCGATGGCAAACCCATTCGTGGTCTGGCGCCCCACGCTGTCCTTATTCACGTCCACATTCAGGATAATGTTGCCCTCAGGCGTGATTTGCGGCGTGACTTCCAGCTTCAGGTTGGCCTTGCGAAACGCGATGGAGGTCGCGCCACTGGACGTGGCCTGCTGGTAAGGGAGTTCAGTGCCTTGTTCTATCAGCGCCTTTACTTGATCGGCGGTGACAATACGCGGGCTTGAAACAATCTTGCCCTTGCCGTCCGCTTCCATTGCCGAGATTTCAAGATTCAGAAAGCGGGTCTTGGTTGCATTGAATAACGAGATCGCAAATGTCGCGGCCCCAAAACCGTTTTGCCCAACCGCTGGCAGTGAAAAGAAATTGCCTGCAGTGGTGCCGGCAGCCGTTGCGTTATAAACCGCACCAAATGCAGAATTGGCGTTACCCTGATTGAAGGGCTGGCCGCCAAGCCTGACCCCCAGTGATTTGCCGAACGAATCCGATGCCTCGACAATGCGGGCTTCTATCAGCACTTGGCGCACAGGGATGTCGAGTTTGGCGATAAGGGCCTGCACCTGCTCCAGCTTGGACGGTATGTCTGTAACAAACAGCTGGTTGGTCCGCGATTCGGAAATAACGCTGCCGCGAGGCGAAAGGATTTTGGTGGAGCCAGGACCCCCGCTCCCCAGCAATCCAGCGGTGATATCGGCAGCTTTTGCATAATTCAGCTTGAAATCCTGGGTTCGCAGGGCCTCCAGGCTCTGGATCGCATTCCTCGATTCAAGGTCAAGTTTTTCCTTGGCTGCCAGTTCATCTTTTGGCGCTATCAGCAAGACGTTGCCGGATTTGCGCATGCCCAGACCGCGCGCCTGCAGGATGATGTCCAGCGCCTGGTCCCACGGAACATCCTTAAGCCGGAGCGTGACATTGCCCGTCACCGTATCAGAAGTCACCACATTGAAATTGGTGAAGTCAGCAATAACCTGCAACAAGGAACGTATTTCAATGTTCTGGAAATTGAGAGACAGTTTTTCGCCGTTAAATCCAGTCCCCTGGGTCAGCTTGGTGGGATCCACCTTCTGCTGCCGGACCTCCAGAACGAACTGGTTGTCACTCTGGTATGCACTGTGCTCCCACAAGCCTTTTGGTTCAACTACCATCCGCACCTTGTCACCTGACTGGAAGGTCGTCACACTTTGGACTGGAGTACCAAAGTCGGACACATCCAGCCGGCGGCGCAGGCCCTCAGGCAAGGCCGTCTTCAGGAATTCGACAACCAGCGTCTGCCCCTGCTGGCGGATGTCTACACCAACCTGGTTGTTGGGCAAGTCCACAACGATTTTTCCGGAACTGTCGGTGCCGCGACGGAAATCGAGATCCTTGAGGGGAAGAATGTCGCGATTGCGGTTTTCGGCGAACACCGGCTGGGCTATCGCGGAGGGCGCAGCAACCACCACGGGTTCAAGGGTTATCAACAGAGATTTCCCCTGTATTTCTGCCTTGTAGGACGTTGAAGCCTTGAGGTTTAACACGACGCGGGAGCGCTCGCCCGCCTGCACTACATTGGCAGAACGCATATTTCCCAGATTGAGGTCAACAGTAGACCGGCCCATGGCATTGGCAACGCCGGGGAAGTCAAGCGCGATACGCGCAGGGGTTTGAATGCTGAACCCGGTAGGGACAGCAGTCAGCGGCTCAGCCAATTCGACACGAATCACTTCAACGCCACCCTGCATCGACCCCGTGACGGACTGGATGGAGTTCGCACTTGCTGCAGGCGCCTGTGCGTGTACCGAAAAGGATGCAGCCACCGCCAGCACAGCGATGCCAGCCGCCAGTGTTTCCGAAAAATTTTCCAGCAAGCCACGCAATCCAACTGCCTGGGCAACCGCTTTACACTCACACATTCGCTCGCTCATCTTGGTACCTCTTGAAGCTGTATTGTCGCCATGCGCTCTATCCATTCGCCGCCGGCATCCTGCACGATTTCCCGCAGGGTAATTCCTGTCTCGGCAATCTTGGTGATGCGGCCATAGTTTTGCCCGAGATAACTCCCGGCGCGTACCTGGTAAAGAAGGCTGTCCACACGCACCAGCGCTACCGGCTGACCTGAATTGAGAAGGCTGCCGACCATTGCAACAGAGTCCAGAGGGTAAGCCTCCAGCGGTTCCTTGCGCCGCGCCAATTCGGGCGCAATTAGGGCTGCATTGGCAGAGGCCTGAGTTGCGGAATCCTTTTTGAGCGCCTGTGTAAGCTTCTGGTTGCTAAAGGGCTCTATCGCAGCGTCCAGACTATAGGGCTGGGGTGAGAACTTGGTGGGCTCGGGTATACGATCCACCCTGGACTTGGACAGGCTGCGCTGCTCAGTCATCCAGGCTTGCAACTCTTCCTCACCGGATATCCCGCACCCGGACAGCAGAAGCAAAAATGCGAGCGAAAGTACCGCTTTGGGGCCATTTTTCGCCTTGATCATTTTTTGGCCCCGGTTGCCTGGCGCTGCACTGCCACCTCGTCGTTATCCAGGTAACGGAAGGTTTTGGCCGTCGTATCCATGCTCAGCGTACCATCTCTTCCAAGCGGCGCAATCGTCAGATTGTTCAGGGTCACGATACGTGAGAGGTTGGCGATGTCGGCAGCAAAAGCGCCCATGTCGTGATACCTGCCGGTAACGCGCACAGTAATCGGCAATTCTGCGTAGTACTCCTTCACGCTGACCTGGCCGGGCCGGAACAATTCAAACTGCAAGCTGCGACCCAGGCCCGCCTGATTTATGTCAGACAGCAATGCATCCATTTCCGCCTTGCTGGGCAGTTGCTTTTCAAGCTGCGTCACGTATTGTTGAACCTGCTCGCGCTGCTTTTTCAGTGCATCAAGGCTGGCCGCCTGCGTCAGCTTCTTGGAGAAGTCTTCCCTGAGTTGCGTTTCCTTGGCGCGCTCTGCGCGGAGCTCTTCATCCGAGGAACTCAGCCATACAAACCATAGCGCCACCACTACAAAGATGGTGACGGCAACGCAAAGCAGATACCGCGGGAGGGCCGGCCAGGATGCGGGGTCATTCGGGTTCAGCCCGACAAATTGGGCTTTCAGGTTCGCCTGCAGCGCAGCGAAGTCAATATTGAGTTTGGGAACGGTTGCCATGAGACGCCTGGATCAAGTCTTGGAGGCCGGAGCCGGTGTAGCTGCGGGACTGACAGCTGCCGTTCCTGCTGGCGCAGAGCTGCCGGGTTTGGGTTGGTCACTGGCGCGCTTCAAACCTATCCGCATCGAAAAGTTTGACACCCGTCGCTGGTCGCGCGCACTGAGCGCAACTGTAGAAGCCGTGATTTCTATCAATTCAGGGCGGGTGAGCCACTGGCTGTTGTTGGCCAGATTACGCAGCAGCTCGGAGACACGTTCGTTGGACTGAGCTACGCCGTTGATCAATACGGTCTGGTTATCCTGCCGCATGCTGGTGATGTATACCCCATCGGGGAGCTGCGTCACCATTTCGGAGAGCAAATACACCGGCAGGTTACGATTGCCCTGTAAGTCCTCAACCGCATTTTGACGCGCCCGCAGTGCCGCAATTTCCTGCTGCAGACCGGCGATATCCTTGATCTGGCCTTCAAGCTTTGTGATTTCGGATTTGAGGAGGACGTTGCGCTGCGCTTGCCCCGATATCTGGGTCTGGTACCAGGAATAGACCGCCCCGCAAATCAAGCCGCCTATCAATGCGGCAATGCCCAGCACCGCGAAGAAGAGCTCGCGCTGGCGCTTTCTTGCCGCCTCTCGGTGGGGAAGCAGATTGACGAGAATCACCGCAAGAACCTCCGCAACGCCAAGCCACAAGACGTGAGATAAGAAGCCGCTTCACGCCGCATCTTCTTTTCCCGCACATTGCTGCCTATGGTCATGCCTTCAAAGGGGTCAGCACACATGCTGGCAAACGATGTCTGTTGAGTCACCGCCTCGGTCAGTCCCGGTAATGCTGACGAACCGCCGGCCAGCATGACGTAATCAACCTTGTTGTGAGGGGTACTCGTGAAAAAGAACTGCAACGCCCGCCCGATTTCCTGGGCCATGCTTTCAACAAACGGTTTCAGCACGCCGGACTCGTAATCCTCAGGCAGGTCGCCGCTGCGTTTCTTACTTTCCGCTTCTTCAGGAGAAAAACCGTATTGCCGCACAATGAGTTGTGTTAGCTGTGCGCCGCCAAACGCCTGGTCCCGCTCATATAGAACTTCGTCATTCTTGATGACCTGCATGCTGGTTGTCAGCGCACCCACCTCGAACAGCGCGACCATGGTATCGACACCCTTGTTCGGCAGGTTTTCGATCAGACGGGCCGTCGCCAGCCGGGATGCATAGGATTCCACATCGACGACGACGGGCTTCAGGCCAGCAGCTTCCGCCAGGCCCTGGCGATCCTGCACCTTTTCTTTGCGGGATGCAGCAATCAATACCTCTACGTCTCCGGCGGATGTCGCACTGGGGCCCACCACACAAAAATCCAGGCTCACTTCGTCCAGAGAAAATGGGATGTACTGATTGGCTTCAGACTCAACCTGGATTTCCAGTTCGGATTCGGTCAGACCGCCCGGAAGAATGATCTTTTTGGTAATGACCGCCGATGCCGGCAAAGCCATGGCTACCTGCTTGGTGCGGGTGCCGCTCTTTTTAACCAGGCGTCGCACTGCCTCGGCAACCTCATCAAATTTTTCAACGTTACCATCGGTTATCCAGCCTCGCTCCAGCGGTTCGATGGCGCAGTGATCAAGCACGAGATTGCCAGCCTTGTCACGGCTCAATTCCACCAGCTTCACGCTGGACGAACTGATATCAAGACCCAGCAAAGGCGGATCCTGACGGCTGAATAAAGACCCCAGAGAGATCAAAACGGTCCCCAAAAGACGGCTAATAAGTAGCCTTGCGTACTTAAGAAATCACTTGAATACTATCAGTAAGCTCCTTGTACAGTAAGGATTTTTCCCGTTTTGGGCACTTTTTGAGCACTATTACCGTTGTCAAAAGCAGACGCTTTCAAAAGCACCCAAAAGGCATTTTGAAGGGAATGTGTTGATGCTGAAAGAAAAAGTGTGGCTTCACTTCCATTTGCGGCACTTTCAGCATCCGGGATTTTTATAATGCTTTCGCGACCCTAAGATTGCCTACATGCCCCCAAACACGCCAGCTGAAACCCCCAAGGCCTCCGGCCCCACCCTTTTTGCACGCTACCCCGGCCTGCACTGGGCGTCCAAAGTCGGGCTTTGGCTGGGAGGCATAGCCCTGGCAGGGATTTTCAGCGTCCTGATGGTGGTAGCGGTCGCACTGGCCGTGGCTTATCCCAACCTGCCCGATATATCCGACCTGTCCGATTACCGGCCGAAACTGCCGATGCGGGTTTATTCGGCAGACGGTGTGGTGATAGGGGAATTCGGCGAAGAGCGCCGTAGCCTCACCCCTATCAACGAAATACCCAAGGTGATGAAAGACGCCGTGCTTGCCATTGAGGACGCGCGTTTTTTCTCGCATGGTGGTGTCGACTACCTGGGCGTCATACGCGCCGGTCTGGCTAACGTCAGTCGTGCGAAAAGCCAGGGAGCCTCGACTATCACTATGCAGGTAGCCCGCAACGTCTACCTGTCATCCGAAAAAACATTCACGCGCAAGCTTTACGAAATCCTTCTGACCTTCAAGCTGGAACACCTGCTTACCAAGGACCAGATCCTCGAGATCTACATGAACCAGATTTTCCTGGGCAACCGGGCTTATGGTTTTGCGGCTGCATCCGAAGCCTATTTCAACAAGCCACTCAAAAACATCAGTATTGCCGAGGCCGCGATGCTGGCAGGCCTTCCGAAAGCCCCATCAGCCTACAACCCCATCAACAACCCCAAGCGGGCCAGGGCCAGGCAGCTCTACATCATTGAGCGAATGGAAGACAACGGCTTTATCACTGCAGAGCAAGCCAAATCCGCCAAGGCCGAGGAACTGGTCGTCAAGTCGGGGCCGGACGCCGGGCGCGTGCACGCCGAGTACATCGCCGAAACCGTGCGCCAGCTGGTGTTCAACCAGTATGGTGAGCAGACCTACACCCGCGGACTCAATGTCTACACCACCCTCAATGCCGCAGACCAGACCATGGCGTACAAGGCGCTGCGCAAAGGCATCATGGACTATGAGCGCCGGCAGATCTACCGGGGCCCGGAGCAGTTCGTTGACGTACCTGCCGACCCGGCGCAGGCAGAAGAGGCCATCGACGATGCGCTGACTGACAACCCGGACAACGGTGACGTGATGTCCGCCGTTGTGCTGGAGGCCAGCCCCAAACGCATTCTGGCGATCCGGCAAAACAGTGAGAGCGTGGAAATCACCGGTGACGGCCTGAAGCCAGCACAGTCGGGTCTTGCCGACAAGGCCGCGCCGAATATCAAGATACGCCGCGGCGCGGTCATACGTGTGGTCAAGACACCCAAGGACACCTGGGAGATCACCCAGTTGCCAGAAGTCGAAGGCGCATTTGTGGCACTTGACCCGCGCGATGGAGCGATCCGCGCGCTGGTGGGCGGCTTTGACTTCGAGAAAAACAAATTCAACCACGTCACCCAGGCATGGCGCCAGCCTGGTTCCAGCTTCAAGCCTTTTATCTACTCCGCTTCGCTGGAGAAGGGCTTCACCCCGGCTACTGTCGTCAATGACGCCCCGTTGTTTTTTGATGCAGGCGTAACCGGTGGCCAGCCCTGGGAGCCCAAAAACTACGACGGCAAATTTGAAGGGCCGATGAACCTGCGTACCGCGCTGAAGAAATCGAAAAACATGATTTCCATCCGCATACTGCAGGCCATAGGCGCACCTTACGCGCAGGACTGGATTACACACTTCGGTTTTGAGGCGGAAAAACACCCGGCATACCTGACGATGGCATTGGGTGCGGGCTCCGTGACCCCGATGCAGATGGCAACCGCCTATTCCGTATTCGCCAATGGCGGCTACCGCATCAACCCCTACCTGATCACCAGAATCACGGACCAGAAAGGCAAGGTCCTGGTTGAAGTGAAGCAACCCAAACCGGACGAAGCTTCGCGCGGTATCGACGCACGCAACGCCTTCATCATGTCCAGCCTGCTGCAAGAAGTAGCACGGTCAGGCACGGCAGCCCGGGCCCAGGCGACCCTCAAGCGCCCTGACCTCTATGGAAAGACGGGCACGACCAATGACTCGATAGACACCTGGTTCGTCGGTTACCAGCCCACGCTGGCAGCAGCCGTCTGGATGGGTTACGACACACCGAAAAACCTCGGCGACCGCGAAACCGGGGGCGGGCTGAGCTTGCCGGTGTGGATTGATTTCATGAGCTACGCACTAAAGAACGTGCCGGTCACCGAAATGCCCGTCCCGGAAGGCGTGCTCAACATCGGCGGCGAATGGTATTACGACGAATATGCGAAGGGCGCAGGCGTGAGTAGCGTCGGGTTGCAGGACCCTGCGGCAAATGCAGCGCAACAAGGCGCGTCCGGCACGCCGGGTACTGGAGCCACGCCGATTTCCGTGCTGCCCCCCGCAGACGAGAAAAAACGGATTCTGGACCTGTTCAAGAACTAGGGGCGGGTCCGCGCTACGCCCGGTCAGGCTCGTGGCCCGAAGCGCAGCGACTGGCCAGCCTGCTCACCCGCATAGCGGGAAAGCGCGGCGAAAAACTCGCTGGCGTCCTTGGTGTCAGACCACTCGTGCCCATTGAATTTGTAGTGAAAGCCGCCAGCCTTCGCAGCCAGCCAGATTTCCTGCAACGGTTTTTGCAGGTTGATGATGATCTGCGTCCGGTTCGCAAAGGTCAGCGTGATCATTCCCCCGGTGCGCTGGTTGTCGATGTCCGCATCGGTTTCATCATTGATGCGGTCACAGGCCAGTTCCACCGCCTCCAGCGCGGCCTCGGCGAGCGCCAGATATTCAAGCTCGGTCATTACAATCCCATCATGGTTTTCTCTCCCCAAATTCTAGGCTTCGCGCAAAGTACCTCTTCCCGCCATGGGCTTGCGCTCGCGACCATCGCGTTGACCGCACTCTTGGCGCTGGCTGGATGCGGCCAGAAAGGCCCGCTGTTTTTGCCCGCATCGACCGTGGTTCCTGCGTCCAATGTCACTGTGCCGCAAAGCGCTGTGGTTGCGCCACTCATACCCGCATCGGCTGCGCGATGAAAGCGCCAGTCAGCTCTGGCGGCCCGCTTCCCGGCCAGCCATTTATCGCGTACCGTCAGGGATTGCTGCACATCGAAGACTTGGCGCTGGATGCGCTGGCCACTCAGCACGGCACGCCATTATTCGTCTATTCGAAGGCCGCCATGCTGTCTGCGTTGTCCGCCTACCAGCGCGGCTTTGCAGGGCGCAACTCGCAGATTTGCTACGCCATGAAGGCCAATTCCTCGCTGGGCGTCCTGCAGGTTTTTGCCAACGCCGGCTGCGGTTTCGACATCGTCTCGGGCGGCGAACTGGACCGCGTTCTGGCAGCCGGCGGTGACGCGGCAAAGGTTATTTTTTCCGGCGTCGGCAAGACACGCTCCGAGATGCGGCAGGCCCTGACCGCCGGCATCGGCTGCTTTAACGTCGAGAGTGAAGCCGAACTGGATGTGCTGTCTGAAGTCGCTGCCGGGATGAGCTTGCGCGCGCCAGTCAGTATTCGCGTCAATCCGAATGTGGACCCAAAGACCCACCCCTATATTTCGACCGGCCTCAAAGGCAACAAGTTCGGCGTTGCGCATGAAGACGCGCTACGTATCTACCAGCACGCCGCATCGCTCAAGGGCCTGAAAGTGGTCGGTATAGATTGCCACATCGGCTCACAAATCACCGAGACCACGCCCTACCTTGATGCAATGGACCGCGTGCTTGACCTGGTAGCTGCGATTGAGGCGGCGGGCATCACGCTGGATCACATCGACTTCGGCGGCGGATTGGGCATCAATTACAACGGCGACACGCCACCCGAAGCCGATGCGCTGTGGCTGCAGTTGCTCGCGAAGCTGGATGGGCGCGGCTACGGCGGCAAAAAACTGATGATTGAACCAGGGCGTTCGCTGGTGGGCAATGCCGGCGTATGCCTGACCGAAGTGCTGTACGTCAAACCCGGTGAGCAAAAAAACTTCTGCATCATCGACGCCGCGATGAACGACCTGCCGCGGCCGGCCATGTACCAGGCCTTCCACGCCATCGTGCCGCTTGCTGCGCAAAACACGGCAGTGGCCGCGACCTATGACGTCGTCGGACCGGTGTGTGAAAGCGGCGACTGGATTGGCCGTGATCGCGAGCTGGCAGTAGCGGCCGGCGACAGGCTGGCCGTACTGTCGGCAGGCGCGTATTGCATGAGCATGTCCAGCAACTACAACACGCGCGGCAGGGCTGCCGAAGTGCTGGTGGATGGCAGCACAACCACTCTTATACGCGAGCGCGAGACCAGCGCTGACCAGATGCGCGGCGAAAAAATCGCCAGCTAACTCAGGCTGTACGGGCCGGCCTCGTCGCCACCAAGGCGCGCTTTTTCTTCAGGTATTGCCAGACCCGCCAGCCCAGCAGCACGGCAATGATGGCGGCATAAACACCGACCTCGGCGAAATCGTTTTTGCCAGCACGCATCCAGAAAAAATGCAGCAGGCCCAAGCCGGCAATCAGGTATACCAGCTTGTGCAGCGTTTGCCAGCGTTTGGCGCCCAGCGCCTTGATGGCGCGGTTAAAGGAGGTGGCAGCCAGCGGCGTCAGCAGCACAAAAGCGGCAAAACCAACGAGTATAAAAGGCCGCTTCGCAATGTCTTTCGCGATCTCCGGCACATCAAAGCCCATGTCGAACCAGCTGTAACTCAACAGGTGTATCACGACATAAAAATAAACATAAAGTCCCAGCATTCGGCGAAAACGCGTCAGCGTGGGGGTGTTGCTGATCACGCGCAGCGGCGTCACGGCCAGCACGATGCAGATAAACCGCAGGGTCCAGTCACCGGTAGCGCGAATCAGGTATTCGGCGGGGTTGGCGCCCAATACGTTGGCGTTGCCCATCTGGGCCTGGATGACATTCCAGGCCAGCCACGCAAATGGCAGCAGGCAGATGACAAAAAGAACGGCCTTTGCCGCAGGATGCAGCAACAGCTTCTGGCGCGACACCATCATCGGCCTTTCAGAAGTTTTTCTTCAAGTCCATACCTGCGTACAGCTGACCGACCTGCGCTTCATAACCATTGAACATCAGCGTCTTGCGTTTCTTCGCGAACAGGCCGTCTTCACCGATACGGCGTTCGGTTGCCTGGCTCCAGCGCGGATGATCCACATTCGGGTTCACGTTGGAATAGAAGCCGTACTCCTGCGCAGCCGCCTTGTTCCAGGCCGTGCGCGGTTCCTTGTCGGTAAAGCGAATCTTGACAATGCTCTTGCCGCTCTTGAAACCATATTTCCACGGCAGCACCATGCGCACCGGTGCGCCATTCTGGTTGGGCAGCACTTCGCCGTACATACCAAACGTCAGCAGTGCCAGCGGATGCATGGCCTCATCCATGCGCAGCGCTTCCACATAAGGCCATTCGAGCACACGCGAACCAACAAACGGCATGGTCTTGGGGTCGGCCTGGGTGACGAACTCGACGTACTTGGCGCTACCCAGCGGCTCGACTTTTTTGATCAGCGCCGACAGGGAATAACCCACCCACGGAATCACCATGGACCAGCCCTCTACACATCGCAGCCGGTAGATGCGCTCTTCCTGCGGTGCGAGTTTGATGAGGTCTTCAAGCGTGAAAGTTTTCGGCTGTTTAACCATGCCCTCGATCGCCACCGACCATGGCTTGGTGGCCAGCGTGCCAGCATTCTTCGCCGGGTCGGCCTTGTCGGTACCGAATTCGTAGAAGTTGTTATAGGTAGTCGCGTCCTTGTAGTCTGTCACCTTTTCCATGGTGACCGCACCAGAAACAGCAGACTTTGCGCCAGCCAATGCCGCGAGCTTGCCAGGCTTTTGCACCGTTTGCGCCAGGGCCTGCCGCCCCGCCCAGCTTGCCATCGCGGCACCGGCTGCACCCGTAGCCATCAGCCGGATCATGTCGCGGCGCCCGTGGTAAACGGCATCCGGCGTGATCTCGCTGGAAACCGGGTGGTTAAAACCGCTGGCGTTGGTCCTGATGAGCATTTGCGTTGTCCTTGAAATTCGCTGTTAGTCGTTATACGCGGGCTACTCTTACAAGGATTCAGCCTGCGGCTACAAGGTTCCGTAACTGTGCAAACCCGACAGGAACATGTTGACACCCAGAAATGCAAAGGTAGTCACTGCAAGCCCCACCAGCGCCCACCAGGCTGCCACAGTGCCACGCAGGCCCTTCATCAGCCGCATGTGCAGCCAGGCAGCGTAGTTCAGCCAGACGATCAGCGCCCAGGTCTCTTTCGGGTCCCAGCTCCAGTAGCCGCCCCAGGCTTCCGCCGCCCACAGTGCGCCCAGCACCGTGGCAATCGTGAAGAAGGCAAAACCTACCGCGATGGCCTTGTACATCACGTCGTCCAGCACTTCAAAGCTGGGCAGGCGCGAGGCAATGCGCTTGCGGCCAAGCAAAATGCCGGCCGCAATCAGGCCAGAGACCAGCAGATATCCCAGCCAGTAGTTGCTGCCGCCTGCCTCTGCAGGCGACTTGGCGCGAAACACAATCGGCACAAAACACAGCACGATACCCAGAAGCCACAGCGGCGTCAGTTTGTACCAGCGCTTCTCTTCGGCCTGTTGCTTGATCAGGTAGGACAGCGACACCATCGCAGCGAGGGCGAACATGCCGTAGCCAATAAAGTTGGCCGGCACATGCAGCTTCATCCACCAGCTTTTCAGCGCAGGCACCAGCGGCTGGATTTCATGGGCCTCGCGGATCACTGTGTACCAGAGCAGGAAGCCGACCGCCGCACTGACCACCAGCATCACAAAAGCACCCAGAGCGCGGGTGTTGTACTGCGCCTCGAAGTAGAGGTAGAAGGCTGCGGTCATCCAGCAGAACAGCACAAACACTTCATACAGATTGCTGACCGGGATGTGGCCAACGTCTGCGCCTATCAGGTAACTTTCGTACCAGCGCACCATCGTGCCGACAAGCGCCATGCCAACCGCCACCCAGGCGATTTTTGAGCCCAGAGATTCCAGCGTCGCACTTTGCGATTTTGCGAACATGCCCAGCCAGTAAAAAATCGTGCTCATGAAAAACAGCACGCTCATCCACAGGATGGCCGACTGGCTGGACAGAAAGTATTTCAGCCAGAACACCTGGTCGGCGCGGGCCAGGTTACCCGCCCCGTCAACCTGGTAAGACGCAATGCCCAGCAAGGAGAATGCACTGACGGCCATCATCAGCACCCGCAGTGGTCGCCAGAACCAGCCCATCGCGATAGCAGCGGGCACTGTTGCGATCAGGATGCCTTTTTCATAGACGTCCATGAAGGCGCTGTAACGTGAAAAAGCGAACAGGCCGCCGGCAACCACAAGCGCAGCAAAAACCCAGTCCAGCACATTGCGTCTGGCGAAGTAGCCTTCACTGAGGCTGAGCGTGCGGGATTCAGCGCCCCGCCCCGCCGTCAGCGTGGTGGTGACGTTCTTGTCTTCTAGGCGGGTGGTATTCATCGGGGCGCCTGCAGCAATTTCGTTTTCAACATCTCAAACTCCTTGTCACCATCCATGGTCTTGCGGTTGGTCGACAGGGCCATGGTCGCGTGGCTGGCGGCGGCAGATCCGCCCTCTTCGGGATTGTCCGGCTTGCCTGCGCCCGGCGCAAGCCATACCCATACCCGGCGCTCACGCACGTAAAGCATGGCAAAAACGCCAATTATCAGGAAAGCGCAGCCCAGATAAACAATGGTCTTGCCGGGTGCACGCGCAACCTGGAAGACGCTGGCCTGCACTTGGGTGAAGTCTTTCAGCTCGAAAGCCATGGGCGCGGGGTAATGGTGCGCATCGGACAGGCTGAGCACCATCTGCGCCATAAAACCCTGGGTTTTTTCGTCCTGCGGCAATGGCTTCAGGCCCGCCTGCTGGCGTGTCATCTGCGCCAGTTCAAACAACACACCGTTCAATATGCGCACCAGCACCTCACCGGCGCGATTGCGTTCGGCCTCGGGCACATTGGCCTCCATGAAGTCGGATATGGCCTGCAGGCCGGCTGTGCGGGTCACCATTTCGGGCGTGTCCTCGGGCCAGTTGCCGGCAAACAGTGCCAACGCACGCGAAGCCGAAGCTGCCAATTGCTGAGCCAACTCGGGTCTGTCCCGGCCTATCGCCTGTGCGGCGTAACGGCTGACGGCCATCTCTCGCTGCGCAGGGTCGGCGAGCGCACGGCGCAGGCGCAGAAAGCTGTCCATGCTGCCTTCGCCATCCACCGGGATGCGAAGGTACTGGAAGGAATCAGCCGGGTTCTCGCGCACGCCCAGCAGGTAAACGGGCGGAGCTGTCTCGCTGTCGTCCATCTTGACGGGCAGCATGTAGTTATTGAACTCGCGCGCCTGGCCGGCCGCGTCGCGCAGTTTGTAGCTGACGCTGGGGCCGACGTTGCGCAGCTCTTTTTGCGTAACCGTCTTGTTGGCTGCACCCAGCCGCGAGTCGATCGCCTGGCGCAAATCAACCTTGCGCACATCGACGCCCGAGCCTTCGCCCATGCCTTTGTTCGCTGCGAAATTCTCGACGTTGATGACACGCAGTGCGGTGTACTCCAGCGTCATCTTTTCATCGCCATTGCTGAGTGCGCTGCTGCCGCCTATCGTGCCCTGTATCTCAAACGGCTTGCTGGTCTGGCCAGGCGCAGTCCCCATCGGCACTGCCTTCAGCGTCACGCTGGAGCCGCCATCGTCAAAGCTGGACTGGTAAATCTCCACGCCCTTGTAATTGGCGGGGTGGTTGACCTCGACACGCGCCGGTATCTGCTTGCCGGTTTCCCTGTCGTGGATCACGATGTCGCTGGCAAACAGCTTGGGCATGCCGGTCGAGTAATACTCGACAATGAATTTTTTCAGTTCTATCGAAAACGGCAGTTCCTGCAGCAGCACACCGCCCGGCTGGTTCAATATCGCCGTGCCGGATTGCGAGCCTTCGGACACCAGCAGGTTGGCGCGGAACGTCGGGTTGCTGGCGCTTAGCCGGTGCCTGGCCGGCACATCGGCAATCAGGCCACCGCCCGTGTACGTGGATTTATCATTGAGCCACATCTGGGCCCGCACAATCATGTCGCCGTCCAGCAGGCCGCCAATGCAAACGAGCACGATCGCGCTGTGCGCTGCTATGTAACCAAGCTTGTTGGCAGCGCCTTTTTTCGCGGCAACCATCCAGCCGTCACCATGGGCCGATGGGCGCTGCTGCAGCTTGACCTTCCAGCCACTCTGCACCAGCGTCTGGCCTATGCGGCGCGCAGCAGTTTCGGGTGATTCGGCCAGCGCACCTTCGGCGCGGTGGCCAAAAGCCTTCAGGCTCTGCTCGCGCAGGTTTTCCTTGAGCTGGTTAAGGTCAGCAAATATCTTGGGGGCATTGCGGGTGATGCACAGCGAAGTCGACACCACCAGGAAAGCCAGTATCAGCAAAAACCACCAGGCGCTGTAGACCGTGTTCAGGCTTGCGAGGCTGAAGACCTGCGCCCAGAAAGGCCCGAACTGGTTGACGTAATTGCCAAGTGGCTCGCCCTGCTTGAGCACGGTGCCGATGATGGACGCGATGCAGATCACAGTCAGCAGCGAGATCGAGAACCGCATCGACGACAGCAGTTCCACGGACGCCCGCACGGTGCGGGAGCCCCAGTTGACATTCATGCCTTGGGTGGAAACTGTCATTCGGGGAGGCGTGGGTTAAGTACAGCGAGGAGCCGGAAAAAGCAAAAAAGGCGGGCTTTCATCGAAAGTCCCGCCTTTGGTATGAGTGTTATTGCGGCTATGGGTTCAACAAATCGGCGACGAAAGCCGCAATTGCAGCAAACGTTTAACGCAGGCCGGCTATGTAGTCGGCCAGCGCACGAATTTCACGGTCGTTCAGCCTGGCAGCGACCTGGTTCATCTGCAGGCTGTTCTGGCGGCCGCCATCACGGAAGGTCGTCAGCTGGCTGGCGATGTAATCCGCATGCTGGCCACCCAGGCGCGGGTATTGCGCAGGGATGCCGGCACCGTTGGGGCTGTGGCAGCCTGCGCAGGCTGCGATCTGGCGGTCGGCCACGCCACCACGGTAAATGCGCTCACCCAGCGCGGCGAGGTCCTTGTCTTTCGAAAAGCCGGGCTTGCCTTTCTTCGAAGCAGCCCAGTATGAGATGTTTTTCATGTCGTCTTCAGACAACGCGGCGGCAAAGCCCTGCATGATGGGGCTCTTGCGCTTGCCGGCCTTGAACTCCTGCAACTGCTTGACCAGGTATTCAGGGTGTTGCTGCGACAGCTTGGGATTGGCAGGAATGCCGGAGTTGCCATCTGCACCGTGGCAGGACGCGCACATCGCGGTGAAGCTGGCTTCACCCTTGACCAGGTCAGGCTTGGTGACCTTGGCAGGTGCCGGTGCGGCGGCTGCCGGGGTCGCAGCTTGGCCGGTCTCGCCTGCGGCGAAAGAAGGCACGGCAGGCAGCACCAGCATGGCGGCCAAAAGAGAGGTAGCGAACAGCTTCATATCGGGGGAATGTTTTAATGGGTTGGCGCACAAAACTTATAACTTTCTGATTTTACAATGGCTTCAAGGCCTTGCCCCAACGTTCTACTGCTCCCTTGCGGGTTTTAGAGCAGCAAAATGCCGGGCCGCACAGCATCCGCCAGCACCCGCGTCGCGTTTTGGCACACCATCCAGAGGCCCGCACGACCATGACTACATCCGTTTCCCCTGAAGCAAATGCCCCCGCAGCACCCAACCCGAAGATCGCTATGGGCTGGCTGCACACGGCCAAATTCCTGACGACGGCGCCCGAACTGAAGCACCTGCCACGGCTGGATGTGCCCGAAATCGCTTTTGTCGGCCGCTCCAATGCCGGCAAATCGACCTGCATCAACACCCTGACACAACAGCACCGGCTGGCTTACGCCTCCAAGACACCGGGCCGCACCCAAAGCATCAACCTGTTCACTTTGGGCAAGCAGGGCGTGACCGACGCCGTGCTGACCGACCTGCCCGGCTACGGTTATGCAGCCGTTCCCAAGGAGGCCAAATACCGCTGGCAGCAGGTGATGGGCAATTACCTGCAGACGCGCGACAACCTGAAGGCAGTGGTGCTACTGTGCGACCCGCGCCTGGGCCTGACCGAGCTTGATGAAATCCTGCTCGACGTGATCCGCCCGCGTGTCGAGGAAGGCCTGAAGTTCCTGGTGCTGCTGACCAAATCCGACAAGCTGAACAAGACCGAGGCCGCCAAGGCACTGCAGATCGTCAAGCTGCAGGCTGGTGGCGGCGATGTGAAGCTGTTTTCGGCACTCAAGCGCCGCGGCGTCGAGGAAGTGGCGCAACACCTGTGGGACTGGGCGCACCCGGAAGGCGCGCCTGCAGTGGCTTCAGCCGAAAGCTGAGCTAGCGCACGCGGGGTGCGTGCTGTGCCATCAATTCGACAACCCAGTCGAGGAACGCCCGGAGTTGTTTCCTGTCGTAGCGGTTAGGCGGATACGCCACATAAAGAGGCATCGGGTTAAAAGCGAGGCCTTTACCAAAGCCCCTTACCCCAACTGGACAGCAGTCGGCGTCACCTGGCTCACAGGATTCGACTTCGAGATCAAGGTCATCGCCCGTATCCCGGGTTGAATCCGACTGCAGGCGCCCCTTCGCGCGTTCGCGCGTTCGGCGAATATTTCATGGGCCGGGTGTGTCCGTGAGGTGCGGTGTCGAAAGCAGCCGCACATGACAGGTTATCGATAACGCATGATGGCAGCCGCTGTCGCGCACAGGCTTGCCCCGGTAACCGTTTAGGACTAAAAATAACCCTCAAACCACGCCCGTTGTGGTCAAAAGTCATTAAAGCCATAGCAGAGAGGCCTTCATGTCCGTTCTGGAAACCTCGCTTGTCGAACTGCCCCACGGCATCACCCTGTCATGCCGCACGGCGGGCGAGCCCGGCCGGCCGGTGTTGATGTTTTTGCATGGTTTTCCCGAGGCAGCCTTTGTCTGGGACAAGCTGCTGACCCACTTCGCCAAAGCCGAAAACGGCGGCTACCGCTGCATCGCGCCTAACCTGCGCGGCTTCGAGTTGTCGAGCGCACCTCTTGAGCCCAAAGCCTACCGGCCCAAATACCTGGTGCAGGATATTGCTGCACTGATCGCCAGCGAGGGCCCACAACTTGAGTGCTTGATAGCGCATGACTGGGGCGGCGCCGTGGCCTGGAATATCGCTGCCAGCCACCCGGCGTTGATGAAAAAACTGGCCATCATCAACTCGCCGCATCCCGGCACCTTTTTGCGTGAGCTGCAGCATCCATCTGCGCAACAGGCCGCCAGCGCCTACATGAACTTCCTGATCCGGCCCGATGCAGAAGCGCTGCTGGAAGCCGACGACTACCGCCGTCTCTGGCAATTTTTCACAGGCATGGGCGCCGCAGACGGCAACAACCCGTGGCTGACCGATGCGATGCGCCAGCATTACCGCGCCATCTGGCAGCGTGGCCTGACCGGGCCGCTCAACTACTACCGCGCTTCACCGCTGCGCCCCGCCCACGGCAAAGACCCCGGCGCCACGGCAGTGACGATTCCACGCGAAATGCTGGAGGTCACGTTGCCCACGCTGGTGCTCTGGGCGATGAACGACAGCGCGCTGCTGCCTTCACTGGTGGACGGCCTGGAAGGCTTTGTGCCGCAGATGCAACTGCACCGCATCGCAGACGCCACCCACTGGATAGTGCATGAGCAGCCGGCGCTGGTCGCGCAGTACCTGACGCAGTTTCTGGCCTGAATCAGACAAAACTCGCGCTATTAAATAGATAGCATATCGCGCTAGTCCAGTATGGGCTGGAGCCCTAAATCATGGTCAAAAAGAGCTAGAAACACCCTTGGAACGCTTTTTTTTAGCCATTTGGCAGCCGGACAAGCCAAAAACGGCCTCAAAAAAACATAATGCTTCAAATCTGACGCATTAGGCACTTAATGCATCAAATCTGAAGCATTAAAAATACGCCCGCCCCATTCAACTCAATAAACCGAAGGCTCGCCCTCAGGCCGGGTCTTGAAGCGTTTATGCACCCAGTAGTACTGCGCCGGGTGCTCGTTGATGTAGCCCTCCAGCCGAGTGTTCATCAGCGCGGTATCGGCTTGGATATCGCCACTGGGGTAGTTCTCCCAGGCGGGCAGCACCTTCACCTCGTAGCCATCAGCCGTCATGGTGTTGACGACGGGCACCACCCTGGCACGGCCCAGGCGGGCAAAACGGGACAGCGAAGGCACCGTCGCTGCGGGCACACCGTAGAAGGGCACAAAGATCGACTCCTCGGGGCCGAAGTTCATGTCCGGCAACAGGTACAGCGGCTGTCCCTCGCGCAGTGCAGTCAGGATAGGCTGCACACCCTCTATGCGGCCGAACAAACGGGCGCCACCGCCCGGCCGCCCCTGGAAGCGGCGGCGGCCGCGCAGTATCCAGCGGTCAAGCAGGCGGTTAGCCTGGTCGGTATAAATCGTGGTGAATGCGCGTGGCAGTTGCTGCGTGATCGCTGCCCAGCCCGCATCCAGCCCGACAAAGTGCGGCGAAAAAATCACCGTCGGCTGCGAGCCTTCCAGTTCATGCACGGCACCTGTCAGCTTGAGCCTGCGCTCGACCACCCATGCAGGCGCATGCCAGATCCAGCTGCGGTCCAGCCAGGCCTGTGCAAAATACACAAAGTGCTGCCGGGTCAGCGCGGTGCGTTCTTCATCGGACAACTCCGGAAAACACAGCCGCAGGTTGGCCTGCACCACATGCCGGCGCGAGGCCACGGCCAGATACAAAAACCAGCCCAGCGCCTTCCCCATTGCACGAATCAAGCCCAGCGGCAATGCTGCCAGCACCTGCATGAACAGAATCCCGCTGCGTGTGAACAGGTAGCTGGCCCACTGGCGCGGCGTCTTCATGCAGCGCCTTCGGTTTTTGCGGCAGCTGCTGCCTCGCGGCGTGGCGTCTTGTAGCGGCCATAACCCCACAGGTACTGGCCGGGCTGGTTGCGCACGATGGTTTCTATCGCCTGGTTGATGCGGGTCACGGCCTGCAGTATCGCGGCGTCGCCGTCCAGGCCTTCAAGCGCACTGCCGCTGATGCCACTGACCGGCGGGCGTATCTGCACCACATACCCACCGCCATTGGGCAGCCGCTCGCAACTGACAGGCAGCAGTACGGCCCCGCTTTGCAAGGCCAGCCGTGCGGCCAGTGTCATCGTGTAGGCGGGCTTGCCAAAAAACGGCGCCCAGACGCCCAGCCCCTCCGGTGGCACCTGGTCGGTCAGCAGTGCAACCGCCCGGTTGGCTTTCAGTGTGCGGTGCATCAGCCGTATGCCGCTCAGGGATGCCGGCACCACGGTTAGTTGAGGCCGCTGCCGTGTGGCCTGCTCTATCTCGGCCAGCCAGGGCTTGCGCGCCGGGCGGTAGATAGCGGTGATGGGGCCATAAATTTCAGCCAGCGCCTGCGGGCCGAGCTCAAAACTGCCGCAGTGCGGGCCGAAAAAAATCACGCCTTTGCCCTGTGCAAAAGCCTGCTCGGCATGCGCTTGCCCCTCCATGCGGACATTGCCGAGGCAGGACTCATGCTGGGGCCGCATCCAGAGTTTGGGCAGTTCGGCGACAAAGCGGCCGGCCTCGGCAATCGCCGGGCGTGCCGCTTCAAACGGCAGGCCGGCCTGCGCAACGTTGGCGCGAAACTGCGCGCGGTAGCGGGCACTGGCAGCCCATACCAGCCAGCCCAGGGCACCGCCCAGGGCGTGCAGGACGGGCAGCGGCCAGCGGGAGAAAAACCGGAACAACCAGAGCATCTAGCGGGGGAGTATTTGTAATTGTCGGGAAGGCTGCAGGGCGAAACGGCCCGCAGCGCAACATCATATAATCGCGGCTGTCGCTGAGTTACTGAACAACTTGCAGAGCGACATTAAACCAAACTGCTAAAGCGTTCGCCGGGACACCCAGACGGCAACGCGCCGATAAACCCAATGGAGTGTACGCAATGGCGAACGATTTTCTCTTTACATCCGAATCCGTCTCCGAAGGCCATCCCGACAAGGTCGCCGACCAGATTTCCGACGCGATCCTCGACGCGATCTTCAAGCAGGACCCGCTGTCCCGCGTCGCCGCTGAAACCCTGACCAACACAGGCCTCGTAGTGCTGGCAGGCGAGATCACCACCAACGCGCACGTTGACTACATCCAGGTCGCCCGCGACACCATCAAGCGCATCGGCTACGACAACACCGAATACGGCATCGACTACAAGGGTTGCGCCGTGATGGTCTGCTACGACAAGCAGTCCAACGACATCGCCCAGGGCGTGGACCATGCATCTGACGACCATCTGAACACAGGCGCCGGTGACCAGGGCCTGATGTTTGGCTACGCCTGCGATGAAACGCCGGAACTGATGCCTGCTCCGATCTATTACGCACACCGCCTTGTCGAGCGCCAGGCACAACTGCGCAAGGACGGCCGCCTGCCATTCCTGCGTCCTGACGCGAAGAGCCAGGTCACCATGCGTTATGTCGACGGCAAGCCGCACAGCATCGATACCGTCGTGCTTTCTACGCAGCACAGCCCTGACCAGTCGGAAAGCGCCAACAAGATGAAGGCCTCGTTCAACGAAGCCATCATTGAGGAAATCATCAAGCCGGTACTGCCAAAGGGCATGATCACCAAGGACACCAAGTACCTGATCAACCCTACGGGCCGTTTTGTCATCGGCGGCCCGCAAGGCGATTGCGGGCTCACTGGCCGCAAGATCATTGTCGATACCTACGGCGGCGCATGCCCGCACGGCGGCGGCGCATTCAGCGGCAAGGACCCTTCCAAGGTTGACCGCTCTGCAGCCTACGCAGCCCGCTATGTGGCCAAGAACATCGTTGCGGCTGGCCTCGCCAAGCAGTGCCAGATCCAGGTGGCGTACGCCATCGGTGTTGCCAAGCCGATGAACATCACGGTCTACACCGAAGGCACCGGCGTCATGTCGGACGAAAAGCTGTCGGCACTGGTGCAGGAACACTTCGACCTGCGCCCCAAGGGCATCATCCAGATGCTGGACCTGCTGCGCCCCATCTACGAAAAGACGGCAGCCTACGGCCACTTCGGCCGTGACGAGCCGGAATTCACCTGGGAACGTACTGACAAGGCTGCGGCGCTTCGCGCTGCTGCTGGCCTGAAGTAATTCCTCCACGCCAACGAAAAAGCCACCTTAACGGTGGCTTTTTTTTGGTCTTGGGTATTCGCTACCGGTTGAAGTAATCCAGCGCACACTTGCCTGCAATACTGGCCACACCGCTGACCATCGTGCCCCACGCCATGTCCAGGATGCTCAGGCCCACAGGCCAGTTTTTGAGCACCGCCATCGCCGTCAGGTCATAGGTGGCATAAGCAAAAAATCCGAACAGCGCACCGGTGATGCCAACTTTCACCAAGCTGGCAGACTCGACCGGCAGGATGGCAAAAATCATCAGGCCTATCGGGAATACCAGATAGAAAGCTGCCGCCGCAACCAGGTTGGGCGATTCAGCCAGGTGCTCGGCCATGCCCTGCTGATACCAGTTCACGGCAATCACCCGCAACCAGATCATGTCGATGATGAACATGGTCAGGAAAACGGCGAGGTAAACGCCCGGGTACTTCATCATGTTTGGCCTTGTTAAGCTGGATTCGACCCGCCGGTGCGGTGGTTTAGCCGCGTGTGTACGGCGTCTTTGGAATGTACTTGGCTTTGGTGCCCTGCAACTCGGCCGAAGGTTCTGCGTCGGGCTGGGGGACCGGCATCGTCTTGTTGGTGCCCTCTTCACCGAAGCCGGCGCTACCGCCATGATCGCCGCGCTTTTCTTTTCTGGCCACAGGCACCGATGGTGTTTTTTTGGTCATGTCGCTCAAGTCACAAAGCCGGCAACAGGCCGGTTGGAACTGCGGAGTTCAGAAGCGACCTGTTTTGCAGGGAAATTTGCCGGGAAAGGCCAAGGATGGGAAACAAGCCGCTTGACCGACTTCACCGGGGTCAGGGAAGTCAGCACATCGCGCTGAAAAGAACTGGCGTGGTTATCGTGTGCTGTAACCGCCGCACCCCGAACACTACTTAAATCAAATAAGACCATGGCTGCCCTCATCGGCTCAGGTTGTTCAAATTCAGCCGCCCTCCGGCAGCACTTGATGCAACTCTAAACAGCCCGGACAAGGTAACAGGTCAGCTATTTCTGAAAAATCCTGTAGGACAGCCAAAGGGGCGTCAACACCGATTTTTACAAGCAGACTTGAAACCGTCACCAATTGCCCCTATGATTAGCACTCGCAGGTATTGAGTGCTAACAACAAGCTTCTCAATCCTCAGATTGCCAAACGCCAGCTCATCTGCAGTTGGTGTATTTGATCCACAAACCATTGTTTTAAAACAAGGAGCTCTCATGAAACTTCGCCCATTGCACGACCGTGTGATCGTCAAACGCGTCGAAAACGAAACCAAAACCGCCTCCGGCATCGTCATTCCTGACAGCGCCGCTGAAAAGCCGGACCAGGGCGAAATCCTGGCTGTTGGCCCAGGCAAGAAGAACGACAAGGGCGAAGTTCAGCCTGTTGGCGTCAAGGTCGGTGACCGCGTCCTGTTCGGCAAGTACTCTGGCCAGACCGTCAAGGTTGATGGCGACGAGTTGCTCGTCATGAAAGAAGAAGATTTGTTTGCAGTGGTCGAGAAGTAATTTCTCAACACCCCAAATCCTTAATTAACTGAATCTGGAGAATTAAACATGGCAGCAAAAGACGTCATTTTCGGCGGCGAAGCCCGCGCACGCATGGTCGAGGGTGTCAACATCCTGGCCAACGCAGTCAAGGTTACCCTGGGCCCCAAAGGCCGTAACGTGGTGCTGGAGCGCTCTTTCGGCGCCCCTACCGTGACCAAGGACGGTGTGTCCGTCGCCAAGGAAATCGAACTGAAGGACAAGCTCCAGAACATGGGCGCGCAGATGGTCAAGGAAGTCGCTTCCAAGACCTCCGACATCGCTGGTGACGGCACCACGACCGCTACCGTTCTGGCCCAGGCCATCGTCCGCGAAGGCATGAAGTATGTCGCCGCCGGCATGAACCCGATGGACTTGAAGCGCGGTATCGACAAGGCTGTCACAGCCCTGGTCGAAGAACTGAAGAAGGCTTCCAAGGCCACGACCACCTCCAAGGAAATCGCACAGGTCGGTTCGATCTCTGCCAACTCTGACGAAACCATCGGCAAGATCATCGCTGACGCGATGGACAAGGTCGGCAAGGAAGGCGTCATCACCGTTGAAGACGGCAAGTCGCTCGAGTCCGAGCTCGACGTCGTTGAAGGTATGCAGTTTGACCGCGGTTACCTGTCGCCTTACTTCATCAACAACCCAGAGAAGCAGTCCGCGATCCTGGACAACCCGTTTGTCCTGCTCTACGACAAGAAGATCAGCAACATCCGTGACCTGCTGCCTACGCTGGAACAAGTCGCCAAGGCTGGCCGTCCACTGCTGATCATCGCTGAAGAAGTTGATGGCGAAGCACTGGCTACCCTGGTGGTCAACACCCTGCGCGGCATCCTCAAGGTTGTCGCCGTCAAGGCACCTGGCTTCGGCGATCGCCGCAAGGCCATGCTGGAAGACATCGCCACCCTGACCGGCGGCAAGGTCATCGCTGAAGAAGTCGGCATGTCGCTCGAAAAAGCAACGCTGGCTGACCTCGGCCAGGCCAAGCGCATCGAAGTGGGCAAGGAAAACACCATCATCATCGACGGTTCCGGCGAAGCCAAGGACATCGAAGCCCGCGTCAAGCAGGTTCGCGTCCAGATCGAAGAAGCGACCAGCGACTACGACCGTGAAAAACTGCAAGAGCGCGTGGCCAAGCTGGCCGGCGGTGTTGCCGTGATCAAGGTTGGCGCTGCCACCGAAGTCGAAATGAAAGAGAAGAAGGCCCGCGTTGAAGACGCACTGCACGCGACCCGCGCTGCTGTGGAAGAAGGCATCGTGGCTGGTGGCGGCGTGGCTCTGCTGCGTGCCAAGCAGGCTGTGGGCTCCATCAAGGGCGACAACGCTGATCAGGACGCCGGCATCAAGCTGGTTCTGAAGGCTGTCGAAGCGCCCCTGCGCGAGATCGTATTCAACGGCGGCGGCGAAGCTTCTGTGGTTGTTGCAGCTGTTCTGGCTGGCAAGGGCAACTACGGCTACAACGCAGCCAACGAAACCTACGGCGACATGATCGAAATGGGTATCCTGGACCCAACCAAGGTGACCCGCACGGCCCTGCAGAACGCAGCGTCTGTCGCGTCCCTGATGCTGACGACCGAAGCCATGGTCGCTGAAGCACCGAAGGACGACGCAGCCGGCGGCATGCCTGGCGGCATGGGCGGTGACATGGGCGGCATGGGTGGTATGGGCGGCATGGGCATGTAATTGCCGGTCTGCCTGCCGGGCCGGGATCTGATTCCGGCCTGCCAGTCAAAGCCAAAAGGGCTGCAACGCGAAAGCGCTGCGGCCTTTTTTACGTCTGCGTCTTGCGAAAAAGCCCCACCCCAAAAGTTAACATATATATTAACTTTTGAGGCTTGTCGTGCCGTGTTGCTGGCGGAATGATCCCAAAAGGCAAAAAAGAGGCCAAAAAAGCCTCTTTTTAACTATCAAATCGGCCTTCAGAGCAATGTGGACTAGCGCAACATGCTATTAAATAAGGAGCATCATAAAACTGGCGCCTGGATGCTTATCGAGGCACCAGCGATGCAGCAGCGCTCGTCTGACGGGCAGGATGGACGGTAACCGGGCCATACCAGGCCTGCAGCGGGCCTTCATTTCTTTCGCCTTCGGTGAACACTGCAAAACTGAGCAGCGCACCGGGCTCTTCTCCATAGGCCTTGATGTAATCGGCCCGGATGTCCCGCTCAAAACTCTGCCACTGGTTGTAGCCCTGGTCACCGGAGTTGACGATGAGTTTGCGGATGCGGTCCGTCCTGTCGTTGAGCACCACATCGCCGGGTTTGTTGACGCGTGACCAGGCGTAGATGAGGGTAGCGAACGGCAACTGCTCGCCGGTCAGCAGCAGGCTCAGCTCATTGAGCATGGTGTTCCTGAACGAGAAACGCGAGCGGTCACCCTCAAAGGCGAGCACGATGCGCACCGGCACGTCTTCAAGGTCCGGCAGGGAGCTGTTGGCCTTGCTGCCTGCCGTGACGCCGGGCACCATCCACGAAAAATTGATGCGTCCCAGATCCGCCGGCTCTATGCGATGGCGGTGCCGCAGGATGCTGCCGGTTGCCTCGGCCGTGGCCAGCACCGCATCGCGGCCTTCATGCTGCACATAGCTGTACTGGGTGGGCTGCTTGCCGGGCACACGGAAGACTTCCCAGTTCAGGTCATCGGGCTTGACCGCGCTGTGCAGCGATGCGGCCGACACGGCCGCCCATGCTGTGCCGGTGACGCCGGTCGCAGGCCCGAGAGTGCCGCCGCGGCTGGTGGTCTCAGGCACGTCCGCATCGTCATCCGGCTCAGGCAGCGTGGCGCAGGCGGACAGCAACATGGACAGAAACAGGGCAAGGCAAACCAGCCCGCGCGGGCGCGCAACAGGATGTTGAAAAGACAGAAAACGCATGGGATCGACGTGAAAAAAGCGCGGGAAACAGGAAAAAAATAAAACACCGGCAGGCGGCGCAGCCCATAAGTTGACCATGAAATGACGCGTCCAAGCAATGACAAAAGCCACAGCAGGCCGGTAAATCCGGAGGTCGCGTCAGGCGGTGTGGATTTTTTTCAACAGACCGGCCGTCGATGCATCAAGACCAGACAGGTCACCGCTGGCCAGGCGCGGCTCGATGTCTTTGGCGAGCAGCTTGCCCAGCTCGACCCCCCACTGGTCAAAACTGTTGATGCCCCAGATCGCGCCGCTGACAAACACGCGGTGCTCCTGCAGCGCCAGCAAGGCACCCAGGCTTGCCGGGCTGAGTTCATCGATCAGCAAAAAGGTACTGGGCCGGTTGCCCATGAAATGTTTGTGACCGCCTGGATCGCTCTTGCCCATCATCAGCGCCTGCGCCTGTGCGAGTGCGTTGGCCAGTAATTTGCCGTGCTGCGACTTCAACGGCGACATGGCTTTTTTGACCGCGATGAATTCAACCGGAACCACCGCCGTACCCTGGTGCAGCATCTGGAAGTAGGCGTGCTGGCCATTGGTGCCCGGCTCGCCCCACAACACCGGTGAGGTGTCGTAAGGCAGGGCCTGCCCGTCGGCATCTACGCGCTTGCCATTGCTCTCCATCTCGAGTTGCTGCAGGTAGGCTGGCAGGCGGCGCAGGGCGCTGCTGTACGGTGCGATGCTGCGGCTCCTGAACAGGTGGAAGTTGCGGTACCAGACGTCCAGCAGGCCGAGGCGCACCGGCAGGTTGTGCGCCAGCGGGGCCGTACGGAAATGCTCGTCCATCTCATGTGCGCCGGACAGCAACTGATGAAACCCCTGGCGGCCAATGGCAATGGCAATCGGCAGGCCTATCGCCGACCAGAGCGAATAACGCCCGCCCACCCAGTCCCAGAACCCAAAGGTGGTGCCGATGCCGAAGTCTTTGGCCCCATCTATATTGCTGGTCAACGCAGCGAAGTGTCGGCTCACATCCTTGCCGCCGCCGGCTTCAAACCAGGCTTTTGCGGATTGCGCATTGGCCATGGTCTCGGCCGTGGTGAAGGTCTTGGAGGCAATCAGGAACAGCGTGCTCTGCGGCTTGAGCTGCGCCAGAACGCCGGTCAGTTCGTGGCCATCCACGTTGGAGACGAAATGAAAGCGTTTGCCCGGCACGGCAAATTCGGACAGCGCCAGCACCGCCATCTGCGGGCCGAGGTCTGAGCCGCCTATGCCGATGTTGACGACGTCGGTAATGGCGGCGTCAGCGCGCACCTGCTCCGCATAGGCGAGCATTGCATCCAGCGTGGCATGCACCTGTGCCAGCTCACCCGACATGCCGGCAGCGGCAGGCTGGCGCAGCAGCACATGCTCTACCGCACGATCTTCGGTATTGTTGATGTGTGCGCCCGCAAACATCGCATCGCGGTATTGCGCCAATCCGCACTGGTCGGCCAGTTGAAGCAACAGCTGCTCTGTGGGTGTATCGATGCGGCCTTTGGACAGGTCGGCAAAAATGTGTGGCGCCTGCTGGCTGAGTTTTTCAAAACGCTGGGGATCGGCAGCGAATGCATCGCGCAGGTCCAGGTCCTTGCCGCTGGCCTCGTACAGCGCATGCAGCTTGGCCCAGGCGCTTGTGCGGTCGCAGCGGGTACGTGGCGGCAGCGCCATCGTCAGGCCGCCAGCATCAGTTGTTCAAGCTTGACCGCATCGGCAGCAAAGGCGCGTATGCCTTCGGCCAGTTTTTCAGTTGCCATCGCGTCGTGGTTCAGCGCATAGCGGAAACCGGCTTCGTCAAAGTTGACGGCGGGCAGGTCGAGCGCACGGGCGGCGGCCGGGTCGAGCGCACGCTGAAGCGGTGCTTCTTCAGCAGCCAGTTGAGCCAGCAGTTCAGGGCTGATGGTCAACAGGTCACAGCCCGCGAGCGCGGTAATCTGACCCGCATTGCGAAAGCTGGCGCCCATCACTTCTGTGGCGATGCCGAAGTGTTTGTAGTGGTTGTAGATCTCGCGCACCGACTTGACGCCCGGGTCGTTCACACCGGCCATCGCAGCTTCATCCCAGGCAGTACCCGCAGATTTTTTGTACCAGTCGTAAATACGGCCAACAAAAGGCGAGATCAGTTGCACCTTGGCCTGCCCGCAGGCGACGGCCTGGCAGAAGGAAAACAGCAGGGTCAGGTTGGTGTGGATGCCGCGCTGCTCGAGCTTCTCAGCCGCCTGTATACCCTCCCAGGTGGCAGCAACCTTGATCAGCACACGGTCTATATGCACCCCCTCGGCCTGATAGAGCTCGATGATGCGTTCACCGCGGACATAGGTGGCATTGGCATCAAAACTCAGGCGGGCATCAACCTCGGTCGACACGCGGCCCGGCACGATGGACAGGATTTCGCAGCCGAAGCGCACCAGCAGTCTGTCCATCACCTCATCGAGTGCCCGGCCCCGGAATCGGCCTACGGTATCTGCCAGCAATGGCTGGTAGTCGGCTTTCTGCACGGCCTTGAGAATCAATGATGGATTGGTGGTCGCGTCCTGCGGTTTGAACTGACCCAGTTGTTTGAAGTCGCCGGTGTCGGCCACCACTGTCGTGAATTGTTTGAGCGCGTCGAGTTGATTCATGGCGGAAAGTGTAGGCGGCGCAGGGTCCACAGGCTGTCAGCGGAGCGCGCACGTGAGTTACCATTATGCCCAGCAAACATGAAACTTTATTACAAGATAAACCGGCGCCCGCAAGTTCTTGTGCTGCGCACTTTTAAGGGTTTGCTCGATGTCTTTTGATTTGATCCTGTTTGGCGGCACGGGCGACCTGGTCTGGCGCAAGTTGATGCCCGCACTGTTCCAGGCCTTCCGTCACGGCTCATTGCCGAAGAACGGCCGCATTGTTGGCGTGGCGCGGGACGATCTGTCCGATGAACAATACCGCGCACTGATCAAGTCGCGCTTTGACTCGGTAGAGTTGGCCAAACGTCCCAGCGAAGAAGAGTTCGCGCGCTTTGCAGACCTGCTTTTTTATCTGCGCATGGACCTCTCCAGTGCAGATGACTATTCGAAACTGGGCGCCAAACTGAAAGAGCGCAACGCCGACACGGTGGTGATGTACCTCGCCACAGCACCGGCGCTGTTTACCGTCTTTTGTGAGCAGATTGCCGCTGCCGGACTGGCTAGCCCGCAAATGCGGGTAGTTCTCGAAAAGCCGCTAGGCCATGACCTGCAATCGAACCGCGCCATCAATGAGAGCGTGCGCAAGGTGTTCGCCGAAAAGCAGATTTTTCGCATAGACCATTACCTCGGCAAACCATCGGTGCAAAACCTGTTTGCACTGCGCTTCGGCAATGCATTGTTCGAGCCTTTGTGGCGGCGCGAAACCATCGCCAACATCCAGATCACGATTGCTGAAGAACTCGGCATTGAAAAACGCGGTGCCTTCTACGACAGCACAGGTGCGCTGCGCGACATGGTGCAAAACCACGCCCTGCAACTGCTGTGCGCCATCGGCATGGAGCCGCCCATCAACGCGCATGCCGATGCCATCCGCGATGAAAAACTGAAAGTGCTGCGCTCACTGAAAGCCTGGACCCCGGAGACGCTGCGCCAGCACGTGATACGTGGCCAGTACACGGCGGGCACCGTCGATGGCGTGGCGGCGCAGGCCTACCGTCAGGAAGCAGGCATTGCCGAAGGCAGCCGCACCGAAACCTTTGTCGCGCTGCGTACCGAGATCGCCAATTGGCGCTGGGCAGGTGTTCCTTTTTATATTCGCACCGGGAAGCGACTAGCAGACAGGGCCGCCTACATCGAGGTCAACTTCCGTCCGGCGCCGCATGCCATTTTCAACTCGCCGCTGGGTGCGGCCAACCGGCTGGTGATTCATCTTCAGCCAAAAGACGGGCTGGAACTGCACCTGCTGGCGCAAGGCCAGGACAACCGCCGCACCTCACAAACACTTGCACCGGTACAGCTGGACCTGGACTTTGACAAACGCTTTGGCTCTGAACGGGTAGGCGCTTACGAACGCCTGCTGCTTGATGTGATCGACGGCCGCCTGAACCTGTTCGTACGCAGCGACGAGCAGGAAGAAGCCTGGCGCTGGGTGGAACCCATCATGGACAGCTGGAAGAACGACGGCGAGGGCCCAAGGCAGTATGCGGCGGGAACCTGGGGTCCGAGTGCATCGAGTGCAATGATTGCGCGTGACGGTTACTGCTGGACCGAGGAATGTTAAAGATGGAGCCCCCACGGTCGCTCACGGCTTCTAGCTCCCTGCCCCCCGAGGGGGCCGCCCGTCTGCGGTCCGGCGAATCCGAAAAAACTGACACACCCCCTTTGGAGGACTCACTGTGTGTAGCCACGCCCCCCTTGCAGGGGGCGGCACCTGCGGCCCGGCGAAGCCGGTCCCGCGGCCCCTGTTTGCATGGCATGCTTCATTTGGCATTGCGCGGAGGCTACAGTGCTTGACCGTATCAAGGCCTCGCTACCCTCGCTGGCACCAGCTGAACAGCGCGTCGGCCGCCTGGTGCTGGCCGATCCGCGTGCTTTTGCCAACCTGCCGATCACAGAACTGGCAGCGCGATCACATGTCAGCAAACCAACGATTGTCCGGTTCTGCCGAAGCATTGGTTATGACGGGCTGAGCGATTTCAAGCTGAAGCTGGCCGGCAGCGTCAGCGAAGGGGTGCCCTTTATTCACCGTAGCGTCGATGTGGACGACAAGACCAGCGATGTAGTCGTCAAGGTCATAGACAACACAGTTGCGGCCTTTTTGAAATACCGCAACGACGCATCCGCTGCAGTCATCCAGAAGGCAACTGACGCACTGGAAGCCACATACAAGGCCGGCAAGCGCATTGAATTTTTCGGTGTCGGCAACTCCGGCATCGTGGCGCAGGACGCGCAGCACAAGTTTTTCAGGCTTGGCGTGACCAGCATTGCCTACAGCGATGGCCACATGCAGGTGATGAGCGCATCACTGCTGGGACCGGGTGACTGTGTGGTGGTGATATCCAACTCCGGCCGCACCCGCGACCTGATGGATGCATGCGACATCGCACGCAAAAACGGCGCGACCACCATCGTCATTACCGCTACCGGCTCGCCGCTGGCCGCAGCTGGCAGCATTCACCTGGCGGCCGACCATCCGGAAGGGTATGACCGCTACAGCCCCATGGTATCGAGGCTTCTGCACCTGATGATCATCGACATCCTGGCGACCTGCCTTGCGCTGCGTATTGGCGGCAAATTACAGCCATTGCTCAAGGAAATGAAAAACAACCTGCGCAACAAGCGCTATACGTGAACGACCTGGCAGGCCAGGTTGCGATCGGAGGCTTGTAGCGTCGGCGCTGCGGGCCTTTTCCGGATGCTTCAGTTGCGGAGCGGCGTCATCGTTATCGGCCCGTACCACGCATGGGTATTGCTCTGGGTGTTGTCGCTGTCGGTCATCACACTGATGCTCATCAAGGCGCCCGGTGCTTCACCAAAAGCTTTTTCAAAATCGGCGCGCACGGTGCGCTCATAGTCGACCCAGCTGTTGAGCTTGCCGGTACCAGACTCAACCACCAGCTTGCGTATGCGGTCGGTACGGGGGTTCTGGATGACGGTGCCGACCGGCTTGTTTTTGCTCCACACGTACATCAGAGTGGCATAAGGCAACTCTTCACCAGTCAGCAGGCGCGCCAATTCAGACAGCATCGCATTTTTCGTCGAAAACCTGCTCCTGTCGCCGTCAAATGCCAGCACGACACGGACCGAACAATCGTCCGTCTCTTTTAATGCCATGTCGGCTTTTTCCATCAGCGACGGTACTTTCCAGGAAAACCGGAACTGCCCCATGTCTGAGGGCTCTATGCGGACAGATTTGCGTACAAGGCTGACAGACGACCTTGCGTTGGCAGCCAGTGCATCCCGCCCATCCTTGAGTACATAACTGAACTGCGTGGCCTGCTTTCCGGGAAATTTCAAATGCTGCCAGACGTCCGCCTGCCGACCCGGCACGGAAGATGTTGCCCAGGGACTGCCTGCGAGGACATCAACACTGGAAGGTACTGAAGGGGAAGAAGGCAGGGATGAACATGCGACCAACTGGAGCAGACCCCAGATGACCATCATCCTGATTAAAAACTTCATGTTCAAAAGAATAAAGGCTGAGAGCTTGCAATGCTCTCGGGATAAACGAGCGCAGCACTAAAAGTGCGATGTGGAAATTTGTATGTCCTGCATAAAAAAACCCCGCTGCAAGCAGCGGGGTTTTTAATTTCTGCTTCAAAAGCTGGACTAGCCAGCCCGTGAATTAGAAGGAGTGCTGAACACCAACGAGGGTCTTCTTGTCCTTGTACACGTCGGTACCAGCAACGTTTGCTGCGTTGTCGGTAACACGGCCGTACATGGCGTAAGCGGTGGTGCGCTTGCTCAGGCTGTAACGCACGCCGACTTGAGCCTGGTTAACGTCCATGGAGCGGACAGCACCATCAGGCGTAACCGAAGCGCGGCCAATGGTCACGTAAGGCACGAATGCGCCAAGTGGAACCGACAGGCCCAGTTGGTAGGCGCGATAACGCGAGTTCACGGTGCTAGCAGCGGTGCCGCCGTTTTTGCCGTTGTTGTAGGTACCAGCCAGCTTGACCACACCGAAGTCGTAGCTTGCGCCCAACTGGGTCAGGTTAGCCGTACGGTTAGGATTGACAGCTGGCAGATCGTTGGAACGCAGGCTGGTGTATGCCAGAGCGGCAGACAGAGGGCCATTAGCGTATTGACCCATCAAGCCCCAACGGCGAGCGGAGGTTTCGGTCGTCACGTTAGCAACGGTGGTTGCAACGTTGGTGAGCGGAAGGGCGCCGCTGGAACCGTACTGAACGCGAACGGTGAAACCGCCCATGTTAGGGCTGATGTAGGTGATGCCGTTAGCACGGGTACCGCCAACAGTGGCCAGGCCATGCAGGTGGGAAACGTATGCACCAGCAACGCCTTCAGAGCCGATGTTGTAGCCAGACAGGGTGGCCAGTTCATACAGGTTGGTGTACTGGTAACCAACGTTAACGGTACCGAAGCCGCCGGAGAAACCGACATACGACTGACGGTTGGTAGAAGCCGTGTAGGCGCTGGTAGCTGGGATGCCGCCTGCAACAGGAGCAACCAGACCGCCGCCGTAAGCAACGCCAGCTGCGCCAGGCAGCTGTTGGCCACCGGAACCAGCGCGCTGTGCGAACAGGCTACCGCTGGTTGGGCTGATACCTTGCTCAACCACGAAGTTGGCTTTCAGGCCGCCACCGAGGTCTTCCGTACCACGGAAACCGATACGGTTACCGGCATTGGCGCCGTCCATCACGCCAGAGCTGCTTTGCTTGGCGGTACCGGTAGCCGTTGCACGGCCTTCGGTGGTTTGCGAACCGTAGCCGATGTCAACAACGCCGTACAGGGTCACGGAGGACTGTGCAGATGCTGCGCTGACAGCTGCGAGTGCAGCCAGTGCAATCAGGGATTTTTTCATTGAGAGTTTCTCCAAGGTTAAACATAGGGCTCCAGGATTTTGGATCCCCGGGCCAACCTCCATTTAGGAAGTTGTATGTATTGCACCAGAGCCCGCACTTCATGGCAAAGGAATTGACCGGGAATACCCCGGAAAAATCCTTTTCCGTTGCACCGTTGCAACAAAGATTAGCCGCCCGTGGGAGGCACGCCACAAATCCCTTGGGAATCCGGAAAGCCCTGAATAACCCCAAAGCAGGCCAAGTGTCCTAGACTTGACCTTGAGGCCAACCTGAAAGCACCCAATGGACGCCCTGATCAATGCCGCTGACGGTGCGCTACGCACCCTTTTCGCAAAACCCAGGCCTGGCCGGCCCTGCCCTACGCTGGCGGCTGAGCCTACGGAGTTAAATGCTCCGGACAAGGCGTTGTCGGGCGCCCTGATGCGCGTCAACCATGTCGGCGAGGTCTGTGCCCAGGCTCTTTACGCAGCCCAGGCGCTCAGCACCCGGGATCCGGTACTGAAACAGCAGTTTATTGACGCCAGCGAGGAAGAAACCGACCACCTGGCCTGGACAAGGCAGCGGCTGGACGAGTTGGGCGCGCGGCCATCGCTGTTGAATCCGCTCTGGTATGCCGGCGCATTTGGCCTCGGATTGGTTGCCGGCCGCCTTGGCGACCGCCTCAGCCTCGGATTTGTTGTCGAAACCGAACGGCAGGTCGAAGCCCACCTGGAAAGCCACCTGGAAAAACTCCCGGCTGGCGACCACGAATCACGCGCCATCGTCGCCCAGATGAAAGACGACGAAGGCCGCCATGCGCAGGAGGCCGCCGAAGCCGGCGCGCTGGATCTTCCGGCACCGGTCAAGGCCTTGATGCGCGCGGCGGCCAAAGTGATGACGACCACGGCGCACCATATCTAAGCCATAGTCTCGGCCAGACCGCGCCTGTCCAGCCCCGCTTCAGGCCTCCTGAATCTCGAAACTGGTGGTGATTTCAGCGGTCTTTCCCAGCATGATGGTCGCCGAGCAGTACTTGTCATGACTCATCGCTATCGCGCGCTCCACGGCTGTTGACGCCAGGCTCTTGCCGGTGACGACAAAGTGCATGTGGATTTTGGTGAACACCTTGGGATCAACGGTCGCGCGCTCGGAGGTCAGCTTCACCGAACAGCCGCGCACATCGTGCCGGCCGCGCTTGAGAATCAGGACCACGTCATAGGCCGTGCAGCCCCCGGTGCCGGCGAGCACAGTTTCCATCGGCCGCGGCGCGAGGTTGGCGCCGCCATTTTCGGGCTTTGCCTCATCGGGGGCACCATCCATTACCAGCGTGTGCCCGCTACCGGTTTCAGCCAGGAAAGTCATGCCTGAGCGCGACCCGGTGGTAGCGCTGGAACCGGTCCAGCTCACTGTGCATTCCATAGTCATCTTTCTTATGCAAAAAATTTATAGTCCGCCCTGCCTAAAAACTGCACAAGTGTGTAATTTTCACGACAAAGGCAATTGTGCAGCGCAACATCCAGCGATATACTTCTTTCCATCGCATCAATATCTTTTCGGTATTTTTGCACTGGTTGTCTCCTCCACCTCCTCTAAAGGTGGATTTACAGGCCCAGACCTCACGGTTTGGGCCTTTTTTCTTGCCCTGACGGCACGTTTTCCAGAGGGGAGACGGCCGATATGATGTGAGGCTGCGAGAAAACAATGACATCACACACCAGAACTGCCGCAAAAGCCGCCCCAAAAAAGCCTGTCAAAGCACCGGCAAAAACGGTCGGCAAGCTGCTTAAGCCCGCCGATTACCTGAAAAAAATACTGACCGCCCGTGTTTATGACGTGGCGGTCGAGTCGCCGCTGGAAAAAGCCAAAAACCTCAGCCTGCGCCTGAAAAACACGGTTCTGCTCAAGCGCGAAGACCAGCAACCAGTCTTCAGCTTCAAGTTGCGCGGAGCGTACAACAAGATGGCGCACCTGAGCCCCGTCCAGCTGAAAAAAGGCGTGATCTGCGCCTCTGCCGGCAACCATGCGCAAGGCGTCGCGATGAGTGCGCAAAAGCTGGGCACCCGCGCTGTCATCGTGATGCCGACCACAACCCCGCAATTGAAGATCGATGCGGTGAAGAGCTGGGGTGCAGAAGTGGTGCTGCATGGCGACAGCTACTCCGACGCCTACGGCCACTCGCTGGTGCTTGAGAAAAAGCGCGGCCTGACCTTTGTCCATCCTTTTGATGACCCCGACGTGATTGCCGGCCAGGGCACGATCGCGATGGAAATCCTGATGCAGTTGCAGGCACTCGGCTCCAGCCGGCTGGATGCGGTATTCGTCGCGATTGGTGGCGGCGGGCTGATTTCGGGCGTGGCCAATTACATCAAGGCCGTGCGCCCGGAAATCCGGGTCATAGGCGTACAGATGAACGACTCCGACGCCATGATGCAGTCGGTCAACGCCAGCAGGCGTGTGACCCTGAACGACGTCGGCCTTTTCTCTGATGGCACAGCCGTCAAGCTGGTCGGCGAGGAGACCTACCGCATCAGCCGCGAACTGGTCGACGAGTTCATCACGGTAGACACCGATGCCGTCTGCGCCGCGATCAAGGATGTGTTTGTCGACACCCGCAGCATCGTCGAGCCGGCGGGTGCCCTTGCAGTTGCGGCGATCAAGAAATACGTAGCAACCAACCGCAAACAGGGCGAGACCTACGCCGCCATCTTGTGCGGCGCCAACATGAATTTCGACCGCCTGCGTTTTGTCGCCGAGCGCGCCGAAGTTGGCGAAGAGCGTGAAGCCCTTTTTGCCGTGACTATCCCGGAAGAGCGCGGCAGCTTCCGCCGCTTTTGCGAAGTGATTGGCGACTTGCCCGGCGGGCCACGTTCGGTTACTGAATTCAACTACCGCATCAGCGACGACGCCCGCGCGCATGTTTTTGTCGGCCTGACCACATCAGCCAGGGGCGAGAGTACAAAAATTGCGGCGAACTTCTCGCGCCACGGTTTCAAGGCGCTGGACCTGACCCATGACGAACTCGCCAAGGAACACATACGCCACATGGTGGGCGGCCACAGCGCGTTATCGAAAGATGAGCGGCTTCTGCGATTTATCTTCCCCGAGCGGCCAGGCGCCCTGATGAAGTTCCTCTCCAGCATGCAGCCGAACTGGAATATCTCGCTGTTCCACTACCGCAACCAGGGTGCCGACTACGGCCGCATCCTGGTCGGGCTGCAGGTTCCCAAAGCTGATGCGAAGGCGTTCAGGGCGTTCCTGGACACCATGGGGTACCCGCACGTGGAAGAAACAGACAACCCGGTTTACCGCCTGTTCCTGCAGAGCTGAAAGAACCTCATTGGCCGCAAGCGATTCACACCCGAATGTTGACCTGCAGGACACATCCAGGTGCCCGGCTTGCGGTACGGGCCTGCGGTGCGGCAGGGTTGCAGGTGACAGCCATTGCTGGTGTTTTTCAATGCCGCATGTCATCGCGGTACCGGATGGAAAAGCTGACGAGGCCGCCTCACAGGCCAGTTGCCTTTGCCCGGCCTGCCTGCAGCGCCTGATAGACGGTAAACACAGCACAACAAGTACAACTACAAAGCAGCCAGGACAGCCATGAGCCAGACCCCACCCAAAAACCCTTCAGCACCTGACGCATCCGAAATGCGGGCGCTGGAGCGTGCAATTCAGGCAGCCACCGACTTCGAAATGCCGGTGATTGAACCCGTGACCGATGTCCGGCTGGAAGCCAAGCTGCGCCACAAGATAGACAACAAGACCAAACCAATCGGCTCACTGGGCCAACTGGAAGACCTGGCGCTGCAACTGGGCCTTATCCAGCGCAACGATGTGGTCAGCTTCAAGGACCCGCAGATGGTGGTGTTTGCGGCCGACCACGGCATCGCTGCCGACGGCGTCTCCGCCTTCCCGCAGGAAGTCACCGTGCAGATGGTGGCCAACATGCTGTCCGGTGGTGCGGCTATCAATGTGCTTGCCAGGCAGCACGGCTTTAATTTGCAGGTTGTTGATGCCGGTGTCGCCGCCGAACTGGATGACCACCCGGCGCTGATCAAGAAAAAAATCGCCCATGGCACCCGCAACAGCACGCAGGCAGCGGCCATGTCCGGCGACGAACTTCATGCAGCCCTGCAGGCAGGCATTGACATCGTCAGGTCGTTGCCAGGCAATGTCATCGCTTTCGGTGAAATGGGCATCGCCAACACCTCCGCAGCGGCACTGCTGTTGCACCGCCTGACCGATATCACCCTGAAAGACGCCACCGGACGCGGCACCGGCCTGAGCGAGCCGCAAGTGCTGCACAAACGCCAGGTACTGATGCTGGCGGTGCTGCGCCACACCGATGCAGTGACGCCGCTGGAGGTGCTTGCAGCAATGGGTGGGTTCGAGATCGCGATGATGGTGGGCGCGATGCTGCAGGCCGCCAGCCAGCGCCGCGTCATACTGGTCGACGGCTTTATCGCCGGTGCGGCTGCGCTGGTAGCGCAGGGGATTGCACCGCAGGTCCTGCACTACCTGGTGTTTTGCCACCGCTCGTCCGAGCGCGGCCACAGCCTGATGCTGGACCGCCTGAAAGCCAGGCCACTGCTGGACCTCGACATGCGCCTCGGTGAAGGCACGGGCGCCCTGCTTGCATGGCCGCTGGTGCAATCGGCTGCCAGACTGATGAATGAGATGGCAAGCTTTGCTTCCGCCGGCATCAGCAACAAAGACAACACCTGACCTCCCGCCTGAAAACCGATGAAGGCCATCAGCCAGTTCGCCCGTGAATACCTGCTTGCACTGCAGTTTTTCACCCGCATACCGGTTACCGGGCGCCTCGCCGAATGGGTAGGCTACAGCCCTGAATTGCTGCGCGCCAGCACCGCCCATTTCCCGGGCGTCGGCGTACTGGTAGGCGCGATTGCCGCAGCCGCATTTGCCCTTGTGCAGATGATGTTGCCCGACACCGCGTTCTCGCCACTGGTGGCGGCAGTGCTGTCCACCGTCGTCACCATGCTGTTGACGGGCGGCTTCCACGAAGACGGACTGGCCGATGTCGCTGACGGGCTGGGCGGCAGTTATGAACGCGAACGCGCGCTGGAGATCATGAAGGACTCGCGCGTCGGCGCGTTCGGTGCGATGGCCCTGGTGCTGGCCCTGCTGGCCAAGGCCGGCCTGCTGTCCATACTCGGTTCGGTCGAAGGCGCGCCCACCGGCTGGGACGCGCCACCGTTTGATGCCTGGTACATCTGCACCGCCCTGTGGACAGGCCACGTCGTCTCGCGAGGCCTGCCACTGCTGCTGATCTACCTGCTGCCGCATGTCGGCGATACGGCCGTCTCCAAATCCAAACCGCTGGCCGACCAGATATCGCCCGCCAGCCTGGTACTGGCAGGTGCCTGGTGCCTGGCGGTGCTGCTGGCCGCGTTCACGGTGCTCGATGCCGGCAACCTGCTGGTCGGCTGCAGCTTTGCCGTACTGGCGCTGCTGTGGATGGGCCGGCTTTTCAAGCGCCGCCTGCAGGGTTTTACAGGCGACTGCCTTGGCGCTGCGCAACAGGTCTGCGAGATCGCTTTTTATTTCGGCCTTGCCATCAGTCTATGAGGCTGTGGCTGGTCAGGCATGCGCAGCCGCTGATTGGCAAAGGCATCTGTTACGGGCAGCTCGACATGAAGGCAGACATGCAGGCCACACAGGACTGCGCGCAGGCACTCGCGGCGGTTCTCCCTGAAAAGATCATCGTTGCCGCGTCACCGCTGCAGCGCTGCGGCCAGCTGGCACTGGCGCTATCCGTGATCAGGCCCGCCCTGGCGATCAAACAGGACGCCCGGCTGCAGGAGATGCACTTCGGCAACTGGGAAGACCGCTCCTGGAGCAGCCTTCCCAAAGACGAACTGGACGCTTGGACCGAGGACTTTGCCGGCTACCCGGCAGGCCAGACCGGCGAGAACGTCACGCAGTTCATGGGCCGCGTCGCCGCAGCCTTTGATGAATTGCCAACGGGCCAGGACACTCTGTGGATCACCCATGCCGGCGTTATACGCGCCGCGCAGTTGCTGGCCAACGGTGTCCGCAGGGTGGACCGGGCCACGCAATGGCCAGGTGATGCACCCTCCTACGGACAATGGTGCACACTAGACATACAAAGCAGTTCAGGCCGCGCCTGAACCATCCATAAGCAGAAAAAATTCCAGGCAGGGCACACCACAATGGCAGCAAATCTGGATGGTCAACTCGTTGTCGCGATATCGTCCCGCGCCCTGTTCGACTTCGAAGAAGAGAACCGCATTTTCGAAAGCGGCCTCACACAAACACCGGTGCCCGGCGCCAAAAAAGATGCCGCCTACATGAAGCTGCAACTGGATCGGCTGGATGTTCCCGCCAAACCCGGTGTGGCTTTCTCGCTAGTCAAAAAACTGCTGGCTTTCAATGATGTGCCCGAGCAGGAGGGCGAGCCCGCCGATGCCGGCCCGCCGCAGCAGCGCGTCGAAGTCGTCATCCTGTCGCGCAACGACCCGGTTTCCGGCATGCGCGTCTTCCGTTCGGCCCAGCACTACGGACTGAACATACAGCGCGGCACTTTCAACCGTGGCGAAGCGCCGTGGCGCTACCTGAAACCGCTGCACGCCAACCTTTTCCTGTCGGCGCACCTGAGCGATGTGCGAGATGCACTGGCCGCCGGCGTGCCGGCTGCGCAGGTCTATCCGCATTCAGCACGCGCCAGCGATGCCCACCCCAACGAAGTGCGCATTGCCTTTGACGGCGATGCCGTGCTGTTCTCAGACGAGGCCGAACGCGTATTCCAGGCGTCCGGCCTGAACGCCTTCCAGCAGCACGAGCGCGACAAGGCCTCGCAGCCGTTGCTGGCGGGCCCCTTCAAGCCTCTGCTCGAAGCATTGCACAGGCTGCAGCAGGCAGGCACCTCGCACATGCGCATACGCACGGCGCTGGTCACCGCCCGCAGCGCACCCGCGCATGAGCGAGCGATACGTACGCTGATGGACTGGAATATCGAAGTCGATGAAGCGATGTTCCTCGGCGGTCTGGCCAAGGGCGAATTCCTGCGCGAGTTCGAACCCGACTTTTTCTTCGATGACCAGACCGGCCATGTCAACGCAGCGGCCGAACACGTGCCTGCTGGTCATGTCGCCAGCGGCGTTTCAAACCCCATTTCGTAAACAGTACAAGAACGGATTCCACCGTGGACCAGCCAAAAAGCCCGCAAGGCCTGCCAGCCAGATTCAGCTCATTCATACACTTTGCCGAAAGGGTGCTGGCGCTCGCTGCACCCTACTTCAGGTCAGAAGACAAATGGAAGGCGCGCGGCCTGCTTGCCGCCATCGTGCTTCTCAACCTGGGCACCGTGTACATGGCCGTGCAGTTCAACGACTGGTACCGGGTGTTTTACGACGCGCTTGAAAAACGTGACCAGGCGGTGTTCTGGCAGCAGATGGGCCGATTCACTTATCTGGCCTTCGGGGCGATCATCATTGCGGTCTACAAGTTTTACCTGACCCAGTTGCTGCAGATACGCTGGCGTTCATGGATGACACGCGACTACCTGCGCCGGTGGCTGTCCAACCATGCTTTCTACAAGATGGAGCTGGCCCGCTACTCCGCCAAAACCGACGTCAACGCCAGCCCGGACAATCCGGACCAGCGAATCCAGGAAGACGTGCAGTCTTTCACCGCATCCACAATTTCCCTGAGCATGGGACTGCTCAACTCGGTCGTGACACTGATCAGCTTTGTCGGCATCCTGTGGGCCCTGTCCGGCTCCTTCGGGTTCACCGTGGCTGGCACCAGCTACACCATCCCGGGCTTCATGGTCTGGGCAGCCATCGCCTACTGCCTTGTCGGCAGCGTGCTCACGCACTACATCGGCCGCGCACTCATCAGGCTGAATTTCATGCAGCAGCGCTTTGAAGCCAACTTCCGGCACCACATGGTTCGCGTGCGCGAGTACAGCGAATCCATTGCACTGGATGGTGGCGAGACCGTGGAGCGCAGCCAGCTTGACGGGCGTTTTGGTGCGGTACTGGCCAATTACATCAACCTGATCCGTGCCAACAAAAAATTGATCTGGTTCCAGAGCTTTTTCGGCCAGGCCGCTGTCATTTTTCCGTTTATCGTCGCTGCTCCGCGCTTCTTCAGCGGCGCTATCCAGCTCGGCCAGCTGATCCAGATCTCCTCGGCCTTCGGCAAGGTGCAGGAATCACTCAGCTGGTTTGTCGACAACTATGACAGCCTGGCCAGCTGGCGCGCCACCACCGATCGCCTGACCAGTTTTGAAGACAGCATGGCAACCATAGACCACCAGGCGCAGTCGGCACACGATGGCATGGCGGGCAGCCCTGTTGCACCACTGGACGCGGACAGCCTGTCTGCAAGCGGACTGAGCATCAACCTGCCATCTGGCGAAACCTTGCTGGCCGACCTGACGCTTGCCGCGCGCACAGGCGACAGCGTGCTGTTCAAAGGCCCGTCCGGCAGCGGCAAATCCACCCTGTTCCGGGCCTTTGCCGGCATCTGGCCGTTCTCCAAAGGCCGGAGTCACCTGCCGCCCAACACCATGTTTATCCCCCAGCGCTCCTACTTTCCCGACGGGTCTCTGCGCGATGCACTGGCCTATCCGCAACCCGCCACGCAATACACCGATGACGCACTCAGGCAGGCCCTGACCGATGCCATGCTGCCCCAACTCGCCAGCAGGCTTGACGATAACGATGCATGGGGTCAGAAGCTTTCGGGCGGCGAGCAGCAAAGGCTGGCGATAGCGCGCGTGCTGCTGAAAAAGCCTCGCTGGATCTTTGCCGACGAAGCAACTGCAGCGCTGGACGAAGCAGCAGAAAAAAACCTGTATGAGAAACTGCAGGCGCATGTTCACTCCGTCAGTGGCGGACTGGTGTCGATTGCCCACCGACCCAGCGTCGCAGCCTTCCATAACCGCCAGTGGGAGCTGGTGCCCCAGCCGGAGGGTTCGCCCGCACGCTATGCCCTGCATGAAAGAGCCCTGGCAGCCTGAGTTTGTTCATTCACCGCCCTGAACCCCATTCAACCGCCCATCCAGAAAAGTCAATGAATGCCTGAGGAATTCCCGCCAGCTACCGGCGCCGCGCCGGTTGAAGCCACCAAACTGTCCGCCTGGGACCCGATCAAGGTCCCCGTCTTCCGCATGCTGTGGCTGACATGGCTGACCGCCAACACCTGCATGTGGATGAACGACGTCGCAGCCGCCTGGCTGATGACATCGATGACCACCTCGCCGATCTGGGTCGCGCTGGTGCAATCGGCCTCGACGCTGCCAGTCTTCATGCTCGGCCTGCCCAGTGGCGCGCTGGCCGACATCCTCGACCGCAGGCGCTACTTCATCATGACGCAGTTCTGGGTCGCGGTGGTCGCGATACTGCTGTGCATCGTCGTGATCTCCGGCGTGATGACGCCCGCTCTGCTGCTGGCACTGACCTTTGCCAACGGCGTCGGCCTGGCGATGCGCTGGCCGGTCTTTGCAGCCATCGTGCCCGAGCTCGTCAAACGCGCTCACCTGCCGGCTGCGCTGGCGCTCAATGGCGTGGCGATGAACGCCTCTCGCATCATCGGCCCGCTTCTCGCGGGCGTCATCATTGCCAGCGCAGGCACTGAATACGTGTTTGTACTCAACGCCATACTGTCGGTGATATCCGGCCTGGTCATCATGCGCTGGCGGCGCGACCATGTGCCCAGCCCGCTGGGCCGCGAGCGCCTGGTCAGCGCGATGCGCGTCGGTGTGCAGTTCGTGATGCAGTCTGCCCGCCTGCGCGCCGTGCTGCTGCGCGTGTCGCTGTTCTTTTTGCACTCGACGGCGCTGCTGGCGTTGCTGCCGCTGATTGCGCGCAACCTGCATGGCGGTGATGCCGGCACCTTCACCCTGCTGCTGGCCTCGATGGGGCTGGGCGCCATCGTCGCCGCGCTCAACCTGGCGCGCCTGCGCCAGCTGATGCCGCGCGACACGCTGGTACTGCGCTCGACCATTTTGCAATCGGTGGTCACCGTCATCGTCGCCTTTGCGCCCAACATCTACATCGCCGTACCCGCCATGATTTTGAATGGCGCGGCCTGGATAACCTGCGCGAATTCGCTCAGCGTGTCGGCCCAACTGTCCTTGCCGGACTGGGTGCGCGCACGCGGCATGTCGATCTACCAGATGGCCATCATGGGTGCCAGCGCTGCCGGTGCCGCGCTGTGGGGCCAGATCGCCACCATGACCACCGTGGCCATAGGGCTGACCGTGGCAGCCATCAGCGGCACGCTCACCATGCTGCTCGCACAGCGCCGCATAGGCGACCTCAGTATTGAAGAAGACATCACGCCGTCGCGCGAGTTCAAGGTGCCGCAGCATGCGCCGCCAGGCACAGGCCATGTGGTGGTGACGATTGAATACGTCATTGATCCGGCGCGCAGCGAGGAATTCCGCGCGCTGATGCAGGAGAGCCGCCGCAGCCGCTTGCGCCAGGGCGCGCTGCAATGGGAGCTGCTGCGCGACATCGGCAACCCGGGTCACTACTTCGAACGCATCACCGATGAGTCGTGGACGGAACACCTGCGCCGCTTTGACCGCATCACCACTGCCGACGTCAGCCTGCGCGAACGCAAGCTGGCTTTCCACCTGCCCGAAGATCCGCCCCTCATCACCCGCCTTGTGGTTGAAGGCCAGCCGCGCGGCGCCCACTGACGCACCACTCACACAGCCCAGCAAACAAAGCCGCCGCCATGATTGCCGACACACCGAAGCCGCCCTACTACGCCGTGATCTTCACCTCCATCAGGACGGATGGCGACCACGCCAGCTACGAGGCAGCGGCACAGCGCATGGTGGAACTGGCCAGCACACAGCCCGGTTATCTCGGCGTCGAATCTGCAAGGGAGGGCGTCGGCATCACGGTCAGCTACTGGGCCAGCCTCGAAGCAATTCGCGACTGGAAGGCCCATGCCGAACACCTGGCCGCCCAGCAAAACGGGCGCGACAAGTGGTACAGCGCTTACAAAACCCGCATCGCGAAGGTAGAACGCGACTACGCCAGCTAGTCAGGTGTCAAACCGGGCGTTGGGCAAAACGTTCAAAGCCCCGCATACGGAGCTCGCAGGCCGGGCAAGTCCCACAGCCATAGCCCCAGGCGTGGCGATGTTTGCGGTCACCGAGGTAGCAGGTATGGGTGTGCTCCACGATCAAATCGACCAGCGCCTGGCCGCCCAGCGCTTCTGCCAGCGCCCAGGTGTCAGCCTTGTCTATCCACATCAGCGGCGTGTCAATCAGGAAGCGTTTGTCCATGCCCAGCGACAGCGCCAGCTGCATAGCCTTCATGGTGTCGTCGCGGCAATCGGGATAGCCTGAAAAATCGGTCTCGCAAACGCCGGTGACCAGCACCTGCAAATCGCGCCGGTAAGCCAGCGCCGCAGCGAGCGTCAGAAACAGCAGGTTGCGGCCCGGCACAAAGGTGTTGGGCAGGCCCGAGCTTTCCATCTTGAAAGCCACGTCGCGCGTCAGCGAGGTATCGCTGACCTGGCCCAGCACAGCCAGGTCCAGCATGTGGTCTTCACCCAGCTTGTGCGCCCATTGCGGGAACTGCGCCTTGATCTCGCGCAGCACATTCAGCCGCGCCTCCAGCTCGACGATGTGCCGCTGGCCGTAATCAAAGGCGACCGTCTCGACGCGCTCGTATTTCGACAAGGCCTGCGCCAGGCAGGTGGTCGAGTCCTGGCCGCCCGAAAAAAGAACAAGTGCGGTGGTATGCATGCAGGGATTTTCGCCGACTTGCACATGCCCCTGTACGGTGCCCCGTCCTACGGCTTTTTTCGCCGCAGCGGCTGGAAATTTCCCGTGGGGTGGTCAACACTTCACCAACAACATTTCATTCACCATGGACCTCATCAACCTGCTTCAGTGGCCTGCGATGGCCGTCACGATTGCCGCTTCCTGGCTGGTCGCTTCAGACAGCAAGGGCAGGCGCAACTGGGGCTTCTGGGTCTTTATGGCCAGCAATGTGCTGTGGGTGGTGTGGGGCGTTTATTCAGGTGCGCCTGCGCTGGTTGTTTTGCAACTGGGCCTTGCCGCGATGAACATCCGCGGCGTGCTTAAAACTGAAAAGAACACCCGCCACAAAACCTGACCGGACACTGCCCGCAGTGCGCCAATTTCACCTGCGCCCCATCTACAAAGTCAGCAGACGGTCAAACCCGAAGAGCAATGAACAACACCTGCAGACATGGCCGATGCAAAAGAGATAGCTGCTTTGCCGTCATGCATTTCAAAAGAATCAAGAGGTAGCGCGCCACGCTGACAAGCAGGCGTTCAGCCAGACACTTGAGGCAAAACCCGTTGCTACCAAATATATAGCATGCTGCGCTAGTCCAGATTAGCCTAGAGGCCTTTTTGACACCTTAAAATGACCAAAAAGTTAATATATATGTTAACTTTTGGGGGTTTTAGCGATGCACTACCCGCCTACAAGACTAAAAGTTAACTTATATATTAACATTTTAGGCTTTTTTAACGATCAAATATGGCCACAAGCCAATATGGACTAGCGCCACCTGCTAGCAATACGATAGCAACTGATTTCACTCCCAGCCTTGACCCCCACAGGCACATAGCCACAATCAGGCCATGAATCCTGTCACCCTCATAGGCGCACCCACCGATGTGGGCGCCAGTACCCGCGGCGCCGGCATGGGGCCCGATGCGCTGCGTGTCGCGGGCTTGGTCGAAGCGCTGCGCGCCGGCAAGCTGGGCGTTACCGACCTCGGCAACCTCGCAGGCCCGCCCAACCCGTGGGCTGCGCCTGTCGCCGGCATACGCCACCTCGATGAAGTCGTCACCTGGAACCGCGCGGTGTTCAATGCCGTCGCAAGCGCACTTGATGCCGGCCACACACCACTGCTGATGGGCGGCGACCATTGCCTGGCTACAGGCTCGATCAGCGCCGTTGCCCGCCATTGCCGCGAGACCGGCAAACAGTTGCGCGTGATCTGGCTCGACGCACACACCGACGTCAACACCGAAGCCATCAGCCCCAGCGGCAACCTGCACGGCATGCCAGTCGCCTGCCTGCTCGGCCACGGCCCCGCCGCGCTGACAGGCTGGAGTGGTGAGCCGGCAGCACTCGCACCCGCCGACATCGCCTTCATCGGCATACGCAGCGTGGACGCCGACGAGAAGCAGGCCATACGGCAACTCGGCCTGCAGGTCTTCGACATGCGCCACATCGACGAACACGGCATGCGCAACACCATGACCGAAGCGCTGCAGGGCGTGGACGAGAACACCCATCTGCATGTGAGCTTCGACCTCGACTGCCTGGACCCGATGGAAGCGCCCGGCGTAGGCACCGGCGTGCGCGGCGGCCCCACCTACCGCGAGATGCAACTCTGCATGGAAATGATCGCCGACACCGGGCGGCTGGCATCACTGGATGTTGTCGAGATCAACCCGGCGCTCGATGTGCGCAACCGCACGGCGGAGCTGGCGGTGGAGTTCGTGATGAGTTTGTTTGGGGCTTCTACGTTGGTGCGGTGAAGCGCAATTGCCGCACGCCACTCATCGAAGCAATGGGGCACATAGGGTCACGCGCAACCCTCGCACGCATGCTGCTAAGTGCGGCGCAGAGGTATCGCAGATACACGAATTTTGTCCGCCGCGTTTTGGACTCCTGCCTCATCCAGCATCTGTCGAAATGCATCGTACATAACCCAGGGCTGGTCTGTGGGTCCAATGATCAAGCTGTGCAGAATGTTAGGTATCGACAGAAGATCGTAGTTATGCTCGGGAAAAGGCTTTAGCGGAATCTTGAAAACTCGCTGAGGTACACCCCGTACAACTTCGAGTTTTGACGGGATTTGAATCACAGCGTCTTTTTCAAATTCAGGCAGCGCGAAATACATTACCCGCCATTCCCTCTCCTCGTGAAACCCGGGATGTTTTGTGCAAATAGCCAGTACGAGCAGGACAAGGAATAAACATTCCACAAACTGCGCAGTTGGAATCGCATCCGCCCACTCGCGATTATTCTCTATTAGATCAAAAACTCTGTGCAAATGCAGATTTACTTGCTCGTGGCTGGCATACATTACAGGCGATGAAAACGCCCTTATCTTGTCAGTTAATCCCATGAAGGGCTCAGCATTTAAGACGAGCGCAACTCCATCGGAGCCGCCATAAGCACGCCACATAGATAGCCTCCCGAAGGGCTGATCTTGAGGCGTATGCAAAGAAAGGCAGGTGACATAGGTGTTGAACCTAAACCGCTTGTCCCATCTCTCCTAGAAGCTGCTCAGAATTCGCCATGGGAATATCTCTTTTCTGAAGCTCTAAAGAAAGCCTCTGCCCCGAGTCCTTCCAAGCATGACGCAGGCACTCCATTCCATATTCAATTTCCGAAAAATCATTCATCGTTCGCGTATTGCGCAGCCAGACTTCCTGATTGGAAATAATCGAGGCAGCCACAGGGGCGCTCGTGTAATGAGCGAACAATAAATCTCTCTCACTTACTTGCTTGTAACGCTCATTACCGAACGGAAAAAATACCTCTCGGATTTTTTCCCTATCGAGCGCCTGCGTGACGGAATCAACATGCTCGTTGGACATACTCTCTCCTCCTGTAGACATTTTGAAATCGTTGGCATCCACATCTCCCCGTTATAAGCCTTCTTGTTATTGAAGGGTGAGCGTTGAAGAGGGTATCTATCGGGGTATCACTATCAATCGACTCTCTCAGGATTCGAATTGCAAGTGATGATGTGACTCAAGCGTAGATAGTGAGCACGGCCTGAGTAGCGCTTTTGCGGGATGCCTAAGATGCCTGTTTTACAGAAGCACCGTCCTGAACCCCAAATGCCCAGCCCCCAAATCATCCTCCTGCGGCTGCCGGGCCCCTGCGCGGTAGCGCATGCAGTAGTCCGGTGAGCAGAGGTAAGAGCCGCCCTTGATGACACGCTGGCCGGCAGCGGCTGGCAGCATGCGGGGGGCCGCATCAGGTGTTCCTTCGGGGTCGCCGTGGAAGGGGCGCCAGGCGTCGGAAGTGATCTCCCACACATTGCCGATCATGTCGAACAGGCCATAGGCATTGGCACCATAGCAAGCAACGGGCGCGAGGCCGGTGAAGCCGTCTTCTGCTGAATTGACCATGGGGAAGATGCCCTGCCAGCTGTTGGCGTCTTTGGGTTGTGCGTGGTCCTTGCTGGCCTGTGGCTGGCCGGCCCTGGCGGCCCACTCCCACTGCGCCTCGCTTGGCAGCGCGCGGCCCTTCCACTTTGCATAGGCCTTGGCATCGGCATAGGTGACGGCAACTACCGGGAATGAATCGCGCCCTTCGATGCTGGTGGCGGGGCCACCCGGGTGGCGCCAGCTGGCACCCGGCACATAACGCCACCACTGCACGGCGCTGCCTTGGCTGTTGACGTTGGCGGGCACTACAAACACGACCGCGCCGGGCAGCCGCATCTCGGGCGGCAGTGCGGCCTGGATCTTCGGGTCAGGGCCGCGCTCGGCATCGGTCACGTAGCTGGTGGCTTTGACGAAGGCGGCAAACTCGGCGTTGGTGACTTCGGTGCGGTCCATCCAGAAGCCCTTGACGCTGGCTTTTTTGAGCGGTGTCTCTTCGGGGTAAACGGTATCGCCCATCTCGAAATTACCGCCAGGCACCCAGACCATGCCGGGATGTTTTGTGTCTGCAGCCTGTGCAGGCAAGGCGCAACTGGTGACTTCAGGCGCACGGGTTTTTGCACTTGGCGCGGCGGGCACTTCCGGCGCGGGCGCCCTCGTCAACATGACGCCACCGGCAACGGCCACCACCACGATGGCGACGGAAATCAGCAGTGTCCTGTTGGCAGTCATGGGCTTAGGGCCTGCTTACACTATTTTCAGGAGTGCGAGCGCGGTAAAAACAGCGCCAATCAAGGCGCGCGACGACGGCAAGACTCCAGTCTTGCCTAGGAGTGCAACGCAGAGTGGCGCTGTTTTTACCCCGCTCCCTGCGGGTTGTGATCAAAAAGGCCGTGCGCGGCGTTGCAAAGCCTTGCCGGGGTTCACCCCGGCAGCGTTTTGCGCCTTGCTCACAGCCTTTTTGACTCACAACGCATCTCCTGAAAATAGTGTTAACAGGCCCTAGTTGTACCAGTAGGTGTACTCGTCGTCGGGCGTCAGCTTCTGGTCCAGTGTTTTGTCGATGGCCACGGGCAACTCGATGAAAGATGGCCACAGCGGCGGCGGCATGTTGGCGTTGTGTGACTGCAGCACGGCTTTCAGTTCAGCCAGTTTTTGCGGCTGGCTGGTGGCGAGGTTGTTCTTTTCGGTCGGGTCTTCGTTGAGGTTGAAGAGCCAGTCTTTTTTGGGTTTCTCCGACACGATCAGCTTCCAGCCGGCCTGCTGCGCGCTGCGGTAAGGCCCGTCGCGCCAGAACAATGTGCGCCCCGGTTGCTGCGCCCCGCCCTTGCCAATAAAAGGCATCAGGTTGACGCCATCGGTCACGCGGTCGGTGGGCAAACTTCCGCCTGCTGCTGCCACCACGGTGGGCAGTATGTCGATGTTGGACACCGGCTGCTTGTACTGCAGGCCCGCCGGAATGCGGCCCGGCCAGCGCGCCATGTAGGGCACACGCAGGCCGCCTTCGAACTGGGTGATCTTCCAGCCGCGGTATGGTTTGTTGACCTCGGGAATGCCGATATAACCGGGGGCGCCGTTGTCGCTGGTGAAGATGACGATGGTGTTGTCGTCCAGCCCTTCGTCGCGCAGTGTTTGCAGCACGCGGCCGACGCTGCGGTCTACCGACTTGACCATGGCCGCATAAACGCGCCGCCTGTGGTCGGGGATGTTGGGCAGCGAGTCGTAGTCGGTCTTGCTGGCCTGCAGCGGCGTGTGCACACCCCAGTGCGCCAGGTACAAAAAGAAAGGCTGGTTTTTATTGCGCTTGATCGCCGTGACGGCCTGGTCGGTGAAGTAGTCGGTCAGGTATTTGTCCGGCTCAAACCATTTCCCGTTGTTGTAGCTGACACCAAAGCGCATGTTGGGCCAGAGGAATTTGTCGACCGGGTCGAAGTCCTGTTTGGCATTGACGACGCGGGCGTCCTTCTCGGGCAGGTACAGCCCGCTCTCCATGAACAGGCTTTCGTCAAAGCCCTGGTTGTTGGGCCGCATCTCGGCCGTACTGCCAAGGTGCCATTTGCCGATGTGGATGTTGTGATAGCCCCGGGCCTTGAGCAACTCGGCCACCGTCTGTTCTGAAGGCGGCATGCCCAGGTCGTTAAAGGGTTTGGCCTCTGCGGCTTTCTGCTGGTCGATGATGACCGGGTGCAGGCTGCCGGAGTCGGAATACATCGGGCCAGCCACGCGCGCCATGGCACCCGGTGTGGGGGTAAATTCAACGCCGAACCGCCAGGGGTAGCGTCCGGTCATCAGCGCCGCACGCGAGACGGTGCAGATCGCGGCGCCTGAATAACCGTTGTCGAAGCGCACACCATCGCGGGCAATTGAGTCGATGTTGGGCGTGGGCACGCCCTCCTTGCCGTAACCGCCGCCGTAGGTGCTGACGTCGTTAAACCCCATGTCATCAGCGAGGATCACGATGATGTTGGGCGGGCGCTGTGCCAGTGGCTGTGCGGCGGTAGCGGGGCCGGCTACCCAAGGCACTTCACGGTTGGCGTCGCGTGGGTACAGGATGTCGGTGTACCAACCCAGCGAATACTGCAACAGCAGCAGGCGGTTGGCATAGGCCAGCGCGCCGAGCGCGGCGAGCACTAAAAAAACGGTCAGCAGCCTGTTGCGCAGTTTCATGAGACAGCCAGTGTGCCAGCAGCCGCTTGCTGGCCCCCGGCCGCCATCACCATTTTGCGGGCGGTCTCAACGCCAGCGTTCTGGTTCTGGCCAGTGACAAGCCGGCCATCGACCACGGTGAGGTTGGCAAATGGCTCAAGCGCTGCACTGTTGCATGCAAACAGGGCGCCTGCCGCACGCAGCTCGCGCTCGGGGTGTTGCGGCGTGATGTTGATGCCCAGTTGCCTGACCTGCCTGTCGGTGACGGCCGTCAGGTGTTTGCCCTTGACCAGCGGCTCGCCGTTGGTGTCTTTCGCCAGCAGCAGGCCAAGCGGGCCGTGGCAGACGCCACCAATCACCTTGCCGGCAGCCCAGGCGCGCGTGACCTGCTCGCCCAGCACTTCAGACTTGCCCAGGTCATAGGCTGCGCCCCAGCCCCCTGCGAGAAAGATCACGTCGTACTGCGCGAAATCCAGTGCGTCGATACGGATGGAATTTTTCACCTTGGCCTGGAAGACGGCGTCCTTCAGGTAGCGCCTGTCTGACGGTGCGGCCAGAAACCAGCGGAACGAGTCCGGCTCTATCGGTATCTGCCCGCCCTTGATGCTGGCGACGTCAACCGACATGCCTGCATCGAGAAATTCATAGTAGGGCGCAGTCATCTCGGAGCCGAATACGCCGGTAGCCTTGCCAGTCGCACCCAGCGTCGAATGGCTGGTCGTCACGACCAGCGCCCTGCCACCGGGCAATGTGTACGCGGCGCCGTGGTAGTCCGGGTGCAGGCCTAATGCCTTCAGCGTTGCGGGCAGGCCCAGCCAGAGGAAGAGCACGAACACTACAGCAATGATCAGGGCGGTCAGCATGGGCGGTCCATTCAAATAAAGGTGCGGTGAAGATGAAGGCTCAGGCAGCCTGTGCGGGCGCATTGCCGGACACGAAGAACCGCGCGCTGTTGTCGCGCAGCCATTGGCGCGACAGCGCGGTGTCATGCTGCCTGGGGTGAAAGCCGGGCGAAAAATAGTCGCGCCACAAACGGTAGTTGCCGCGGACGATGCCGTCTTTGGCAAACAGCAGGTGGGCGCCACTGCGCCACGTCGCCCACCTGAACAGGCTGCCGTCATGCCAGAGGTTGCGAACAGTCTGGCGCAGCACGTCAGTCAGAAAAACAAAGGTGATGTAGCGGAAGATGCGTATGCGCCAGCCGTGGTGGCCGCTGATGGCCTGGTAGATATCAAAGGCGGTGCTGCAGTGCTCGGACTCTTCGGCGCTGTGCCAGAGCCACAGCGCCTGCAGCCGTGGCTCGGCGCCTTCCAGCACCTCGGGATGGCGCAGCATCCAGTCGGCAAATATCGCGGTGAAGTGTTCGGTTGCGGCAGTGGCGCCTACGTGTGTGCGTGCGTCGAGGTGTGCGTTGGCTTTCAGGCGCTTCCAGGAACGGCGTTCGATCTCATTGCTGTAGCCCAGCTTTTCGAGATGGCCGTTGAACAGGAAATGCACGCGCCGGTGCGTGGCCTCCTGGCCGATAAAACCCTGTACCTCGGCAGCGTACCTGGCCTGCTCGGCCTCGGGCAGCAGCTGCATGCCGGCGCGTACCGAATCAATGAAGTACTGCTCGCCAACCGGAAAGCTCATCGACAGCGCATTGAAGAAAGCAGAACTGAAGGCATCGCCACCATTCCATCGGCCGGCAATCGGTGATTCAAGGTCTACCAGCAGGCGGCGTACAACCAGCTCAGTCATGGTGATGCAGCTCAGGCCCGGTCGCGCAACTCGCGGCGCAGGATTTTGCCGACATTGCTTTTGGGCAGTTCGGGCAGGAATTCGATCTCGCGCGGCATCTTGTAGGCCGTCAGGTTGTCACGGCAGTGCTGCAGCAGGGCTTCTTCGGTCAGGCCTGCATCCCTGCGGGCGACATACAGCTTGACCGACTCACCCGAATTTTTATGCGGTTTGCCGACAGCCGCTGCCTCGAGCACACCGGGATGCATCATGGCCACTTCTTCAATCTCGTTCGGGTAGACGTTGAAGCCCGACACCAGTATCAGGTCCTTGAGCCTGTCGACCAGTTTGAGGAAACCACGCTCATCCATCACGGCCACGTCGCCGGTGCGCAGAAAGCCATCAGCAGTCATCACGGCCGCCGTCTCTAGCGGGCGCTGCCAGTAGCCCTGCATCACTTGCGGGCCGCGCACACACAACTCGCCGGCCTCGCCGGGTGGCAGTTCAACGCCTTCAGCATTCCTGATCGACACGTCGGTGGACGGCACAGGCAAACCGATGCTGCCGTTGAAGGCGGTCATGTCCAGCGGATTGACGGTAACGGTGGGCGAGCATTCTGTCAGGCCATAACCTTCGACCAGCGGTTTGCCGGTGATTTTTTGCCAGCGCTCGGCAACCGGCCGCTGCACCGCTGCACCGCCGCCTATCGCAAAGCGCAGCTTGCTGAAATCGACTTTTGCAAAGTCGGGGTCATTGACCAGTCCGTTGAACAGGGTGTTCACCGCGGGCAGTGAGGCAAAGCGGTAGCGCGCCAGCACCTTGACAAAGGCCGGGATGTTGCGTGGGTCGGCCACCAGCACATTGGTGCCGCCCAGCCCGACAAACCCAAGGCAGGAGCCGAGCGCAAAGATGTGATACAGCGGGATGGCGGTGATGCTGATGAGCACCTCGTTTTTGTCGAGCAGCGGCTCGCACCAGACCTGGCCCTGTTTTGCGTTGGCCAGGATGTTCAGGTGCGTCAGCATCGCGCCCTTTGAGACGCCGGTGGTGCCGCCCGTGTATTGCAGGAAGGCGAGGTCCTGCGGCGCAACGTCTACCGGTGTAAAGGTGGCAGAAGCGCCCTGCGCGAGCATATCCAGGTAGCTGACGCTGCCCGGCAGGCTCCAGGCAGGCACCAGCTTCTTGACCTTGCGCACGAGGAAATTGCCGATGGCGCGCTTGAGCGGCGGCATCATGTCGGCCAGGCCGGTGACGACCACGTGTTTGACCGGTGTATGGGCCAGCACCTTTTGCAGCGTGTGCGCGAACATCTCGACGATGACGATGGCTTCGGCGCCCGAGTCCTTCAACTGGTGCTCCAGTTCACGGGCCGTGTACATGGGGTTCACATTGACCACCACATAACCTGCGCGCAGCAACCCGAAAAGGCAGACCGGGTATTGCAGCAGGTTGGGCATCATCAGTGCGACGCGCGCGCCACGTGGCAGCTTCAGCACGGACTGGAAATACGCAGCGACCTGTTGCGAGCGTTTGTCCAGTTCGCCATAGGTGATGGCAACGCCGGTAGAGCCACTGACAAAAGCGTCGCGCTCCGCATGCGCGGCGACGGCGTCTTCAAAATAATGCCCAATCGAGCGCAACGCACCGAGATCTATCTCTGCAGGCACACCGACGGAGTAGCTTTTGAGCCAGATTTTTTCCATGGTCCGGTGTGTTTTTCTGGTTTGTTTTGCTTGCTGCTGCGCGTGTTCCAGCGCGGTTTTCTGCACTGCCGTTGCGGCCGTTTTTGCCTCAATACACTAGTGTACTGTAGTGAGCGCTGGCTGCTGTGTCAATTTCCCGGATCAACCCTTTTTTCGGGTTGCCCGCTTCTTGACTGCAGGCGCTGGCGCCTGCTGGTGAACCAGGTAGCTGGATATCAGGCCGGTCAGGTAATCGCTCAGCTGTGGCGGGTTGCCGGGGCGGCTCAGGGCCTGGTTGCTGCCGACGATGGCCAGGTAAAACAGCACGGCCAGTTCCACCGACTTTTTGGCATCGCCCGTCAGCCGCAGGAATTTCTCTTCGAACAGGCCCATGCGCGCCTGGTCTATCTCGGCCAGCATTTCCGCCACAGCCGGATCGCGCCGTCCCTGGCCACGCAGGGCCAGTTCAAAACGCATGTTCTCCAGGTCGGTCCCGGCATGGGCCAGCGCGGCTTTGAGCAGGTGCTCAAGGTCCGCGCGCGGGTCATCGGACTGCATGTCGGCACGCAACTGTTCATCGAGCGCGAGTTCGCGTTCACGCCAGCGGGCGAGCAGCGCCGAAATCAGCTCAGCATGGTCGGTGAAGTGCCAGTAAAAACTGCCGCGCGTCACGCCCAAGGCGTCAGCAAGCATCAGTACACGGGCCTTGTCAAAACCGCCTTCGACCACTGCGCTGAAAGCAGCGTCCAGCCAGTCGTCACGTGAGAGCCGTGAGGCCTCTGCCGGTTTTGCTGTTTTTTTACCTGCCGCCATGAGAAGCCTTATTCAGCCGTGATTGGAGTTAAACGCGATGCCCCGGAGTTAGCTCCACGTCGAGCCTTGCATCACCATACACATATGTATTGTGATGTTATATTCCGGTTGCCGATACATCAGTGTACTGAGCACCAACGCCAAACACCATGTCGCTCAAAAGCCTGCTCATGCCCGCGATCAGCCAGCGTTTCCTGTCACGGGAACGGCTGGAAAAACTGCGCATACGCGCCGAACGCAAACGGCAGGCGCAAGGCGAGGCGCACCACATCCACTACTTCCACCAGGTCGACGACCCGTACAGCGCCCTGGCTGCCGCCAGCCTGCCCATGCTGCTGGCGCGCTACGACGTGGCCGTCAGCGCGCACGTCGTGGGCCCACCACCTGATAGCGCTGCACCCGAGCGCGACAAGCTGGTGGCCTGGAGCCGCCGTGATGCACAGCTGCTGGCGCAGCGTCACGGGCTGGTCTTCAGCGATACAGGCGGGCAGCCGAATGCGGCCGATGTCCAGAAGGCGACACGGCTGCTGGTCGCCGGCACCAGGGACGGGCGTTTTCTGGCCATCGCGTCGGGCGTGTCGCAAGACCTCTGGCAGCGGCCTCTCTCCTTGCACAGCGGCACAGCGATCCTTGCCGAAGCGACAGACACAGCGGCACACCTGGCGCAGTCAGCTGCCCTGAGGCAAAAGCTGGGCCACTACCTCGGCGCCACTTTCTTTTATAGCGGCGAATGGTATTGGGGCATTGACCGGCTGCATCACCTGGAGCGCCGGCTTCAGCTGCTGGGCGCGCAACGCAATGGCGTACTCCCGGTCGCGCCGGACTTCCTGTTCCCGCCGCCTGCCGACCTGCAGCAGCCCGTGCAACTGGCACACCCACAAACCATTGACTTTTTTGTCTCGCTGCGCAGCCCTTATTCGGCAATAGCAGCAGCCCGCGTATTTGAACTGGGTCGCCGCACGGGAGCCGCAGTGCGCATACGTTATGTGCTGCCGATGGCGATGCGCGGCCTGCCGGTGCCACGAAGCAAGCGCATCTACATCAGCCTGGACGCCGCGCGTGAAGCGCTGCTCAGGCGGATACCGTTCGGCCGGGTGAATGACCCGCTGGGGCGACCGGCAGAGCGCGGCCTGGCGCTGATCCCGTTTGCAGAGCGCGCGGGCAAAGGTGAAGCCTATCTGCTGTCCTTCATGCAGGGTGTCTGGGCCGAAGGGCTGGACGCCGGCAGCGAGCGCGGCTTGCGCCGCATCGCCGAACGCGCCGGGCTGGACTGGTTGCCGGCCAAGGCCGCACTGAAAGACGAGAGCTGGCGCCAGACGGCAGAAGCCAACCGCGCGGAGATGTTTGGCCTCGGTTTGTGGGGCGTGCCATCTTTTCGTGTCGGCGACACTGCGGTTTGGGGCCAGGACCGTCTGTGGGTTGTAGAAGACGAGCTACTCAAGACCAACAATAAATAAACAGGCAACAGGAGACAACGAATGTTTTTTGCAATCAAGGCCGCGCTGGTCGCCCTTTATATTGCTGCGCTGGCCGCCTATGCTGGCCTGGTACCAGCCGCTGCAGCAGGCCGCCTGCAAAACATTGCGCTGGTGATACTGGCCCTTCATGTGGTCGAGATGCTGGTGATGTTCAAACACGTCAGGCGCTACAAGGGGCCGCTGGCCGTGAGCATGTTGCTGGCCCTGCTATTCGGCCTGCTGCACTGGAAGCCTCTGGCCGATGCGCACAAACGCGAAGAGGCTTTGGCAAACGGGTCGAGCAGGAACTGATGCCATGCACAGTCTCTTGAGAAAAACCTGGCTGCCCGGCATGCTGCTGCTGGCTGGCGCGGTGATGGCGGCCACACCCGCCGCCACACCACTTGCCAAACCGGCAGCAGGATCAGCCGCAAAAGGCAAACCGAATATCGTGCTGCTGCTGGCCGACGACTGGGGCTTCAGTGATGTGGGGTCTTTCGGCGGGGAAATTGCGACGCCGAATATCGACGACCTGGCGCGGCGCGGCATGCGCTTTTCCAACTTTCACGTCAGCGCATCCTGCTCACCGACACGTGCGATGCTGCTGACCGGCGTGGACAACCACCGCAACGGCGTCGGCAACATGCGCGAAACCATTCCGCAGTCGCATGTCGGCAAGCCCGGTTACCTCAGCGTGCTGGATACCAATGTGGTGACTGTCGCCAGCCTGCTGCGGGACGGTGGTTATCGCACCTATGTGGCCGGCAAATGGCATGTCGGCAAGGAGCCGCACAACCTGCCGCCGGCGCGCGGTTTCGACCGTTCCATCATCCAGGCCGACAGCGGATCGGACAATTGGGAAACCGGCAAACGCTACCTGGACCTGGCCGAGAAGGTCAACTGGTTTGAAGACGGCAAGGAAGCGGTGATGCCGGCCGACTACTACTCGTCGAAATTTTTCGTCGACAAGGCCATTGAGTACATAGACGCCGGCGCAAAGGACAAAAAGCCCTTCTTCGCCTATGTCGCCTTCCAGGCCAACCACATCCCGGTGCAGGCGCCGGCTGGGTTCATCGCCAAATACAAGGGCCGATACGACAAGGGCTGGACAGCCCTGCGCGAGGAACGGCGCGACCGCGCGATTGCGCTCGGGTTGATTCCCAAAGACACGCCCATGGTCACGATGAGCACGACCGCCGACTGGGATGCCCTCAGCGAGCAGGACAAAAAATACCAGGCCAGGCGGATGGAAGTCTATGCCGCGATGGCGGACGCGATGGACTTTCATGTCGGCAGGCTGGTGGCGCACCTGAAGCAGACCGGTGAATACGACAACACCGTGTTCCTGTTCATGTCGGACAACGGCTCCGAAGCGTCGGACCCGTATGCCGTGCTGGCCGGCCGCCTTTGGCTGGACTGGAAATACAACAAGGGTATAGACCAGCTGGGGGCCAAGGGCGCCTACAGCATCATCGGGCCAAGCTGGGGCAGCGCAGTCGCATCGCCGCTGAGCACCTACAAGTTTTACTCGGGCGAAGGGGGCATACGCGTGCCGCTCATCATCGCCGGCGCCAACGGCATGCAGCAGAACCGCATCAACGGCAGCCTGGCGCATGTCAATGACATCGTGCCCACGTTGCTGGAGCTGGCACAACTGCCGCACCCGGGCACCAGCTACCGCGGCAAACCCGTGGAGCCGCTGACAGGCAGCAGCCTGATGCCGGTGCTGACCGGACAAGCTGCGCGCGTGCATGCACCCGACAAGGTCATCGGCTACGAGCTGTCGGGCAATGAAGCGGTCTTCAAGGGTGACCTGAAGCTGATCCGCAACATAGCGCCGGTTGGTGACGGCCGGTGGCACCTGTATGACATCAGCAATGACCCGGGCGAAACCAGGGACCTGCAGACACAGATGCCGGATGTCTTCAAAACCATGCAGGCCGACTACGCCGCCTGGGCAAAAGCCAACGGTGTACTGCCCATGCCCGATGGCTACGACCCGATACGCCAGGTGCAGATCAATGCGCTGGTCAATGTCTACGTCCCGCGCTTCAAGCGGGCCGCAGTGCCCATCGTGGCCGGCCTCGTCCTGCTGACGCTCGCCGTCGTGTTTGTGTGCAGGCGCCGCCGCACGCGGCCACTTTGAAACTGTTGAAACAATTCCATGCCCATTGAACACCTGGACACCCTGATAGTCGGCGCAGGCCTGTCCGGCATAGGCGCTGCAGTGCAGTTGCAGACCAGTTGCCCCGGCCGCAGCTTCGCCATCCTGGAAGGACGCGAGGCCATGGGTGGAACCTGGGACCTGTTCCGCTACCCCGGCATACGCTCGGACTCAGACATGTACACGCTGGGTTACGGGTTCAGGCCATGGATCGAGAAAAAATCCATCGCCGACGGCGCGACCATCCTGCAGTACATCAACGACACCGCACGTGAGCACGACATTGAACGCCGCATCCGTTATGCGCACCGGGTCAAACGGGCTTCGTGGTCTACCGCAGATGCGCGCTGGACGCTGGAGATCGACAGGGGCCCCGCCACGCAAGCGCTGCAACTGAGCTGCAGCTTTCTCTACATCTGCAGCGGCTACTACAACTACGAGCAGGGCTATACGCCGGACTTCCCGGGCACAGAACGCTTCGCAGGCCGAATTGTTCATCCGCAAAAATGGACAGCCGACATCGACTATGCGGGCAAACGGGTGGTGGTGATAGGCAGCGGCGCAACAGCGGTCACGCTGGTGCCGTCCATGGCCGACAGCGCGGCACATGTGACGATGCTGCAGCGCTCGCCGACCTATGTGTTGTCGCGGCCTGCTGAAGACCGCTTCGCCAACTGGCTGAACCGATATCTTCCGGGCAAGCTGGCCTACGGCATTACCCGCTGGAAAAACGTACTGATGGGATCGCTGTTCTACAAGCTCTCCAAAAGCCGGCCCGAGCGCGTACGCAAACTGATCATCGATGCGGTGCGCCGGTCGGTCGGGCCAAACTGTGATGTGGACAAACACTTCACACCCAGCTACAAACCCTGGGACCAGCGCCTGTGCCTGGTCCCCAACTCTGACCTGTTCCGTGCCATCCGCAAGGGCCGCGCATCGGTGGTCACCGACCATATAGAAGCCTTCACTGAAAAAGGCATACGCCTTCGCTCCGGCCTGGAACTGGAAGCCGACGTCGTCGTGACAGCCACCGGCCTGGACCTGCTGGCGCTGGGAGGCATAGCCATCACGGTTGACGGCAAGGCGCTGGTGATGAACAAGACCATGAGCTACAAGGGCATGATGCTCGATGGCGTGCCCAACCTGGCTTATGTCGTCGGCTACACCAATGCCTCGTGGACGCTGAAGGCCGACCTGACCGGCGACTACACCTGCCGCCTGCTGAACTTCATGGACAGCCGTGGTTACCGGCAATGCACACCTGTACTCGCAGACCCCGAGGTCAAGGAAGAAAGCTGGATTGATTTCACCTCCGGCTACATCCAGCGCTCGATTGAAAAATTTCCGGCCCAGGGCAACAAGAAACCCTGGCGGCTGGACCAGAACTACCCGCTGGACCTGATGACCCTGCGTTACGGCAAGGTCGATGACGGGACCATGGTTTTTTCAAAAGGCGCATGAGATGAAAAAAGTCTTTCTTTCAGCGCTGGCCTTGTTAGTGCTGGCTGCTGCAGGCGCCTGGGTCTTCAGGGCGCCACTGAGCATGGAGATCGCCGGGATGGTGGCAGCCAAGCGGCTGGCAAGCGATGCGCTGGACGACCTGCCCGATGGCTTGCATGTAGGCTTGTGCGGCGCAGGGTCGCCGTTTCCTGACGACAAACGCGCCGGCCCCTGCAATGTGGTGGTGGCCGGCAAACAGCTGTTCATCGTCGATGCCGGCAGTGGCAGCGTGCGCAATATAGGCCGCATGGGTTTTAACCACGGGCGCATAGGCGCGGTTTTCCTGACCCATTTCCACTCCGACCACATAGACGGGCTGGGCGAGTTGATGCTGCAGCGCTGGGTATCGATGGCCAACGCCAGACCGGTGAACGTGTATGGGCCCGATGGCGTGGAGCAGGTGATTGGCGGCTTCATGCAGGCTTACAGCCAGGATCAGCACTACCGCGTCACCCATCATGGCGAAGAGACCATGCCACCCGGCGGTTTTGGCGGCAAGGCCATGACCTTCACGCCCGGGCCTGATGGCCGCGTCGTGCTGCTGAAAGACCAGTATCTTGAGATCACGGCATTCACGGTGGACCACGGCCCTGTGCATCCTGCCATTGGCTATCGTTTTATTTACAAGGGTCGCAGCATTGTCATCAGCGGTGACACCAAAAAATCGGCAGCCGTGCAGCGTGAAGCGGCCGGCGTGGATGTGCTGGTGCATGAGGCGCTGTCGGCACCGCTGCTCGGCATCCTGAAAGATGCCGCCATCAAAGCCAACCGGCCCAAGCTCGGCAAGATATTCGACGACATCATCAACTACCACGCCTCACCGGAAGAAGCTGCCGAGACAGCACGCAATGCCAAAGCCGGCTACCTGCTGCTCAACCACATCGCGCCGCCTTTGCCGGTGCCCGGCATGGAAAAAGCCTTCCTCGGCAATGCCGCATCGATTTACAGCGGCCCGATACGCGTCGGCATTGATGGCGACTTTGTCAGCCTGCCTGCGGGCTCAAGCGCCATCAACTACAGCCGCCGCTTTTAAGCCGGGACCGAATATGCTGGCTCCACCACTTCCCCGTATCAAAGGCGCCATACTGCGCACGCCCGAATCACGTTTTGCAGGACTGCCTGACTTTGCGTGGACGCCGCACTACACCGAGCTTGGCGGGCTGCGGATTGCACACATCGACGAGGGCCCCCATGACGCGCCTGCGGTGCTGCTGATGCACGGCGAGCCGACCTGGTCATTCCTGTACCGCAAGATGATCCCGGTGCTGGTGGCAGCCGGCTATCGTGTGCTGGCGCCAGACCTGGTGGGTTTCGGCCGTTCCGACAAACCGGTTGCACGCGGTGACTACTCTTACCTTAACCATGTGCAGTGGATGAATGCGTGGCTGCAGGCCAACGACCTGAAGAACATCACGTTGTTCTGCCAGGACTGGGGCTCACTGATCGGGCTGCGCATGGCGGCTGAAGCACCGGAGCGTTTTGCACGCATTGTGCTGGCCAATGGCGGCCTGCCGACCGGCATGGAAGAGGTGCCGCCTGCGTTCAGGATCTGGCGTGCCTTTTCACGGTTCAGCCCCTGGTTTCCGATAGGCCGCATTGTCAGGACCGGCTGCACCGGCGGCCTGACGGCTGGTGAAGTGGCTGCGTACGACGCGCCCTTTCCGTCACGCGCCTACAAGACCGGCGCGCGGGTCTTTCCCGGCTTTGTGCCGACCACACCGGATGACCCGGAGCGGCAAAACAATGAGCGTGCCTGGGAAGTCTTCAAACACTGGGACAAGCCCTTTTTGACGCTGTTCAGCAACCGCGACCCGGTCACGCGCGGCGGCTACAAGGCCTGGCAAAAACTGGTGCCGGGTGCGCAAGGCCAGCCACATGCGATCACACGCGGCGCAGGGCATTTCCTGCAGGAAGACAAGGGCGAAGAAGTGGCACAGTCCATCGCGGCGTTTATCCGCTCGACCTCTTAGGCTTGCCTGGCTGGCCGGCAGTTTGGTCCGGCACGCTGGCAGCCGTCCAGTATCTTTGCGGTATAGGGCCTGGGTATCTGAATATTTTTCTGCCGCGAATCCCTTGCAGGGTTTCACCATTAGCGCAGCTTGCCCCACCAGCATCACCATCCCGTGAAACGCCCGGTCACACGTGTGACTGCCCCGTTGCCCTGTCAATGTTTGAATGGCTACCTTGACCAGAAAAACCATCTACAGCAGGCTGGCCAGCAGCCCGCGCCAGCAATCAACAGCAGCCAAGGACGACACATGATTTCGGAACAATCCGCCAAGACCACCGATTTGCTCAAGCGCTTGGGCGCTTTTTTTGACCAGCACATCTACCCGAACGAGGCGCGTTTTCACCACGAGCTGGGCGTCTTTCGCAAGGCGGGCAACCCGTGGCAGCAGGTGCCGCTGATAGAAGAACTGAAACCGATAGCCCGCAAGGCCGGTTTGTGGAACATGTTTTTGCCACACGCCCATGGCGACATCGAGGGGATTTCCAACCTCGACTACGCACCGCTGTGCGAGATCATGGGCCGCGTGTCCTGGTCCGGCGAGGTCTTCAATTGCTCCGCACCCGATACCGGCAACATGGAAACGCTGGAGCGCTATGCCACCAAGGCGCAAAAGGACGAATGGCTGGAGCCGCTGCTGCGCGGCGAGATCCGTTCCGGCTTCCTGATGACCGAGCCTGCAGTTGCATCGTCCGATGCCACCAACATCCAGTGTTCCATCGTCCGTGAAGGCGATGAGTATGTGATCAACGGCCGCAAGTGGTTCTCGTCCGGCGCCGGCAACCCGCGTTGCAGGATTTTTATCGTGATGGGCAAGACCGATGTCGATGCGCCACGCCATGCACAGCAATCGATGGTGCTGGTGCCGCGCGATACAAAAGGCGTGACGGTGCTGCGTCCTCTGACGGTTTTTGGTTATGACGATGCACCGCACGGCCACATGGAAGTACTGCTTGAGAACGTACGCGTGCCGGTCAGCAACATCCTGCTCGGCGAAGGTCGCGGTTTTGAAATCGCACAGGGCCGCCTCGGCCCCGGACGCATTCACCACTGCATGCGTTCGATAGGTGCGGCTGAGCGTGCGCTGGAGATGATGGTGGACCGCCTGCAGTCACGCACCGCTTTCGGCAGTGCGCTGTCGACACAGTCGATCTGGCACGAACGCATCGCCGAGTCGCGCTGCATGATCGACCAGGCCCGCCTGCTGACGCTGAATGCCGCGCACAGGATGGACACTGTCGGCAACAAGGAAGCGCGCGCAGAGATCGCGATGATCAAGGTGGTCGCTCCCAATATGTCCTGCCAGGTCGTGGACTGGGCCATCCAGGCACACGGTGCCGGCGGCGTCAGCCAGGACTTCTGGCTGGCCGAAGCCTACGCCCACCAGCGCACCGTGCGCATCGTGGACGGCCCGGACGAAGTGCACCGCAACGCGATTGCGAAGATTGAACTGGCCAAACGTACGGCGGTCACGGGTATCGGCGGCAAGAAAAAATAAGACGCCGGCAACGGCAACCACGGTCAAAAAGGCGATGCACCGAAAAGCATCGCCTTTTTTTGGCGATCAGGGGTGGTGACGGCAAGCCGTCAGTTCACGATGTCCGCATCAGACTTTTCTGCCGTAGCGTGCAAGCCCTCGCACGATCAATGCAGCGACAAGTACCAGGATTGGCAGCATGTAGCCGGCAGAGACCGGAATCCGTTTACCGAAGGTGACCATGAAGCTCACCCAGATGTAATACACCCCGACGGTGTGCAAAAGCTGCCATCGCCGCGCACCCATCCATCGCACCGCACCATCCCATGAAGTAGCAGCCAGGAGCGCGATAAACACGTAGGCAAGACCGCCTGTCAGCATGTTGGCAAGGCTGCTCTGCTGCGCAAACCCGGGGCCATCCAGTTTGGCGTAGGCCACGATGGCAGCAAGGTGCACAGCGTGCGAGACCGCAAAGGCCAGGCCGAAGCCGCGCCGGTGCCGCAACAGCCAGGCCGTTTGAGGTGCCGGCCAAAGCTTGAGCAGTGCCGAGGCGGTGAAGGCGACAAGAAAGAAAACCAGCGAGGTGCGCGCCGTGAGCCGGATCACCATGCGAATGCCCTGGACGGGATCCGGAGACAGCAGTACAACGGCAAGCGTCCATGCCAAAAGCAACATTGAAAGGGCCGCGACCATGCGCGTGATACGCGGGCCTGCGCGGGCGTTGAGAGAAACGGTCATGTTCATTTGGTAATCCTGTAGTTTTAAATGTGAGCAGCAATTACATTAGGATTTTTGGTTCTCTTCAACTTTCCCCACAAGGTGCTTACATGGTTACTGAGCGCGAGACCTATCACCACGGCAACCTGCGGCAGGCCCTGGTGGACGCCGCATTGGCACTGGCCTTGCGGCTCGGCCCCGAAGGTGTGAGCGTGCGCGAAGCGGCACGCCTGGCGGGCGTTTCCCCAGGCGCACCCTTTCGCCACTTCCCGAACCGGCGCGCACTGATGACGGCCGTCGCGGAAGAAGCCACCGAACACCTGCGTATCGAAGTGCGGCGCTCGGTCCGCACAAGTCACCGGACGGCTCACCGCCGCCTGCAAGCCATTGGCGCGGGCTATCTCCGGTGGGCGCAGGATCACCCCGCCCATTTCAGGATCATCTCGGCGCGCGACCAGATCGACATCGACGCCTCGCCCGGCCTGCAGCGCGGCATACAGTCAGTCAGGGAACAGACCGAGGAGACCATCCGCGCCGCACAGCTGGAAGGAAGCATTGATCCGGCACACGACACCGGACGCCTTGCATTGCTCTCGCGCGCCTGCGTTTACGGCCTTGCCCGCATGAGGCTGGACGGCCATCTGCCGCAATGGGGAGTTGTTGCCGGAGGTGAGTCGCACGCGCTTGATGACGCACTGGCCCTGCTGCTTCAGCTGATGCGCCGCAAGGCCGGGCCGGACCCTGCGAGCGCTTAACGCGTTAAAGACCATCAACCCAGGGGACAACAGCTGGGTTGCGCTTTAGTCCTCTGACAGAGGTCAATTTTGCTACGCGCAGAGAGGTGCGAGACTGTCTCCACACCGCCATGATGCATCGCCGCGTGCTCTATCAACCCTGCTGCATCAAGCCGGGACCTGGCGGCTACACCGGCGGTGCGACTGCGTCGCACCTGAAATCCGTCACTCGACGGTGACGGATTTCGCCAGGTTCCTCGGCTTGTCAACATCCGTCCCTTTGGCCAGCGCGGTGTGATACGCCAGCAACTGCAGCGGCACGACGTGCAGCAGCGGGCTCATGGCGCCGTAGTGTTCGGGCATGCGGATGACGTGAATGCCCTCGCTGCTTTCAAGGCGGCTGTCGGCGTCGGCGAGCACGTAGAGCACGCCGCCACGGGCGCGAACTTCCTGCAGGTTGCTTTTCAGTTTTTCGAGCAGGCTGTCGTTGGGCGCGACCGCAACCACAGGCATGGCGCTGGTGACCAGTGCGAGCGGGCCGTGCTTGAGTTCGCCTGCGGGGTAGGCTTCGGCGTGGATATAGCTGATCTCTTTGAGCTTGAGTGCGCCTTCCAGGGCAATCGGGTAATGCAGGCCGCGGCCGAGGAAGAGTGCGTTCTCCATCTTGGCGAAGTCTTCAGCCCAGGCAATGACCTGCGGCTCCAGCGCGAGCACGGCGGCCAGCGCTGCGGGCAGGTGCCGCATCGCCTTCAGGTGTTCGCCCTCTTCTTCGTCGCTGAGCTTGCCTTTGCTTTGCGCGAGCACCAGCGTCAGCAAAAAGAGGCCGGCCAGCTGGGTGGTGAAGGCCTTGGTCGACGCGACACCGATCTCGACACCTGCACGCGTGATGTAGGCGAGCTTGCATTCGCGCACCATGGCCGAGGTCAGCACATTGCAAATGGTCAGGGTCTGCGTCATGCCGAGAGACTGCGCGTGGCGAAGTGCGGCCAGCGTGTCGGCCGTCTCGCCGCTCTGCGTGATGGTGACGACCAGCGTGCGCGGGTTGGGCACGCTGGTGCGGTAGCGATATTCGCTCGCAACTTCAACTTGCGTCGGAATGCCGGCAATCGATTCGAGCCAGTATTTGGCGGCGCAGCCGCTGTAGTAGCTGGTGCCGCAGGCCAGGATCAGCACCGAGTCGATGTCCTGGAAGACGCGGTAGGCCTGGTCACCAAAGAGCTCTGGCACGATGCCTTCGACGCCTTCCAGCGTATCGGCAATGGCGCGCGGCTGCTCGAAGATTTCCTTCTGCATGTAGTGGCGGTAAGGGCCGAGCTCTGCCGCGCCGCTGTGCGCCTGCACCGTGCGGACCTGGCGATGCGCGGCCTTGTGGTCGCGCGTGAAGATCCAGTACTTGCCGAGTTGCAGGTCGACCATGTCGCCTTCTTCGAGGTAAACAATCTGGTCGGTCACGCCGGCCAGCGCCATCGCATCACTCGCCAGGAAGTTCTCAGAGTGACCAGTGCCAACGCCAAGAATCAGCGGCGAACCCGCACGGGCGCCGACGACGCGGTGCGGCTCGTCCTTGCAGAAGGCGGCGATGGCATAAGCACCCTTCAGTTGCGCCACGGCAGCCTTCAGCGCCTCGAACAGATCGCCGTCATACAGGCTGTCCATCAGGTGCACGATGACTTCAGTATCGGTCTGGCTGTCGAAAACATAGCCTTTGGCCTGCAGGGCGGCGCGCAACTCTTCGTGGTTTTCAATGATGCCGTTGTGCACCAGCGCGACCTTGCCGGGCTTCGCGGATGCGTCGCCGGTACCGTGGCTGAAGTGCGGGTGGGCGTTGTGCACGGCGGGTGCGCCATGCGTGGCCCAGCGGGTATGTGCAATGCCGGTGCCTCCCGAGATTTTTTCGGCATCGACCTGGCTTTGCAGCTCGGCCACGCGAGAAGTGCTGCGGGCGCGCTTCAGGCCATCGGCATACACCGCCACACCGCAGGAGTCATAGCCCCGGTATTCCAGCCGCTGAAGTCCCTGAACCAGCACGGGAACGATATTCCGGGTCGAAACCGCTGCAACAATGCCGCACATAAAAAGCTCCTGAAAATCCGCGTTTTGAACAACTGGGCTGATGCTACGGACTTATTGTTTTCCAATGTGATTGATTTTTTCGAATCTTTGGAATTTAATTTCAAAAGTTATGAATAATTGAATTTAATTTCAATATATAGCCAAATATGGAATAGAAATGGAACAAATAGATCTTGATGCGACCGACCTGAAGCTGCTGGACGCCATGCAGCGTGACGCCTCACAAAGCAACCAGGCGCTGGCAGTTCAGCTGCATATCTCGCCTCCAACCTGCCTGCGCAGGGTCAAGCGCCTGCGCGATGCGGGGCTGGTGGAGCGGTCCATAGCGGTGCTAAGCGCCGACAAACTGACCCATCTGACAGGCGCCGGGCTGACCGCGATTGTCGAGATCACGCTGGACCGCCAGGGCGGGGAAATGCTGGATGCGTTTGAATCACGGATAGCCGCAGACGAAGCTGTGCAGCAGTGCTACCGCGTCTCGCCCGGGCCGGACTTTGTGTTGATGGTCCATGTGGCCGACATGCCGGCATATCTGGCGCTCGCGCAGCGGCTGTTTACCGGTGATGCGAACGTGCGCAATGTGAAGGCTTTTTTTGCGACCAAACGAGCCAAGTTTGAGCCGCGGGTTTTGCTGGGTGTCTAAAGTGCGCTAGAAACTCATATTTTGATGTATACATCAAAAGTAGCACGATTTAAGTCAAATATTGATGTATACATCAATAAACTGTATTTTCAATGACACTGAATCGCCCGCGACCCCGAAAAACATCAAAAAAGCAGCAAAAAAGGCCGTTTTTGACTATAAAAAAGGCTTGAAACCCAATGTGGACTAGCGCGACATGCTACATATTTAGTAGCAAGACGATCCTCAGGATTTGACCTTCTCGGGCCGCTTCCAGTTGGGCAGGCTGAGCTGCTTGCCGCGCGCAACGCTGAGCGCGCCGGGCGGTGTGCTTTTGGTGATGGTGGAGCCCCCACCCACCGTGCCACCCTGCCCTATCGTGACTGGCGCCACCAGCACGCAGTTGCTGCCGATGTGCACATCGGCCTCAATCACCGTGCGGTGCTTGTTGGCACCGTCGTAGTTGGCGGTGATGCTGCCAGCCCCGTAGTTGACGCGCTCGCCGACCGTTGCATCGCCAAGGTAAGCCAGGTGGTTGGCCTTGGCGCCTTTAGCCAGGGTTGAGTTTTTCACCTCGACGAAGTTGCCGATGTGCACCTCTGCGCCCAGTTGCGCGCCGGGGCGCAGGCGGGCGAACGGGCCTATCAGCGCACCCTCACCAACCTGGACACCGGCCTTCTCGCCATCGATGTGGGTGAAGGGGTGGATCACCGCACCGGCCGCTATCGTGCAGTTGGCAATCACGCAGTTGGCGCCTATGCGAACGCCGTCGCCCAGCGTGACGCTGCCTTCAAACACACAGTTCACGTCGATGGACACATCCGCACCGCAAGCCAGTTCGCCACGCGCATCGAAGCGCGCCGGGTCAGCCAGGCGCACGCCCTGCTCCATCAGCGCGTTGGCGCGGCGCTGCTGGTAGGCACGCTCCAGTTCCGCCAGCTGAACCGGGCTGTTGACGCCGGCTACCTGCGCCGCATCCGTGATGCGACAGGCCACTACGGCAACGCCATCGGCCACCGCAAACTTCACGATGTCGGTCAGGTAATACTCGTTCTGCGCGTTTTTGTTGTCCAGCCTTGCCAGCCAGCTGCGCAGCAGGCGCGTCGGCACGGCCATGATGCCGCTGTAGATTTCGGTGATTTTTTTCTGCTCGTCGCTGGCATCCTTGTGCTCGACGATCGCGCGCACCTGGCTGGAGGCCTGCGGGCCTGCGCGCACGATGCGGCCGTAGCCGGTGGGGTCAGCCATGTCCAGCGTCAGCAGGGCCAGGCGCTGGCCGTCACACTCGGCAACAAGCGCCTGCAAAGTGACGGCCTGGGTCAATGGGACATCGCCCGACAGTATCAGCGTGACACCATCATCAGCCAGCAGCGGTATGGCCTGCTGCACCGCATGGCCGGTGCCCAATTGCGGCTCCTGACGCGCAAAATCGAGAGGTAAACCGCTGCCTGCGGACATTCCCGCACAGGCTGCTTCGACTTCCGTGGCACCATGGCCGGTGATGACGACTGCTTTTCTTGCTGACAGGCTCGCAGCGCAGAGGACGACATGATGAAGCAGCGCCTTGCCACCCAACCGGTGCAAAACCTTGGGCAGACTGCTTTTCATGCGGGTGCCTTTACCGGCAGCCATGATGACAACGTCAATCGGGAGTGACATGCGTGTTCCTGTGAATATTTCGGGTTTTAGCCGTGCGCCACGGATTATCGGCCTGCTGGCAGTAGCCGGCATGGTTGCGGCTGGCTGCAGCACCATCAAGCTGGCCTATAACCAGGCGCCCGACCTCGGCTATTTTTACCTCGACAACTACCTGGATTTCAACAGCGCGCAGAGCACACAGGTCAAGGACGAGCTGGTCAAACTGCAGGCCTGGCACCGCCAGAGCCAGTTGCCTGCTTATATCGATGTGCTGCAAAAACTCAAGGCAGAGGCGCCAGCCGACATCAGCGCCACGCGTGCCTGTGCGGTCTACACGGACGCACGCCGCAAGCTGGTGACCATCACTGAAAGGGCCGAGCCAGCGATGGCTTCGCTGGCCGAAACGCTGGACAAGGACCAGCTGGCGACCATGCAGAAGCGCTTTGACAAAGGCAATGCCGAGTTCCGCGATAACTACATGGACACCCCGAAAGCCAGCCGCAAGAAGCGCATGAAGCAGGCCGTCGAACGCGCCGAAAAACTCTACGGCAAACTGGACGAAAAACAGCTGGCAGTGATAGGCCAGTCGATAGACCAGTCACGCTTTGACGCACGTGTGGTCTATGCCGAGCGCCTGCGGCGCCAGCGTGATGCCCTGCAAAACCTGCAGACAGTGGTGATGGCCAAGGCGTCTGGCACACAGTCACCGGATAAAACCCGGGCCATGGTGCGCGCCGTGGTCGAGCGCACCATCAATTCGCCGGATGCAGCCTACCGCGACTATTCTGAAAAATTCACGCAGGAAGGTTGCCGCACATTTGCGGAACTGCACGCCAGCACCAGCGCGGAACAGCGCAGCACTGCTGTCAAAACGCTGGCCAGATATGAAGAAGATTTCCGGACGCTGATGGCCCGGAATTGAGCACGATAAGTGTGCTCTGCCCACGACCCGATGTTTACGCCTGCTCCGTGCCAGACTGGCTGCGAGAGCGCTCACCCCGCTCGTAAAACTGTTCCCCGGCCTGGTTCAGGCGCGCCTGACCATCAGCCTGCGAAGAGCTAAAAGCGCGCGGCTGGAACTCACCGGAACCGCTGCTTTGCTGTTGCTGCCTGTCCATCACGCGCCGGGGTTGTTGTTGCATGCGCGGGCGTGCTTTCATCGTGTCGAGCATTTTTTTGTCTCCTTCCGCCTGAACCTGCCACTGGGGCGAGGTTGCCGAAATATTGATTGATCTGGATCGGATGGATAGCTTAAAAGGAGGGCGGCGAGGCACACGTCAGCAGGTTTGACACGGCCATGTAGTCCCCTGCCTACGACACAAAGTCCCCCAGATTGCGCCTTAAATGAGAGGCACCTTGCGCATCGGCCTGTCGTAATAATCGGCAATACGCTCCAGCGCACGGGTATTGAGCAGGCGCAGCCGCCCGCCGGTAATCTCATGCAACCCCATCAGCTGCAGGCGCCTCAGCGTCTTGTTGGTGTGCACCAGTGACAGGCCAAGCGCATCGGCGATGTGCTGCTGGTTGATGGGAAAGCTGATCGAGGCCTTGCCCTCGCCATCCTCACGCTCCTGCCCCAGCCGCTGCACGCGCCGGTAGAGGTGCATCAACAGCATCGCCACGCGTTCGGCGGCAGTGCGCCGTCCAGCTGACAGCAGCGCATCGTCCACCATGCCTTCTTCCCGCGCCGCCAGCCAGGTCACGTCAAAGCCCAGCGACGGGTATTCGCGGTAAAGCTCCAGCAAGCCATCACGCGGAAAAACACACAGCGCCAGATCCGTGATCGCCTCGACGCCGTGCATCGCGCCGTCGGCAAACTCCTGTTGCAGGCCCACAAAGTCGCCGGGCAGCAGGAAATTGAGGATTTGCCGGCGACCGTCGCTCAGCGTCTTGTAACGAAAAGCCCAGCCCGAATACACGGTGAACAGCTTCCCATTGGGGCTACGTTCATAAATCACCGTGCCCCCGGCATCCACCTGCGAAGTGCCTATGCGAAACGCTTCTATGTATTGAAGTTGTGCGGCAGATACAGGTGTGAATGCATCGAGCTTGCGCAGACCGCAGTCATTGCAACGGGGGGGGCACGCCAGGAAGTTAGGGTCCGACATTTTTATAGTTCTCGGGTACTGGGAGTTATCGGGCTTTGCCAGAACAGTCGCTGGAATACTTTTTTTCGCTGTCCATCTTCGCCTTTTATACGATGGAATGGGCAAATCTTAGGCTTAAATCACTATGTCTTTTGACATTGCCCGGTCAATAGCGAATAGCTATATTCCAGCGCAATGACAATAAAAACAACCAGCACAACGGCAAACACAACAACACCGCTGTATGAGGTTCTCTACATCAGCACCATCTCACCCGAAGCGCCCATCAGCATCGTCGCCGACATCGCTGCCCGGGCCAGGGTATTCAATGAATCACAAGGCATTACCGGGCTGCTGATATTTGACGGCATGCGTTTTTGCCAGCAGCTGGAAGGCCCACGAAAGCCCGTGATGGCGCTGCTGGAGCGCATCCGGCACGACACCCGGCATACCAGCGTGGAGATCCTGCACCACGCGCCACTGGCAGAGCGCCGGTTCAGGCGTTTCAGCCTGGGCTACACCATGTTTGACGATGCCGACGCTTTGGCTCCGCTGGAACAGTTTGACGGCGACCAAGCCATCCATGCCTTCATGGCGATGGTGGCATCGCTGGACCTGGACGCCTGAGAAAATTGCGCCACAGCCAGTGGTGCATCATGGCGCCATGGCAACTTCAAAAAACGAATTTGCAGATTATTGCTGCGAGCTGCTGTCGGTTGTTGGACCCTGTCGCGCCAGGCGGATGTTTGGCGGCTTCGGCATCAGTACAGACGGCCTGACCTTTGCGCTGGTGGCAGACCTTGGCGGCGGCGAGGTGCTGTGGCTCAAGGCCGATGCCGACACACGGGCACAGTTTGAAGCTGCAGGATGCCAACGATTCAGTTACAGCATGAACCGCAACGGCCGGCAGGCCATGCACAGCCTGAATTACTACAGCGCGCCTGAAGAGGCCATGGAATCACAGCACCTGATGCTGCCCTGGGCACGCCTGTCACTGCAGTCTGCATTGAAGGCCAGGCCAGTCCCGAAAACGCGGGCGGCACCTGCAGTGAAGAAAAAGGCTGTGGCAAAACCAGCGAAGAAACCAGCTGCGAAAAAAGGCAAGCTGGCCTGAGCGGCAGGACCAAAGTGGTCAGGGCATCAGGCCCTGGCGCCACCCATCAGGCCACCTGCCACACCGCGTACCAGCCGCGCAGCAGCGCTGCCGACAAGCCCAACGGCAACCAGCAGATCCCTGAGCAGTTGCATGGCACCGGAAGTTTGCGGCACTGGCTCCCAGGTGAAATAAGCCGCCGTGGCCTGGCCGGACACAAACGACTCCATCACCAGTGAGCGGCCAGCTGCCAGCGCTATGCTCTCGCCGGCTTCCAGGAAATGATCGCCCGCACGGACGACGCTGTCCTGGCCTGCATCGTCAAAAGTGATCCATACCCGCCCATGCGCAATGCGCAACTTGCCGGCCTGCCCGGCGAGCAGGGTCAAGGCACTGCCGTGGCTGAGTTTCCAGCAACCGGCGAGGCCGACCACCTGGCCAGTGCCCGCGTCAGCAGCGTGCTGGAGATAGTGAACAACTGGGGATACAGCTTGAAAATGGGCTTGTGCGTGGCTCATGTTGTACTTTCGAAAGGACCTGAATTCTTTGGCAGGCACTGAATGATCAGCGCAGCCAGCTTCACAGTCCAATGAATTCGTTGTACGCTATTCATTCCATAAACGCATCAATCATCTGACCGCCTGCCATGCTGCATTCACAGACCCATTTGCGCTCACGCCCCATTTCTGCAGGCCAGTTGCGGGCTTTTGAGGCCGTCGCCCGGCACCTTAACTTCCGTGCGGCGTCTGAAGAACTGGCGCTGACGCAATCAGCCGTCAGCCGCCAGATCCAGGCGATTGAAGAAGAAGTCGGCGTCAGCCTGTTTCACCGCCATACGCGCGCGGTTGAACTGACGACGGCTGGCGGCGTGCTTCTGCGCGCGGTGTCGCCATCGCTGGACCGCATAGACGGCGCAGTACGCCAGATACGCCAGAGTGCGGGCCGCAAAAGCGTGGCGCTGACCACCTTCGCATCGTTTGCGTCGATGTGGCTGATACCGAGGCTGGAGATGTTCCAGCGCAACCACCCGGACATAGACATCCGTATTGACGCGTCCGACGTCGCGATAGACCTCGACATTTCGGACATAGACCTGGCTTTACGTTACGCACCGGCCAGCAATGTGCCGCCCGGCTCCATACGCATGTTCGGCGAACAGATCACCGCGGTCATCAGCCCCTGGCTGCTCAAGAGCGGGCCGAAACTGAAAAAGCCCGATGATCTGGGTCAGTTCACCTTGATCGAGGCCGGCGACTCGCATTACACCCATCAGGAGTGGCTGACCTGGCGCCGCTGGCTGGACGCGCACGCCTCACCGAAACTCGAAGCCAAACGCTGGCTGTATTTCAACTACGCATACCAGATGGTGCAGGCTGCCCTTACCGGCCAGGGCGTTGTACTGGCCAGACTGCCACTGGTGGCCGAAAGCATGGCCTCCGGCGATCTCGTTGAGCCGCTCCCGAATATGCGGCTCGATTCACCGATGGCCTACTGGCTGGTACCCGGTCCGCGCGCATTGGCCCGGCCTGAAGTGGCTGCGTTCTGCGAATGGCTGAAGGAGCAATCGGCCTTGACCCGGGAGGCGATTGGGGATGTGCCGGATCCGGATACGGTTGATCATTTTGATTAGCGGTTGAAGGGGTTTTTCGGTCAGGCGTGGCGCCCTTTGCGCAGAACCCCGGACTCGTCCGGGCCTGATTTTGAAGGGCGCACAACCTCCACCCTATGGGCCATCGGGCAGTCACAATCAAACACCATGCCCACCCAAGCCCCCGCGGCAGCGACCAGCAATCACCACTGGACCATCCATTGCGACGGTAGCGCCCATCCCAACCCCGGCAACATGGGACTGGGCGCAATCCTGGTTGCGCCCGACGGCACGCGTCATGAGTTGTCGCTCCCCGCAGCCGGCCGTGGCTGCAACAACGAAGCCGAAGCACGCGCGATGACGGCTGCGCTCCAGCGGGCCAGGAAGTTGGGCGCAGGCAAGGTGCATATTCACAGCGACAGCCGCGTGGTGGTGGACCAGCTGACCGGCGATGGCGGGCCAGCGATAGAGCGGCTCGGTGCGCTATTTGCGGAGTTGCGCCGCCTGCTGGCAACTTTTGATGAAGCCAGCGTGAAATGGATACCTCAACACCGCAACCAAGAGGCTGATGCACTGGCGCGCACGGCAGCGGGCCTGCCGCCCCGGCCGGTGGCCAGGCCTGCGAAGAGCAAAGCGGGCAGGCGCTGATATTGCAGTCCTTCACGGCTGTCGCCCTGAAAATGTAAAGTACGCTTTACATTGAGATGAATTGCGGATTCAGAGGGGTGGCCCTGAAGTCAGATTCAGGCCATTTTTGAAGCTTTTTTGATGTTTTTAACCATCAAAAATGCCTGCAGGCTAATCTGGACTAGCGAGACTTGCTATTTATACGATAGCAACGTGAAGTTTGATTCCCGGCTGTCGCTCAACTCTCCAGCACACCCTGCAGCGCCTTCACGGCTTCGGGATTGGACAGCGATGACAGGTCGCCGGGGTCTTCGCCGCAGACCAGCGCGCGCACAACACGCCGCATGATCTTCATGTTGCGTGTCTTGGGCAAATCACCGACCAGCAGCACCTGCCGGGGACGGTAGGAACTGCCCATACCCTGCACCACGGCTGCAGACAGCTCCCGCTCGAGTGCGACGTCTGCTGTTACGCCGGGCATGGGTACGCAAACGCAGACGATGGCAGACCCCTTGAGTTCATCTGGCACACCTATCACAGCAGCCTCCGAAATTTTGCCGGTGGCAGTCAGCAGGGTTTCTATTTCCGAGGGGCCGGTGCGCTTGCCCGATATCTTGATGGTGTCGTCGCTGCGGCCGAGTATGTAATACAGCCCGTCTTCATCGCGCATGGCCAGGTCGCCATGTACCCACAGGCCGGGCAGCGTACGCCAGTAGCTGTCCAGGTAACGCTCTTCGTCGCGCCACAGGCTTTTGGTCATGCCGATGTTGGGGTTGGCCAGCACCAGCTCGCCTATCTGGCCGTCTGCCACAGGTTTGCCGCTGCCATCGACAATCGCGACGCCAGCGCCAAGGCCACGCAGGTCGAACGAGCCGGGGCGCAGCGGCCCGTGCAGCGTGCCGACGAAGTTGCAGCCGCCGACCTCGGTTCCGCCCACGATGTTGAGGAAGGGCAGTTTGCGTTTGCAGACGTGCTCGAAAAACCAGTGCCACGGCGCATGTGTCCAGACTTCGCCAGCGGATACCGTGATACGCAGTGCGGACAGGTCGTAACGTTTGACCTCTTCATCGCCGTTGCGCATCAGGCTGCGGATCAGCGTGGGCGCGACACCGACATAAGTCACCTTGTGGTTTTGCAGCAGGCGCCAGAAGCGGCCGCTGTCGGGGTAATCGGGTGTGCCCTCGGCTACAAGCAGGCTGCCGCCGAAGTAGGCCGGTATGCAGGCACACATCGCGCCGACCATCCAGCCCATGTCGCTCATGAAGAAGAAGCGGTCCGTGCCCCTGAAGTCGGCGCAGATGTGCATGTCGCGCGTGACCATCGATGCAAGAAAACCAACATGCGTCCAGACGCAGCCCTTGGGTTTTCCGGTGGTGCCCGACGTATACAGCAGCACCGACGGCGCCTCGGCATCCATCTCTGCGGTTGCCATGTCGGCGGGTTGCACCTGCACTGCCGATGCCCAGTCATGGTCGCGGCCCGCCACCATGGCGCAGTCTGCTGCATCACCGAGGTGGCGTAGTACCAGCACGCTTGTGACACTGGGCACCGATTGCAGTGCTTCGTCCAGAACCGGCTTCATCAACCCAGGCGAGCCGCGCCGCCAGGTACCATCTACCGTCAGCACGGCTTTGGCCTCACCGTCGTTCAGGCGCGCGACCAGCGGTTGCGGACCGAAGCCGGAGAACAGCGGCATCACGATGGCGCCCATCTTCAGCACCGCAAAAAAAGCGATGAAGGTCTCCGGCAGGTTGGGCATGAAAAGCCCAACCCGGTCGCCTTTTGTGATGCCCAGTGCCTGCAGTGCGCCAGCCAGCCGGCAGACCTCGGCATCGAACTCACGGTAGCTCAGCGTGCGCTGGGCCTGCGGGTCTTCGCCTTCCCAGACCAGGTAAGGCTTGTCCCAGGTTGGTGTGCCCCTGTGCCTGTCCAGGCAGTTCAGCACGATGTTGGTGGTGCCGCCCACACACCAGTTGGCCTTCTCGATGCCGGCCGAGGTATCGAGCATCTTTGTGTATGGCTTGTAGAAACGGAAATCGCAAAATTCCATCACCTGCTGCATCAGCCAGGCCGGATCTGCATCGGCGTGTTCGCTGAGCGATGCCAGGTCGGCTTCACCGGTTTTTGCGAGGAAGGCGCCCAGGTTGGAGCCGGCCATGCCCTGGGCTGACGGCAGCCATTCAAACGCAGGTTTCCCGGAACTCATCTGTGCTTGCCCCTGACCGCCTGCATCGTGCTCAACGTTTGGCCGAAGGGAAATTGGGCGCGCGTTTCTCGCGCACCGCCGCCACGCCTTCAGCTGCATCCTCGCCCATGAAGCACAGCATCTCCATCGCCAGCGAGCTTTCGAAAATCGGGCGTGCCATGTTCATCCAGCCGTTCAGCGACCGTTTGGTCAGCCGTATCGCCTGCTGGCTGCCCATGGCCAGCTTGTTGGCAACCGCCATGGCCTTGTCCATCAGCTCAGCGCGCGGCACGCACAGGCTGACCAGGCCTATGCGCTCTGCCTCCTTGCCGTTGATGAAGTCACCAGTCAGCAGGTAGTACTTGGCCTTGGCCAGCCCGCACAGCAGCGGCCAGCAGATCGCGGCATGATCGCCGGCGGCCACGCCTATCTTCACGTGGCCATCGGTCACCTTGGCCTCTTCGGCCATGATGCTGATGTCGGCCAGGAAGGCGACTGCCAGCCCGGCGCCGACGGCCACGCCGTTGATGGCCGAGATGATGGGTTTGTCGCAGGCCATCATGTTGTAGACCACTTCCGATGCCTCGGTCAGCGTGGTCGCCACAACGGCCGGGTTGCCGACCATGGTCGAGACCCATTCGAGGTCGCCGCCGGCAGAAAAGGCCTGATCACCGGCACCGGTGATCACGGCAACTTTGGTCTCCGCATCATCGGTGACGGCAGCCCACACCTTGGTCAGCTCCCAGTGCAGCCGCGCATTGGTCGCATTGAAGACCTCGGGCCGGTTGATGGTGATCAGCAGCACGCCATTGGGTTTGCGGTCGAATTTCAGGAACTGGAAATCATCAAAAGTCATCGCATGTCCTTGGCTGTCATCGTTAAAAAATAAAGTCGGCTCAGGCCGGCCTGAAACGCGGCAGCGTGATGCCGCCGCCTGCGTCTTCGCACACCAGTTGCACCCGCATGTCGAAGACCACGCTGTCCACATCAGCCTTGACCAGCGAACTGATCATGCGTGGGCCTTCGTCAAGTTCGACCAGCAGCACGGCATAGGGCACGTCCTGCTTGAAGGCCGGCCCGGGTGCACGGTGCACCACGCTGAATGAATGCACCTTGCCCATCCCGCTGGCGGGCCGGTGCTCGAGTTGTTCGCTGCCGCATTGCCGGCATATCGCTTGCTGGTAAAACTGGACATGGCCGCAGGCCAGGCAGTGCTGCAACAGCAGTTGCCCGTCCTTCAAGCCCTTCCAGTAGGTCTCGGTGTCCGCATCGGGGATGGGCAGCGGTTTGACGTGTGCGTCTTTCGGATCGATGCGATTCACAGCGTCGCCCCCGTTCCGAGGATGGTGGTTGCCTGCGTGGCAAACCCCGCACCCAGGCTGTGCACCAACGCCAGCTCGGCGCCGGCTACCTGCCGCTCGCCGCATTCGCCGCGCAACTGCTGCACGACCTCGTGAAAATGGAACAGCGAGCCCGGCATGCCGGAATGCGCAAACGACAGCAGACCGCCATGCGTGTTGCACGGGATGGCGCCGCCGTAGGTGATCTGGCCGTCTTCAACAAAACGCCCGCCTTCGCCCTTGGGGCAAAAGCCCAGGTCTTCCAGCATCATGATGACGGTACCGGTGAAACAGTCGTAGATGCCCGCGACATCAATGTCCTTTGCCGAGCAGCCTGCCATGGCATAGGCTTTTTGCCCGGACTGCACTGCCCCTGTAGTGGTCAGCGAGGGCATCAAAAAAACATGCTCATGTGTGTAGCATTCGCCGGCACCGAGGATGTAAACCGGCGGCTTGTGCGTTCCGCTTTTTGCGCGGTCTGCAGCTGTGACGACAAAAGCCGCGGCACCATCGGAGATCAGCGAGCAGTCGAGCTTGTGATAGGGCGTTGTGACCATGCCGGAGGTCAGCACGTCATCGACAGTGATGGGCGCCGTCATCTGCGCGCCGGGCGTGCGGCGTGCATGCTCCCTGTGCACCACTGCCACCTTTGCGAACTGTTCAGGCGTGGTGCCGAACTCCTTCATGTGGCGGTGCGCCGTCATTGCAAAAGTATTGGCCACCGGTATGCCGAAGGGCATCTCGTACTGCTGGTCGCGGCTTTCCGTCATGGCGCGCAGCGCCAGGTCGGGCGACAGTCCGGTGAGCAGGCTGTCGGCACCGACGATCAGGATATTTTTCGCCAGCCCGCCTGCTATCGCGGCGGCGGCAATGTTGAACATCGTCGCGGCGGTTGCCCCCGAGACCTGCAGCGTGTTGGAGAAGGTCGGCGTGATGCCCATGTATTCGCCGAACGCCACGCTGAAGCGGTGAAAGGGTGCAGCGAAGGCGGCGCTGCACAAAACGCCGTCTATGTCGCCCTTCACCATGCCCGCATCGGCCAGCGCGGCCTTGGCAGCCTGTGCGGCAAGCGCCATCACACTCTTGCCGGGTACCCGGCCGACGTCTGAGCGGCCAGCGCCAACGATCGCGGTCTTGCCCCGGATCGTGGCGCCAGCCGGCGAGGCTGCAACAGTTGCCATCAGCCCGCCACCTTATTCAGCGACGATGCGCGCGGCCTTGACCACGTTGCCAACCTTGGTCATCTCGGCACGTTGCAGCGCCGCGAAAGCCTCGGGGCCTGTGGGCCGCGGGTCGGAACCGAGGGACCGCATCTTCTTCTGGACTTCGGGATCTTTCAGGCTGGCGAGGATTTCATCGGACAGGCGCGTGGCGATGTCCTTTGGCAAACCGGCAGGCGCCCAGAAGCCAATCCATGCGGTGTAGTCCATGCCCGGAAAACCGGCCTCGGTCACGGTTTCAAGATCGGGTGCCAGGCCGGAGCGCTTGGCGCCCGTCAGTGCCAGTGCCCGAACACGGCCTGTGGTCATGTTGCCCTGGCTGCTGGCCAGCGGCTCGCACAGCACGTCGAGCTGGCCTCCCATGATGTCGGTCAATGCCTGCGGCGATGCCTTGTACGGCACCTTGACGAGGTCTATGCCGGCGATGGACTTGAACAGTTCGGTGCATAGAAGTGCAGAGCTGGTGCCCGAGCCGTAGTTCAGTTTGCCGGGTGAAGCCTTCGCAGCAGCGACCAGGTCACCGACCCGCTTGTACGGCGAGTTGGCCGGCACCAGCAGCACGAAGGGCGTGTCTACCACCAGTGCCAGCGGCACAAAATCCTTCAGCGGATCGACTGGATGGTTCTTGAACAGGTGCACATTGGCCGCCATCGTGGTGTTGGTGCCAATCATCAGCGTGTAGCCGTCAGCTTTGGCCTTGGACGCCACGCTTACTCCCAGCATGCCGCCTGCACCGGCTCGGTTGTCAACGACGACCGACTGGCCGAGGCGTTCGGTCAGCCACTGCGCGATGACACGCGCAACGCCATCTGTGACGCCACCCGCACCGGCCGGCACGATCATCGATATCGGTTTGGCAGTCGGCCATGTCTGGCTGTATGCCGGGTTGAAGGCCAGTGCTGCAAGCCCGAGGAAAACGCATCCGATTTGTCTCAATGTTTTCATAGTGTTCTTTCGTACTGAATGAAGAAAGGATGGAAGTCGCTGTCACGGAAAAAATGGTCAGGCGGCCGCTCAGGGTGGCTGACTTTGCACCCAGGCACGAACGGCTTCATGCCCGTCGCCCAGGATGCGGCCCAGCACCTCGCCAGTGTGCTCGCCAAGGGTGGGTGGGCCGTTGCGGTAGGTAACAGGCGTGGCTGAAAAACGGATAGGGTTGGCCACCGATGGAACGCTGCCGGCAGTCCGGTGCGGCAATTCCATCTGTATGCCGCGCGCCCTGACTTGCGGGTCGGCAAAGACGCGGTCTATCGTGTTGATGGGCCCGCAAGGGACATCGACTGCCTCCATCACCGCGATCCACTCATCGATGCTGCGGGTTGCGGTGATGGCCTCAATTACCGGCAGCAGAACGGCTGAATTTTCAACGCGCAGCGCGACGGTCTGAAATCGCGGGTCTTCTGCCATTTCCGGCCGGCCCATGGCCTGCGCCATGCGGCGGAACTGTCCGTCGTTGCCTATCGCCAGTATCAGGTGGCCGTCGGATGCAGGAAAGCTCTGGTAGGGCGCAATGTTCGGGTGGCCGTTGCCGGCGCGTTTGGGTGCGGTGCCGGTGGTAAGGTAGTTCATGGCCTGGTTGGCCAGCACCGCCACCTGCACATCGAGCAGGCCTATGTCTATCTGCTGGCCGCCGCCCCCGTTGTCGCGATGCCGCAGCGCAGACACGATGGCCAGCGCGGCATACATGCCCGACATGATGTCTGCCAGCGCAACGCCTGCTTTTTGCGGTCCGCCGCCGGGCTTTCCGTCCCGTTCGCCTGTCACGCTCATCAGCCCGCCCATGCCCTGTATCAGGTAGTCGTAACCGGCGCGCTTGCGGTAAGGGCCGGTCTGGCCAAAGCCGGTGATGGAGCAATACACCAGGTCCGGCAGCTCGCGTTTAAGCGTTTCGTAGTCCAGCCCGTATTTCTCAAGGCCGCCTACCTTGAAATTCTCGACCAGCACATCACACTTTGCAGCCAGCGCACGCACCAGTTGCTGGCCCTGCGGCGTGGCGATGTCTATGGCGACCGATTGTTTGCCACGGTTGCAGGCCAGGAAGTAGGCGGCATCCATCTCTTCGCCGGTTTCGCGGTTACGGATAAACGGCGGGCCCATGTGGCGCGTGTCGTCGCCGATGCCGGGCTGCTCGATCTTGATGACTTCGGCGCCCATGTCGGCAAGCGCCTGCGTGGCCCATGGCCCGGCCAGCACACGCGACAGGTCCAGCACGCGCACCCCGGCCAGCGGGCCGGTGAACACGGGTGCCTTTGTTGCAGCCATCAGAAGCCCATGGACTTGGAGATCAGCGTGCGCTGTATCTGCGACGTACCGCCACCTATCGTGGCCTGCATGCCTTCGCGAAAGTAGCGCTCCATGTGCGACTCGGGCAGCATGCTGTGGCCACCCAGTATTTGCATGCCCTGGCGCGTCACGGTCTGCAGCGTCTCGGATGCCAGCAGCTTGGCCATGCTGACCTCACGCGTGCAGGGCTCATGCCGCGAGGCCATGTCTGCACCGCGGTAAACCATCAGCCGAGCCGCATCGACGGCGGTCTGCATGTCGGCCAGCATGTGGCGTATCGCCTGGAACTCGAAGATGGGCCGGTCAAACTGTATGCGCTCATGCGCATAAAGCAGTGCGTCGCTGACGGCCTGCTGTGCATTGCCGACATAAGCGGCGGCTACGGCGATACGCTCCAGTTCCAGATGGTCGGTGATGATGGACCAGCCGCCACCCGGCTCGCCCAGCATGTTCTGCTGCGGCACGACGGCGCCGTCCAGGAATATCTCGGTGGTGCCAGTGGCTCGCCTGGCCATGGTCGGCAGCTTGCGTATGTCGACCTTTGGTGTGTCGTTGGGCACCAGCAGCACGGACAAGCCCTTGTGTTTGGCTGCGGCTGCGTCGGTACGAACCAGCATGGCGATCACGACGTTTCTGGCCGCAGCACCCGAGCACCAGAGCTTTTGCCCGGTGATGGCCCAGCCGCCCTCGCGCTCTTCGGCACGTGTGCGTGTGCTGGCTGCATCGGACCCGGCAGAAGGTTCGGAGATCGAGATGGAGAACCGGATGTCACCACGCATGTAGGCAGGCAGGTATTTTTCCTGCTGCTCTTTGGTGCCGAACTTGACGATGTTCATCGCGGTGAAGGTCGACACCATGAAGGCCGTGGCAAAGTCGAAACCGTAACGGGCCAGGCCCTCGCACATCAGTGCGTATTCAAAAATCGAACCGCCGTCGCCACCCTGCTCTTCGGGAATCAGCAACTTCAGCCAGCCAGCTTTTGCCACCTTTTCATAGGCCTCATACGGGTATTCGCGCGCGGTGTCGCACTTGAGCACGTAGTCGGCACCGATTTCCTTTTCCATGAAACGGGCGACCGTGTCCTTCCAGTATTGCTGCTCTTCGGTGAGGAAGTTCATACGATGGCTCCGGTGACAGGGATGGAACCGGGCACGCGTTCGCGGTGTACCAGCACGCTGAAATCGCAGCTCATCACTACCTCGCCGCGCTGGTTGACGGCCTGCAGGCGCGCCGTGGCGACTCCGTGCTTGTCGCCCTTGTCGCGCAGGTTGGTGATTTCGGCCTCGGAGTGCAGGGTGTCGCCAATGAATGTGGGCTTTACGAAACGCAGGTTATTGACACCATAGAACGCGGCAATCACGCCGCCGTCATACCCGAACAGCGCATTGCTGATCACGAACACCAGGCCGCCTTGCACCACACGCTGGCCAAACTGGCTGGCTTTGGCGAACTCCGCATCGGCATGGATGTCCAGCCAGTTGCCTGTCAGGCTGCAGAAGTTGACCACGTCGGTCTCGGTAATGGTCCGCCCCCGTGAGCGGGTGCGCTGGCCTATCGCCATGTCGTTAAAAGGCTGGTTGAACATACTGGTCAATTGCTCCGTAAAAACCTGAAAAACTGGTGTCATCCTAGGCTTTGATTCCGTTTTGTAAATATGAATTTCATTTTGAAGCAAATAAATTTTGTACATTCACCATGAGTTTTAGAAAAAGAAATTCAAATTCCACAAGTAAATTCTTCTCATACTGCTACCATGAGGCCTTGTACAAGCGGCCCTGACGGCATCTTTAATTTCTTTTTAATTCTTCTAATTTCGTTTTAATTAAAAGACCCTAGGACTTTCCCCAATGCGCCCGGTGAACCCAGTAATTCAGACTGAAAACAGCACTGACGACAGCGATGTGGTGCGGGTTTTATCGCGCGGGCTGGTGCTGCTGAAAGCCTTTTGCCCCCGCAACGACGCGCTGACCAACAGTGAGTTGTCGGGTGTTACCGGTTTGCCCAGGCCCACCGTATCGCGCATCACGGCCACGCTGATGCGCCTGGGATACCTCGACTACCTGCCGGAAAAAACCCAGTACAGGCTGGGCCATGCGGCACTCGGCCTGGGCTTTGGCACCTTGTCCACGCTGGACGTGCGGCTGCGCGCGCGCGAACGCATGCAGCGTTTTGCCGACGAAGAAGACCTGCTGGTGGTGCTGTCTGTGCGTGACGGCATGGCCATGGTGTCGCAGGTGGTTTGCCGTGGGCGCGGCGCGTTGACGGTACGGCTTGAAGTTGGCTCGCGTGTGGCGTTGCCTTTTTCCGCCATGGGCCGCGCCTGGGCCGCCGCGCTGGAGCCAGCGGCGCGCGCTGCGGTGCTGGAGGAGATCACCCAACACTTCCCCGGGCATGACTTTGGACCCGAAATGGAAGAGGCTGCGCGGCAGATCAGCAAGTCCGGTTTCTGCATGACCATCAGCAAGCTGGAGCCCGACCTGATGGGCGCGGCTACCGTCGTCAACCTGCCGCGCGCGCAGGGCCCCTACCTGCTGGGCTGCGCAGTGCCCGCCTTCCGTTATCCACGCGAGCGCTGCGAAGCAGAGCTGGGCCCGAAGATGATGTCGCTGCGCCGCCTGCTGGAAGAAGACGTGCCGGCGCCGCTGGTGATGGAGCCCAACTGAGATGCGCCGCCGTCCGGACACCAACATGAAAGCCAGGCCGCCAGCCACTGCGGTGGACTCGCTGCAGCGCGGGCTGGAGGCGCTACGCTGCTTCCAGCCCGGTGAGGACATGCTGACCTCAGCCGAACTGGCGACCCGGCTGGACTTGCCACGCAACACCACGCTGCGTTTGCTGCTGACGCTGGAGTCACACGGCTTCTTGCGCCGCCTGCCGGGAAGCGATGAGTTCAGCCTGGACGTGGAATGCCTGTTCCTCGGCCAGGCACTGCTGGGTGGATCGCTGCTGGTGCGCAAGGCGCGGCCTGTGCTGCAGACGCTGGCCAATCGTTTCGCCGTGCATACGATGCTGTGCGTGCCGGAGCGTGGCCAGATGCTGGCCCTGCTGCATGCAGGCAGCGTGGCCGCACAACCGCTGGCGCTGAGCGCCGGGCTGGCACTGCCGGTAGCTGATAGCGCGCCGGGCTGTGCCTGGCTGTGGACACAGCAGCCTGCGGTTCAGGGCGAATGGCTGGCAAGGCTGCGCGAGAGCGGGCCAGGCGCGGGCGGCAGCAGCCAGGTCGCACGCATCTACCAGTCCTTTCACGATATTGAAAAAGGCGGTGTCTGTTTTTCGCAGGACGGCTGGCGTAGCGGTGTTGCGATGGCGGCAACACCGCTGGTGATGCGCGATGGCAGTACCGCCGCGATAGCCTGCCTGCGCACCGGCCTGGAGGCGGGCATGGCGTCGTTTGACCTGGAGTGCAGCGCCGCACTGCGAGCGGCGTCGCAGGAAATTCGTGATGCGATACAGCGAGTGCATGCGTGACGTGAAGCAGCGGCCATGAAAGCAGTCCGCATTTTTAAAGGCAACATCAATCCATGCCCGCTCCCTCTCCTGCAGCGCTGATCCAGATCACCGAAAAGTCCCACGGTGTGGCCATCGACATGATGTACGCGCATGCCGGCAACTTCACCGGCAAGGTGATCTACCGCTTCAACGACTGTTTTCTGCACCCGCAGGCCGAAGCCTGCCTGCGCAAGGCGGCCGGAGCCGCGAAGGGCTTTGGATTCACGCTGAAGATATTCGACGCCTACCGGCCGCAGCAGGCGCAGGAAGCGCTGTGGGCCTGCGTGCCCGATCCACGCTATGTAGCCGACCCGGCCGTGGGCTCGAACCACACACGGGGCGTAGCGATAGACCTGACCTTGCTCGACGGCCGCGGCCACGAGCTGGACATGGGCACACCTGTCGACACGATGACCGCAGCCTCACACCACTTTTATCCGGCGCTGCCAGCCGCGGTGATGCTCAACCGCATGCACCTGCTGACCATCATGCTGGAGGCCGGTTTTCTGCATCACCCGAACGAATGGTGGCATTACCAGTTGCCAGATGCGCAAAGCTTTGGGTTGATTGGCAGCGACGTTTTTGAAGCCTGCCTGGCCGCAGTCAGCTGACGTGGCCGCCTAGCCGGGCTGCGCCGGTGTTGCGGGCAGTGCCGGTGACTCTGGCCCCAGTTCGGCGCGCATCAGCGGCAGGTGCTGCGGGTACTCGCGCTGCATGAAGTCCACCAGTGCCTCACGCACCTTGCAGCGCAAGTCCCAGTTCAGGCTGGAGTTGGCCGACGTGACCAGCACACGCAATTGCATGCTTTTATCGCCGGCCTCGACCACATGCAGCAGGCACAGGCGCTTGTCCCATTCGGCGGCCGCCTCGCAGGCGCGCTGTGCCGCATCGCGCAGCGGCTGCAGCGGCATGCGGTAGTCCACCCACAAAAACACGGTGCCAATAATCTGTGCGCTGGTGCGCGTCCAGTTCTGGAAGGGGTTTTCGATAAACCACTGCAGCGGGATGATCAGGCGGCGCTCGTCCCATATTTTCAGCACGACGTAGGTGCCGTTGATCTCCTCGACCCGACCCCACTCGCCCTGCACGATCAGCACGTCATCTATGCGCAGCGGCTGGGCAAGCGCCAGTTGCAAACCGGCAATCAGGTTGCTGAAGACTGGCCGGGCCGCAATACCGGCGACGATACCGATCACACCGGCGGAGGCCAGCAGGCTGGTGCCGACCTGCCGTGCGCCCGGGAACGTCATCAGCATCAAAGACAGCCCGGCCACCAGCACCATGAAGCCGGCAGTGCGGGCCAGCAGCCGCGTCTGCGTGTGTATGCGGCGTGCGTTGAGGTTGTCCGCCACGTCCATCGAATGCTGCGCAATGATGCCTTGCGCCACGCCGTCAATTGCACGCATGCCCAGCCAGGTAACGGTGGCCAGCAGCAGCAGTGCATTGCCATGCCGCACCTGCGATATCAGCGTGACGGTGTCAGGCGCGGCCTGCCACACGGCTTGCAGTGCAATCAGCGGCAGCACAAAACGGCTGGGCCGCCAGCAGCGGCGGGCAACGGCGCTGGCAATTGGAAGCGTGCGCGTCAGGCGCTGTATCACGGCCGCGCCGGCCCGGTGTACCAGCAGGGCCACTACCACGGCGACCAGCGCTGTCAGCAGCAGGCCCCAGGTCGTGTTTTCAAACAATCCGATTTCTACAGGGGTCATAACTGAGGGACATGGACAGTCTGGTCAAGTTCCCTGAATTTCCGCATTGAAACATCCGGTATCAGTTTCGCCAGAACTTTGGTCCGGCTCAAGTCAGGTCGCAGTACGCGGCTTGACCAGCGACGCGGCCTTTTTGGCATTGGCGCGGGCCACCTCGACATCCTTGTCAAAGGCCAGCGCCACGCCCATGCGGCGTTTCAGAAAACTCTCGGGCTTGCCGAACAGACGAATGTCGGAATTGGGCACACGAAGTGCTTCGGCCACGCCATCGAACACGATGCCTTTGGCTTCAACACCGCCATAGATGACGGCGCTGGCGCCGGGTGTACGCAATGCGGTGTTGACAGGCAGGCCCAGGATGGCGCGGGCATGCAGCTCGAACTGGGTTTGCACCTGCGTGCACATGGTCACCATGCCGGTGTCGTGCGGACGCGGGCTGACTTCGCTGAACCAGACGTCATCGCCCTTCACAAACAGTTCGACGCCGAAGACACCCTGCCCCCCCAGGTTGTCGGTGACAGCTTTGGCAATGTCGCGGCTCTTTTTAAGGGCGGCTTCTCGCATCGGGTGCGGCTGCCAGCTTTCCACATAGTCGCCGCTGACCTGCACGTGGCCAATCGGGTCGCAGAAATGGCTCTCGACCTTGCCGTCTGCGCCCAGTGCGCGCACGGTCAGTTGTGTGATCTCGTAGTCGAAATCGATGAAGCCCTCGACGATGACACGACCGTGGCTGACGCGGCCACCGGCCATCGCGTAGTCCCAGGCTTTTTTCACGTCATCGGGGCCGGCAATCTTGCTCTGGCCCTTGCCCGATGAACTCATCACCGGCTTGACGATGTTGGGGTAGCCGATCTTGGAATCAATCGCAGCCTGCAGTTCTTCCAGCGAATCGCAAAACACGTAAGGGCTGGTGGGCAGGCCCAGCGTTTCGGCGGCCAGGCGGCGGATGCCTTCGCGGTCCATCGTCAGGCGTGCGGCTCGCGCTGTCGGTATCACGCGCACCGTGCCGGCGGCTTCCAGCTCTTCCAGCATCGGCGTGGCAATCGCCTCGATCTCGGGCACGACCAGCAGCGGCTTTTCCTTTTCGACCAGCGCTTTCAGTTGCGCCGGGTCGCTCATCGTGATGGTGCGCGCATGGTGCGCTACCTGCTGGCCGGGTGCGTTCTCGTAGCGGTCGACTGCAATCGTTTCAACACCCAGGCGCTGCAGCGCAATCAGTACCTCCTTGCCCAGCTCGCCAGAGCCGAGCAGCATCACTTTGGTTGCATGGGGGGACAAAGGGGTGCCGAAGGTTGTCATGGTGTCTATCTGGTGAAGGTTTGTACGCAAGGCAAACACTTTACTTCACCAGCGATGCCGTCCCGCAGGGTGGCCCCGGGAAGCGATTGACAGCCAGCGGGGATTTATCCCTACCAAAGCCGGGACATGGCCCGCGGATGATAATTATTCTCAACAACAAGGTCCCAAAACACAACAGCAGGAAGGCTCAAGGCTTATGTCCGCCACACCCGACACCGCAACAAGCACAACTCCGGCACCACGCAAGCGCCGCCCGCCACGCCGCGTTGAAGTGACCAACGTCCAGACGCTTAGTCCGGCCATGCGCCGCATTACTTTCAAGGGTGAGGAACTTGAGGGCTTTGAGCCAGAAGCACCGGCCAGCTACATCAAGCTGATCTTCCCCGAGCCGGGCCAGAGCGAGCCGGAGCGCCCGCTGCCCGATGCGCCGCGCCCAAAATCCATGCGCACCTACACGCCGCTGGCTGTGCGGCCTGACGTGAGTGAGGTCGACGTTGACTTTGTGTTGCACGGCGAAGGACCTGCATCGACCTGGGCCGCGCAGGCAGCGGTTGGGCAGGTGCTGTTCCTGATGGGGCCGGGCCCGGGTTATGCGCTGGACAAAACTGCGGCAGTGCACCTGCTGCTGGCTGACGACAGCGCATTGCCCGCTGTCGAGAACATCCTGTCAGAGCTGCCCGCAAGCGCCAATGTGCAATTGCTGGTTGAGGTGATCAGTGCTGATGAAGAGCGCCCGCTGAAAGGCGCGGCACAGCTGAAGGCGCAGTGGCTGGCGCGTGGCACCGATCATCGGCTGGCCGGTCAACCGCTTGAAAAGGCATTGCGTGCACTGCCGCCCATTGCTGCCGGCACCCGGATTTATCTTGCCTGTGAAGCCGCAGCCATGCGCCGCATCCGCAAATTGCTGGTTGATGAACTGGGTGTGGAGCGCAGCACTATCACCGGTCGAGGCTACTGGAAGCTGGACACCATCAACCACCCCGATCACGACTACGGCGAGGATTGAGCCCCCACGCTTGTCACTGCGTGTACTGCACTGCTCCCATGGCGGCTGGCTTTGCCTGGTGCGACGCAGCGCTGCGGCCGGATTGAGCCGCGCTGATTGAGGGGTGCTCGCTGACACAGCCCTGATGTTGAACTGGATAACATCCAGGCATGAGTGAAACCCTTCTGAATATCCAGGGGCTGACCAAGCGCTATGGCGAGACCACGGTTGTCGATAACCTGTCTTTCAGCATCGCGCCCGGCGAGTGCCTTGGGGTCATAGGTCCCAATGGTGCAGGTAAAACCACCACGATACGCATGTGCCTGGGACTGACCGGTCCTGATGCCGGTGAGATCACGTTCACGCCGGGTGGGCAGGTGCTGCGCATGCCGCAGGACGCGCTGGCCATCAAGGACAAGCTGGGCATCGTCAGCCAGTTCGACAGCCTGGATCCGGATTTTTCCTGTTCTGAAAACCTGCTGGTATTCGGCCGCTATTTCGGCATGAAAGATGCCGTCATCAGGGAGCGCATTCCCAGGCTGCTGGAGTTTGCCGCGCTGACGCACAAGGCGAATGCGAAATTAAGTGAACTGTCGGGCGGCATGAAGCGCCGGCTGAGCCTGGCCCGCGCACTGGTCAACGACCCGCAATTGCTGCTGCTGGACGAGCCCACCACCGGGCTGGACCCGCAGGCGCGTCACCTGATGTGGGAGCGCCTGCAGCGGCTGGTGCAACAGGGAAAATCGATATTGCTGACCACCCACTTCATGGACGAGGCCGAGCGCCTGTGCAACCGCCTGCTGGTGCTGGACCATGGCAAAAAAATGACCGAAGGCACACCGCGCCAGCTGATTGCCGACAACCTGGAGCCCGATGTGGTCGAGGTCTATGGCGCAGGCGCGCTCGAACTGGTTGACTCACCACTGAAGGCCATGGCCGCCCGCACCGAGGTCAGCGGCGAGACGGTGTTCTTCTACACGCAGGACTCCCAGGCGCTGATGAACGCGTTGACGCAATACCCCAGGCTGCGCACGCTGCACCGGCCCGCCAATCTTGAAGACCTCTTCCTGAAGTTGACAGGCCGGCAAATCAGGGAGGACGCGTGATGTCGGCCAACAATCCTTCGCTCTTTCGCGCACCACGCATCAGCCTGCGATGGTTGCCGGTCTTCAGGCGCAACCTGCTGGTCTGGCGCAAGCTGGCCATACCCAGCCTGGTCGGCAATATTGCAGAGCCTCTGATCACGCTGGTGGCTTTTGGCTACGGACTGGGTGCGCTCGTAGGCCAGGTGCAACTCAATGGCGCTACCGTGCCCTACATCCTGTTTCTGGCGAGTGGCTCTATCTGCATGAGCGCGATGAACGCTGCCTCATTCGAAGCGCTGTACTCGGCCTTCTCGCGCATGCAGGTGCAGCGCACCTGGGACGGCATCATGAATGCGCCGGTGCGGCTCGACGACGTGGTGTTTGCCGAAATGCTGTGGGCGGCTTTCAAGTCGCTGTTCACCACCACCGTCATCCTGCTGGTCATGCTGGCGCTCGGCATCAGCCACAGCCCCATGCTGCTTCTCGCGTGGCCCCTGCTGGGTCTGGTCGGCATCACCTTTGCCTGCATTGCGCTGATCTTCAATGCACTGGCCAAAGGCTATGACTTCTTCACCTACTACTTCACATTGTTCCTGACGCCGACCATGTTCCTGAGCGGCGTGTTCTTCCCGCGTGACCAGTTGCCCGGCTTCATGCGCGCCATCTCCGACTGGTTGCCGCTGACATCGGCGGTCGAACTGATACGGCCGCTGTTCATGGGCCAGTGGCCCGCGCATGGCTTGCAGCATTTGCTGATGCTGGTGGTGTATGCGGTGCTGTCTTTCTGGATTGCGCTGGCCCTGACGCGCAAGCGGTTTCGCGGATAGGCGCCGGGCATGCAGCAGCTTGATGCGAACCAGCTCCGGCAACTGGGCCAACAGCAGCGCAGCACAGCCTGTAGCTGCGCCTTGCGCCCCACCAAATGCTGGGAGAGTTTCACGGAAGACCGCTGGCCAAAGACGCAGATGGAACTCCTTGGTTCCTTACGCGACCCCGACGTTTATGAAGCCACGCAGGAAGAGTTTCACCCGCAAGGCACCCGCTATGGCTCGACCGATGCGCCTGTTGCAGTGACGTTTTTCCCTTACAACCTGTGTGATGTTCAACGTTGCAACGGCTGCCACAAGGTGTTGCTGCGCTACACCGAGTTTGGCGGCTACTACGTGGACCACCGGGTGCGTGACTTGGATCCGGCGCTGGTTGTTTAAAAATCCGGATCCAGTTCTGTTTTTGCGAAATGGTCGCCGTAGGTCTGGTGGACTGCAGGCTTCCTGGGCGAAGCAGGAAAAGCAACGCGCCAGCCGGGGCGACTTCAGGCCTTTGATGGAGGAGCAAGCCTTGATCAGGCTCAAGTCCGGCAACGGCGGCGGCGCCATTTGCTACATTTTTAATAGCATATTGCGCTGGTGCACATTATCTTTAAGGCCTTTTCCATGCTTGAAAAGTGCCCAAAACAGGCAAAAGCAAGTCAGAAAATACCTCTGATGGGTTTGCAGCAGGACAGCAAGGCATTGGATGTAAAGTCGACTTTACATATTCTTTGGAGCCAGTCTCCGGAAGACATGCCCTCAGTTATAAAGCGCGTTCTCCAGCTCGGCAAACTTCTCGGCTCCGACTGCATCGCGAATCTTTGGCGCCAATTCCTTCAGCTTGTCGATATCACCAGCAGCCTCAACCGCGAGGTTGAGGCGAAACCCCCGCAGCCCCAGGCCGGCGGTCAATTTGATGGCTATTGGATAGGCCTTCGAATAATGCGCCTGGGCGCTCAGCGTGGGCTGCCCGCTGGAAGTCTGTGAGGGCTCGTCACGTGGCGGCTGGGCCGTAGCGGCCACAGAGGCAGCAGCGGTTGGCGGAGGCTGAACCGAATGCAGGGCCAGCAGACCCAGTGACACCAGGTGCCGGACATCGTCGGGCGTGACGCCCAGGCCGGAGGTGGCTTGCAGCACTTCGTCGGAGCTACGCTTGCCGTCAAACAGGATAAAGGCGGACCGCTGCCGCGGCGTCAGGGCCAGCGAGCGGTTTTGCAGCGCGGTCTGGCCCAGCGCTGTCTTGACGTAAAGCATCGACTTGTCTCCTGTTAACACTGCCGCATGTCATCTGCAGCATGCCATGGTTGCCCTTGCGCGACGCTGTTATGTAATTTTTGAGGTCGTTCGGACCAATCTAACCCATTTTCAGGGGCCGCGCATCAGTGTTAAGGAGGGGTAAAGCCGTCAAAACGAGCCTGCAGTCTATGCCTGATGGGCAGGCACGGTGCTGCCGTGCTTTTCACCGCCCATGTCAATGTCACCGCCCTTGTTGAGTAAAAAGATTGCAAGTCCGGCAATCACGAGAAATCCCACAACTATCTTCCACATCTCAATCGTCCTTCCAAAAAAAAGCCCCCGCCATGAGACGGGGGCTTGGTGTATCTGCAAATCAGGCGGCACCGGCTGGCCTGAAGCCAGCATCACCGCACTGGCAATCAGTCGTTGGCGTAGATGTCAACGTCCTTGGTTTCGCGGATAAACAAGGTGCCAACCACGAAAGTCATGCCGGCAATGATGATCGGGTACCACAGGCCGTTGTACATGTTGCCGGTCTGGGCCACGATGGCGAATGCCGTCGTTGGCAGCAGGCCGCCGAACCAGCCGTTACCGATGTGGTACGGCAGGCTCATGGACGTGTAGCGGATGCGGGTTGGGAACAGCTCGACCAGCATCGCTGCGATAGGGCCATAAACCATGGTTACCAGCAACACCAGATAGAACAGGATGGCCGTCACCAATACCTTGTTCATCTTTGCGGGATCAGCCTTGGTCGGATAGCCGGCGGCCTTCAGGTCATCAGCGATGAGCTTCTTGAACTCGGCGTCCTTCTTCTTCGCATCGTCAGCGCTCAGGCCCTTGGCGGTGTAGCTTGGGATGGCCGTTTCACCGATCTTGATGGTGGCAACCGTGCCTGCAGGGGCAGCGATGTTTTCATAGCTCACTGATGCGCCAGCCAGAACCTGCTTGGCGATGTCGCACGAGCTGGTGAACTTGACGGTGCCGGTCGGGTTGAACTGGAACGAGCATTCGTTGGGGTCAGCCGTCACGGTGACCTTGTTCTTTGCTTGTGCAGCAGCCAGATCAGGGTTGGCCGCCTTGGTCAACGCACCGAACACCGGGAAGTAGGTGACGACAGCCAGCAGGCAACCAGCCATGATGATGGGCTTGCGGCCGATTTTGTCGGACAACATACCGAACACCACGAAAAACGGTGTGCCCAGAATCAGCGAGTAAGCCACCAGAATGTTGGCGGTAGGACCATCAACCTTCAGCGCCTGCGTCATGAAGAACAGGGCATAAAACTGGCCTGAGTACCAGACCACAGCCTGGCCGGCGGTCAGGCCAATGAGTGCCAGGATAACGATCTTCAGGTTCTTCCACTGGCCGAAGGATTCGGACAGGGGTGCCTTGGAGGTCCTGCCTTCAGCCTTCATTTTCTGGAAGGCAGGCGATTCATTCATCGACAGACGGATGTAGACCGACACGCCCAGCAACAGGATGGACAGCAGGAATGGAATGCGCCAGCCCCAGTCAGCAAAAGCTGCTTCGCCCATTGCGGTCCGCACACCCAGGATGACCAGCAAGCTCAGGAACAGGCCCAGCGTTGCCGTGGTCTGGATCCAGGAGGTGTAGGCCCCACGTTTGTGATGAGGTGCATGTTCTGCCACGTACACTGCAGCGCCACCGTACTCACCGCCCAGCGCAAGACCTTGCAGCATGCGCAGTACGATCAGGATGACCGGCGCAGCAACGCCGATGGATGCATAGTTGGGGAGCAGACCGACGATGAACGTCGACAGGCCCATGATCACGATGGTGATCAGGAAGGTGTATTTCCGGCCGATCATGTCGCCAAGGCGTCCGAACACCAGCGCGCCGAATGGGCGCACGATGAAACCGGCAGCAAAAGCCAGCAGCGCAAAGATGAAGGCCGAGCCGGCATCCAGTCCGCTGAAGAACTGCCTGGCAATGATGGCTGCGAGTGAACCGTAAAGGTAGAAGTCGTACCATTCGAATACCGTGCCGAGCGAAGAAGCGAAGATGACCTTCTTCTGCTCCGCTGACATCGGCCTGTTGTCGATAGCTGTAGCCATATGTTTTGTCTCCAAATAATGAGTGCTCCCGGCATGGGAGCTGCACAGATTATTTGAAGAGTCGCTGACCCAACTCTGACGTGAAAATAACAGGAGCTTGCGCCAAACTTATGCGGGGCTGACAACTCAAGGGGAAACCCTTTGAAGTCGTTTCAGCATGCGAAGCCCCTAGGGGAAAACGCCTAAGACTTTCTGACGATGGCGACAGAAACCTTACTGACGCTGTTCCAGCCTTCTCCGGCAAACCAGTCACTGCCTGTGAGGTAGTCGCGCAACATCGGCAGGGCATCCAGGCCCCAGAAAATTTTGCCATCCACTTCAAACGCGGGCACGCCAAAAACATTTTTGGCAATCGCTTCTTCGGTATTGCTTTTCAGGAATACCTTGGCATCTTCGGGCTCTACACGCACCTGCGAAGCCAGTTGCTGCGACAGCGCTTCAAGCCGCCCCGCATCGGCCGCATCCGCGCCGCCCTGCCACACGTGGCGGAATATGGTCTCGCACACGTAGCGGTTGGATGCGCCTGCCTCCGCCGGGGATGAACAGGCCGTTGCAAGCCGCAACAGCGCCAATGGGTTGAACGGGTGCGCCGATGGCATCTGCAGTGCAATGCCCTTGCTGTGCGCCAGCCACTGAACCTGGCGGTAGGTCCAGTCGCGTTTGGGTGCGATCTCTGCCGGTCCAAGCTGGCCATAATGTTTCAGCATGCCCGCAAACAGCACCGGTTTGTAGCTGACGCTGTGGCTGATACCGGCCAGCGCTTCGGGCATGTGTTCAAACGCCAGGTAAGCGTAAGGCGAGATGAAGTCCAGGTAAAACGTGATGTGTTTCATGCAGGCTCCGAATGCATCGATGCGTTATGTGACTTTACGAAGATTGCAATGACGCCATGCGCTGGCGTATCAGTGCCCACACTGCACGTTTGCCGTCAGCCCCCGCGCTGCTCCAGCCGGCAATTTCACCACGCGTGCGAAAGCAGCCCATGCACATGTCGGTCACTGTGCTCATGCGGCACACCGAAATGCAGGGCGACGGCACGTCATCACCTGGGCCCACCGTGTCCGCGCGCATTCGGACCAGCGTGATGGCGCGTTCCGTCGCCAGTTTTTCTTCATCCACATCGACGGCGAAATTCCCGACCGGCGCATCGGCCAGCAGTTCCAGCTCTTGCGGCGACAGGCGGAACACCGCGTGCGGATGCCCTGCAGCAGCCCAGATTTCTTCAAAACGGAAAAGGGAACGGTCAACCAGCACGACAGTTGGCGTTGCATGTGCCAGCGGCGACACACCGCCTATCGAGAAACCGGTTTTGTTTTTCACGAACTCGGCATCGGCCCTGCCCAAACGTTTACCGTCGGTGCAAGCCAGTGCCTCGACCTTTTTCTCGTCGACACGCTGGTCGCCGGAAGTAATCACCAGCACCGCCACATCGTCGGAGCGGCGACGAAACACAATGCTCTTGGCGATCTGCCCAACCGATATACCCAGCGCATCGGCAGCCTGCTGCGCTGTGCGTGCAGCGTCGTCCAGCATGACGGGCATGTGCGCATGGCCCCTGGCTTGCAGTAACGCGGCCACACGTTGAACGCCCCCAGGCAAGGTAACAAGCTCTGAGCCACACATGTCAGTCGCCCCCACGCTCGCCCACTTCGTGTGGATCGCTGCCCCCCGAGAGGGCCATGCTTGCCTGGGGCGGCCCGGCGCGGCGCATCAGCCCGCCCTCTTGTTCAACAAGGCTGTAGCCGCGCGCGAGTTCGGCTTGCGCTCCAGGAAGTCGCTGATGAACTTGCCGGCATCGACGAGTTTTTCCAGGTCTATGCCGGTGTTGATGCCCATGCCCTGCAGCATGAACACCACGTCTTCCGTCGCCACATTGCCAGTGGCGCCCTTTGCAAAAGGGCAACCGCCCAGCCCTGCAGACGAGGTGTCGAATTGCCAGATGCCCAGTTCGAGCGCGGCCAGCGTATTGCCCAGCGCCTGGCCATAGGTGTCGTGAAAGTGGCCGGAGATGCCGTCAACGCCGTAATACGGCAATGCAGCTTCCATCGCACGCTGCACCTTGACCGGCGTCCCGACGCCAATCGTGTCGGCAATGCCGATGTGCTCGACACCAATGCCTTTCATCAACTTCGCCACCATGCCAACGCGCTCAGGCGCGATCTCGCCTTCATAAGGGCAGCCAACGGCACATGAGATGGCCCCGCGCACAGAGATATTTTTTGCTCGGGCCGCCTCCACCACGGGGCGGAAGCGTTCAATGCTTTCTTCGATCGAGCAGTTGATGTTGCGCTGGCTGAAAGCCTCGCTGGCCGCCGCAAACACAACCACCTCATCGGGCCGCGAAGCGATCGACGCCTCAAAGCCTTTCATGTTCGGCGTCAGCACTGAATAGCGCACACCGGGCTTGCGCTGGATGCCGGCCATCACCTCGGCCGCATCGGCCATTTGCGGCACCCACTTGGGCGATACAAAACTGGTTACTTCAATCTCGGTCAGGCCGGCGTCCTGCAGGCGGTGCACCAGCTCGATCTTGACCGCAGCAGGCACCGGTGCTTTTTCATTCTGCAGGCCGTCACGCGGGCCAACATCCACGAGTTTTACTTTGGAGGGGTATTTCATTGTTCTCTTTCAGACAAAAGCAGCAGGCACGCTGGTCTTCTTATGCAAGCCGGGGCCGCGGAACTGGCTTCGCCAGGCCGCAGGCGCAGCGGCCCTCTGGGGACAAGGCGCTACACGACGTGAGCAACTGTGGGGGCCACACCGTCAGTATCCCTTTTTCAGGTCAACCACGCCTGCAATGCTGCCAATGGCCGCACCAGCCTCCAGGGCTCGTATCTTCGCCACTATCTGTGCAATGCTTTCGTCGCGCAAGGTGCGCGCAGATGTGTGCGGCGTGACCGTTATTTTCGGGTGGCTCCAGAACGGATGTGCCGCTGGTAAAGGCTCGGTGCGGAACACATCCAGCGTCGCGCCCGCCATGTGGCCGCTGTCCAGCAAGGCCAGCAAGTCCTCATCAACCAGATGGCCGCCACGCGCGACGTTGACAAGATAAGCCCCCGGCAAGAGGCTGCCCAGTGTCTGTTTGTTCAGGATGTTTTCGGTCTCGGGCGTCAGCGGCAGCAGGCAGATCAATATGCGCGTTGCTGCCAGGAAATCGTACAACCCGGCTTCACCTGAAAAGCACCGCACGCCATCCAGAGTTTTGGCAGATCGGCTCCAGCCCATCACCGGAAAATCAAACTGCGCCAGCGCCCGGCTGACACGATCACCCAGCACACCCAGGCCCATCACACCGATGGGAAAGTCCTTGCGAAGATGCGGCTTGCGGTAGGACCATTTGCCCGACGCCACATCAGCCTCATAGGCATCGAACTCGCGGAAGTGCCGTATCACGGTGTGGCAGACATATTCAGCCATCTGAACAGACATGCCCGCATCGTCCAGCCGGACAACCGGCACGCCGTCGGGTACGCGCAGCTTCGCCAGCGCATCAACACCAGCGCCTATGTTGAAGGCGCCTTTCAGCGCAGTCTGTTCGTCAAAGAACTCCTGCGATGGTGCCCAGACCACTGCGTAATCGGCGGGTCCGGCGCCGGCAACCCAGCGCTCAAGAACGGCCTCCGGCATGGCTGCCTTGAAGCCTTCCAGCCAGGGCTGGGTTTTGGTATCGGTCAAACAGAAGGTGATGCGCATGGTCTCAATTAAACCAGTCTGAGCCACACCATCGGTGCTCAGGCTGCCGCGACTGCTATCTTCAGCAACTCCGCACCTTCGGCCACCTGGTCGCCGGGCGCATAGAGCAGCTCTTCCACCACGCCGTCAGCGGGTGCGGCAATCGTGTGCTCCATCTTCATCGCTTCCATCACCGCCAGCGGCTGGCCCTTGGTTACCGTGTCGCCGGCCTTCACGCCAAACGACACCACCTTGCCCGGCATCGGCGCGGTAAGGCGGCCACCTTCGGTCGGGCCCTGGCCGGCATGGGCCAGCAGGTCCTTTACCGTGATCTGCGTTGCACCCGCACGCGTGAACACGTGGGCCACCTCACCCTGGTGATACACCGTGGCCATCACGCGCCTGCCGGCAAACTGCAGATCCATGCCCTGCGCCGCTTTTACAAACTGCAGCAAGCCGGATGCATCGCCCACTTTAAGGCTGAGCGCGCCATCATGCAGATAAGTCAGTTCTGCTTTCGCTGGTTCGCCATGAAACTCGAACTCGAAGCGCCGCACGTTTACACCGAAAGCGCGCCAGCCATCGCGGCGGCTGAACGGGTCAGTGCCCTCAAGAGCTTTTTCGTCCAGCAGGGTTTGTGCCACTGCAGCTGCGGCGGCCATCGCCAGGCCCACAGGCTCCTGGTTGAACAGCACCGCACTTTCACGCTGGATCAGTGCGGTGTCCAGGTTGGCATGGGCAAATGAAGGGCTGCGCACCACATGGCGCAAAAACTGCACATTGGTACTCAGGCCGACGATGCGGATTTGCGCCAGCGCTTCGTCCAGCCGGGCCAGCGCCTCTTCACGTGTCTTGCCATGTACGATGAGTTTCGCGACCATGGAGTCATAAAACGGCGATATCGCATCGCCCTGCCGCACGCCGTCATCCACACGCACGTCGCTGCGTTCAAAACTCGTACAGGCTGGCTTGTCGTACACAAACAGGTTGCCAGTGGCAGGCAGGAAGTTGTTGTCCGGCGTTTCAGCGCAGATGCGCGCCTCGATCGCATGACCGTTGATGCGTAGTTCGTTTTGCGCCCGCGGCAATTTCCCACCCGCAGCCACCTGAAGTTGCCATTCGACAAGGTCGAGCCCGGTGATGGCTTCCGTCACCGGGTGTTCCACCTGCAGGCGGGTGTTCATTTCCATGAAGTAAAACTTCATCGTGCCGTCAGGTCGTTGTTCAACGATAAATTCAACCGTTCCGGCGCCCACATAGTTCACAGCCCGTGCGGCGGCCACGGCGGCCTCGCCCATCTCCTGGCGCATGGCCTCCGTCATGCCGGGTGCAGGGGCTTCTTCCAGCACCTTCTGGTGGCGGCGCTGAACCGAGCAGTCGCGCTCAAACAAATACACATAGTTGCCATGCGTGTCGCCGAATACCTGTATCTCGATATGGCGCGGGCGCTGTGCATACTTTTCAACCAGCACAGCATCATCGCCAAAACTGTTAATGGCCTCACGCTTGCAGGACTCCAGCGCCGCGGCAAAGTCTTCGGCCTTCTCCACCGCACGCATGCCCTTGCCGCCGCCGCCTGCACTGGCCTTGATCAGCACCGGGTAGCCGATACGGTCGGCTTCTTTTTTCAGCAGGTCAGGGTTCTGGTCGCGTCCGTGATAACCGGGCACCAGTGGCACGCCGGCTTTTTCCATCAGCTGTTTGGACTCGGCCTTCAAACCCATGGCCTTGATGGCCGACGGTGGCGGGCCGATAAAGACAAGCCCGGCATCGCTGCAGGCCTGCGCAAATTCCTCGTTCTCGCTCAGAAAGCCATAACCGGGGTGGATAGCTTCTGCGCCCGTGGCTCTGGCCGCCTCGATGATGCGCTCCCAGCGCAGGTAGCTGTCTTTCGGCGCGCTGCCGCCAATGTGTATCGCTTCATCGCAATAGCTCACGTGCTTGGCGCTGGCGTCCGCATCCGAATAAACGGCCACGGTCTTGATGGCCATGCGGCGCGCAGTTGCGGCTACGCGGCAGGCTATTTCACCGCGATTAGCGATAAGGATTTTTTTAAACATGTTTGTCCGTCTTTGAAAAAGGTGACTTCAGGCTCAAGGCATTGGCGGTGCCGGGGTCGGGGCGGCCGCTGAAAATGCGGGCCACACGTGTAAACAGCTGCCGCAGGAAACGCCAGCAAATTCGTATCAGCCAGATGCTGAGTGCCAGCACCAGTGCCAGCAGAGCCACAAACACAATCGGGTGCGCAATCGCCATCCACAAACCCAGCGGCACCAGCCCGTCTTCGAGCAGCGATGCGCCTATGTTGCTGAAAGGTTCAGGTGAGGTGTTGATGGCCGCACGCGATGTGGCCTTGGCCGCAAAACTGGTAGCCGCCAGCGTACCGCCCAGCAGCGCAGCCACCAGGCCTATCACGCCACTGTCGCCGCCAAACACGCCAGCAGCCAAAGCCGCACCGGCCGGTATGCGGATCACGCCATGGACCACGTCCCACAGGGAATCCAGCCCGGGTATCTTGTCTGCAAAAAACTCGATGAAGACCATGAAGCCGCTGACACCCAGTACCACCGGGTTCGCCAGCAAGTGCAAGCCTTGCGGCAACTCGACCCAGCCCATAAAACCCGCCAGCCCGGTCAGCATCACCACCAGATAGAGACGAATGCCGCTAGCCCAGCCAAGCGCACCGGCCAGGGCAATGAGTTGGGCAGTATCCAAAGACTGCATCAGACCAACCAATCCGGTTTGCGCTTTTGCAGGAACGACTGAAGACCCTCACGCCCCTCAGGACTCACGCGCACATCGGCAATGCTGGCAACTGTCATCGCCACCAGTTCCGGCGTGATGTCATAACCCGCCACATCCTGCACCAGCTTCTTGCAGGCCTTCACCGCTGCCGGGCCGGCACTGACCAGCGCCTTCGCAAGCTCTGCCACCCTGGCATCCAGCGACTCGGCGGTCACCACCTCATGCACAAATCCGATGCGCAGCGCCTCCGCTGCAGTGAATCGCTCGGCTGTCAAAAAATACCGGTGTGCCGCACGCGCACCCATTGCACGAATCACATAAGGGCTGATGGTGGATGGAAGCAGCCCCAGCTTGACTTCGCTCAGGCAAAAGCCTGCGGTATCGACAGCCACCGCGATATCGCAGGCAGCCGCCAGACCGGTGCCGCCTGCATACACATCACCCTGTATGCGCGCAATCGTCGGCTTGGGGCATTCATAAACCGTGCGCATCATCTCCGCCAGCCGGCCGGCATCTTCCAGGTTCTGCTCGCGCGTGTAGTCGGCCATGCTGCGCATCCAGTTCAGGTCTGCGCCCGCACAAAAGGCCGTGCCACTAGCGGCCAGCACGATGCAGCGCACATCATCGCGCGCGCCCAGATCCCTGAAAGCAGCAGTCACTTCAAGAATGACTTCATCGTTGAAGGCGTTGCGCACATCAGGCCGGTTGAGCGTGACGGTGGCGATGGCGCCGGTGACATTGATCTGCAGATAAGTCATAAAACCCTCAATACCTCTTCGCCACTTCTTCCAGCATCACTTCGGTCGCACCGCCGCCAATGCCCAGCACACGGGCGTCGCGCCACAGGCGTTCGACGGCCGCCTCGCGGATAAAACCCATGCCGCCGTGAAACTGCTGGCAGGCCAGCAACACCTCGTTGACCAGTTCGCCGGTCAGCGCTTTCAGCATCGAAACTTCCTGCACGATGTCGCGCTTTTGCGTGACGGCCCAAGCGCAGTGGTACATGAACTGGCGCGCTGCGCGTGTCTTCGCGTCCAGCATTGAGATGCGCTGGCGAATCGTCTGCTGCTCCCACAGCGTCGCGCCGAAGGCCTGACGCTGGCGCACATAGTCGAGCGTAATCTCGAGCGCGCGGCTGCAATGGCCGACTGCCATCGCGGCCAGTGCAATACGTTCGGTCTGGAAGTTCTTCATCACCGAATAAAAGCCCTTGCCCTCTTCACCCAGCAGGTTGCCCGCCGGTATGCGCACGTTGTCAAAAATCAGCTCTGCCGTGTCTGACGACAGCCAGCCGGTTTTCTTCAGCGCACGACCCACGGTAAAACCGGGCGTGCCCTTTTCAACGATGAACATGGACATGTCGCGTTTGCCAGGCCCGGTCTTGGCCGCCACAAAGTACAGGTTGGCATGCACGCCGTTCGTGATGAACATCTTGGTGCCGTTGATAACCCACTCGTCACCATCACGTTTGGCCGTTGTGCGAATGCCTGCCACGTCAGAGCCGGCGCCCGGCTCGGTGATGCCGACGGCCGTGATGGTCTTGCCGGCAATCACGTCAGGCATGTACTTCGCCTTCTGCGCCGCATTGCCTGCATGAAAAAGATGCGGGCTGGCCATGTCGGTGTGCACCAGCGCGGTGATGATGAAACCGCCGAAGGTCGATTGCGACAGCGCTTCGGCAAACACCAGGTTGGTCAACGCGTCAGCTTCACCGCCGCCATGCTCGCTGTCATACATGAGCCCGAAAAAACCCGCCTCGCCCATGCGGCGCAGCACGTCACGCGGCACGCAGCCGTCTTCTTCCCACTGGGCGGCAAAAGGCTCTACCTCGCGGGCGATGAAACGCGCCACCTGGTCGCGCAGCAGTTCATGCTCGGGGGTGATGAAGATGTTGTCCATGGCTTTGTCTCTTGTCTTTTTTTGTTGGCCGGAGGGCTTACATGCGGAAGATGCCGAAGCGGGGCTCGCCGATGGGTTGATTCAGGGTCGCCGACAAGCCAAGCGCCAGCACGCGGCGCGTGTCCGCCGGGTCAATCACGCCGTCGTCCCAGATGCGGGCGCTTGAGTAGTAGGGGTGTGACTGGTGCGCAAACTGGTCGAGCACCGGCTGCTTGAAGGCGGCCTCTTCTTCGGCGCTCCAGCTACCCCCCTTGGCCTCGATGCCATCGCGTTTGACCGTGGCCAGCACGCTCGATGCCTGCTCGCCGCCCATCACGCAGATGCGCGCGTTCGGCCACATCCATAAAAAGCGCGGCGAATAAGCCCTTCCGCACATGCCGTAGTTGCCTGCACCGTAACTGCCGCCAATGATGACGGTGAACTTCGGAACACTCGCCGTCGCAACCGCCGTGACCAGCTTCGCGCCATGGCGTGCAATGCCTTCGGCCTCGTATTTGCGGCCGACCATGAAGCCGGTGATGTTCTGCAAAAACACCAGAGGCACCTTGCGCTGGCAGCACAGTTCGATGAAGTGCGCGCCCTTCTGTGAGCTTTCTGAAAACAAAATACCGTTGTTGGCGATGATGCCGACCGGCATGCCTTCGATGTGCGCAAAACCGCAAACCAGCGTGGTGCCGTAGCGCGCCTTGAACTCATGGAACTCGCTGCCATCGACTATACGGGTGATGATTTCATGCACGTCATAGGGCTTGCGTGTATCCACCGGTATCACACCACCCAGTTCATCGGGGCTGTGCAGCGGTGGCTCCGGCGTGCGCAGCACCTGCTGCACGTTCTTCCTGCGGTTCAGGCTGCCCACGGCCTGGCGGGCCAACGCCAGTGCGTGGGCATCGTTTTGCGCCAGGTGGTCAGCCACGCCTGACAGGCGCGTGTGCACATCACCGCCGCCCAGGTCTTCAGCCGAAACGATTTCACCAATCGCCGCCTTCACCAGCGGTGGGCCCGCTAGAAAAATCGTGCCCTGGTTCTTGACGATGATGGTCTCGTCGCTCATGGCCGGCATGTAGGCGCCGCCCGCCGTACAACTGCCCATCACCACGGCGATCTGCGCAATGCCCAGCGAACTCATCTGCGCCTGGTTGTAGAAGATGCGGCCGAAGTGGTCGCGATCGGGGAAAACATCGTCCTGGTTGGGCAGGTTGGCACCACCGGAATCGACCAGGTACACGCAGGGCAGGTTGTTCTGCTGCGCGATTTCCTGCGCGCGCAGGTGCTTTTTCACCGTCATCGGGTAGTAGGTACCGCCTTTCACCGTCGCGTCATTGCAGACCACCATGCAGTCGATGCCGTTGATGCGGCCTATGCCGGTGATGACGCCTGCACACGGCGCGCTGTCGCTGCCGTCGCGGTCGGGGTACATCGCGTAACCGGCCAGCGGTGAGAGCTCAAGAAACGGGGTGCCCGGGTCCAGCAGCATCTGCACCCGGTCGCGCGGCAGCAGCTTGCCCCGTTTGACGTGTTTGGCACGTGCCGCCTCGCCGCCACCGGCAGCAGATTTGGCAACCTTCTCGCCCAGGTCATCCACCAGCGCACGCATGGCTGCGGCATTGGCCTGGAAGTCGGCGGAACGGGCGTTGAGTTTTGTCTCAAGAGCGGGCATGAATTTCCTCGTTGTCTGGCGGCGCGTCATTCGGCTTGAGTGGAATGAGCGGTGCAAGCCACACCATAACCCCCAACTACGCCAAATCACGCGCGAAACCGCAAGCTTAAGGAAAACCCGCCCTGCGTGTGCCGTCAATCAGGTTGCAAATCGTGCCAATCTGCTCGAAACTTGCTGCCATGCCCCGCAATGCCCCGTCCAGCCCTGCCAGTACACCAGCGGCCGCCACGCCCATGGCCTTTGCCAGAAGCATTGTGGCGACCTACAAACGCTACGGACAAAACCCTGCAGAAGTCCTGAAACTGGCACAGATCACGCCAGCACAGCTGGCAAAACTGACCGGCCACATCACCTCCCGCCAGATGGAAACCCTATCGGGTGCGGCCATGCAGGCAATTGACGACGAAGGGCTGGGCGCCTTTGGCCGCAAGCTGCCCTGGGGTAGCTACGGCATGCTGGCACGGGCTTCGATCACTTCCCCCAACCTTGGCATCGCCATCAAACGCTGGTGCCGCCACCACGCACTGCTGACGGACGACATTGTTCTGGAGGTGAGCACCTCAGGTGACACGGCAGCCATCACGGTTAAAGAGAAGTCCCCCGGGCAAACCGGCGAATTCGGCCTGGTGCATGTGCTGCGCAACATCCATGGCCTGGCCTGCTGGTATGTGGATTCGCGCATTCCTCTGCAGGGCGCGCGCTTCCCCTTTGCCGCACCACCCCATGCCGATGCCTATGCGCTGATGTTTCCCGGCCCGGCGCTGCAGTTCAATGCCTCGCAGGCAGAGATACGGTTCGATGCCCGCTACCTCGCGCTGCCCCTGCGCCGCGATGAAAAAGCCTTGCAGTTGATGCTGCAGCGTGCCCTGCCCCTGACGGTGCTGCAGTACCGGCGCGACAGGCTGCTGGTGCAGCAGGTTCGCCAGGCACTGGGCAACCCGGCTGTTGTTTCCCACAATGCCGAGACGCTGGCGGCAGCGTTGAACATGTCGCCACGCTCACTGCATCGCCAGCTCCAGGAAGAAGGCGCGTCGCTTCAACAACTCAAGGACGAAGTGCGGTTTGAACGGGCGAAGGATTTGCTGTTGCGCACCACAAAGCCGATCAAGCAGGTGGCGGCCAGCTCGGGATTTCGCAACGAGAAAAGTTTTATCCGTGCCTTCGGGCTCTGGGCAAAAACCACACCGCAAGAGTTCCGCCGCGCCAATTGATACGCCACAGGTTTTATGGCGCGGTCAGCGAATTCGCGGTCCGCAGCGCATTCAGGTAGCCCTCTGCCAGGGGGTCCAGCGCCCGGCCCTTGCGCCGCAACACACCGACATAGTTGACTCGCCGGGGCAGGAACTTGAGCGTGCTCAACCGGCCTGATTGCACAAAATACCTGGCAGTGCGCGACGACACCATCGACAGCATCTCGCTGCGCTCAAGAATGGAGGTCAGCAAAATCGTTGACGAGCCCTCCACCACGATGCGCGGCAGCGGCAGGTTGGCCAGCGCCAGTTCATGCTGCAGCTCGCGGTACAGCGGGCTGTTACGCGGCGGCCCTATCCACGGGTACTGCAGCATGTCCTGCCAGCCCAGCGTGCGTTTGCGCAGCAGCGGGTGCTTTTTGTTGCACACCACCGCAATTTTCTCGGCGTAAAGGCGCTCCTGGGACAGCTCGCCGCTGTAGTCCAGGTCTTCCAGCCTTGACACCACAAAATCAAGCCGCCCATCCATCAGTTGCGGTAACAGTGCATCCAGGTAATTGCCGGTCACATTGACGGTTGCGCCGGGAAAATCTTTCATGAAGCTCGTGATGGATACCGGAATCAGCTCGGCCTCGGCCACCGGCGTGATGCCGATATGCACCTTGCCCTGCAGGCCCGCCGACATCAGCTCCATGGCGCCGGCCGTCCGCTCCAGTTCATTCAGGATGACCTTGGCCGTCGCCACCAGCACCTCACCCTGGCTTGTCGGCAGGATGCCGCGCACATGACGCACAAACAGCGGGAAGCCCAGGTCGTCTTCCAGTTCTTTCAACCATTTAGACAGCGCAGGCTGCGTCATCGACATCCGGTCGGCAGCCATCGTCAGGTTGCGGGTTTCGTGCAGCGTAACCAGCAACCTGAGATGACGGAACTTCAATCGCTCAGACCAGTTCATTTAAAAACATCCATAGCAAAAATGACATGGTAAGGGTTTATAAAACCATTATCAGGCAATGGCAAAAATCACCATAATCTGCTGACTACCGTCCTTAATCGCACCATGCAACGCCCCAACTTCCTGCTTTTCATCACCGACCAGCAACGCGCCGACCACACCGGCGCCTACGGCAACACCGTGGTCCACACGCCCAACATCGATGCACTGGCCGGCCGTGGCTGGCTGGCCGAGAAGTGTTATGTCGCCTCGCCGATCTGCATGCCCAACCGCGGCTCGCTGATGACCGGGCGCCTGCCGTCCATCCACGGCGCGCGGCACAACGGCATCCCGCTGCCTTTCAGCGAGGTCACCTTCGTGGAACGCCTGCGCGACAGCGGCTACGCCACCGCGCTGGTCGGCAAGTCGCACCTGCAGAACATCAGCGGCCACGGGCCTTCATGGCCGCGCGCTACAGACCCGGTCACCAGCGGCGAGGCCCGTAAACCCGAGCCCGGCCGCACCGACCAGGAATGGGGCCCGGCGTGGGAGCAGGACCCCAGCTTCGACATGTCGCTGCCCTTCTATGGCTTTGAAAAAGTCAGGCTGGTCATCAACCACGGCGACACCGCCGGCGGCCACTACCGCCGCTGGCTTGAGAAAGAACACCCCGAGGCCGCCAAACTGACCGGCCCCGCCAACGCCATTCCCACGCCCGACTACGCGCTGTCGGCCTTCCAGCAAGCCTGGCGCACACGGGTGCCTGAAGAGCTCTCGACCACCTCGTTTGTGGGCTCCGAAACCAGCCAGCTGATCGAACAGTTCGCCAAAGAGGACAAGCCCTTTTTCATCCAGTGCTCCTTCCCGGACCCGCATCATCCCTTCACACCGCCCGGCCGCTTCTGGGACATGCATGACCCCGACGACATGCAGTTGCCCGACTCCTTTCACAGCGAAGTCACAGGCCCCGCGCCGCACCTCGAATGGATGCACGAACAGCGCAACAAGGGCAAGGCCGTCAAGCACACGCCGGCCATGTTTGCCGCCACCGAGCGCGAGACCCGCGAAGCGCTGGCCCTGAACTACGGATCCATCGCGCACATCGACGAGACCATAGGCCGCGTGCTGGCGCAGCTTGAAAAACTTGGCATTGCCGACAACACCGTTGTGCTGTTTACCAGCGACCACGGCGACTTCTTCGGCGATCACCAGTTGCTGTGGAAAGGCCCGCTGCACTACCAGGGCGTCACCCGCGTGCCGCTGATCTGGGCCGACCCGCAAGCCGGTGCCGGCAAGATCACCAACCTCTGCTCCACCATAGACATTGCGCCCACCATTCTTGAGCGCGCCGGCTGCGTGCTGCACAACGGCATACAGGGCCTGTCGCTGTTGCCGGTGATGGCATCCGGCGCTGCGCTGCCGCGCGATGAAATCCTGATTGAAGAAGAAGGCCAGCGCACCATGTTCGGTTTTCCCGGGCGTACCAAGATGCGCACGCTGCAAACCAGCCGCTACCGCCTCAGCGTGTTTGAAGGCGCCGACTGGGGTGAGCTGTATGACCTTGAAAGCGACCCCACCGAAAGCCGCAACCTTTGGGAAGAACCCTCGGCCGCCGCCATTCGCAGCGATCTGCTGCACCGCATGGCCAAGTCCATGATTCACTACGCCGACCCCAGCCCCCACCCCACCGCGCTGGCCTGACCCGCTTCAGCACTTACGTTTGTCAACAACCCACAAGAGACAAGAGAGCCGACCATGAACCACACCTCCAAGCCAGCAAGCACCGTCAACCACCGCGTTCGCAAACTGCTGCTGACCAGCCTCGCCATCGCTGCTGGTGCAATGGCTGCACCAGCATTCGCTGCCGACTATCCCGAACGCCCTGTCAAGATCATCGTCAACTGGCCCGCCGGCGGCCCCATCGACATCATTGCCCGCGTGGTCGCCGCACGCATGAGCACCACGCTCAAACAGGCGTTTGTGGTCGAGAACGTCACCGGTGCCGCCGGCAACATCGGTGCCTCGGCAGTCGCGCGTGCGCAGCCGGATGGCTACAACATCCTGTTCAGCATTGACACACCGTTCACCATGACGCCCCTGCTGTCAACGGCAACACCATACAAGCTCACCGAGCTGCGCCCCATCGTCTTGATGGGCAGCACCGCCAGCACCTTGGTGGTCAATCCAGCCACCGGTTTCAAGACGCTGCCCGAACTGATCGCCAAAGGCAAACAGGAGTCGCTGACCTTCTCGTCCCCCGGCAGCGGCGGCCCCGGTCACTTCGCCGCACTGATGCTGTCTGACGCCACCGGCGTCAAGGTCAACCCCATCCACTACCGCGGCAATGCACCGGCCGTGATGGCCGTGGTATCGGGTGAAGTGCAGGCCGGCATTCTCGCCACGGCAGGCCTGATGCCGCACATCAAGTCCGGCAAGATTTCGGCACTGGCTGCAGCCAGCTCACAGCGCTCCACCCTGCTACCCGAGGTGCCCACAGCTGCAGAGCTTGGCGTTCCCGGCCTGGAACTGGAATTTATGTTCGTCGCCCTGGTGCCCGAGAAGACACCCGATGCCATCGTGACCACACTCAGGAACGGCATCAACGAAGCACTGCAACAGCCGGACATCCGTGAAAGGCTGAAGACGCTGGATACGATTCCGTCTACGTTGGGAGTCAATGAGGTGGCGGCCAAGCTGACTACGACCCGCGAGCGCTATGCGCGGATCATCAAGGCTACGGGGATGAAGGGGGAGGGGCAGTAGTCTCTGCTAACTACGCAATGAAGAAAACGCATTGCCACTGACTTGGCTGCAGTACCGGCGGAACAGATTGCTTGTGCAGCAGGTTCGCCAAGCGCCTGGCAACGCGACGGTGGTTTCACACAACGCAGGAATGCTGGCGCGGCACTGAACATGTCGCCACGTTCACTGCACCGCCAGCTTCAGGAAGAAGGCGCGTCGCTGCAGCAACTCAAAGACCAGGTGCGGTTTGACCAGCCATCCGGCCAGCTTTTCGGCATAGGGATCGAGCTTGCTTGAGCTGGTATGCCTGGCGTACTTTGGCTCGCTCTCATCGGATCTGAGGTACTTATTTACCGTGTTGCGTGCAAGGCCTGTATGCCTTGCGATCTCACGGATGGACATCTGCTCGCGCAGTGCCCAGCGCCTGATGACATTCAATGTCGCCACGTCTATCACTCCTGTATTCCCCCGCTTTTCAAAACGAGCAGGGTAGGGCCTACGTGGATCAGGTTTGGATGGAAACAAGTACTCTTAACGGGTCAGATTTCAACGGCATTCAACAGTCTTTCACGTAGATTTAAGCTGAGGCATTCTCCCGGCACACAACTTGCATGCCCTCCGCCTATGGCGTAACCAGCCCTGCAAGGCAGCGATTGGGACCGCCAAAACCCCAATCAACCTGAAAGCGCCCCCATGACCCTCACAGCCCGCACCTTCTGCAAAGCGCTTTGCGCCGCTTCTGTTTTAACCCTAGCCATTCCTGCTTTCGCCCAAGGCGCCTACCCTGAACACCCGGTCAAGGTCATCGTGGCGCTGCCGGCTGGTGGCAGTGTGGACAACATCGCGCGGCAGATCAGCCAGCAGCTGACAACCGACCTGGGCCAGCCCTTTGTGGTGGACAACCGGGCTGGTGGCTCGGGCCAGATTGGTGTGCCGGTGGTGGCCAAGGCTGCGCCTGACGGTTACACGCTGATGGTGTCGCCGGCATCCTTCCTGACGACGAACAAGGCCATCTTCAAGTCGCTGCCCTACAACCCCGAAACCGACTTCGTCCCCGTGACCAAACTGGTTAACCAGGCGATGGTGCTGGTGGTGAACAACAAGACCAAATACCCCAACCCTGCCGCCATACTGGCTGCGGCCAAAGCCAACCCGGGCAAGGTGACCTATGCGTCGTCAGGCGACGGCAGCCCGCAGCACCTGGCCGGGCTGATGTTTGAGAGCCAGACCGGCGTCAAGCTGCTGCACGTGCCGTACAAGGGCGGCGCACCCGCCATCACCGACCTGATCGGTGGCCAGGTGGACATGGCCTTCTCGCCCATGCCCGAGGCACTGCCGCACATCAAGTCGGGCAAGCTCTTCCCGGTGGCGGTGCTCAGCGACCGGCGCGTGAGCTCGGCACCGGATATTCCGACCATGAAGGAAGGCGGCGTGAACAACGTTGTGCTGTCGGCCTGGATTGGTTTGCTGGCCCCGGCCAGGACACCGCCAGCAGTCATCGACAAGATCAGCAAGTCGGCCAAGGCCTTTTTGCGCGGTGATGCCAAGGCCCGGCTCGTTGAACTGGGCATGGAGCCTGCCCCCGATGAAACCAAGCCGCTGGCGCAGGTGATTTCAGAAGAAATCCGCATCCATGCAGACCTGGTGAAAGCCGCCGGGCTGGTGCCGCAGTAACCACGCTGGCCGCGAGGCTGCTAAACGAATGGGCTGGCCGCCTTGTGCGACCAGCCTTTTTTTTACGCCTCCACATTTCTTTGTACGCAGCGGTGTCACGCATACAAGGACGTTGGCCTACAAGTGCAGGTTGCCTGCGACGACGGATGACGCTCCGCGGCTTGTCTAAGGTTGATATCAGGTTCCATCCGGAGCTGCTATTTATCAACCAGGCCATTGAGGCAAAAAAAGGAAACAACCATGTCTGACAACAAACAAGTCGTAAGCGTTCTAAACGATCTGCTGGAAAACACACGCGACGGTGAATACGGTTTCAAGACCTGTGCCGAACAGGTCGAAACCGCAAGTGCCAAGACGTTGTTTGCCACTCGCGCTGCAGGCTGCGCCCAGGCCGCCCGTGAACTCGAAGCCATGATCGTCCAGTACGGCGGCAAACCTGCGGACGGTGGCACAGCAGCCGGCGCATTGCACCGTGGTTGGGTTCAGGCAAAAGGCGCCGTGGGTTTTGACAGTGAACTGTCGATTCTTGAATCCTGCGAAAAAGGCGAAGACGCTGCCATCGCACGTTATCGGAAGGCTCTGAAGGAAGACGGTCTGCCAGCCGACGTGCGCGCCCTGATCGAGCGCCAGGCAGCTGGTGCCCAAACGAACCATGACCAGATCCGTGCTCTGCGGGATGCGGCGCGCGCAAAGAGCTGAACCCCGGCTCTTCAGATTGCCAAAGACCCCCTCGGGGAGTTTTTCGTGGGCGCAGCTGATGCAAAAAAGCCCCTGAAAAATTTGATCAGGGGCTTTCGATGTGCGTCTGAAAATCAGGCTGCCTCAGCGACCTTTTCAGTGACCCCAATCCTGTCCAGCGCACCGGCAAGGCTGGCAACGGTCTTGTCGACGTTGTGCCACTTCTCAAGGCCGAACAGGCCGACGCGGAAGGTCTTGAAGTCAGCGCCTTCGTCGCATTGCAGCGGCACACCGGCAGCGGTCTGCAGGCCTTCGTTCAAAAACTTCTTGCCGGACTGGATGTCGGGGTCTGTCGTGTAGCTGACCACGACACCGGGGGCCTTGAAGCCTTCAGCGGCGACGCTGGGCAGGCCGCGAGACTCGAACAGTTTGCGAACCTTGCTACCCAGTGCTTCCTGCTCAGCCTTGACCTTGGCGAAGCCGTAGGCTTTGGTCTCCTGCATCGCCGCGCGCAGGCGCGTGAGGGCATCTGTGGGCAAGGTGGCGTGGTAGGCGTGGCCGCCTTTTTCATAGGTCTCCATGATCTGCAGCCACTTCTTCAGGTCGCAGGCAAAGCTGGAGCTGGTGGTGCCCTCGATGGCGGTGCGGGCACGCTCGCTGAGCATGACCATGGCGCAGCAGGGTGAGCTGCTCCAGCCTTTTTGCGGAGCCGAGATCAGCACGTCGATGCCGACGGCTTTCATGTCTACCCACATCGCACCGGATGCGATGCAGTCCAGCACAAACAGGCCGCCGACAGCGTGCACCGCATCAGCCACAGCCTTCATGTAGCTGTCGGGCAGGATCATGCCGGAGGCGGTTTCGACGTGTGGTGCAAACACCAGCGCGGGTTTTTCTTTGGCGATGGCAGCGGTGACTTCGGCAATCGGTGCGGGCGCCCAAGGCGCCTGTGCACCGCCGCTGGCCTGGCGGGCCTTCATGATGGTGGACGACGCGGGGATGCTGCCCATGTCGAAAATCTGCGTCCAGCGGTAGCTGAACCAGCCGTTGCGGATAACCATGACATGCTTGCCGGCCGCAAACTGGCGGGCGACGGCTTCCATGCCGTAGGTGCCGCTACCAGGCACCAGCACGGCAGCGTGGGCGCCGTATACCTCTTTCAGGATGCTGGAGATGTCGGTCATCACGCCCTGAAAGCTTTTGGACATGTGGTTGAGCGCGCGGTCGGTGTAGACCACCGAAAACTCGAGCAGGCCGTCAGGGTCAACGTTGGGTAAAAGTCCGGGCATGTGTTGTCTCGCAGTCTTTGTAAAAGTCGGGCTGGCAGCTTAGCATGGGGAGGAGTTTTGGGGGTGCTGATGGGGTCTTGTGGGTTTACCCGGGGGTGGTTGTGCTGCGGGCTGGTTTGGGGCTGCAGGGATCGGGATGGATTGCGGATCGAGTCCGCAATGACAGCGGGGGAAAAGGGAATGACTCAGAATGGTCTCATGCCCCACCCACCAAATACCCCCACCTGGCTTGAGGCTGCCCGATCGCACTGGAACTGGCGCGGTCAATCGCGACCGCCGTTCGCTGTGGGGCCGGGGCCGGGCCAGGTGTCGGTGTGGGACTTTCCGCGCCCACCGCGGCTGGCACAGGACACACGCGAGGTGGTGATTCGCTGGGGCAGCGTGGAAGTAGCACGCACCCACCGCGCCATGCTGGTGCTGGAAACTTCGCACCCGCCCAGCTTTTACATACCGTGGGCCGATGTCAACAAGGCACTGCTCAGCCAAGGCAGCGGTGGCTCATTTTGTGAGTGGAAGGGGCCGGCCACTTACTGGTCATTGACGGATGGCGCGCACAGCTTGCCGGATGTGGCCTGGAGCTACCCCAAACCTTTAGCTGGCGCCGAGGCGATTGCCGACTGTGTGGCCTTCTACCCGACCAACCTGGACTGCACGGTTGACGGGCACGCGGTGAAGCCTCAGCCCGGAGGTTTTTATGGCGGCTGGATCACACCGGAGCTGGTCGGGCCTTTCAAGGGCGAACCTGGCACCAGCGGCTGGTAGCCACGATCCGCGCAGCGACGCGCATCACGCGTGCGACTGCACCTCACCCGTTACAGCTGCATTGCGCATGAAGACCGCGCCCAGCACCGCAGCCGACAAGGCAAACAGCGCACCGACCGCAAACGCACCCTGGTAGCCACCGTTGAGTGCGACGGCAGGCGCAGCACCGGCAGCCGCCAATGCAGCAGAGCGCCCTGCTGCGAGGCTGGCCAGCACGGCCAGGCCGAGCGAGCCGCCCATCATGAAAGCGGTGTTGACCACGCCCGAGGCGAGGCCGGAGTCTTCAGGCTTCACATCACTCATCGCGGCGAGCAGCATGGGGTTAAAGGCGATGCCGGCACCTATGCCCAGCAGCACCATGCCGGGCAATACGTTGCGCACAAAACTGCCGCCCACGGGCGCACCGGCAAACAGCGCCAGGCCGCAAGCCCCAATGCCCAGCCCGACAGCCAGCGGCCCCCTGAAGCCAAAACGCATCACGATTTTTGCGGACAGGCCCAGCGACATCACGGCCATGATGATGTTGGCCGGCAAAAACGCCAGGCCCACCTGCATGGGGCTGAAGCCGAGCACCAGTTGCATGTACAGCGCCGAGATAAAGAACCACGCAAACATGGCCGCTGCCCACAGCACACCGGCCACATTGGCGGTGGCGACGTTGCGCAGCCTGAACAGGCCCAAAGGCATCAATGGTGAAGCCACGCGTGACTCAATGATGATGAACACGGCCAGCAACACCACGGCCGCGCCCAGCAGGCCCAGCGTTTGCACCGATGCCCAGCCCGACTCATTGCCATTGACCACGGCGTAGACGGCCAGCATCAGCGAGCCGGTGACGGTGATGGCGCCGCAAACATCGAGCTTGTGACCGGTCTGGCCGCTGCCTGCGGGGATGAGCGCCATGCACAGCGCAAACACAATGGCGCCAATTGGCAGGTTGACCAGGAAGATCCAGTGCCAGTTGAGCTGGCTGGTGAGCAGGCCGCCCAGCAGCACACCTATGCTGCCGCCGCCCGCGCAGACAAAACCGTAAACGCCCATCGCCTTGGCGCGTGCGGCGGGTTCGGTGAAAAGATTCATGATGAGCGAGAGCGACACGGCCGACACCACTGCGCCGCCCAGGCCCTGCACGGCCCGCGCGACGATGAGCATGGCCTGCGACTGCGCCATGCCGCAGGCCAGCGAGGCGATGGTGAACAGCACGATGCCGGCTAGAAACAGCCTGCGGTGGCCGTACAGGTCACCGAGCCGACCGCCCAGCAGCAGGAAGCCGCCGAAGGTCAGCATGTAGGCGTTGACAACCCAGACCAATGAGGTTTCCGAGAAGCCGAGGTCGGTGCGTATGGAAGGCAGCGCGACGTTGACGATGGTGGTGTCGAGCACGATCATCAGCACACCGAGGCACAACACCATCAGCGCCCACCAGCGTTTGCGGCTGTCCACCGCAGAAGAGGTCGACAAGGTACTCATGGCTTGACCAGCCCTTGTGCGTTGTACTGCTCGAAGAAGTCGATGGCGTGAATGTCTATGCACCAGCCGGCCTGATCGCCCAGTGTGGCTGCCGGGTGCAGGGACGCGATGCGCACGGCTTCATCGCGGTCGGCTGCCTCGATGATGAAGAAACCGCCGACCATCTCTTTGGTTTCAGTGAACGGGCCGTCGATCACCTGCGTCTTGCCGCCACGCGGCTCCAGGCGGGCAACGCCTTCGCCCAGTGAGGCGCTGACCCGCAGCTGGCCGGAGGCCTTCAGCTCGGCATCCTTTGCCGGGCACTGGCTGACCATGGCCTGCCTGTCAGCGGCCGGCATGGCGGCCATCACGGCGGGGTTGTAGTTGGCGAGGCAAAGGTATTTCATACGGCTGTCCTTTCGTTTTTTTGGCTGATACCTGTACGACGAACGGGGCGTGCTGGAATCGACAGGCCTGATGCAGTCATTGCGGGCCTGGCTGAACCCATGCCTTTTGAAGCCGGCTCAGGCCAGCAGCGCGGCCAGTTCGCCCATGTCGGCAAAGATGATCGAAGCACCTGCGCCGCGCAAGGCGGCCGGCCCATCGTGCCCGGCCTCTGGCGGGCTGTAGCCAAACACCGTGGCGCCAGCCGCGACGCCGGCCATCACGCCGGTGATGGTGTCTTCAATCACCGCACAGCGTGTGGCATCGACACCGAGTGCGGCAGCTGCCGCAAGATAAACATCGGGGAAGGGTTTGGAGCGCGGGGTTTCGTGGCCGCTGAAGATGCGGCCACTGAAGAAAGGCATCAGCCCGCACTTGTCCATCTGCAGCTCGACCTTGAAGCGGTCTGCGCCCGACGCGCAGGCGATGCGGCCATCAAACAGCTGGTGGATGGCGGCCGACATTTCAAGCGCGCCGCGAATCGGCTGCACGTCACGCACCAGCACTTCGTTGCGGCGCGCCCAGAATTTTTTGAGCCACTCGTCCGTCAGGGGCCTGCCTGTTTTCTGCTCTATCAGCGCGCCCTGGTCACGAACCGCCTTGCCCAGAAACAGCTGCATGCATTCGGCGAGCGTGAGCGTCCAGCCTGCTTCTTCGAGCATGTCGCGCAACACGCCATTGGTGATGGGTTCGCTGTCTACCAGCACGCCGTCACAGTCGAACAGCACGGCATCGAATTTAGGCTTGGTCATGTTTGAATGCTACTGTTTTGATAGCTGGTGGCGCTAGTCCACAAAGGGCTGGAGCCCGATTTGATGCCTGAAAAAGGCCTTTTTGGGTGTTTTTCAGGCTTTTTACGACCTGCAGGGCTGAGCGGCCTCTGAAAATTAACATATATATTAACATTTGCCCGAATTTTGATGTATACATCAATTTTTTGCCTTGGGAAGCTGCAGATCGCCATCCAGGTAGTACCAGCGGCCCTGCTCACGCACAAAACGGCTGAGCTCATGCAGCCGCACCGCACGGCCACCCAGCCGGTAGCGCGCCACGAACTCGACCGTCGCATGATCGGCATCCTGCTGCGCATGCCCGCGCACCTCCAGCCCCAGCCACTGCGTGCCCACATCGGGTGCCACATCAGCAGGCCGTTTGTTGATGTGCCAAGTGTCGCGGAGATAGGCTTCACGGCCCAGCACAAAAGCGCTGTAACGCGAACGCATCAGGCTCTCTGCATCGGGTGCGGGTGTGGTTGCGAAATGGTCGACATATCGGCCGCAGCAATCAGCGTAAGCGAGTGGTTTTTTATGGGCACCCGTGCGGCCACAAGGGCAGGCTTGCAAGGAAGGCATCAAACGCCCTTGCGAGTGCGGGCCTGGGCTTCTTCTTTTGTTCCTGTAGGCCCGCCCTGCCTGACCCACTCGGCGTAACCGCCATCTATGTGGGCCACATTGGTCATGCCCATGTCCTGCAGCGTTTTGGCAGCCAGCGCGCTGCGCCAGCCCGCGCCACAGAACAGCACAAACTCTTTGGACTCGTCGGCGAAAATCGGCTTGTGATACGGCGAGGCCGGGTCAACCCAGAACTCCAGCATGCCGCGCGGCGCATGGAAGGCGCCGGTGACTGTGCCGGCAGACAGCTCCCTGATGTCGCGGATGTCGACTATCTGGACTTTGGGGTCGGTCAGCTTTGCTTTGGCTTCTTCGACGCTGTAGGTTTTGACCTGGGACATGGCTTCGTTGACGAGGGTCTGGAAGCCTTTGGTGATTGGCATAAGGGTCTCCTTTTTTTGTATTGTCTACGCAGGGTTCGCCAGATGCCTAGGGTTACGGTTGTGCCCTTCACATAGAGGCCGGGAGTCGCCCCGGCAGGCGAGTTACTTTTCTTTGCTTCGCCAAAGA
>JAZKCN010000017.1:0-82333 GCA_040388075.1 Pseudomonadota bacterium | reverse complement strand
CCAGCAGGTTGATGACCGACTCTTTGGAGTTGTCGTACTCGCGGATCACCGCCAGTATGTCCTTGGCAGGCAGTTGTTCGAGCACTACCATCAGTGCCCTGTCGCCTTCTGTGTCTGCCAGTTCAACCAGTGCCGATTCGGCTCCGGTGATGTCACCGGCGGCAATCAGGGTCTGCGTTTTTTCAATCAGGGCGAGGTGGTTCATTCTTTAGTCCTTGCGGTCAAAGCCCTGGTCGGCCATCCAGTCGTCGGCTGCCTCTTTGCCAGCCCCGGCGCCTCCGCTAAAACTGTTGTCAGATTCAACGACACCGCCCACGCCATCGGCTTCGTCATCTTGTTCACCGTCCACATCGTCGTCTTCCTGATCGTCCCCGGCAGAAACCGGTGCAAAAGCAGGCCTGGCGGCCATGTACTCCAGCCCGGCCGCCGCCGTCAAAAACCATTCGCCGCCCGGCTCCTTCAGGAAAGCGTCGGCAATCGGCTGCGCCCAGGGCGCGATGGATACCACATCGGCAAAGGTTTGCCATTCCGGAAACTCATCGGCTTCACGGCTAAGCAGGTCATCCATCACGGCTGGCAGGCTGAAAGAAAAACCGCGATGCAGAACCACGGCAACCATCTCCGGGTTGACTTCCATCATTTTGGACAGGAACACAATCTCCTGGCGTTTGTCGTCAAGCCGTTTGTTCAGCACGTCCTGGCCTTCGGAGTCCAGTCGCAAGTCATCCAGTTCGGACAGGTAGGACAAATTCAGCGCCTCGAAAAAATGGGAAACAGTCATGAGGTGCTTTGAGTTGGGGGAAATGGCAGGGGTGCAGGAAGCGCGAGAGCAAGAAAAAAAGAAAAAAGGGGTCAGACCAGGCGCTTGAAGTACTGCGCCCATATCTCACGCGCGGTGTCTATGGGACTGTCGAGCAGGTTGCGGCGGCGGTTGTCGTCATAAGCCTGGCGCCTGTCTGTGTCTGACAGTATTTCATACGCGGTCTGTACTGCCCTGAAGCGCGCCGGCGCCTCAGGGGCTGCGTTGCGGTCTGGATGCCAGAAAGAAGCCTGCTGGCGAAACGCCTTCTTGATATCGGCCAGCGGGGCTGCGCTGCTGACGCCCAGTGCGCCATAGTGGTCGATCACGACCTGCCCACCAGGGTCATTGCCATTCGGACAACTTGCCGGACACCAGCCGAAACCTGCGCTGGCAGCGTGAGGCGAGCGTCTCGTCATGCGTCACCATCACAAAGGCCGTGCCCTTGTCGCGCGCCAGTTGCAGCATCAGGTCAAACACGCCGTCGGCCGTCGAGCGGTCGAGGTTGCCGGTCGGCTCATCGGCCAGCACGCAGGCCGGGTTCGTGACCAGCGCACGCGCAATCGCCACACGCTGGCGCTCACCACCAGACAGCTCTGCAGGCCGGTGGTGAATGCGCTCTTTCAGCCCCACGGCTGCCAGCATTTCGGTGGCGACCTCGGCCGCTTTCGCCGGTGCCTCGCGGCGAATCCACAGCGGCATGGCCACGTTGTCGAGTGCACTGAACTCTGGCAACAGGTGGTGGAACTGGTAGACAAACCCCAGGTGCTGGTTGCGCAGTTCGCCCTGTTGCTGGGGCGACAGCTCGGACATTTTCTGGCCCTTCAGTTCAACCTGCCCGCTGGTGGGTGCATCCAGCCCGCCCATCAAATGAAGCAACGTGCTCTTGCCCGAGCCCGAAGAGCCGACAATGGCCAGCGTTTCGCCGGAGTGCACCTGCAGATCGACGCCGTGCAGCACGGTCAGGTCGATCAGGCCTTCGTGGAAGCGCTTGGTCAGGCCGCTGGCTTTGAGAACGACTTCATTCATAACGGAGTGCCTCTGCAGGATTCACGCGGCTGGCGCGCCAGCTGGGGTAAATGGTGGCAAGAAACGACAGGATCAGCGAAATCACCGCAATCGGCATGATGTCGCTGTACTGCGGCTCGCTCGGCATGCGGCTGATCAGGTAAATGTCTTTCGGCAGGAAGCTCGCATTGAGCAGGCGCTCCAGTGCGGGCACGATCACATCGATGTTGAAGGCAATGCCCAGCCCCAGCAGCAGGCCTGACAGCGTACCGATGACGCCCACCAGTGCGCCCTGCACCATGAAGATTTTCATGATGCTTTTGGGGCTGGCGCCCAGCGTGCGCAGGATGGCGATGTCGGCGCGTTTGTCGGTCACCGTCATCACCAGCGTGCTGACCAGGTTGAACGCGGCGACCGCCACGATCAGGGTCAGGATGATGAACATCATGCGTTTTTCCAGCTGGACTGCCGAGAACCATGTCTTGTTTTGTTGCGTCCAGTCGCGTATCAGCAGGTCACCGCTGAGAGAGCGCGACAGTTCTACAGCCACTTCACGTGCGCGGTGCAGGTCCTGCAGCTTGATGCGAATGCCGGTAGGGCCTTCCAGCCTGAAGATTTTGGCGGCGTCTTCCTGGTGCAGCATCACCAGCGCCGAGTCGTATTCAAAGTGTCCGGAATCAAAAGTACCAACCACCGTCATCTGCTTGAGGCGCGGCACCACACCGGCTGGCGTGACCTGGCCACTAGGCGCTATCAGGGTCACGGTATCGCCTTCGCGCACGCCCATGGCACGCGCCAGCTCGCCACCCAGCACCACACCAAACTGGCCGGGCACCAGCTTGGCCAGCGTGCTGACCGAGGTGGCCGCCAAATCCGTGACCTGGCCTTCCAGTGCCGGGTCTATGCCGCGCACCAGCGTGCCCTTCATGTCTTCGCCGCGCGCCAGCAGCGCCTGTGCAGCAATAAAGGTAGCAGCACCCACTACCTGTTTGTTGGACTTGATTTCAGCCAGCGTTTTTTGCGGGTCGGGCAAGGCCACGCCACCCGGCGCAAACACTTCGATGTGGGAGATCACACCCAGCATGCGGTCCCGCACTTCCTTCTGGAAGCCGTTCATCACGCTGAGCACGATGATAAGGGCCGCCACACCCAGCGCAATGCCCAGCATGGACACGCCCGAAATGAAGGAGATAAAGCCGTTGCGCCTGGTAGCCCGGCCGGCGCGTGTGTAACGCCAGCCCAGAATCAGTTCGTAGGGGATTTGCATCGTTAACCTGGAAATCGCAGCTGACCGCTGTTACCTGCTTTTGCCGGCTGCGAATGAATAAGCATGGAATGCCTGTGAATAAAACCGTTTAACCTGAACCGCTACAGCTACGGTTCCCGGGGTAGATTCTCGCATCCCGGACAATAGCCCCATGTCAGCCAGCACCGCCACAACGCCAGCCCCGTCTTTTGTCCCGCAACTGGTGATTCCGTTTGCCGCGTGCAGCGGTGATGCCTGGCTGCAGGCCATGAAGGCCATGCCGGCCGGCCGGCTGAAAAATCTGGGCAAACTGCTGCAGGGCATGAAGCTGATGGACAGCAGCGACGGCGAAGCCCTGTCGCTGTCGACCCCGCATGAAAGGGTGCTGGCCAACGCACTGGGCATTGCCCCGGTTGATGGACTGATTCCATGGGCCGCGCTGCAGGCCGCACAGGCGGGGCTGGCTAGCGGCAAAGCCTGGGCCTTCATTACCCCCTGCCACTGGACCATGGGCCGCGAACACGCGACCATGACAGACCCCGCCGTGCTCGGCATAAGCGCGGAGCAGTCGCAAACCCTGCTGGCCGCGATGCAGCCCTACTTTGCAACTGAAGGCATCACACTTCACTACGTTGCGCCTGAAACCTGGCTGGCCGAAGGCGAAGTGTTTCGCACCTTGCCCACCGCCTCGCTGGACCGTGTGCTGGGCCGCAATGTAGACCCTTGGCTTGTACCCTCCAAAGCGCTGAAGCTGTTGCAAAACGAGATGCAGATGTTGCTCTACACACACCCGCTCAACGACGAGCGGGCCATGCAGCGCCAGCGTCCCGTCAATTCATTCTGGATCAGCGGCACAGGCGCGCTCGATGCGCAAGCACCAACACCAGGGCCTGTCGACGTGCCGCGCACGCTGGCACAGGCCGCGTTCAGCGACGACTGGGCCAGCTACGCGCAGGCGTGGGAACAACTGGATTCAGGGCCGATCGCCAGCCTGCTGGCCCAACAAAACGCAGGGCAGACTGTGCGCATCAGCCTGTGTGGCGAGCGTAATGCCCAGACCTTTGAAACCGCCACACCAAGCCTTTTTGGCCGGCTGGCAAAACTGCTGACACCCTCATCGCCGCTGGCGATGCTGGAGCAGCTGTAAACACAAGAGCAGACAGGCCACATGAAAATCCAGGTACGCGATGTACCCCCGCGCAGCGTCTGGGCGCTGCAGCAAGCCGGTGTGCACCCCCTTCTTGCGCAGCTGTATGCCGCACGCGGCGTCAGCTCTGTCGATCAACTGGACGATGGCCTCGCACGCCTGTTGCCGCCCACCGGCATGCTCGGCACACAGGCCGCAGCGCGCTTGCTGGCCGATGCGATGGCGGCGAATAAAAAGATCTGTGTGGTCGCTGACTACGACTGTGACGGCGCCACCGCCTGCACCGTTGCCCTGCGCGGCCTGCGCCTGCTCGGCGCCAGCAATGTCAGCTACCTGGTACCGGACCGCGTCGTCGATGGGTACGGCCTGACCGCACCGATCGCAGATCGCGTCAAGGCAAGCGGCGCGGATGTGCTGGTCACCGTAGACAACGGCATCGCCAGCATGGACGGCGTGGCCCGCGCCCGTGAGCTCGGCATGCAGGTGCTGGTCACAGACCACCATTTGCCAGCGATGAAGGACGGCCAGATTGTGCTGCCCGATGCAGACGTGATCGTGAACCCCAACCAGCCCGGCTGCAACTTTGAGAGCAAGTCCATCGCCGGTGTCGGTGTGATGTTTTATGTGCTGCTGGCGCTACGGGCAGAGCTGCGCGAGCGCGGCATCTTCACGGCGCAAAACCAGCCGAAAGTGGATGTGCTGCTGCCGCTCATAGCACTCGGCACTGTCGCAGACGTCGTCAAGCTCGACGCCAACAACCGCCGCCTGGTTGCGCAGGGCCTGCGCCGCATACGCGCTGGCCACCTGCCTGAAGGGCTTTCCAGCCTGTTCACTGCCGCAGGGCGCAAGGCCAATGCCGCGACCACTTTTGATTTCGGTTTTGCACTCGGCCCGCGCATCAATGCCGCTGGCCGATTGAGCGACATGACCTTGGGCATCGAATGCCTGCTGACCGACGACGCCGGCCGCGCCGACGAACTGGCGCGCACGCTGGACGGCATCAACCGCGAGCGCCGCGACATAGAGGCCGGCATGCGCGAGCAGGCCCAGCTGGCAGCCGACGCGATGATCGACGTCGATGAAACCCCGCCACCGGCCATCGCCATCTTTGACCCTGACTTCCATGAAGGCGTGGTCGGCATCGTCGCTTCCCGCATCAAGGACAAGCTGCACCGCCCCACCTTCGTCTTTGCCGCCAGCGGCGCTCCGGGCAAAGAGCATGAACTCAAGGGCTCAGGTCGCTCGATTGCCGGGTTTCATCTGCGTGATGCACTCGACCTGGTCGCCAAGCGCCATCCCGGCGTGCTGCTGCGTTTCGGTGGCCATGCGATGGCAGCCGGCTGCACCATCAATGAAGAAAATTTCGAGGTGTTTGAAAGCGCCTTGCAGCAGGTCGCGCATGAGTGGCTGGACGCCGCCACGCTAACCCGCCGCATGGACACCGACGGCCCGCTGGCCGCCGAATACCGCCGCGCCGACATGGTCGATACCCTGCACCGTGAAGTCTGGGGCCAGGGTTTCGCGGCACCCACCTTCAGTGAAGAGGTCGAGGTCGTGTCGCAGCGCCTGGTCGGCGAAAAGCACCTCGCTCTCAAGCTCAAACACCAGGGCCAGCCGGTGGACGGCATCTGGTTCGGCCACACCGACCCGCTACCCGCCCGCGTCACCCTCGCCTTCCGCCTTGATGCCGATGAATGGCAGGGTGTGCGCCGTGTGCGTTTCCTGGTCGAAGCCGCTGAAACCAAAGCCGGCAGCGCTGCCTGAGCTTTGGCCGGCGCAGCCCGGTGCCTCAAAAACACCTCCCTTCGACGGGTCAGGCCTTGTCATCAAATGAGAGTCTTTCTCATTTAAGATGGGCCTGCGCCGCCTGTTGTGCGGCGCGTTTACAGGGGAGCCGAATGAAAGGACGCACGCCCTACTGGATGTCTACGCAACAGGCCCGTGCGGTGGTCATGATGACGCCAGAACAAGCTGGTAAAGCCTTAGGCTTGCCAGCAGAGCAAGCATGGAAGATTCTAAATGGTGGCGTGGACTACTACGCTATCACTCCGAAGACAGGAATGCTGCCCAAAGTCTTTGTTTCTGATATCGCAGTGACAAACCAAGGTGCCGTGACCAATGCCGCCAGCGGTCAACAAATCATCGTGCCGAACCGAAATATGTGGACCGAACCCAAGCCAATCGATCCACTAACCTTGCGTTGAAGGAAAACCATGCATAAATACCAGTTGCTTAGATTGAGGGCAGACGAATTTCGTTCGGCTTTGGAGAAGTTTTCAAAAGAGGATCGTGACGTCGAATGGTTTTTAGAAAGATGGATGCCTTGGTATAAAAAGATCATGGAAAAGGAATTGCGACTGCCCTGTTATGACTACAACTTGGGGGTTTATTTTTTTAGCGGAGAAGTCACTCCCAATCTCCTGGTGCGATATGTTGCCGAATATAAAAAAGACCTTGGATGGAGGGACTTGAAGCACCCTCTCGGGAAAGCAGCAAATAATTTTTCGACTGCAATCAGAGATGATCTTTCTGATGTTGCGTACATAGCTCGACTTAAAAAATCAGGTGAGTTGCCGGACCTGTTTCCTGACGAACTTCCTCCTCCTGATGAAGAACATCCGTTGGCCAAGTCAACCGAAAAATCGCCAAGACAAGGTTGGCTAAAAACCTTTCTTTTTAGTCTCAGATAACCACCCAGCGAGAGCTGAAAAACCATATGACCACAATAGGCTCTTCGTTTTTCGGAATTTCATAAAAAAGACGGGTGTAAATCTGATTGTTTTTACCGGTTCGGGTCTGATGTAGAAGATGGTCGGCGAACATAATTTTCTGTTTGAGCAGCGGAAGGGTGGAGAATTTTTTAAATTTTTGGATGGGAAGACGTTGCAATGAATGTCATAAACGAGATATTGGCGTTCACTATTGAAAATGCATCTGGTCAAGCAGTGCTATTTTCCGAATTCACTGGCAACCCTCTGTGTGACTATCAAGGCCCAACAGTAAGGCACACTTGGCAAGTCGATGGCATGAGCTATGAACGCTTAAATAGTCGCAATGGATATTTGCGGATGACCCCCGATGCGTCCGGATTCCTTCTTTGCGAACAGGAAGAGCGCTCCGATAACCTTGTGCTGCTCAATGCCTACGGTCAAGAACGCATGCGTTTGACACTGCCGTGGCAGTTGACTCGTTCACCCACTCTAGAAGACGCAAAATATCCCAGCCACTTTTTGGGGCTGACCACCCCGTGGGACAACACACGAACAGGCGAAAAAGGTAACTTCGCAGTGCTAGCCTGGATGCAATGTGCGGGTGACTATGCCTTCGAACTGGATTGGCGTACAGGCAGGTTCTTATGGGGCTACTAGCTACTACCTTGAGCGTGGCTGAGGCTTAGGCAGCCCGACACCTGGACCAGGAACAGCACAGCCATTTGGTACACCCACAAACACGCTGGCCCAATGTATGTGTGTTCCCGCAGGCCCGCGAATCGATTTTTCTGATGAGCAAAAAATGTAAAGTTAACTTTACATTTAATCAAATTTTCAACTCCGGATGGCATTCGAAACGACTGCAAAGGCAAAAAAAGCCCTTTTCAACCCATAAAAAAGGCCTGGAACCCAATCTGGACTAGCGCGACATGCTATTAATTACATAGCATTTGCTATGAACGCCTCAACTCATCAACTCGTATTGCCCACCGCGTTCGATGGCGCGTTTGTAGGCTGGGCGGGCGTGGATACGAGTCAGGTAGCTGGAAAGTTTGGGGCGGCCGGCATTAGTGGCATGGCGGGTAATGCAGCCGTACGAACAGGTGACGCGGAGACAGGGTTAGAGCCCATTTTTGATGCCGCCGTGCGACAAGAGATTGATGCACAGGTGGCGATCACGGCGGCTTTCGGTCAGCAAGCTTCTCGAGCCGTTGGCGACTATGCGGCAGAGCAAATACTCCTGAGGAACAAAAAACTGGCCAAGGCCAAAGACGCGACCGGAGACAAAAAGGCGCAACTTGAGCAGGAAGCAAAAGAGTTGAACGACAACTGGGGCGACACAGGAACCTTGCGCCTGCTGGCGCACACCATCATTGGCGGGCTGACGGGCGGTCTGGACGGCACGCTCGGCGCTGCTGCGGGCACGCTGGCTGCGCCGACCGTGGCGCAGACACTTGCTGATGCAGGCATCACGGGAGGCTTGGCATCGACGATTACTGCGCTGGCTAGTACGGCGGCTGGTGCCATTGCAGGCGGGGGACTGAATGGTGGAGCAACTGCGTTTAATGAGGTGACGAATAATTATTTAACGCACACACAAATTCTGGCGCGAGACAAAGCCATCAAACTTTGCAAGGCGAACAGCAACACCGCTTGCGAAATTAAAACGCAGGCCGATTACGACCTAATAAGCGCAAAAAAAAGCGCCACCATCAATTATGGAAGCGTACTAAGCGAAAGTTCGCTCCAAGCAGAAAAGGCAGAGCTCCAAAAGCAAGCGAACGATCCATCGCTTAGCGCTGAGTCGCGGCAGCAGGTGCAGCGCAGCATCAGAGAGCTTGACGTTGCTATCAACTCGATTCAGAAGTCACCTGTGCTGAAGGATGCTGCGGTGCTTGGCTTGGTTTTGGCGGATGTAATCTTGCTGGATAAGTTGGCGGTGGCCAAAACTCTCACATCAGCCTTAGTGCGAGACTACGTGCTCAAGCAAACCGGAAAAGAAATCACGCCTGATGCGGCTGCAGTTATTGCAAATAATTTTTATAGAGAGGGTGCGGCCGTTGAATTTGGTTCATCGCGCCTGATAACTAATCCCAATGAAGCCGTATTTTGGTCTGGTCGAACTGATGGTGTAGGTGGCATAGAAGCAGCGAAGCAGATTGCCAATCAATATCAAGGTCGAACGTTAGAGCAACTTTTAGAATCTCGTCAAATATCCATGCCGATATATGACCCCAACATACTAGCATCAGTGCGAGCATGGCAAGATGTTTCAACAGAGCTTGCAAAAAACGCGTCTGGTGAAGTGAGGGCTACGCTAGGTTCGCAAATGCGCCCCCAAAGTATCTGGGAAGTGTATGAGTTTCCTGAGTTGATAAGAAATCCAGCCGTTACAAAAGTAATTGCGATTGACCCGAAAACAGGGGTGCAGCGAATCTTGTTTGAGCGAGGTACAAAGTGATTGTTAATTCGACACCAGGATCAATTACCTGGAGGAACGATAGTGGACATCAGATAATTTTCTCTGGTGAATGGACACTTGAGCCTAAGTTCTATCTATATCTTTCCGTCACAGTTTTTTGGAGCGGAACTCATCCGCGATCTGCCGTCACACAAGCAGAGCTTGACGAAGCTCTTAAATCCCTTTTGCTGGATGCAAGCGCAAAAGGATGGGTTATACAGATTGAATAATACTCAAGCTCATCGCGTTATCTTCAACAGGTCACGCGAATGCATGGTGGCCGTACTCGAAGTAGCCAGCAGCACCAGCAAAGACAAGTCACGATCTACAAGGAGCAACATCGTGATTTGGTAGTCCGGGTCACTTCAAAGCAAAATTCGAGCCATTTCGCCCCCTTAAACAGCTGCAGCCCTTTAAAGATAAGCGTAAGCAGCTACGAAGCCAAGCGGCAGTGTTGCAGCCGAGCGTGATACCGCTGTCAACCTGCAGGGTGCCTTCCAAGATGCAGGCGCAAGCCTCACAGAAGAAAAGACACTCCTTGCACATCAGTAAGGTCAACAGGGGTGCGTCTACGATTGACCCCAACATAAACGACTTAATTAAGTTTGCACATCTGAAGCACCCTAAGGCGATGCCATGAAAATTGAGTGGAATAGCAAATATGAATTCGTACCTCCCCTTCCGGAATTAACACCTAACTGGGCGTTAAGAGAACTGGCTGAAGAATTCAAACGATTAAAGCTAGATTTGAATGAACGGCTACTTGGTGTCCAAGATGCATATTGGGATGGCGGATGGTGTATCCATGAGGAAGGTGAAGTATGGCTGGTTTACCATTCCGAACGTGGTCGGCGGTCTCGCCCTGCAATTTTCACAAGCTCATTTGACGCCGCCAATTTTCACCTCTGGATTCACGTTTGTCATCCGGGCGCCGATAACTCCGCAGTTGGGCAACTCCCACGAATTCGTTAGATGGTCTTTAAGTTGATGTTCGCCTTTCAGCTGGCTTTTTGGTCGGCGTTGAGGTGGAGATCAATTGCGCGCTCAATTTTCATAAATGCCTCTCACCCTGCCAAGACGAATGCGTTCATCAAGTCCGGATGAATCGAGCCTACAAAATGAAAATGGAAATTAATGAACGCTTCGATTTTTTCCATTTGATAGATTAGCCGCTGAGAAGCTGGCATTTGATGCATTCAGAATGGAAGTGGATCGGCTGAAAGTCCCCTACAACGTACATGCGCTCGGTATGCCAGATGCGTTCGACGATGGGGGATGGTGCGTACACGCAGACGGCGATTTCTGGTTAGTCAACATATCAGAAAGAGGCCGGCGAAATGGGCTTAGTATTTTTTCGGGCCCAGTTGATGCGATTAATTTTCTTTTGTGGCAATTAATATCTTCGCCAGACGGCACGAACGAGTCGGCTGGCAGACTTCCAAGCACTTTGCTTTGACTTAAGCTGTTCTGCCAAAAAGACCAAAATCAAAAAAAATTGTAAAGTAAACTTTACATTTAGCCGATCCTCCGGCTATGGATTTCGCTTCAAGCGGCTGCAAAGACCCCAAAAGCCCAAAAACAGCCCTTTTTACCCATCAAAAAGGCCTGAAACCCAATCTGGACTAGCGCGACATGCTATTAATTACGTAGCATTCGCTGTGAGCGCTTCAACTCATCAACTCGTACTCCCCACCGCGCTCAATCGCCTTTTTGTAGGCGGGGCGGGCGTGGATGCGGGTGAGGTAGCTCGACAGTTTTGGCCGGCTGGCATCAAGGCCGCCGCGTGCGGAGGCCGCTTCAATCGGGAAGCTGAGTTGTATGTCTGCAGCGCTGAAGTCTTCACCAGCGAACCAGGTGGCCTTGCCGAGTTCGGCTTCGAGGTAGTCCAGGTGCGTGGTGATCTGCGGGGTGATGAAGGCGGTTTTGGTTTTGCCTGAGATGGCTTTGGCAATGGGCTTGGCAAAGAAGGGCATGGGTGAGCGCTCTATCTTGTCGAACACCAGCTTGAGCAGCAGCGGCGACATCAGCGAGCCTTCGGCGTAGTGCAGCCAGTAGCGGTAGCGCAGGTAGGCGGGTGTGCCCCTGGCTGGCGCGAGGCGGCCTGCGCCGTAGGTCTCGACCAGGTATTCGACGATGGCGCCGGACTCGGCGAGTGTGAGGTCGCCATCGGTGATGACGGGCGACTTGCCCAGCGGGTGGATGGCGCGCAGCTCGGGCGGGGCGAGCATGGTTTTGGCATCGCGCTCGTAGCGCTTGATCTCGTAGTCAAGGCCCAGCTCTTCAAGCAGCCAGAGCACACGCTGCGAGCGGGAATTGTTCAGGTGGTGGACGACGATCATGGCGGGTCTTCCTCATGCGCTTGGTTGAAGCAGCCATTGTGCAGGAGGCGACCCCTGCCGCAGAAGGGTGAGCAATCGTGAGCGGCCTGCGCCGAAATGCGCCAAGCCGTAAAATGAACCGGTGACTGCCTCCAACCCCGACTCCCCTTCTGCCGCAGCTTCCAGTACCTCCGGAATCCTCAACGCGGACCTGCACTGCCACTCGGTGGTATCGGATGGCACGATGACGCCCGAAGCGCTGGCTGAACGCGCTGCAGGCAACGGGGTTGAGCTGTGGGCGCTGACGGACCACGACGAGATTGGCGGCCAGCACCGCGCCGCCGCGGCTGCAAAGGCTAACGGCATGCGTTACCTGACGGGCACCGAGATATCGGTCACCTTTGCGAATGAAACCGTGCACATCGTCGGCCTGGGTTTTGACCCGGACGATGCGAACATGATCCAGGGCCTGCACAACACGCGCGGCGGGCGCGGCCAGCGGGCGATGGAAATGTCGGACGGACTGGCGAAAGTCGGCATCAAGGACGCTTATGAAGGCGCGCTGAAGTTTGTCGGTAACCCCGAGCTGATCTCGCGCACCCACTTTGCGCGCTTTCTGGTCGAGGGCGGTTACTGCAAGGACACCTCGGAGGTGTTTCGCAAATATCTGACCGAAGGCAAGCCGGGTTATGTGCCGCACCGCTGGGCCTCACTGCGCGACGCGGTGCAGTGGATCACCAGCGCGAAGGGCATGGCCATCATTGCGCACCCGGCGCGCTACAAGTTCTCGCCGAATGAAGAGTACGCGCTGTTCACCGAATTCAAAACGCATGGCGGGCGCGGCGTGGAAGTTGTCACTGGCAGCCACACTGCGGCCGAGTACGTGAAGTACGCGGAGACGGCAAAAGAGTTCGGCCTGGCGGCATCGCGCGGCAGCGACTTTCACAGCCCGGATGAAAGCCACACTGACCTGGGCACGCTGCCTTTGCTGCCCGGCGGACTGACGCCGGTGTGGGAACTGCTGGCGGACCGCATCCAGTGAGCCGGGCGCAAGCGGGGGCATCGAACGATGCCATGAGTGGCATCCTGATGATCCTGCTGGCAACGGCCTCGTTTGCCGCGCTGGATACGACCACCAAATTTGTGACCTCCACCATGCCGCTGCTGATGGCGCTGTGGGTGCGTTATGCCTTCCAGGCGATTTCGACCACGCTGATCGTGCTGCCGCTGCGGGGCCGGGCTGTGCTGAAGACTGCACACCCGCGCTTTCAGGTGCTGCGCGGCCTGCTCATCATGACGAGCAGCCTGCTGGCCTTTTTAAGCCTGCGTTATTTGCCGGTCGGCGAGTTCACCGCCATCGTGATGATCACGCCGCTGATCATCACGCTGATGGCGTCCACCTCACTGGGCGAGAAGGTCTCACCGCTGCGCTGGGTGCTGGTGTGTGGCGGGTTTGTCGGCACGATGTTCATCATCCGGCCGGGCGGTGAAACCTTCAGCTGGGCAACGCTGTTGCCACTGGCACTGGTGTTCTGCAACTCATGGTTCCAGGTGCTGACCAGCAAAATGGCACGCACCGAAAACCCGGAGACCATGCATTTTTATACCGGCTGGGTAGGCACCTTGGTGATCACGCTTGCCCTGCCCTTTGTCTGGACCTGGAATTTGCCTTGGCAGACATGGACACTGCTGATGCTGATGGGCCTGTTCGCCACCGTCGGGCACTTTGTGATGATTCTTGCCTACCAGCGCTCGCCGGCGGCTGCGCTGACGCCTTACCTGTATTCGCAGATTGCTTTTGCGATGCTGGGCGGATGGATTGTGTTTGCGCATATCCCGGACAACTGGACCATCATCGGCATGCTGCTGATCGCGGTGTGCGGCGTTGGCGGTGCCTGGCTGGCCTATCGCGAAAGCCGCATCGCGCGCCAAATTGAAGTTCAACCCGTAGAAGCCTGAGCGGTATTGGCAACATGGCGCAGTTTTTTGAAATCCACCCCCAGAACCCGCAGATACGGCTGCTGAAACAGGCGGCTGCGCTGCTTGAAAAAGGCGGCATCGCTGCAGTGCCAACCGACTCCAGCTATGCGCTGGTCTGCCACCTGGACGACAAGGCCGCAGCCGACAGCCTGCGGCGCATTCGCGGTGTGGATGACAAACACCACCTGACACTTATCTGCCGCGACCTGAGCGAGCTGGCCAACTATGCGCGGGTCGACAACAAGCAGTTCCGGCTGCTGAAAGCAGCGACGCCGGGCCCCTACACCTTCATACTGGAAGCCAGCAAGGAAGTGCCCCGCCGCCTGAGCCACCCGTCGCGCAAGACAATTGGGCTGCGGGTGCCCGAGCACAAAACGCTGCAATGCCTGCTGGAACTGCACGGAGCCCCCCTGCTGGCGACGACGCTGATACCGCGCGGTGAAACCGAGCCGCTCAACGACGCACACGATATCCGCAACCTGATGGAACACGAACTGGCGGCAGTGGTCGATGCCGGTGCCTGCCATCAGGAGCCAACCACAGTGATAGACCTGACACCGATGGGCGATGGCGGCGATGCCGTGGTGGTGCGTCAGGGCCGTGGTGACGTGGCTGCACTCGGGCTGTAGTCCGCAGTCTTCAGGCTTCAGGGTTACCGCCCGCCACCGCCAACCGGGCAAGGCGTCTGAGAGACAATCAGCGGATGGACATTTCCAACCTGATTCAAACCGTTGCGATCTACGCGCTGCCAGTACTTTTTGCGATCACCATCCATGAGGCAGCGCACGGCTATGTGGCGCGTTACTTCGGCGACGACACCGCGTGGATGATGGGGCGAGTCACGCTGAACCCCATCAGGCACATTGACCCACTGGGCACGATTGCCATGCCCTTGCTGCTGTACTTTGCAACGTCTGGCGCCTTCCTGTTTGGGTATGCGAAGCCAGTTCCTGTGAATTTCGGTAACCTGCGCCATCCCAAGCGCGACATGATCTGGGTCGCGCTGGCAGGCCCGGCGTCCAACTTCATACAGGCCATACTGTGGGCACTGTCGCTGGTGGTGATGGCGCTGTTCGGCGTGCAGGAAGAGTTTTTTATCAAGATGGCGCAGGCCGGCGCACTGGTCAATCTGGTGATGTGGGCCTTTAACCTGTTCCCGCTGCCACCGCTGGACGGCGGCCGCATACTTGTCGGACTGCTACCGCTGAAGCAGGCCATGTGGGTATCGCGCATAGAGCCCTGGGGCTTTTTTGTCGTGATGGGCCTGGTGCTTGCAGGCGTGGTCGGCACTTTCTGGCTGCGTCCGCTGATGTCGTTTGGCTACAGCGTGCTGAACCTGTTGATGTCGCCGCTGCTTGCCCTTGTCCGTTGAACCGCTGATCGCTAATCACTGATATGACCACTGCCAAAAAACCTGCCGGCACCGCCCAGCGCTTCCTCACCGGCATCACAACATCCGGCACACCGCACCTGGGCAACTACGTCGGCTCGATCCGGCCCTCCGTCGCGGCCAGCAAGGGCGCTGGCGCCGAGAGTTTTTATTTCCTGGCCGATTACCACGCGCTGATCAAGTGCGACGAGCCTTCGCGCATTCAGCGCTCCACGCTGGAGATAGCTGCCAGCTGGCTGGCAGCCGGGCTGGACCCGGAACTCGTGACCTTTTACCGGCAATCTGACATCCCGGAGATTCCTGAACTGACCTGGCTGCTGACCTGCGTCACCGGCAAGGGCGTGCTCAATCGCGCGCATGCCTACAAGGCGTCGGTTGACAAAAACGATGCTGCAGGCAACGACCCCGATGCAGATGTGACCGCTGGCCTGTTCATGTACCCGGTGCTGATGGGTGCGGACATATTGATGTTCAAGGCGCACCAGGTGCCTGTGGGCCGCGACCAGATACAGCACATCGAAATGGCGCGCGACATGGCGCAGCGCTTTAACCATTTGTACGGCGAGCACCTGGTGCTGCCCGAGGCGCTGATAGAAGAGTCTGTTGCCACGCTGCCCGGGCTTGACGGCCGCAAGATGAGCAAGAGTTATGACAACACGATCCCGCTCTTCTCGTCGCGCGAGCAGCTGAAGAAACTGATTGCCGGCATCCTGACCGATTCACGTGCGCCCGGCGAAGCCAAAGAGACCGAGGGCTCGGCGCTGTTCCAGATTTACCAGGCGTTTGCCACTGCAGATGAAAGCGCCGCCATGCGAAAGGCGTATGCAGACGGCATCGCCTGGGGTGATGCCAAGGCCATGTTGCTGAACCGCATTGACCAGGACATCGCACCCATGCGTGAGCAGTACGAGTCGCTGATCGCCAACCCGGCAAAGATTGAAGATATGCTGCAGGCCGGTGGCGAGAAGGCCCGCGCACTGTCGGCCCCGCTGATGCGCGAACTGCGCCATGCGGTCGGCCTGCGCAAGCTGGCTGCGCCTGCGGCACCTGCCGAAAAACAAAAGTCGGTCAAGGCAGCTGCAGCGGGGTTCAAGCAGTACCGCGAGAAGGACGGCCAGTTTTATTTCAAGCTGGTCGCCAGCGATGGCAAGGTGTTGCTGCAAAGCCTGGGGTTTGAAGCGCCCCGGGAGGCCGCGCAGGCGATCAACACTCTGCAACAGGACGGCGGCCAGGCACTGATAACCTTAAAAGACAAACTCGCGCCGCTGGAAGGCAACGGTGCCGATGTGGTCGCCGATGTCTTGCGAAAACTAAAAGAAGCCTCCGAGTGAGAGGCTCAAACATTCGGGTTAGATAGAAATAATTAGTTTGCGAAGCATATCCAACGCCGTTGTGCCACCGAATCGCAAATGAGACAAAATTCCGGTATTTAAAAATATTTTCAGCGGGTCAATGCCACTTTGAACGGTTATGCTTGCTTTTTTGTAAAGCAATGCACCCTTTTAGACCGCGTTCATGAGTATTTTTGTTATAGACGAGCATCCGCTTATGCGCGAAGCCATAGGTATTCTGGTAAGCCGGCTGGGCCATACGGCCGTGGAACTGGGCAGCCTTTCAGCTGCCCTGGATGCAGAACGAGTACATGGCACGCCCGAACTGATAGTCATTGAACCGAGGTTTGCGGGTAACGATGACCTGGCAGCGGTGCGCCATCTGCGTCTGACATTTTCAGACACCCCGATTGCTGCCTTTTCGGCTACAACAGGCGAGGAAACACGTACGCTGGAAGCTGGCGCGGACGTTTTTATCGCCAAGTCGGCATCAGGTAGCGAATTGGCTGCGGCATTGCGGGAACTGCTCAACGAGGACGCAGCGGAATTCCCCGAAAGGGTGCCAGTCGAGAAACTGTCCAAGCGGCAAAAGCAGCTTCTGCACCTGCTCGACAAGGGCATGAGCAACCGTGACATCGCTGAGTCACTGCAGATCAGCGAACACACCGTCAAGGTACACCTTTGGCGGCTGTTCCGCCGACTCAACGTGAAGAGCCGCTCGCAAGCGAGCCACCTGGCACGCACGCAGGGCCTGCTCTAGCACGCCAGGCCTCACCGCAGCCGGCTGGCGCTGCGGATTGTTTACCCACTTTGAACTGGACTTGTGCCTGCCTTGTGCTGCGGCTGCAGCAAACAAAAGGTGAAACGCGCAAAGGCATGGGGCCAACCATGAAAAACGGCCTGAGCTATGGTTTTCATAGCATCAGACCGTTTTAAATACTGGCGGAGAGGGTGGGATTCGAACCCACGGTACCTTGCGGTACGCCTGATTTCGAGTCAGGTACATTCGGCCACTCTGCCACCTCTCCTTTGTCGAACCTGTGATTCTAGCCTAGCGGCTTGAGGCATCTTTCAGTCAGCGGCTTTGAGCACCGTCAGGCCGCCCATATAGGGCTGTAAAACCGCCGGCACCAGCACGCTGCCGTCGGCCTGCTGGTAGTTTTCCAACACCGCCACCAAGGCCCGGCCAACAGCCAAACCGGAGCCATTCAATGTGTGAACAAACTCGTTTTTGCCCTGCGCATTCTTGAAGCGAGCCTGCAGCCGGCGCGCCTGGAAAGCCTCACAGTTCGAGACCGAGCTGATCTCGCGGTAGGTCTTTTGCGCTGGCAGCCAGACTTCGAGGTCATAGGTTTTGGTCGAGCCGAAACCCATATCACCCGTACACAAAAGAACCACGCGATAAGGCAGCCCCAGTTTTTGCAGGATGACTTCGGCATGGCCCGTCATGGCCTCCAGTGCGTCGTAACTTTTGTCGGGGTGAACGATCTGCACCATCTCGACCTTGTCGAACTGGTGCTGGCGAATCATGCCGCGCGTGTCGCGCCCATAACTGCCGGCTTCGGACCGGAAGCATGGCGTGTGCGCGGTGAACTTCAGCGGCAGTTGCGCTTCGGGCACGATCTCGTCGCGGACGAAGTTGGTCAGCGGCACCTCGGAGGTTGGTATCAGGTACAGCGCGGCGTTCTCGTCGGCGCCTTCCTGCCCGCCTTTTCTGGCGGCAAACAGGTCTTCTTCGAACTTCGGCAACTGCCCGGTACCGCGCAGCGAATCGGCGTTGACGATGTAAGGCGTGTAGCACTCGGTATAGCCGTGCTCTGCAGTCTGAACATCCAGCATGAACTGCGACAGCGCGCGGTGCAAGCGGGCCAGCGAGCCCTTCATCACGGTAAAACGCGACCCGGTCAGCTTGGTGCCCAATTCAAAGTCCAGCCCCAACGGCTGGCCAACATCAACGTGGTCTTTCGGCTCAAACAGCACGGCGGGCGGCTCACCACCCAAGCCTTCAGCCGGGCTCCATTTGCGCACCTCGACATTGCCATGTTCGTCGCTTCCCTGCGGTACCGATTCATGCGGCAGGTTGGGCACGGCCAGCAGCAGGCCCTGCAGCTCTGCCTGTATCTGCTCCAGCCTGGCGGCGGACGATTCCAGCTCGGCCTTGGAGGCGCTGACCTGAGCCATCACTGCGGTTGCGTCTTCGCCTTTGGACTTGAGCTGGCCTATCTGTTTGGACAGCGTGTTGCGCTGGTTTTGCAGCTCTTCCGTTCTCGACTGCAGCGACTTGCGCTCAGCTTCCAGCGCCTGGAAGGCCTCCACATTCAGGAAGGCCTGCGGTTTTTTGCGCGTTTCAAGGCGTGCGATAGCCGAGGGCAGGTCTTTGCGGAGAAGGTTGATATCTAGCATGGGCGGATTGTATTTTCAGAATTAGGAGGCAAACCCGGCAGCAGCCGGTGGCCTGCAGGTAATCAGGGGCGGCGCAGCGTCAGGACAGTTGATGCAGCTGGCTGTCGCTGACTTCCAGCAACTGTGCTGGCGAATCCAGCTTCAGGCCTTTGGGCAGCGGGAATTTGATCGTCTCTTCGATGCCGTCCATCTTGCGCACAGAGACCGCGCCCAGCGCCCGGATGCGGTCTACCACCTGCTTGACCAGTATCTCTGGGGCAGAAGCACCGGCCGTCAGGCCGACACGGCTCTTGCCTTCAAACCAGGCTTCCTGCAGCTCGCTGGCGTCGTCAACCATATAGGCCTCGGTACCCAGCTTGGCCGCCAGTTCGCGCAGGCGGTTGCTGTTGGAGCTGGTCGGGCTCCCGACCACGATCAGTATGTCGACCTGCGGGCTCAGCACCTTGACGGCATCCTGGCGGTTCTGCGTGGCGTAGCAGATGTCCTGCTGTTTGGGCTCGCGCACATTCGGGAACCGCGCCTTCACTGCAGCATGTATCTCTGCCGCGTCATCAACGCTCAGTGTGGTTTGTGTCACCACCGCCAGCCGGTCAGTCTGCCCGGGCTGTATGCGGCCTACATCCGCCACATCTTCCACCAGATGGATGCCGCTGTCCAGCTGGCCCATCGTGCCTTCCACTTCCGGATGTCCCTTATGGCCGATCATGATGAACTCGAAGCCCTCCTTGTGCAGCTTGGCCACCTCGACGTGCACCTTGGTCACCAACGGGCAGGTGGCGTCGAATATCTGGAAACCACGGCGCTCAGCCTCTTTCTGTATCGCCTGGCTGACGCCGTGGGCGCTGAACACCAGCGTCGCGCCGGGCGGCACATCGTCCAGCTCTTCTATGAAGATCGCGCCCTTGTCCTTCAGCTCGTTGACCACATAGGTGTTGTGCACGATCTCGTGGCGCACATAAATGGGCGCGCCGAACTTGGCCAGCGCACGCTCGACGATTTCAATCGCCCGGTCCACGCCGGCACAAAAGCCGCGCGGCTCGGCCATCAGGATTTCTTGCAGTCCTTTATTCGCCATCACAGGATTCCGATCAATTGCACTTCGAACACCACCGGCTGGCCTGCCAGCGGATGGTTGAAGTCAAACTGCACCGCATCGCCCACGCCTTTAACCTGCTGCACCGCGCCAGCATATTGGCCCAGGCCATCAGGTGTCGGGAACTGCACCACGTCGCCGACCTTGTATTGCTCGTCAGGGTCGCCCAGCTCATTGAGCAGTTTGCGCGCCACCCACTGCAACAGCTCCGGGTTGCGCTCGCCAAAGGCCTCGCCTGCGGGCAATTCGAACGTCGTGCGCGTTCCTTCAGCCAGGCCCAGCAGGCGCTGCTCAATGGCAGGCGACAGCTCGCCCGTGCCCAGGCTCAGGGTGGCAGGCTTGCCATCGAAGGTATTGATGATGTCTGCGCCCGGCTTGCCGTCCACTGCAGGGCCGGCCATGCGGTAGTGCAGCGTCAGGAAGGAACCCTGTTCAACGACAGGCAGGTTGGCGGTTTCCACGGTGGACATAAAACTTTCTCAAGCGCCGCACGCCATGGCGCCGGACTGTTTGTAAACTGCCCCTATTGTAGAAAGTACCGCACAGGGAGGCCAGTTGGCGGATTTTTACCCCTCAAGCCATTGGGCCGTGGCCAACCAAGAATAAAAATGCTCCTGAAAGACATCCCCCCGGATTCCCGTCCGCGTGAAAAGCTGCTCGCACGCGGCCCCGGCGCACTCAGTGATGCCGAACTGCTGGCGCTGCTGGTACGCACCGGCCTGGAAGGCAAAAACGCCCTGCAGATTGGCGAGGAGCTGATCCAGAAGTTCGGCGGCGTGGCGGGCCTGCTGCATGCCACACCCGAAAAAATTACAGGCATCAAGGGCATGGGGCCCGCCAAAACTGCCGAATTGATCGCGGTGCTCGAACTCGCCCGCCGCGCGCTGGCTGAAGAGCTGAAAGAAAAGACGCTGTTCGCCACGCCGCAGGCGGTCCGCGACTACCTGCAGTTGCAGCTCGGCAGCCGGCCGCATGAAATCTTTGCCGTGCTGTTCATGGACAGCCAGCACCGGCTGATCGCACTGGAAGAAATGTTTCGCGGCACGCTGACACAAACATCGGTCTACCCAAGGGAGATCGTGATACGGGCCCTGGCCCTGAATGCAGCCAGCGTGGTGCTGGCGCATAACCACCCGAGTGGGACCACCAAACCGTCGCGTGCCGATGAAGCGCTGACACAAACACTGAAGTCCGCGCTGGCGCTGGTTGATGTACGGGTGCTTGACCATTTTGTAGTGACAAGGACAGGCGCGGTGTCCATGGCCGAACTGGGGCTGCTATAAAAGCTGGCAATGAAGACAACCGCGCTCAAAAGCCTGCAGGACCTGAAGGCCGTCAGGAAAGAAATCGAAACCCGCGCCCGGCTGGCACAAGAGCTCGAAGCCGCGCGCAAGGCCGCAGCCGCCAAAGCAAAGCTGGAAAAAGAATTGTTTGCCCGCAGCGTGGGCGCCGTCAGGGCGCTGCCTGCCAAACACCTGCCGGGCCAGCGCGTCCTGTTGCCCACCGCGCAAGCCGCGCCGATTGCCGTGCAGCAGCAACTGGACGACATCGCCGTGATGCACTCGGCCATCTCTGACGAGTTTGACGTCGATACCCTGCTCGACACCGATGAGGCGCTGAGCTTTCGCCGCCCCGGCATGGGGCCGGACGTGGTCCGCAAGCTCAGGCGTGGCGGCTGGAGCATCCAGGGCCAGCTCGACCTGCACGGCCTGCGCCGCGAGGATGCCCGCGAAGCACTCGCTCACTTCATCAAGGATGCGCACAAGATGGGCTGGCGCTGTGTGCGTGTCGTGCACGGCAAGGGCCTGGGATCTCCGGGCAAGACGCCGGTGCTCAAGGGCAAGGTGCAAAGCTGGCTGATACAGAAGCAGGAAGTGCTGGCCTTCGTGCAGGCCAGGCCCGCCGAAGGCGGCGCGGGCGCGCTGGTTGTTTTGCTGGCACAAGGCTGACCACGGCTGTTGAATAGTGGTGGCTGTCACAGCGCAGTCACACCGTATACGCACGATGGCGTTCTTTACAACAAAGGAATGCCTGAATGCGCCTTACTTCCCTGAACTCGTCCTTTCTTCCGCGTGCCGTTTCAATGGCCGCGCTGGCCCTTGTTTCAGCCGCCGCGCTGCCGCTGCACGCACAAACCGCTTTTCCGGCCACGCTGGCAGGCCACGCCGTGATGTCGGCCAGATCCTTTGTCGCTGCGCCGCTGGATGCACCACAGGACATGAAGGTCAGCGGCAAGTTCACCACGCCCCAACGCGTTGAAAAGCTCGGCACCGTTGAAGGCCTGTCGGCAGGTCGCCCCACCGGCCTCTCCGTTCCCTTCAATGGCCAGCCGCTTCAGGGCCATTCCGGCATCAAGAAAATGGCCGACGGCAGCTTCTGGGTGCTGACCGACAACGGCTTTGGCGCCAAGGCCAACTCGCCCGATGCCATGCTGTACCTCAACCGCTACCGCATCGACTTCAAGGCTGGCAGCATGAAGCGTCTGGAAACCATCTTCCTGCACGACCCTGACAAAAAGGTACCGTTTCGCATCGTCCAGGAAGGCACTAAAAAGCGCTATCTGACCGGCAGCGACTTCGACACCGAGAGCTTCCAGATCGCCGGCGGCGCACTGTGGATAGGCGACGAGTTCGGCCCCTTCCTGATCAAGACCGACATGAAGGGCAAAGTGCTCGGCGTGTTCGAGACCATGGTCGACGGCAAGGCCGTGCGCTCGCCGGACCATCCTGCTGTGACGACGCCAGGCGCGCCCGGCGGTGCGGTCGACTTCCAGGTCCGCCGCTCCAAGGGCTTTGAAGGCATGGCCGCGTCCAGAGATGGCAGCAAGCTGTACGCACTGCTGGAAGGCGCGCTTCACGACGCCGCCACCAAAGGCAATGAAAAGCTCGACGGCAAGGACTACCTGCGCGTGCTCGAATTTGACGTGAAGACCGAAAAGTGGACAGGCCGCCACTGGAAGTACATGCTGGAAGGCGCCAGCCACGCGATTGGCGACTTCAACATGATTGACGGCAACACCGGCCTCATCATCGAGCGCGACAACGGCGAAGGCACGATCGACAAGGCTTGCCCTGAGGGCCAGAAGCGCACCGACTGCTTCCATGACATCGCAAAATTCAAGCGTGTCTACAAGGTCGAGATGAATGACGCCAACGTCGGCGGCCCGGTGCGAAAGATCGGCTACATCGACCTGATGAACATTGCCGACCCGAACAAACTGTCACGCAAGCCGCTGAACAACGGCGTGCTGACCTTCCCCTTCTTCACGATTGAAAACGTCGATGTGGTCGATGCAACGCATATCGTCGTCGGCAACGACAACAACCTGCCGTTCTCCAGCAGCCGCGAGCCGAACAAGGCTGATGACAACGAGATGGTGCTGCTTGAAGTTGGCGAGTTGCTGAAGGCCAACTAGGCCAGCCGCAAGAGGCCGGGCGGGGTTTAAGCCCTGGCCTTCTGTTCGACTTCCAGTGCCTGCAGCATCAGCCGCAGGCCCATGGTGTAGGCATCGGATGCGTTCAGGCTGGTCAGGCTCTCGCGCACAAAGTGCGTGCCGGGAAACTCCTTCGGGTCCAGCTGCGCCAGCTTTTCGTTCAGGAACTCGCCATGCTGGCCGGGCCAGCGCCGCGCCACGGTGGCGTGCGCGTAAGAGGTCACCAGCTCGACCACCAGGTGGGCATAGGCGGCGGTGCGCAGCGCATCAAAGCCAGCCTGCCGCATCGTGGTGGTGAACTTCTCGAAGAACAGGATGCCGTAATCGGTTTCGCCCTCCTGCACGTCCTGCACCATGCGGTAGCGGTTGTGCGAGGCCACATACGATGCGATGCCCGGGTAACGCAGCAGCGCGCGGTACAGCGCATTGGCAACGTTCTCCAGGTTGTGTATCCAGCTGCCGTCCTCGCGCGGCCAGCTTTCGATCAGCTCACGCCAGAAGGCATTCATCACACCCGACGTCAGCGGCCCGCGCCCACCCAGGTAGTAATGGATAAGTCCGGGTGTGACGCCCAGCTCACGCGCCACCAGCACCACCGACAGGTCGGCGAGCGGCACGGTCCGGGTCAATTGAAGCGACAGCGACAGCACGGTCGCGCGGTCCAGCACACCGGTGTTCGCGCCCGCGGGCCGGCCGGGTCGGCGGCCGGGTGTTTTTTTCGCAGCGCTTTTGCTGCTGTCTCTGGCGGGTGTGGGCATGAACGTCGATTATCCGCGCAGCACTTGCGTCGCTTAGCGCACCGGGAAACGCGCCTGCAGCCAGCCCGCGATGGCTGCGCCCGCCACATCCTGCGGCCAGACATCACCGGCAGCCAGTGCATGGCCGTGGTGGTTGCCCTTGACGTTGACACGCGCCTTGTCTTTCGCGGCAATCTGGCTATATATCTCGTCTGCATCCGACGGAAACACGGTGTTGTCGCCGGTGTAATAAACCATCAGCGCCGGCTGGGTGATGGCGGCGCCGCATTTGTCGAACGACGCGTTGGACGCGAGGCCCGACCAGGTCGACAGCCAGCTCTCGGCAGTGCAGACGCGGCCAAAACCCACCGCGCCAAGATTGGATGCCGCCGGGTCAGCGCCCCAGACCGTGCCCCAGCGCCTGTCAGAAGCATCCATCGTCAGGTCAAAGGCACGCAGGTCCGCATCGGTGCGCCAGACTTCGAAGATCGCGTTGAAGGCGCCTTCCATCGTGTCCTGCTCACTGCCGCCTGCCTTGGCCCGGCCGCGTGCGGCGAGCCGGTCGGCAATCACTTTTTTGGCGCTGGCATCAATACGCGCCACGCGGGCACGCTGTGCAGCACGGTAACGCTCGGCAAACGCCGGTGTGTATTGCGAACTTTGCGGGCGCGGCCTGAAGCCATTGGCTTCCAGAAACGGATTCAGCGTCGCATCCAGCTGCAGCGGCCTGGCTTCATCGGTCACCGAAGGGTCTATGCAATTCATCAGCAAACGGCCCTGGCCCGGGTGCGGCGCTACAAACACCAAGCCATCCACCGCGGGCATGGGCGCCTCGCCCAGCTTGACCGGCCGCATGCCGGGGGTGCGTGACAGCCGCTGTTCAGGCCCCAGGCTGGCCTGCTGGTTGTAAAACGCAAACAGGCTGGCGCCACCTGAATTGCCCAGCAGCACGGTCTTGTCAAAACCCAGCGTCTGCAGGTGCTGCAGGCCGGCCGCCACATCCAGCAGCGCCACTTCATGCTCCAGCCGGATGTCGTTGCCGACCGTGCGCGGGCCCTGCACCCAGCAGGCATAACCGGCTGCCACGATATAGGGCACGAGGTAGTGCGTTACCAGCAGTTCACGCGGATGCATGATGACCACCACTGTTTTTTCACCGCCGCAGGCATGCAGGTAACCGGTGATCTGTGCGCCGTCGTGTGTGGGTACTGCAGCTACCGTGGTCCGCATGCCCGCCGGCAACCTGTCCACATTCCACGATGCCCCTCTCAGGCCTGCGGTAGGGCGCGGCTCCACGCGATCTGGGGGGGTGCTTGTGCTCATGGTTCGTCTCCTGAAGGTGTGTCGGTTACCGGGTTTTCTACAACCCGCCCGTCGTAAATCCTAATTATTATTGATAGTCATGTCAAATAACAAGACGTGGCTTTATTCAAGCAGAAATTTGCCATCTACGTTATTTTTATTCCTGAATTCATTAGCAATTTCATTGTGTAAATGAACCTTTATATCTCCCAAAAAGGGCGTGTTCTGGTTTTCGGGAATACCCTTATCAATTTTATTGACACCCGTATTAAATAAACGTACAGTTGTTTGAAATTCACGCGAGCAGCGTCAACGCCCCGCCCAAGTGCAATAGCCAGGAGACAAAAAATGAACGGAGTCCGGGAACCCATTCCAGGCGTGATTTACCTGCCTGAAGACCTGCTTGAAAAATACGTGAAAGCCGGCGAACTGCAGCAGACCACGCTGGCAGAAGCCCTGTGTGAATCCTTTCGCACCAACGCGGGCTGTGTGGCCCTCGCCACGGCGCAAGGCGACATCACCTATGCCGAACTCGACGACATCACCGACCGCCTGGCTGGTAGCCTGTTGCGGCTGGGCCTGCAGCCGCTGGACCGTGTGCTGTTCCAGTCGAGCAATTGCAAGGAGCTGGTGTTTGCGCTGATCGCCTGCTTCAAGGCCGGGCTGATACCGGTCTGCACACTGGCCGCGCACCGCGAGCTGGAAATCGAATACCTGGGCCGCCACACCGATGCCCGCGCCCACATCGTGCAGGGCAATGATCCGAAGTTCGACCTGCCCGCTTTTGCATTGAAGATGCAGCAGCGCATCCCGACCATGCGGCACATCATTTCGCTGGGCGGCGACAAGCGCGAGGGCGTCACCCGCCTTGAAGACCTGCTGGCCGGCCAGGCTGCTGATACCGCACGCCATGCGCTGAAAGAGGTGCCACGTGACCCGTTCCAGGTGGCCATCTTCCAGTTGTCCGGAGGCACTACCGGCGTGCCCAAGGTGATACCGCGCATGCAGAACGACTACCTGCTCAACGCGACCCACACGATACGCATCCTTGGCTACAACAACACCGACGTGCTGTTCATGCCCATGCCCATCATCCACAACGCGGCCATGATCTGTTTCCTGATCCCGTCGCTGCTGGCCGGTTCGTGTTTCATCATTCCCGCCGACATGACACCCGAATCCTGGGGCCAGATGTTCAGCAGCAAAAAGCCTACCTTTGTCGGCCTGATACGCCCGCTGCTGCCGCGCCTCGACGAAATGCTGGAGCGCAGGCTGGGCACGCTGGAGCGCGTGCGCGGCGCCTGGGCACCCGACGCCGCACGGGTGATACGCGAGAAATACGGCCTGCCCGCGTACCCGATGTTCGGCATGTCCGAAGGCCTGAACATGTACTGCGTGGACGGTGACCCGACAGAGGCGCGCGACTGGACAGTCGGCCGGCCAATGTCGGCATTCGATGAAGTGCGCCTGGTCGAGCCGGGCACTGACACCGAAGTCGCTGTCGGCGAGGTCGGCGAATTCACCTGCCGCGGCCCCTACACCCTGCGCGGCTACTACAACGCGCCCGAGCGCAACGCGCAGGCCTTCACGCCCCAGGGCTTCTACCGCAGCGGCGACCTGATGGTGCAAAAGGACATAGGCGGCAAGCTCTACTACGCCTTTGCCGGCCGCACCAAGGATGTTGTTGACCGCGGTGCCGAAAAGATCAACTGCGAAGAAGTTGAAAACGCAGTCTCTACCCACGGCGCAGTATCGGGCTGCGCCGTCGTTGGCATGCCGGACCCTGTTCTCGGTGAGCGTGTGTGTGCCTACCTGGTGCTGCGCCAGGGCGCCGAGGCGCCCAGCATCGCCGCCCTGGGCCTGCACCTGCAAAACCTCGGCATGGCGAAATTCAAATGGCCCGAGCGCATCGAGGTGATAGACAACCTGCCGCTGACCAAGGTCGGCAAGCTGGACAAGGCCTCGCTGCGCGATGCCATCCTGAAAAAACTGCAATCCGAAACTGCGGCCCCCGCAAAAGCCGCCTGACCACCAGACCCCGCATGCACAACACATCCCTTCAACTCCATGGCGTGCACCACACTGCGCGCCCCACCTGGAAGCTGGCCGACACGCTGGCCTTTTACCGCGACACGCTGGGCCTGCCGCTGGTGCACTGCGTTTCTGCACGCGGCTGGGGGCCGTCTGACCATCCGGATTTTCTGCATTTCTTTTTTGACAGCGGCAACGGCAGCACCATCGCGTTTTTCTATTACCTGGGCGATGAGCAGCCCGACCACCTGGTGCACCGCGCCGAGTACGACAACGATGCGATACATACCGCCTGGAGCGTCAGGACACGGGACGAACTGCTGGCCTGGCGCACGCAGATTGAGAGCCGTGGCGTCCAGGTGATGTACCAGATCGAGCACGAGGTGATCGAGTCCATCTACTTCCGTGACCCCAACGGCTACATGCTGGAGATCACGCTGCCGCTTCGCGAATTCAGGCCCATAGACGCCATCGACGCAGACCTGACCATGCGCGCTGCGGTGGAAGAAGAAACACGCCGCCTGCAGGCCAACGCCGGCATGCATGAAGTCGAAGCCGTCTGGCGCGCCAAAGGCGAGCTGGTCGGCAACCTGGTGGCGCGCAGCAGCGCATCTAAGGCAGCGCACTAATGGTCACGATTTTTGTACCTGACATTCCTGAGTTCGAGCCGCTGCTCAAGGGCGCACGCCTGAACACTGGTTGCAGCGTCCGTGAGCCTGTTGCCGGCTATTGGCAGATTGATGCCAAGCAGGTGATTGAGTTCACCCGCAAGGGGCTGGGCCTTGGCCCTGCACTCTGGAACAGCGCGCTGTCCGGCGGTTTTCGCGGTCGCATCACCGAGTACGGCCGGGACGTGATGCGCATCGAGAGCGAGGATGCCGCATGAAGATCAATGTGATTGGCGGCGGCCCCTCCGGCCTGTACTTTGCGCTGCTGGCCAAACGCCGCTTCCCCGATGCGCAGATCGCCGTGCATGAGCAGAACCCGCGCGGCGCGACCTACGGCTTCGGCATCGTGCTGGCCGACCGCGGGCTCGACCGTCTGCAAAAGGCCGACCCAGCCTCATTCAAGGCCATCATGGATGCGTCCTTTGTCACACGCAACCGCTTCATGACGCACCCCGACGAAACGCTGTTCATAGAAGGCGGCGGCTACGGCGGCGCCATTGCGCGGCTCAAGCTGCTGCAGATACTGGAAGCCAGTTGCGAAGGTGCCGGCGTGAAGCTGCATTACGGCACGCGCCTTGAAAGTGCAGAAGACATGGCCGCACTGGAAGAAGCCGACCTGGTAGTTGGTGCAGATGGCGTCAACTCGATGCTGCGCAAACACCATGAAGACGCTTTCGGTACCACCAGCCGGGTGCTGACCAACCGCCTGGCCTGGTACGGCACCGACAAACATTTCGCCTATCCGGTGATGTCTTTCCGCCGTCATGCGGGTGGCCATTTTGTGGCGGTAGCCTACCCGTACACCGAACGCATGAGCACCTTTGTCGCCGAGTGTGATGGCGACACCTGGACCCGCCTGGGCATGGACAGCATGAGCGACGACGAGCGGCAGGCGCTGGTTGAAAAGGTCTTTGCAGAAGAACTGCAGGGCGCGCCGCTGATCAGCAACAAATCGGTCTGGCACAGCCTGCCGGTGGTGCGCAACAAACACTGGTCGGTCGGCCACCGCGTGCTGATAGGTGATGCACTGCACAGCGCCCATCCCAGCATAGGCTCCGGCACCCGCATTGCGATGGAAGACGCGATTGCGCTGGCCGATGCCCTGGTGGCGAATCCCACCGACGTCAGCGCTGCGCTCGCCGCCTTCAGGCTGGCGCGCGAGCCCGGCAAATCCAAACTGGTCGCCGCTGCCGAAAAAAGTTTCGACTGGTTCGAGACCTTTCCGGTCAAGGTCGATGCGCTGGGCGCCGTGCCCTTTATCTTTGACTACCTGATGCGCACAGGCCGTGTCGATGACGAACGCCTGCGCGCCGAATACCCGGAGTTCATGGCGAGTTATGCCGACCGGCGCAGCGATGGACTGCCGCTTCCCGAAACGCAGACAGCAGGTACCGAGGCATGACCGCCAGCGCTTCACCCTGGTTGCGGGACCAGCCCATCACCCATAGCCGCCGCGTGCGCTGGGGCGAGTGCGACCCGGCCGGTGTTGTCTACACCCCCCGCTTCAGTGACTACGCAGTCGAGGCTTTTCACGACTTCATGCAGGAGCTGCTGGAAGGCCCCTTGAGCCAGAAGCTGGCCCAACTCGACCTCGGCACACCGATGAAGGCCATGCAGTTTGTGTTTCACCGCTCGCTCTGGCCCGACCAAGAGTTTGTTATCCGCAGCTATGGCGGCGATATACGCACGCGCAGCTTTGACCTGCAGATGGAAGCCAGCGACGCAGCAGGACAGAGCGTCTTCAGCGCCCGGCTCAGCGTCATCTGCGTGCACAACCAGCGACGTGAATCGCAGGCCATTCCGCCCGCGCTGCTGGAGCGGCTCAGGCTGTACGGCGCCCGGTTTCCCGCACCACCACCCGCCTGATTTCTTTTTTAGCAACGACACCCGACGACTCATCACCAACGATTAACAGGAGACAACATGAAAAGCTTTTCAAAAACCATCAAGGCACTTGCAGCACTGACCGTGCTGGCTGCGTCCACACTGGCGCAGGCACAGGACTGGCCCAACAAGCCGGTCAAGTTCATCGTCCCGGCCCCGGCCGGTAGCGGCCCCGACATCGTGGCCCGCATCGTGGCCGACAAACTCTCGGGCATGTGGGGGCAGTCCGTCGTGGTTGAAAACCGCGTGGGCGCCGGGGGCATACCCGCCATGGTCGCGCTCAAGCAGGCACCCGCTGACGGCTACACCTATGGCGTGGTGCAGACCGCGGTGATTGCACTGACACCGCACCTGTTCAAGGACCCGCAGTTCAACTTCGACAACGACTTCATGACCATCTCCAGCATGGTTACCAGCCCGCTCATCATTGCGGCCACACCCAACCTCGGCGTGTCCACCTTGCCGCAACTGGTAGCGCTGGCCAAAAGCAAACCCGGTCAGGTCAAGTTTGCGCTGCCCGGCCTGAACTCTGTACCGCATCTCGCAGGCGAGCAGATCAGTGCGCTGACCGGCATGAAGTTTTTGAATGTGCCCTTCAATGGCACCGGTCCGGCCATCGTCGCCACCATCAGCGGCGATGCAGGCGAGATCACGATAGACGCACCAGCCGCACTGATGCCCAACGTCAAGGCCGGCAAGCTGAAGGCCCTGGCCATCACCACGCCAAGGCGCGTCGCCGGCATGGACGACATCCCCACCGTCGCCGAGACCATCCCCAACTACCAGGCCTCCGGCTGGTTCTCGCTGTTCGCCGCACAGCGCACACCTGACGCCGTGGTAACCCGGGTGAACCGCGACGTCAACACCGTCATGCAGATGCCCGACATCGTCGCCCGGCTCGTGCCCATGGCCCTCTACCCCGCACCCGGCACACCAGCAGCAGCGGCCAGCTTCGTGAAGGCAGAGCGAGACCGCTGGACAAGCGTGGTGCGCGACCTCGGCATCAAGCCGGAATAATCGGCTTCGGTTCCATCGCCCATGGTTTCTGGCGTGTTTTCAGAAACCATTCGCTACGCTTTTTGTAGCATGTCGCGCTAGTCCATATTGGGTTTCAGGCCTTTTTGATGGGTAAAAAGGCCTGTTTTTTGGCTTTTTTAGGCCTTTGCAACCGGTTGAGGCGGCATCTGCAGCCGAAAAACCATCCCAATGTAAAGTAGACTTTACATTTAAGGGATTTCACACCAACCTGATCCAGCCCCGGCTCAGCCTTCGCCGCGGTTGCGCATCCAGTCGGCGGTCTGGAAAAAAGAGGTGTTCAGGCGTGTGCGCAGCTCTTCGTCGACACCGGTTTCGCGCATGGCCTGGTCCATGCAGGCCAGCCACTCGTCGCGCTCGCGTATGCCGATGGGACCTCGTACGCCGCCTTCGCCGCCCTGCCCCTGCATGTGGCGCATGCGCAGGCGCGGGTGGCCGAAGCGCTCGGTGTAGTGCTGTGGCCCGCCCATCCAGCCGCAGAGAAACCAGAACAGCCGGTCGCGTGCGTTCTCTAGTGCGCTGCCGTGCACGGCGCGCAGAGCTTCATACGCTGGTTCCAGGTCCATCAGGTCGTAGAAGCGGTCCACCAGCGCTCGGATTTTTTCCTCGCCGCCAATCCATTCAAACGGCGTGGCAAAGGGCGGGTTGCCCGGTGGTTTTTCTTCTATCTGCATGCGGATATTGTCGCCCGCAGCTCAGGGCATTGCAGGCGCAGGGTTGATGGGCAGCTTTGCAACCTGCCGCGCCAGTGCATCGACTGCAGTTGGCGAGAGATCATCGGCGCTGATGACAAGGCGCTGCTCCCACTGCCGGAAGTGCGCCCGCTGTGAGCGGCCATAAGCGGGGTCGTAGTGATTCAATGCCAGCTCGCGAAACAGCGGGGGCAGCTCACCGGTCATCGCCCACTGCTGCCAGCGGCTTATCACTTCCTTGCCGTGCAGCTCTTTCAGCATGCCAAGCTGGCCGGACAGCCAGTCGGGGCGCTCGCCGAGGTAGGCGTAGTCGCGCAGCAGGTACTCGACCCGTGCATCCGCTGTTGCATCAATCTCGACACAGGGGCTGCCGCGAAGACGCTCGACCAGTTGCACCGGTACATTGAGCTGGCCGATGCGCCGGCTCTCGCCCTCGACATACAGCGGGCGTTTCAGGTCGACCTGCTCCAGCACACTGGCGAGCTGCGTTTCAAACGAGGTCTGTGAGGGCTGCGGCCTGCCCTGTATGGCCCCCAGCAAAGAACCCTTGTGGCAGGCGAGGCCTTCGAGGTCCAGCACCTGCTCACCCTGCCCCGCCAACGACTGCAGCATGCTGGTCTTGGCGCTGCCGGTAGCGCCGCAGATCACGACGAAAGGCAAATCTGCAGAGATGCGGTCTATCAAATCAATCACATGCCGGCGCCAGCCCTTGTAGCCGCCCGGCAGTTGCTGCGCGTCCCAGCCCACCAGCCGCAGCCAGGTGACCATGGAGCCGCTGCGCATGCCGCCGCGCCAGCAATACACCATCGGCTTCCAGCTGGCTGGTTTGTCGGAAAACTGTTCGCGCAGGTGTTTGGCCAGGTTGGCGGCGACCATGGCACCGCCCACGCGGCGCGCCTCGAAAGCGCCCTGCTGTTTGTACAGCGTGCCAACGATGCGGCGCTCGTCGTTATCCAGAACCGGGCAGTTGATGGCGCCGGGGATGTGGTCGATGGCGAACTCGGCCGGCGAACGCGCATCGATGATGGCGTCGAAGTTGTGGCGGTCTGCCACCGATATCTGCGGCCTCATGGTTTGCTCATGGTTTGTTCAGGCGCTGACCTGCAGGCCCGGGGCCCCGGCTTCCATGCGACCGACAACGGCCGCGCCTTCAAAACCTTCGCTGGCAAAAATCGCCAGCACATCGTTGACAGCTTCAGGCGCGCAGCTGACCAGCAGGCCACCGCTCGTTTGCGGGTCGCACAGCAGGTCTTTTGCCAGCGGCGGCAGCGCTGCATCCAGCGTCACGTCCTGCCCGTAACCGGCCCAGTTGCGGCCCGAGGCGCCGGTGATAAAACCCTGGACGGCCAGCGCATCCACGCCGGGCAGCAAAGGTACGTTCTTCCAGTCGATCACGGCACGCAGGCCGGCGCCACGCGCCATCTCCACCGTGTGGCCGGCCAAACCAAAACCAGTCACATCGGTCAGCGCATGCACGCCGTCAAGTGCCGACAGCGCGATACCCGGTGTGTTCAGCCGTGTGGTCGCGGCCATCATCTGCGCGTAACCGGCAGCGTCGAGCTTTTCCTTCTTAAGTGCGGCAGACAGCACGCCGACGCCAATCGGCTTGCCCAGCACCAGCACGTCACCGGCTTTGGCATCGCGGTTGCGCCTGATCTTGTCGGGGTGCACCAGGCCCAGTACCACCAGTCCGTAAATAGGCTCGACAGAATCAATCGTGTGGCCACCAGCTATCGGTATGCCGGCAGCGCGGCAGACCTCATTGCCACCGCGCAGCACCTCGCCAATCACCGCCACCGGCAGCGCATTGACGGGCATCGCCACAATCGCCAGCGCCATGATGGGTTTGCCACCCATCGCGTAGACATCACTGATCGCATTGGTGGCGGCGATCCGGCCAAAGTCGAAAGGGTCGTCGACGATGGGCATGAAAAAATCCGTGGTGGCGATCAGCGCCTGCGTGTCATTGAGCCGATAGACGGCGGCATCATCAGCCGTCTCTATGCCGACCAGCAGCTCGGGCGGAATCAGCCCGCCTGCCGTGCCCTTGAGGATTTCAGACAGCACGCCAGGTGCGATCTTGCAGCCGCAGCCGCCGCCGTGCGAAAAACTGGTGAGGCGCAGCGGCGCCGGGAGAGAAGAATCCGAAGTTGAAATGCTGACCATGCCCAATTGTGGCCCAAGCCAGCTTTGCTGCAGCCTAGTCGGCGGTACGCCTCAGGGTCTCGACCACCGGCGTATTGAGCACCGAACGCAAACCCCACCAGCCGGCCGCCAGCGCCAGCAATGCGCCGGCGATGCTGCCCATCAGCGGCACCGTCCATGAACCGGTCCAGTTGAAGTCGAACACATAACGCGCCAGACCCCAGCCGACAGCCAGCGCCACCAGCGATGCCAGAAAGCCCGCCAGCAAACCGACACCGGCCAGCTCGGCGCGCTGCACCTGGCGCAGCAGCGAGGCACGCGCGCCGACGGCACGCATGATGGCGAACTCCTTCGCACGCTCTTCACGTGTGGCGGTAATGGCCGCGAACAGCACGACAAGCCCGGCCGCCAGCGTGAAGCCGAACAGGAACTCGACCGCACGTATCACCTGGTCCAGCACACGCTGCACCTGCGCCAGCGTGCTGCTCATGTCGACGTTGGTGATGTTGGGGAAAGTGCGCACCAGCTCGTTGTCGAAGCTGGGCTTCTTTGGCTGGCCCGGCACGGCGGCGGCCGGCTCGGGTGCCCGGAAGGCGGTGATGTAGGAGACCGGCACTTCGGTCAGCGCCGCCACCGGGTACATCACAAAGAAGTTGACGCGCATCGAACCCCAGTCGACCTTGCGCAGGCTGGTGATTTTTGCCTCGCTGATCTGGCCGCCCATGTCAAACCGCAGCGAATCGCCGAGCTTGAGGCCCAGCGTTTTGGCCAGGCCGTCCTCGACGCTGACAGCATCCTTCTCACCCGGCGTCCAGCGCCCTGCCACGACCTGGTTGTGCCCCGGCAGGACGGTGTTGTTGGACAGGTTGAACTCGCGGTCCACCAGCCGCTTGGCACGATCGTCGGTGTAGTTATCGGGCGTGATCGCGGTGCCGTTGACGGCCACCAGCCGGCCGCGAATCATGGGGTACCAGTCGTACTTCTGCACGCCACCATCGCGCAGCGCTTTCTGGAAGGCATCGCCCTGCTCGGGCTGCACGTTGATGACAAAGCGGTTGGGCGCATCGGGCGGCGTGGCCTTGCGCCAGCTGCTGATCAGGTCGGTGCGCAGCAGCACCAGCAGCATCAGCGCCAGCAGGCCGACCGCCAGCGCGCTGGTCTGCACGACTGCATAAACCGGCCGGGCCGACAGCTGCCGCGTGGCCAGTATCAGCCAGCGCGGCGCCGTCGCCTCATTGACGCTGGCACGCAAAAGCTTGACGGCCGCAAAACTGGCCGCCGCAAACACCAGCACGGCCCCGGCAAAACCGCCGACCGCAATCAGGCCGAGTTTCAAGTCACTGCTGGCAGCGACCAGCAAGGCGGCAAAACCGAGCACGCCCACACCCAGCACCGCCATCGATGCCGGCTTCAGGTTGCCGACATCGCGGCGAATCACACGCAGCGGCGGCACCGAGGCCAGTTGCAGCACCGGCGGCAAGCCAAAGGCCAGCAGCAGCGTCAGGCCCATGCCCATGCCGAACAGCACCGGCCAGATAGTGGCCGCTGGCAAGGCGGTTTCAACCAGCCCGGCCAGCAGCGCGACAAACCCATAGTGCACCGCAAACCCCACCACCACCCCCAGCGCACTTGCGGCGAGGCCAGCCAGCACAAATTCAAAGGTGTAGGCCAAGGCAATCGTGCGCTGCGGCTGGCCCAGCACGCGCAGCATCGCGCAGTCATCCAGGTGTTTGGCGGCAAAACCGCGCGCCACAATCGCCACCGCTACCGCACTGAGCAGCGCCGCCAGCAGCGCGACCAGGTTCAGAAATTTCTCGGCACGGTCCAGCGTCTGCCGCATCTCGGGGCTGCCGGATTCCAGCGACTCCAGCCGCACGCCGCGTATACCGGACTGGTCAAACGGTTTTTTGATCTCGGCATCGGCCCACTTCACAAAATCACTGACGGCCTTGTCATTGCCGGCCACCGCAAAACGATAGCTGGTGCGGCTGGCTGGCTGGATCAGGTTGGTGGCTTTCACATCGGCCTGATTGATCATCGCGCGCGGCGAAAAGCTGATAAACCCCGCGCCGCGGTCCGGCTCCTGGATGATGATGCGGGTGATTTTGAAACTGCCATCACCCATCAGGATGTTCTGGCCAATCTTCAGGCCCAGCGAGTCGAGGAGCGACGGGTCTACCCACGCCGTACCGGGTGCGGGCACTTCACGTGTGTTGCTGCCGGCGTCTTCGGCGGCAGTTGCCACCTTCACGCTGCCACGCAGCGGGTAGCCTTCAGGCACGGCCTTGAAAGCGACCAGCTTGCTGGCGCCGCCATCTGCATCACTGGCGCGGCCCATGGTCGGGAAGCTGACGGTGGATATGGCCTTCAGGCCCAACGCCTGCGCCCTGGCAATAAAAGCGGCCGGCGTTTCGCCGTCGCTGCGTATTACCGCGTCACCGCCCAGCAGTTGCCGCGCATCGCGCTGCAGACCGCCCTTGAGCCGGTCGGCAAAAAAGCCGACTGCAGTGAGTGCCGCAACCGCCAGCGTCACGGCAACGATCAGCAGCCGCAACTCGCCGGCGCGCAGGTCGCGCAATAAGGTGTTCCAGCCGAGTTTCAGGAAAAGTGGATTCATGCAGCAAGCCTACCGCAGAAACGGAAACAACCCCGTCAAAGGGTTACGGGGCAAAGGGTTCAGCTGATGCTCTTTACAGGGGCGCGGGCGTCAGCATGGCCCGGTGCTCCTGCACGGCGGTGCGGACGATGTCGCTTAGATCCTTGCCGCCGTCACTGTCGAGCTGCGCCAGGAAGGCCCTGCGCATGCGCGGGTCCCAGAACTTCTTGATATGGGTGGCGAGATCCTTGCGCGCTTCCACGCCATCGGGCATGGACTCGAAAAAATCGCCAATCTGGTTGGCCATGCGGATCAGGTTGTCGTTGTTCATCGGGGATATGGGTCTCGAATCTGAATTGGCGCTCAGGCTTTTTTCGGGAAATCCAGCCGCCAGCCGTGGGCGTAAACGGAAAAATCGTCGCCACGCACAAAACCCAGCAGCGCCATATTGGCCTTGTCTGCCATCTCGACAGCGAGCGCCGTCACGCCCGATACCGCCGCCAGCAGGCCGACGCCGGCCACTGCTGATTTGTGCACCATCTCGTAACTGGCACGGCTGGTGACGACGATAAAACCGCTGGCAGCCGGCAGGCGGGCACTCTGCAAGGCACCGACCAGTTTGTCGAGTGCGTTATGGCGGCCCACGTCTTCACGCAGCAAACGGATGTTGCCTTCCACATCGCACCAGGCAGCTGCATGCGTTGCGCCGGTCGCTGCCAGCAGCATTTGTTTGCCGCGCAGGTTTTGCAGTGCGGCGGTCACCGCAGATGCATTGAACCGTACACCATCAGCGACACGCGGTGGCTGGCGCACCGCATCTGCCAGGCTGTCGGTGCCGCACAGGCCGCAGCCGGTACGCCCGGCCATGCTGCGGCGCCTGTCTTTCAGGCGGGCAAAGCTGGAGGGCGCAATGTCTATATGCAGCGTGATGCCTTCGGCGCTGCGGGTGCTGTCGACATCGCGTATCTGCGCGGCTTCGTCAACAATGCCTTCGGTAATGGAAAAACCCCGGGCGAAGTCTTCAAGGTCTGCCGGCGTCGCCAGCATCACCGCGTGCGAGATGCCGTTGTACTCCAGCGCCACCGGCACCTCTTCAGCGACGCAGTCCGAAGCTTCAAATGCCTTGCGCGCACGCAGGCCGCTGACCGCCACGGCGCGGCTGCCTTCTGGCGGTGGCAGTGGCGGTTCGTTCATCTGCATATCGTAGTCAGTTAGCCAGCCTATTTCGCTGAAGCGGCTTCAGCAGCCGGTGCACCTGCTTGTGAGGCTGCCTGCAGATGCTGCAGCTGCTTCGAGTTGAACTCCGAATACGACTTCTGCCATTCAGACGGTTGCGCCACCGGCATTACCTGCACCGCTGTCACCTTGTACTCGGGGCAATTGGTCGCCCAGTCGGAGCTGTCGGTCGTGATCACGTTGGCACCGGACTCGGGGAAGTGAAAGGTGGTGTAGACCACACCCGGCTGCATGCGCTCGGTCACCACCGCGCGCAGCACGGTCTGGCCGGCGCGGCTTTCGATGCCGACCCAGTCGTCCGGCTTGATGCCGCGTTCCTCGGCGTCATGCGGGTGAATCTCCAGCCTGTCTTCGCTGTGCCACTGGTTATTGGGCGTGCGGCGCGTCTGCGCACCGACGTTGTACTGAGACAGGATGCGGCCCGTGGTTAGCAACAGCGGGTACTTGCGCGTGACCTTTTCGTCGGTCGCCACATATTGCGTGATGATGAATCGGCCCTTGCCGCGCACAAACTTGTCCTTGTGCATGATCTCGGTGCCCAGTTCGGCGGTGTTCTCGTTGCAGGGCCACTGCACGCTGCCGTGCTTGTCTATCTTCTCGTAGGTGACGCCGCGGAAAGTCGGTGTCAACGCCGCAATCTCGGCCATGATCTCGCGCGGGTGCGTGTAGTGCATCGGGTAGCCGAGCGCATTGGACAGCTTCATCGTCACCTCCCAATCGGCAAGACCTGGCTTCGGCGGCATCACCTTGCGCACGCGCGATATGCGGCGCTCTGCGTTGGTGAAGGTGCCGTCTTTTTCAAGGAAGGAGGTACCCGGCAAAAACACATGCGCGTACTTGGCGGTCTCGTTGAGGAAGATGTCCTGCACCACGATGCATTCCATCGCCTTCAGCGATTCGGCCACATGCTGGGTGTTCGGGTCGGACTGCACGATATCCTCGCCCTCGCAGTACAGACCCATGAAGGTGCCGTGCTGCGCCGCGTCGAACATATTGGGAATGCGCAGGCCGGGCTCGGGGTTCAGCGTGACGCCCCAGGCAGCTTCAAACTCGCCGCGCACGGTCGAATCGGAAATATGGCGGTAGCCCGGCAGTTCGTGCGGGAACGAGCCCATGTCGCAGGCGCCCTGCACATTGTTCTGGCCACGCAGCGGGTTCACGCCCACGCCTTCACGGCCAACATTGCCGGTGGCCATCGCCAGATTGGCAATGCCCATGACCATGGTCGAGCCCTGCGAATGCTCGGTCACGCCCAGGCCGTAATAAATCGCAGCGTTGCCGCCGGTCGCATACAACCGCGCCGCACCGCGTATGTCGTCGGCAGCCACACCGGTGACTTTTTCCATCGCCTCGGGCGAGTTCTCGGGTTTGGCGACAAAGTCGCGCCAGTCGTTGAAGGACTTGTCGTCGCAGCGTTCGGCGATGTAGTCATCGGCCAGCAGGCCTTCGGTGACGACCACATGGGCCAGCGCGGAAATGATGGCGACATTGGTGCCCGGTTTGAGCGGCAAGTGGTAATCGGCCTGGATGTGTGGCGATTTGACGATGTCGATACGGCGAGGATCGATCACGATCAGGCGTGCGCCTTCACGCAGGCGCTTTTTCATCCGTGACGCAAACACCGGGTGGCCGTCGGTCGGGTTGGCGCCTATCACCATGATGACGTCGGCTTTTTCAACCGATTTGAAGGTCTGTGTGCCGGCCGAGGTGCCGTAGGTCTGGCCGAGGCCGTAGCCGGTAGGCGAATGGCAAACACGGGCGCAGGTATCAACGTTGTTGTTGCCGAAGGCGGCACGCACCAGCTTTTGCACCAAATAACCTTCTTCATTGGTGCAGCGTGACGACACGATGCCGCCAATCGAATCCTTGCCATATTTGGCCTGGATGCGACGGAACTCGCTGGCTGCGTAGCCGATGGCTTCGTCCCAGCTGACTTCCTGCCACGGGTCGTTGATGTTCTTGCGGATCATCGGCTTGGTGATGCGGTCCCTGTGGGTTGCATAACCCCAGGCAAACCTGCCCTTGACGCAGGAATGGCCCTCGTTGGCCTTGCCGTCTTTCCACGGCACCATGCGCACGACTTCATTGCCCTTCATCTCGGCCTTGAAGCTGCAACCGACACCACAGTAGGCGCAGGTGGTGATCTTGCTGTGCTCGGGCTGGCCCAGCATGATGACGGTTTTTTCCTGCAGCGTGGCGGTCGGGCAGGCCTCGACGCAGGCACCGCAGCTGACGCATTCGGATTCCATGAAGGGCTGGTCCTGGCCGGGCGAGACGCGCGACTCGAATCCGCGACCGCTGATGGTCAGCGCGAACGTGCCCTGGGTCTCTTCGCAGGCGCGCACGCAGCGGTTGCAGACGATGCACTTGGAGGCGTCGTAGCTGAAGTAGGGGTTGGAATCGTCGATTTTCGGTTTCGACTCGTCCCTGAAATGGTTGGCGCCGTCCATGCCGTAGCGCACCTCGCGCAGGCCCGTCACCCCAGCCATATCCTGCAGTTCGCAGTTGCCGTTGGCCGAGCAGGTCAGGCAGTCCAGCGGATGGTCGGAGATATACAGTTCCATCACGCCCTTGCGCAGGTCCTGCAGCTTTGGCGTTTGTGTGCGCACCTTCATACCGGCTTCGGCGGGCGTGGTGCACGACGCCGGAAAGCCCTTGCGCCCTTCGATCTCGACCAGGCAGAGGCGGCAGGAGCCGAAAGGCTCCAGGCTGTCGGTGGCGCAGAGTTTGGGCACCTTGATGCCGGAATCCATCGCCGCACGCATCAGCGAGGTTCCGGCCGGGACGGTCACCATCTCGCCATCGATCTCCAGCGTGACTTCGTTGACGGACTCGCGTTTGGGCGTTCCGTAGTCGGTTTCTTTCAGGTGTTCAAGCATGGCGTTCTCCTATGCGGCCTGCCGGTCCGGCGCTTCAATGCCGAAATCCTGCGGGTAATGGTTGAGTGCCGACAACACCGGCAGCGGTGTCATGTTGCCCATGGCGCAAAGCGAGCCATTGACCATGGTGTCGCACAAATCCCGCAGCAGTTTGACCTGTTGCGGGCGGTTCTGGTTCCCGGTGATCCTGTCGATGACTTCCACGCCGCGCGTGGAACCTATGCGGCAGGGTGTGCACTTGCCGCAGGATTCAATCGCACAAAACTCCATCGCATAACGCGCGAGTTTGGACATGTCGGCGGTGTCATCATGCACGACGATGCCGCCATGGCCGACCACTAAACCGACAGCCGCATAGGCTTCGTAATCGAGCGGGATGTCCCACTGCGATTCCGGCACATAAGGACCCAGCGGCCCGCCGACCTGCACCGCCTTGATGGGCCGGCCCGAGGCCGAACCACCGCCGTAGTCCATCATCAGTTCACGCAGCGTGATGCCGAAGGCTTTTTCAACCAGCCCGCCGTGTTTGATATTGCCGGCCAGCTGTATAGGTAGCGTGCCGCGAGAGCGTCCGACGCCGTAGTTTTTGTAAAAGTCAGCGCCCTTTTCCAAGATGACCGGCACCGACGCAAAGGTGATCACATTGTTGATGACGGTTGGTTTGCCGAACAGGCCGGTGATGGCCGGTATAGGCGGCTTGGCGCGGACGATGCCGCGTTTGCCTTCAAGGCTTTCCAGCATCGCGGTTTCTTCACCGCAAACATAAGAGCCCGCAGCCTTGCGCACATGCAGCCGGAAGCGGTGGCCGGAACCCAGGATGTTGTTGCCAAGGAAACCCGCCGCTTCTGCGTGGGCAACTGCGTGGATCATGGTGGCTACGGCATGCGGATATTCGGAACGGATGTAGACGTAGCCTTCTGTCGCACCGGTGGAGATGCCGGCAATCGTCATGCCCTCGATCAGCATGAAGGGGTCGCCCTCCATCGTCATGCGGTCAGAGTAAGTGCCCGAGTCGCCCTCGTCAGCATTGCAGACCACATACTTTTGCGGCGCCTGCAGGCCGGCTACGGTTTTCCATTTGATGCCGGCCGGAAAGGCCGCACCGCCGCGCCCGCGCAGGCCAGAGTCCAGCACCTGCTGCACCACCTCGGTGGCGGGCAATTGCAGTGCCCTGCGCAGCCCGGCATAGCCGCCATGCGCTTCAAAATCGGCCAGCGACAGCGGGTCGGTGATGCCCATGCGGGAAAAGGTCAGGCGCTCCTGCTTTTTCAGGTAGGGGATGTCATCGGTCAGGCCCAGGCTGAGCGCATGCTTGCCGCCAGTGTGAAAGGACGCTGCAAACAGGTCGGCGACATCGTCTTCGGTTACCGGGCCGTAAGCCACACGGCCAGCAGGCGTTTCGACCTCGACCATGGGCTCCAGCCAGAACAGGCCGCGCGAGCCATTGCGCACGATCTCGATATCAACATTGCTGACCAGTGCGGCGGCCTCAATCGCCTGCGCCGTTTCATCGGCACCGACGGCCAAAGCAGCCGAGTCACGCGGCACATAAATGCGGATGCTCATGCGGCGCTCCTGGCGCGGCCCAGCAGGCTGTCAAAACGTTGGGCGTTGACGCGTGCATGCACCCTGTCATTGATCGCCATGGCCGGCGACGATGCGCACAGGCCCAGGCAGTAGACCGGCTCCAGCGTGACAGTGCCGTCCGCGCTGGTGCCGTGCCCATTCGTAGCCGCCAGCTTCAGGCAGGCGTGGTTCCAGAGCGCTTCACCGCCCATGGACTGGCAGGCTTCTGCGCGGCAGATCTGCACCACATGTTTGCCAGCAGGTTCGGAACGGAAGTGGTGGTAATAGGTGATCACGCCATGAACTTCAGCCCGCGACAGGTTGAGTTCACGCGCGATGCTGTCCACCGCTTCCGCCGGGATGTAACCGATCAGGTCCTGTATGCCGTGCAATATCGGAAGCAAGGCCCCCGGCACGCCCTTGTTCAGCGCCAGCACCTGGCTGATGAATTCACTGTCACTGTCGGTCAACATCTCGTTTCCTTTGGCTCGCTTGTTTAGCTGGCTGTTGGCGGTAATCGCTGCGCTCTATTGGAAGAGCTTGACCACGCTTTGCATGGTGCGGTAGACGCCCCATGCCAATGGGATACCGACTGCGAGCCATGCAAACACAACTACGGCTACAGGTACCGAATCGGCACCTGTACTGCTGCGCGTCACTTCGGACGCGGCCATCTTTTCATGGGCCAGGCGTTTTTCTTCTGCCAGTTCGGCATCCGTCATGAACCATTTGGGGTTCAGCGGCTTGACCATCAGGTTGCAGATAAGGCCGACGACCAGCATGCCGACCAGGATGTACATGGTCTGGTTGTAGACCTGCTCACGCGGGATGCCAATGCTGAGCTGGTACTCGCGCATGTAGTTCACCACCACTGGCCCCAAAATGCCGGCTGTCGCCCATGCGGTCAGCAGGCGGCCGTGAATGGCGCCCACCATCTGCGTGCCGAACAGGTCCGCCAGGTAGGCTGGCACGGTCGCAAAACCGCCGCCGTACATGCTCAGGATAATGCAGAAGGCGGCGACAAACAGGGTGATGTTGCCGGCCGCCGCGCTGCTGGGGACGCTGAAATACATCAGGCCGCCGAGTACAAAAAAGACGATGTAAGTCATCTTGCGGCCGAGCTTGTCGGACAGGCTGGCCCAGAAGAAACGGCCGCCGATGTTGAACAGGCTCAGCAGCGCGGTGAAGCCCGCTGCCACACTGGCGATGCCGGCCAGTTCGGCCTTGTTCAGTTCACCGAATTTTTTCGGGATGTCGCTCAGAGCGCCGCCGAAGACTTCCTGCAGCATCGGCGAGGCCATGCCGATCACGCCGATACCAGCGCTCACGTTCATGCACAGCACCATCCAGATCAGCCAGAACTGTGGAATACCCCAGACCTTTTTCACGTGCACATGGCGCTGCGTGATCATGGTGTTGATGGTGGCAGGTGGCGGTGTCCAGCCAGCTGGTTTCCAGCCGGTTTCAGGCACGCGGTAGCCGAAGGCACCACCCATCATGAAGACAAAATAAACCAGCGCCATCACAACAAAGGTCTGCATCACGCCCACATCGGTGGCAGTGGCAAAGTTTTTCATCAGGTCGGCTGCCAGCGGCGAACCGATCATTGCGCCGCCGCCAAAGCCCATGATGGCCATGCCGGTTGCCATGCCGCGGCGGTCCGGGAACCACTTGATCAGTGTCGACACCGGCGAGATGTAGCCCAGGCCCAACCCGATGCCGCCTATGACACCGGAGCCAAGAATCATCAGCCAGAACTGGTGCAGGTAAATGCCCAGCGCGGATATCAGCATGCCGCCGCACCAGCAGACTGCCGACACGACACCGGCCTTGCGCGGGCCGGCACGTTCAAGCCAGCCGCCCCAGGTTGCTGCAGAGATGCCCAGCAGCACAAAAAACAGGGTGTACATCCAGCCCAACGTGGAGATTTTCCAGTCGCAGCTGGTGGTGAAGAGTTCCTGGAAGAAACCGACTTCAGGGCCGCACTTGATCGCATCCTTGATGCCCAGCGCCTTTGACAGCGGCAGCCAGAACACCGAAAAACCGTAGGCCATGCCGATGCACAGGTGGATGGCCAGTGCCGCCGGCGGAACGAGCCACCGGTTAAAACCCGGGCCGGCAATGATGCGCTCTTTATCGAGAATTCCTGACATGTCTTTTGTCTCCGTGTTATTTATTGACAACCCTTCATCGGGGTGTCACGGAGTGTCAAGGTCACGGCGTTGCACGGTCAAATTGAATCGAGACATGCAGTGATTCAAAAAATAAATGCAGGGTTTACACGGAGGGCTTCCCGTAAACAAGAGGATGGCAGACTCCAATCCGCACCCATGTGGTTTTCAGGTGTGGCGCCTTTCACATGGAGGTCGGGAGTCGCCCCGGCAGGCTCCCCCAAGCTCGGCAGTGAAGGGCACAACCCTCAGACAGGCCAGACCACCCCGTTGTCATTGAGCAAGGCATCGAGAGGCACATCATGCGCCTCAGGCTCCATATCCGGCAGCCAGCCGTTGGTAAAGCCCAGCCCGGCCGTGAACGGCTTGGGTTGCAGGGTGGCCAGCGTGCGGTCGTAAAAACCGCCGCCATAACCCAGCCTGTAACCGCCGTGCCCGTAGCCGACGCAGGGCACAAACAGCAACGTGGGCACGATGATCCCGGTGTCCTTGGGCTTGGGAATGCCATAGGCGTCTTCTTCCATCGGGCAACCGGGGTACCAGGCATGAAAGGTCAATGTTTTATGAACCTTGTCGACCACGGGCAGTCCAATCCGCCGGGGTTGCGGTGAATCGAGCAACTCGCCATCTTCTTTCCAGCGGTGCAGCGCAGGCAGCGGGTCGAACTCTCCCTTGATGGGCCAATAAGCGCCTATGACCTCGTCAGGCCGTCCGACCAGCCAGATGCGCATCACACGTTGTAACAAATCGGAGCGCTCCAGCCGGTCAGGCAGGTTGAGTCGCTCTTCTATCAGTGCTTTGCGTATGCTTAATTTGTCCATAATGTCCCGATGCTATCGAAAATCTTTTACACCACCTTTTTGACCGGCTTGTTAACGGCCACCGTCTGCATTCCCGCCAGCGCGCAATCCGGCGGGGCAAGTTCCGGCGACAGCGTGCTGCTGGACATGAACCAGGCTTTCAAACGCGGTGACCGCAGGAAGCTGGCACAACTGCTTCCGCAGGCACGCGGCCATGCACTGGAGCCGTGGGCTGCCTACTGGGAACTGAAGGCCAGGCTGGGCGATGCGAGTGCGCAGGAAGTGCAGGCCTTCCTGGGCCGTTATGCCGGCAGCTACCAGGAAGACCGGCTCCGCAACGACTGGCTGCTGCTGCTGGGCCAGCGCCGCGACTGGGAAACGTTTTCAGCCGAGCATCCGCAATACCGCATGGGCGATGATCGCGAAGTACGCTGTTATGCACTGCTGATTGAAAGCCTGAAGACGGGTCCATCGTCAGGCCCCCGCATAGCAGAAGAGGTGAAGAAGAACTGGTTCGCGCAGCGCGATGCCGATGACGGCTGCACTACCGCCGCCGCCCGGCTGTTCGGCACGCAGCACCTGAGCACAGCCGATGTCTGGCAGAAAGCGCGTATCGCTACAGACGCCAACAGGCCACGCGCTGCCCGCGATGCTGTCAACATCATCTCGCCCGAGTCGGTGGGGTTGATAACTGAACTGAACAACAGCCCGGTACGCTTTTTGGCGACCAAGCAGATTGCGATTTCATCGGTGCGCAAGGAAATCATCCTGCTGGCACTGATCAAACTGGCCACCACCGATGCCGATGCTGCGGCCGACATGATGGACAAATGGGGGCCACAACTCAACGCGGAAGAACGCAACTGGGCCTGGGGCGCGATAGGCAAACAGGCCGCCACCAAAATGGGAACCGTACCCGCCAGCCAGGCGCTTTCCTATTTTGCAAAGGTCAACAAGGACAGCGACCTGAGCGACGACATGCTCGCCTGGAAGGCCCGGGCCGCCCTGCGTGTATCCAGCCAGCCACGCTGGCCGCTGGTGCTGCAGGCCATCAATGCGATGAGTGACGAAGGCAGGCGCGATCCGACATGGGCTTACTGGAAGGCTCGCTCACTGCTGGCCACCCTGCCCGCATCGGCCAGCCAGCCTGTCGCCGTGGCGGTAACTCCCGGTGTGACCAGCACCATCAGCATTGCACCGCAGCGCGCAGAAGCACTGGCCTTGCTGCAGTCGATTGCATCGGTGCGCGGTTTTTATGAGCAACTGGCGCTGGAAGAACTGGGTCAGAAAATCACCGTTCCGGCCAAACCAGCCCCCATCACGGCCGACGAAAAAGAGGCCGCTCGCCTGAACGCCGGGCTGAACCGCGCGGCTTATGCCATTGCCATCGGGCTTCGTCCCGAGGGTGTGCGCGAATGGAACTACAGCGCCAACCTGGCCAAACAGGGCGGAATGACTGATCGGGAGTTACTGGCCGCTGCGCAATTTGCCTGCGACCGCCAGATATGGGATCGCTGCATCAACACCAGTGAACGGACAAAGGCCGACATGGATTTTGACCAACGCTTCCCCATGCCCTTCCGTGAAGCTGTGGTCAAGCGGGCGCAATCCATCAACCTCGACCCGGCCTACGTATACGGGCTGATCCGGCAGGAAAGCCGATTCGTGATGGACGCACGTTCTGGCGTTGGCGCATCGGGACTGATGCAGGTGATGCCGGCCACCGCACGCGAAACAGCGCGCCATATTGGGCTGACCGGTTTTACTGCTGACCAAATAAATGACCGCGATACGAATATCACAATTGGAACGGCATATCTGAAACGTGCACTGGATGATTTTGGAGGATCAATGTCAATGGCGGCGGCAGCCTACAACGCAGGCCCAGGTCGTCCCCGTACCTGGCGCGGGCAAATGGGAAGTCCTACATCTGAGGCAGCGATCTGGGCCGAGAGTATCCCTTTCTCCGAGACGCGCGATTACGTCAAGAAGGTGTTGTCCAACACCACCAACTACGCGGCCATCCTCACAGGGCAGCCCCAGTCGCTGAAAGCGCGCCTGGGTACGGTCGGCCCTCGTGATCCCGGCCAGCCTGAACCCGATAAAACCATTCCCTGAACACTGGAGAACAACCATGCAGTGGTGGCAGGAAGTCGGCGACACGATAGTCGAGGAGTTCTCGGACCTGACCGACGCGGCGCAGGCCACGCGCATCGTGCTCCGCCTGATGGTCGCGGCCGTACTTGGCGGGCTGCTCGGCATCGAGCGTGAACACAAGGGCAAGGCAGCGGGCATACGTACCCATATGCTGGTAGCGATGGGATCGGCGTTGTTTGTACTGGTGTCACAGCAGGCAGGCATCATCGCGACTGACATGAGCCGGGTGATCCAGGGCCTGATTGCAGGTGTCGGTTTCCTGGGCGCAGGCACTATCCTGAAGGGGCGAGAAGAAGAAAAGGTACAGGGCCTGACGACCGCAGCAGGCATCTGGATGACCGCAGCGATAGGCATGGCCGCAGGTCTTGGGCTGGAAGTCACCGCCGTGCTGAGTACGCTGCTGGCACTTGGTATTTTTTCCATCATGCCCTGGCTGATCCGGCGCATGGACAAGTCCGCACCTGAAGCAGCACCGGCAGTCATCACCAGCCCTGACGACAAGCCATGAGTACATGAGTACAGTTGTCGAACAGCCCACCCTGTTCGGGACTGTGGGCGAGTGGACCTCGTGGCTGAAAAAAAATCATGCCGGCAGCACCGGCATCTGGCTCCGGATTGCAAAAAAGGACGCCGAGTTGACCTCACTCACCATTCAGCAGGCACTGGATGGTGCGCTTTGCTACGGCTGGATAGACGGCCAGCGTAAAAGCCTGGACGCCGAGAGCTATCTGCAACGCTACACACCCCGTGCCAGGCGCAGCCCCTGGTCAAGGATCAATCGTGACAAGGTGCTGGCGCTGATAGCCGCCCGGAAAATGCGGGCGCCGGGCTTGCGGGAAATAGAACGTGCAAAGGAAGACGGCCGCTGGGACGCCGCCTACGCGTCACAAAAAAACATGGAGGTCCCCGAAGACCTGCTGGCTGCTCTGGCGAAAAAACCCCGCGCCAGGCGATTCTTCGAGCAACTCGATTCAAGAAACCGTTATGCGGTGTTGCTCAGGTTACACAGCGCCAAGAAAGCTGAAACCCGCGCACGCCGCCTGCAAACTTTTATATCCATGCTCGACGGCCACGAGACGCTGCATCCGCCGGCTAAAAAGAAGGCGGCCACTAAAGCCGCCTGATTCTGCCAACTCGTGTTGGCAACAATGATTCACTTTTCTTTTGTGCGCTGCGAAACGAATTCGCCTTCGTAGTCTTTTGCCAGCGTGACTTTTTCCTTTTCCGTCAAGACTTTTCCCGCCAGCTGGAACACGCCCTGTTCCTCATCTTTCAGGTGGTGATAGACCTTGTGGTGAAGCTCCTTCGCCGTCGCCAGCCAGCCCGGCGAACTTACATCCGTGTTCTCCAGCGTCTCAATCAGCTTATCCATCTGGTGGTGCTCTGCAATCCCGTGGCGCGATGGTTCCTGCGTCATGTCGTGGGCGATTAGCGGCACATAAAAAAACCGTTCCTCGGCCGCAGCATGCGCTGCAAGCTCAAGTTTCAACTCCTTGAACAGAAAGTCCCGCTCCTTGCTGTCGCCGGACGTGCGGATCAGTTGGTCGGCCAGCGTACGCTGGGTTTCATGGCTGCTGCGCAGTGCTTCAAAAATATTCATGCCGCCAATTTTTGCAAAAAAGACCTCGCTGCTCTGTAGGATGCGGCACTTTCAAGCCGACAGCCGCCACCGAAAAACCTTCCGCTTTAACTGGCTCATGCGACATGGGAAGGGTGTTAAATACGGTTTATGAAAAAAATCCTCATTCTTGGCGGCACCGGTTTTATAGGCAGCCACCTGTGCGAAAAACTCGCAAAAATCCCGGTTCGTGCAACTGTCGCCACGCGCAGGCGCGACAAGGCCAGGCATCTGCAGATGCTGCCCCTGGTGGACATTGTCGAAGTGCGCCACTACGACAGCGCCTCGCTGACTCCGCTTTTGGAGGAGCACGATGCGGTGGTCAACCTGACCGGCATCCTTCACGGCAATGAAGCGGCATTTGACAAGGTGCATGTGCAATTACCGCTGGCATTGACCCGCGCCTGTGAAGCCGCCGGCCAGCGCCGCATCATCCACATCAGCGCACTGGGGGCGCGCGCTGATGCACCATCCATGTACCTGCGCAGCAAGGCACGCGGCGAGGCGGTGCTGCTTGGATCAGGTCTGGACGTGACAGTCATCCGGCCCGGCGTGCTGTTCGGCGATGGCGACGGGTTCATGAACACCTTTGCCAAACTGCAGCAGCTGTTCGCGATTATCCCGCTGGCCGCGAGCAAGGCGAAGTTCCAGCCCGTGTGGGTTGAAGACGTGGCAACAGCCATTGTCAGAAGCCTTGAGGACAAAAGCACATCAGCCCAGACTTACGAAGCCTGTGGCCCTGAAATTTATACCCTCAAGCAATTGGTGCAACTCGCTGGCCGCTACAGCGGTATCAATGATGGAGAAGGACGGCCCGTCATCGGACTTCCGGACAGCATGGCACGGCTGCAGGCCTGGCTCATGGAACTGCCGCCGGGTACGCCCATGATGAGCCGCGACAACCTGGACTCCATGAAAGAAGACAGTGTCTCCAATGGCAAATCGCCGGGCCTCGCAGCGTTGGGAATCACGCCAACAGCACTGGGCGCAGTGGCACCCTTTTATCTGGGCGGGCAAGGCCTGCGCAGCGGGCTGCTGGCCAAACGCAAAACGGCTGGCCGGTTTTAGCGATCAACGAAAGCGGCAAACGCATCAAACTGCCGTTTTTTTGTCATCAATCGGCGAATGCCGGTGGCGTAGCATCCCTTGTATCTTCCCAAAAGGACAACCATGCTCAAGCTCTACATTGCCAATAAAAATTACTCTTCCTGGTCCATGCGTTCATGGGTCCTGCTGAAGCAGGCCGGCATAGCCTTCGAGGAAGTGATGGTGCGCTTCGGTACAAATACCTTTGATGCCGGGTCGGCCTTCAAGCAGTCCGTGCTGTCCATCAACCCGGCAGGTCAGGTGCCGATTCTGGAAGACGATGGTTTTGTGATCTGGGATACGCTGGCGATTGCCGAATACCTTGCCGAGAAACATCCTGAAAAGCAGCTTTGGCCTTCGGATGTCAAACTGCGCGCCCGTGCGCGCAGCATCTGTGCGGAGATGCACGCCGGTTTCGGTGCATTGCGCGGCAACTGTCCCATGAATGTCGAGGCATCGCTGCCGCTGGTGGGCGCGCTGGCGTGGCGCGACAAGCCTGCGGTACGCAGCGACGTGCAGCGACTGGTGGACATGTGGACGCCACTGCTGGAGCAAGCCCTCAACACCACAACCAGCCGGGACCACATGCTCTTCGGTGCTTTTTCTATTGCCGACGCCTATTTCGCCCCGGTCTGCATGCGCCTCAAGGGCTACCAGTTGCCGGTGCCAGCGCACATCACCAGCTACATCGAGCGCGTCTGCGCACTCCCCGGCGTGAAAGCCTGGACGGAGCAGGCACTGGCCGAGCATGACTTCGTCGAGGCCGACGAACCGTACCGCGTTTCCCGTTAAACACCACGAGTCAGGGGAAATCCACCGGGACACGGCGACCGCTAAACTGCCGTCATGCAGATTTTTATGGTCGGTGGTGCGGTGCGGGACGCCTTGCTGGGCTTGCCTGTGCAGGACCGCGACTGGGTAGTCGTCAGCAGTACGCCCGAAGAACTGGCGGAGTTGGGCTACCTGCCGGTAGGCAAGGATTTCCCCGTTTTCCTCCACCCCGCGACGCGTGAAGAATACGCATTGGCGCGCACCGAACGCAAGACAGCACGCGGTTACCGTGGCTTTGAAGTGCAGGCCTCGCCGGAAGTCACACTGGATGAAGACCTGGCCCGGCGTGACCTGACCATCAACGCGATTGCGGCCCCCGCCAAAAAAGCAGGCGCTGCGGATGCTTTTGTGCCGGACTTCGACAACCTGCAGGACCCCTTTGGCGGCCAAAAAGACCTCGGAGCAGGCATCCTCCGCCATGTGACGGGCGCCTTCCGCGAAGACCCGGTGCGCATACTGCGCGTCGCCCGTTTTGCTGCCCGCTTTGCTGGCTTTGGGGTTGCCCCGGAAACCATGCAGATGATGAAAGACATGGTCGCAGAAGGGGAGGCCGATGCACTGGTGGCCGAGCGTGTCTGGCAGGAGTTGTCACGTGGGCTGATGGAAGACAAGCCTTCGCGGATGTTTGAGGTGCTGCGCGAATGCGGCGCCCTGCAAAGGCTGCTGCCCGAGGTAGCGAGACTGTGGGGCGTGCCGCAACGGGCCGAATACCACCCGGAAGTGGATACAGGTATCCACCTGATGATGGTTCTGGATATGGCCGCAACACTGAAGGCGCCGCTGCCGGTGCGTTTTGCCTGCCTGACACATGACCTGGGCAAGGGCACCACACCGGCCGATGTTTTGCCGCGCCACATAGGCCACGAGGAACGTAGCGCCCGGCTGCTCAAAGGCGTGTGCGAGCGCCTGCGTGTGCCAGTCGAATGCCGCGAGATTGCCGATGCGGTGGCTCGCGAGCACGGCAATATCCACCGCAGCGGAGAGTTCGGTGCGGCGGCGCTGGTAAGGCTGCTGGAGCGCTGTGATGCGTTTCGCAAACCAGCGCGGCTGGACGACATCCTGCTCGCCTGCGAATCGGACGCGCGAGGGCGGCTGGGTCTTGAGAACTCCCCCTATCCGCAGCGACCGCGCCTGCTGGCAGCGCTGGCTGCAGCGCAGTCAGTCCCCACTCAGCAGGTGGCCGAGCGTGCCCAGGCCCAGGGCGATGATGGAAAAAAAATAGGCGAGCACATCCACAAGGCGCGTGTTGCAGCGGTCGCGGCTCAAGTGGCGCAAGAACTGCCCGGAGACCCAAAAGGCTAGCGCCGACAGGCGAAGCGCGCCTACACCCGCAAGGCCTGCATTTTGCTAAGCTGGAAGGAGATGATTTCAAACTCCTCCAACCCCTCTTTTAGTGGGTTCCCGCAGCCCTCCAGCCAGCCCGAGGCCTCTGGTGCCCTGCCGCGAATCACTGCAGATACAGCGCTGTTTCTGGATTTCGATGGCACGCTGGTGGACATTGCCGCACAGCCTGACCTGGTTCAGGTGCCCGATAGCCTGCCTGCCCTGCTGCTGGACCTGAAAAATGCACTGGGCGGTGCGCTGGCCATCGTGACTGGCCGAAAGCTGACAGACATCGACGCCTTTCTTGCTCCTCTGGTTTTGCCTGCGGCTGCCGAGCATGGCGCGCAACTGCGGCTGGAAGGCGGCAAGCCATCCAGCATCTCTACGCCCAACCTGTCCGAGGTTTCGCGCGTTGCCCAGGCACTGGTTGCGCAGCACGCCGGGTTGAAGGTTGAAATAAAGATGGCCGCCGTCGCCGTGCATTACCGGCAGGCACCCGAGCTTGCCACGCTGTGCCTTGAAGCCATGGCAGAGGCGGTGAAACGATCGCCAGGCCTTGAACTGCTGCAAGGCAAATGTGTCATCGACATCAAAGCCGCCGGCAGTAGCAAGGGCAGTGCCATCATCTCCCTGATGGGGAAACAGCCATTTGTCGGGCGCGTCCCCCTTTTTGTCGGCGACGACACCACTGATGAAGCAGGCTTTGCCGCCGTGCAGGACATCGGCGGGGAGGGCCTGAAGGTAGGCGCAGGACAGACACTGGCCAGCCACCGTTGCAGCGACCCCGAAGCCGTACGGCAGTGGCTGATGGCAAGCCTGCAAAACATCGAAGGACACCCCGCATGAAGCATCCGCTGACCACCGACCACGGAAATTTCGCAGCGCCAGCCGATCCGTCGCTAGCGATGGGCGTCATCGGCAACTGCGCATTCAGCGCCCTGGTCGACAAGCGCGCACGCATCGTCTGGTGTTGCCTGCCGCGCTTTGATGGTGACCCTGTGTTTAATGCACTGCTGGATCCCGGCAGCGCCGAAGACGAGAAAAAGGGAAACCAGCCCGGCGCCTTCGCCATCGAGATTGAAGATTTCCACGAATCAAAACAGTGGTACGAGCCGAACACCGCCGTACTGCGCACCCAACTGTTCGACAAGACCGGTCAGGGCGTTGAGATCACCGACTTTGCGCCGCGTTTTTACAGCCGTTCGCGTTTTTTCAGGCCAATGACACTGGTTCGCCGCATACGGCCCATCAACGGCGCTCCCCGCATCCGCGTGCTGCTGGATGTTCGTTATGACTGGGGTCGCCAGATACCGGCGTTGACGCAAGGCAGCAACCACCTGCGTTTTGTGGGTGACGCGATGACCCTGCGGCTCAACACCGATGTGTCGATCTCACACATGCTGTCGCGTCAGCCTTTCGTGCTGACTCGGGAGCACAATTTTTTGCTGGGGGCCGACGAATCACTGGCTGATGGCATTGCCGACACCGCACGTTTGTTCGAGCAGGAAACGATTGCCTACTGGCGCAGATGGAGCCAGCGCCTGCACCTGCCGCTGGAATGGCAGGAGGCCGTGATCCGCGCAGCCATCACACTCAAGCTCTCGCTGTTCGAGGACACCGGAGCCATCGTTGCTGCCATGACCACCAGCATTCCCGAAGCGCCGGGCAGCCAGCGCAACTGGGACTACCGCTATTGCTGGCTGCGCGACGCTTTTTTTGTGATTCGTGCGTTAAACAGCCTGTCGGAAGTCGGCACCATGGAAGACTACCTGCGCTGGCTCGCCAACGTCGTGGTACAGGCCAAGGGGGGGCACATACAGCCGCTGTTCGGGATTGGCCTTGAGCGCGAGTTGCCCGAATCGATGATGACGCACCTGGCAGGCTATCGCGGCATGGGCCCGGTGCGCGTTGGCAACCAGGCACAGGAACACTTCCAGCACGATGTCTATGGCAATGTCGTGCTGGGTGCAGCACAGGCCTTTCACGACCACCGCCTGCTGCACCGCGGGGGGCTCGCCGAATTCAAGCGGCTGGAAGAAGTCGGCGAGCAGGCCATCGTCACCTATGACAAGCCCGATGCCGGCATGTGGGAGTTGCGCACACGCGCACGCATACACACCTCGTCAGCGCTGATGTGCTGGGCCGCCTGCGACCGTCTCGCCAAGATTGCCGTCGTGCTCAAACTGGTTCACCGCGCCGAATACTGGCGTGGCCATGCTGACACGATGCAGGAGCGCATCCTGCGCGAATCCTGGAGCGAGGAACGGCAGGCCTTTGCAGAAAGTTTCGGCGGCCGCGACCTGGACGCCAGCGTGCTGCTGATGATTGAAGTGGGCTTCATAGACCCGAAAGACCCGCGCTTCATCGCCACGGTAGATGCACTTGAAAAATACCTGTGCGACGGCCCCTACATGCGCCGGTATGAGGCGCCCGACGATTTCGGCAAGCCCGAAACAGCCTTCAACATCTGCACTTTCTGGCGCATTGATGCGCTGGCGCGAATCGGCCGCAAACAACAGGCGCGCGAGATTTTTGAAACCATGCTGGCCGCGCGCAACCATGTGGGCCTGCTGTCAGAAGACACCCATCCGGTGACCGGGGAAATGTGGGGAAACTTTCCACAAACCTATTCGATGGTCGGCATCATCAACGCTGCCGTTCGTCTTTCAGCTCCGTGGGACAGCCAGATATGAGTCGGCTTGTTGTGGTTTCAAACCGGGTCGCTGACCCGCGCAAGACTGCTGCGGGCGGGCTGGCCGTTGCGCTGGCTGACGCACTCAACACCACCGGCGGTATGTGGTTTGGCTGGAGTGGCACTATCGTGAAGGACGGTGCGACTGGCGAAGGCGAACTGCATACGCAGCAGGCCGGCAACGTCACGCTGGCCACCGTCGACCTGTCACAGGAAGACCATGACGGTTATTACCTTGGCTACAGCAACGACGTGTTGTGGCCGGTGTTTCATTACCGGCTGGACCTGGCGCGATTTGATGCCGGCCACATAGACGCCTACCGCCGCGTCAACCGGCTGTTTGCGCGCAAACTGATGGGGATGCTCCAGCCCGACGACATCATCTGGGTGCACGACTATCACCTGATCCCGCTGGCCGCCGAGTTACGTGCAATGGGTTGCACCAACCGTATCGGTTTCTTTTTGCACATACCGCTGCCACCGCAACTGGTGCTGGCTGCGATACCGCAACATGAATGGCTGGTGCGGGCACTATTTGCCTATGACCTGGTGGGTTTCCAGAGTGACGCAGACCTGCTGCACTTTTCGCGCTACGTGCAGGCCGAGGCCAATGCCACGGCACTGGGCAATGACCGCTTTCGGGCCTACAACCGCACGGTGCGGGCTGGCGCGTTCCCCATCGGCATTGATGTCGATGAGTTCCAGGCGCTGACAAAGGCGAAGGACGGCATGGACATGTACCACCGCATGAAGGAAGAGTATTCGCGCCGCAAGCTGCTGCTGGGCGTGGAGCGGCTGGATTATTCCAAGGGCCTGCCGCAACGCATGCGCTCCTTCCGTACCCTGCTGCAAAAATATCCCGAGAATCTCAACAGCGCGACGCTGATCCAGATCGCCTCACCAAGCCGCGAGGACATGGGTGCCTATGCCGACCTGCTGCGCGAAATGGAGAGCCTGTGCGGCTCCATCAATGGCGACTACGGTGAACTGGACTGGATGCCGATACGCTATATGCACCGCAACGTAGCGCGCAAGCGACTGCCGGGCCTGTACCGCGCAGCACGGGTCGCGCTGGTAACGCCATTGCGCGACGGCATGAACCTGGTCGCCAAGGAGTTCATCGCCTCACAGGATGAAGAAGATCCGGGGGTACTGGTGTTATCCCGTTTTGCCGGTGCGGCCGAGCAGCTGGAGCATGCGCTGCTGGTGAACCCTTATGACATTGACGGGACCGCCGAAGTCATACAGCAGGCCCTGCAGATGCCGCTGGAAGAGCGCCAGGCGCGGCATGAAAAGCTGCTGTACCGCATTCGCCGTCACGATGTGCACTGGTGGCGGCAATCCTTTCTGGACGCACTGGCGGGCACCGACTCGACCGACCAGCGCAACCAGGTCAGCCTGCGTAAACCCTTACGCAACGAAGACGTGTCGCCCACCAACCAGGGCTGACAATAATCACGGTGAGCTGACCAGAGCCAGCGCCGCATAGTCGCCAACCTTTTCCTGCAGGCCTGCAGCCACCAGATCAACGCCGGCTGTCAGTGCCGGTAAATGGCCATCCAGCTGTGCCTGCAGGCGGGGCAACAGGTAATCGCGGTTATTCCAGAACACGCTGCCGCCCAGGCTGATGCGCTGCAGGTCAAGCGCAACGACCAGGTTGTAAAGACCCCGCCCCATCACGCGGCAGAGTTCATCGATCAGGGAGATGGCTGCAGGCTGGCCACTACCGGCTGCATTGAACAAGGCAGCCGCATCTGCAAAACCCTGACCGGCATACCTCCGCTCTATCGCGTTACCGGCAACCAGCGCTTCCAGGTCGCCGATATTGCCGCAGCCGCACAGGGCATCGCTGTTGTCGCTGACAAACATGTGGCCTGCATGCCCGGCATTACCATGCTTGCCGCGCAGTATCCGCCCGTCCACACACAGGCCCACACCGATGCCGGTGCTCCAGGTCACGTAGGCGCAGTGGTCAAAACCCTGCAATGCGCCCCAGCGGCGCTCGGCCTCCAGCGCGGCAATGCAGTCGTTTTCAAGCCGCAGGTTCTTGAAAACCTGCCGCAGCGGCGCCTCAATCGGTACGCTGATCCAGTCGTTGGGAAGACCCCGCGCCGCACCGGCCATGCCGCCGCAAATGTTGGGTGCAGCCAGCTCTATCAGCCCGTCATGCAGCACAAAAGGCCCGCACGACGCCACGCCCATGCCCGATAACTCGCCAGGTGCCACCCCTGCTTCTGCGCAACTGCGCGCCACCAGCGCCATCACCTGCCGGCTGAGTGCATCACGCGCGCCCTGCTTGATGGTGGGTTCGGCGATACGCGCGTGCACACCTTGACCGTCCGCAATGCTGACAGCGACCTTGGTGCCGCCTATGTCAACACAGGCTGCCGGAGCAGCGCCGTGGGCAAGTGAAGGAATGCGAATAACAGGATGGCGGTTCAAGCGGATGTCTCCCTGTATGGCTGTCGCACCATGCTAAAGGCTGGCGGGCCTTGCGTCCGTAGGCGCGTACCTCAAACTATTCTGGCAACCAGAGTGGCAATAAGACTCAGGATGACCGTGGTGGCGAGCGGAATAAACCATTCACGGCCAAACAGCCGGAACCTGAAATCCCCCGGCAGCTTGCCAAAGCCCAGCTTGTGCAGCCACGGCGTCAGCGCACTGATGACTACCAGGATCAGGAAAATAACAATCATCCAGCGGATCATCTGGTCCTCATAACTTGTGTGTCCTGTCGCCCTGGCTGAATCCCACTGGATTCCACTCTGCAGATCCTGGGGCGCCAAAGCCAATGACCTTGAACAACTCGCCCATCTCGTGTTCATTGACCAGTTTTTGCACCATCACGCGCTCGGGCAGGGCCTTATCCTCCAGGCCGTCCAGCACGTTGCAGTTCAGCAAAAACCGGCCCTGACCGGCATAGCCCAGTACCGGCATGCCGGCATCCTGCGCGGCCAGCGCAATGCCGGTGAAATTGACATGGGCCGTGATGTCCTTGTCACCCACATCAACCAGCGGGTTGGTATCGGCCTGGTGCAGGCGGTGGCACATCAGGGTGCCCATGCTGCGCTGCGGATGGTAGTACTCGTGCTCGGGGAAGCCATAGTCGATCAGGAAGCCCGCACCAACCGCCAGCCGGTCGGCCAGCGTACGCATGAAACCCTCGGCCTGCTGGTGAATTTCCGTCACATAGTCGTGTGGGCCCTCAACCTCTACTGGTGGGCGAAGCTCCGTCGGTCGGTCAGCGTATGCAAAGCCGTCCTGATGCCACGCCACACCCCGCTCATGCCATACCCCCGCGATGCGGGCCAGCAATTTCACCGGCATTGCATCCAGTACCTCATTGCCGACCAGCACGCCACGCATTTGTGCCGGTAACTCAGCTACCCAGTGAACCTTGTCGCCGAAAGCAGCAAGCCGCTGGCCCTGGCGCTCACGCAGGCTGCCCGACAGGTCCACGATGTTGTAGCGCAACACCCGGTCGCCCAGCGATTCGAGCAACTGCACAGCCAGTGCGCCGGTACCGGCGCCAAACTCCCAGACTTCATTGGTTTGCGTGACGTCCAAAGCCTCGGCCACCTGCCGCGCCAGCGCCCGGCCAAAGTGGGGCGACATCTCGGGCGCGGTTGCAAAATCGCTGCCCGACTGCGGCATCAGGCCGAACTTGCGGGAGCCGCTGGCGTAGTAACCCCAGCCGGGCGTGTAAAGCGCCATTTCCATGAAGCGGTCAAAGCCCAGCCAGCCGCCGCCAGCCTCAATGGCCCCGGCAATGTGCTTTTGCAGGCTGCCCGGTAAAATGGGTGAGTTGGTCGTCGAAGTCACTGCCCGTGATTGTCGGTGATTCACACATCCCATTTCACCCCCCAACCACCATCCTGATGCCCGGAACGCACCCTGCTCCTGTTGTTCTTGTTACCGGCGCCGCCAGGCGGCTGGGGCGGGAGATCGCGCTGGCGCTGGCTACCGCCGGCTGGAAAGTGGCAGTTCACTACCGCAATTCACAGGCAGAGGCCCAGACCACCGTCGAGGACTGCAGCCGCCTGTCGGGCACTTCGGCCAGCTTTCAATGCGACCTCGACGACGAATCCGCTGTCAAAAGCCTGGTTCCCGCCGTCATCACAAAGTTTGGACAGCTGGATGCTGTGGTCAACAGCGCCTCCAGCTTCGAGCACGACAGTGCCGCCAGCTTTGGTTTTGCAGCGATGGAAAAACACCTGCGCAGCAACACGGGTGCGCCTGTCCTGCTGGCCCAGGCGCTGCATACGCATGTGGCCAACAGGAATGCCTCAGGCGCCGTCGTCAACCTGCTGGACCAGAAACTCTGGAACCAGAACCCGGATTTTTTCAGTTACACGCTGTCCAAAGCCGCGCTGGAAGCAGCCAACACCATGCTGGCGATGGCACTGGCGCCGCAGGTGCGGGTGGTCGGCGTTGCGCCTGGCCTGACGCTGACCAGCCACATGCTCAGCGAGCAGCAATTCGAGGCCCTACACAAGCTGTCGCCACTGAATCGTTCTTCCACACCGGCAGACGTAGCCGCCACCGTCAGATTTGCGCTGGAGAACCAGTCCATAACCGGCACCACGCTGCTGGTGGACGGCGGCCAGCACCTCATGCGGTTCGAGCGCGATTTTTCACTGATGACCCCCAAGGCTTGATGCCTGCCAATACGGAACTTTCAGGTCCACACCATGTTCAATACAAGAGGCAATCAGATACTGACGCTGACAGGTTTGCGGTTTGACGCCAACCTTGGAATTTTGGAGCAGGAGAAACGGGCGCCGCAGCCGATACAGGTCGATGCTGAACTGAACCTCGGCACACAACCGCTGATGCCCAGCGACGACGACATCGGGCATGTGCTGGACTACAGAAAAGTGCGGCAAATCATCATCAATGAATGCACCGCAGAGCATGTAAATTTGCTCGAAAGCCTTATCGGCAAGCTGGCCCATCGCCTGATGACCTTGCCCGGCGTTCTGGGTGTGCGGGTGAAGATTGCCAAACTCGAGATTTTTGAAGACTGCGAAGTCGCCATTCGCGTTGAAACAGGACAGTGGTGAACCACATGAAGCCAGATTCAGGAGCACTGACATGAGCGCAGTTTGGGAAAACGATGTTGAGCAGCAGGCCAGTTCTGCCCGCGTGCAAAACACCATGAAGATAGAACGCGAAGACCACAAGCTGGAAAAGCGCCTGTGCCGTGAAGTCGGCCGCGCGATTGTCGACTTCAACATGATTGAAGAAGGCGACAAGGTCATGGTCTGCGTGTCGGGCGGCAAGGGTATTAGCACAAGTATTTAATTGGAAAGAAATTCGAGTTTTTTCCTTTTAAATCAATTACTTAAAAAATATTGTCTTTGACTTAGCTGTAGTGCGTCTCTAAGCTTGGAAATTATCCAAGCAGCACTATCCAATGTCATCCAACAATAATCTGGAACTATCCGCTCAGATCGAAGTACTTCTAGACGTTACTTCCGACGCCAGCGCAGCAATACGAAGACTCCTCTTACGGGACAAGCTCAACGGTCTGATCTATGAACTTCCGATGGCATTTGTCCACCGCGAATACCCCCAGAAAAGCTTCAATACCCATAGAGCAGTACTGCGAGACATCTCATTCTTTATTGAATGGATGAAATTAAAAAGCGCGAGACAGGAGAATTGGAAAAGCCCCCAACAACGAACGCCGAGAGGAGGCGAGCCGTTGACGAAGAGGGAAATAGAAGATTTTTCTAGATGGGCTCAACTCACCGCTCCCTGTTTAACCACAGCCGTTCAGCGGGCGCAGGAGGGAGTGAAAACAATCCCCGCAGGAAAAACTGTCGACACCAAGACGGCGAACGCCAGACTTCGCACAGTCTGTCGCTACTTATGCTGGTTAATCGAGGATTGTGTTGACATTAATAGGACGCTTGGGGAAGCAGATTTTCAGCGCCAGGAAAGGCATAAAACTTCTGTAAGAGATGCCTTCGAGCGGCAGCTTAACGAGGGTCACAAGCCACCTCCAGTGAAGTCATTGACCGAGCAGGAGGGGCAAGCGTTGAGAACTGTTCTCTCTGACCCAGAGTCCCACAAAGACTCCAGTCACGGCCGACGTGACAGATTAATTACTCGGCTCCTCCTGGAGACGGGCCTTCGAGCCGGAGAGCTCTTAAAGCTTTGTTGCCACGACCTGGATCCGCGCTACCCAATTGGCAAAGGCAAATTCACTGCCGTTCTCAAAGTGAAACTTCGACCCAACGATTTGTCAGATTCGAGAATATCTGAACCTGCGGCCAAGACCACACCAGGTTTTGTCACGATCTCGAACAACCTTGCAGATGCGATCATCAACTACGTCACAACAGATAGGCGAGCAGCTGTTGACCGATGCAGTTCCAAAATCGAGTCGCCCTACTTATTCGTTTGTCATAGCGGCACCACCTGCGGACGTCCTATGTCGCAGAGGAACTTAAATCGCATCGTTTCAAAGTTGAACGGAGTTCTTGGGCTGCCCGATGACTTCTCTCCGCATCGATTGAGACATACCCACTTTACTGAGCTTGCAGATATAGCGGATGAGAAAGGAACCGACTACAAGCAAGTCCTGGCACAGCGAGGACGCTGGAGCGAAAATTCAAACATGCTCCAGCGCTACTCGGCAAGGAGCTTGATGCGTAAGACCGCGGAGCTTATACAAGCTAGGGATGATCGCCTTGCCAAGCCTTAGTCCACCTCTTTTTACCGGCTATGACGAGTTCGTCATTGACCAAGACGAGGTACTGCCTGGCGATCTTCCAACGCATGTCAGAGCTATCGAGTCCGGAAAGCTGGTAGCGATCAATCTCGACGAAATGACACTTCGAACCGAGTCCGGAGAGCAAGGCCTAAGACTCAAGAAAGCCGTCCCCGGACTTGCCGTGGCCACTGGTGGAATATTCTTTGCATGCGTCACAGATGCACTCAATGGCAAGAGGAAAAGTTCAACCGTGATCCGGTGGGTGAGCAGATTTTCCCGATTCTTGAATGCCATCACACCATTGGTCGGCAGGCCAATACTCACAATTACGTTGAGTATGTTTTTGTATGAAACCAAGAACGACGCAGCATCTCACGAAAAGCTACTTCGTTCTTTTCTGAAATTCTGGATTCGCCAGGGTTATCCAGGCATCAGTAAGGATCTAAAAAATCATCTGACAATTTCCAAGTCTCCCAAACCACGATCTACGTTTGAAATTCAAGCCGGTTCGGTCCAAGAGCGCCCATTTTCGTCTCAGCAGGTCAGGGAAATTATTTCAGCCGTAGAGGATCTTTACATCAGGCGAGATTTCAGCCCGCAGGATTATCTGCTTTGGAGATTGATCGTCTCGGAAGCGATGCGTCCAAGTCAGCTACACCTGCTGCGAGTGGAGGATGTACATGTCATCCGTAGTCCGTCCGGTGAATTGCTAAGAGTAGAGATGGATGTACCTGTAGTGAAGCAGAAAGCCACTTCCGCCAGAAAATTCATGATGCGATGCCAGCTGTCTTCTGCAGTAGTTCCGGCGATATTGGCACAGATTGAATACCTGCAATCAGTTGAGCGGACATCTCTATCTGCCTCAACGCCAATTTTTTCTGTTCTTCGAATTCGTGGAGAACCTCTGTCGATATCGAAGCGGGGTATTGGAATTGCCGGTCTCATCGTTCGCACGCGTAGCAGGATTGCGACATACACCAACGAGCTATTGGACATAGATCTTTTTACTCGTCGATTCAAGCACACCAAGCTCACGCATCTTGCAATGATAGGTGCTCCGCTTGCAGCATTGGCTCGCGCTGGATTTCAAACTTCAACGATTTCGCTTCGGCATTACGTCAACCTATCTTCCGAGGCATTCGACGCATATGAGCTCAAGGCCGATGCGTATCACAGCAGAATTGCCTCATCCTTCAAGGGGGAGATCGTGGACCACGATTGGGTCTTGAGTCATAGCGTTGAAAACTTAATCCTTTCGTCATCCATGTCAGGTGAGGTAGGTGGATGCTCGACGAAGCCCTGCGGCGTGCTAGCTCCTGTTGGTTGCTACACGTGCACCAGGTTCCGACCCTTTAAGGACGGACCTCACCAAGAGGTACTTGATGAGTTGTTATTGAAAAGATCTCGAGCAGTCGAACTGCAGCTTCCTCTGGAGACCGTACAGCGCGACGACTCGCTGATCGCAGCCGTACAGATTGTGATTGACAAAATCGCAGCAGGAAAATAGCTATGACGACTATGGTGGTGCCGATCTTTTTACCCGAGAGCCAGGACGAGGTCACAGAAAAGTTTCAGCAGTTCATTGCATGGGCACAACCGTTCGGAACTGCTGGAATTTCTCATCTACATAGCACTCCATACACCGCACAAGATCCCTGGTTCTCATGGGGGACGCGGCTACTCCCTCATGGGCAAAAGCATGCCAAAACATGGCTTGTAAGGTGGGAATACTTAGGGCGAGACAGAGAGATTTTTGGGCGAGCTCGGACGGGGAATCCACCAGTAATTTTCCAGCCTGATGCGCTCATCTCGGGAAGCTTTGTGGCCTTTTTCAAAGCCTACCTGAATGTGATCACGCTTTACAAAGGAATTCGTTCCCCAAGTAAAGCCCTTCCTGTTGCGCTTACGCTCATTGAATACTCCCTACGAAAGCTCGGCCAGGGCAGCAACAACCCGATCAATTTAAATCGGCAAGTAATTCTCCAGGCGGACCTAGTGCTGCAGAACTCAGGTTTGAATGGCGCGCTTAAGTATGACGTTGGAAGAGAAATAGAAATTTTCGCGCATATGTTGCAATCCGGATATCACAGCAAGTCGCTCCGATTTGATGGAAAAGGTTTTCGACTTATCAAGGATCGCTTCGCATACGTCACTTGTCAAAAGATGGTGCGCCACGTAAGAGTCGGGTCAATGGATACGCCATTGATCACAGAAAATGAAGAGCGACTGAGCGGGGAGACAGTGGCAGCAGTTGGATTGGCTTATCGACAAGCGATGAAACGTTTTGGTCCAGATCACCGAATTACTTTTATGGCCGCGGTTGCGGCATTCCCACTGACGACTGTCTCAATGCGTATGTCTGATTATCTAGGTCTAAGATATGACTGCTTGAGGCAAGATGAGTTGACGAAAAAACTGAAGCTTTCGATATATCGTCCGAAGCCGGATTTGTACCAAACTCTTTTCATTTCTCAAAAACTGGCTCCCATTGTTTTAGAACTATTCGAATTTATCAGAGACTATACAAGTGAAGTCCGAGACGCATTTCATTTTTATATCGAGCGATTTGGCGAAGACTTTGAATCTATCGATGAACTGTATGTGCCAGAGAGACTCAGGGCATTACTTGAAAAACCCTTTGCACCTGTAAGCACCATCGCAAGTATTTGGGACGCGGAGACTGCGGAAGAACGCATCATCAACGGGACCACTCCTTGGGTTCAAATTGGATTGACAAAATCTGTGCTTGGCGTTGATGAGGCCCAGGATATTTACCTCCCCTCACATCTTGGCGGTGATTTTAAATATCTAAAATTGAGCGAAGCACGCCGTCGTTGCCTTGAGCACGGAATAGTATTGTCTCTCCCAGCAGAACACGATGACCTATACATCTCCGCTACCGTTGCCAACGGCTCATTAAAACCACGCAAGGGGAAATCGTGGGTACCGGTACTTCGCGAAATTTGGAGCGGCGGAAAACGTGCAACAGCGTATTTTTCAACTGACAGCTTAAAGCGTTGCCTTTTAGCAAAGTTCAAGCAGCAAGAGTTCCCACACTGGCCCTTTACGGCGAAAGATCGAAAACTGCGGCTGGACCACGCACTGCTCTTGCAATTCGACAAACGAACTAACCTACATGCTACCCTCGACAGTAAGACCAGTAGATGGTGGAGTCCGAGGCAGATGATCGCAAGTTCGATTGATACATGGATCAGCCAGTATCGGGCTGGACCACCTCTTCTGTTCAGTAGCGTCGGGATCAAATTGAAAAGTGGTAAGTCGCCCTCGTTCACTTTGCACGACTTACGGAAATATCATCACACAGAGGCACTTCTTGCAGGAATAAGTGAACCGTTCATAGACGAATTAGCCGGCAGGCGCAGCGGGATTCAATCTGGTTACTACGATTTGAGGACTCCACACGAGGTCGTTGCCGGTTCAATGGAGGTGTTTGACCCCAATCAAGATTTTCCCGTCCACGGCCCCATCGCCGAACAGGTGCCTCACGATATCTCTATTACACAAAGGGCCGTTTTCTTGTACGAGAACGCGGCACCCAAGCAAATTACTGAGGTCGGTGGATGTAGCACTGACTGGTCGCTAAACCCTTGTGAGCAATTCGGTGACTGTATGAGATGCAATAAGTCACTCTGGCGGAAAGGGGATATGAAACGCATACCTCGAATAAGAGCGCTTCATGAGCACGCGCGGTCCATGCTTCTCATTGGTCAGGCGAAAATAGTCACCGGCCAGGAGCAACCTCCTTTAATGCGGCATATACAACAGCATCAGGACACCATCGATAGGTGCGAAGAAATCTTTGCCGTGGAGGCGAATCCGGACATTGAGATAGGAACAATCATCACATTCAATTCCGCTCCCTCAGCGATGAGCACTGCTGATCTCGTTGTGAAACTCCGCGAGGAAGGTGATGACGTATGAGTGGACTATCGACTCTTGGAAAACGCAAAATCTCGCGTAGTGATCAGCATTACGCGGTGGAGCTATTGAATAAATGGCCGGCCAAAAAATCCCTGAATTGGGAAGACTATCGAGTGGCGCTCGCGGCCAAACTCAAAATCAAGCCTCAGGATATATGGAGCAGGCAAGCTCTTTCACGCAATGAAGCGATCTCAGCCGCTTTCAAAGTCTGTAAGCTGAGGGCTATTGAGACAAGGAACGGGCATAAGCAGGTACTCCTGAGCGCTGACAACTACATTCAGCGAATTCAGTTGCTGGAGGTGGAACTCGCCGCTCTTAACAAGAAGCACAAGTTACTACTCCTCCGACATACACGCCTGGCCTATAACGCGTCCCTTTTGCCTGGAGGCACTGCCTTGCTTCAGGACCCTTTGCCGAATAACACGCGTAGTCAGTCTTAAGCCGCTATCGGTGTGGCGAGTGGCTTAATCAGGATGACCTTCGGATCGCTGATTTCGTCGGAGGCCAGCCAGTCGGCCATATGCCCCTTTTCCTCGCTCATCTTTGCGGTGCCAAACCCGTGTAGTCGGCGGTCCAGGAGATGAGACGGGACTACATTCGACAGCGCACGAAACATGTTGTCCACACGGCCGGGGAACTGCTTGTCCCATGAAGTGAGCAACTCTTTCATTGCCTGACGCTGCAAGTTGGGCTGCGAGCCACACAAATCGCAAGGAATGATCGGGAACTGCATCGTTTCCGCGTAGGCCTTGATATCTTTCTCCCGGCAGTACGCCATCGGACGAATCACAACGTTTTTGCCATCGTCTGACAGCAACTTTGGAGGCATTGTCTTGAGTGAGCTGCCATGAAACATGTTCAACAACAATGTTTCCAGGATGTCCTCGCGGTGATGGCCGAGAGCAATTTTTGTAACTCCCAATTCCTGAGCAGTTTTATAAAGAATTCCGCGGCGTAGACGCGAGCAGAGAGAGCACGTGGTCTTTCCTTCAGGTATCTTTTCCTTGACGATAGAGTAAGTATCCTGTTCGATGATTCGATACTCAATGCCGAGAGCCTGCAGGTACTCAGGCAATACGTGTTCGGGGAAATTGGGTTGTTTCTGATCTAGGTTTACCGCAATGAGATCAAAATCTATAGGCGCCACTTCCTTCAGATACATCAAAGTATCGAGCATGGTGTAGCTATCAGCGCCACCAGACATGCACACCATTACCCGATCACCGTTCTCAATCATCTCAAAGTCGACGATGGCTTGTCCGGCTTCCCTGCGTAACCGCTTTCGCAATTTGTTGAATTCCACGTCTTTCATATCTACCTTTCAGCTATCCGCCGCTATCTATGTGAAATTTTAACGCCTGCATGGCAGGGGACCCTTTATCCGGAAGCGCAGCATTTGCGCTTTTGAAACGTGGATTCGCGAAGGCGAACCGAATGGGCATGTCCAAAGCGACGTAATTCAACTCATCAGGCCACCGCGTGAGGAAAAAACACGATACCCGGCACAACTTTGTTAATGTCGATGGTCAAAATCACGTAAAACTCCTCTCGCGCTCAGTTTGCCACGACCATGAGGCTGTCAGTCATCCCCTCCAATTAGGGGATGCAATTGGCCAGTGTGCATGTCACCATATGTTTCAGGCGATGCATAGAGAGAATCCCCCAACGCTTGGGGCCGTTTGGCAAACGCGATCATCAATCAATTGCGGCGACTCCGGCAGCGAAGCCGATGACAAAAATACTTTGGCTGGCCTTTGGTCGCATTCGTGCTGATCGTCTGCGTCGTATATGGATATCTGGGTTCGGCGAATTAGACTTCCTTAAGTTATGGCGATGGGCCTGGGGATCCCTCAGGGGGAGAAGTAGATGAATGCACTCTGGGTTCCGAAAGCGATGCGAAAGGCCTTGCGGTGAGCGATAACCAGGACAATATGTACATACGCCAGGGGGAAAAGCCTCGGCCGGGACAACGGCAACTAGACCAAGACACCCGGACAGGGAAAGGAGGCCGGACATGAAACTGTCCGAGATTGCGATCAGGAATTTCAGGCTGCTGCAGGGCACCTCCATGCGCCTAGACACGGTCGACATCACCACAATCCTGGTCGGCCCCAACAACAGCGGCAAGACGTCTGCCATTGAGGCCATGCTGACCTTCTTGCAGAGGCCGATTAAGCAGCTCTCGATCAACGACTTCTCTCTCGGGTGCCGCGATGCCTTCAAGAAGTTCGAGGAGCACGTCTTGGCGCCTCCCGTAGCCGTGGCAGCAGGTGACGCAGAAGCAGGACCACCGCCCGCCGCGGCACCACTCCCATCATTGCCGGTGCTGTCGTTGCGCCTAAAGTTTGACTACGACGACACGGGTCCGGATTTGGCGGTCGCCGGTGAGCTCCTGATGGATCTAGATGACGCGGCCACCACCGTGATGGTCGAGATCCGCTTCGGACCTGAAAATCCTCAGCAACTGGCGCAGGCCTACCTACAAGACCGGGATGACGATCAGTCGTTTGCCGACTATCTATCCGCCACGCTGCATGACCATTACAAGCTTGACCTGTTCAAGCTGAGTCCTGATGGCAACCAAGCCGAGCGTCTGCCCGACCGCGGCATCCTTTCTCGGCTGATTCACATCGACGTCGTCAGCGCTCAGCGACACATCGACGACCGAGAAGAAGGTAGCAAGGCCACGCGCCTGTCGACTTAGCTTCACGCGCACTACGAGCGCCGCTACAAGGTCGACGCGCCCAACGACTTCAAGGCGCTTGAGAAGACGCTGCGAGACCAATCCACTGCCCTCGGCCCCCACTATGTCAAGGCCTTCGACGGGCTGATGAAGGGCCTCGCGAAGTTCGGCCACCCCGAATCACCTAAGCTGACCGTACGCGCTGAACTCAGCGCCGATGGCCTCTTCAAGGACACGACACGCGTTTACTACACTGCGACCGGGGACGCAGCGTCGGCGCCTCAGGGCGCCGCAGCAGCACTGGACCGGGCTTTCGAACTGCCCGAGCGATACAACGGCCTAGGGTTCAAGAACCTCATATACATCGTCCTGTCCCTGAAATCGTTTCGCGAGGATGTCGAGTCCGATCTCGAACATCGACCGCGCGTTCACCTGGTCGTCGTCGAGGAGCCTGAGGTGCATATGCATCCTCAGATGCAGGCGGTGTTCGTTCAGCAGATCAGCGAATTCCTGGCCCCCGCTGCGGGTGAAGCCGGTGTGCAGTTGTTACTGACGACGCACTCGTCGCACATGGCGGCCAACTGCGGCTTCGCACCGATTCGCTACTTCCGGCGGAACAAGGGTACGGTCGATATCAAAGACCTGCTGTCCTTCGAGTCCTCGGCAACAAGCGACGCCGAGAAGACCGCGATGGAGTTCCTGCGAAAATTCCTCACTACGACGCGATGCGACATGTTCTTCGCGGATAAGCTCGTGTTCATCGAGGGACAAGTTGAGCGTATGCTTCTGCCCCGCCTGAGCGCCACCCTTGAGGTCGCGCTGCGCAACAAACTCACCTCGACCTACGTTTGCACGGTTGAGGTGGGTGGCGCCTATGCACATCTTTTCCGCAAGTTGATCGAGTTCCTTCAATTGCCGGCGCTTGTCATCACCGATCTGGACTCGATCGACGGCACGACCAAAAAGAAGGCATCTGTCGCAACCGGCCATGCAAGCAGCAACGCGACCCTAGCTCAGTGGCTTCCAGGAAGTGCCGATTTGCCTGCGCTGATAGGGGCAGGCGAAGCGGAGAAAACGGCGGGACGGGTCCGGGTTGCCTACCAAGTCCCGGAGGCGGCGGGCCAACCATGTGCTCGCAGCTTCGAGGAGGCCTTCGTGTACGCGAACGCAGCATGGCTACTCGCCAACAAAGCCAACCTTTTGGCCACCGGAGGAACCTTCACTCATGCCGACGCTGCAGCCCTGACCGCCGACGCCTACGAGATCAGCCTGCCGAAGGTCGACTTCGCGCTTGACCTGCTGGCCAACGAAGGCTGGGCTACACCCAAGTACATCCGCGAGGGACTCGAATGGTTGGCGAAGCAGTAGCCGCGGCCGCGGCCGAGGCCGAAAAGACGGCGGACGAGCGCATCGCCACATGTCTAGTCGAGGGTCGAAGTTTTGTGCTCGATGCTGGTGCCGGCGCGGGAAAAACCTACTCCCTCGTCGAGGGCCTCAAGAAGCTCTGCGCACCATCGGTGGCTGACCGGCTTAAGCGGGATGGGCAACAGATAGCCTGCATCACTTACACCAACGTGGCCAAGGATCAGGTGATCGAGCGCATTCAGGGCAACCCCTTGGTGCGTGTTTCCACCATCCATGACTTCCTCTGGAGCACGCTGCAACCCCACCAACAGGCGCTTCGTCAGGCACTGCTCGATTTCAATGCGGCGCCCCCAGTTGGGAGCTCACGCCGAGTTGATCAAGCAGAACTCGAGGCGAAGGTCGCCGCCCGGCTTGAGGTGAAGTACTCGGACCGAGGCTCCAAGTTCCTCGATGGTCGAATTTTTCACGACGACCTGCTGTCGATCGCCCACATCGCCTACACCCGATACAACAAGTTGGCACACATCGTGGCGAGCCGTTACCCCTACATCTTTGTCGACGAGTACCAGGACACCAGCACGGCCGTAATCGACATACTGCTGCGCAGAATGCTTCCCCTGACTGGTGACAAGCTCGTGCTCGGATTCTTTGGCGACAAGATGCAGAACATCTATCACCACGGAGAGCATAAAGGGATCGGTGCCTTGCCGGCGGATCTGGCAGCGCCTCTGGAAGTGATCGTCAAGCGCGAGAACCGCCGCTGCTCTTTGCGCGTCATGGACGTGTTGAACAAGATCCGCACAGACATCACGCAGATTCCGGGGAACAACAATGCACAGGGCGACGCCGCGTACATACACGTTGCGGCTGGTGCCGACGAAGCTGGCCTTCAACGTGGGCGCGACCTGCTCACCGACGCCTTGCACTGGGATCTGACGGGCCTTAGAACAAGGGAGCTCTATCTCACCCACCGGTTGATTGCCCGCAAGGCCGGCTTCGCTGACCTGTTGAAGGCATTCACGGAGCGAGGGGCATTCGCCAAGGACGCCCTCACTGACGGCTCAGACCGACGGATCGCGTTCTTCCTGGAGAAGGTTGAACCGCTGGTTCTGGCATGGGAGAAGGGGCAGATTGGGGGGACGCTTGGCAGACTGCATAGCGCCGGTCACCGGTTGGCCAGCCGCGCCGCGAAATCGGGGGTGCGCCACGCTTTGAACACTCTGATGGAGAAGCGTGACGCGGGTACGGTCCGTGAAGTACTCGAGACGATCCGAGACAGTCGGCTTTTCCTGCTGACTGACGACCTGACACTCCGGCTTGTAAATACGCAGCCCATCGTCACTGCTGAGATGGATGAAGCCGCGAAAGAGCGTGAGCAAAAGGACGCAACTCTGTATGCGGCACTGTTCGCGCTTCCCTACCGCCAAGTCGCTGCTTTCGCCCGGTTCTTTATGAACAGCACGCCTTTCGCCACGAAGCATGGGGTTAAGGGTGATGAGTTTGAAACCGTGCTGGTGGTGTTGGACGACTCTGGTGCCGCATGGAACTTCTATTCATTTGACAAGTATTTATCTGGCGCGGATGAGATTGGAAACCCAGAACGGGCTAAGCGTTCCCGCAACGTCTTCTACGTGTGCTGTTCCAGAGCGCGGCAGAGGCTGGCAGTAATTGATTTGAGCAGCGCAAATGTGGCAAAGACGGAGCGGATGCGCGAACTGTTCGGTATAGACCGGTGTTTCGAGGTGTAGTGCCGCCCGTTATCATTCAGGTGATGGAAGAAGCACACAACATGCCAAGCAACTACAAGCGCAACGCAGATGCCAAAGCCTTTATCCAGCGCTGGCAAGGTGTGACCGCTAGCGAGCTTTCCACCGCGCAAAGCTTTGTGCGCGAACTATGCGAACTACTGGATGTGCAAGTTCCGCATCCCACCCCCGAGCAGGACTATATGTTCGAGCGCCCCGTCACCTTCAGCCACGGCGACGGCAGCAGCAGCCCCGGTCGCATTGACTGCTATCGTCGCGGTCACTTTGTGCTGGAGTCGAAAAAACTGAAGTTAGGAGCCCAGACCAAAGGTTTTGACGACGCGCTCTTGCGCGCCCGTACCCAGGCCGAGGGCTACGCGCGCGCCCTGCCATCAGAAGAAGGTCGACCCCCCTTTCTGTTGGTGGTGGATGTCGGCAACGTCATCGAGATGTATTCGGAGTTCACCCGCAGCGGCGCCACCTACACGCCTTTCCCCGACCCGCGCAGCCACCGCATCGCCCTTAGCAGCCTGCTGGACGCCGATGTACGCGAACGCCTCAAAACCATTTGGACCGACCCAGATAGCCTGAACCCCGCCCGTGCCAGCGCACGCGTGACGCGCGAAGTAGCGGGACAACTGGCCGAACTCGCCAGATCGCTGGAGCAGTCGGGCCACCGCGCAGACCACGTCGCCGCCTTTCTGACGCGCTGCTTGTTCAGCATGTTTGCCGAAGACGTGGAGCTGCTACCCAAAGGCAGTTTTTTGAGCCTGCTGCAAAACCATCGCGAGCAGCCTGTCATCCTTCAGCAGATGCTACGCGTATTGTGGGCTGACATGGACCGTGGCGGCTTTTCTGCCACGCTGGCTATTCAAGTGCTCCAGTTCAATGGAAAACTATTCAAGAATTCCATGTCTGACGGATATTCCCTGCTCCTGAATAAGGAGCAAATTACCCGCCTGGTTCGTGCGGCCCAGGCCAATTGGCGCGAGGTTGAGCCCGCCATTTTTGGCACACTGCTTGAGCGCGCGCTTGATCCCAAAGAGCGCCACGCGCTGGGCGCGCACTACACGCCACGCGCTTACGTGGAGAGGCTGGTACTGCCGACGGTGGTCGAGCCGCTACGCGCTGACTGGGCTGACACCCAGGCCGCAGCCCTGGTGCTGGCGCGCGAAGCGGCCGAGCTTTCGGGGAAGCCCGCCGAGAGCAAGATTGAAGAGGCCAGAGCCGAGGTGCGCAAGTTTCATCATCAGCTTTGCACCACCCGTGTGTTGGACCCTGCCTGCGGCAGTGGAAATTTTTTGTATGTGACGCTGGAACATTTGAAGCGGCTCGAAGGCGAAGTGATCAACCAGCTTGAAGCGCTGGGCGAAACGCAGAGTCTGCTCGGCCTCGAAGGTGAAACCGTCACGCCGCAACAGCTGCTGGGCATCGAACTCAACGAACGTGCGGCCGCGCTGGCTGAGTTGGTGCTATGGATAGGTTATCTGCAGTGGCACATCCGCACACGCGGCAACAAGGCCGTGGCCGAACCGGTGGTACATGACTACGGCAACATCGAACACCGCGATGCCGTGCTGGCGTGGGACGACGCCGACCTAGCGTACGACGCCAGTGGCCAGTTGCTGAGCCGCTGGGATGGCATCAGCTTCAAAAACCACCCCGTCACCGGTGCATTGGTGCCCGACGAGGCCGCGCAGGTACCGCAGTGGAACTACATCAAACCGCGCCAGGCAGAGTGGCCGGAAGCCGATTTCGTCGTCGGCAACCCGCCGTTTATTGGCGCCAGCACTATGCGTGCCGCATTGGGTGACGGCTATGTACAAGCCCTACGCGGAGCTTGGCCTGAAGTGCCCGAAAGCGCCGACTTTGTCATGCACTGGTGGAGTCGCGCGGCAGCCTTAGTCGCCGCGAGATCGGTTCGCCGCTCCGGTCTGATCACCACCAATAGTCTGCGCCAGACTTTCAACCGGCGCGTGGTGCAGGTCGCTTACGACAAAGGCATAGGGCTGATATTTGCCATACCCGATCATCCATGGGTAGACAGTGCCAACGGCGCAGCCGTGCGCATTGCGATGACGGTGGCCATGCCCACAGACGATGCGCCGGCCTGGGGTCCCAACGACGATGCGCCATTCTGGGGTAACGACGATGACCCGGCTTGGTCCGTCAAAGGGCGGCTACTCACGGTTCTAAGCGAACAGACCGGCGAATTTGGGGAAGTTACGGTCACACTGGCTGAGCGCTGGGGCACTATTCATTCCGATTTAAGCATTGGCGCGAATGTGGGCTCGGCCTTGGCGCTGAAGGCCAATGCCAACATTTCCTCTCCTGGGGTCAAGCTGCATGGTGCGGGCTTCATCGTCACAAACGAAGAAGCCGTAGCGTTAGGCCTTGGTTTCGTGCCAGGGCTGGAGCAGTACATCCGCGATTATCGCAATGGTCGCGACCTGACTAACACGCCGCGCGCAGCGAAAGTGATTGACTTGTTGGGCTTAACTGCCGAGCAACTGCGCGAAAAATTCCCTTCGGTGTATCAGCGCTTGCTGGAACGCGTGAAACCCGAACGCGATCAGAATAACCGCGCGACTTACCGCGACAACTGGTGGTTGTTTGGCGAACCGCGCAGAGAGCTGCGTCCTGCGCTCGCGGGTCTGCCTCGCTACATCGCCACTGTCGAAACCGCGAAGCACCGTACCTTCCAGTTTTTGGACGCCGGCATCCTGCCGGACAACATGCTAATTGCCATAGCAAGCAACGATGCGTTTCACTTAGGCGTGCTATCCAGTCGCGCGCATATTGTCTGGGCGCTAGCGGTGGGTGGCCGGCTCGGCGTCGGCAATGACCCCCGCTACAACAAATCTCGCTGCTTCGAGACGTTCCCTTTCCCTGATGACGACACTGGCCTCACGCCCGGGCTACGCGAACATATCGCCGCGCTGGCCGAACAGATCGACGCGCATCGCAAGCGCCAGCAGGTGGAAAATCCGGGCCTGACACTGACCGGCATGTACAACGTGCTCGATGCCCTGCGCGAAGGACGCGCGCTGACGGCTAAAGAGAAAATCATCCACAGCCAAGGCCTGGTCGCCGTGCTCAAAGACCTTCACGATGAGCTGGATACTGCTGCGCTACATGCCTACGGCCTTGAAGCGGACCTGGACACCGATACGTTGCTCACACATCTGACAGCACTGAACGTTCGGCGCGCCGCTGAAGAGAAAGTTGGCCTTATCCGCTGGTTGCGGCCAGGATTTCAAAATCGATCAGCCAGCCAGATGCTACAAAATCAGGATGATCTTGCGACCGTTCGGCAAGGTGTACAGGCCGAAATGGTGCTTAAAAACAGAATAAAACCCGCGCCTGGAAAACCGTCGGCTCTCAGCACGCAGCCATGGCCTGCTAGCCTGCCCGAGCAGGTGCGCGCCCTCGCACAGGTGCTGGCCAGCCACTCCGGCGCGCTGACGGTGGCTGAGATTGAAACACGCTTCAAAGGCCGCGGTCCATGGAAAAAAGGCTTGCCCCGTATTCTGGAAACTCTCGAAGCCTTGGGCCGTGCTCGACGCGACAAAAACGTCAGTGAAGAGTATTGGCGTGCCTGATTGGGCAACGGTCCAAGCCCCCTTGCTTCAAACTATGACGTCGAATTCACGCTAGGTACAGAAGACGCTACCAGAGGGACGTCGTAGTTTTTTCGTTTTAAACTCTATTTCTTCGAACCAGCTGGGCGCAATGGGGTGGCGACGAGGAAGTTCAGTGCGGAAGACAGGGCTGGGGACTGCGACTAAACTCGGCCGATGTGCTTACTTCTTTTTGCTGTCCGCAGCAGGAATCTCCGCAGCAGGTTTTGGAGCAGCTGGAGCGCGTGCAGTGGCTTTGAACGCATCATCAAACTCCCCCTTGGCGCTGCTTGACTTGGCAGTTTCCAGCAGCTTCAAAGCATCCTTTTTGCTGCCAACTGCAAATGAGCAGTTTTCCAGCACTTTGGCCCCGTTTTTGAGCTGCACGGTGTAGCCGCTGTCCATTTTCTTGAACCAGAAACCCTTGTCCTTCTCTGCAGTGATGTCCTTGATTGCTTCATCCGCAGCAGCTGCAAAGCGTGTGCGGGCAACAGTAATCGGGTCCTGCTTAGCTGCGTCGGCTTGGACGAAAGGCTTTGCGAACGATTGAACAGTAGTGAAGAAAGACGCTTGTTGAGTAGCCATGATTTGAATTCCTTGTGAACACTGCAACATCGCAGTTTCACAACTTTGCTACCTACAACTATGAAAGGTCGACCTCTGATAGAGTCCGTCCACTGCGTCGGGTTTCTTTCGTGGGAGATCGACTACATACGTGGGGGAGATATGACAACAGGTGAAAAGATTGCCAGCGACTTGTTCATGATGCTGACGCATGCACAGGTGGACATGGAGATGTGGATTGCGATGCGATATCGAAGACAAGGGGACGAGGCGGTCGCCATGTTGAATCGCCGATACGCTCGCTTCTACTCAGTAGCAGAAACTGCGCTTTTTAATTCAGTGATCGTCCTTCTATACAGCGTCTTCGAGAAGCGAACAGATACGGTCAACTTTCATTCGCTTCTCGCTACCTTTGAGGCAACTTCTGATCCGGCATTTCTGAATAAGCTTGACAAGTCTTTTAAAGAAATGAAAAAGACCTGGATTCGAATCTCCTTACTTCGCAACAATGTCGTCGGCCACCAGTCGTTGGAGTTAAGTGATAAACAAAAGGAACTAGCCGCCGGCATGTCGATCGGAGACATGCGGACGATGCTGGAGGCTTGTAAAGAGCTTCTATTTGAGATTGGAACCAAGGTGCAGGACCGTCATTTCAATTTCAACATTACTGGAACGAAGGCGTTCGACAACTTGATGGATGATTTGACCGCATTCACAGCAATGAAGTACGGCAACTAGGGCGAGTCCCGTCCATCTCGTCGGGTTTCTATCGTGGGAGATCGACTACAGCAGCAATGAGTAGAGTCAGACCAAGTATTTCGCGCTCAGGTTTGCGTCTAAGAACTTGAAGTAATCATCAAAAGTCTTCAATACTTCTAGAAGATATCCGTCTTTGATGATGACTTCTCTTCCGCCTTCAAGCAAGGGAGATTTTTCAATGATCGCATCCTCCTTTTTCTTTCTCACCTCTCCATCTTCAAGTCTGCCGTCAGCGTGCACAACGAGATTTCGGATGTGTTTGATGTTCTGAATTTTCTCCCAATGATGAGTGTTCAGACCTGGATCAATTCCCCCCAATTTCGAGAGATATAGCGCGGACCTTTTGACACCGGTGTCAGTCATGTCCGTAACTTTCGCTAGGAGCTTATCTTGTTTACGGATGAGGTCACAAAGCTTGTCAAGCTCATGTTCGAAGAATGAATATAAGGTGATGAGGGCAGAGCGACGCTGAAGGTTTGGAAAGTAAACCTCGAATACTTCAGGGAAGTGCCACGTTCCATCGTCGAGGCCTTTGTGAAGGCCTACAACGGAATCTTCATCAAAGTTTTTTACGACCGTTGTATTCGTATTGGCCTTGTACTCGGCAATACCTTTGGCTACTTGAGTCTCAATGTCTTCGACATACGCTGCCAACAACTCGACAGAACCGGACGCGTCGAATCGATACCAGTTGAGCGGGACATTGCGCGGAGTGTACAAAGCCACTGTTGACCTACACCCTATCTAACACAAGATGCAATCCATTGAACACTCGCAGACCACGGAAAGGTTTTCAGAATGACTATCACGTGCAATGCAATGAATACATACGGAACCCCAAGTTCTATGTGCGTGATGGGCCGATACAGCTTGGGATTTTTGCCTTTCTCCATCGCCTCCCATTCAGCGTCGTAAGGGCTGATTGGAAGTCGCTTTTCGATCTGATGAATCACGAGGAATTTGGCAGTGTTCAGGTTGCTGTACGACCGGATTAATTCTCGCCAAAAGAGTGACAACGTGACGCCAGCAATTCCTAGCAGCCACAGGTATTCCGGACTGTCCTTTATTGTCAAGTAACCGACAAAGCCAAGGATTGCAGAATTGACGCTTAGGAAATATGAGTTTGCAGTCGCTCTACGGTTGCTAATGCGATCGGCCATTTCCACATACAACTTGTACTGCTCCACAAGGTGCGCGTACCAATGCTCATTGTGAGGATATGTCGTGCCACTCTTGATTTCGTTAAACAGCTCACGCCGGTCTACATCAGGTAAGGCCACAACTTCATAACCCGTCAATGAAGTTGGCGATGCCTTCCCACGTCCATGGAATCACTCTGATTCCCGGTAGCGTTGTCTGGTCTTCCTTGTAGAGATGCACGCCAATGACTGGCAATCTTTCAGCATGTGCACATTCAATTTCCCACTTCTGGCCAACAGAGTTTGCAGAGTGTCGGCTTAAAAGCGCAATGACCCCATGCGATCTTCTAATGCGGGTCTGAACCTTGGTCTTCCAGTCAGAGTCGTATGCCTCTTTGACTGACATATCGATAAACTCGAATGGGGTTCTTGGGTGAACGCGCTGGCCTGTGAAAAGGTCGCGCATATTTTCTTCCTCAATTGGGAAGGCAATGAATACTGTCTTTTTAGTCATGTCATCCTCCTTTGTGTAATTCAGTGTATCGACGAGAACAGCGAATTCAAAGTGATTAATTCCACTCGAAGGGCCTCTTAGTTATTCCGGTCTTCAATCAGATCAGCACGAAGCGCCACCCAGCTCCAGTAATGGCTCTTGTAGTGCCGGTACTTCCTGAGCATGTACGTGATGCGTACCTTTGAGCCCAGCACAGGCACGTCAACATCGACTGTCTGTTCAGGCTTGACGTTCTCGCGCTCATCCGGGGGTGGCAGCGTTTCACTACCTGCAGAAATGATCTGACCTGGCACGTGCACCAAGTACCCGTTGTGAGCAGTTGGTGCCAAGCCGTTACGGCGTCCGGATACATCATTTGAAGTAGTCATGCTGTACAAATATACAGCTTTCTGACTAATCCGTGGCATCAAAAGAAGTTATTTCAACTCCTGACCGACCCGTACAAAGCTGCGCGGCAACGAGACATATCGAGTTTGCGATTAAATGCCCACTACTTGCAGCTTCTGATAATCATTGACCACCATTCCGCTAAACGCTGACTACCTCGCTGATGTTGACCACCGAATGTCGCCTTTGGAGAAGATGCAACTACCGCTAATGGTCAACTGCTGCGCCGTCTTTCGAGACAAAGCGGAAGTCGAGGACTTCCATTTCTATGCTCCAAAGCTGACATTAGTTTCTACGTGTCAAGCCAAATTCATGGCCATATGCGACGCAGCTCAAGCGGTCACCACGCAGGACCTACCACGCCTTCATGCGGAAGAGGCGACCATCTATACCTTCGTCATTCAAGGTCAATACGATCTCATCTGGGCTAAACACTGGCCCCTCGTTCTCATCAGGCGGCGGCATGTCGGAGTCGATAAGAGTGATGATGGACTGGGCACCAAGCTCGGCGTACTCGCGGATCACCTTGAGCAGGTTGACCTTTTTTCGGTCGTCCAAGGACTCGAACACACCGTCGTGATAGACGAACCTGGGGAACTTGTCGCCAAGATGGGCTCGAACGACTGCCAGGTCGAAGGCGACACACAGGAGCTTACGGTACGTGTGGCCGCGGTCGGCGCTGGTGGCATTGCCCGCGTCGTCAAGAATCTCGGCCTTGAACTCAAGATGCCCTTCCTTGTTTGCAAACACGTTGAGTAACCCCTTATGTGCGATTACGTCCTCGACAATCTCGTTGAAAAAGAGGCGGATCGAAGAGAACAAGCTGCCGCTGTCGGCGCTCTGCGCCTCAACATTGGCCTCGATCTGGGATTGAAGGTGCGTGCTTTCCTCGGAAAGCGTACGAATCTCAGTACGCAACTCCTGCAAGCGTCGAAGAAATCCGCGTTGGCGCTCCAGCGTTGCGATGTCGGTGCGCAGAGTCACGAGGTCGTCTGTGACCTGCTTGTACTTTGCGAACACATCGGTGCCGCTAAGGAAGGAGAGCATCTCGGAGCGTCGCTTACCAAGCGTGTTCAGCTCGGCGCCAGTCCTCTTCAGCTCTGCCTCAACTTCCGCCCGCTCCTCTTGGAGGTAGCCGCGACGTTCTTCGGTGATTGCACGGTTGAACGAGATTAGTTGATCGAAGTCCTTTTTGATTTGTCCTGCGAACAACACGCCAGCCTCGTTGAATAGGCGTTGAGCCTCCTCAGGGTTGAAAAGAATCTGATCTTCCTCGAGCGAGGTGGCTATCTTCTTCTTAGTCTGGTTGAGCGAGTACCGTTGGGAATTTAGCGCCCCGATGCGCGTGTCGACCTCATCAACGAGCTGCTTCGTGCGATCCTTGTCCTGCTGCCGAAAGTCGAATGCATCGAGGAGCGTTTGTTTTTTTTCGGCATCCTTCTGCTTTAGGAGCAGGATGCCTTCGATCTTGCCGACATCATCCACCGAGCCGCCAAGCTCGGCCTTGACGGTTTCCGCCGTGGCCTTCTTTCCATCAAGCTGTCGCTGCTTTTCGTAGTGCTGTTCGATCAGTTGGTGGTCGAAGCCCATGATATGGGCGACGTAGGGCTTCCAATCCGCGTGCGCGCCGACGAACCGCCGCAGTTGGAACACTTCCTGAAAATCGTCCTGACTGCGGAGTTGATAACCAAGGCCTTTGCGGTAATCCCACGGCGACACGCCGCGCCAATCGAGTAGGCTGTCGAGCATTTCACGGGCGCGTTCAAATGGAAGATCAACGTGATCCCAATCGGCCTCAGGCAGCTCGGTCAAGTCCTGGTGTGCGGCTTCATGCTTCTTAAAGCTGATCCTGGTGGCTTCTTCGACGCCTCGTCGGACGGTGACGCAGGATGAGTCAGCCAGCTCAACTTCTAGGAAGAAGACGAATCCCTTGAAGAGGTCTTCGTGCTTGAAGAGGAAAAACTTGGGGTCGCTGCCCGAGAGGAAACAAAAGTCAATCAACCTCCCGAGAGTCGTCTTGCCAAGGTTGTGCGTGTCTTTATCGCGGTTTTCGGGGAGCTTGATCTCGGCCAGAACGACGTTCAGGCCAGCCCGGAAGTCGATCGGTCCGAACAAGTCAGGCTTGTTGCAGTAAATCCTAGACAGCTTCATTTGGCCCTACGTATTCGATGGCGTCGGTTTTTGGGCGGTACTCAATCAACCCGAGAAGGAACAGGAAGTTCAGCGCGGGTAGGAATAGAACTTCGCCGCCGACGACGGCCTTTTTTGCGTAGCCGCGCAACGCGCTGTAGCCATCGAGGCGGCGCTTGCGAAGGTGCGTCAGCAAAAGCAACGCGACGTTCACCACGGTGCGGTCCGGGTGCGAGTGCTTAGTTGGTCGCAGCATCTTCGCCCTCCCCGATGTCACAGTTCCAATACATATAGAAGAGCATGACGCGTGTCAACTTCTTGTTTCCGCGCAGAAGGGGGTCGCGCGCGAACAGGAGGTCCAGCAGGTACTCCATCACTTCGTCGAAGGACTGGTAGTCCTTGCGCTTGGAAATTATCTTGAGCTGGAACTCCTCGACGACAGATTCGTACGTCTTGAGCAGGTCGGCATTCTCAGGGGCCGCAAGAAAGACTTTGACCTGCGCTGTCTCCTTGAGGTAGCGCTTACGCAGACCCTTGGCGTAGTCGGCGCTCATTTTGTTGATGTCGTTCTTCTTCTCGTAGGGTGTCCGAGGTGCCGGTGGGGCATCTAGCGTGGCCGCTGCGCCATCCATGTGACGGGCGAAGGCCTGGACGACCTCGGAGAGATCATCTGGGCTCACGATCAGTGGTGAATCGACGGGATCAAGGTTGGCGATGCCCGGCACGTCCGGGAATTCCTTGAGCCAACTCTCCAGTGATTCGAGGCCGCACAACATGACGGAGGATTCAGGAATGCCGCACGCCTTGGAAAGATGCGCGCGAATATCGCTCTCGGCGTTACCCGTCAGCCGTCGATTGGCAAAGAGCATGTAGTGGTCGAGCTGATTGGCCCCGCGAAGCTTCACGATGCGAGGCACCTCCTTGCCGATCACTGTGCTCTCCGACTTCGGGTTGAAAAAATCACCCTCAGAGAAGCTACGGTTGTAGCCGTTGGTGTGCTTCGCCTGTGCGATGACTATGCCTGTCCACGGGGCGGCCTTGCTTGGTAATAGCTCGGCGGTGCCGACAAACTTGGCATCGCGGCCGCCATCAACACCTTTGGCGAAGCCCTGCACACCCATGCCAAGCATGCGGCGGCAAAGCAGCACGACAAGTTGCTCGAACTGATCTTCGCTTAGGTCTTCGTATGCGTACTTCATGTGATTCAGAACTTGGGAACTCCGCCCAACCACTAGGCGAGAGCCCCGCCCGGAAAGTGAATCGCAGTAGTCACTACCTCTCCTGTATTGTGGGATGCCAGCTGTTCGCCAGAAACTCTCTTCGGCCTTGTCCACGCCAGTGAGTGAAGGCTAACGCTATGTGTTTTCCGCAGATCATACACGTCAGTCGCTAGTACAACTGCATCCTCCAACGGTCATCGCGTTGCCATTCATTTTCACGCGATGCTCTGCAATCAACCCACGGAACTACTCTAGTCGCAACAATGATTGCTCTGGGGTTAGCTGCGACAGTCCTCAGCAGAATATACGGGCCGCGGCAGGCTATCAATTGGATTCCCAATTGTGGCCATTCTCATACGACCGCAGCTGGCCCGACAGCCGATGTTGAAACTCAGGAGTCGTTCACGGTTTAATAAACCCGTAGCACCTCAAACTGCTGTCGGATTAGAGCAACCTGGATCGACACCTCATCACCCTCGCATTTGCCCAGCATGGCCCTGCCCAAAGGGGCTTCGCTGCTGATGACCTGAACGAGCTGAGTGCCGCTGACCAACTTCATGCTGCCCCCAACCGGGCCGAGAAAGAGGTGTTGCTGCTTGTCGTCGGAATCGACCATGCAGACCAGCGCGCCGAGCTGTATACCTTTTCTGACGTCGTAGGGACGCGGGCGGAATTGGCGCCAGATGGCCAGCGCTTTGCGGATGGCTTCGGCGCGCCGGACTTGGCCGGTGGCCAGGTAGGCGGCTTCGAGTCCCAATGTGTCGTATTTGTTTTC
>JAZKCN010000016.1:0-133128 GCA_040388075.1 Pseudomonadota bacterium | reverse complement strand
TGGTGGTGTGCACATAGGTTTCGTGCGTCAGGTCCATCAGGTTGTCGATCATCAGCCGGTAGTCGCACTTCACGTGGTACAGGCCGCCGGCGTAGGCCCACTCGGGGTTGTCGGCCCATTCCAGCGGGTGAATCTTGTCCGCATCGGCGAGCTTTTCGTCACCTGTCCAGACCCAGATAAAACCGTAACGCTCAACCACCGGAAAGCTGCGGTTTTTCGGGAAACCGCCGACACGCTGACCCGGCATCGATGCAACCTTGCCATCGCAATTCATCGTCAGGCCGTGGTAACCGCAAACGAGCTTGCCTTCGCAGACAGTGCCTAGCGACAGCGCTGCGCCGCGGTGCGGACAGAAATCATCAAGGGCTACGACCTGGTTGTCCAGGCCGCGATAAAAGACTATTTTTTCGCCGCAGATCGTGCGGCCCAGCGGCTTGTCGTCAATTTCATTGGGGGTGCAGGCGACATACCAGGTGTTTTTCGGGAACATGAATTTTCCTTTGTGGGCGGGCGCGCGGGCGCAGGTTGTAGCCAAGGCTAGGCACCTGAAATACTGGTTTATGTATACAAAGTCTTCTATATTTTCTAGGAGAATACCCTGATTTTGCGAAAATTGCACTAAAAATGCGCTGTGGAAGGTGTTTTCAAGTCTAAGATGTATACAGAGATTGCAACTTGAACGCCTCAGCACCTTCCTTATCAATTGCCGTAACGGACAGCCAGGAGCCTGGAGGCTCGCAAGCCGTGAAGGCCCAGTTGCGGCTGCGCGAGATGATTCTGGCCGGCGAGTTGCCAAGCGGCGAGCGCATCACCGAACTGGCGATTGTGGAAAAGCTGGGCGTATCACGCACGCCGATACGTGCCGCCTTGATGCGCCTGGAGCAGGAGGGGCTGCTGGAGGCGCTGGCCAATGGCGGTTATGCGGTGCGTATTTTTTCCGAGCGCGATGTGTCCGAGGCAATTGAATTGCGTGGAACGCTGGAAGGGCTGTCCGCCCGGCTTGCTGCGGAGCGCGGCGCCGACCCGGGCCTGCTTCAGGACGCTGATGCCTGCCTGCGGGAGATTGACGATGTGCTGGCCCGCAATGCGCTCGACGATGAATCCTTTGTACGCTACGTCACGCTGAACCAGCAGTTTCACAACCTGCTGGGTGAATTGGCCGGCAGTACCGTGATAGCGCGTGAACTTGAGCGCGTGGTCAACCTGCCGTTTGCATCGCCTTCCGGCTTTGTACTGCAGCATGCCAATTCAACACATGCCCGCGATATGCTCGTCGTCGCGCAGGACCAGCACTGGCAGGTGCTGGAAGCAATACGGCAGCGCGAAGGTTCGCGTGCCGAGGCCATCATGCGGGAACATGCGCGCATTGCCAGGCGCAACCTGCGCGATGTGATGGAAGGCCATGACCCGGGGCGTTTGCCCGGCGTTCGGCTGATTCGCAAGAATGATTGAGCAACGAGACCTTGAGCCAGAGAGCGATATTTCAGGAAACCACTTTAAACAGGAGATAGCGATGAATTCCAACAAACGTGTATTTTTGGGCCAGATGACGGCAGCCGCCCTGGCACTGAACGGTGGCCTCGCGCTGGCGCAGTCTGGCAAGCCGTTCAAGATTGGCCTGCTGCTGCCGATGACCGGCCCTTTTGCCTCCACCGGCAAGCAGATCGAAAACGGCGTCAAGCTGTACATCGCACAAAACGGCAGCACCGTTGCCGGCCGCAAGATTGAACTGATCATCAAGGACGACACCGGCCTGCCGGATGTCACCAAGCGCCTGGCACAGGACCTGGTTGTGACCGACAAGGTCGATGTGCTGGCCGGTTTCGGCCTGACGCCGCTGGCGCTGTCGACCGCACCGATTGCCACGCAATCGAAGACGCCCATGGTCATCATGGCGGCTGCGACCTCCATCATCACAGAGGCTTCACCGTACATCGTGCGTACCAGCATGACGCTGCCACAGGTCACTTTGGGCGTTGCCGAGTGGGCCCCCAAAAACGGCATCAAGAAGGTCGTTACCCTGGTGACCGATTACGGCCCTGGCCTCGATGCAGAAAAAACCTTCAAGGAACGCTTCACCTTCAACGGTGGCCAGATTGTTGATTCTCTGCGCGTGCCGCTGCGCAACCCGGACTACGCCCCATTTCTGCAAAAGGTCCGCGACCTGAAGCCTGACGCGCTGTTTGTGTTTGTGCCTGCGGGCGCTGGCACTGCACTGCTCAAGCAGTTTGCGGAGCGTGGCCTGGACAAGGCCGGCATCAAGCTGATTGGTGAAGGCAGCGTGGCCGACGACGAAATCCTCAACGACATGGGCGATGTGGCGCTGGGCCTGGTGACCTCACATCCTTACTCGGTGGCGCACAAATCTGCCCTTAACCAGAAGTTTGTTCCGGCTTTCATGAAACAAAGCAATAACGTGCGGCCCAACTTCTTCGGTGTTGCTGCCTACGACGGCATGCGCGTCATTTATGAGGCGATCAAGGCCACCAAAGGGCAGGGCGATGGCACTGCATTGGTAGGCGCGATGAAGGGCCAGATCTTTGAAAGTCCGCGTGGCCCCATCTTTATTGACGCGCAAACCCGCGACATCGTGCAGAACGTCTATATCCGCCGCGTCGAGCGCGTGAATGGCCAGCTCTACAACGTCGAGTTCGACACCCTCAAGGACGTCAAGGACCCTGGCAAGTCGGGCAAATAACACGTGCTGTCCGCAATGAAACGGCTGGAGGTCGAAGCGGCCTGCCAGCAGGTCATGTACAACGCCGCAGCGTTTGTGGATGCCAACAACTATGAAGCTTTCTGCGGCATGTTCATGCCGCAGGGCACGCTTCAGCGGCCGGATGGCAGTGTGCTGAACGGGCGCGAGGCGATTCTTGCGGCCTACAGAAGCCGGCCGGTGCACCGCATGTCTCTACACGTAATCTCCAATACGCGATTTGGTGATGTGTCTGAAAATGGTTGCCGGGCGACCAGCCTTGTCACCCTTTGGGCCGCTGACAGCAGGACTGAAGCGGGGCCGCAGGGGCGGGCTGTTGAGCAGTCGCTGGTGCTTGGCGAGTTTGAAGACAGTTTTGCCCTTGATGGCAGCGACTGGCGCATTGCCAGCCGCAAGGCCAGATTCCTGATGCATGCCCCCAGGCCTGCATGACGTGAATCCTTCGAGGCTTGCTGTTATTTAAAACTGCTATAACTGACAGTCTGAAATATCGCTTGCGTATTTGAGGCCCGCAGGCGACATTCTCGGCGGTGCGAATTTGACGTTTCAAAAATTTTTGGAGAGACCATGAACAAACGATTTTTTCTCGGTGCAGTGGCTGTTGCCGCCACTACCTTTGCTGCAGGCAGCGCAATGGCCCAGGCCGCTCCCTTCAAGGTTGGCCTGATCACGCCACTGACGGGCCAGCAGGCCAGTACCGGCAAGCAGATGGAAGCCGGCGCACGCGCCTATATGGCGATGAATGGCGACACCGTCAACGGCCGCAAGATCGAACTCATCGTCAAGGACGACGGCGGCCTGCCGGACGCATCCAAGCGCATCGCCCAGGAACTGGTCGTCAATGACAAGGTCAACGTGCTCGCAGGCATGGGACTGACCCCGATTGCGCTGGCAATCGCGCCTATCGCAACCCAGTCCAAGACCCCTCAGATCGTGATGCTGGCAGCGACTTCCATCATCACCGAAGCCTCCCCTTATATCGTCCGTACCAGCTTCACCATCCCGCAGTCTGCTGTGGCCATGGCGGACTGGGCTCCGAAGAACGGCATCAAGAAGGTTGTAACGCTGGTCAGCGACTACGGTCCGGGCCTGGATGGCGAAAAGTATTTCAAGGAGCGCTTCACCTTCAATGGCGGCCAGGTCGTCGAGTCGCTGCGGGTGCCGCTGCGCAATCCCGACTTTGCGCCTTTCCTGCAAAAAGTGCGTGACCTCAAGCCCGACGCGATGTTTGTATTTGTGCCGTCCGGCGCAGGCGCAGCCGTGATGAAGCAGTTCCTTGAGCGCGGCATGGACAAGGCCGGTATCAAGCTGATCGGCACTGGCGACCTGACCGATGACGACCAGTTGAACGACATGGGCGACGGCGCACTCGGCGTGGTTACCTCGCACCAGTACTCCGCTGACCATCCTTCTGCACTGAACAAGAAATTTGTTGCAGCCTTCGAGAAAGCCAACAAGGGCATGCGCCCGAACTTCGTGGCGGTAGGTGCCTACGACGGCATGCGCGTGATCTACGAAGCACTGCGCGCCACCAAGGGCCAGGGCGGCGGCGACGCGCTGCTGGCAGCAATGAAGGGTCAGATATTTGAAAGCCCGCGTGGCCCGATGTTCATTGATGCGCAAACCCGCGACGTGGTGCAGAACATGTACCTGCGCAAGGTCGAGCGCAAGAACGGCAAGCTCTACAACGTGGAGTTCGACGTGATCAAGGACATGAAAGATCCTGGCAAGACGAAGTAATCTCCAGGGGGCAGCTTGGCTGCCTTCTCCCCAAGGGGGGCAATGCCTGCGGCCCGGCCTGGCCGGTTCCGCGGCATTCCTGGCAATGAGTCCGCTACAAACTGAGCTTCCGCCCAATACATGCTAACCATTCTTTTTGACGGCGTTGCCTACGGCATGCTGCTTTTCATACTTGCCGTGGGTCTGGCGGTGACCATGGGGCTGATGAACTTCATCAACCTGGCGCACGGCGCTTTTGCCATGGTGGGGGGCTACATCACGGTGCTGCTGATGCAGCGCCTCGGTGTGCCTTTCCTGGTTTGCCTGCCGGTGGCGTTTCTGGGGTCAGCGCTGGTAGGCGGTGTGCTGGAGCGCACGCTGTACCGGCCCATGTACCACAAGCCGCATCTGGACCAGGTGCTGTTTTCAATCGGCCTGACCTTCATGGCCGTGGCTGCGACCGACTACTTCATAGGCTCCACCCAGCAGATCATGCAGTTGCCTGAATGGCTCAAGGGCCGCTCTGAATTCGGCGAGGGCGCCTGGATGCTTGGCATGGGCCACTACCGCCTGTTCATCGTCATCGTCTGTGCCGCCCTGACCATTGCGCTGCAATATGTGCTGGCCAGGACGCGTTTCGGCAGCCGCTTGCGTGCATCGGTCGATGACCAGCGTGTGGCCGCCGGCCTGGGCATCAATGTCAACATCGTGTTCCTGTCGACCTTTGCGGTCGGCTCGGGCCTGGCCGGCCTGGGCGGTGCGCTGGGCGCCGAAGTGCTGGGGCTGGATCCCACCTTCCCGCTGAAATTCATGATTTATTTCCTGATCGTTGTTGCCGTTGGCGGCACCTCATCCATCACCGGTCCTCTGCTGGCAGCGCTGCTGCTTGGCATTGCCGACGTGGCCGGCAAGTACTACATACCGAAGATGGGTGCCTTCATTGTTTACAGTTTGATGATCATCATCCTGATCTGGCGTCCGCAAGGCCTCTTTGTGCGCAAGGGAGCCAAGTGATGAACAAACCTCTCAATGCTGTAAACGCGGTGCGCGACGGCCTCCATAACACCAGCCGCTGGAAAGCCTGGGAGCCGGTGTTCTGGTTGCTGGCGCTGGCGTCGCCCTTTGTGCTGGGCTCACATGCGCTGATCATCAATGAAATTGCCATCGTCGCGCTGTTTGCGGTGTCACTGGACCTGGTGCTGGGCTATAGCGGCATCGTCTCTCTGGGCCATGCTGCCTTCTTTGGCACCGGAGCCTATGTGGCGGCCCTGTTCTGCAAGCTGGTCATGCCGGACCCGCTGGCAGGACTGGCTGTGGCGATTGTGGTCTCCACCATCCTTGGCGCTATCTGCAGCCTGACGGTGCTGCGCGGCAGTGACCTGACGCGGCTGATGGTGACCCTGGGTGTTGCGCTGCTGCTGCTGGAGCTGGCCAACAAGTTCAGCGAGATCACAGGCGGCGCCGACGGCCTGCAGGGCGTGGTGATGGGGCCGCTGTTGGGCCGCTTCGAGTTCGACCTGAGCGGCCGCACTGCAGCCTGCTATTCGCTGGTTGTACTGCTGATCTTTTTTGTGCTGGCCCGCCGGCTGGCAAAGTCGCCTTTCGGCGCCACCCTGATGGCCATTCGCGACAACCGCCTGCGTGCGATGGCTATCGGCATCCCGGTATCGGCTCGCCTGGCCGCCGTTTACGCAATCGCTGCCGGTGTAGCCGGTGGGGCAGGGGCCCTGCTGGCGCAAACCACAGGCTTTGCATCGCTCGATGTGTTTGCCTTTGACCGTTCTGCAGACGTGATGCTGCTGCTGGTTATAGGCGGCACCGGCTGGCTGTATGGCGGTGTTGCCGGCGCGATTGTTTTCAAGATCATGCAGGACACGATTTCAACCATCACCCCGCAGTACTGGACTTTCTGGATAGGCCTGTTCCTCGTGGTCCTGATGCTGGTAGGCCGTGAACGCATGCTCAGTCCGTGGACCTGGTTCAAACGGGGTAGTGCATGAACACGACCGCTACCAACAACGCAGTAGAAACCGTGCTGTCGGCCGACGGTCTGGTAATGCGCTTCGGCGGCATCACCGCCACCAACAACGTCACCCTGCACCTGAAAAAGGGTGCCCGCCATGCGCTGATTGGCCCCAACGGCGCTGGCAAGACCACACTGATCAACCTGTTGACAGGTGTGCTGCAGCCTACCGAAGGCCGCATCACGCTGTTGGGCGAAGACATCACCAACGTGGCGCCCAACCAGCGCGTGCGGCGCGGCATGGTCCGGACCTTCCAGATCAACCAGCTGTTCGATACCTTGAGCCCGCTACAGACGCTGGCGCTGACAGTTTCGCAACAGCACGGCCTCGGCGCCAGCTGGTGGAAACCGCTGGGCAAAAATGCGATGGTTGTCGAGCGCTGCGAGAAGCTGCTTGAGCAGTTCCACCTGACCGAGGTGATGAACCAGCCGACCAAAGTGCTGGCCTACGGCAAGCGACGCCTGCTGGAGATCGCCATTGCACTGGCCTGCGAGCCGCGCGTGCTTCTGCTTGATGAGCCGGTGGCCGGTGTCCCGGCCGGTGAGCGCGAAGAACTGCTGCAGACCGTCGCGGCGCTGCCGGCGGATGTGTCGATATTGCTGATTGAACATGACATGGACCTGGTTTTCAGTTTTGCCAAACGCATGACGGTGCTGGTCAACGGCACGGTGCTGACCGAAGGTGATCCCGAGCAGATCGCCAATGACCCGGACGTCAAGGCTGTCTACCTTGGCCACGGTGAGGAGGCTCATCATGACTGAGCTGCTCAAGGTCGAAGGCCTCAGCGCTGGTTATGGCGAGGCCGTCGTCCTGAACAATGTGTCGCTGTCGCTCGACGAAGGCAAGACGCTGGCCTTGCTGGGCCGCAACGGTACGGGCAAGACCACGCTGATCAACACGCTGGCAGGCGCTACCCGCCAGCACGGCGGCAGCATCACACTGAACGGTGGCAGTGTTGTGCTGCACAAGCTGCAATCACATGAGCGTGCAGCCGCCGGTATAGGCTGGGTTCCGCAGGAGCGCAACATCTTCAAGTCGCTGACGGTCGATGAAAACCTGAGTGCCGTGGCACGACCGGGGGCCTGGACGCCTGAACGCGTCTACACCATGTTCCCGCGACTGGCTGAACGCAAGAGCAACCTCGGCACTCAGCTGTCTGGTGGTGAGCAGCAGATGCTGGCTGTCGGCCGTGCGCTGGTGCTCAATCCCAAACTGCTGTTGCTGGATGAGCCGCTTGAAGGGCTGGCCCCCATCATTGTTGAAGAACTGCTGCGCGCGATACGCCGCATCACGCGCGAGGAAGGCCTGTCGGCCATCATCGTCGAGCAGCACCCGCAGGCCATCCTTGCGATATCGGACAGCGCTGTGGTGCTGGACCGCGGTACGGTGGTGCATTCGGGTACGGCGCAGGAACTGCGCGAACAACCTGAAGTGCTGGACAAGCTGTTGGGCGTTTCCCGCTGATTCGTCTCGGCGAACCCGCCGCTATTATTTCGTGGCAGTTTCTGCCCGTCCCTGGTGGGACTGCAGAATGAAATAACTCTAAAACAGGCCTTTCCGGCCTGTTTCAAGGCTGGCGGCAGTGACGCCAAGTTCATACAGACTCCGCCATTGCCCGACCATGACAGGCATTCGCTGTTGATTTATGGTGGGCGGATGTGGTCTGTGCCGCTGGATGCCTTTGTCAAAAAGGTGGGCCTGCTCGCTCCCTGAATCAACGCCGCATAAAAAATGCCGGCACCCGTGAGGATGCCGGCATTTTTGATGGGAGCAGTTTTTACAGCGTGTCGATAAAGCTGCGCAGCTTGTCCGAGCGCGAAGGGTGCTTGAGCTTGCGCAGTGCTTTGGCTTCAATCTGGCGAATGCGCTCGCGGGTCACGTCGAACTGCTTGCCGACTTCTTCCAGCGTGTGGTCGGTCGACATCTCGATACCGAAACGCATGCGCAGCACCTTGGCTTCACGCGGCGTCAAGCTGTCGAGGATGTCCTTCACCACATCGCGCAGGCCAGCCTGCATCGCTGCTTCCAGCGGTGCGGTGTTGGCGCTGTCCTCGATGAAGTCACCGAGGTGCGAATCGTCATCGTCACCAATTGGCGTTTCCATCGAGATCGGCTCTTTGGCGATCTTCATGATCTTGCGGATCTTGTCTTCAGGAATCTCCATCTTCTCGGCCAGGATGCTGGCGTCCGGCTCGAAGCCAAACTCCTGCAGGTGCTGGCGCGACAGGCGGTTCATCTTGTTGATGGTTTCGATCATGTGCACCGGGATACGGATGGTGCGGGCCTGGTCTGCGATGGAGCGCGTGATGGCCTGGCGAATCCACCATGTTGCATAGGTCGAGAACTTGTAGCCGCGGCGGTATTCGAACTTGTCTACCGCCTTCATCAGGCCGATGTTGCCTTCCTGAATCAAATCCAGGAACTGCAGGCCGCGGTTGGTGTACTTCTTCGCAATCGAGATCACCAGACGCAGATTGGCCTCGATCATTTCCTTCTTCGCATCGCGCGAGTTGGACTCGCCTTCGTTCATGCGCTTGTTGATGTCCTTCAACTGGCCCAGCGGCACCACGACGCGCGCCTGCAATTCGCCCAGCTTGGTCTGCAGTTCCTGGATGGGAGGAATGTTGCGGGCCATGACGACGGACCAGGGCTTGTTCGCAGCCACCTGTTTTTCAACCCATTTCAGGTTCAGCAGGTTGGGCGGGAAGTCCTTGATGAAGATGTCCTGCGGCATGCCACATTTCTCGACGATGATGCGGCGCAGTTCGCGCTCTTTCTTGCGAACGTCCAGCACCTGGCCGCGCAGCAGGTCGCACAGTTTTTCAATCGTCTTGGCGGTAAAACGCACAGTCATCAGCTCGTCGCTCAGCGCTTTCTGCGCCTTCGCGTAGGTCGGCGTACCGTAGCCTTCCTTGTCATACGTCTTGTGGACTTTTTCAAACAGGGATGCAATCTTGTCGATTCGGCTCAGGGCTTCCTTCTTCAGCTCTTCGAGCTTTTTGGTCAGTGCCTTGGAGCCGCCCTTGCCGTCGTCGTCGTCTTCTTCGTCGAATTCGTCGAAGTCTTCTTCGGCCACGTAATCGTCAGCTTCATTCGGATTGGAGAAACCATCGACCACTGTGGAGATGACAATCTTGCCTTCGCGAATTTCCTCGCCCAGACGCAGGATTTCTGCAATCGTGGCCGGGCTTTCAGAGATGGCTTCCATCATCTTCATCAAGCCGCCTTCGATGCGTTTGGCGATCTCGATTTCACCTTCACGTGTCAGAAGCTCGACGGTGCCCATTTCGCGCATGTACATGCGGACAGGGTCGGTGGTGCGGCCGAACTCGCTGTCAACGGTGGATAGTGCGGCTTCGGCGGCTTCTTCCGCTTCTTCTTCAGTCGAGCCCGTCGGCGCGTTGGCGGTGATCAGCAGGCTTTCAGCATCGGGCGTCTGTTCGAACACGGACACGCCGAGGTCGTTCAGGGTGACGATAACTGCGTCCAGCGTTTCAGCGTCGATCAGCTTGTCCGGAAGGTGGTCGGAAATTTCGCCATGGGTCAGGTAGCCGCGGGTCTTGCCCAGCTTGATCAGGGCTTTCAGGCGCGCACGACGCTTGGCCATGTCTTCTTCTGACAGGACAGTTTCGTCCAGGCCGAATTCCTTCATCAAGGCGCGTTCTTTAGCCTTGCTGATCTTCATGCGCAGTGGCTTGACCTTCTCGGTCGTCTCGGCCTGCGGCTCTTCAAACTCGGCGACCACGTCGGAGAGGTCTTCTTCGCCATCGCCCTTGATAGCGACTTTCGGTTTGCGGCCGCGCTTGGCACCGCCGGCTGAGGGTGCTGCGCCTTCGACGGCTGCTGCCGGATTTTTGGGCGGACGGCCGGGCTTCTTCTTGACGGGTACTTCTGCTGCTGCTGCAGGTTTTGCTTCAGGAACTGACTTGGATGGCACTGTGGGAACTTTCTTCGGAGACGGACTGGATTTGGCGAGAGGCTTCGATGGTGGTTTGACCGGTTTGGCTGGCTTTGAGGAGATGGTGGTTTTTTTGACTTTTTCAACCGCTTTGGCTACCGGCCTGGCTACGGGCTTGGCAGGTTTTGCCACGGGCTTTGCAGCCTTTTTGGCAACAGGTGCGGCTTTTTTAACTGGCTTGACGGCTGGCTTTTTGGACTTCTGCAAAGGCATGGCGATGTCTCCGGTGTGTCAAAAACTTCTATTTCTCTTGATTAACCCCAAAAGCACTGGTGGTTGAACGCACCTGCGGCCGAAAGCTGCGGGAAACGGTCAAAAACACAGGGCACAAAAAATGCCCAACGAGAAGAAGGGCATCCGGACTACCGGGCAAGCTGTCTGGGCGAACATTTGGTGTGCAGTCCTTGCGGGAATTTGGCCGTCTCGTTTGAGAGTATTCCGTGTTTGCGGAAGGCCTGTGCCGGAGGTGCTGCTGTCGCGCTTGCCTGTCGAAAACTGGATTATACCCTAATGCCTGTTTTTTAAGCAACAAAAGGCGTAAAAAAGCAATAAAAACAGCGCTCTCAGGCCGTCAGGCCGTTTTTCTGACGCTGGCGGCCAGTTGCTGGTAACGCTGGCGGGCGACGGGGTCGTGTGCCATTTGCGGAATCAGTTCATCCATTTCTCGCATGCGGGCCAGACGGACCAGCTGGTCTAGGATGCTGCGTACTTCCATCCAGTCGCCTTCAATACCTTCGGGGATCTGCGAGATCTGGGTAATCGCGTGCTGCTCGCTTGCGTGGCCGCGCAAGCCCTCCCGCAGGGCTGCCCAGGGCTGGGGGCCGTGCTCGTGCAACTGGCTTTCAAGCCAGGTGAAAAGAGGGCCATGCGGTGCAGGCAGCGAACACAAGAGCATGTGCTCCTCGGCGGTCAGCCTGTCCCAGCTTTCCGGCTCGGTCAGCAACAGGCGCAGCACCCGGTCCTCGCGGCTGGCTGGCAACAGCCTCCCAGCGGTGCGGCGCGGACTGCGGCTGGCGGAACTGAAAGACGACGCTGGCGAATGCGAGACCCGTGGGGAGGCAGAAAAATACGGCTCTGAACTGGCGTAGTCGACCGGATAGGCTGAGGCCTCCGGGTAGGAGTTGAAGTCTTCCGGTGGCGCATTCTGGTTGTGCTGCGGCGAATCGCCCCCGGTGTTTCTGCCAGGGGAGCGCGACGCGACGGTGCTGTTTTTGTAGTTGCCCTTGTTGCCGTTTTTGTAGCCTGTCGCAGCCGGCTGCCAAAGCTGCATCAGGTCGCGTATGTCTATCTGCACCTTCTCGGCAATCTCGGTGATGATCTGGCGCTTGAGTGCGCCGTCGGGCAGCAGGTTCCAGAGCGGGCGTGCATTGCTGGCCATGTGGGCACGGCCCTCGGCGGTGTCCAGATCGCAGTTCTCGGCGGCGGCGTCGAGCATGAATCTGCTGAGCGGTACTGCCTTGCTGACATAGGCGGCAAAACCTTCCTGGCCATGTTCGCGGATGTAGCTGTCGGGGTCGTGCTCGGAAGGCAAAAAGAGAAACTTGACGGTGCGCACGTCGGTTGCAAAGGGCAGCGCGGCATCCAGCGCCTTGCGCGCAGCACGGCGGCCTGCGCTGTCACCATCGAAACTGAAGACCACGGATTCAGTAAAGCGGAACAGCTTTTGCACATGGTCGGCGGTACAGGCTGTACCGAGCGTGGCCACCGCGTTGGCAAAGCCGTGCTGGGCCAGGGCCACTACATCCATGTAACCCTCAGTCACCAGCGCGTAGCCGTGCTCGCGCAGCGCGGTGCGGGCTTCGAACAGGCCGTACAGTTCGCGTCCCTTGCTGAAGACCGGTGTTTCGGGTGAGTTCAGGTATTTGGGTTTTTCGTCGCCGAATACACGGCCGCCAAAACCTATGCATTCGCCCTTGACGTTACGGATCGGGAACATCACGCGGTCGCGGAAACGGTCATAGCGTTTGGCCTCACCCTGCGCGTTTTCTTCGCCCGGTTCACCGGCAATTACCAGTCCGCTTTCCACCAGCAGCGTGTCGTTGTAATCGGGGAAGACACTCGCCAGGCTGCGCCAGCCTTCAGGTGCATAACCAAGGCCAAATGTTTTGGCGATCTCGCCAGACAGGCCGCGGCCCTTGAAATAAGCGATGGCTTTTTCCGAACCGCGCAGATGTTTGATATAGGCAGCAGCGGCTTTTTCCAGCACGCTTGTCAGCGTGGCCTGCTGTTCCCGCATCTGCGCAGCCTTCGCGCGGTCTTGCGGTGAGACATCATCTTCCGGCACCTGCAGTCCGTATTGCTGGGCCAGGTCCTTGACCGCCTCAATGAAGGTCATGCCGGCATGCTCCATCAGGAAGCTGATGACGTTGCCGTTCTTGCCGCAACCGAAGCAGTGGTAGAACTGCTTGGCGGGGCTGACACTGAAGGATGGCGATTTTTCGCCATGAAACGGGCACAAGCCCATGAAGTTGGCACCGCCTTTTTTCAGTTGCACATGGCGACCGACGATGTCGACGACATCGGCGCGCGCTAAAAGCTCCTGGATAAACGACTGGGGAATGGCCACCTGTCTATTGTGCCTTTGGCGGCTGCTGGCCGCTTTGTTACCGGGGCACTCCTGCAGGCAATACAGGTATATCCATTAATTTATGGCAGATGTCGATGGCATCAAAACGTTAATATGGTGAAAGATTTAAAACAGTCCATCAGGAGACAAGATGCCCAACATTTACGAGCAGGACCTGCCACAGGTCGAGGCCAATTACGCGGCACTGTCGCCGCTGTCATTTATCGAGCGCACTGCAGAGGTCTACCCGCAGCGCCTTGCCGTCATACATGGCAGCCTGCGGCGCAACTGGTCCGAGGTCTTCACGCGCTGCCGCCAACTGGCCAGCGCACTTGAGAGACATGGTATTGGCAAGGGCGATACCGTTGCCGTGATGCTGCCCAATACACCGGCCATGGTCGAGGCACATTTCGGCATTCCCGTAACAGGCGCTGTGCTCAATGCGCTGAATACCCGGCTGGACGCCGAGACCATTGCGTTCATGCTGGACCACGGCGAGGCCAAAGTGGTCATCGTCGACCCCGAATTCGCCGGCACGATGAAAAAAGCGCTGGCCCTGCGCAAGTCCAGTACGCCTGTGCTGGTGATCGACGTTGAAGATGCCGTCCATACCGGTCCGGTCGAACGCATTGGCAGCATCACGTATGAAAAATTCATCGCCGGGGGCGATGCCGCCTACGCATGGAAGCTGCCCGCTGACGAGTGGGATGCGATAGCGTTGAACTACACCAGTGGCACCACCGGCAATCCCAAGGGGGTTGTCTACCACCACCGCGGCGCGGCATTGGCGGCGCTGTCCAACATCATGGAATGGGACATGCCCAAACATGCGGTGTATCTGTGGACCCTGCCCATGTTCCACTGCAATGGCTGGACTTTCCCGTGGGCGATTGCTGCGCGTGCTGGGGTCAACGTCTGCCTGCGCAAGGTCGAGGCGCAGGCGGTGTTCGATGCAATGCGTGACCACGGCGTGACCCATTACTGCGGGGCGCCCATTGTGCATGGCCTGCTGGTCAATGCACCCGATGCCATCAAGGTCGGACTGCCAAAAGGTGTGAAGGCCTTCGTGGCCGGCGCAGCTCCCCCGGCTTCGATGATTGAGGGCATGGAGGCTATGGGCTTTGACCTGACGCATGTCTATGGGCTGACCGAGGTCTATGGGCCTGCTACCGTCTGCGCGGCGCAGGACGGCTGGGAAAAGCTGGATGTTGGCGAGCGTGCACGGCTCAACTCGCGGCAGGGCGTGCGCTACCACCTCGAACGGGATGCCCGTGTGCTCAACCCGGAGACCATGCAACCGGTTCCGCTGAACGGCGAAACCATGGGCGAGATCATGTTCAAGGGCAACATTGGCATGAAGGGTTACCTGAAGAACCCCACGGCCACGCAGGATGCGTTTGCCGGTGGCTGGTTCCATTCCGGCGACCTGGCCGTCATGTACCCGGACGGCTATATGAAGATCAAGGACCGCAGCAAGGACATCATCATCTCTGGCGGCGAGAACATCTCATCGATCGAGGTCGAAGATGTGCTGTACCGGCATCCGGCCGTGCTGGCCGCAGCTGTTGTTGCCAAACCTGACGAACGCTGGGGGGAAACGCCTTGCGCCTTTATCGAGTTGAAGGCGGGCGCACAGACAACGTCGGAAGACATCGTGGCCCACTGCAAGAAACACATGGCAGCCTTCAAGGTGCCGAGGGCAGTGGTGTTCGGCGAGTTGCCCAAAACCTCGACTGGCAAGATACAGAAGTTTGAACTGCGCAAGCAGGCCGGTTCTGCGGCTGCGATTGACGTTTAGCTTGTAGTTGCTGACTGGCCTAATGGCCCAGGATTTTCGACAGGAAGTTCTGGCCCCTGTCGGTTTGCGGTGACGAGAAGAACGCCTCAGGTGTGCCTTGTTCGACGATCTGGCCTTCGTCCATGAATATCACGCGGTCCGCTGCCGCACGGGCAAAACCCATCTCGTGGGTGACGCACAGCATCGTCATGCCCTGTGATGCGAGACCGAGCATCACGTCCAGTACTTCCTTGATCATCTCCGGGTCCAGCGCAGAGGTGGGTTCGTCGAAGAGCATGATTTTTGGCGTCAGGCACAGCGAACGCGCAATCGCCACACGCTGCTGCTGGCCACCAGAGAGTTGCAGCGGATATTTGCCCGCCTGGTCGGCGATACGGACGCGTTCAAGTTGTGCCATCGCCCGTTCGGCCGCTTCCTTTTTCGACAGACCCGAAACCCAAACGGGCGCCAGCGTCAGGTTCTCCAGCACGGTCAGGTGCGGGAACAGGTTGAACTGCTGGAACACCATGCCGACATGGCGACGCACTGCCTCCACGGCCTTGAGGTTGTCGCCAAGTACTGTTCCAGCAACGGTCAGCGTCCCTTCCTGGTAATCCTCCAGGGCATTGATGCAGCGGATCAGCGTGGACTTGCCGGAGCCTGACGGACCACAGATGACGATGCGTTCGCCGGCATGAACCGACAGGTCAATGTCGCGCAGCACGTGGAAGTCCCCAAACCACTTGTTGACCTTGTCGAAACGAATCAGTGAGTCAGTCATTGCTTTTGCCTTTACCGCGCGCCAGCCTTTTTTCAAGTCGCAGGCTGTAGCGCGACATCGCGTAACAGAAGGCGAAATAAATCGCGGCAATAAAAAGATAGGCTTCAATCTTGAAGGGGCGCCAGTTCGGGTCCGAGCCCAGTGCCAGCGACAACGCACCGGTCAACTCGTACAGCGAAACGATGGTGACCAGCGAGGTGTCCTTGAACAGCGAGATGAAGTTGTTGACGATGCTGGGCACCACGGCCGCCAGCGCCTGCGGCAGGATGATCTTGCGTTGCGCCTGCCAGTAGCCCAGGCCCATGCTTGCCGCTGCCTCAACCTGGCCACGGCCCACAGTCTGGAGGCCGCCGCGGATGATTTCGGCCATGTAGGCCGCCGCAAACAGCGTGATGCCGATGACCACGCGCACCAGCACATCCGGCGTCTTGCCGACGGGCATGAACAGCGGAAACATGAAGGACGCCATGAACAGCACAGAGATAAGCGGTACGCCGCGCACCAGCTCGATGTAGGCCAGGCACAACGAGCGGATGGCCGGCATGCCTGAGCGCCTGCCCAGCGCCACCACAACGGCCAGCGGAAAAGCCAGCACCATGGACAGCACACTGAGCATCAGGGTCAGCGGCAGTCCGCCCCACAGGTCTGTAGGTACTTTTGCAAGGCCGGCCACACCGCCGCCCATCAGTGCAAAAAACAAACCCAGCCCCGCGAACCAGATCAAGACCAGCGAAGGCCCCCAGAAACGGCGGCTGCAACTGGCCAGCACCGGTGCCATCAGGGCAAAGCTGGCCAGCACCGGCCGCCACTGATCCTGCTGCGGGTAGCGGCCCAGCAGGATAAAACGGGCTTTCTCATTGATGACGCCCCAGCAGGCGCCAATGCCGCGAGCGGCCTGGCAGCGGTCTGCATCGGCGGCAAAGACAGCGTGCACAAGACCCCAGTCCAGCGTCAGCACCAGGAGCCACAGCAGTGCTGCAAGCAAAAGCAGGGTAATGAGTGTGTTGGGCAGGCTTGAGAAAAGTTGCTGACGCAGACGCGCAATGGCGCCGCTGGTATGAGCGGGCGCTGGCCGTGCCGGAATAGGCTGGAATGCCTGCGTCACGACCTAACGCTCCCTGAGCGCCACACGGCGGTTGAAAACGTTCATAAGTGCCGATGTGAGCAGCGACAGCACCAGGTAGACCAGCATGATGATGGCGATGCATTCAACCGCACGTCCGGTCTGGTTCATCGAAGTGTTGGCAATCGAGACCAGATCGGGGTAGCCGATGGCAACCGCCAGCGATGAGTTTTTGGTCAGGTTCAGGTACTGGTTAGTCAGCGGTGGGACGATCAGTCGCAGTGCTTGTGGCAATACGATGAGGCGCATCGTTTTTGTGCGGGATAGTCCTATCGATGCGCCGGCTTCGCGCTGGCCTGCAGGCACCGATGCGATGCCTGCACGAACCACTTCTGCGATAAACGCGGCGGTATAGAGCACCAGGCCCAGCAAGACCGCCATGAACTCCGGGCTTAGCGCACCGCCGCCCTCTACCTGTATGTCACCGGCGACAGGAACCTGGAAAACCAGGTGGCCCTGGTCCCAGACAAACGACGGGAAGGACACCCCGTTTTTGCTCAGGAAGATGAACTTGCCCAGGCTCTGCGCTTCATCCGGCGCGGGCAGGTATTCGACAAAGAGCAGGTACCACACCAGCAACTGCAGCAGCAGGGGAATGTTGCGGAAGACCTCGACATAGGCATAAGACAGGCCGCGCAGCAATGCATTGCGCGAAAACCGGGACACACCGAGCAATGTACCCAGCAGCGTTGCCAGCACGCATCCAATGACAGCCACGCGCAAGGTATTCATGATGCCGACGGCAAAGGCTTTCCAGTAGGCGCTGGTCGCTTCGTAGTTGAACCAGCTCTCGCCGATGTCGAAACCGGCTGGTTGGGCCAGGAAATCAAAACCGCTTTGTATACCTCGCAGTTTCATGTTGGCCAGCGTATTGCCAACCAGTAACCAGCCGAGCAGGGCAATCACCATCACGGCCATCACCTGATAAAACAGCCCGCGTGCCCTGGCGCCGCGCCAGGAGAAGTGCCGTTTTGCCGCTGGCGGCCGGGCTGGAATCAGCTGCGCCGGAGGCTGCTGCATCAGCGCACAGGTGGCGCGTACATCAGGCCGCCCTGCGACCAGAGCTTGTTGCTGCCGCGCGGCAGGCCCAATGGGCTCTTGGGGCCTACATTGCGTTCAAACATTTCGCCATAGTTGCCGCTGGCCTTGATGGCGCGTGCCAGCCAGTCTTTGTCCAGGCCCAGCAGCTTTCCGGTGTCTTCCGTGGTGCCGAGCAGGCGTCCGATGTTGGGGTCCTTGCTGTCTTTTTGCAGCGTGTCGACGTTGGTCTGGGTGATGCCGTATTCCTCTGCCTCGATCAGGCCGAAAACCACCCATTTGGTGATGGCAAAAAACTCGTCATCACCACGGCGTATCGCAGGTCCGAGCGGCTCTTTGGAGATCAGCTCCGGCAGCACGACGTGGTCAGCCGGCGTCTTCGCTTCCTTGTTGCGGATGGAGGCCAGCCCCGAGGCGTCCGTGGTGTAGGCCTGGCAGCGGCCCGAGAAATAGGCCGCATTGGCCGCATCAAATTTCTCGAACACGACCGGCTTCATGCCCAGGTTGTTAATGCGCGAAAACTCGCTGAGATTTTTCTCGGTTGTCGTGCCGGACTGCACGCAGACGGTTGCACCTTTCAATTGTTTGGCGCTCTTGACCCTGCTTTTGGCGGGAACCATGAAACCCTGGCCGTCGTAATAGACCACACCGGTAAAGGCCAGGCCCAGCGAGACATCGCGTGTCATGGTCCAGGTTGTGTTGCGCGACAGGATGTCGACCTCTCCGGACTGCAGCGCTGCGAAACGCTGCTGCGACACCAGGGGCACCCATTTGACCTTGTTGGCATCACCGAGCACGCTGGCGGCGATGGCACGGCAGACATCAACGTCTATGCCCGACCACTTGCCAGCGCTATCAGCCTGCGAGAAACCGGCCACACCGCTGCTGACGCCGCAAACCAGCTGGCCGCGGGCCTTGATGGCGTCCAGCGTCTTGCCTGCATGGGCAGGTGCAGAAGCTACTGCCATGGCGCACAGTGCGCTGGCGGTGAGCCAGTGGTTTTTGATGGTGTTAAGCATGTTCAGGCTCCAGTGTCAGTCAGTGAGTATTGGAAAAATCAGCATCAATCAATGATGAATCGATGTTCTCACAAAACATCATGACCCCGGAACTCACTCGCCCATCACAATGCCTTCACGCCGCGGGTCAGCGCCGCCATAAAAACCGGTGGCTGTGCGCTGTATGCCCTGCAGGCCGCTGGTCATGGCCTGCTCTCGCACCTCATGGCCGCGTGCACGTAGCGTTTCTGCGGTGGAGGGTGGGAAACGACCGGCTTCCAGCAGGGTGGGACCGTTCAGAGATCCAAAATTCGGCAGATTGATGGCCTGCTGTATGTTCAGGCCCCAATTGAGCACACCGTACAGCGTCTTGCCGGTGAAATGGATGATGACGGCACCGCCGGGGCTGCCTGTTGTCATCACCAATTGGCCAGTGGCCTTGTCGAAAACCAGTGTCGGCGCCATCGATGAGCGCGGCCGCTTGCCGCCCTGCACGCGGTTGGCAACCGGCAGGCCTGATGCGTCTGTGGGGGCCAGGCTGAAATCGGTCAGTTCGTTGTTGAGCAGGAAGCCGCCGGCCAGGCCCTTGCCACGATTGACCATTTGCCGTGAACCCCAGGCATCCTCAATCGTGGTGGTCATCGCGATGGCATTGCCGAAAGGATCAACGATGGAGATGTGTGAGGTGCCGTATTCGTACTGTGCGGGCATGGGTGCATAGCTGGTCTGCGTGCCGGGTGGCTTGCCCGGTGTGGCGGTTTTCATGCTTTGCTGGCCTATCAGTAGCGCGCGGCTTTTCAGGTATGCGGGCTCCAGCAGGCTCATCCAGCTGCCTGCGGGCGGCTGTACAAAATCCGGGTCGCCCAGGTATTGCGCGCGGTCGGCATAAGCCAGGCGCGAGGCCTCGGTATACAGGTGCAGCCAGTCCGGGCTGGGCAATACGCTTTCCATCTGGCTGGGGCAGGGTGCGCGCACGCAGCGTATACCGGTATCGGTCATGGTGCGCAGCGGCGGCATCGTGGCCGCCGGCGTGTTGTTCAGGATGCCGAGAATCTGCCCAATGGCAATCGCGCCCGAGCTGGGCGGCGGCATGCCGCACATGCGGTAGTTTTTGCCGCTGGCTGCATAGTCGTGGCAAAGCGGGTCGCGCTTTTTCGCCTGGTAGCCCGCCATATCCGTCATGCTGAGCTGGCCGGGGTTGGTCGGGTGGTTCTGTACCTTGTCGACGATGGCCTGCGCTACTTCACCTTCGAGCAAGGCTTTCGAGCCCTTGGCTGCAATCTGTTTGAGCACCGCAGCGAGTTCGGGGTTCTTCAGCACATGACCGACCGGCCAAGGCTGGCCGTTGGTGTCATAAAAATAGGCGAGGGCGACAGGGTCTTTCTTCAGGTGCACTTCAGGCACCAGCAGCGTGTTCAGCCGGCGGCTGATTTTGAAGCCGTCTTCGGACAAACGGATAGCGGGCTGGAACAGTTGTGCCCAGGGCAGCTTGCCGTATTGCCGGTGCGCCATCTCCAGCATGCGCACGGCTCCCGGCGTACCGACGGAGCGGCCACCAACCACCGCGTCGTAAAACGCCATCGGTTTGCCATCTGCGCCGATAAAGAGTTTGTCGGTGGCCGCTGCAGGTGCGGTTTCGCGGCCATCGAATGCCTCGACGTCCTTGCCGTTGAAATGCAGCAGGAAAGAGCCGCCCGCAATGCCGCTCGATTGCGGCTCGACCAGTGCAAGCACCATCTGCACGGCAATTGCCGCATCAATCGCCGAGCCGCCAGCCTTGAGGATCTGGTAGCCCGCATCGGTGGCCAGCGGGTTGGCTGCTGCCACTGAATATTTGCTGGTGGCCCAGCCGGGTTTTTCGGTGTAGCCGGAAGAGCCTTCGGGCTGGTCAGGGACGGTGTAGCTGAAGTTGCCCGGCGCGGTGGTGGTGCAGGCGGCAAGCGCGGCCGTCAGTAAAAGCGGCGTCAGCAAGCGCTGCAGGTGTGGCAGGCGGGTCATGGGCGTCCTTCTGGGTGGAATCGGCCGATGTTAAGCCTGCCCATGCAGCCAGCGTTGTCAGACGCTGGCTATTTCCGTTCACACAGGCTTAGCGCGGTGCCAGACGGATTGCGCCGTCAAGGCGAATCACTTCGCCGTTGAGCATGTCGTTTTCGATGATGTGTTTGGCCAGCTTGGCGTAATCCTGCGGCGTGCCTAGGCGGCTTGGGAAAGGAACCGCCGCTGCCAGCGAATCCTGAACTTCCTTGGGCATGCCGAACATCATGGGCGTGCCGAAGATGCCAGGGGCAATCGTCATGTTGCGGATGCCATTGCGGGCCAGGTCGCGGGCGATAGGCAAGGTCATGCCCACGATCCCGCCTTTGGAGGCGCTGTAGGCAGCCTGGCCTATCTGGCCGTCATAGGCTGCAACGGATGCAGTGGAGATCAGCACGCCGCGCTCGCCGGTGGATTCGGGCTCGTTCTTGCACATGGCATCAGCGGCCAGGCGAATCATGTTGAAGCTGCCAATCAGGTTGACTGTGATGGTCTTGTTGAAGGCGGCCAGCGGGTGTGCGCCGTTCTTGCCAACGGTCTTTTCACCGATGGCGATGCCTGCACAGTTGACCAGACCCATCAGCTTGCCCATGGATACGGCTTTGGCAACCACGGCCTGGCCGTCGGCTTCCTGGCTGACATCGCACTTGACGAAGGCGCCGCCTATTTCTTTCGCAACCGCCTCGCCTTTTTCAACCTGCATGTCGGCAATCACGACTGTGGCGCCGCTGTCGGCCAGCATGCGTGCTGTGCCTTCGCCCAGACCCGAAGCGCCACCGGTGACGATAAATACCTTGCCTGCGATGTCCATGTGATGTCTTCCTTGATGAAATTGGATGCGGCTGGCCGCAATTGACGTTTACGTAAAGGTTAATTATGGCGTATGGGCCAATCACCGCGGGCAAAATGAAGCTTCCAACCGGACCAACGTGATGACCACAGATTCCATGCCTTTCAAGAACTACTTCCGCCATTTTTCGATGGTGGCTTGCCTCGTGAGCGCTGCGCTACTGGCTGGTTGCGCCACGCCTTCTTTTGGTCCAGCGACAAACCCTACGGCGCCTGCCGTTCAGACAGATGGGGCGCTGCCCAAACGGTCCCTGAAAATCGGTCTCGCGCTCGGCGGCGGGGCAGCACGCGGGTTTGCCCATGTCGGTGTGATCGCCGTGCTGGAGGAAGCCGGGCTCAAGCCGCAACTGGTGGTGGGGACTTCCGCGGGCAGCCTGGTCGCGGCCTTGTATGCCAGTGGCAAGACCAGCGCGCAATTGCAGCAGACAGCGTTGAACATGGAAGAAGTCGCGATCACCGACTGGGTGCTGCCCATTTTTGGCCGCGGCATGTTCAGGGGCGATGCGCTGGCGCGCTACGTCAACGACCTGGTGGCCGGCAAGCTAATCGAGAACATGGCGATTCCGCTCGGCATCGTGGCGAGCGATCTGAACAACGGCCAGGCGGTGCTGTTCCAGCGCGGCGATACCGGCACTGCCGTGCGGGCCTCCAGCGCGGTGCCGGCCGTGTTTGTGCCGGTGAAGATCAATGGCCGTGAATATGTGGATGGCGGCCTGGTGTCGCCTGTGCCTGTGCGCTACGCGCGGCAGATGGGCGCCGATGTGGTGGTGGCCGTCGACATATCGAGCCCGCCGGAAGGCAACCCGGCTGGCGACACGCTGCAGATACTGTTGCAGACCTTTGCCATCATGGGCAAAAGCATCAACCAGTACGAACTGAAAGATGCCGACGTTGTGGTCAGGCCTTCGCTGGTCGGGCTGAAGAGCGCCGATTTCTCGGCACGGCAACGCGCCATAGATTCAGGGCGCGCTGCGATGCTGGCAGCGCTGCCAGCACTGCGCGCCAGGCTGGAGAAGGGCAATTAGTTTTTTTGAAAACCCCGCGGCCAAAAAAAAGCCCAGCGGTAAAGCTGGGCTTAACTGGATCCATGAAAAGAATTTCGAACGGATCCGAGGAGACAACCGGTTCAGGAGGCTGGCCTTGCAGGCCATGCACTCCGGATCGCCCTCAGCGAATTAACGCTTTTTGGTGGCGGTCTTGGTGGCGCTTACTGCAGAAGCGGCCACGGTGTTGAAGTTGGCTTCGGCCATGTCGGAGGCTTGCTTGACAGCCTTTTGCATGGATTCGAAAGCATTGTTGGCGGCAGCGACGGCGCTTTTCATCACGGCAACAGCGGTTTCGGAACCGGCAGGTGCGTTCTTGGCAGCGTTGTCGACCAGGCCCAGGACTTTCTTCTGTGCATCAGCGGTCTGCGCTTCAAATGTCTTGCCCAGGTCTGCGCCAGCGGTGGAAGCGATGTCATACAGGTGACGGCTGTAGGCAGCGGTCTTTTCAGCCAGTGGCTGGACCAGGCCAGCTTGCAGTGCCAGCAGTTCCTGTGCATCCTTGACGCCCATCACTGCTTGTGCGTGGTTTGCGGTTTCAGCCAGGGCAGCCTTGGTGGCCTGAACATTCAGTTCGACCAGTTTTTCAACGCCTTCGAAAGCCTTGTGGGTCAAACCAAACAGGGTTTCGATGTTGGCTTTGTGGGATGCCATGATTTGTTCAGCGGTCAACATAATTAATCTCCAATATAGTAAATAAGGGTTTGAAAACTAGTTGCTGCGCTGAATTGCTGCACCGCAACATGAAATGAAGTATAGGGATTACCCGATGGCATTGCAAGCCTTTTTTGTTGCAGTGCAACATTTTAGTTGTGACAACCTATTTCCGGCTGATGAAAAGCGGCTTTTCCCAATGAAAACAGGGCCAGACCCTGGTCACCAGGCGCTCCCTTGAAGGCTTTTTACGCTGATAACTTTGTGTTGCCCTTGCCTGAGGGGCACCGCTTCCCGATGGCCAAATACCGGCTGCTGCGCGACCGTGTCGTAGCCGAGTTGCCGGGCGTGGTGATGGCCCAGGCACCGGCTGCGACGGATGGCGAACTGGCGCTGGTGCATACACCGGCTTACATCGCTGCAATCACTGATGGCACATTGCCAGCACCAGCCCAGCGCGAGATCGGTTTCCCGTGGAGCCCCGGCATGGCCGAGCGGGCGCGGCGCTCTGCAGGTGCCACTGTCGCCGCTGCGCGTGTGGCCCTGGGCCTGGGTGGCCAGCCACCGCAGGGTGTGGCTGCCAATATGGCGGGCGGTACGCATCACTCCTATGCCCACAAGGGAGGTGGATTTTGTGTGTTCAACGATGCGGCAGTCGCTGCACGCCTGATGCAGGTCGAGTGGGCCAGGCGCTTCAGGCAGCAGCGCAGGCCGTTGCAGGTGGCGGTGGTTGACCTGGACGTGCACCAGGGCAACGGCACGGCCAGCATCTTTGCGGCTGATTCCAGCGTCTTCACGCTGTCCTTGCACGGTGAGAAAAACTTCCCTTTCCGCAAGGAGGCCAGCGACCTTGATGTGGAATTGCCCGACGGCTGCACCGATGCGCCTTATATGCAGGCACTGGAGCAGGCGCTCGACGAAATGGAGCGGCGTTTCGAGCCGGGCCTCATCCTGTTTCTCGCTGGCGCAGACCCTTTTGAAGGTGACAGGCTGGGGCGGCTCAAGCTCAGTTACGACGGGCTGGAAGCGCGTGACCGGCGTGTCTTCGACTGGGCCTGGCAGCGCCGCATCCCGCTGGCTTTTTCAATGGCCGGTGGCTACGGCGTGAAGATTGACGAGACCGTGCAGGTGCAGATGAACACCTTTCGTGTGGCGATGGATTACTGGCGGCGCTGGAATGTCAAAGGGTAATTGTTAATATATATGTTAACTTTTGAAGTGCCTGTTCATGTTCAACCCGTCAAAACATCCTCAACATGCGTTTTTGAGCTTGAAAAGGCCATTTTTGAGTGCTAAAAAGGCCTGCAGACCAATGTAGACTAGCGTGGCATGCTATGTAATTGATAGCGAGTATCCTGTCCGGCCGGCGCTGGCATTCGGAAGGTCCGATTTAACGCACTGGCAAAATAGCCGCTCATGACATCCCAGACACGCCCGCAAGCCGAACCCCGCAGTGCCTTCAAGGCCTTCCGCCCGATTGGGACCCGCTGGTCCGACAACGACGTTTACGGCCACGTCAACAACGTCGTCTACTACAGCTGGTTCGACACCGCCGTCAACGGCCTGCTCATAGAGCGCAAGGCGATAGATATTCATGATGGCAAGGTGATCGGTCTGGTCATAGAGACCCAGTGCAACTACTTTGCGCCGCTGGCTTTCCCCGAAAACGTGGTCGCCGGCATTCGCGTCGCGCACATCGGCTCGTCCAGCGTTCGCTACGAGGTCGGCCTGTTTCCTGAAGATGCTGCGCAGACATGCGCGGCGCGCGGCCATTTCATCCACGTCTATGTAGACCGCCACACCCGCCGGCCGGTCCCGTTGCCGCCCGAACTGCTTTCTGTACTGGAGACCCTCAAGTGAATGCACCCCTTCCCCTGGACAGCATCAATGCTGTCGATGAAGCCATCAACAGCCGGCAATCGATGCGCGAATTCCTGCCGAAGGCCGTGCCGCGTGAAACGATTGCACATTTGCTGGAACTTGCCAGCCGCGCACCGTCCGGCACCAATACCCAGCCCTGGAAAACCTATGTGCTGCAGGGCGCCAGCCGTGACACGCTGGCCGACAAGGTGGTGGCCGCGCACGATGCGCTGCGCGCAGACCCGTCGCTGGCCGCGCAGTACAGCGAAGAGTATGACTACTACCCCGAGAAGTGGATCTCGCCTTACATAGACCGGCGGCGCGAGAACGGCTGGGGCCTGTATGGCCTGCTGGGCATCACCAAGGGCGACAAGGACAAGATGCATGCGCAGCACCAGCGCAACTACCGTTTCTTCGATGCGCCGGTAGGCCTGATGTTCACGATTGACCGGGTTATGGGCCGCGGCTCGCTGGTCGACTACGGCATGTTTTTGCAAACCCTGATGGTTGCTGCGCGCGGCCACGGCCTGCACACCTGCCCGCAGGCCGCATGGAACGGTTTCGCCAGCATCATCCTGCCGCACATAGGCGCAGGCCCTGAGGAGATGCTGGTTTGCGGCATGGCGCTCGGTTATGCCGACGAATCTGCGCTGGTCAATACCTTTCGTACGCCGCGCGTCAGCGCGCAGGACTTCACCTCGTGGCTGGATTGAAAGTCGATGCTTGCCAACTAGGCGCCTGACGGTATGACCGCTTACGTGATGCAGCTGCTGGGCGGCCTGTCCTATGCGACCACGCTGTTCCTGATGGCTGCGGGGCTGACGCTGATATTCGGCGTCACCCGCATCGTCAACTTTGCGCACGGCAGTTTTTTCATGCTGGGGGCGCTGTTCACCGCGCACTGGGTCACGCACTGGTTTCCGTCCTGGGGCGAGAGTGCGCTGCTCTATCTGCTGGCCATTCTTCTGGGTGCACTGTGCGCCTCTGCTGCCGGTGCCATTGCAGAGTTTTTCCTGCTGCGCCGCATGGCCGGTGCGCCTGAGCTTTACCAGTTGGTCGCTACCTTTGGCCTGACGCTGGCCATGCACGATGCGATGCAGTGGGGCTTTGGGCCTGACGAGGTGTTTGCGCCGCGCTTTCCGGGCCTGAAAGGTTCGGTGCAGATAGGCGATGAGTTCTTCCCCGTCTACCAGCTGGTGATGATTGTGCTGGGGCCGCTGGTCTGGCTGGGCCTGCACCTGCTGTTGAAACATTCCCGTTTTGGCCGCAACCTGCGCGCCGCCACGCAGGACAGGGGCATGCTGGCTGCGCTGGGTGTGAATCCCAAGCCATTGATGCTGGGAGCGGTGATGCTGGGTTGTGCGCTGGCCGGGCTGGGCGGGGCGCTGCAGTTGCCGCGCGAGCCGGCCCACCTGCAGATGGACCTGAACGTGATCGTCGAGACGTTTGTGGTCGTGGTCACTGGCGGCCTGGGCAGCATAGGCGGCGCGTTTGTAGCGGCGCTACTGATAGGCATGGTGCATGCGTTTGGCATCAGCCTGTTCCCGCAGGCCACGCTGGTGCTGGTTTTCCTGACGATGGCGGTGGTGCTGGTGTTCCGCCCGCAGGGCTTGTTCGGGCTGGCCGCATCGGCACAGGATGCGCCGCGTGAGGCGGCTCAGAAGTTTCGCGGTCTGCAGCTGGGCTTGCTGCCCAATCTGACGGTGGCCACCTGTTTTCTGTTGCTGGCACTGGCCGCCTGGCTGGGCGGGCCTTATTGGCAGGCACTCGCTGCAGACGCGCTGATCCTGATGATTTTTGGCGTCAGCCTGCAAGCCATGATGGCCCTCGGAGGGCTGGTCAGCTTTGGCCATGCCGCATTTTTTGCGCTTGGGGCTTACGGCGCCGCGTTGTCGCACAGCCTGTGGGGCGCATCGCTGCCGGTGGCACTGGCCGCCGGCATTGCACTGGCCTTGCTGGTGGCTGCGGCCTTTGGTGCTGCCGTGGTCCGCAGTGCCGGCGTGTACCTGGCGATGTTGTCGCTTGCGCTGGCGCAGGTAGTGTGGGCAGGTGCCACGCAGTGGGTCAGCCTGACCGGCGGCGACAACGGTTTGATCGGTTTGACATTGGTCGACGATGACACGCGGCCGCTTTTTTACGCGCTGCTGGTGGGTCTGGCGCTGCTGTGCGTCGCTGCCCTGAAGGCGCTTGGTCAGTCGACGTTTGGCGCTGCCCTGCAGGGCCTGCGTGACGCGCCACAGCGCGCTGCCGCATCGGGCCTGCCGGTGGGCTGGCTCAAGTACCGGATATTTGTCGAGAGCGCGGTGCTGGCCGGGCTGGCCGGCGGGCTGTTTGCCGCCAACAAGGGCGCGGTGTTTCCTTCAGCGGCGGCAGTGTCCATGTCAGTCGATGCCTTGCTGGTGGTGTTGCTCGGTGGCGTTCACCAGCTCTGGGGTGCGGTCGCAGGCAGCGCGGTGCTGACTTATGCGGGCGCAGAACTGGGCCGGGGAGTTACTTACTGGCGCGGCCTGCTCGGCCTGTTCATCATGCTCATCATGGTGGCGGCACCCTCGGGTCTGCTGTCGCTGTCCGGCCGGCTCGGGCGACTGCTGCCGCGCAAAACGACAGGGGGCAACAGCTGATGCTGAGCGTTCGCGACCTGGTCAAACATTTCGATGGCGTGAAGGCCGTTGACGGCGTCAGTTTTGACGTTCGGGCTGGTGAGTGTGTGGCGCTGATCGGCCCCAACGGTGCTGGCAAGTCGACCTGCTTTGCATCGATTGCCGGGCAGTACCGCATCACCGCCGGGAGCATTGTGTGGGATGGCAGCCCGCTGGACGCGCTGGAGCCTGCCGCCAGGCTGCGGCGTGGCGTGGCGTGTACCTTCCAGGTGGCGCAGGTGTTCGAGGCCCTGACCGTGCTGCAGAACGTGCAACTGGCCGGGCAGGCGGCGCGCGGCATGCGGGCGCTGTCGGCATTCAGCAGGCTGGATGCACAGGGGGTAGGGCTGGCGCAGGCCCTGCTCGAGCAGACCGGCCTGCTGGCGCTGGCAGGCCGCGATGTGCTGAGCCTGCCTTACGGCGCCAAGAAGCGGCTGGAACTGGCCGTGGCGCTGGCCGCTGCTCCGCGGCTGTTGTTGCTCGACGAGCCTGCCGCTGGCCTGGCAGAGGAAGAGCGCGACGCACTGATGCAACTGGTCAGGGGGCTGGCGGGGCAGGGCATGGCGGTGCTGTATACCGAGCACAACATGGACGCGGTTGAAGGCATTGCCGACAGGGTGCTGGTGCTGATTGAGGGTCGGCTGGCTGCGCAGGGTTCATTCGAGGAAATCTCCCGCGACGACACGGTTCGCCGGCGTTACCTCGGGCAGGGGCGCATCCATGCTTGAGATACGAAACCTGAATGCTTTTTATGGCCCCGCACAGGCATTGTTTGATGTGTCGCTGGATGTGGGCCGTGGCGAGTTTGTTGTGCTGCAGGGTCTCAATGGTGCAGGCAAGTCAACGCTGCTGAAAGGGCTGATGGGCATGGAGGTACGCACCGAAGGCCACATCATCTGGGAGGGCGCAGGGATTCAGCGGAAGGAAACCCATCAACGTGCCCGGGCCGGCCTTGGTTTTGTCGCTGAAGACCGCAGGCTGTTTACCGCGCTGACGGTGCGCGAAAACCTCCAAGTGGCAGCTGGCCGTGATGCCGCTGCACAGGAGGCGAGGGCGCTGGACTTGTTTCCTGCGCTGAAGACCATGCTGAACCGGCCAGCCGCGCACATGAGCGGCGGCGAGCAGCAGATGCTGGCGATTGCCCGTACCCTGATGACAGGCCCGAAGCTGTTGCTGCTGGACGAACCCTGCGAAGGCATTGCGCCGGTGCTGGTCGAGGGCATACGCGATGCGTTGATGGCCCTGAAGGCCGGCGGCATGCCCATGCTGGTCGCCGAGCAAAACCATTTGCTGGCCGAAAGCGCCGACCGGCTGCTGACGCTGGTTGGGGGTAAAGTCAGGGGTTCGTAAAAAGGCCCTGATCGCTGCCTTTTTTCTTCCTTCATCACAGCGTGCCCGGCCCCAGATAGTTACCAGGGGTTGCGGCGCCAACATTCTGAAAGACACCATCATGACCGTCACCACCACCCCCTCCGGCCTGCAATACGAAGACACCGTGCTGGGCTCAGGCGCCATCGCCAAGGCTGGCCAGAACGTCAAGGTGCATTACACCGGCTGGCTCTACAACGATGGCGTGCAGGGCGGCAAATTTGACTCCAGCAAGGACCGCGGCCAGCCGTTTGAGTTTTCGCTGGGCGCAGGCCAGGTCATCAAGGGCTGGGACGAAGGCGTGCAGGGCATGTCGGTGGGCGGTACGCGCCGCCTGATCATCCCGGCAGAACTGGGCTACGGTGCGCGCGGCGCAGGTGGCGTGATTCCGCCAAACGCCACACTGCTTTTTGAAGTGGACTTCCTGGGCTGAACCTGCGGCGCCTCTGCACCGTGACAGACATGCAGATCGATAGATAGATAAAAAGAGACAAGCTTCCGCGCACCCGGATTTTTCATGATCATTACTAGCCTGCTGGATACCGACCTGTACAAGTTCACCATGATGCAGGTGGTCTTGCACCAGTTTCCGGGTGCGGAAGTCGAGTACCGTTTCAAGTGCCGCAATGCGGGTGCGCCAGGGATCAGCGACCTGGCGCCTTATGTCACCGAGATACGCGAAGAAATACGCGGCTTGTGCAGCCTGCGTTTCCAGGATGCCGAACTGGCCTACCTGAAGGCCATGCGCTTCATCAAAAGTGACTTTGTCGATTTTCTCGGCATCTTCAGGCTTAATGAAAAATACGTCAGCGTGACGGCATTGCCTTCGGGTGAGATCGAGGTGTCGATCAAGGGGCCCTGGCTTCACACGATCTTGTTCGAGATCCCGGTGCTGGCCATCATCAATGAGGTCTACTTTCGCAACACGCAAAAGCAGCCCGACCTCGTTGAAGGCCGCAAGCGGCTGGATACCAAAATTCTGGAATTGCAGGCCGATGGGCTGCAGGAACTGAAGATCGCCGACTACGGAACCCGTCGCCGCTTTGGCAAGGCCTGGCATGAAGAGGTGTTGCGCACACTCGGCGCCAGACTGGGTACAGGCGCCAGCGGCCAGTTTGCCGGTACCAGCAATGTGCTGTTTGCGATGAAGCTGGGCCTGCTGCCGCTGGGCACCATGGCCCATGAATACCTGCAGGCCTGCCAGGGCCTTGGCCCACGGCTGCGTGACAGCCAGGTCTTTGGTTTTGAATCGTGGGCAAAAGAGTACAGGGGTGACCTCGGCATTGCGCTGTCCGATGTATACGGCATGAGCGCCTTCCTGCGTGACTTCGACATGTACTTCTGCAAGTTGTTTGACGGCGCACGCCACGACAGCGGCGACCCTTTCCAGTGGGGCGAGCGCATGCTGGCCCACTACGTGAAGAATCGGGTCGACCCGAAAACCAAAACACTGATCTTTAGTGACGGCTTGACAGTGCCGCGCACCATAGAGCTGTACCAGCAGTTCAGGGGGCGCTGCCAGCTGGCTTTCGGTATAGGCACCAACCTGACCAACGACCTGCGCTATGACCCGCTGCAAATCGTCATCAAGATGATTCGCTGCAATGGCCAGCCGGTGGCCAAGCTGTCTGACACCCCTTCGAAAAACATGTGCGACGACGAAAAATACCTGGCCTACCTGCGCCAGGTGTTTGAAATTGCCTGAGGCATATCCGGAAAAACAGGCCATGACCAAACCAAAAATTCTTGTTGCCCGCGGTATCTTCCCGGAAGTTATTTCACGCCTGGAGCAGCATTTCGATGTCGAGTCCAACCAGGCCGATGAAATCTGGTCAAAGGCGAAATTGATTGAACGCCTGCGTGGCAAGGCTGGCGCCTTCACCACTGGAGGTGACCGTATTGATGCTGAAGTGCTGGCTGCTTGCCCGGAATTGAAGATATGCGCCAATATGGCGGTTGGCTACAACAACTTCGACATCAATGCGATGACGGGTGCAGGTGTGCTGGCCACCAATGCGCCTGATGTGCTGACTGAAACCACTGCCGACTTCGGTTTTGCGCTGCTGATGGCCACGGCACGCCGCGTGACTGAAAGCGAGCATTACCTGCGCGCCGGCAAGTGGACGCAGTGGAGCTTCGACATGTTTGCCGGCTCCGATGTGCACGGTTCGACGCTGGGCATCATCGGCATGGGCCGCATAGGGCAGGGCATTGCCCGCCGCGGGGCGCATGGTTTTGGCATGAAGGTCATTTATCACAACCGCTCCCGCCTTGCGCCTGAACTGGAAGCCGAATGCAAGGCCAGCTATGTCGGCAAGGAAGAGCTGCTGCGCACGGCGGACCACGTGGTGCTGGTCGTGCCGTATTCGCCAGCATCGCACCACACAATAGGCGCAGCCGAGCTGGCGCTGATGAGACCAACAGCCACCCTGATCAACATTGCGCGCGGCGGCATTGTCGATGACGCGGCACTGGCCGCTGCACTGCGTGACAAACGGATTGCGGCTGCCGGGCTGGATGTGTTTGAAGGTGAGCCGAAAGTCCACCCTGATCTTCTGACGGTGCCCAACATCGTGCTGACGCCGCACATTGCCAGCGCCACGATTCCTACCAGGCTGGCCATGGCCAACCTTGCTGCGGACAACCTGATTGCTTTTTTCAGTGGACAGCAGGTGCCGGCACCGATCAACCTGGCGCAGTTGGCGGCTGGGTAGCCCGACTCCAACAAGACAAACCATGGAACTCTGGCTCGTCATCGCGCTTGCACTGCTGAACCTGGTGCTGCTGGCCATTTTGCTGCTGCGCAGGCCGCCCGACAACGCCGAGGCGCGCGCCGAGTTGATGGCCGGTGTCGCAGCCGGCAATGACAAGACCGAGCGTGAACTGCGCCGCGAAATAGGTGACAACGCGCGCGCCAGCCGGCAGGAGCTGGCCACCACTTTCGCCACCTTCCAGCAAACGCTGGTGCAGCAGAGCGCGGAGGCGATACGTACACAGAACACCCAGATAGACGCTTTCGGGCAACAGCTTGCGCTCTTGCAGAAAACCTTGTCCGATACGCTGGTGACGCAGTTGCAGGGGGTCAGTGAGTCGAACGCCCGCCGCATGATTGAGGTGAGGGAGACGCTTGAGCAGCAGTTGGCGCATCTGCAGCAGACCAATGCCGCCAAACTCGACGAGATGCGCAAGACCGTCGATGAAAAATTGCAGACCACGCTGGAGACACGGCTTGGTGAAAGTTTCAAGCAGGTCGCCGACAGGCTGGAGCAGGTGCACAAGGGCCTCGGCGAGATGCAAAGCCTGGCGGTCGGCGTCGGCAGCCTGCAGCGTGTGTTGACCAACGTCAAAACACGCGGTGTGTTCGGTGAAGTCCAGCTTGAAGCCTTGCTGGAACAGGTGCTGACTGCAGACCAGTATGCAAAACAGGTGGAGACCAAACCACGCAGCGGCCAGCGGGTGGACTTCGCCATACGTTTTCCGGGGCGTGGTGACGGCGGCGAACCGGTCTGGCTGCCGGTCGATGCGAAGTTTCCCCGTGATGATTACGAACGCCTGCTCGATGCCCATGAACGAGTGGACCTCGCGGCGGTTGAAGTGGCTGGCAAGGCGCTGGAAGCCCGCATTCGCAGCGAGGCTAAATCCATCGCTGAAAACTATCTGGCTGCGCCTTTCACCACCGATTTCGCCATCCTGTTCCTGCCGGTGGAAAGCCTGTACGCCGAGGTGCTGCGCAGGCCAGGCCTGATGGATGCCATACAGCGCCAGCACCGGGTGACGCTGGCGGGGCCGACAACCCTGCTGGCGATGCTGAACAGCCTGCATATGGGTTTTCGCACGCTGGCGCTGGAGCAGCAGGCCTCCGAGGTGTGGAAGGTGCTGGGTGCCGTCAAGACCGAATTCGAGCGTTACGGCGAATGGGTGGCTCGCATCAAGGAACAGGTGGCCAAGGCTTCCGATACGCTTGACAAGGCCGACACCCGCGCCAAACAGATGCGGCTGGCGTTGCGCAAGGTCGAGGCGCTGCCCGAAGCGCAGGCGCAGGATTTGTTGCCTCCCACGGCCGACAGTGATGACGGCGGCCTGTAAGGCGGGCACTCTGAATCGATGAAGGCGGAACTGCTGAGGCTTATTTTTTCGCAGGTTTGCCTGCATGCAGCGATGACCGGCATGCGGCTCGCAGGGCCTCTACTCGCATTGCAACAGGGGTATAGCGCTGCAGCCGTGGGGGTATTGTTGGCACTGTTCGCGCTGACCCAGGTTTTTCTTGCATTGCCGGCGGGACGCTTTGCAGATCGTCATGGCCTGCGAAAACCCATGGTGATGGCGGTTGCCGCTGCCGCTACCGGGTCAGGACTGGCAGCGGCTTTTCCGGTATTCCCAGTGCTTTGTCTGGGAGCCCTGCTAACCGGTGGCGCCACCGGTGTCGCGGTGATTTCCCTGCAGCGCCACGCCGGGCGCGCTGCCCAGGGGACTGTGCAGCTGAAGCAGGTGTTCAGCTGGCTGGCTGTAGCACCTGCTGCAGCCAATTTTGTCGGGCCTTTCGCCGCCGGGCTGATGATTGACCATGCCGGACGCGTTGCGGGAGACTTGCCGGGTTACCGCGCTGCGTTTGTACTTCTGGCCTTGCTGCCCGTGGTCAGCTGGCTGCTCACGCGAAGCATCCGGGAAATGCCGCTTTCACCACGCGCAGAAGAACCCGCCCCAAAGGCTTGGGACCTGCTTCGCGCGCCCATGTTCAAGCGTTTGCTGTTCATCAACTGGATGCAGTCCGCGGCGTGGGATGTACATACCTTTGTGCTGCCGCTACTCGGCCATGAACTGGGTTTGAGCGCATCTGTCATTGGATCCATACTCGGTGCCTTCGCGCTGGCAGCCGCAGGTGTGCGCGTCGCGCTGCCGCTGGTAGCTGCGCGGGCCAGCGAACGAACCGTGATCACCATCGCCAACGTGGTGACGGCGATGGTATTCGCGGTGTATCCATTGATGACATCGGCTCTGGGCATGGCCATGTGCTCGGTCATGCTGGGACTTGCGCTGGGGTCGGTGCAGCCGATGATCATGAGCATGCTGCACCAGATTACCGAGCATTCTCGCCATGGCGAGGCCCTTGGGCTGCGCTTGATGACCATCAATGCATCCAGTGTGGCCATGCCCATGGTGTTCGGTCTGGCCGGCGCGCTGATTGGTGTCAGCGGGCTGTTCTGGGTATTCGGCGGCATTGTCGCCGTCGGCACGAAGGCGGTGCGGGGCTTGCGTCCACCGCCGGGCCACGGCGCATGACAATCAGAGCTTGTAGAAAGCCCTGATCAGGTCCCATGCAGTCTGGGCATCGTCCACGTAGTTGAACAACTGCACATCGCTCGGGGAGATCACCCCTTCTTCAACCAGCATCTCGATGTTGAGCAGGCGCTTCCAGTAGTCACTTCCGACCAGGATGATGGGCACCGGTTTTGATTTGCGGGTCTGTACCAGCGTGACGACTTCAAACAGTTCGTCCAGCGTGCCGAAGCCGCCCGGAAATACCACCAGCGCCTTGGCACGCATCATGAAATGCATCTTGCGCAGCGCAAAGTAGTGGAACTTGAAGAGCAGCGCCGGCGGCACGTAGGGATTGGCTTCTTCTTCCATCGGCAGTGCAATTGCCAGGCCCACGCTGATGCCGCCAGCTTCAAATGCGCCGCGGTTGGCTGCCTGCATGATGCCGGGGCCACCGCCAGTGCATATGAAGAGCTTGTCCTTCGGCTCTTTGGGTTCGCTGTACTTCGCGACCAGACCACCAAAAGCACGCGCCTTCTCGTAGTAGTGCGCATTGCGCGCCAGCTTGCGCAGGCGATCGGTCAGATCGGGGTCGCCTTTGTCGTCGGCCTCGGCTCTTGCCAGCAGGTCGGCAGACTCTTCTGCGCTGCGAAAACGTGCGCTGCCAAACACGACCACTGTGTTTTCGATGCCGTGCGCCTGTTGCTCCAGATCAGGCTTGAGCATTTCCAGCTGGAAGCGGATGCCGCGCGTTTCACGGCGCAGCAAAAACTCGGGGTCCGCAAATGCCAGGCGCGATGCGTCCGGCTCCAGCTGGTTACCGGCATTTGCGTGGGCTTGCAGGACAGCCCACGCGTCTGCGAGGCGGGGCGCATGTAGGTCGTGTGTCTTGTTGGGCATTTTGGGCTCAGATGAAAAAAGGCTCCACATGGGAGCCGTTTTTGTGTTGGAAGGTTTCCATCTAGACGCGCTTGCGGTATTCGCCGGTACGGGTGTCTATTTCGACGATGTCACCTTGTGCCACAAAAATCGGCACGCCGATTTCAAAGCCGGTGGATATTTTGGCGGGCTTCAGGACCTTGCCCGATGTGTCACCCTTGACTGCTGGTTCGGTCCAGGTAATTTCACGCTCTACGTTGGTCGGCAGTTCGACCGAGATGGCCTTGCCGTCGTAGAACACGACTTCAAGCTCCATGCCGTCCTGCAGGTAGTTCAGCGAATCGCCCATGTTTTCGGCTTCGACTTCGTACTGGTTGTAATCGGCGTCCATGCAGATGTACATCGGATCTGCAAAGTAGGAATAGGTGCAATCCTTTTTATCGAGGATGACCTGGTCAATCTTGTCATCGGCCTTGAAAACGTTTTCAGTGCCAAAGCTGCCGATCAGGCTTTTAAGCTTCATGCGTACGGTGGCGGAGTTGCGGCCACCCCGGCTGTATTCAGTCTTCAGGACGACCATGGGTTCCTTGCCGTGCATGATGACGTTGCCGGCGCGTATTTCTTGAGCGATTTTCATAACAGGTTCGACGCAAATATTGCGGTATTGAAGTAGGCCGCTCCTGCTCCGGTGTCGGGTCCCGGGGCCTGTACTGCGGCGAAAGTGCAGGTTTGCCTGTCTGGGTGAATTCACCCGGCAACGCCCGCAAAGCCCCTGATTTTAGCGGTTTTTGTGCACGAATTCCAGCAGCCGGCTACCCAGGTCTGGAAGGGCTGCCAACCTCGTTCTGGCCGTACCGGCCATGGTTTGCCAGCTTTGCAGGTCCAGGTCCAGCCTGTGTCCGGGGCCTTTGGCAGTGCCGTCGTTCCAGTCCCGGTGAACCTCGCGTAGCGAAGGCGGTGCGTCCAGCATGTCCAGGAAGGCATCGAGCTTGGCCTGATGCGCGCCGTCATGCTGCGGGTAGATTTGCCAGACAAAAGGCTTGCCGGCCCAAATCGCCCGGATGATGGAGTCCTCACCCCGTACGAAATTGAGGTCGCACGCCCATAACAAATGATCGAAATCGGACTGGCTCATCAAGGGCAGGAAGGTGATTTCGAGCCGGGGGTTCACATTTCCGGGCAAGAGGGCGCCGCTGGCCTGAGCCGCCCTGACAGCTTCCTGTGCCCTGCCCGCTGCTACCAGGAGCCGGACGGGGCGGCCATTCAGCCCCCGGCTATCCAGTTCCTGCAACAAGACGGCAAGGGCGGGAGGTTCGTAGCAAAAAAGCGATATCAGTGCTTTGCCTTGCCAGTCTATGCCGTGGTCTGCAAGCCAGGCGCTCCGGTCAAATTGCTGTTGTCTCAAGGTTAGCCCGGGTTCGCGCAGCAAACCGCCCGTGCGGCTGGTGAAACCGGGATAGAAAAACCATTTGGTCCAGCCTGCGGCAGGACCGCTGTTGACTGGTGAGGGCAGGCCATGGCTGCGTTCCGCGTATGGCTCAGCTGTCAGGTATTCGAGGTTGATCCACACCGGCGGATGAGCGCTTGGTCTGGTGCGCTGCACACAGGCGGCGAGGAATTCGCCCGGTATTTCACAGCCAAAGGCCTCGACCAGTACATCGGTGCGGGAGGTATCCAGCAACTGCAGATGCGGCTGAGCCAGTGGGGATTGCCAGGTCAGGACAGCAACGCCAGCACATCCTTCGGGTGCCATCCAGACCAGCGCGCTGGCATCATCAACCCACAGGCGCACCCGGTGCCCCCGTGATGCAAGGTCGGCAGACAGGCGCCAGCAAACACCTATATCGCCAAAGTTATCAATGACCTTGCAAAATATGTCCCATTGCAGGGTTTCGGCGCTGTGATCCATCGCAGGATTGTCCACAATAAGGGCCTGCGGATGTCCCGACTTTTTTGAATGCATGACAAAACCCCACGAATTCGATCCCCGGCTGCTCAGTGAAGTGGCGGCGCTTCCGGCCCTGCCGGGGGTGTACCGCTATTTCGACGAAGAGGGTGGCGTGCTGTATGTGGGGAAGGCCCGCAACCTCAAAAAGCGGGTGTCGAACTACTTCCAGAAAAATCACGGCGGCACGCGCATCGGCCACATGGTCACCAAAATCGCGCGCATGGAGACTACAGTCGTTCGCTCCGAGGCCGAGGCGCTGCTGCTGGAAAACAATCTGATCAAGACGCTGAACCCGAAGTTCAACATCCTGTTTCGCGACGATAAAAGTTACCCCTACCTGAAGCTTGCTTCGCACACCTTTGCACGAGTGGCCTATTACCGTGGCGCAGTGGAAAAAAAACACCGCTACTTCGGCCCCTATCCCAGTGCGTGGGCGGTCAAGGAAAGCATATTGCTGCTGCAAAAGGTTTTCAGGTTGCGTACATGTGAAGACACTGTCTTCAACAACCGCACCCGGCCTTGCCTGCTATACCAGATCAAGCGCTGTTCTGCGCCTTGCGTTGGCAACATCACACCAGAGCAGTATGCGCAGGACGTGGCCAATGCCGAAAAATTCCTGCAGGGCGAGACGCAGGAAATACTGAACGGCCTTGAGCAGAAGATGCTCGAACACGCTGACCGGCTGGAGTTCGAGCAGGCGGCTGAACTGCGCAACCAGATGTCCGCACTCTCCAAGGTGTTGCACCAGCAGGCCATGGAAATCGGCGGAGACAAGGATGTGGACATCCTCGCGGTGAAAGTCCAGGGCGGCAAGGCTTGCGTCAACCTGGCGATGGTGCGAGGTGGAAGGCATCTTGGCGACAGGGCCTATTTCCCGACGCATATCGAGAATGCGGTCGATGTGGCGGAACTCGATGCCGAACCGTTGCCATCTGCCGAAACAGCGGAAGAGGCCGCAGTGCGCGTGGTCAGTGCTAAACCGCTGGAAGCGCTGGTGCTGGAAGCTTTTATTGCGCAGCATTACATCGACGTGCCTGTGCCGCCTACGCTGGTCTGCAGCCAGCCTGTTGACAAAGAGTTGATCGCAGCCTTGATCGCACAGACCGGCAACCGCATTTCCGCCATCCATCAGCCGCGTGAACAGCGCCGTATCTGGCTCGAGATGGCCGAGAAGAATGCCAGCCTGCAACTGGCCCGCCTTTTGTCCGAGCAAGGTTCGCAGCAGGCCAGGACACGCGCGCTGGCCGAGGCGCTCGACCTGAAGATGGAGGACCTCGAGACATTACGCATCGAGTGTTTTGACATCTCGCACACTGCCGGCGAATCAACCCAGGCGTCATGTGTCGTTTTTCACGACCACAAGATGCAGAGTTCCGAATACCGCCGCTACAACATCGAAGGCATCACACCGGGCGATGACTATGCGGCGATGCGGCAGGTGTTGACACGGCGCTACAGCAAGCTGGCAGAGGCGGCGCGCAATAACGAGGCCAAATTGCCCGACCTGGTTCTGGTCGATGGCGGCAAGGGCCAGGTATCGATGGCGCGGGAGGTTTTTGAGGAGTTGGGCCTTGACCTGGGTCTTATCGCTGGCGTTGAAAAAGGCGAGGGCCGCAAGGTCGGCCTTGAAGAGCTGGTATTTGCCGATGGCCGTGAAAAAGTCTATCTCGGCCGGGACTCTGCCGCGTTGATGCTGATCGCCCAGATCCGCGACGAAGCGCACCGCTTTGCCATCACTGGCATGCGTGCAAAACGGGCCAAGGTGCGCGTGGGCGGAAGCAAGCTGGAAGACATAGAGGGCATAGGTCCCAAACGCAGGGCGAGCCTGCTACAGCGTTTTGGCGGCATACGCGCTATTGCCTCGGCCAGTGCGGAAGACATCGCAACAGTAGATGGCATTTCACGCGAACTGGCTGAAGAAATTTATCGCGCCCTGCACTGAGTTTTGAAGGCTTGCACGGCCAGACGCTGGCTCATGCCAAAATGCGTGCAGATGTTCTGGACTATTCCCACCCTGATGACCTGGACGCGCATTGTCGCGATTCCCCTGATCGTGGGTGTTTTTTATATCAACCTGGCGCCCACCGAGCGCAACCTGATTGCAACGGTGATGTTTGTAGTCTTCGCGGCGACCGACTGGCTGGATGGTTTTCTCGCACGCAAACTAAACCAGACTTCGTCGTTCGGTGCCTTTCTGGACCCGGTTGCCGACAAGTTCCTGGTCTGCGCATCGCTGCTGGTGCTGGTCCATTTGCAGCGGGCCGATGTGTTTGTGGCGCTCATCATCATTGGCCGGGAGATTGCAATTTCCGCGCTCCGTGAATGGATGGCTCTGATAGGTGCGACCAAAAGCGTGGCGGTACATATGCTGGGCAAGGTCAAGACCACTGTGCAGATGATTGCCATTCCCTTCCTGCTTTACGATGGCCGGCTTTTCGGCCTGATTGACACCCATCTGTGGGGGACCTGGTTGATCTGGATCTCTGCTGTACTGACGGTCTGGTCCATGATTTATTACCTGCAGAAGGCCATCCCGGAAATCCGTGCACGGGCCAAATAAGCCACTACGCGGGAAAGCATAAGTCCGTCTTCGTGAGCGCCAAGCTGTCTGAAAATGCCCTGATCCGGGCCATGCCTGCGGTCTTTGTGCTGATCTGGAGCACGGGCTTTATCGTCGCCAAATACGGCTTGCCGTATGCGCCGCCGCTGACCTTCCTGTCGATCCGCTACTTTCTGTCCATCATCTGTTTCCTTGTCTGGATCAGGGCCGCACGTGCCATATGGCCGCAAGCGCGGCAGCAATGGCTGCATCTGGCAGTCACTGGTGTACTGATGCATGCGGGTTACCTTGGCGGCGTCTGGATTGCCGTGAAGGGTGGCATGGGTTCCGGTCTGGCCGCCCTGATAGTCGGTTTGCAACCTGTGCTGACCGCCCTGTGGATTTCCTGGGTCTCATCCGGGGCCGCAGCGGACAGCGAACAGAAAGTAACGCCCCGGCAATGGACGGGCCTGGCACTTGGCCTGGGCGGCCTGGTGCTGGTGGTCTCGCGTAAATTCGGAACGGGGCATGAAGTCACGTTGTTGACATTGGCGGCTACGCTGGTTGCATTGTTCAGCATCACGGCCGGCACGCTCTATCAAAAACGCTTTGTTCAACCTACAGATGTCCGGACTGCCAACCTCATACAGCTGGGTGCGGCGTTGCTGATGACCTTGCCGTTTACCTTGCTTGAGTCCGAAGCCGTCAACTGGAACCCCCATTTCATCGGAGCGATGGCCTGGTCTGTGCTGGTGCTGACGCTGGGCGGCAGCTCGCTGCTCTACCTGTTGATACAGCGCGGTGCCGCAACGGCGGTTACCAGTCTTTTGTATCTTGTTCCACCGGTCACGGCCGCGATGGCATGGCTGCTGTTTGGCGAACTGATCACCACCGCGACCATCATTGGTACCGTGCTGACAGCAATAGGTGTGGCAATGGTCGTGCGTGTCGCTGGTCCTAAGCCTTCCGCCTGATTGGCTGCCTGATCCCGGCAACTGTTTTTCTCCACGGTTCCCCGGCAAACCTCGCAGTCAGGAAGTCAATCAGCAGGCGTATGCGGCGCGGATGGTCATTGCGATACGGCGCCAGCCAGTGAATGTCTGCGTCCGGCATGGACCAGGACGGGAGCACGCGCACCAACTCGCCCGAGGCCAGTTGCGGTGCAATGTCCCACAGGCTCCGGAGCATGATGCCGTGGCCTTGCAGGCACCAGTCGCGCACCAGTTCACCGGAGTTGCTGGCAAGCGCACCGCTGACCCTGATGCGCTCCGGCGTTTTTAACCGCTCCCTGTGAAGTTGCCAGATATCAAAACGCCTCGAGACGGGGCTGCCGTTTTCGCGGGCTATCAGGCAGGCATGGTTTTGCAAGGCCTCCAGGTCTTCAGGCTTACCGTGCTCCCGGATGTAGGCGGGTGACGCCGCCATCACCCGCTGGTTACGGGCCAGCCGGCGCGAAACCCATTCGGCAGCCTGGTGGCTGTTGACTGACCACAGCCAGATCGCACCGTCAAAGCCTTCTGTTGCGAGATCGGGCAATTGTTCGGTCAGTTGCAGCTGTATGTCCACGCTTGGGTGGAGTTTCTGGAAGTCTGCCAGTGCAGGACCCAGCCACAGGCGGCCAAACCCGAATGTGGCGACCAGCCTTATCAGCCCGGTGGGGTGGGATTTACGCTCCTGGAGTTCGGCTTCCAGTGCCGAGAAACCCTGCAGCAACTCGCGCGCATGTTCACACAGGGTTTCGCCTTCGGCGGTCGGGCTGACTCGCCGGGTCGTCCGCTGGAACAGTTTCTGGCCAAGCCGTGATTCCAGTGCAGCCAGGCGTTTGGTGACGGCAGGCGCAGCGATGTCGAGGCTTGAGGCTGCTGCAGCCATGCTGCCCTGATCGCGAATGGCCAGTACAAGCTCCAGGTCACTTCTTTCCATAATTTCCTTTCTGGAAATAATCAATGGCCTGATTATTCATTGAATCGGGCGTTTCAAATGGGCATCATTGAGGCCATGTACAAATCCCGTGAATCCAGCAATCGCCTTCCTGCGGGAGGGGATGCAATTGCAATTGTTTGAAGGCTTTTCCATCGCGACGGTGGCAGGTCCTGCAGGTCCTCTGCATACGCTTCGTGCGGGCGACGGCCCACCCATGCTTTTGCTGCATGGGCATCCGCAAACCCATGCGATGTGGCATCTTGTTGCTCCAGGGCTTGCGGCTGCTGGATTCAGTGTCGTGCTGATGGACCTGCGTGGTTATGGGGATTCGATCAGGATCGCGGAAAGTGAAGTGGGGGTAGGGGTTCCTCACCTGGCTTATTCAAAGCGCGAGATGGCAAGGGATGTCATTGCCGTGATGCAGCACCACGGCTTTGACCGGTTTCAGGTGTTGGCTCATGACCGCGGTGCACGGGTCGCGCACCGTTTGGCGGTCGATTGCCCGAAGGCTGTCGAACGTCTGATGGTGCTCGACATCGCGCCCACACTGGAGATGTATGCCGCCACCAGCGAAGCGTTTGCGACAGCCTACTGGCACTGGTTTTTCCTGATTCAACCGCCGCCGCTGCCTGAAGCCTTGATTGAATCAGATCCGGTGCGCTACCTGCACAGCGTGATGGGCAAGCGACATGCCGGCATGGATGCATTTGCCCCGCAGGCCCTTGCCGAGTATGAGCGCTGCATACGCCTGCCCGGCACTGCCCACGCCATTTGCGAGGACTACCGCGCATCGGCTGGCATTGACCTTGAACACGACAGGGCAGACGTTGCGGCCGGCACAAAAATGCAGCAGCCGCTGCGTGTTTTGTGGGGTGAGCATGGCGCTGTCGGCAAATGTTTTGACGTGATGTCGTTATGGAATCAGCGCGCAGCATTGGCTTCGGGCCAGAGCTTGCCGTGCGGCCACTACATTGCAGAAGAAGCACCGCAATTGCTGCTCACCGAGGCGCTGGAGTTTTTCAGTCGCTGAACAGGAACTTAAATATTGGTCATCCATTTCACGCCGTTCAGGGCGTGCTGTCATCAATCGCAACGAGAAGGAAACATCATGAGCCAGGGTAAAAAAAGGATTGCAGTCATCGCCGGCGACGGTATCGGCAAGGAAGTGATGCCTGAAGGCATACGTGTGATGGACGCCGCAGCGCGGAAGTTCGGACTGGACCTGCACTTCGATCATTTTGATTTCTCAAGCTGGGACTATTTCGAGAAGCATGGAAAGATGCTGCCCGATGACTGGAAAGACCAGATAGGCGGCCACGACGCGGTTTATTTTGGGGCAGTAGGGTGGCCCGACAAAATCGCCGACCATGTGTCGCTGTGGGGTTCGTTGCTGCTATTTCGCCGTGAGTTCGACCAGTACATCAACCTGCGTCCGGCGCGTTTGATGCCCGGGATCATCGCGCCCGTGGTGCGCAAAGACGGCAGCCCACGCCTGCCGGGCGAGATAGATTTTTATATTGTTCGCGAAAATACCGAAGGGGAATACTCCAGCATAGGCGGCAAGGCCTTCCCGGGAACCGAGCGCGAATTTGTGTTGCAGGAATCCGTGTTTACGCGCATCGGTGTTGACCGCGTGCTGAAGTTTGCTTTCGAGCTGGCGCAGTCCAGGCCAAAAAAACACCTGACCAGTGCGACCAAATCGAACGGCATTTCCATTTCAATGCCTTATTGGGACGAGCGCGTGGCCGAAATGGCGAAAGGCTACCCTGGCATTACGCTCGACAAATTCCATATCGATATTCTCACGGCGCATTTTGTCCAGCGCCCCGACTTCTTCGACGTGGTGGTTGCCAGCAACCTTTTCGGAGACATCCTCAGTGATCTCGGCCCGGCCTGCACCGGCACGATAGGCATTGCACCAAGCGCCAACCTGAACCCCGAGCGCAAGTTCCCCTCGTTGTTCGAGCCGGTGCACGGTTCTGCACCCGATATTGCGGGGCGAAACATTGCCAACCCGATTGGGCAGATATGGTGTGGCGCGATGATGCTGGAGTTCCTCGGCCACAAGGACGCGCACGATGCGGTTCTCGCTGCGGTAGAAAAGGTGCTGTCCCCGCAGAGCGGTGCACCCCGCACTGCGGACCTCGGGGGGCGGGCATCCACATCCGATGTGGGTAAAGCGATCGCTGACGCCCTTGAATGAGTGCTCAATGTCAAGGAAAAATATTACAAAGTGTGAAAATAATCTGCCTGGGTAAACAGTGAGAAAAGGGACTAGAATCCGCCTCCGCACGTTGTAAAAAACTTCTGCCGTATTGACACGCTGAAACTCCGTGGCTTTAATGAAAGGCAGCAGTCAACCTGCGTACGCCGCCTCGCGCTGACATTCCTGGTGATGTCCCGGGAGTGCTGTAGAGACAAACCAGATTAACTTTCACTAACGAGGGGTCCCTTGTGAACAAGACAGAACTTATCGAGCACATTGCAAAAAACGCAGACATTTCCAAAGCCGCTGCAACCCGCGCGCTGGAAGCGACCATAGGCGCCGTCAAGGCATCGCTGAAAAAAGGAAACACCGTGTCTCTCGTAGGTTTTGGCACTTTCGCAGTCGGTAAACGCGCCGCTCGCACCGGCCGTAATCCGCGCACCGGCGATGCGATTAAAATCAAGGCTGCCAAGGTTCCCAAGTTCCGTCCGGGCAAAGCACTCAAGGATGCTTTGAACTGACAGGCATGGTTTAAGGTTTGTGGGGTGCTTAGCTCAGTTGGTAGAGCAGCGCCCTTACACGGCGTAGGTCGGCGGTTCGAGCCCGTCAGCACCCACCACAGGCCCGGATAATCAGGAAGAAGGCGAACAACGGTTCGCCTTTTTTATTGGGGCCTTCGAAAGTTTCGCCGCCTGCTTTTTGCAGGTGGTACTCAGTTGTCCTTTTGTCTTTTGGCCGTACAGGCCGCACAGGAAGTTCGAGATGTTTGATTTCATTCGCAAGCACACCAAGGTCACGATGGGCTTGCTGTTTTTGCTGATTGTTCCGTCCTTTATCCTGTTCGGCCTCGATGGCTATAGCCAGTCAAAAGACAAGGCCGCCGTGGTCGCCAAGGTTGACGGCCAGGAAATCACGCAAACGGAATGGGACCGTGCGCACCTGCGGGAAGTGGAGCGCATGCGTGCGACCATGCCGTCCCTGGACCCGAAGCTACTCGACTCCCCCGAGGCCCGCTATGCAACGCTGGAACGCCTGGTTCGTGACCGTGTGCTGTTGGCTGCGGCCGGCAAGGCACGCCTTGGAACAAGCGACCAGCGCCTGGCGCGCGACCTGCAGGAGAACCCCGACATTGCAGCATTGCGCCGCCCGGACGGTACGCTCGACATGGACCGCTACCGCACCATGCTCGGTTCCCAGGGCATGAGCCCCGAGATGTTTGAGGCCAACGTGCGGACCGAGTTGTCGACCCGCCAGGTACTGATGGGCGTGGCAGGCAGCGGGTTTGCGCCGCGGGGTGTGGCGGAGACGGCGCTCAATGCCTACTTTGAAAAGCGCGAGATACAGATCGCCAGTTTTGCCGCCACTGAATACGCAGCCAAACTGTCGCCCACCGATGCAGAACTCGAGCAGTACTACAAGGCCAACGAAAACCTGTTCCAGGCACCGGAACAGGCCAACATCGAGTACGTGATCCTCGATGTGGAGACCCTCAAGAAGGACGTCACAGTCAGCGATGCCGACCTCAAGGCCTATTTCGAACAGAATGCGGCACGCCTGAGCGGCATTGAAGAGCGGCGCGCCAGCCACATCCTGATTGCCTCGCCGAAAAGTGCGCCTGAAGCGGACCGGCAAAAAGCAAAGGCCAAAGCTGCCGAGTTGCTGGCACAGGTAAAAAAGGCTCCCGAGTCATTTGCTGACCTGGCGCGCAAGAACTCGCAGGATCCTGGTTCCGCGCCCACCGGCGGTGATCTTGATTTTTTCGCACGCGAGGCGATGGTCAAACCTTTTTCCGACGCTGCCTTTGCGATGAAAAAGGGCGACATCAGCGATGTCGTCGAATCCGACTTCGGATTCCACATCATCAAATTGACCGACATCAAGGCGCCCAAGCAGCGCAGTTTTGAAGAGATGAAGCCTGAACTCGAGGCCGATGTGAAGAAGCAGCAGGCCCAGAAGAAATTTTCCGAGACCGCCGAGTCATTTACCAACGGTGTGTATGAGCAGGCTGATAGCCTCAAGCCGATTGCCGACCGTCTCAAACTGGAGGTGAAAACCGCCGCAGGAGTCACGCGCAAGCCGCAGGCTGATGCAACAGGTCCGCTCGCCAATGCGAAATTCCTCAATGCAATCTTCTCTCCCGACGCGATCGAGAAGAAACGCAACACGGAAGCGATTGAGGTTGCCTCCAATCAGCTGATTTCAGGCCGCATCGTCCAGTACACACCAGCCCGCACGCGCCCGTTGGCTGAGGTGAAGGATCAGGTCCGCCAGCGCCTGGTCGCGAGCCGCGGCGCAGAAGAAGCACGCAAGGATGGCATGGCCAAGCTCGCCGCCTGGAAGGCCGCTCCGGATACAGCCACACTGTTGCCTGCGATGACCGTCGCACGTGACCAGACACAAAAGCTGCCTGCAAGGATCGTCGAGGCTGCGCTGAAGACCGATGCCAGTACGCTGCCTGTTTTGACCGGCGTTGACCTTGGTGCCCAGGGTTATGCCATCGTGAAACTGATCAGGGTGTTGCCGCGAGACCCGGCGCTGGGCCCGCAGTTGAAACAGGAGCAGGAGCAGTATGCCCAGTGGTGGACTGCCGCCGAGAGTCTTGCCTATTACAACGTGTTGAAGGAGCGCTTCAAGACAGAAATCCGCGTCACCAAGCCAGTGCCCTCGCCAGCGGAAACCGTGACCCAGTAAATTTCGCTGTGCAAGCTGGTGATGCAGAACTAGCCGTTATAATTTCACGCTTGCGGTGGCTGTAGCTCAGTTGGTAGAGTCCAGGATTGTGATTCCTGTTGTCGTGGGTTCGAGCCCCATCAGCCACCCCACCAAATGCCGCGCCCTGCTTAGTCAGGGCGCTCTCATTTTCATAGCGCACTGTACGTTTATATAGCCGGAAATTCCAGAATCTGGAATTAAAGGGATTCCCGGTTGACCACCCGGGAACTGTCGTACACCCTGGCCGTGGTGGCCGGATCCGCATGGAGTTCCGGCAATTTGTTGTGCTTTTTCTTGAACTGGGTCACAAAATAGGCCCGGAGGTCATGGAACGTGAAGTTCGTTTCGACGGTCAAGGCACCCTCCAGCCGGGCTTTTTTCTTCAGCCTGGCGAATCCCAGCTTGAAGGCCTGCGCGGTGTAGGGGTTGCCTTCAGAGTTGGGGAACACTGGGCCGATGCGGGTTTCTTCAGCGCCGGCACGAATGCGGTCCATCAGGTCCAGCAACAACCCACTCATTTCAACCTCTTCGACCACCTGTTCAGTCTCGCCGCCGCGCTGTTTCGCGCGGATCAGGCGCGTGACCACATCACCCACCTGCGGCCACGTCATTTCCCGGAATTCAACCCCGCGGTTGCCCGCCAGTGAGGCGAATTCGGCCATGCCGGCCAAGACACGGCCTTGCCCCTTCTGTTTCCACGCCCATTCAAGGAATTTGGCCAGCACTTCGGGGATCGGTGCCTTCTTGCGTGGGCGCTCTTTGTTGCGCCGGACTTGAATGCAGGGGTTGACGTCGATTTCACCCCGCTCGATGCCCACATTCATCAAATTGGACAACAAGGCCATTTCCCGGTTGGCCCGTACAGGCGCTACAGCACGCTCCACACGCAAATATCTGGCGCAGTGGGCCGGTTTAACGGCCCCAGGAGCGATTTTCCCGAAGATTTTGAGCAATGGTGTGCTGCACTGGGTGTAGTCGTCCCTGCTGGCTTGGGATAGATCCTTCCAAGCCGGGGTTTCCTGATACAGGCGCCAGAGCTCGTTGATCGTGCCTTTGTCGTCGTTTCGGCCCGTGAGGTCCAGCACCTTTTGCAGGGCTTGGCCTTTGTCGTGGCCCAGGTTGATCGGCTTGGCGCCCACTGGGTGATAGCGATACGTGTAGCCGCTCTTGCGCGGCATGGCCTCCATCCGTGGCAGGAGGCCTTCAGCACTGGCGCGGTCGCGGGGTCGGCTCATGCGGGTATGGTCCAGGCTGGTTCGGTGGAGGGTGATTTGTCGGGTTCGGCTTTCAGGCCATCGTAATGCTTACGGTTGACCAGCGGGCGGCCGTCAGCGGCTACCCGGACCGTGAGGTTCATGTTGCGCAAAAACCGCACCTTGGCCGCGTTTTGTTTCAACCCGCGGCAGATATTTTCAATTTCAGCGTCTGTCAGGTCGGCGTCGAGCATGGCGAAACTTCCTTAAAGCGGCGTACCGCCACGCCGCCGCGAGGCTGGTATGTGACCTCTGCCGTGTCGGGCTGGTACGGGGCGATGGTGTTGAGTGGCACCATGACGACAGGCAAAGGCCGATCAAGCTGGCGGTTGTACTGGGAGGCCACGGCAATGATTTCTGCATCGCTGGCGGACGTGGGTGTGTTCATTGGGTGCCTTTCAGTTTTGCCAGTTCATCTTCAGCAGCTTTCATGCGTTCGAACATGCTCTCGCAGGACTTCCAGCCGTCCCGGGCTTCCTGTTCCCATGTCACAGCCTCCAGAGGGCCGCAGCCGTTCGGGCATGGCTCCGATTCATGCTTGGCGGCGTACATCCCGCCATCAGCCATGCACAGGACGGTTTTGGTCAGGCCGAACTCGCACTTGGCACAACGCATCCGCCCTGGAACGAAGTTGCTGGGCATCCGTCCTTCGGCTTGCTCCAATGCGATGCTGTGACCGGCGAACATCCAATGAAGCGGCAGGAAGTCGCGGGTGTGCGGCGACTTGGAAAGCACAGCGTAAGCGGCGCGCAATGCCTCTTGGTCCTTCTGCGAGGCATCGCTCATGGCTGGGAGACGTGTTCCGGCCGGGCGATTGGCGCACCGCGCGGGCCTTCCATCGCGCGCGACAGTTCTTCCGGTACCGCTGGCTGGGTGGCGATTGCATCGCGTGCGTCTTTCTCGATGCAATACAGCTGAAGGATTTCGTCAACAACGGCTACGTCGCCCACGTACCAGCGCTGACCCAGTTCTTTCAGGTGGCCCTGAAGCTGGCGAAGCATTTCAGCGTTCGCAGAATGGCCGTGCGCAAGGGCGCGCTGGCATTGCCCCAGCAGACCGTTGTAGTCGACACGCATGCCAGTGTGCTTCTTGGCGAGAAACGGCACCGTGGGAGGCTCGTCATCAGGCAAAAAGTCATCATGGATGACTCGCAGCGGGATTGTTTCCGTTTCCACCCAGTGACCCCTGTCATGGTCGAAATGCTCTACATCCAGTTCCCGCTGGTGCATTTGTTGGTCAGACTCGCCCTGCATCACTGGGATGGTGTAGCTGTCGTATGGACCGCCGTAAGTGGGGACCGCGCCCATGGTCGGATGGTCAATCACCATAAAAAACGGTCGCCGTGTGATAGGGCACTTTTCCGGATAGCAGGCCATCTGCTGGGTTCCGTAAACCTTCACTTCTTCGGGCTGGCCTGGTTCAACGGTGGCTGGGAGAGGGGCGGCTGGGTTGATCTGGTGCTTGCCAAGCCCATTGCAGGCAGGGCAGGTACGACGAATCCCGCCGGCTTCTGTCAACTCCATGATCAGCCCAGCTGTATTGCAGTTGGCGCAGGGCACCAGGTCAACTTGCGGTTTGGCCCCCAGCACTAGCCACAACCGTGCTTCTAGAAGGCGCAGCGCTTCAGCCGCCCGGAGGTCGTCATCTGGCTGTGCTTCCAGATCCGCCGCCTTGGTGGCGAGTTCACCGAACTTGCGCACGTCATCGAGGATGGCCGTAATGGTGTTTTCGGTTTGACCTGGTGGGGGAGGTACGCCCAATAGGAAGTTTCGCGGTCCCAGAATCCGGTCCAGGGCAGCATCAACGCGGTTAAATTGCGTCTCGATGTCGAGTTCACTGGGCTCTTCGACCTGCATTTCGTTCGTGTTCATGGTTGCTCCTTTGAAATTGGTTTGAATTCCTCTACCCAGACCCATGGGTTTGCTGACCAGCTGCGGGGGCCGTTGATGTGTTCCCAGAGTGCCTCGTAGGCGGCCACTGCACTTGAATACTTGGTGTCCCAGCCAGGCATCGGCATGTAGGCAACATTGGCCAGCGGGTATTCGGTGTCGCGCCAGAAATGCTCAAAGCTGAAGATGCCTTCCGCGCGCGCATCGGCTTCGCTGATGTCATTGAGACGCTCAACACGCACACCTGTCAGGTCCAGAGTGATGCGGCTTGCCCAGCGCGGCATAAACATTCCCGGCCGGAACTTCCCTACCCAGTCGCCTGCATCCTTTGCGCTGAAGTCGTTGTCAACCTCCCAGCGTCCATTTGCCTGATTGGCGAGTGAACCGCCAGCTTCAAAAAACACAGTGCAACTGCGGGCAGGGATGTCTCGCGGGGGAATGCTGTCGTGCTTGTTGGATACACGGTAATGTTCCCGCACCCAAAGCCGATCACCGGGCTTGCCGTGCGGACAGGGGATGTCTTTTACCCCTGTAACGCCCGTGTGCCCGGTTGGCGCAGACTTCCATGGAACGCCGTCATTCACGCCCCAGCAGTCCTTGATGACACGCCGTGTCTGTGTTTTGGTGCCGTTGATCACCGCCCTGACCATGGGCGCGCTGAAAGGGATGCCGCGTTCTTTCATTTCGGTGCCTCCATCAGTGGCAGAAGCGTCTCCTGCGCCTGCTTGCGCGCGCGCGGTTTTGACGCGGGCTTTGGTGTCAGCTTGCGTTCGATTGACAGGATGGTCCGCTCTGGCGCTCCGGCAAGGCGCTCGCGCCATGTGTCCACAAACACCGGCTTGAAGTGCTGCAGCATGTCGGCATGCGTTCGCGGGCGCAGGTTGCGCAGCAGGTCAGGGTTCGTCACGAAGAGGCGGAACATCTCGGCGAACCACTCGGCGTCGTTCGGGCAGTAGGAGGTCAGCGGCATCTCATGGCCGGTGCGCTCACGCATCTCGATGCTGAAATTGCCGTAGTACCGTCCGACCTTCGTGCTCTTGAGCATGTCGGAATGGTGGCCTAGCTCGTGCGCGATGACACCGTAGGGAGTGCGGTCAACCGAATGCCCAGGGAATGACCACGACATGCCTGCGAATCCGATGTTGGCGCAGTGCTTGACCGAGATGGTGGTCACGTTCTGCCTGTAGTAGGCGCAGACACCGAATTCCCAGTTTTCGGGCGGTGCTTCGGTGACGGAAGGGATCGGCATACTGTTGGCGGCGCAGAAGCGCTCCATCAGGACTTTGCCGCGCTGGAGCATGGACGCTTTTGATTCCCATGTGATGCGCTCTGTCATTTCGTTTTCTTCCACTGCCCGGTGCGGGCGTCAAAGTCTTGAAGTTCTCGCTTCAGGGTGGCTAGCACGGTGCTGCCGCAATGGCGGTTGTTGTGCCGACCGTTCACGGACCGGAGCCTGCCCTGCAGGAGGTCGGCCATGTTGAAAGCCACCGCGTCAACAGCCTCAATCTGAAACTTGGCCTGGACCACGGCCGCGCGGGCATCATCAAATGCGTTGGGCATTACTTGCACCCCTTCAGAAGTTGCGCGTGCCACACATCCCACAGACTGGGGTCGCCCTTGAGGACAAACACGATGGCCACCATCAGGGCGAAAAACAGGAAATCACCGAATGTCATGCCTGCCTCGCTTTCACGGCAGCTACGACAGCCACGCACTGGGCGACGTCGAACATGCCGATGTGGGTTTGCTGGCTGGTCAGGCCCAGCGCTTTGGACAGCCATTTGTAGGCGGCCTTGCGGTGCATTGCGCCGGACTTCCAGAGCGGATCAAAGGCAGCGTGTGCGGCCTGTTTGGCCCTGCGGAGTTCGGCATTGGCCAGCCTGCCCATGGGGACAGTGCCATCGCCTACGCCGTTCTGGGTGGCGGTTTGGGCAGGGTGGCAGCCGACGAATGCCTTGCAGGGCGCGCAGTTCCAGAATTTTTTGTCAGCCAGGTCAGGCCGGTGTGGGTACATCACATCGCCGCCGACCAGCACGGCGGGCTGCTGGCAATACGGGCAGGTGACAGGGTGTAGGGCTGTCATGCTGGGAATCCGTTGTGTTCAACACCATCCAACAGGCGGCCGGCGGCTTTCTTGCCGACCTTGTGCATGCACCAGCTGCCACTCGCCGGGTCGAACGCCGGTGGCCATGGACGGGTGGCGCCTGACTTTTGAATGCAGACCGCGGGCGCACCGCTTGCCGCCTGAATATTGCCGGGGTTCCACTCGCCCCATTGCTTGAAGAGGAACGGTGTGTATGCGTCAGCGCATTGATCGCGCAGGCTGCGGAACCAATCAGGATGTGCAGGCCGCGCTTTGTGGCCGCTTTCACCGCCAGCTATTACCCAGTCGATCTTCTTGCCGTGGACGCCGCTGCACATGCTGGTTGCGCGGAATCCAGAAAGGGCATCAAGGTTCAGTGACCAGCGGTTTCCGTCGCCTTCATTGCCCGTGGTGTGATACTCGCAAAATCGGAGGTCAATCGGCCCAAGCTGTGGCTCAATGCTCAAAAAGTTCGGGCAGTTCAGAGCCAGCAACTTGTGGACGTCGCGGTTCGCTTCCTTCTGGTCCACCAGGCTGATGCCAATGCGCACGTTCTTGGGCCAGCCGCCGGGCTCCAGCCAGGCAGCGGGCACCATGCCGCGCACGTTGCCAATGCGCTTTGTCAGCAGCAAGTGCTCAAGATTCGGGGTGCGTTCGATGTAGCTGTAGTGCAACTCGCGCACGCCTGCCGGTGCCAACTTGTCGAAGAAGTCAGACATGCTGTTGGTGAACACACGGTGGCGTTCGCCAGCAGCTGCCGCCTTGCGGTCCCACACCAGCAGGTCATTCCAGTGACTGGGTGCGAACTCACGCTTTGCAGCGCCATCACCCCAGCCGTAGCCGAAACGGGCAGCCAGCGTTTGGGCGTAGCAGTTGTCACAGCCTGGGCTTACTTTGTTGCATCCCCAGTGGGTGTTGAACGTGTGGCGCGTCCACTCGATAGGGCTGTTTTCGCTCATACTGTGGCTTTCAACAAAGGGGAAGAGACGTGGCAAAGCAGACGATCACCGCGCACGATTTCAGGCAGAAACTGGCGGCGCTTTTGAAGCAGCAGGACTACTTCACGTGGGAAATGTCCGTGGTGCCGCCGGCCGCTGGCCAACTGGGCATCACGGGGAGTGCGCACTACGATGTTTCCGGCAATGCGCCGGCACACCGGGTCGTTGAGCTCGAGAAAATTCTGGCTGCTGATTTCGACATCGAGGGCTGACGGTTGCCCAAACCCGCCCGCACCGGTAAGCAGCTTCAGGCCCTGATTCGGGAGCGCATTGACGCCATCCCGGAACTGGCTGGCCAAGTCACTGATGTGGACCTGGGCGGCGTGGTGTGGGCGCCGGGCGGTACCGGCGGTAACTGGACCGTGCCCCAGCTGCGCAGCAAGGATGCTTACCGGGCGGACATTGCCCGCATCATTCGCCAGGTGCAGACCGAATTTGACCTTGATGTGGATTGACCTATGAACCCGCCTGAATATTGCCTTTTTACTGTGCAGTTCCTGTGCCTTACGAGCCCTGAGTGGGCAAGTTGGGTACAGGCTTTTGGCTCGGTCGGCGCCATCGTTGCTGCCACTCGCATTGCCAGCCAGCAGCACAGGAGTGCTCAAAAATTGGCAGTCGAATTGGAGTTGAACAAAGCTCTGCGCAGGCACAACGCGATCACCGGAATTGCCATGCACGCGCGGAGACAGTTGCGCTTTGTGGCCTTGCAGATTTACCCCTTGGTCAACGAGCCGGGAACACCCATTACTGATCTGACTGGCATCGAACGTGCCAAGCTTGAGCTTGATGCGATCAACGTCAGTGACGTTGAGCTTGTCGGCGTCGGGGTTGGTGTCCGCAACATGCTTTGGGCAATCAGAGAAATCACGACGGTCGTGAATACCGCCGGCAGCGGAGCCCGAATCAGCGAGGTGTGGGCGGACCGCACCCGTGACATTGAGGAAGTCGCAGAGAGAGCCTTGGCGGACATCAAAGACTCGGCCAGGGAGGCCGCAGAGGATCCAAGGGGAGTGCTGCCGCCGTAAGCTCATGCTGCCCTCCGAATTGCATTGATGTAGTCGCGGGCGACCCATGGCACAACGCCGTTGCCCAGCATGAAGGTGGCCTCTGTGATGCCGTCCGGCAGGACGGTGGACCTGTCAAACCCCATGAAGTCTCGGGTTTCGGGCGCCAGCAGCATGCGCATGTATTTGCCATTGACCACACCCCAGCGGTTTTTCGTGGTGATGGTGCCTATTGGCCGGTCAAGACTGCGACCCGTCAGGCCGGATCCACCGCCGTAATAGGGCATTACAAATTGCTGGCCGAACTCGCTCCGCCCGCGGGCAACTCGGGCTTGCGTGGCTTCCACCTTGTCGGTAATCAATGCCCAGTCACCGGCATCAAAGTTGATGACACCTCTGGCCGGCAGGTGTGGCTGCTTTGGTACATCAAGCTCGATGGGATGCTTGCTGCGGGTGAGCACCAGAAACAGCCGTAGCCGGTTTTGTGCCACGCCGTGATCGGCCGCGTCGACCAGGTGAGGGGCGATTGCATAACCCAAGGCCTGCATCGCCGCGCACCAGGCGGGGTACAGCACCCACTTTGTGGCGAACTCTTTGACGTTCTCCACCACGATGGCGTATGGCCGGTGGCATTCAGCAGCCGACACGACTGCCCATGCTGTTGAGCGCAGCGCGTCGTGATGCGGCTTTTCTTTGCCGCGTGCCGGGCTGTGCCCTTGACATGCGGGTGAGGCCAAGAGAATGTCGTGGCCTGGGACTTCAGCCCAGTTCTGCTGCTGAAGGTCTTGGCAGGCGTGGATGGTGTTCGGGTGATTGGCCGTATGGATGGCCACTGCGGCAGGCCAGTGATTGCCCGCCCACAGGACATTGCAATCTGCCAACTCCGCGCCAGTGGAAAACCCGCCCATACCGGCGAACAGGTCAACTGCGTTGATCAACTGAGACTTGAGCATCTTGCTTCTTGGTTAAATAAAAGAGGGCACCCGGCGCGAACGAGGGAGGGAGGGAGGAGGAGAAGCGCGCCGGGGTGCAGAGCCGGTTGCCCGGATGCGTGCCCTGAAAACTGGTTTATTTCTTTGCCGCCGGCTGTTTGGTGCCGGTGAACTTGTTGCGGATGTCGCTGGCGAAGAAACCGCCCACAGACTTGGCCTTGCCCATCTTTTCGAACACGTCCGGCCCCACGTCTGGGTAGTGGTAGGTCGCACCGCTGCTGAAGGTGACTGCCAGTGTTTTGCTGGCGGCGTCATAACCGGTGTGGCTGATGTTTGACGACTTGACGGGCTTCATGCTGATCACGGGCACGGTCGGGGATTTCGTTTTTTCAGACATTGCTTTGCTCCACTTGTTGCACAGGGGTGGCGCCGGAGAACTCTGCCCAGTTGGTCAGGTCGTCGGCGTGTTCTTCGAGGCTGAAGGGCCACAGTTCGACTACTGCCTTGATTGGCGGCGTCGTTGGCATCCGGGTTGACGACCACCACTTGTTCAGGTTCTCGGCGGCTTTGACTGCGGCGTTGTAGCTGGGCGCGGCCTGAATGTCGTCCGGACCTTCGATGTGGACCGACCAGAGCCGGGAGGTGTCCTGCCTGGCCCACAGGGCGGCAGGGCCGTCTTCGGTTTCGTGGATCGTCACCAGAAACCAGCCTTCGCCTTCGGGCGGCTGGGGTTCCCATGCGCTGCAGTTGCCTTCCCCGGCGGCTTCGTGGATTTCCTGCGGGAGGTCGGTATCCGACATGCAGATGCCGGCCATTTCAAGGCCCAAGCCGACACCCACGGGTTCGAGCGACATTTCATCCTGTGCGGCACCAAAGGGGAAATGCGGGTGTGACCAGTGGCCTTCTTCGTCGCGCTTGACAGGCACACCCATGACAACGGGCAGGGGGATGCCGCGGCGGGTCAGTTCCTGCGCGAGGATGTCGAACGGCAGCCATTCGAGAACATCGAGCGACCGTCCCTTTTTCTCTTCGCACCACTTTTTCATGTCGCTGGAGCACACAGAGGCGTCCAGCAGCTTTTCGGTTTCCTGGCGGGATCCACCGCTCAAGGCGTTGCGTGCGGCGACCCAATAGCGCACCAGTGATGCGCCGAAGCGGTCACGGCCCAGCAGGATGAACATGGGTTCATTGGGGTGTGCTGCGTGGTAGCAGTCGTACTTACCGGGATTTCTTCTTGTGCCCATGGTGGACCTCAAATGTTTTGTTTGGAGGACCGCGCGCGCCCCTGCGCGTCGCGGTGCAGGTGATGCTTAGGCTTTGCCCAGCAGGACGGTGTATGTGCTGTCAGTGCGCACGGTTTCCACGTAACCGTTGAAAGCGTCTTCAACGGCACGTTCAGGGCGCTCCAGTTCGTAGAAAAACATCACCTGGCCGCTGCCAATTCGGTACTTCAGGCGGGCGGTGATGGCATAAGCCTCGCCGTTTTTGAAGATGCGCACACCAAGCTTGAAGGTTTGCGGAATCTTCAATTCGCCTTGGGCGCCGGCAGTGGCGTCGATGACTTCGTTGTAGGTCAACTGGGTCTGGCCGTCCTGCAGGCGCTTGGCCGAAGCGAAGGTGATGCCCGTTTTGGCGGCTATGGTGGTAGCCACTTCCAGCAGCTTTGTGCCTTCTTCACCGGACAGGTCTGCAATGTTGTCTTCAATGAACTCGGCAAACTCTGCCTGCTTGAACGGCCTCTTGTTGTGCTCGGTCCACAGGCGCCACTCGGGTGTGTGTTCTGCCTTGAAGGTCACGCGGTGGTCACGCCAGCCGGTACCGGCCGCGCGCTGGTCATTGAGCACGCCTGTGATGGTGCGCGCTTCCAGATCAGCGTAAACGTAGGCCTCGGCTATCTTGGCCTGATCCTTCAGGTACTGCACCAGGCTGGGCACGCTGGCAACCTGCACTGAACCGGTCTTGCGATACGGCGCGGGGGCGGCGGCTTCAATCTTGTCGGTGATGTCAACCTCACGGTAGCCGGGCGGCATCATGAGGAAGGTGGCGGCGTCGAGCTTGCGCGGCTCCAGCGCGGCGGCTTGAAGGGTTGCGACCAGGGCGCAGCATTCGCCCTTGACGATGGTTTTATCGTTTTCCATGATTTATTGCGCAGTCTTGAGGTTGGCGGAGGTAAGGCCGCTGGTGTTGCCCACTTCGCGGAGCTCGAGGCTCTGCTGGCGGGGGTGGCTTCGGCTGGTTTCACCGTCATCGGTGAGCCAGAAGAAATCGCTGGGTTGCTCGGGCTTGGGCAGTTCGAGCTTGCGTTCGGCGGTGATGGTGATCTTGTCCACCTGGCAGCCGCCGCTCTTGGTGGCCGGGGCCACCTTGATCTTCAGAGTCATGGAGCCAGCACGGCCCATGTTCTGGACCGACTTCAGCAGTTCCGCAAAATCAGCCGTCATGGCTGCATGGGTGCTTCCGTCATTCAGGTCATTCAGCATGACCGCAAAGGCTTTTGCCATAGTTGCTTTCGGGGTTAAGAAATCGAGGAAGGGTTCAGCTGCGCGAGGACAGGCCGGACTTCTGGAACACGCGGAGGCCGGGGATCTTGCAGTTCTCGCCCAGGCTGCGCACCAGTGCGCGGGTCTTGGTGGTGTCGAGCATCAGCAGGTTGGACAGTTCAGGGTGTGCGGCAACATGGGCGATCACCTGCTTGGCGTCTGTGAGCTCGTAATCCCATGTCACGGTCTTGCTGACGCCTTTGGCGCTGGCCAGGGCGACCTGCGTTACAGGTGCGCTGATGATGGCTGCTTCCATCTTGACGGCGGAGGCTGCGGAGGTGGCCGTCTGTGTGACCTGTTCAATCTGTTCGCGGGTCTGCGCGGATTGCAGTTCGGTGTTCTCCACAATCGTGTCGATCTGCTGCTCGATGGCGGCAGCCGCTGCGGTGTCGCCGGACTGGTGCGCTTCAGTGGCCTTGGCCTCAAGGTCTTCACGGTCCTTGTTGGCCTTTTCGACCCGTGCGGTTTCTTCTGCGGCAAGGCGCTGGCGCTCTTGCGCTGCCGCTGTTTCGATACGGCGGGCTTCGTCTTCCTTGGCCTGCTTTTCTTCGTCTGCCTTTTTCTGTGCCGCCCGGCGGGCCGCTTCCGCGATGCGGTCTTGCTCGTCCCTGTACGTGAGCATGGTCCGCTTGATGGTGGTTTCAGCCTGTGCCAGCAGGTCCATCGGGCCCTTGAACAGCGCATTGATGGCTTTCAGGGCCGTGTTCATGGGGCCGGTGATGCTGGTGCGCTGGGCTTCGAGCTTGTTCCACTTGGCTTTAATGCTGGCCAACTCTTCAGCAGCCAGGCTGAAATCCTCCTGCGAGGTGATGACGATGGTGTCAGCCATGCGCACGGCATTGCCGGCGCTGCGGTTGGCAGCAATGGTGTCCGGCAGGGTCAGGGCCTTGACAGGAGTCAGGATGTTTTCGTCGTCGGTTTTTGTGGCGCCGGGTGCGACCAATTCAGCGATGCTCATAGGGAGTGCCTTTCTTTGAAGCGGAGAACGTTTAAGAGGGACAGGAAAACGGCGAAGTCGCTGGGTTCCTTGAACTCCCACAACTTGTATTTGCCGTCTGGAAACAGTTGCAGCGCGCCGCGGCGGGCTCTGCCGCGCGCACCGTTGGCCTTGAACATTTCGCTGTAGGCAGCGGTCTGCAGGCCGACAATCGGGCTCATGGCGACCGTGCTTTTCAGGTCGATGTCCCAGAGGTCGTTTTTGATGCTGTAGCGGCGGTCGATGGTGCCGGCGTACAGGTGAGTGGGGTGATGAAGCTGGCGCTCGTTTTCAAGCACCTTGGGCTGCATTTCTGCCTTGAACTTGACGTAGCCCGCCAGATAGCCGGCGATAGGCTCTAGCCCGGCCTTGCCTTCTTCTGATTCCTGGTCAAGGTCGTCGTTGTCAAGCAGTTCACACGCACGGTGCACGGCTGTGCCCAGTGCCGCCTTGGCGTCGAGCACTTCCTGTGACACCCCATGAAATGAATACAAGGGCTTCAGGATCTGGGTCACGCTGGGCAGCACGGCACCGCCAAGGGTGTACGTGTGGGTGGACGGTTCGAAGTGCAGCACGGGTTTACTCGAACTTCAGGACTTCGGCGCGTGCGGCGTCGAATTGCTCGAAGGTCATGCTTTCGATGCTGGTGGCGCCAAGGCGCAGGAGCATGGCCTGAACCGTGGTGTCAGGCAGTTCGAGCGCTGCGATCTTGGTCTTCAGGTGCTTGACCTGGGCCTCGGTCGGGCTTTTGAGTTCGCCGGATCCCTTGTCAGCCTGGCCTGCACCGGTTTGCAGCAGGTCGCCTGTGGTGCCTTTTTCACCGGACGCGGCTGTCTCGGCCGGTGGCGTCGGTGCCGGTGCCGCTGCACCGGCAGACGGTGTAGCAGTGGCTGCTGTCTTGGCTGCTTCGGATTTGGAGCGGGGTGCGGGTGCCGGCGCGCCAGCTGCATCCTTGGCAAAGGCCTGTTCGGCTGTGGTGTCTCCTTCGCGGATCGCCGTCATCAGGCCGCGCAACAACACCAGGTGTTCGAGGGTGATGTCTTCGATGCCCGCAATATCCAGGCGCTCGTAGATTTGAGCGGGCAGGACGCCGAAGCGCTGAAACTTGGCGATGGCGTCAGAACGGCGGTTCGCCAGCGTCTTTATGTCGCCCATGATGCACTGGCGCGCAGCATCGTACATGTCTGCCCAGAAAGCTTTCGGGACCCCTTTGAGGATGGCATTGCGCAAGGCGATGGAGCACGCTGCATTCGCCGTGACTCCGATCATGTCTGCCTTGTAGCGGTTGCCTTTCGAGTCAACAATGCGACGCTGTACTTCGTAAGTGATGGCTGCGTTCTTTTCAAGGTCGTGGAACACGCCCTGTGCGGTCACAAAATCACCTTCGTCATTGACCACGCGCGCACCTGCACGGTTGTTACCCCATGCGTTAGCAACAATCTCACCGAAACGCGCACTTGGGCCTTCGATGGTCTTGGTTACCCACTGGTTTGTTTCTTTGTCCTTTTCCTTGCGAGGCAAGGCATAGACGCACTCTCCAGCGATCTGCTCGTTGAGCGTGACCATCTGAAGCACTTCATTGCGGAACTTGACGACACTGCGCGGGTATTTGTGCGCGGTGGCGATCTGCATGTCAATCTCGCCCTTGTTCAGAAGCGCGATGGTGCCGGACTCGGCTGTGATGACTTCGTTTTCTTCCATGATGGTGGTTCTCGGGTTGGTAGGTCAGTTGAAGGCGGGGATGTGGCCGGGCTTGCGCATCAGGTTGGGCCTGCTGCAGTAGTCGATGGCGCCCTGGACGGTCTTGATGCTGTCGGCGTCCCAGTCAGGAATCTCGATGCCGAACTCGTCTTCGAGAAACATGATGGTTTCGACCTGATCAAGGCTGTCGCCATTGGCTGCAGGGCATGGGTTGTGCAGCGGTGCAGTCAACTGCACGGCATCAGTGGTGATGCAGTGCTGCTTTGCCAGCACGGCGCGGACGCGTTCCTCAATGGTTTTTGTGTTCATGGTTGGCCTTGTTAAATGCTTCGATATGCACGGACGACGAAGCCAGCGACCAGACCAAAGGCGATCAGCCAGGCGCAAAACTTCGCGAGAAAAAGGAGGTCGGGGTAACGCTCCAGAAAGGGGAGTTGCTCGGGTGGAGGCTCGATGTCGAAAGCCAGCTTGCGCGGCTCCGGCGGCAGGGCTGGTGCCTCATGCACAGCCGAATCGAACAGGCGGCCACCCTCAGCAGTAAACAAATTGCCGGCAGCAAGGCAGAGAGCCGGGGTCGGGCAAGGCTGGCCATTTTCGAATGCGCAGTTGCAACGTTTCATGCAGGCCTCGCAGATCCGCAGGTGTGGAACGGGAACATGCTGCGCACCTGGTTGATGGCGTCAAACACGTCAGGGGCGGTGACGGTCAGGCGGTAGCCTGCAATGCGGACGATGAAGCGGTTCATGCCACACCGCCTGTGAAAGCTGAAGCCGACCATAGGAACGAACTGAGCGCCCAATAGCCTGCTGCTCTGTTGCCGATGCTGAAGGCCTTAAACGCGCCGAACAAAGCAACCAACATCCCAAGCAGGGCGATAATCAAAAGCGCAAGGTGCTTCACGCTGGCTCTCCCTGTTCAAGGGACTGGTCATCGAAGCCCGCGCCAATGCTGGCTGCGAGTGCCAGCATGGAAGGGTCTTTGAGAACGTCGAGCGGGGAAGCGGTGTGCTGTGGCCGTTCCGCCGGCATATTGAGCGTGCTCAGAACTGCTCTTGCCCTTCTGATCGCGGTGCGCGTGGTTTGGTCACTATCGAAGTTCAGCGCCACAAGCAGTTCGAGCGATGCCACCAATTCGTCATGGGCATTGAGTGCTGCGACGACGTGGTGCGCGAAGGCCTCAAGGTGAGGGCTGGAAAGGTCATCTTCTGCGCGCCAGACCAGCATCGCTATACCGCCATGGTTGGCAGCATTGAGGTCGATGTATTCGCCGTCTGTGCCAAACGGACTGGCATCAGGTGAGGCGGCCAAGGCGAACGGGCCTTTGATGGCTGCAGCGCTCATACCCACTGCCTCGGGCTCATGTCGATCTGCACGCGCAGGGCGTGGTCATCGACGGATTCACCGGGCTTGCGCTCGAAACGGGTATTGATGTGGCCTTGACCAGCCAAGCGGGCGAGGGCTGCGCGGTGGTTCGCCCATGCAGCCATTTCAGCGAATGAGACGCCTGCTGCCTGTGGTGTGCCGGGCCGGGCGGTTTGCCCAGCGTTGTCGACTTGATCCATTAATTGCTCCAAAACCCGGAAATCGGGTCCGAAGCAATAATTTAACAACTGTTGATATTGTTGTCAACAACTGTTTTTAACAACTGTTGATTTAGATGTAAAGAGGCGTAATAAAACCCGCACAAGGCGGGTTGGCGCGGGTGGAGTGCTCCTATTTTTAACGAAGCATGGCAATCACCAGTGGGGCGACAAAGGCACCGACCAGCCCGCCGACGATCATGCAGCCGTCAGCGGCAATCTTTTTGTCGTGGTCGTTGTTGTAGATGAAGGAGTAGATCCAGCCGGCGGCCACACCAACGACCGCAAACCAGAAGAGGGTGCCCAGCCCGCCGGAGCCGCCTGATTCTTCGACGTTGCCCATGCCGCCGAACCCTGCGTGAGCTCGAGACACGGCAAACAGAAGCAGGGGGAGGGCGGCCTTCACTGCGGCTGCCACTTGCTGGGAGACACGACCGCGCCCACCGCCTGGATGGCTATGAGGTCTTCGCGATAGATGGTGCGGCGCTGGTCGCCGTTCACCGATGTGATTTCAATGGAGCCGTTGCGCTCGTACAGCAGTTCTTTGACCATGCGCTGGCCGTCGCGCATCTTAATCAGGACGTATTCACCCATGGCAGGGGTTGCATTGGGCTCAATAAGCACGTACCAGCCGTCACGGATGGCAGGGTGCATGCTGTTACCCCGAACGCGCAGGCAATAGGCATTTGGGTCAGCGGTCTGAATCTCGATGTGACCATCACCCGCACCAACCTCAGTGCTCATTTCTTCATAGAAGCCGTCTTCACCCATTCGGGCGGTGCCGACCACGGGCACACGCTTCATGCGGGCGGTGGTGACGTATTCGGGGGAGTCGGACATCACCCTTGGGGCGAACTCTGGCGCCAGGCTGCCGCGGCCTGTGCGCAGGTAGTCGTGATTGATTTTGTCGGGAGGGAATGCCCCGATCAGCGCTTCAGCGAACTCGGACCTGCGGCTGTCGCGGTTCTCCAGCGCGCCAATGGTGGTGTTGGCGACCTTTGACTTTTCAGCAAGGTCAACCGCCGACCACTTCATGTGTTCGCGTGCCTCTTTGATGCGTCCGCCCAGGTTCATAGGGCGGGACTCTAAAACATCTGTTGAAAACATTGGTTGACGAATTAATCAACAAGTGTAGAATTCATGGCACTATGCAAGAAACACCTGTTGATTTCCTCGTAAAGGCTTGTGAACTGGCGGGCGGGCAGAGCGCCTTGGCCGCTGAACTGACCAAGCGTTTTCCGTTGAGCCCGGTGTCACCGGCACGCATCTTCAACTGGATCAACCGCGATGGCGGTGCCCCCCCGGAGTATTGCGCTGCCATTGAAGAGATTGTCGATGGCCAAGTGACCCGTCAGCAGCTTCGGCCTGACGACTGGCAAAGCATCTGGCCGGAATACGTGCCGCCTGTGAAAAAAGGCAAGGCCCAGTACGCGCACCCCAAAAAACCGACCCCAGCACTGCAGGAGGGCTGACCCGTGAACGACAACGATGTGCTGTTCGCTCGTACTGCGGCAGGTGGCGACAAGGTTGAATTGCGCGGTCTTGCGCCTGCTGATCTGGCTCAAGCACTGGATGCACTCGCTATGGCTGATGACATGGACCGAAACACTTACGTGGTCAAGGTGCTGGGTGAGCATGTGGCGAAAGAAATTCATAAGACGATTGTCAGAACTCGGATGCTCAAGGGCAATCCGTTGCACTCGGAGTCCAAAGGAACCACGCAGGAGCAGGCTGCGTGACTGTCGAAAAAGGTCAGTGGTACCGCTTCCCAAATGGGAGGGTTGTAGAGGTGCTTCAAGTCACAAAGGTGAGCGCGCCCCTGCGGGACGCTGACCCAGCACCGCGCTTTGCCAACGAGGTACGGGTGAGCGTGCTGGACACCGATGGCGCCATGACCAACGTGAAGTACGACTTCGCCGAAGCGTTTCTGTTGAACCACACCAAGCGCGTGCGCGTTGCACCGCCGATCCTCATATGAGCACACGCCCAATCCTCCGTTACCACGGCGGCAAGTGGATGCTTGCCCCATGGATCATTCAGCACTTTCCGGCGCACCGCATCTATACGGAAGCATTCGGCGGTGCTGGCAGCGTACTGATGCGCAAGGCTCGAGCTTCGTTGGTGGAGATTTACAACGATCTTGACGGCGAGGTGGTCAGCTTGTTCAAGGTACTGCGTGATCCGGCAAGTGCCGCGGCGCTTTGCAAAGCGATTCACCTGACGCCATTCGCGCGGGAAGAGTTCCTTGGCAGCTATACCACTTCGGATTGCCCCATTGAGCAAGCCAGGCGAACTGTGGTCAGGGCTTTCATGGGATTTGGATCTGACTCTGCCAGTGGAGCGAAGACGGGTTTCCGCGCCAACGGCAACCGGCAGTCAGCGCATCCAGCGAAGGACTGGACGAACTACCCCGCAGCCATTGCGGCCTTTTGTGAGCGTTTGCAGGGCGTGGTGATCGAAAACCGTTCTGCGATTGAAATCATGGCGCAGCATGACACCCCTGAAACGCTGCACTATTGCGACCCTCCATACGTTCACGAAACACGCTCTACGGCGGTTGTGAGGTCCGGCAAGGGTTACAGGCACGAAATGACGGCTGACGATCACCGTGCTTTTGCCGTATCGGCCGGTTCGATGAAGGGAATGGTGATCGTTTCCGGGTATGCCGGCGATCTTTATGAAGACATTTTCACGGGCTGGGCAACGAGCAGTAGAGCTACTAAAGCCGATGGAGGACTGGACCGCACGGAAGTCCTTTGGCTCAATCCTGCCGCTTCAAGAGCGCTTCATCGTGCACACGGCGGACTATTTGCGGAGGCCGCATGAAAACCGCCGTCACCCAGACCAGCATTGACAGCTATCACGCCCACAAGGGCAACAACTTCAACGGCCAGTTCGAGACGATCCTGAAGGTGATGAAACCCGGCGTGCTGTACAGCCGCCGGCAGATCGCCCACCTGGCCGGAATGGAAACAAGCACGGTGGCTGCGCGCATGCACGCCATGGTGGCTGACGGCACGGTTGAAGTGTCAGGGCGCATCAAGTGCCCGCACACGGGCGTCAACGTCGAAGCCGTGAAGCTGCCCGCGGTGCGGATACCGACAGAGCAATTGGAACTCCATGCCAACTAGATTGATTCGCGCTGAAATTCTGGACAGCGAACGTGTAGCCCGGCTCGACTGGGCAGCAGAAGTGTTTTACCGCCGGGTAATGTCGGTGGCGGATGACTACGGCCGTTACGAGGCCAACCAAAAGACCCTCAGGGCCAAATGCTACCCACAGCAAGTGGATGACGTTCGAGTGGCGGACATCGCCCGTTGGCTGGCTGCGTGCCAGACTGCCGGCTTGATCCTTCTCTACGAGGTCGATGGCAAGGAATACCTTGAGATTTTGAGGTTTGGTCAGCAGCAGCGCTCCAAGAGCAAATGCCCACCGCCGCCAGAGTCTGCAAGCAAATGTTTGCAGGTGCCAGCATCTGCGCACTTAGGCGTATCCGAATCCGTATCCGGAGTCGAAGGCGTATCCGTAGTCGATAAAGAAAAGGGTTCGCGCAAGCGCAAACCGGGTTACGACGCGACGGGGTACGAGATTCCTGACTGGTTGGACAAGGCGACGTGGGAGAAGTGGTGCGGCGACCGGAAGGCACGCGGGAAGCCGATTACCGAAGCGGGAGCCGCCCAGCAAGTCTTGAAGTTGGAGGTGTACCGCATGTCTGGCATCGACCCGGTGACAGTGCTGAACCACGCCATTGAAAGCGGGCACCAAGGCCTGTTCTACCCCCTTCCGGGAGTGGTGAACGGCAAACTCCAGAAGACCAAGCACGGCGCCGCAGCTGCAGCCATTTTTGACCATACCGAACAAAAGGATGTGGTCAATGCTTAAGCCAGCAGCCATCACCGCAGACCAGTTTGCAACTCAACCCCAGGGTGTGAACGAGACGACCGTCAACAACGTGTTCAAGGTCATGCACGGGTACTACGGCAACCTGTTCCTGTCGAAGTTCGCCACAGGCGTGGTGGACAGTCAGGGCAGGGACATGGGTGTGAAGAGCGCAAGGACGATCTGGGCACATTCGCTGCGCGACATTGCAGAGTCGGTGGTGCTGGACGCATTGACGCGCTGCCAGACGGCGCACCCAGAGTTTCCGCCTGCATTGCCGCAGTTCTTGGCCTTGTGCCGGGCCGCTGCGCCGCGTGTGGCCTATGAAGGGTCAGGACACGTAATCGGCATGAGCACGGAACTCAAGCAGCGCAATGCCGCCAGAGCTCGAGAAATCAATGCCCGGCACGACCGACGCAAGCAGTCACAGCCAGGCGGTGAACTTGCCGGCCTGCCGGTGCTGAAGGTGTTGATTGCTGGAGCTATTGCCACTGCCGGAGGTGACGAGGTTGCCGCCCTGCGGCGTATGGATCGGATGTACCCATGCCAACCCTGAACGACACCAACAAAGAAATCTGGCAGTGGCTGTTTCAGGCTGGTGGCAGCTGGACCGTCTCGGAAATCGGCGCATCCATGGGTAAACCGAGTGATCAGGTTTTTACGTGCGTGAACGCGATGATGCGCCGCCAACTGGTCAATGCACACAAAGACCCGAAGGGCAGAAGGCTGCGCTACGGCATTGATGGAACCTGCCTTGTGCCCCAGGGCATGCGGCTTGCCGAGGTACAGGCGTGAATGTGCAAAGACTGTTCTCGCGCGACGGAAACACAGGGCCATTGGCGCCTGTTCGACAGCCCGAAGTGCATCTACTGCACAGCCAGGCTGATCCAGAAGATTGCACGTTTGAAGGGCTGTGCGGTCGACGAGCTCACGGCTCGCAAACGTGTAGTGCTGGATACCGCGTTGGCATGGGGACACAACGAACAGGCAATCCGGGATCTGGCCGCGTCGAAAGAAATGGCCGTGGCACCGCTGGAGGTAAAGCGTAAATGACACCGGTTCTTTTACCAATCAAGACGGTGAGCGTGCTGAACACGCGAGAGCACCACCAGCAGCGCGCCCGCCGGGCCGCATTGCACCGCCGCACGGCGTTCATGATGATGAAGTCATGGGGCACGCCGCCGGCATTGCCAATGACGATCACCATGACGCGTATCAGCGTAGGCACGCTGGACGATGACAACCTGGCCAGCGCCTTCAAGGCTGCCCGTGATGGTGTAGCCGACTGGCTGGGGGTGGACGATGGCGATACCCGTATCACGTGGGTGCGCAAGCAGAAAAAAGGCAAGCGTCTCGAATACGGCGTAATCGTTGAGGTCGGCCAATGAGCCGCATAGTCTGCCAGTTTTCATGCGGCGCTGCTTCAGCTGTAGCTACGAAGTTGGCCTTGGCCCAGTACGGTGCTGTGCGCGACGTGCACATCATCAACGCATTCATTGCCAATGAGTGCGAAGACAACCGGCGCTTTTTGTCGGATTGTGAGGTCTGGTTTGGCCGCGATGTGACGGTGGTCCGAGACGAGAAGTACGGCGCAGACATCAATAACGTCTTTCGGGCTGTTGGTTTTTTGAAGGGTCCACATGGCGCGGCTTGCACCACTCGCATCAAACGCGGCTTGCTGAAGAAGGCGGAGTTACCCGGCGACATCCTTGTTCTTGGCTACACCGCGGAGGAACAGGATCGCCTGGACGACTGGCGGGAGTCATGGCCCGACCGTCCAATTCTGACTCCGCTGATAGACCGTGGGCTGACGAAAGAAGACTGTCAAGCCATGATGTTGCGGGCAGGCATTGCTCTGCCTTTGCAATATCGCCGTGGCTATAGAAACGCAAACTGCAAGGTGTGCATCAAGGGCGGCGAGAAATACTTTCGTGCGACCCGGGAAGATTTCCCAGAAGACTTTGAAGAGGTGTGCCTCTCAGAAGACCATGCAGCAGCCTTACATGGCGACCAGGCGCGCTTACTTCGGTATCGTTCCGGCCCACTGAAGGGTCAACGGTTTGCCCTGCGGGACTTGTCGGACGGTCCATCTGATCGAGCCGATGCACCGCCTGAATGTGGTGTCCTATGCGAAATGGCAGAGCAGGAGTATTCCGCGTGATCACTCCCAAGATTCACCTGGTCGCCTTTCAAGACCGCCAAAACGCCATGATCTTCGTGGCCGTGCCGAACGAGAGCAACCGCTGGCTTCGCACGGACAAGAGCGTGGCAGCTGTGGCATGCCCGTTCTGCCATTCGATAGCAGGGGAGCCCTGCAAGCGCAGTGTTGCCTACTCAGACCGCCCAACCGTGTACGCGGGCTCAACCCATTACCTACGCCGTTCAGCTGCCTTGCGTCTGTTCGGCCATGGATACCGCGTCAATGATGTGGTGCCTAAAGACGTGCTGACGAACGATGTGGAGTTCTCCGGATGAACCAACCTTCAAGTCTTCGCCGTTCCCGTGGGCACCGTGCGCGCGCTGCTTTGAACAAAGCTGTCGTCGAGCGAATGTTCGTCAACAGGGTGGTCCTGCACTGTCGCATCGGGTACGGTAAATTTGCGGCCCGGCCAAACTTTATCCCGCCCAAAGGTGCACGCATTGTCGAGCAGGGTGTCAGTCACATCGACATGGCCCACGTGCTTGTTCTTGACGCTCCGACACGTTTTGATTGGGTGGAATTCCCGGGCGACTACTGGCGTGTAGTCAGCATCGAGCGGAGGCGCGCCGCGTGAGCGAAATCATTCTGGTCAAGCAGACCGCCTCCGATATTTCCGAAGAGGACCGGGCCACCGCGCGCCGGGTGATCTTCAGCATCATCGACGGCCTGGGCGCGCACGGGCAAAAGCAGTGGCGCCGCTTCTGGAACATGCTGTTCAAGCTCGAGCAGGGCGAAATGGTGGAAATCAACACCCACAAAGAACGCATTGGCTGGTTTCACAGGAAACACATGGCCCTGGAGCAGCGCGTCTTCGAGTCGCAGGAGCGGTTTGAAACCTTTGACGACTTCCGCGTATGGCTGAAGGTGGGCAGCGGCTTTGTGAACTGGTTCCCCGGGCCGAAGGGCGGGGTCATCCCGGTACCGAAGTCAATCAGCTACGCGAAGCTAGAGCAGGGCGACATGGAGCAGGTGCACGACGACATGCTGACCTTCCTGCGCACAGAGCATGCCGGCAAGACCCTCTGGAAGCACCTGGGCCCCATGCAGCGGGTGGAAATGATTGAAGGGATTCTGGGAGGCTTTGAATGGCAGCACTGAAAAACCGCCGCCGGCCGGGCCTGAACCTTGTGGAGCGCGCAGTCATTGCCAACGAATGGCGGCATGTGGCCCTTGAGGCGCAGATGCTGGCCATGTGTAGCCTGGACGGCGAGAAGGTGGTCAACAAGGCCGGGCGCATGCTGTTTGTGGTGCTTGGCGCCTGCATCGCTGACGGCGTGGAGCAGGACGACCCGAACATCCGGATCCTGCGCGGTGCCGTGAATGCCGTGCACGACCAGGCGGGCGAGAAGGACATCCCGCACATGCGCCGGCAGTCCATCGTCATCGGCCTGCAAACCGCGGCCGCGCTGATACCCGAACTGAACCGCAAGTCATTGGTCGACGCGGCGTGTGACCTTGCGCTGAAGCTGCGCGCGGGTGACGTGAAGCTATCGGACTTTGAGGCCATCCTGAACCCTAAACCCGCAGCTGTGGCTGCATAACCGAGAGAGCAATATGCCTGAAGACAAAGTGATCGTTCCGACCGTGGGCCGCAAGGTGTATTTCCGCCCGCCAGCCAATGATGTAGCGCATGGCTTCCATGTTTACAACAAGGACCAGCCGTGCGATGCGACAGTGGTGTATGTGCACAGCGAACGCATGGTGAACGTGCTGATCGTGGACCACATGGGCAACCAGCACAAACGGACCAGCGTGCCGTTCAACCAGCCCGGCGACGATGCCAGCCAGCACCAGAGCGGCTACGTCGAATGGATGCCCTTCCAAGTGGGGCAAGCCAAGGTCAATGCGCTTGAACTCGGCGCAGCTGGTCGCGCTGCCGGTTCGACGACCTACTAACCATGCAGTCCAGGAACAAGAAGGCACCGACGGCCGCGGAGAAAGCCCACATCCTGCGGGTGAAGCTGCTGCCTTGTTCCGTGTGTGACTGCGGAGGCGGTGAAGGCGCACCCAGCGAGGCACATGAGCAGCGGCAAGGGCACTGGTGGACCTCCATCGCCCTGTGCGCCGGCTGCCACCGCAGCGGATTCAACGGATGGCACGGCCAGAAGCGGATCTGGCTGCTGAAAAAGATGGATGAACTGGACGCGCTGGGGGTTACGATCGCGCGCCTTTTTTCACCCCAATATCAGCCTTCAGCCCAAGCCCTGCGCGCGTGTGCAGCTATGAATTTAGGAGCTGATTGATGCGTTTTCGACGATGGGTTGCAGAGTGCTATTTCTGCCTGATTTTTACCCTCAAGTCCATGCCGATCATGTGGCGGGTGCAGAACGGGCGGTGGTACTGCTTTCGCGAAGCGCCGGACTGGCTGGTGAAGGAGTGGGCGGCCACGGTAATCCCGGACGACGCTGACGACCTGTTCATCGCCATGGTGCGCCAGGCTGAAGCGGAGTTCGTGCGCCGGTATCAACGCCTTGCGGCTGAAGCCGAAAAGCAGATGGAGGCGATCAATGGAACTTGATACCTGCTGGTTGCAGAAGGATGCGCCTGAAGACCTGTTCAGCCTCATTGCGGGCACGCAACTGGGTTGGGGGCAGTACCGCCGCGTGTATGAGCACCAGTTCGACAAGAAGCTGGTGATCAAGCAGGACAGTGGCCAGAACTTCAGCAACATCAATGAATGGATGGTGTGGCTGGAGTTCAAGGACTCGCCGCTGGGCCAGTGGCTGGCGCCTGTGCACTTCATCAGCCCGCGCGGGTTGTGGATCGTCATGGGCAGGACACGGCCCATACCCATCGGTAAGTTCCCGAAGCGGATCCCGGCGCTGTTTGCGGACATCAAGCCCGAGAACTGGGGAATGTATCGCGGCCGGCCGGTGTGCCACGACTACGGAAACCACTCAGTGTTCAGCGTGGCGCGACCGCTGCTGAAGAAGATGAAACCCGCCCTTTGGGAGCACCATGTCTGAATTGCAAGACGCGCCTTTCACCAGCTGCCAGGCTGCGATGAACTTTGCTTACCGGCATGCGCAGGGGGACTATGCACCCAACGTGCTGGCACGCCTGCAGGCCCCGAGGGTGGGCGGGAGCAAGCCATCGCTGATCAAGTCAGCCACGGACGCGGCCATCATTGCCGGCTGGGTGCGCATGGTGATCGAGGGCAGCGCGGACTTCCCCGGCCTGCCGGAGCCCTTGCGCAGCGTGATGCTGGCCAAGTTCAGCGTGGACTCGAAGCTGAACCTGCCTGCCAAGCTGACCGTGCTGGAGTACGTGCTGGCTGAAGCCATGGGCACGGGCCTGCACAAACGCCGGATGGTGGACTTGTGCGTGCAGCGCTACTTTGGCGGCACGGTGGCATGCGCAGACGGGGAGCGCAGGCCTATACGACAGCACCAGGTGGCGGACTGGTGCGAAGTGAGCCAGCCGACCGTGAGCAATGCCTACGTGCGCATCAAGGCGTGGATCGAGGCGAGGGAGGCTCAGGCCATGGACCTGCTGGAGTTCCAGCTGCGCGGCCGGGGGTTGGTGGCATGACATTCAGCGTTCGCAGCGTGAGGCTCCTGCAGGACCAAGCCAGCGTTGTGTACTCACGGTACTTGCAGGCCCTTGTCGCACAACTTGACCAGCCGTGCTACGAGCCGGAACCGCGGCTGTGTGCTGGCAAGTTTGGATATGTCCGCCACCGGTTCCCCGTCAAGGGCGGTATCAGCCTCAATAGGATGATGCAGCGCCAGATGGCTGAATCGCTTGGCAGGCCGAATGCGTTTTGGAGGCCGACGCTGCGAGGACCTGACGACAAATGAAAACAGGTGATAGCAAATGATTGCAAGACTCAAAGCATGGTGGCGCAGGGTGTGCGGCTACCCTCTGATCGAGCCGAATGCCCAGTGGTCGAAGGAAGAGATTGCCGCAATGATGGAGAAGAGAGGCGGCAGCGTTGAGCCGCTGACCTTCAATCGGATTCAATTACGTCGCCTTGATCCGCCGATGACTGCAACACAGGCCGCCGCCTGGGACGAAGAGGCATGGAGAAAGCACTTCGCTTTATTGCGTGGGGACCGTGATCCGAGGGTGCTTGAATCGCTTAATAAAAACAGGCCAAATTGACCCCAATTTATGTAGTGCTGGGACTGCCCCCAGCGAGAAATGGATACACGCCCCAAGGGGTTGACCGTGTGGCGAAAGCCGGAGCACGGGCCGAAGTCATGGTGCCGGGAAGCTGCGCAAGGCAACCCAGCCGAGTCATATTGTTGAACCCGCTTGCGCCGGCACCCCGCATTTTTTTCAGTACCGTGGAGCAGTTGGTAGCTCGCTGGGCTCATAACCCGGAGGTCGAAGGTTCGAGTCCTTCCGGTGCATCCAGTTGAAGAGGCAGATCCCGCCACTCGCCACGGCGTTTTTGAAGGATTGATGATGAAACGAAGTCACTTTTTCTCGTTCGTGCTTGCCGCTGTAGCCCTGTCCGCCGCATTTGCCTGGCGATACGTGGAGCCCGCGGTGACGATGGTGGTCAGTACCGCCCGAGCGTTCAAGAACCTGGTGCTGGACGGCTTCGCGCTGGCAGCCAATGCCCAGGCCGACAAGGAACGCAGCGTCCTGCCATTCGTTCAGGCGAAGGCCTTCAAGGCGCGCAAGGACAAGCGGGATCGCCCCGAGGTGTCGAGTTCATGGCGGTTGGTTCCTTCTACCTGAAGGACTGAACGCAAGGCCCAAAAGGCCATTGAGCATGAAAAGGCCCGGCAACCCCGGGCCTTTTGCTTTCACGCATGGGGCCGCAGGCATCCGGGGGGTTATCACCTGCCGGTATCAGTCCTGATGGACCCAGCCGTGAGAGTTTGGACCGTGGTGGTTGCAGGCAGCACTAGGCTGACAGACCTGACGTGTGCTTGTTCCGGGATGGACTCCGGAGTCTCTAGCCAGCGCCAAGAGGCGGGGTAGTCTGTTCAAGGGTAGTCAACAAACCCGCCGGTGCCTCTAGCCCGGCGGGTTTTCTTATTTCAGGGGTGTGCGTATGCCGATCAAAAAGCGACCGCCCCAGGGCAAAGCCGCGCCCAAGAAGGCAGCGGCAGCCAAAACCCCCAAGAAGCCGGTAACGCCTGTGAAGGCCCCCAAAGCCGTGAAGGCTTGGAAGAAGCCGGAGGCGGTGGAAGCGAAGGCACCAGTGCCCGCGATAGCGGAGAGCAGCCTGACCGTGAAGCAGGAAGCCTTCGTCATGTCGTATCTGGGGCACGGGAATGCCAGCCGCGCATACAGGGAGTGCTACGACGCCAAGAACTGCAAACCGGGCGTGGTCTGGACCGAAGCCTGCCTGCTGCTGCAAAACCCAAAGGTAGCCAAGAGGGTGCGCGAGGCCCGAGCCCTGATTGCCGACCGCCTGCTGATGACGAAAGCGGACGTGATCGCTGAAACCACAAAGCTGGCGACTTTTGACGTGCGCCGGCTGTTTGACGAGAACGGCGCCCCGATTCCTTTCCACGAACTGGACGCTGACACGGCGGCCTGCATTGTGGGCATTGAGGTGCTCGAAGAGTTCGAGGGCACGGGCAAGGACCGCAAGTTCATTGGCTACACGAAGAAATACAAGGTGGCCGACAAGAAGGGCGCGCTGGAAATGCTGGCGAAGCACCACGGCCTGTTCGAGAAAGACAACGAGCAGCAGGCGAACCCGATTCTTGAGCTCCTGAAGGCGATGGGCGGTAAATCGGCGTTTGGTGTGGTCAAGGACAAGCACGGATGAAGCGAGACGCCATCCCGCTTGATTTTGTGCCGGCAGATCCTGCCGAGCTTGCCATGTGCCTGGCCGACCCTGAATGGCGGGTGGGCAGCGGGCAGCTTTACAAGATCATGGTGAAGACCGACGAGGGCGACGGAACTGTGGTGCCGTTCAAGCCGAACAGGGCCCAGCGCCGGTTTATGACGCGGCTCTGGCATCGCAACATCATCCTGAAGGCGCGGCAACTGGGTTTCACGACCCTGATTGCCATTCTGTGGCTGGACCACGCGCTGTTCAATGACAACCAGCGCTGCGGCATCATCGCGCAGGACCGCGAGGCGGCAGAGGTCATCTTCCGCGACAAGGTGAAGCTGGCCTACAACAACCTGCCAGACATGCTGCGCCAGGCGATGCCATTGGCCCGCGACAGCGCGACAGAGCTTCTGTTCGCGCACAACAACAGCAGCATCCGGGTGGCGACCAGCATGCGGTCGGGGACCATCCACCGGTTGCACGTGTCGGAATTCGGGAAGATTTGCGCCAAGTTCAAGGACAAGGCGGTTGAAGTCATCACCGGATCCCTGCCGGCTGTGCCGCTGGACGGCATAGCCATCATCGAATCGACCGCTGAAGGGCAGGACGGCGAGTTCTTCAACATGACCGACCGGGCGATGGCCCAGGCCGATCAGGGCAAGGAGTTGACGCCGCGGGACTACCGCTTCCACTTTTACCCATGGTGGGAAGAGCCCAAATACCGCATCGACAGCGAGAGCGTGGTCATCACGGACAAGGACCGCTCTTACTTCGCTGAGATTGAGGCGGCCATGGACACGGTGCTGGACCTGCAGCAGCGCACCTGGTACATCGCCACGCGCGACTCGGACTTCTCGGGCGACCCCGAAAAGATGTGGCAGGAATACCCCAGCACACCGAAGGAAGCCTTCCAGGTGTCGACCGAGGGCACCTACTACGCCGAGCAGCTTGCGGCCGCGCGCAAAGCAGGCCGCATTGGCTTCTACCCACACGTCGATGGCATTCCCGTCAACACGTTCTGGGACATCGGCTCGACTGACGGCACGGCCATATGGCTGCACCAGCGCATTGGTGGCGAGAACCGCTTCATCGGGTTCATCGAGGGCTGGGGTGAGCCTTACAGCTACTTCACGGGTGAACTGCGCAAGTTGGGCTACCAGTGGGGCACGCATTACCTGCCGCACGACGCCGGGCACCAGCGCCAACAGGCCGACCAGGTGGTGGCGCCGATTGACGAGCTCGAGAAGTCAGCCATTGGGGGCAGCTGGGACATCGTGGAACGGGTGGGCGACGTGGTGCACGGCATTCAGGCCATGCGCAGCGTGTTCGGCCAGTGCACCTTCAACGAGGCGACCTGCAAAGCCGGGCTGATCCACCTGTCGCGCTACCGCAAGGAATGGAATGCGCGCCTTGGCTGCTGGAGCCAGAAGCCACGCCATGACGAGCACAGCGAAGCCGCTGACGGCATTCGTCAGTTTGCCCAGGGCTACACCGGCCCGCGCATGACGGCCAAAAAGAAACCCCGATCAACCAATTGGAGAACAGTATGAGTGCAACCCTGCTTGGCCCACGCGGCACCCCAATGGTCGAACTGGCCGGCGAACGGTCATGGCGCAAATACACGAAGGGCGACGTCATCGCCAGCTTGCAGTGGGTTGACCTGCAGGCCGTGGACCCTGAGTTCCCCGAGTCGGGCCCTATCCCTTGCCTGTGCGTGTTCCATGCCTTCAGGCGCATGGAGACGGGCGCACACGTCATCCCGCAGCGCTATGCCTACCTGTACGGCGCACGTGACGGCAAGCCGACCGATTACTTCTACAACAGCATCCTCAACGCCTGCGAAACCGTGGGCTTTGACCGCAACGACAAGGCCGCGCAGTTCCGAATCATGGACCTGGTGCTGGAAGCCATGCCGGACCTGATCAACATGCCGAGCGACATGCCCAAGACGCTGGGCATGAAGCGCACACAGATGGGCGGCGCGGTTGAGGCCTCCATCAAGATCAACGGCCGCACGGCCCACGAAGAAAGGGTCTGACCATGTTCGAGGCCCGCAAAAGCACGCCGCGCGACACCCAAACCAAGGGTGATGAAGTCGCGCCGGAGACGAATGATGACGTGAAGGTGCGCCGGCATGGCGTGCTGATGTCGCTGATGAAGGACGAGTCCGAGCTACAGGCCGAAGAGCGAATGCAGATGGCCATTGACGAGGACTACTACGACCATTTGCAATGGCGCCCTGAAGATGCTGAGGCCCTGATGGAGCGCGGCCAGGCACCGGTTGTGTTCAACGAGTCACGCCAGACCATCGACTGGATCACCGGCATGGAAAAGCGCATGCGCAAGGATTACAAGATCCTGCCGCGCGAGGAAGGCGACGAGAAGGCCGCCGAGGTGAAGACCAAGTGTGTGAAATACACCGATGACGTGAACATGACGCACTGGCACCGGAGCCGGGCGTTCAAGCAGACCGCGACAGCGGGCCTTGGCTGGCTGGAAGAGGGTGTGAACCCTGACCCTGATGCAGAACGCATCTTCAGCGGCACGGAAGATTGGCGCAACGTCATCCGCGACAGCCGGGCGCGTGAACTAGACATGGCCGATGCCCGCTACCTGTTCCGCCGCAAGGTGACGGACCTGGACTATGCCATTGCGCTGCTTCCCGATCAGGAGGAATACCTGAACAGCAACGCCACGCTGTTCAACGACGACCAGACGGGCGATGACGTGTGGTACCTGGGCGAGAGGCTGACTGGCGCCAGCGAGACGGAATGGCGCACCAACAGCCGATTCGGCGACCGCAGCGCGTATGTGAAGCGCACAGGCCACCATGACCATGGCCGCCGGCAGTCGGTTGAACTCCTGGAGTGCTGGTACCGCGTGCCGGAAAGCGTCAAGGTCTTCAATGAAGGACCGCTGCAAGGCCAGATTTTCGACCCGAAAGACCCCGAGCACGTGGCTGTGGGCATCGGCGTGCAGATGTATTCCGCCGTGAAGATGCGCATGCGCGTGATGATCGCCACCAAAGAGCGCTGCCTGTGGGATGGCCCGAGCCCGTTCAAACACCAGAAGTTCTTGCTGGTGCCTATCTGGGGATACCGCCGCGCCCGTGACGGCCAGGTGTACGGCCCGATGCGGGGCATGCGCGACATTCAGGACGACCTGAACAAGCGCCGCTCCAAGGCCCTGTTTGCACTGTCGACCAACCGTATCGTGATGGATAGCGACGCGGTGGAGGACATCGAGGAACTGCGCGCCGAGGCTGCGCGGCCGGACGGCATCATCGTCAAGAAGCGCAATGCATCGCTGAAGTTCGAAAAGAACGTGGGCGACTTCCAGGGGAACATGGAGCTTGCCGCGCAGGACAGCCAGATCATGCGCAACGTGGGCGGTGTGACCAACGAGAACCTTGGGCACGACACCAACGCCCAGTCAGGCATCGCCATTGAGCGCAAGCAGGATCAGGGCAGCCTGACGACCGCTGAACTGTTTGACAACCTGCTGCTGGCCATCAAGCTGGCAGGCCAGTTGCGCCTGTCTCACATCGAGCAGTTCTGGACTGAGGCGAAGGCCATCCGCATTCTGGGTGAAAACCAGCCTATCGAGTGGCTGAAGATCAACCAGCGCGACCCGGCAACCGGCGTCATCCTCAATGACATCACGGCCACGCAGGCCGATTTCATCGTGGACACGCAGGACTACCGCGCCAGCCTGGCACAGGCCGCCCTTGACCAGATGTTTGAACTGCTGGGCAAGATCGCCACCTTCGCGCCCCAGGTCGTGCTGGCGGTGCTGGACCTGCTGGTGGAAAGCGCCGACATCAAGAACAAGGATGAATGGGTTGCCCGCATCCGGAAGATCAACGGTCAGCGTGACCCGACCAAGGCACTCACGCCTGAAGAGCAGCAGGCCGAACAGGCCAACAAGGCCAAAACAGCCGAGCGTGAAGAGCTCGACCTTCGAATGATGAAGGCGAAGCTGGCCGAGTCCGAGGGCAAGGCCGCCTTGATGAAGTCTGACGAGGTAGTGCGCCGCGTCGATGCGATGTTCCAGGCACTGCAAGCCGCGGGAATGCTTGGAGCACAACCGGGCTTGGGCGTGGCGGCAGACGAAATCACACGCAGCGCAGGCCTTCAGGACATGGCCCCCGGCGGGGTTGTCACTCCTGAAATCACACCAGCAGTACCAGCCTTGCCACCCGGCGGCATTGAAGCCGTGCCGGCAGATGTGGCGATGGCATGAACCCGATTTTTAACTACGCCGCAGGGCGATGAAGGAGAGAGCAATGGATTCAGCAATCGCAAGCCCACGTGACGACTACGAGCCATGGCGCGCACGCGACGACATGCGCACTCTGCTTGATGCCCAAAAGATTCAGAAGGATCCCAAGCGCATGAAGAACGCTCGACGCGCTGCGAAGGAGCAGCTTATCGAGAACAAGGCCATGGAAACGCTGGCCAACGGCAAGTAACCCGTTTTTATCAACCCCGCTTTTACACAGGAGAGCAAGATGCCATTACCAGATGGATACACCGAAGAAGACCTCGTCGGACTGAGTGAGTCCGAGAAAAAGATACTGATGGGCGACGGCGAAGAGGACGAAGCAACCGACCTTGAAGCGCTGGCCAACGGTACCGACGACAGCGGCGAGGGCGAGGGCGATGGAGCTGGCGATGGCGACGGTGAAGGCGGGGAGGGTGACGGCAAGGGCGGCAAAGCGGCCGGCGAAGGCGAGGAAGGTAAGGATGGCAAGGACGGAAAACCAGCCGGCAAGCCTGGCGCCAAGGTAGCCGACGCCGCTGACGAAGAAGACGGTGATCAGGGCCTGAAATTTGAGGCCATGACGCCTGCCGATGCCGACGAGCAGCGCACAAAGCTGGAAGGCGAGAAGTCTGAAGCCTTCAAAAAGCTGATGGCCGGCGAAATGGAGCCCGAGGCGTATCAGGCGATTGAGAAGCGCGTGAGCGATGCCCTGCAGGTGTTGCTGACCGCGACCATCACTGACGGCGTGACCACGAAGCTGACCGAGGCCCAGGTGAAACAGACGTGGGATGCCGAGGTCAAGACGGTGGTGAAAGCTGCCAAGGCCGCCGGGCTCGACTACAAGGGCGACAAAGACCTTCAGGCCGAATTCGACGGCATGGTGCGTGTCTATGGCGGCATCGCCGCGCAAAAGGGCATGACCGACGACGCCGGGCTCAAGGCTTCGAAGTGGGCCCTGCAACAGGCGCACGAAACCATGCTGAAGAAGCACGGCAAGGCGGCTGCTGCGGATGACGGCAAGGGCAAGGATGGCAAGAGCAAGGCCGGTAAAACGGCTGACCTCAGTGGTATCCCGCCATCGTTGCGGGGTGCACCACAGGCCGCGACCACCACGGGCGGCGATGACGAGTTCGCGCACATCGACGCGCTGAAGGGTATCGAGAAAGAGAAGGCGCTGGCTAAGCTGACGCCGGAGCAACAGGATCGGTACCTGGGATGACAAAGCAGCGTGTCCTGACGCGCAACATGCGGGTCGGTGAAACCATAACGTTCGACCACGGCCGCATTGTTTTGCGGCTTGAAGAGCGTACTGGGCGTTCATCGGCCCGGATCCGGTGTGAGCTTGACGAGGATGTGGTGGTCACGAAGCCCGGGGAACCGCCGCCGTCTGGCACGCGCGATGTTGCGCTTACGTCATAGAAATCCGAGGGTACTTGTAATCAGTTTTCTGATTCCTTAACCTCGGGTTTCCATTTGGGCCATTGGGGCCTGCCGCCGGGGCAAACCGGTCATATGCGCAAGAGCGCTTTTTCAACTTGATTGAAGGAGTGCGTAATGCGTACCTTGATTGGTGTAAACGACCGCCAGGCGGTTAAAAAGTGGGCCACCATGCTGTCGGTGGCCGTCAACAAGGCGAGCTACTTTGCCCGCAAGATGACCGGCGAGGGCAAGGATTCACGCCTGCCCATCCAGCGTATTGACGACCTTGAGCAAGGCGCTGGCGACGAAGTGACCGTTGACCTGCTGATGCCCATGAACATGGAGCCAGTGGTCGGCGAAGAAACCCTCGACGGCAAAGAACAGCCGCTGAAGTATTACACCGACCGCCTGCGCATTGACCAGGTTCGTGGCGGTGCTGATCTTGGCAGCCGCATGACCAAGAAGCGCACCCTGCGCAACCTGCGCACCGATGCCAAGCGTGTGTCCACCGACTGGTGGAAGCGCCTTATGGACGAGTTGTATTTCATCTACCTGTCCGGCACTCGCGGCACGGGTACTGGCTACGTCTGGTCCGCCGGCAATCCGTTCTTCAGCGTCAACACGCTGACTGCACCGGACACCATGCACCAGATGTACGGCGGCACGGCCACCAGCAAGGCCTCTGTGACCACGGCTGACGGCATGAGCCTGCGCCTGGTTGACAAGGCAGTTGCCAAGGCTGAAACGATGGGTGGCGACGGCTCTGACGAGCTCTCGATGCTGCCGATCAACATCGAGAACGGCGAACACTACGTGATGCTGATGCACACGTACCAGTTCGACGCGATGAAGTCGAACACGAACACCGGCCAGTGGCTGGACATTCAGAAGGCAGCCGCTGCCGCTGAAGGCCGCAAGAACCCGATCTTTGACGGTTCCGAAGGCATGTATGCAGACGTCATCCTGCACAAGCACCGCAACGTGGTCGGTTTCTCCGACTACGGCGCTGGTGTCAACCTGCCGGCCCGCCGTGCGCTGTTCCTGGGCTCCCAAGCCGCGTTTGTTGCCTACGGCGACGGCAGCGGCGACGGTGAAACCCGGTTCAAGTGGACCGAGGAATCGAAGGACCACGAAAACAGCGTGGCCATCGGTACCCACGCAATCATGGGCGTGAAGAAGGCCACCTACAAGTCCAAGGACGACTCTGTTGTCCGCGACTTCGGCGTGATCGCCTGCGACACCTACGCGGTTGACCCCAACGCCTGATAAGTAGCGCCCGGCTTCGGCTGGGCGCACTTTCACCAGCACACAAACCCCGATTTTTCATAGGAGCCAAAAATGGCACGTACCCTTTCTGATTACATGACTGGCAAGAAGAACTTGCCACAGCCCAATGGTGCACTGGTCACGAAGGTGCCCGTGTTCATGGTTCTGCCCGCTGCGCTTGCTGCAGGCGACCTGCTGGCCCTTCTGAAGGTGCCAGCAAACGTGCGCGTGGTCGACTTCGACGTGATCGCCCCGCAGCTGGACTCGAACGGCGCACCTGCCCTGTTGCACTCCATTGGCGTGGAGAACGCTGGCGGCACCGATCTGGCGACCGTGTACGAAGCCGGCCTGACCTTCGGCCGCACCGCCAACGGCAGTGTGTCGCGCTGCGGTACGGCTGTCGCTGCACAGGACGCCGGCTACTCAGCAGAGCGGACCATTTCGCTTAAGACCACGACCATCGCCGCGACCGCTGCGCTGGCTGGCAAGACCATTCTGGTCCTGTTGCACCTGGTCGGTTAAACCCGGCCCGCAAGAGCATGGGGCCGCCGCGTGCGGCCTCTTTTCTACCTCAAACCAAGGAACGCAAGATGCTGATTCACGCCTATCGCCGCAAGGAAGCCATTCAGGTTGACCTGGGCGCCATCGTTATCGAGTTCAAGCCCGACGCAGACCGCAAGGGCGCTGTTGTGGCCGAAGTGGCCGACGAAGCCCACGTCGCCACGCTGCTGAACATTTCAGAGGCATACGTGCCGTTTGAAGGTGCAGCCAAGCCAGCGAAGGCCGCCAAGACCGCCAATACGCCGGCTGGCCCAACCGCCGATGAAATCGCTGCAGCTGCTGCTGCCGAAGCTGCCAAGAAGGCCGGCGGATCTGGCGAAGAAAAGCCGTTCCTGCTGAAGGGCGACAAGCCTGAAGATGACGTCGACCTGGGCGCCATGGATGAAGAAGCGCTGACCGCTTTCGCCAAGCTGAACAAGATCACCATCCACAGCACCTGGAAGGGCGACGTGGACAAGATTCGCCAGAAGCTGTTCGAGCGCTTTGGTGAGTAAAACCTGTGACGGCGCAGGAAGTCATCGACCTGGCCCGTGTTCCGCTTAACGACGCTGACAAAGATCGTTATCCGGACGCGGTGCTTCTGCGTTTTCTGATCGCAGGCCTGCGCCTCCTTCAGCGTACCCGCGCTGACCTCTTTATCGGTTCACTGGCAGTCACACAGCCTGACCTTGGGTTTGCCGACGAGTTGCCAACCCCCGCCCATGTGGATCAGTCGCTTGCCGACTATGTGACCGCACGTGCCATGACCGTGGACACCGAAGACGGCGAACGCGCCGGAGCGTTCTTCCAGCTGGCCGGAGGTCAACTGTGAAGCTCTGGCCCGCCTTCTATGACCTGCTGCTGCCTGATGTGCCGGGCTGCCCGCCTGCAATGGCCAGCCTGCAACTGCGGCACGCCGCGCGTGAGTTCTGCGAGAGGACCAAGGCTTGGGACGAGGTTCGCGGGCCGGTCGTGACCATCGCTGACACCATCGAATACACCTTTCTGGTGAATGCCGCCGAGGAAGAGGTGGTCAAGCTGCTGGGCGGCACGCTCGACGGCAATGAACTGACCGTGCGCAGCATCAACGACATGCCCGGCAACTGGCAGACCTACCCAGGCGTGCGCGCCGGCATCCTCACGCAGGATCTGACGAAGTTCTATCTGGTGCCCGCTCGTGCGGCGGACATGGACATCAAGACCCGCATCGTACTGAAGCCTGCTGTGGCATCAACCGGCGTGCCTGACGCGCTGTTCAACCAGTACGCCGAGGTGATCGCCATGGGCGCCAAGGCGCGGCTGATGTTGAGCCCGAAGAAGCCCTACACCGACGCAACCATGGCCGGCGCAAACCGCGTGATGTTCGACGAACGGGTGGCGACCATCGCGCGGGCTGTCGAAAAGTCGTTCTCACGCACCCCGCGCCGTGTCGTCGGGCATTTCTTTTAAAGGCAAATCATGCAACTTACCGACTACTGGTTTGCAAGGCTTGTTATCTGCGGGCACGTGCTGTCGCGGTTTTTCATCGTGGCGGCGGACCCACAGACGCGCATGCACGAACTGGTGACTGCCAGCGGCCCTGCAGGCTGGTGCGTGATGACCTGCCTGGCTGTGCTGGCGTTCATCGGCCTGATTGACATAGCAGTGAACGACTTCATGCCCTCACACGTGGGGTTCCGCTGGATCTACAACCGCCGGCACCTGCTTTATTCGGCCATCACGATGAACCTGCTGCTGATCAGCGCGGTGTTGGCAAAAGAAGGCTGGTCGCCAGTGCTTTTCAGTTTCTGGGGCGATGCCGCTTTCTGCGGCGCAGTAGTTTTTCTCGAAATGTTTCCCCGTCACAGGAAAAGGGCAGCAGCATGAACAGTTCACGACTCGTCAAAATCCTGCTGTTTGCGCTCTGGGTTCCGACCCTGGCCTGTGCGGCAATGACCTCGACGGTGCAATCCAGCGAGACGTTCAACGTCCCGGTGTGGGTGCTTGCGGCCAACTTCCTTGTGTCGCTGGCTGCCGGTGTGACCACGCTGGCCATTCGCATCAACGCGCAGCTGTATGCCGCGCCTGACAAGCCGATCCCGTTCATGAAGTCATTTTGCTTTGCCCACATGCTGGGCAGCCTGCTGACGGGTGGCTTCTTCTTCCTGATTTCCCAGCACCAGCAACTGGGCCTGTGGATGGGCCTGGCCGTGGTGCTGCTGGGTTCATTCGCTGGCGCCAAGGCGCTGGAAAAAGCTGTGGAGCACTACTTGCCCATGCGGTCGAACAGCATCCTTCCGAAGGAATCCCAATGATCACCCTGGAAGAGTATGTCGGCCCCCATGGCCGAAGCAAGGACTGGTCAGAGGTCCGCAAATACAACGCCGTGTCACTGCTGGAGGCGTGCGACAAGCTGGAGGCCTATGCGGTCGCTGATGGCGTGGAGTTCCCTGAAAACCCGGTGACGAAGAGCGGCGTCAGCGGGCAGACGTTCGGCGGTTTCCGTCCGCAGGACTGCCCGCAGGGTGCGCCCAACAGTAGCCACAAGGAAGGGCAGGCGGTGGACCGCTACGACCCGGGAAACAAGATTGACGACTGGTGTCTCGCCAACCTCGAAAAGCTGGTGGAGTGTGGGATCTACATCGAGCACCCGACCGCAACGGTTGGTTGGAGCCACTGGACTATCCGTGCGCCCAAATCTGGCCGCCGTGTCTTTTACCCGTGAGGCAAGCATGACATTGAAAGCCAAACTTCTATTCGCGGCACTGCTGTTCCTGGCCGTGTCGGTCGGTGCACCTGTGCTCTACAACCACTGGGCGGGCGGCCTGATTCAGAAGGGTGTGAAGCAATCTGACGATGCCTGGGGCCTGAAGGTCAAAGACCAAATGCTGGACGCCGCCAAAAAGCTGGCCGTGGCCACTGAAGAAAAGAACCGCGCCGAAGCGGAACTACGGGATTTCAAGGCTAAACAGGAGAAGAATGATGTCGAAAACAAGAATGTGGCTGCTGACTACAAGCGCCTTTTGCGTGATGCTGCCGGGTCTGCTGGCAGGCTGCGCGACCCCAACGCAGCGGGATGTGGGCCTGGTGGTGACAACGTCCAAGGTCAAGGCGGAACAAGCAACGGAAATCGTGCTGAAGACGGAGCCAAAACCGGCGGGCTACTTTCAAAAGAGCTTTCTGGACTACTCCAGCGGCTCTTCAGTGAAGCCGATGACATCAACAACGCCTACGCCAGCTGCAGGCCCGACTCCCTGAACCTGCGCGCTGTCATCAACGGCGAAGCGAGGAACTGAAACATGCAACTCTTTGCCAACAACGCACGTGCCCTGCTGACCGCGGGGATCAGTGCGCTGGACACCGCGCTGTCTGTCGAAGCTGGCAAGGCGGACCTGTTCCCGGTCGGTACCACTGCTGACTGGATCACGCCTGCCAATTGGTTCAAAGTGACCATCGAGGACGAACTGGGCAACAACGAAGTTGTCAAGGTCGGCACGCGCGTGGCTGCGAGTGGCAATATGACCATCCTGCTGCGGGGTCAGGATGGCACCGTAGCCCGAGCGTTTGCCGCTGGTTGCGTCGTGGAACTTCGGCTGACAGCACAGGACTTGCAGGGTTCGATTGATCTTGCATCCACGGCGACGGCCTTTGGCAAGTCGATCCTGGTAGCTGTGGACGCGGCGGTGGCGATGACGGCACTTGGTTTCAGCGCCTTCTTCAAAACGCTGGTGACTGCGGTTGATGCGGCAGCCATGCGCACGTTGTTGTTTTGCGCGAAATACGGCCTGGTTGATCGCACCGCACTGGCTGCCGGCACAGTGGACGCCATCACGCTGGCTTTCTCGCCGACTATGACAGCGCTGGACAATGGCCCCGTCTGGTGGCGTGCTACCGGCACCAACACGCTGACGGCTCCGACCGAGAAGCGCGACGGGCTTGCGCTCAAAACGATTGTGAAGGGTGTCAATCAGGCGCTGTCGCCCGGCGACATCCCAGGTGCTGGTGCCTGGATGTGCACGGTGTACGACACAACTCTGGACAAAGTTGTTCTACTCAATCCGGCAACGGGTATCCCACAGCCGAACTACAAATCCGGCAAGCGCCAGACCGTCAGCAGCTGCGCCATCGCAGGCGATAGCTCGACGGTCACCATCACCAACGCCACTCCGGCAGTTATCACCTACGCCGCACATGGCAAAGAGGCAAATTCACCGCTGGTGCTGACCAATGTGGGCGGCGCGCTGCCGACCGGCTTGACGGCTGGCACGACGGTGTTTGTGTCAGCTACCGGTCTGACGGCAAACACGTTTCAGGTGTCTGCAACTGCAGGCGGTGCTTCCATCGCCACATCTTCGGCAGGTTCCGGCACGCACACTGCAACTTTCGGTGCATCAAACGCCCCACCAGATGCGCCACTGCTGGGCGGCGCGCTCGGCGGTACCAGCGTCACGACCAGCAACATCAGCGCGGCAAACCCGCTGATCGCAACCGTGGCATCGGGCTTCGATGCAAACGGCCCGGTGGATCTCGTTGGGCGGGCGGTTGCAAATCTGACATGGACAACCTGGTCGACCAACGGCACTTGGGGCATCTTTGTTGACATTGCGGGCGGTGTCATTACGCCAGTGAACGGGTGTCTGCCGCTGCCGACTTACCAGCGGGCGGGGAATTTCAGCATTGCAGCCGGTCAACTGGTCTTCAACTACAGCCTGATGATTGGCAAGGTCGGCAATGGCGCGACCGCTGCCCAGTCAGCGCGGCTGTGTGTTGGCGAGTTCACGGTGGCCGGTGGCGTGGTTACCTCGATCACCTGGTATCAGCGGAATCGTGAATATGAAAGCGAGTGGACGAACACGCTGGTATCTGGTGTTCTTGTCTCAAAGAACTCGAATCTGGGTGTTCCCGATCAGACCGCATGGATGGTGGCCGAAGCCATAGGCGGGAATGGTGGCTTTGCAATTGGTGACAGGTTCACTGTTTTCACAGACAACCCGGGAAGCTCTGGAAATTTCAATCAACTTCCTATTGTTCACACCAGAAACACCGTCCAGTTCTTCAAGGGCTTATCTAGCTATTACAGCGGGCAGAAGAATGCAAATACAGCATTCGTTCTTGATAACCCATCCTATAAATGGAAGCTAGTTTCCATGGGAGTCTGGTGATGTTTATTAATTCAAATGGTGAGTTCTACATCGGCGACATGCGGCCTGGCGATCGTGCGGCCACAGCACAAGAAGTCACGGCGCATGACCTGTCTCTGTCAAGGCGATGGCACACCGACCTGATGGTTGAACTTCGCTCCAAAAGGGACAAACTGCTGGATGTCATGGACGGCATCCAAAGCGATTGCCTTTCTGCTGGCGATACGGAAACGGCGCTGGCCATCAAAGGCATTAAGCAGGGATTCAAGGATGTGCCCGCGCTGGCGGCCGTGCTGCAGGCGGCTGACGAGCCAACATTCAGGGTCGCCGTTCTCGCGGCATACAAGGCCATTGCCAACCCAGCGCCTATGGTTGTGAAGTTGGCCATGGCGGAGTACCTGAAATGAACTGGCTGGCCGTCTTCTGGCTGGTCTTCCCGTGGGTGTGGCTGGCGTTTGTGGTAGTCCCACCGTTGCTGCTGCTTTTCTACGTCACGGGAATCCAGTACGAGGCCGGCGGCGTGTGCTTGGCTCTTGTGCCTGTCGTGTTGATCGGCTGGCTGCTTGACGTATTGCTGAACTGGTCGGTGTTCATCGCCCTCACTGGGGGTGATGTGCCTTCTTGGGCACGGCGCGAGTTCACTTTGTCCCAGCGGCTGGGGCGGCTGATCGCCCGGGGCGGACGGGTAGGGCGTCTCTGCCTGCTGCTGGCGCTGACGCTGAACGCGCTGTGCATCGGCCAAAATCACGTCAGGTTGAGTGAATGACTGCAATCACGGTCAAACCGTTCAGGGGTATGGTTCCCCGCATCAGCGATAGGCTGATCGCAGCGAATCAGGCCACGCTTGCGCAGAACTGCAAGATCACAGCGGGCAGGCTTGACCCATTGAAGGGGCCGGGCCTGGTGCACACGTCCCTGCTGACGGCCATCGCGACCATGTACCGGTATCGCCACAACGGCGTCGACAACTGGCTCGTCTGGAACCGGGTTGTCGATGTCGTGAAGTCACCGACCGCGCAGGATGCTCTTGGCCAGCTTTTTTACACCGGCGACGGTGAACCGCGCACGACGACCTTTGCAGACGCCATCACCGGGCCCGGACCATATCCGGCCGGATTTCAGGTGCTGGGCATCGCGTTCCCGACCGTGGCCGCCACGATCATCGTGACGGGGGGCGTTGCGCCGACCGAGGAGCGCTCCTACGTTTACACGTTCAAGAATGCCAGGGGGCAGGAATCGAAGCCGAGCCCTGCCACGCTGTTCACGGGCAACGTCAACGGCAGTTGGGATCTGTCGGCCATGCAGACGGCGCCACCCAACAACGGCACGATCACGGGCGCTGCGACAGTTGCTACCGGCGTGGTGGAAGTGGAGCTCAACACCGTCTTTGCGCTGGAAGCCCATGAAGAGGTCACTTTTGCGGGAGTGGTCGGCATGACCTCCCTGAATGGCACGTTTGCGCTGCTGTCGGTGAACTCGGGAACCAACAAGGTCCGTGTGGCGCTGGACACCGCGCAGGTCTATGTGGCGGGCGCGGACACCTGGACACGCAAGGCACCCCACCTGACCGCGGGGATGACCAAAGTGATCTACCGCACGGTCGGCAACAACGTGGATTACAAGCGGGTCGCAGAAATACCGGTGGCGGACACCACGTATGCGGATACCGTGCTGGCCAGCGCTTTGGGCACGGCATTGACCACTATCGACAGCTACACGCCGCCCAAAGACCTGCACAGCCTGGTGGCGCTCAAGAACGGTTCGCTGGCAGGCCTGTCAGGCAATCAGATTTGTTTCTCAGAGCAGTACAAGCCTTATTCATGGCCCATCGGCTACCGATATGCCTTCTCGGGCACTGGTGTGGGCCTTTGTGCGGCCGACAACGCGGTGATCGTGCTGACGGACGGCGACCCCATCATCTTCACTGCGACGGTGCCGGAGGCGGCCACCCCTGCAGGAACCAACACCTACGCGCCTTGCGTGGCGAAGCGCAGTATTGTCGATATTGGCGGCGGCTGCATCTATGCGGGCCATGACGGGCTGTATCTGGCAACGCCTTCAGGTGTTCGCAACCTGACCAATGACCTGTACCGCAATGAAGAGTGGAAGAGCGTCATGCCTGAAACCTTTGTGGCGGCATTCTTCGATCAGCGCTACTACGCCATGCACCAGGTGAGCGGCGGGCCGGGCCGTATCTTGATGTTGGACCTATCGGAACCGGACAGCATCATCGAGATTGACGAGCGGGTGGATGCCCTTTACCGCAACACGCTCGACGGCAAATACTACGTTGCGAAGAACAATTTGATTCTGGGTTGGGACGTTGATGACAACAACCGCTACCTGTCGGAGTGGCACAGCCGCGAAAACCAATTCGGGGCAAAGCTGAATTTCACCTGCGCCCAGGTGCACGCCGACTACGGACAGATCCTGCCGGTTGACACCGCCATCGTGGATGCAAACATTGCCCTTTTGGTCAATGCTGACAACGTGGACGGTGCCATGTGTGCAGCGCCGGTCAATTCCTTTGCCATCAACGGATCCAGAATCCGGCCGGTGAATGCCGCAACCGCGCGCCGGGTGCAGTTTCAGCTGCGCGTGGACGGAGTGGTGGTCTTCACGAAGCTGCTGGTGTCCAGCAAGCCATTCCGGCTGCCATCTGGATTCAAGTCCGAGATACAGGGCTTCAACATCGCCGCGTCAATCCCTGTTCACAGCGTGTCGCTGGCCCAGCGTGAGCCAGAGCTTGGGGTAGTGTCGTAATGGGACGCCGGGCAGCTATTCCCACCGTCCGCAGCGGCAATGCTTCGGTAGATAAGGCCCTGTCGGTCATCAAGGTCAACATGGACCAGATGACGGGACAGCACCCAAACGTGCCGGCGCTGAAAGAATTGCCCCTGACGGCTACCCTGGCACAGGTCATCGAGCAGCTAAACCTGATCGTGAAGCGCCTGCAGGGCGATTGAAGGGTGCTTTTTTTTGAGGCGTGGTCTGGCTAATATGCCTTGATGCGCAAGTTGCTTTCAATCGTCATGGCGAAACACATGGGTGAAGTCATCACGATGGAGACGGCAAAGGCTATGGTGAGGGAGCTTTTCCCTGATGTGTCGTACCCGCCAGACCGATTCGGCGCGGTGATTTTTGAGGGCTACCGGTTTCAGGCTGAGAAGTTCGCGAGTGTGCTGCCTGAACTGCACCCGCTACATGAGCAGCACTATGCGGAGACGGAAGACTATCTGACGGGCATCCCGCTGGACGCCGACTACGACGCGATGCAGGACGACGAGCGCGCGGGCCGGCTGATCCAGTTCACCGCCAGGCATGTCGAAACCGGTGAGCTTGTTGGGAACATGAGGGTGTATGTATCGGAAAGCAGACATAACCGGAAGTTGTTCTGTACGGAAGACACCTTTTTCGTGGTTCCGGCCCACCGCGGCGGCTTCTTGGCAGTGCGGTTCTGGCAGTTTGTAGAGGATTCGGTTCGGAGCATAGAGGGTATGCGCGGTGTCGCGTTTGACTCCAAGCTGTCGAACAAGGCCGATGTGATGGCCAGGTATATGAAGTACACGCCGGTTTCAACCCGGCATGTGAAGCTGTTTAACTGACGCCGGGCCGCCGGCATCCATGCGCAAGAGCGCTACACCTTTTCAGGAGTAGCCATGTGCAGTTCAGCACCAGCAGTCGATAACAGCGGCCAGAACGCGGCCGCACTGCAACAGGCCGGCCTGTCAGCCGAGCAACTCGCATGGTCGAAGGAAATCTACGCGGAGACGGCTGACGACCGCGCCTATGCGACCGAGCAGGCCAAGAAGATTTCAGAGGCCGCGCTGGAGTCGATGCAGGTCCAGACCAATCTGGCGAAGGACTACGACAGCTACAACAAAGAGGTTTTCCGGCCCCTTGAAAAGGGGATCGTTGCCGATGCTGTGGGCTACGACACAGCCGAGCGCCGCGACCAGATGGCCGGACAGGCTATCGCGGACGTGGACTCACAGGCCGTGGCAGCACGCGACACGATGGCTCGCGAAGCAATGGCGCGCGGTGTGGATCCGAGCTCTGGCAACTTCGCCGCATCGCAGGGTGCATTTGGGGTGCGTGAGGCTGCTGCAAAAGCTGCCGCCGGCAATACCGCCCGCACGCAGGTGGAAACCATCGGCGCCGCCCGAAAGATGGACGCTGCCAACCTGGGCCGTGGATTGGCCAGCAGCCAGGCGACCAGCGCCGGCCTTGCCCTGACCGCTGGCAACAGTTCAGGTGCCGCCGCCCAGCAGCCGCTTGCCGCTGCCCAGTCGGGCGCGCAGATCCTGAACTCAGGTGCCGCTGGCGCACAGCAAGGCCTTGCCGGTGCCGCGCAGACCTATGGACAGATCGCTGACTCGCAGGCCAAGGCCAACGCGGCACAGACGGGCATTTGGGGTGCGCTGGGTCAAGTGGGTGGCGCGGCCATCACCAAATGGTCCGACAAGACCATGAAGGAAGACATCGAGCCGGTTGATGGCGAAGCTGCGCTTGAGGCCGTGAATGCAACGCCGGTCAGCAACTGGGCCTACAAGGCTGGCTCAAAGGGGGATGACGGCGGGGCAACCCACACCGGCCCGATGGCGCAGGACGTGAAGAAGAACATGGGCGAAAAGGCCGCGCCGAAGGGCAAGAAGATTGACCTGGTGAGCCTGAACGGGATCACCATGGCCGCTTTGCAGGGCCTGACCAAAAGGGTTGATCAGATAGCCGCTGCTGCTGGCGTGCCGGCTTAATTTACGCAGTCGAACAGAAACTGGTCTGAATTGCGGCCCGGACTCTGCATCAACCGCGCGTGCCGGCCGTGTTTCACACATTCGGCTTCGGCCATGTTGGTGGCTTCCTGGACATACATATCGCCGGCGCTGACGACGACCGACCGGGGACTCGAGCTTACGAGCTTCGCTGCGCACCCTGAAGCCATCACCGCCGCTGCGACCGCGGCCAACACCAATAAACGCATACATGCCTCCGTCAAAAAGGGGAGTGTATTCCGGTTTCGAGGGTACTACTAATTTGAAACCCAGATAGGCAATATCAGTGGATCGAAGTCCGCAGTGCCCATCACTGAAAGGCAAATGAAATGAGCAGCAATCTAATCGCGTTCGTGTCCGGTCTGGGCACCGGCCTTATTGACGGCGAAGAGAAAAAGGAAAAACGCAAGCGCGAGGATGAAGACCGCGCGCTGCGCAACAAGGCATCGCAGCTGCAGATCAATGCCGCTGAAAAGCAGGTGGCAGATCAGGCGGCCCTTGCCGCGGCTAGCCAACCTGTCGCGATGACACAAGGCGCAGGCGGCATGCTCAAGCCCGCCACGATGGATAACCGCGATGTGGGCCTGCCGGAGAACGCTGGACTGCCCAATGACGGCTTGAACGTTGGCGGTTTCAATGTCGCCGGCAAACAATTTGTCGACCCCGCCGCCGCACAGGCAGAACTCACCACCCAAAACACCCCGCAGGGCATCCAGAAACGTGTGCTGGCCGCCCAAATGGGCATTGACCCGGCCAAGGGCATTGCAATGCAGAAGGACATTGCCCAGGCGACCGTGGCCGATACGCAGGCCGCTGACGCCGTTTTCCGCAACAAGCTGGGCGTGGCCATGGCCTTCGGGCATGACGGCCTTGCAAAGCTGATTTCCGAGGCGCAAAGCGACGGGTTTGCAGAGCACCAACTGAAGGCAGTCGTGAGCCCTGACGGCAAGACCGTTGTTTACAACAAAGTGGACAAGGACGGCAAGCTGACGCCGACGCCGCTGACCTTCCCGAACACTGAGGATGGCGTGATCGCCGCCGCTTACCGTCTGGACAAGGCCATCACGCCAGCCATGCGGGCTGACTTTGCGCTGAAGATGAAGAAGGAAGGCCGCGAGGACAAAGAATCCGATTCCAAAATCAAGATGCAGGGCGCCCAGGCGAACTACTACAACGCCGCCGCCGACCTCAAGGACAGTACCGACCCGAACGCGAAGGGCAGCAAGCCCGTGGTGGATCGCATGTCGGAAATCGACAAATCGACGCTGGGCAACATCAACAAGCAGCGTGAACAGATCAACAGTGCCATGACGAAGGCCCAGGCTGAAAACAGCTGGGACGAAAACTCCCCGGGCGCCAAGAAGCTGCAATCCAAACTGGCCTCCCTGTCCCTGCAGGAATCGAAGCTGCAAGCCAAATACGCAGGCGAGGCCGATGCAGGCGTGCCCGACCCGCTGAACCTGCGCGGCAAGACAGCTACCCCCGCTGCAAAGATTCCTGCCGGCACTCAGGCCGCCCGCGACGGCGAACGCCTGCCGATTCTTGAATCAGAACTGAAGGCCGCTCAAACCCGCCTTGCCGGTGGTGACGCACGCGCCCAGGGCGACATCGACGCGCTGAACCGGGAAATCGCTGGGGCCAAGAAAAAGGCCGGTGCGCCTGCACCTGCACCCATCGCCGCGACCGCTGGCAGCGGATTGAAATCACCAGCAGCGCCAGCGCCTGCCCGGGCTCCTGCACCTGCACCTGCACCTGCACCTGCACCTGCACCTGCACCCGCCGCCCCTGTGCCGGTCAAGAACGCCATTGCGGCCGCGCTGGGTGCCGCAACCGGCAACAAGGCCGTGGACCAGGTGGTGGGCGCGAAGGTGCCCCAGCTTGAAGCCGCCGCGTCGGAAATTAAGACCGCACAGCAGCTGCTTGCCGCGTCCACGAAGAGCGGGGATCCGAAGTCCTTGAGCCTCTACGCGGGCCAGATGACACAGGCCAAGGCCAAGTTTGACGCCTTGATCGCTGACATGAACGAACAACAGGCTGAAGCAGTGCGCAAGGCCGCCGGTTACTACCTTTAAGGATGTAAATGCCCTCTATTGCCGCCATCAAAGAGCAATACCCCGACCTGATCGACCTGGACGACGAGCAGGTTGTCGACGTCCTTCACGAAAACTTCTATTCGTCACTGTCGCGCGCGGATGTAGCGAAGGCTCTGGGGGTCAAACCAGCCGAGCCCAAGGCAGAACCCCGGAGCCTGCTGCGCACTGCCGGTGACGTGGGTGTGTCGGCGCTGAAGGGTGCCATTGGTGTGCCCGAGGCGGCCCTTGGCCTTGCAGACCTTGCTACCGGTGGCCGCGCAGGCCAGATGGCCGAGGAAGTGGGTTTCAGGCCGAAAGAAGCCAAGGCCATTCTTGACGAGCAGTATTCACCCCAGCAAAAGGCAGCCTTCCAAAAGGTGCAGGCCGCTGACGGCTTGGGCAACACCTTCATGGAAGCGGTGCGCAACCCTTCTGTGGTGGCGCATTCTGTCGTGGAGTCGTTGCCTTCCATGGGTGCCGGCGGCGTGATCGCGCGCGGTGGGCTGGCCCTGGCGCCAAAGGTGGCCCCGCTGGTCGCTGGTGCCTTGGGCGAAGGCGTAGTCGGCACGGGTGCGGCGGCCGAGCAGATCCGCCAGGGCTCAAAAGATGGCCTGTTGACGCCTACCCAGTCCGGCCTTGCCGCTGCGACCGGTGCGCTGACAACCGGCTTTGCCATGCTGGGCGGCAAGATCGCCAAGAAGCTGGGCATTGCTGACGTCGACACCATGCTGGCCGGCGCGACGACTTACCCCGCCATGCGCAAGGGTGTCGTGCGCAGTGCCCTTGAAGGCGCGGTCGCTGAAGGCTTCCTTGAAGAACTGCCTCAGTCGATCAGCGAACAGATATTGCAGAACATCGCGCTCGACAGGCCGCTGGAAGAGGGTGTCAATCAGGCCGCAGTGCTGGGCCTGCTTTCCGGTGCAACCATGGGCGCAGGCGGGAACGTCATGAGCGCCGCCAGCGGACCAGCAAAGCCCGCAGGCCCATTGGCGCGCGCTACAGCCGCAGTGCCAGCCAGCACCATTGAAGACATTGCCGTGAAGTCCGCTGCCGAGAAGGCAGGACCAGCACCCATTGACCCGGCTGACGATCCGATTGCAGCCCGCATCGAAGAACTGCCTGAAGAGGTGCGCGACGAAGCCCGCAAGGCATACGCCGTGCTCAACAACCCGAACGCCGCCAAAGGTGTCCAGAACTACAACAAGAAGCTGCTGGACCGCCACCTGTCCCAGGCATCGCAGGAGTTTCATGCAAAAAAAGCCGCTGAAACCGAGGAACAGAGCGCGCAAGCAGCTATCAAAAGCATAGCAGGCCAGACCGAGAAGGTTGACCTTGAAACCGGTGAAATCACCCGCGCGTTTGACCAGCGCCAGGCTGACGCGCCCAAGCAGGAAGAGGGCGACGTCCTCAACGCAGAAGGCAAGCCGTTCACCAACATGGGCGCAGCCAAGAAGACCGCCCGGGAGTTGGGTGATGGTTTCGCGCCTATCCGCCTGGGCACCAATGCTTATGTGGTTAGGCCCAAGGAAAAGCCCGCAGCCGGCGAGTGGCAGGCCTTCGCGCCCGAGTCTGGCACCAAGGGCATCCCGCGTGCTGACATGCCGCAGATCAAGGCCGAGCACCGCGGCGCCATGGTCAATTTCTTGTTGGCCCGTGGCATCCGTGCCGACATGGCCGAAGAGGTTGCGGCCGACACGCTCAAGCCGACGCAAGCCGAGTTTTCAACCGAGAAGGTGAAGCTGGCCAAGGCCTATGAGGGTGGCGAACGCTCGATCCTGATTTCATCTGACAACCATGTGCTGGACGGTCATCACCAGTGGCTGAACAAGCTGGACAGCAAACAGCCGGTGAAGGTCATCCGCCTGAATGCACCCATCGACCAGTTGATGGAAACCGTGAAGGAATTCCCCAGTGCCGAAACCTCCGCTGGCGCGACCGCCAAGACTGATACGCCTGCAGCGCCTGTGGGCGAAGCGAAACCAGATACCGCTGTCGCAGATGGCGCTCCTGGAGCGGACGCGGCAGGCAGTGCCGACAACGCACAGGATTCACTGAAAAAGGCAGTTTCACCAGTTGATGAAACCCCCCAAAAGAGTGAAAACAGCGACCTGAAGACTATCGGCGCGAAGCTGATACCTGACATGACGGACGAAGAGCTTCCGCGCATGCTGGACTTCTACGGCCCGACGCACAAGCGCACGGCCAAAATCCAGAAGGAAATCGACAAGCGCGCCGCTGCCGGTGGCGAAGAGACGCGGCAGCAGAAAGCACGTGAAGAGCGCCAGGCGCTTGACGTGAAGCGCCGTGCACAGGCCGGTACCCCAGAAGGCCTTGCACGCATTCAGGCAGAGTCACCCACACCGGATCAGCTGATTGCAGCAGGCGCACTGAGTGTGTCCGAGCACCAGCGCGACCGCGTGGCGAAGATGAAGCCCGCCGAACACGCGGAAGAACTTGCACGGGTCAAAAAGGCCATTGACGAGGACGGCGAACGCATCGACCAGTACCGCAATGAAGGCCCCGCGGCCATGACGCCGTATGACTTCAACATGGCGCATTTCAACGAGGACGGCGTGGAGTCGGTCAAGGCCGGTATCAGCTTCCTTGCGCAGCGCCTGCGAGGGAATTCGTCCTATTTGACGGCGTTGCTTGGCCGGGATCCGGAGCCAACCGCCGAAAAGGGCAAAAAGGCCGATAAAAACCCATCAAAAGCGCCTGCAGGCCAACAGGGAAGCGCGCCTGTAGCTATCAAAAACGTAGCGCCTGTAGTGGCACAAGCTGAGAGTGATTTGAACAACGCTCTTGCCGCTATTGGCATGGAGGCGTTCGGTGCCCGCACATGGCGAATTGAAACCAGTGGCGCGACTGAGGTCCAGGTAAAACTTAAGAGCGAAAGCCCGCTGCAAATTGAGGTGAGCACGTTGGTTCCTTCCATGCCGACTGTGCGTGAGATGGTTGACACCATTCCTGCCGCCGTAACCGCGGCACAAGACTTGAAGGGCAAGGTCAAGGAGTTCCTTTCCAAAGCAGCGGAGAAGGTGGCTTCTACCCGCTTGAAAACCGAGCCCGTCCAACCCGAAGACACCCAGCGCATCACCAGCAGCAAGGCGGAAATGCGCCCGTACCGTCGTGAAGACGGCAGTATCGGCTATGAGGCAGTGCCCATCGTTGACACGAAAGAGCCTGATGCTACCTTGCGCGCACTGGCACACAAGGACGCAGCCGCAGGCGACGTCAAGCTGGGCAATGGTCAATTTGTGACGCTCGACCAGGCTGTCGCAGCTGCGCGTGAGCACATGACTGAAGACCAGTGGAGCAAGCCCTTCCAGTTCAACAACGTGCTGGACATTGCCCCGACCGACTGGGACCGTATGGTCAAAGCTATGGCACCGGCAAAGCCCGCTGTCGCATCCAACACCGTATTCACCGAAGACGCGGCCACCAAGGCGCGCGCGGTCCTCAAGGCGAAGCTGTCAGGCACCCTGAACAGCGGCCTCGACCCTGAACTGCTGCAGGCCGGCCTGACCCTTGCCGGGTACCACATCGAGAAGGGCGCGCGGACCTTTGCCGCCTATGCCAAGGCCATGATTGCCGACCTGGGCGACGAAGTGAAGCCGTACCTGCAAAGCTGGTACATGGGCATCAAATACGACCCCCGGGCAGCCGCCTTTGAGGGCATGGACACTCCGGCAGTGATGGAGTCTGTCAATCTGGACAAACTTCCTGACGATGCCGATACTGGAGGCAAGGTAAATGGACATGCAACACAGCAACTGGATAAGTCAGGCGCGGGAGCACTGGAAGGAGCACCTTCCAAAAATGTACGCGCGCCTGGTGGCGACAAGCAAGCTGGAAGCAGCCCTGACGGAGGCCGCGGACGCGACGGCGGCGGGGATGCGCGCACTGCAGACGCAGGGGGCGACCCAGACGGAAGCTTGGGAACAGGTGAGGGAGCAGTACCTGTTCCTGCCCGAGGAACCGGAGCAGGAGCCAAAGATGCCAAAAAGCCAAGGGTACCGCGCACACGCGCAGCTGATGAAGGACCTGGGCTCTTTGGGGATGCCGGAGGACTGACCCCGGCAGAGGGGCCCAACCCGGCCCCCAACGCGCCGGCCATTGCCGCGCCGCAGGTCAAGGCTGAAGACTTCAGCATTTCAGACGAACTCGCTTTGGGCGAGGGCGGCCAGAAAACCAAGTACAAAAACAACGTTGCAGCGATCCGGCTGCTGGCCGAGCTCGAGAAAACTGAACGCCTGGCGACCCCCGACGAGCAGAAGGTGTTGGCAAAGTATGTCGGCTGGGGTGGTGTGTCGGGCGTATTCGACGCCGACCACAAGGACTGGCAGAAAGAGCACGCCGAATTGAAAGCGCTGCTTTCTCAGGACGAGTGGGACGCCGCGGCGAGGTCCACCCGCTACGCGCACTACACCAGCCGTGAAATCATCGTTGACGGCATCTATGCCGCAATGCGGCGCTTCGGCTTTACCGGTGGCAAAACGCTGGAAGCCGGCGCCGGGGTGGGCAACTTCCTTGGCCTGATGCCTGCCGACATGCGCAGCGCGGGCCGGTTCACTGCCATCGAGCGGGAGCCGTTTTCAAGCGCCATCGCCCGCCAGTTGTACCCGCAGCAGAACGTCCAGCGCGCTGATTTCACCGAATTCAGGGGCACGGATGCCTATTACGACGCGGCCGTGGGCAACCCGCCATTTGCTGCGGATCCACAAACCGACCGCAGCGGGCGCAAGCACCTATCCGGTCTGAGCCTGCATAACTACTTTTTTGCGAAGTCTGTGGACATGCTGCGCGAGGGCGGGATCATGGCCCAGGTCGTGACGAACTACTTTCTTGATGCCAAGGCCGACACGGCGCGCAAATACATCAGTGATCGGGTCCAGTTTCTGGGCGCCATCCGGCTGCCCAACAGCGCGTTTGCCAAGAACGCCAACACCGAAGTCACAACCGACATTGTGTTCCTGCAAAAGCGGCCAGACAGCGAGTTCGGCGGCAAGGCTGCACGCGAAGACGCCAAGCGCTGGATGACGGTAGGCCAGCACAAGGACGCCAAGGGCAAGGTTGTGCCCCTCAACCAGTATTTCATCGACCACCCGGAAATGATGCTGGGCGAGTTCGGCGCGCATGGCTCGATGTATGGACCCAATCACCCCGCGCTGGTGGCAAAGCCCGGCCAGGACACGCTGGCGATGCTGAAGGCAGCCGTCGAGAAGCTACCCGCCGCTGTTTACAAGTCGGTCGCTGAAACCGGTACCGCCGACCACACGCAAGCCGCCATCACGGCACTGAAAGACCCGTCTGTGCGCGAAGGCGGGTATTTCATGGACGGCGACAAGCTGATGCAGCGCCTGCCGGATCTGGGAGGCGAGGCCCGCGGTACGCAGGTGACGCCTGAAACCCAGTGGACCGAGAAAACCAAACTGGGCGAACCGGGCTTCGAGCGCATCAAGTCGCTGTCTGCCATGCGCGCGACCGTGCGCGGCCTGATCGCGGCTGAAATGGCCGACGACGCCAAGACCATGACCAGCCTGCGCAAGGTGCTCAACGAGCAATATGACGCCTACCGCAGCACCCATGGGCTGATCAACGACCCCAGCACCCTGCGTGTGTTTGAGGATGACCCTGACTTCCCGCTGCTTGCCAGCCTTGAGCACGGATACACGCCAGGCATCGGCCCGGCGGCTGCGAAGCGCATGGGTGTCAAGCCAACCGCATCGACGGCCAAGAAAGGCCCTATCTTCAGCCAGCGCGTGGTCGCGGCCCGTCAAAAGGTGCAGAAGGTCGAGAGCCCGGCTGATGCCCTGGCCGTGTCAATGGCAGAGCGCGGCAAGCTGGATGCGGCCTACATCGGCGAACTGCTGGGCAAAGAGCCTGATGCCGTCCTGAAGGAGCTGAGTTCGGGTGATGCGCCGCTGCTGTTCCGCGACCCTGCGACAGATGAATACGTGCTGCGCGATGCGTACCTGTCGGGCAACGTGCGCGCGAAGCTGGCGCAGGCCAAGGCCGCCGGCATGTTCGGCAACACCAAGGCCCTGGAAGCAGTTCAGCCGCCGGACGTGGCCAGCCATGAGATTTCGGCGCGTGTCGGATCCCCATGGGTGCCAACCAGCGTGTACGCCGACTTTGCCCAGTCCCTGTTTGGTGAGGAATCGAAGGCAGACGTTTTTTACCTGCAATTGAACAGTTCGTTTCAGTTGCACGTGACCGGCGCATCCGAAGTGTCGCTGCGCAACACCTGGGGCACACCGTCATACAAGGGCGATGAACTGCTGCAGGCGGTGATGAATAACCGCTCCATCAAGGTCACGTACCGCGACAGCGAGGGCCGCACCCACACCGACATCGAGGCGACCGAGCTTGCAAACACCAAGGCGCAGGAAATCAAGGATCGCTTTGGTGACTGGCTGTTCAGCGACCCCGACCGTTCGGAACTGCTGACCCGCGCCTACAACGAAACCAACAACAACTATGTGACCCGCGTGTATGACGGCGGAAACATGACTTTCCCGGGGAAAGTGCCTGACAGCGTGATCAAGTTCCGCCGGCACCAACGCAACGCGATCGCGCGCATTGTGCAGGACCGTACTACCTTGCTGGACCACGTGGTGGGAGCCGGTAAAACCTTCACCATCGTGGCAGGTGCCATGGAACTGAAGCGCACCGGTCTTGCCCGCAAGCCTATGGTTGCCGTGCCGAATCACCTGGTCAAACAGTGGGCCGCCGATTTCTACCGGCTGTACCCGGGCGCCAACGTGCTGACGGCCACCAAGAAAGACTTCGAGAAGGGCAACCGCCGCAAATTCCTTGCCCGCATTGCGACGGGTGACTGGGACGCGGTGGTGATTGCGCACAGCAGTTTCGGGTTCATCAAACCCGCACCTGAGTTCGAGGCGCAGTTCAACCAGCAGCAGGTGTCGCACATCATGGCGACCATCAAGGCGGTGGACGACAGCGACGGCGACAAGCCGACCAAAAAGCGCACCATCAAGCAGCTGGAGGCGATGAAGGAACGGCTGGAAAACCGCATCAAGTCACTGCGCGACAAGCCCATGGACGACCTGCTGGACTTCGAGCAAATCGGCGTCGACCAGTTGTTTGTGGACGAGTTCCACATGTTTAAAAACCTGATGTTCAGCACCAAAATGCAGAACGTGCAGGGCCTGGGCGACAGTGCGGGCAGCCAGCGCGCCTATGACATGTACGTGAAGATCAGTCAAATCTTCGCCAAGAACGGTCGCGGACAGGGTGTTGTGGCCGCCACCGGTACGCCTGTCAGCAACTCGCTGGCCGAGATGTATCACATGATGCGCTACCTCATGCCGGCGCAGATGGAAGAACTGGGCTTCGAGTCTTTCGACGCCTGGGCCAATACTTTTGCCAGCGTGGAACAGGTGTGGATGCAGGCCCCAAGCGGTGACGGCTTCAAGGCCAGCAACCGCATGAGCAACTTTGTGAACACGCCTGAATTGCTGAAGATGTTCGACCAGGTGAGCGACACGGTGACCATGGCCGACATCAAGAAGGCCTACAGCGAAGAAAACGACGGAGCCGAGTTTCCCCTGCCCAAGCTGAAGGGTGGCCGCCGCACGCCTGTCTCGCTGGAAAAGTCGCCCGCGCAGGACGCCTACATGCTGGAGATTGCCAAGCGCGCCAAGGAAATCGAGCAGCGCCGCGGCCCGCCGAAGAAGGGCGATGACAACATTCTGGTGGTCATGGGTGACGCCCGCAAGGCCGCCATGGACATCCGGCTGGTGGACAAGGATGTGATGGAGCGCGAGAAGGGCGGCCGCATCGACCGCGCCACCGACGAAACCGTAGCCCGCTACCAGAAATACGACAAGTGGAAGGGCACGCAGATTGTCTTTTCCGACCTGGGCACGCCCATCAAGCATGCCAAGACCGAACTCAAGGAATACGAGGCGCTGCAGGCCCGCATTCAGGCCGCCACTGAAGAGGTGATCGGCCAGGCTGCACTGGGCAATGAACAGGCCGCCGCCGTGCTGGAAGACGTGGAGGCAGCGCAAGCCGAAGTCGAAACCAAGGGTGCCGACTGGCTGGGCGCGGTGCAGGCCGCCATGCGCGGATTCAGCATCTATGACGACTTCAAGGCCGCGCTGATCGAGAAGGGTATCCCCGAGGGGGAAATTGCTTTCATCCACGACTACAACACCGATGACCAGAAGGCATCGCTGTTCCGCAAGATGAACGCCGGCCAGATCCGCGTGCTGCTGGGCTCCACGTCAAAGCTGGGTGCCGGCACAAACGTGCAGGAGCGTCTTGTGGCCGAGCATCACCTGGACGTGCCATGGCGCCCGTCTGACGTTGAGCAGCGTGAAGGTCGCATCGAGCGTCAGGGCAACATCCTGATGACCGAGATTCCAGGCTTCGAGATTGAAATTCTGGCTTACGTGACCAAGGACACCCTGGACATGCGCATGTGGCAGGTTCAGGAGACGAAGCTGAAGATGATCAACCAGCTTCGCACTCGCCAGATTGGGCGCGAGATTGACAACGCCTTCGAGGACATGGAACTGTCAGCCGGTGAAATGCAGGCTGCTGCTACCGGTGACATCAACCTGCTGAAGGAAATCCAGCTGCGCAACGATGTCAAGAAGCTCGAGCAGAAGCGCCGGTCCTTCGAGGCCCAGCGCAATGACCTGTTGAGCCGCAAAAAGCGCAATGCCGACAAGCTGCGCCGCCTGCCCGCTGAACTGGAAACCGCAACCGAAGAGGCCAGCCACGTGCAGGCCTATTTCGATGACATGCTGGAGAAAGCTCCAAAGTTCCAGTTGACCATCGACGGCAAGGAATACACCGACGCAAACGACGCGGCCGCATACCTGCGCGAGTTGCACGATGCCCGTGTCGACGTCGAGGGCGAAGACGGCAAGACCACCAGCAAGGCCGCGCCGCTGTCGGTCGTCATCAACGGGGAAACCTTCAAGAGCCGCGCCGGCATGATCGACGCCTTTACCGAGGTGAGGGGAGACACGGACCCTATCGCCTGGAAGTTCAATGGCGAAACCTACCGCCGCCGGTCCAAGCTGGCAACCGCCATCCGCCAGAACGTGGTGGATTCGATTGCCGACCAGGTGGTGAAGGAAGTGGGCACCGTGGGCGACTACACCGTGGCCGTCGAGGGTGAGGTAGGCGCCAAGGGCTTCACGACCGTGGACCTGACCATGAGCCGGGGCGGCAAGGTGGTCATGTCCCGCGACTTCCAGACCCAGGACACCGCCAATGTGGCCGACCGGGTTGTGAAGATTGTCGAAAACCTGCTGGACAGCACCCTGCTGGAGGCGAACTACATCAAGCGTGACCTTGAAAACGCCCGGAAGGAAGAGCAGGAGCTTGCAAAAACCGAAGCAGCCGGCGTGTGGCCTGAAGAAGGCAAGCTGGAAGCCGCCCGCGCGGCCCACAAGGACGTGCTGGGCAAGCTGAAACAGAAGGATGCCTCCAAGGAAGGCGATGCGCCTGCTGACGTGGCGTTTGCCCGCAGCACCGCCGAGGAAAAGAACGCCCTGAAGCAACTGAGCGAAAACGATGAACTGTTCTCGCTGGCCAAGTCTGACAGCAAGACCGTCGAGGGCATCGTGGCTGACGCATCCGAAGGCATCACAGTCAAGAAGGAAAAAGACGTTGTAGGCCGCACGGTTTACACCTTCACCATGCCTGACGGCAAGACCGCCACCATGTCTGTGCGCCCGTTCAACCCGTATGCAACGGAAGAAGCACCCACCCTGTACGGCTACACCCTGAAGGACGGGGAAATGACCGGGCTGGCCATCGAGCGGCCAGGCAAGAGCCCTGAAAAAGCCGGGGATCTGGATGACGTGTGGGTTGACGTTTCGAAACTGCAAACTGGCGGCGGCGGGCAGGAAATCTACAACATCGCGCAGACCTATGCCCACAACACTGGCCGCATCTTCATTGGCGACCCTGCCGGCCTGACGGACGACGCCCTGCGCCGCCGGACGGAGCAGATGCTGTCGTCAGCGCTGAAGTTCGGCACCACGAAGCACCTTGCACCGCACCCGCGCCAAATCGCGGGGGATGCAAAGCTGGGTATCCCGGCGCTGAAGTGGACTTACGGCGACGATCTGGGTAACATTGAGTCTCTAATCCAGACCTCACTTGCCTCATACAGCCATGTCAACCCTCTTACCTTCGAGCCAAGCACTGGGCGATTCCTTGATTCAGAGGGTCATGAGCTCGATGGCAACGCCATATCACTTGTTGTCCGAGGAACAGGCCTCGGAGCGTCGGGCGCTGGGGCCAAGACGCTTAAAAGAAGTGCGGTCTTCCAGTCCCTGGTACGCGCGGGGAGCGGCGAAGGCAGCGGCGCGCGGCCAGGAGCCGGAATACTGGCAAGGCTTGTGGGAGTCGCAAGTCAATCTGGTGCATCCACCAGCAAAGTCTTCTACGCCCGCAGCACTGACCCTGTAGCGGCAGCCCAATCCACCCAGGCGGTGGAAAAAATTGTTGAAGGCCTGACTTCCCGTTGGGATAACGCGCCCGCCATCGTGGTGGCGTATGACATGGCCGACCCACGGATCCCGCAGGCTGCCCGAGACGCTGACCAGAAACTGCGCAGCGGTGGCACGGAAACCAACCCTGACGCCTTTTTCTACAAGAACAAGGTGTACCTGCTGGCTTCGGCCATGGGCACCCCGCAAAAGGTCGCTGAAAAACTGCTGCATGAATCGCTGGGCCACTATGGCCTGCGCGGTAACTTCGGGGATGACCTGAAGCCGATCCTTCAGCAGCTGTACGCACTGCGCCGCCCCGAGGTGGTCGCCAAGGCAAAGGAATACGGCCTTGATGTGGCCGACGAGAAACAGCGCCTGCAGGCCGCCGAAGAAGTTTTGGCTGAAATGGCCCAGACCCGCCCGGAAATCGGCTTTGTGCGCCGTGCAATTGCCATCATCCGCACCTGGTTGCGCCGCAATTTCCCGGGCTTCAAGAACCTTGCGCTGTCGGACGAGGACGTCATCGCGAACTACATCCTGCCGGCGCGCGGTTGGGTGGAGCGCGCGGCAGGTGTAGACAAAGAGCCTGCCGAAATGGCGCCAGCCTTCGGACGAAGCAATTCTGACGTTGGCAAAGCGTTCAATGCGATGGTGAAAAACGTCGAACAGGACCTTCACGGCGTGCTGATGAACTGGAACGAATCGGAGCTCAACGAGGACAAGGACAAGATTGTTGGTTTTGTTGGCCGGGATGCTTTCTATAGCAAAGGCAGAGACGGCGGCAAGACGGTCGTCAGCAAGAAGGAATTCATGGACTGGCTGGCCAGCGATGCGCCTTTCGACACCGAAACCTACGGCCCAGAAATCACGACCGACACAGAGTGGGCGGAAAGCATAGAAAGGCTTCGAGCTCTATTGCCCAGCGGGTTTTCCGAATCTGGTAAATCTGACGCTATGTTCAGCCGCAGCCTGGCCGACGCGATGAACAGCACGCAGGATGTGAAGCTGCCCGCCGGCTACATCGTCAATGACTTCTTCAAGGGCGACGGCAAGCTGTCGTTCTGGCACAAGACCGTGGGTACCCAGTACAACCTTGCCGAGCGCAACCCAGCGTTCAAGAAGGTGTTCGACGGCGTGCAGGACTTCATCAATGACGTGTCGTTCTATGCCACTGATGCCGCCGACAGTGCGCCTTCCATCTTGCCCAAGCTGGAGTCGTGGAAGGACATCGGCAAGTCGGCGATTTCTGCCGCTGACAACAAAGCGATTGCGGCGCCCATCTTTGAGGGCACGCTGACGTGGACCCGTGGCAAGGACGGCCAGCCGGCGAAGATGGCAGACATGGAGGCCGCCGCCGAGAAGATGACCACGGATGCCAAGGCGCAACTGTTGTTCAAGCGGAAGAAAATCACCGAAGGCCTGCTGAAAATGTGGCAGGGCCTGCCCATCGAGCAGTACGAGAAGCTGATCGAGGGCAAGTTCGAGCGGGAGTTCCTGAAGCCTGGCATTGTGTTCACGCCCGCCGAGCTCAAGAGCCTCTTCAAGCTGACGGACCAGCAAGTGGCCCTGTATCAGGAGTTCCGCGCTGCGACCGACAAGAGCCTGACCAATATGGCCGTGGCCGACATGATCCGCTTCGGCGGACAGGACGTTGCAGCGGTGCGCGATGAAGCGCTGGGCATGGGCGACGTCGACGCGGCCGCAGTGCTGCTGCGCGACCACCTGATGGAGCAGGCTGACGGCAGCGACCGCAACGAGGTGCTGATCGACACTGCCGACAAGATGATTCAGAAGGCCGACCGCGCACGCGACCTGATGAACCGCGGCTATGCACCCCTGTCACGTTTTGGCAGTTATTCGCTCGATGTCGTGGACCAGAAGGGCGACCGGGTGTATTTCGGCCTGTTCGAGTCCAAAGCCGAAGCCAACAAGATGGCACGGCAAATGAAGGCCAACTTCCCCGAGGCGACCGTCAGCCAGGGCACCATGAGCGACGAGGAATACAAACTCTTCGCGGGCGTGAGCCCTGAAACGCTTGAACTGTTCGGGGAAATGCTGGGCCTTGAGGCTGGCGGGGATGACGCCGGCCACCAGGCTTTCCAGCAGTACCTGAAGCTGGCCAAGAACAACCGGTCGGCCATGAAGCGGCTGATCGAGCGCAAGGGCATCGCTGGTTTCAGTGAAGACCCGGGCCGCGTGCTGGCAGGGTTCGTTTACTCCAATGCCCGCCAGACCTCTGCCGGCCTGCACATGGGCGGCATCACCCAGTCGGTGCGCGACATTCCGAAGGGGCAGGGCGAATTGAAGGACGCGGCCGTGCAGCTGCTGGACTATGTGAAGAACCCGCAAGAAGAGGCCCAAAAGATTCGCGGCTTGCTGTTCGCGCAGTACCTGGGCGGCTCCATCGCATCGGCAATGGTCAACTTGATGCAGCCGTTGAATGTGACCTTTCCATGGCTGAGTCAGCACGGCGGGGTATTGAAGGCCGCCGGGCAGATGAAATCCGCAGTGGTCGATGCCATGAAGGACAGCACGGGCGACAAGGCGCTGGACGAGGCACTGAAGAAGGCCGCCGAAGACGGCATTGTGTCGCCGCAGGAAGTCTTCCAGTTGATGGCACAGGCGCAAGGCAAGGCCACGCTGAAGCCCGGCGACGGCACCCTGACCGGCGATGCACTGGCGAAGGGCAGCAATGCCCTGTCCAAGCTGTCTCTGGCATGGGGCAAGGTGTTCGGCCTGGCCGAGCAGTTCAACCGCCGCACGACATTCATTGCAGCCTACCGGACTGCTGTGGAGCAGAAGATGGCAGATCCGGCCAAGTTTGCCGAGCGTGCCGTCAACGAAACCCAGTTTGTTTACAACAAGGGTGCAAAACCGAAGTGGGCGCGCGGCGCTGTCGGTGGCGTGCTGTTCACCTTCAAGAGCTATTCCATCAACTATGTGGAAATGCTGTCGCGCATGGCCAGCAGCGGGCCTGAAGGCAAAAAGGCCGCATTGCTGGCGCTGGGTGTGCTGTTCCTGATGTCCGGCGCCGGCGGCCTGCCGTTTGCTGAAGACATTGACGACCTGATCGACGGCGTGATGCAGCGGCTGGGCTACAACTTCAGCAGCAAGCAGGCCAAGCAGGAGTTCTTGACCAGTGCCCTGGGCCGGGACGGCGCGCAGTTTGTCGAGCGCGGAATTTCCGGCATTGCCGGCGTGCCCATCGACGTGTCGGGCCGCCTGGGCATGGGCAACCTGATACCCGGTACCGGCCTGCTGACCAAAAAGCAGGACCACGGTCGCGACATGCTGGAGCTTGCAGGCCCTGCAGGCGATTTGGCGAAGCGCACCTTTGAAGCCGCCGGTAAGCTGGTGGACGGCAATGTGACGGGACGCACAGGCGCGGTGGCCACGCTGGCGCCCACGGCCGCGCGGAACCTGATTCAGGCGATGGACATGGCGAACACCGGCATGTACCGCGACACGACCGGCAAGAAGGTGCTCGATGTCGATGGCTACGATGTGCTGGCCAAGGCCATCGGATTTCAGCCCAATGACGTTGCCCGCGTGCAGGACGCCACCCGCCAGGTGCAGAACATGATCGGCCAGAACAAAATCCGCGAAAGCGAAATTGCCGCCCAGTGGGCTCAAGGCGTGTTCGAGCAGGATCAGGCCAAGGTGCAGGACGCGCGCGATGCGTTGGCCCGCTGGAATGAAGCCAACCCGACCGCACCTATCCGGATCCAGATGCCGCAAATTCTCAAGCGCGTGAAGGCGATGCGTGAGGACAAGGCCACCCGAATCGCAAAGACGGCACCGCGGGAAATCAGGGCAACGGTGCGCCGGGAACTGGCCGACAGCAACGAGTAAGGGTTACGGCTCTGCCACTGGCCGGCAGAGCCACTCTTGCCAGCAATGACCCCAGCGCTTTGATTTTGGGCTCTTGCTGCCGAAAAACTGCATGCCCGTGAACTTGACCAAGCCGTCAGGTCGCTCGTAGCGCCTGGCGCCCAGCAGTGGATCGTGAATGTCCTTGCCATCAGCATCCAGCAGCCGGGCCGACATGGAGCGTCGGTAAGGCTGGTGTTCAAAAACAATTTCGCCCCGCACTTTGCCCCGCTGCAAAATCCATTCTTTAGGCATGCGATTGCCCATCGCGCACAGCTGATAAACGTCAAAAAGCACTGTATAAGAATACAGTCTTTTGAGCCTAAATTTCTGGAACAAACACGCCGGAAGCCACTAAAATCGAGGGTGAAAAGCGGGAAAGTATTCCAGCAAACAGGCCGCTAGCCCGCATGGATACTCACTTTGACACCCAGATTGTGATTCCTGTTGTCGTGGGTTCGAGCCCCATCAGCCACCCCAAAAATATTTCAGGGCCTCCCACACAGGAGGCCCTTTTTATTTGTCGCACTGATGTGTTGTGACTGCTTTTTTTCAGGCTTGATGCAATGCGCGCCAGCTACTCGGTCCTCTTCGTCTGCATGGGCAATATCTGCCGCAGCCCGACTGCGCACGGCGTGTTTCTCCGGAAGATTGCTGCGCATGGTCTGTCAGGCCGTGTCACCGTGGATTCGGCAGGCACGCACAACTATCATCCCGGCAGTCCGCCTGACGACCGTTCACAGGCACATGCGCTCAAGCGCGGCTACGACCTTTCGGCTCAAAGAGCTCGGCAGATAAGGGCGGCAGATTTTGAAACCCATGACCTGTTGCTGGCGATGGACGGTGACAATCTGGCGTTGATGCAACAGGCCTGTCCTTCCCGGCATCAGGGCAAGCTGCAACTGCTGACCGAGTTTTGCCTGACGCACGACAGCGCCGTCGTTCCGGACCCCTACTACGGGGGCAGGGACGGTTTCGAGTACGTGCTGGACCTGGTTGAAGATGCCTGCGAGGGCTTGTTGCTACACGTCAGGCAGCAGCTTGCTACGAATTAGATAGCAGGTCGCGCTAGTCCACATTGGGCTGCAGGCCTTTTTGATGTCTGAAAATGGCATTTTCGAGGCCATTTCCGACCTTTTTAGCGGCTGCTGAGTCGATTCCAGGCCTGAGAATCCCTTAAAACGTAAATTCTTGATGTATACATCAAGAATTTACGTTTCCCCCTCTGTGGCGGAAAGGGACAAGCCCCGATTCAATTCACCATCACCAGCTTGCCCTTGACACCGCGTGAGCCCATGTGGGCATAAGCAGCCTTGAGCTCTGCCATCGGCATGGTGCTGTCTATCACCGGTTTGATCTTGCCCTGGCCATACCAGGTTGCCAGTTCCTGCATCATCGCGGCATTGGCTTTGGGTTCCTGTTTGGCGAAGCCGCCCCAGAAGACGCCAACGATGGACGCACCCTTGAGCAGGGGCAGGTTCAGCGGAATGGACGGCGTTGGGCCGGATGCAAAACCGATGACAAGGTAGCGGCCGCGCCAAGCAATGGAGCGAAAGGCGGGTTCGCTGAAATCGCCGCCTACCGGGTCATAAACGACGTCAGGGCCTTTGCCATCGGTGTGGGCCTTGATGGCCTCTCGCAGGTTTTCGGTGCTGTAGTTGATGGTGGCATCAGCACCAATCGATTTGCAGAGTTCGCATTTTTCGTCGGTTGATGCTGCTGCAATGACCTTGGCGCCGACTGCCTTGGCAATTTGAATGGCCGAGGTGCCGACGCCGCCCGCTGCGCCAAGTACCAGCACGGTCTCACCGGCTTTCAACTGGGCGCGGTCCACCAGTGCGTGGTGAGAGGTCGCGTAAATCATGATGAAGGCCGCAGCATCTACAAACGGAAAGCCAGCCGGCAATGGCATGCACAGCGCTGCTGGAGCGAGCGTATGGGTAGCAAAGCCGCCGGTGCCCGACAGGCAGGCCACATGCTGGCAGACCTGCAGGTGCTTCACGCCTTCACCCAGCGCACGCACAATGCCTGCATATTCGGAGCCGGGTACAAAAGGCAGCGGCGGCTTGATCTGGTACTTGTTCTGCACGATCAGCAGGTCAGGGAAGTTCAGGCTGGCGGCCTTGATCTCGACAAGAACCTCGCCGGCTTTCGGTTCGGGCGTGGGCAGTTCCTTCCAGGTCAGGGCATCAACGCCCACAGGGTCTTCACAAAGCCAGGCATGCATGGTCGTCTCCGTTCGTCGTCTGTTGATCGCAATGCTGCATCATAGGCAAAACAAAAGCGAAAACAGGTCCTTCAGGCGGGGAGCAAGGCCTTGGCTGTCGCCCCAGTGACCTAAAATCAGCGCATGAAAATTCTGATCAGCAATGATGACGGTTACCAGGCTTCCGGCATTGTTGCCCTCTACGAGGCACTCAAGGATGTGGCCGACGTTGAGGTCGTCGCACCCGAGCAAAACAACAGCGCCAAGTCGAATGCATTGACGCTGCATTCGCCGATGTATGTGCAGACGGCCGCCAATGGTTTTCGATACATCAACGGGACGCCCGCAGACTGTGTGCACATTGCAATGACTGGCCTGCTGGGTTACCGGCCCGATCTGGTTGTCTCCGGCATCAACAATGGCGCCAACATGGGCGATGACACGATTTACTCAGGCACCGTCGGCGCGGCGATGGAAGGCTACCTGTTTGGCATTCCGGCGATTGCCTTCTCGCAAACCGAAAAGGGCTGGGGTCACATCGACGCAGCTGCCCGGCGTGCGCGAGACCTGGTCTTGCAGTTGATGCCGACACTGGAAGTGATTGCCGAAGGCGGAGCGCCCAGCACGCCGCCGTGGCTGCTCAATGTCAACATTCCCAACCTGCCTTATGAGCAGATACAGGGCGTCAAGGTGGCAAGGCTGGGCAGGCGCCACGCTGCCGAGCGGGTAATTACCCAGACCAGTCCGCGCGGCGAGACCATGTACTGGATAGGCGGCGCCGGCCCTGCCAAGGACGAAGGCGAGGGCACGGATTTTCATGCGACCAGGACGGGTTTTGTCGCCATCACCCCTTTGCATGTCGACCTGACAGATCATGAGCGTCTGCCGTACTGGGCGCAATCCTTCTCGCAATCTGCCGCACAGGCGGCGGTTACGCTGACGCAGGCCGGATGAAAGCAGCTGGCAAGCCGCCCACGCCACCGCCGAAAAGCGCTGGCGCAAGCCGTCCTTCATTTCCGGTGCAGCTGAAGCCTGCGGCAGGTGTGCCGTCGGCGAACAGGAACATGACTCCACCGGGACGGACTGCAGGGACAGCCGCACAGTCGCCTATTCCCCGGGCGGTGCAAAAGCCCGTTCCCAGCGGCCTGGGGCTGGACTCGCACACGGTGCGGGGCCGCATGGTGCAAAAACTGGCAGCTCAAGGCGTCACGAATCCGCGTGTGCTGGCCGCCATGGGACAGGTGGAGCGCCATCGTTTTGTAGACAGTGCGTTGGTCAACCAGGCCTATGAAGACACCAGCCTGCCGATTGGCCTGGGCCAGACCATTTCGAAACCAAATGTTGTCGCGCGAATGCTGGAGTTGCTGTTGCGCGGCGATGAAGGCCATTCAGGCAAGCTGGGCCGGGTACTGGAGATCGGTACCGGCTGCGGCTACCAGGCGGCCCTGCTCGCGCATCTGGCCGGCGAGGTCTACAGCATTGAAAGGCTGCGCGGCCTGCATGACAAGGCGCGCGACAACCTCAGGCCGTTCAGGCTTGCAAATGTGCACCTGATATTCGGCGATGGCATGGCCGGTTACGCCAAAGGGGCTCCTTATGCCGCCATCATTTCGGCAGCTGGCGGAGAGGCAATTCCCCCGGCATGGCTGGACCAGCTGGCAGTTGGCGGCCGGCTGGTGGCGCCCACGCAGTCGGCCGGCGGCGCGCAGGCGCTGGTGGTGTTAGATAAAACAGACCGCGGAATAAAGCAGACCCTGCTGGAAGCCGTACATTTTGTGCCTCTAAAATCAGGCACAAGCTAATCAGGGATGTGGCCACGCAAACGGCCGCATGAAAATGAAAGAAGCAATGAATCAAATGACAGGGTGCACCATGGCAACTTTCCAAACCCCGTTGAGCGCCAGGACGGCCGCTACCTGCGTGCTGGCAGCGCTGGTTGTGCTGGCTGCAGGCTGCAGCAGCCGCTCGTTAACCAACGCACCGGTTGAAGACCGTGGAACGGGCATGTCACGTGCGCCGGTTGGTGCTGTCGATCCGGCGGGCGTCAAACAACTGCCTGGTTTCGAAAACGCCGGCAAACCCGGCTACTACACCGTCAAGCCCGGCGATACGCTTATCCGCATTGGTCTGGACACCGGCCAGAACTGGCGCGATGTGGTGCGCTGGAACAATCTTGAAAACCCCAACCTGATTGAAGTGGGGCAGGTGCTCAGGGTCGTGCCACCGACCAGCGAAAACCCGCTGGTTGTCACGCGTCCGGTGAGTTCCGGTGTTGCGACGGCGAGTACCGGAACAGCCGCGCCGGTTGCAGCTGCCAGTGCGCCGCGCCCGGCAGCCTCTCAGGCTTCTGCTGGCAGCGCAGCGGTCAGTGAGGATGACCTCGCATTCATCTGGCCTGCACAAGGCACGCTGGTGGCTGGTTTTGATGAGGTCAAGAACAAGGGTTTTGATATTTCCGGCAAGGCAGGCGACCCTATCCTCGCATCTGCGGATGGGCGCGTGGTGTATGCCGGTGCGGGCCTGCGTGGTTACGGCAACCTGATCATTCTCAAGCACAACAACACCTTCCTGACTGCTTACGCTCACAACCAGACCCTGCTTGTGAAGGAAGACCAGACGGTCAAAAAAGGCCAGAAGATCGCCGAGATGGGCAATAGTGATGCGGATCGCGTGAAGCTGCACTTTGAAGTGCGGCGCCAGGGCAAGCCGGTGGACCCGGCGAAATACCTGCCTGCAAAATAAGCCTATTTTGGGACCAGTGCGTCGTAACCAAGTGCATTGAACTGAAGCAGGTCCAGGCCGTGCCCGAAGGGGTCGACCAGACCTGCAATTTTCCCCCACGAATGTTCCGCCACCGGTGATTCAAGCAACGCGCCGTGACGCAGAAGCCGGGCCACTGACGCCTCAATGTTGTCAACCACTATATCGAGATGCACAGGCGTCCAGTGGCGCTGGTAGTTGCGTGTGATCACGCTACCTGCAATGGGGCTGCTTCCCGCCCGATTGAGCAGGAGATCCACCGGGCAACCGGCACCCAGCAGCTCGACGACAAAGCCGCTGTCGAATTCCCGCCCCTTGCATAGCCCAAGCCCCTTGACATAAAAAGAAAGCGCACGTGCCATATCGTCGACATCTATGCAGATCCGCAGTTCCATAAAACTCCTTTGCTTTCTGGTTTCCTTCAAGTGACAGGTGGGTGCATCGCTCGCCTGAATATTAAAACGCCTGAATCCATTTGTCCTTCGCAGTCGGGCGGGCAGGGCACCTGAGACAATCGACGCATGTCAGAAGAAAACCAGAATTCCCCACATACCGAAAGTGTGAACCGCGAGTACCCGCCGGACATCCTGAGCATCGAATCGCTGGATATCGAGGCCCAGGGTATTGCCCACCGCGATGATGGCAAGGTTGTTTTTATTGAAGGCGCCTTGCCCTTTGAACGCGTCACGGCCAGCGTGTTCCGCAAAAAAAGCAGTTTTGAAAAAGCGACGCTGATGGTCATTCACCGGGAGTCGTCACAGCGCGTGCGGCCAGGCTGCGTGCACTTCGGCATGCACACCGGCGCCTGTGGCGGCTGCAAGATGCAGCACCTGCACATCAGCGCGCAGGTAGCCGTCAAACAGCGCGTGCTTGAAGACAACCTGCGCCATATCGGCAAATTGAAAGCTGAAAACCTGCTGCGACCGATTGAAGGCCCGGCTTGGGGCTACCGCTATCGTGCCAGGCTATCTGTGCGTTATGTGCGCAAGAAGGGTGCGGTGCTGGTCGGATTTCACGAGCGCAAAAGCAGCTATGTTGCCGACATGCATATGTGTCCGGTGCTTCCGCAGCATGTCAGCGACATGCTGCTTCCGCTGCGTGAGCTGATAGGCAGCATGGATGCGAAAGAGACCATCCCGCAAATCGAACTGGCCTGTGGCGACGAGGTGACGGCGATGGTGCTGCGTCACATGGAAGCATTGAGTGCGGCAGATATCGACAGGCTGAGGGCATTTGCAGATGCCAGGCCCGGCTTCCAGTGGTGGCTTCAGTCCGGAGGCCTTGATACCGTGAAGCTGCTGGATGATGCCGTTCAGGAATTGAGCTACAGCCTGCCTGCATTCGGGGTGGTGATGCCCTTCAAGCCGACAGACTTTACCCAGGTCAACCCGCACATCAACGAGGCACTGGTCTCGCGTGCCTTGCGGCTGCTGGACGTGCAGCCGGATGAGCGTGTCATTGACTGGTTCTGCGGTCTGGGAAATTTCACGCTGCCGCTGGCAACGCGCGCGCGGGAGGTTCTCGGCATTGAGGGCAGCGAGGTGCTGGTTGCACGCTCACGCGAGAATTTGCAGCGCAACCAGAGTGCAAGCAAGGTACGCGGTGCGCTGGCACCCACGACCTTTGCTGCACGCAACCTGTTCGAGATGACGCCAGCCGTCCTGGCCCGAGACGGCGCTGCCGACAAGTGGCTGGTTGACCCGCCGCGCGAGGGCGCGTTTGAGCTGTTCAAGTCGCTGGCCGCCCTGCATGTTCAGCTGGCAACGGGGGTGCCTTGTGATGACGGCGAACACCAGCAAAGCCTTGTTCTGGGTGACTGGAAGCTGCCCGAGCGCATTGTTTACGTCAGCTGCAACCCGGCCACTCTGGCACGCGATGCGGGTGTGCTGATCGAAAGCGGCGCCTACCGCTGCACGGCGGCAGGTGTGGTAAACATGTTTCCGCATACCGCACATGTCGAAAGCATTGCAGTCTTTGAGCGGGCATGAAAAAAGGGCCAGCAGGCCCTTTTTTTACTCAGGCGCAAACGCCTAGTCGCGTTCACCGCCAAAGATGCCGAGCAGTGACAGCAGTGCTTGGAACACGTTGAAGATGTCCAGGTACAGCGCCAGTGTTGCGCTGATGTAGTTGGTCTCGCCGCCATCAAGGATCTGCTTCAGGTCATACAGCATGTAGGCGCTGAAGATCGCGATCACCGCCACCGAAATCGCCATCATGCCGGCGGTGGAGCCGACAAACACGTTGATGATGCCGCCTATCATGACGACGATGGCACCGACAAACAGCCACTTGCCCATGCCGGAGATATCACGCTTGATCACGCTGGCCAATGTGGCCATCACGACAAACACGCCGGCAGTACCGCCCATCGCAGTCATGATCAGTTCCGAGCCATTTTTGAAGCCGAGAATCATGCCTATCATGCGCGACAGCATCAGGCCCATGAAGAAGGTGAAGGCCAGCAACACAGGAACGCCGGCTGCGGAGTTCTTGGTTTTTTCGATGGCAAACAGGAAGCCGAATGCGCCACCCAGGAAAACAATCAGCCCCAGACCTCCCGAAAGCGCCATCGTGATACCGGTTGCCACGCCTATCCAGGCGCCCAATACCGTCGGTAGCAGGCTCAGTGCCAGCAGCCAGTAAGTATTGCGAAGGACCTTGTTGCGCTGTTCGCTGGAAGTCGCCAGGCCGTAGTCAATGGTTTGGACGTTTTCAGTCATCAGTTCTATCTCCTTGGAGCCGGCAAATGCTGGCAGTGTCATTTTAGGGTGAGGCCCTGATTTTTCAATAAATCCCGGACAAACACTGTCCTACTTTCCGTAGGGGTTCTGTGTGTGGGTGAAGACGCATGATCTTTCTGGTGCGCCCGGCAGCTGTGGGAAAAGTACAAAAAATTTGCGTATGCTCATGGGTTTCAGTAACCACTCTAGGGAAATCCATGAAGTCAAAAACAGTGCTTGAGTTCTCCGACGTCAAGGCCATCGCGGCAGCTGCGGAAGCGGAAGCCCTCAAGAACAACTGGGCCGTCACGATTGCCATCGTGGATGATGGCGGTCATCTGCTCCACCTTCAGCGCCTGGATGGCGTGGCGGCCATCTCCGCATCGATTGCGCCCGCCAAAGCAAGGACTGCAGCTCTCGGGCAGCGGGAAACCAGGGTTTATGAAGAAATCATCAACAATGGCCGCACGGCATTCCTGAGTGCGCCATTGCTCGAAGGCATGCTTGAAGGCGGTGTGCCGATCATGAAGGATGGCGTCTGCATTGGCGCGGTTGGTGTCAGTGGTGTCAAGTCGAGCGACGATGCGCTGATCGCGCGTGCAGGGATGGCCGCCATAGGCCTTTGATTTGCCGTTTGGGGCACCCGTAAAAAAGCCGACATGACGTCGGCTTTTTTAATTGAAGCGTGGAAAAAAAGCCTGGCTAAACGACTTTATAAAAAAGTCCGTGGCTGGCAAAAACGACCTTGGAGACTTGAAAAGCCTCGGATCGCCCCACGATGAAAACATGGGTACAGCAGGACGCTGTACCGCTTTATTTGGTCAGTATCAGTTTGCCCAGACGGGTAGCCTGCAGGCGGTAGGTTGAACCGTTGTGTGTGATTTCCACTGCTTTCTGGCCGCGCAGGATTTCATGGCTGTTCAGGCAAGGCTGTGAGCCACCTGACATCATCATGGCGGCGGAGGCTTCTGGTTGCGCGCGTGCAGCGGATCGCGGAAGGCTGAGGGTATTGGACATTGGCATCGCTAGCGACATGATGGTTAAACCTGTTGAATGGGTTGTCGTTGTTGACTCGATAAGTTAATGATAACCATTCTCATTTAAAAGTCAAACAATTTTTGGCATTCAAGCAAAAGAAAATTTGATCTCGTCATCCCGAAAAAAAGCCCGCTTCAGCGGGCTTTTTTTTCTGGTTCAGCTCTTGGGTTCGGTAATAAACCCGATCTTTCGCAGCCCGGCATGCTGTGCAGCAGCCATGGCTTGCGCAACCCGCTCGTAACGTACCGCCTTGTCTCCACGGATGTGCAGGTCCGGTTGCGGATTCTGCGCCGCTGCAGCTGCGAACAGCGGTATCAATTGCTCGTCTGTGGTCGGTGCTTCATTGACGTAGTACGTACCCTGGGCATCAACCGTCAAGCGTATGGTTTCCGGCTTGATGTTTTGCGCCTCATTGGTGGCACGGGGCAGGTCAATGTTGACGGAGTGTTTCATTACCGGGATGGTGATGATGAAGATGATGAGCAAAACCAGCATGATGTCCACCATGGGTGTCATGTTGATCTCGTTCATCACGTCGTCGCTGTCGTCCTGTGTTCCAAAGGCCATGATGGATCCCTTTTTTAAATCAGGCGTGGATCAGGCTTTTTTCATTGGCAGTACTTTGGCCGAGCTGCCTGCGCTAACGCGGGCACCGGTTACAAAGTAAGCATGCATGTCGTGCGCAAAGCGGTTGAGCTTTTGCAGCACACCCTTGTTGCCGCGAACCAGGGCGTTGTAGCCGAGCACTGCGGGTATGGCAACTGCCAGGCCCAGAGCTGTCATGATCAGTGATTCGCCGATGGGGCCCGCGACCTTGTCGATGGTGGCCTGCCCTGCTGCGCCAATGGCCAGCAGTGCGTGATAGATACCCCAGACGGTGCCGAACAGGCCTATGAATGGTGCGGTCGAGCCCACAGATGCCAGGATGGCGAGGCCAGATTGCAGCCTGGACGTGAACTCGTCGATCGCATTGCGCAGCGTACGCGTGACCCAGTCGCTGACATCGAGTGTGTCGTGCAGGTGTGCCTTGGTGTTGCGATGGTGCAGGGTCGCCTCGCGGCCTTCAAGGGCGAGCTGGCGGAACGGGTTGGAGGGGTCGCTGCCGAGTTTGGTCAGGCCGGCGGCAAAGTCCTCGCTGTGCCAGAAATCTTCGGAGCTTTTCGCGATGCGTTTGAACTTCATGAGGTCCAGAGTCTTGATGATGATCACCATCCAGGATGCCAGCGACATGAGAAGCAGCAGGATGGCAACAGACTTGGTGACGATGTCGCCCTGGGTCCACACGTTTGAAAGGCCGAATTGGGATTCCATGAATCAATACTCCAAAATACAAAAGAAAAGGGTGTGAGGGCCGGTGCTTTTATTCGAGAACCCAGTTGATGGGCACGTTGAACCACATTGCTTCAGGGGCGCCATTGCGTTTGCCCGGCACGTATCGCCAGCGCATGACGGTAGTCATGGCGGCCTGGTCCAGCCTGTCGAATCCGCTTGATTTGCCTATCTCCGCTTTCTGCGGAAGCCCGTCAATGCCGATCAGCACTCGAATGACGGATTTGCCCTGTTCGTTAAGCCGGCGGCTGATGACCGGATAAGGCGGCTTTGGGTTCTGCAGGTAGTTCGCGTCGCTGGATGGCAATTGCACGACAGCCTGCGCTGGCGGTGCAGCCGGCGCCGGAGCGGGTGGTGGCGGTGCAGGCGGCGGCGGTGTGATAACGCCAACCGGCGCATTTGGTGCCGGTGTCGGGTCCGGGATGGCCAGCGGCATCGGCGGCGGTGGCGGTGTCTTGATGACCGGCCTTTTGACCGGCTGTGGCGGTCTGGGTGCTGGTGGCTCTACCTTGGGTTTGGGCGGCTCGATAAACTGGCTCAGCACTTCAGCGGGAACAATGATTTCTGCAGCGCGCATCAAAAGGCCGCTTTGCAGCGCCCAGATGAAGGCGACATGCAACCCGACCACGCCGACGGCAATGCTGGCGTTGCGGCTCAGGCGCGGCTCTTTTTGTACGCCGGTTTCCTTGATGACAAGGCCGGCGGGCAGCCCCAGCGACGGCATGCCGGGAGAGGGGGGGGGTACGGTGGCGTTCATGAGCGAATTCAGTGTGAGCATGGCACAGCCTGAGCTGCGCTTGGGCAGGAGAAGATAACTACCGCGGGTCAGTCAGCGCCGGAAGACCCACCAGGCCGAACCCAGCACCAGAATCAGGCTGAAGGGGAGAGCTGCAAATAAGGTGGGGAGAGTTGCCATGTGCTGCCTTCCATGAGATTGGTGGCGAGCTTGATGTTGGCGCTTGGGCAACTGGCGTTGCACTGTGCCACCACATCCCGGGCACAGCCTTCGCACTGCCCGCACTGGGTTGCAACACCCAGTTCGAATTGAATCTCGTCGAAACCGAGACCGGCACGTGCGTGGCGGGCGATTTCGCGATCAGAGATTCGGTGGCAGACGCAGACGATCATTTGGATTGGCTTGCTGGTTGAATAATTTAATTCAGTGCTGCGATTATAAATGCGAATCTATCGCATTTGCAATAGGGATTGACGCAAAACCATCGGGAGAAAAGGGCTACAAGGGGCGGGAGCCCGCATGCTTGGTACGGGATTGCGTCTTTCGTAGCCTGTGAAGCCTTGCACAACGGCGCCGAATTCGGCATGAAAAAAGCCCCTTCCAGTAACGAAAGGGGCTTTGCTGGTGGTGCAGAACCGGTCAACCGGCCTGCACCTAGTTGGATTTGCTTGGGCCGGCTGCTGGTGCTGCCGGCAGGGCAACTACGCCCTTGGCCTGGTTCACGGTCAAAGACGTGACGTAGCTGGCTCGGTCGTATTTTTCACCAGCACGCTCGCCGCCTGCGCGGTCGTTGTGAGAGATCTCCAGCACATAGGTGCCGCGCCATGGCAGGGCCGCCTTGATCTTGCCTTCAGCATCGGTGTTGTGCGCCTGCGCCCAGCCGGACGGCGTGATCACTTCGATCTTGGTCTTGGCCAGCGGCTGGCCCTTGAAGAAGGCCTGGAACTCCACGCCATCCTTTGCCTGCACGCCGGTAGGCACGAGGTCCAGCGTGAGCTTGGGCTCCTGCTTGTTCATGTCGGTGACCAGACGGGCTGCAGGCACATAGATGCCGCGGCCTGCCTTGTCGGCCAGCTTCACTTCGTACGATGGATAGGCCGGGTCTTCTGCCACCAGCGACTCGCCCTTGCCGGCGCGTGCCGACAGGCTGTAACCGGTTGCGGTCTTGCCGACCTGCAGGGCTTCGCTGCCCTTGGCAGAGATGCGCTGGGCAACCGGGCCGCCGAACTTGTCCAGCAGGCCTGGCGAGACTTCGCGCACGTTCTCGCCGAACTCACCGAAGAACAGCGTCGCACCCTTGGCGGTTTGCTCGATCCAGACGTGGTGGGCATGCGCGGCGCCCAGCATCAACATGCCGGAAGCAAGGGCGATGGTACGGAGGGAGGTGAGCACAATTTTTTTCATGTTTAAACAGTCAGAGTGGAAAAAAGAAAGTGGGTGGGCTGGCTGTCTCATTGGCAATTGAGTGGATTTGCTGCCCGCGAAGACACTTTGAAGTGCATGGAAACTGACCGCAATTATAAGGCAACAATGAGAATCATTCTCGTTAAAGACCCTTCGTCTTATGGGCTGCGGCCAGGTGCCTCAGCTTGAAGAGCACCACATCCCGGCAAAAAAAAGCCGGCCCCGCAATGACGCAGGCCGGCTCTGTGAAAGAAATAAGGACGCTTAGCTCAATTCGCCCATCTGGCTTTGCAGGTAGTTCTGGATGCCGACCTTCTCGATCAGGTCCATCTGCGTTTCCAGGAAGTCGATGTGTTCTTCGGTGTCGTCGAGTATGGTTTGCAGCAAATCGCGGGAAACGTAGTCGCGGACCAGTTCGCACTGCGCCATGCCGGCCTTGATGGTTTCCTGTGCGCCCATTTCAGCTTTCAGGTCACAGGCCATGGCTTCGGGGACGTTCTCGCCGATCATCAGCTTGCCAAGGTCCTGCAGGTTGGGCAGGCCGTCCAGCATGAAGATGCGGTCCATCAGTTTGTCGGCGTGCTTCATCTCGCCGATGGACTCTTCGTATTCCTTCTTTGCAAGCTTGTCCAGGCCCCAGTGCTTGTACATGCGGTAGTGCAGGAAGTACTGGTTGATGGCGGTCAGCTCGTTCTTGAGCTGGGCCTGCAGATAGGAGATGACTTGAGCGTCGCCTTTCATGGGAGATCCTTGAGTTTGTTATGCAATGGGCGTTATTGTCCCTTGCACAGGGGTGCAACTCAAGTATTCCCGTAGTTCGCGCTTTTGTTGCGTGTGAGTGTGATAACTGTTCGTAATTGGCTGCCGCCAACGGCTGCGGGCAGCAGGCCAAACGCATTCTTATTTGAAAGGGTGAAGTGCAGGGGGTTGCAGAAGATGGCCAGGAACCGTGAAGAGCCAATATGTAAAGTAAACTTTACATCGAGGCATGCAAGAAGCATGGGAGCCGGGTGAAAAGCTGAAAAACACCCTCCGGACAGGCAAAAAGGGCCTGTTTTAGATGCCAAAAAAGCCTAAAACTCAATATGGACTAGCGTGACATGCTATTAAAAAAGGAGCGTCCACTGCCTGGCGCGGTGGCGCTCCTTCTGGTGCCTGCGAACGCTGGCGCGAACTCAGGCCGGGGCAGAAGTGCGTATCAGGTGGTCAAAAGCACTCAATGCCGCCTTCGCGCCTTCACCGGCGGCAATGATGATCTGCTTGAACGGTGTGGTCGTCGCATCACCGGCCGCAAACACACCGGGCACAGACGTCTGGCCGCGCGCATCCACCACGATCTCTCCGTGCTTTGACAACTCGACCGTGCCCTTGAGCCAGTCGGTGTTGGGCACCAGGCCAATCTGTATGAACACGCCTTCGAGTTCTACTGTCTTCAACTCGCCGCTGGCGCGGTCCTTGAACACGATACCGTTGACCTTCTGGTCGCCGGTGATTTCCGTTGTCTGTGCGTTGGTGAACACGGTGACGTTGGCCAGGCTGTTCAGCTTGCGTTGCAGCACGGCATCGGCGCGCAGGGCCGTGTCGAACTCGATCAGCGTGACATGGCCGACCAGGCCTGCAAGGTCAATCGCCGCCTCAACACCTGAGTTGCCCCCGCCAATCACCGCAACACGCTTGCCCTTGAACAGCGGGCCGTCGCAGTGCGGGCAGTAGGCCACGCCCTTGTTCTTGAACTCCTGCTCGCCGGGCACGTTGATGTTTTTCCAGCGTGCGCCGGTGGAGATCACCACCGATTTGCTTTTCAATGACGCGCCGCTCTCCAGCTTGATTTCGATCAGGTCATTGCCCGGGCCGGTATTGGGCACCAGCGCTTTCGCGCGCTGCAGGTTCATGATGTCCACGTCATAGCTGCGCACGTGTTCTTCAAGCGCCACCGCAAACTTCGGCCCTTCCGTTTCCTTGATGGAAATAAAGTTCTCGATGCCCATGGTGTCCAGCACCTGGCCGCCGAAGCGTTCGGACGCCACGCCGGTGCGTATGCCCTTGCGTGCAGCGTAGACGGCTGCGGCTGCACCTGCAGGGCCGCCACCGACGATCAGCACATCAAAAGCTTCTTTGGCATCAATTTTTTTGGCTTCACGTTCCACGCCACTGGTGTCGATGCGGGCAAGGATTTCTTCCAGGCTCATGCGGCCGTTGCCGAACATGGTGCCGTTCAGGAAAACCGTGGGCACACCCATGATCTCGCGTTCCTTGATCTCTTCCTGGAAGGTGCCGCCTTCGATCATGGTGGTCTTGATGCGCGGGTTCTGCACCGCCATCAGGTTCAGCGCCTGCACCACGTCCGGGCAGTTGTGGCAGGTCAGCGAGACATACACCTCGAACTCGAAATCGCCGTCCAGCGCGCGGATCTGTTTGAGGATTTCCTCCTCAACCTTGGGCGGGTAGCCGCCGATCTGCAGCAACGCCAGGATCAGCGAGGTGAACTCATGCCCCATGGGCAGGCCGGCAAAACGCGGGCCGTGGTTTTCACTCGGGCGGTTGATCGAGAAAGACGGCTTGCGGTGGTTGTCGTCGCGGCTTTCCGTCAGCGTGACCAGCGGCGACGATTCAGCCACGTCTTTCAGCAGTGACAGCACTTCGCCCGATGCCTCGCTGTCGTCCAGCGAAGCAACGATTTCGATGGGCGCAGTGGCGCGTTCGAGATAGCTTTTCAGTTGGGCTTTGGTGGCGGCGTCGAGCATGGCAGACTCACTTTCAATATCAGTTGGAAACAAAAAAGCCCGGGTGGGTGCAGCATGTGCACCTTGCCCGGGCCTTTATTCAAGGCGCAGGGCGCTTAGATCTTGCCGACGAGGTCGATGGACGGGGCGATCGTCTTGGCGCCGTCATTCCACTTGGCTGGGCAAACTTCACCAGGGTGTGCGGCGGTGTACTGGGCAGCCTTCAGCTTGCGCAGCGTTTCCTTCACATCACGGGCGATCTCATTGGAATGCACTTCCATGGTCTTGATCATGCCTTCAGGGTTGACGATGAAGGTGCCGCGCAGTGCCAGGCCTTCTTCTTCGATGTACACGCCAAAACCCTTGGTCAGCACGTGCGTTGGGTCACCCACCAGAGGGAACTTCGCCTTGCCAACAGCTGGCGAGGTTTCGTGCCAGACCTTGTGCGAGAAATGTGTGTCGGTGGTGACGATGTAGACCTCGGCACCAGCCTTCTGGAATTCGGCGTAGTTGTCAGCTGCGTCTTCGACTTCGGTAGGGCAGTTGAAGGTGAAAGCAGCCGGCATGAAGATCAGCACGGACCACTTGCCCTTCATGGACTCGTTGGACACGTCAATGAACTTGCCGTTCAGGAAGGCCTGGGTTTTGAATGGAACGATTTGGGTATTGATCAGGGACATGTTGCTTTCCTTCTAGAGGGTGGTTGAAACGTTTCGAATTGATAGTTTAACACTGTTAATTAATAAATATTGATAGTAATTTACTATCAAAAGTGTTGGTTGCGCCTATTTTTAGAGGCGGACTTGCATCGGGGACATTCCCGACTCTCTTCGGATGACGGACAAGGACATGTCGCGCCAGGAACTCACGAGATTCGACGCTTTATACGCAAGGAGCGCACTCAGGCCAGACAAGGCGAACGCGAGGATGGTTGCCGTCCGACGCTTTAACGTTGACGCTGCCCGGCACGCAGCATGCGCCGCGAAGCGGCATCCTGCAGCTGCGTGTCCGCGACGAGCAACTTGTTAGATGGTTTCAAGTGCAGCATCTTCTTTTTTCCCATCGCTCATGCCCTTCAATGTCGCAAGGAAATTGTCCAGCAACGTGGGCTCGGTTCTCAAATACAGGGTGGCTTCGCTCGCCACGTTCTTCTTTCCGAAGTCCCGGAAATCGGTCTGGCTCTTAACCGTCACGAACAGGATACCTCGGTCCTGAAAATGCAAACGCGCATGGAACGCGCCGTGGGCATACTCAGGGCCGAATGACCCGAAGGCCATGTCGTAAATACCCCCATGAACGTGTGTCCGGAATCGATTCAAATCCACCACCAAATCCGTGAGTTTTTGGTGTCCGACATAGACCTCGTTCACAAAAATGGACTGGCCGTCTGACACTTGGATTCTTAGTTCGACCATGTCGTCGTCAAACCAAATCTTGGTGAATGAAATGCCTGAATTCAGCGGCCGCCGGAGGCGGTCCGCTGGAATGATGGGTTCGGCGTCAATTTCTTTGGCTCGACTTGATTGCCATGAATACCTGGGGAGTAGCGCACGGCTCCGAGCATGACCATCCCCAGAAATTGCCAAGGCGCATATTGGCCTCGCCGCGGACAAAATTGACTACCTGTGTGCGACCCTGAACGTCGAGGAGAACCAAATTGTAGGCTTCCGCCAAGGGCTGCGGCGTCGCTCCCAATGCGGCCGCCAACATTGCGTTTGCCTTTTCAGCCTCGTCCGAAGAGAGCTGACGGAACTCGATTGACTTGAAATATTGGTCATGCCCGGACTCCACGAGTGCCGCGTCTCCTGGTTGTGCCCAAACACGGACGAAGGAATTTGTCCGAGGGTTGTGCCAGACCCAACCCTGCGCTGCTCGGACCACATGACCAAACCGCGTACAACTTAATGTCGCCCATTCCGCAAGTTTGGGTGGAAGTTGGGTTTTCGCCTCGGTAGGCGCCGTGCTGCATGAGACTTCAATCGACTCGAACGGTTGACTTGGTTGAGTCTTGGCTTGCCCCGCGAAAGCCAAGAGCACACCGAGAGCGACGACTATTGAACGCATGTAGTTTTTGACGCCGAACGTTTGACATGAGCTGCGTGACCCCGCCTGCCGGGGGGCGTCAGCACGATGGAAGGGTTAGACGGCATGTGCATTTAGGGCTCATATATTGCTTTTGCGACTGATGGTGCGCAGGCCATTGCGGGCTTGCACTGCTGAACCAACCGAGAGCACGGCTGCTGCAACGAGAGTGCCCCGGTGAGAGAGACGGCCACCAAAAAAATAGACAAACCCGAGCGCCGCCGCAGCCACCAGCAGCACCAGTGCACTAATTGCAAAAAACGCGACCTTCGTGCGCCTTGCCTTTGGACTTATGAGGTACGGTGCAAAAAATGGTGAAAGGCAAGCAAACCATAGGAGCCATGCAATTGCTGTGAATGCGATGGCACCTAGCATGCCGCGTGATGAGTCTGGGGGCTCGACGAGCCAGTGAAGTGAGCTCAGAGCGAGCGCAATCACACCAAAGAAGATAAGTACTCGCGATCGTGTTTTCATGCTGTTTAACGTTGTCCGTGAGTGGCCCGCAACGGCGCACTCTGTTGTGAAGATTGGCAGGAGCGCGTCCCGCCGTTGTGGGTCCAATCGACGAACCAGTTATGCGCTTTCATCTGGACTTCTGACTCAGCCGTCGAAAGGTCTTGAGTTTTTCTTGAACCTCAGGCTCATCCACTAGCCATGAGTTGCAGGTAGAAACAACCATATCGCTACCAACTGCAAAAACGTACTCGGCACCCGCGACAAGACTGCGCCTACAAACGGGATTTCGGTAATCTGACCCGCCGACAACTTCGATTGCACTTGCGCTTGAGCCTTTTAAGACCTCGGAGGGGGTGACCTTTGCACGAACGATTTCGGTTCCAAGTTCGTTGCCGAGGCCTGGGTTCTTTGCAAGGTAAGTCGCTACCACTTTGCCACGCATAACAACAGTAGCTTGCTCATACCAGGCGGGTCCAGTCATCTTGACACAGCTACAGGCGGTAGCAACTCCGTGGAGAGCCATCAAGACAACGGGGGCTACGACTCTATGCATAACGCCCGCGTTAACAGGCGGCTGCCAGCGAAGCTGGTAGACGTCCTGTTGAACAACCAGTTAGGCTGGTGGCAAATGCTTGTGCGTTCATAATTTTTGGTTTTACGGTTGATCTGTTTGCGGCCAGCCACTCTCAAAGCGCTCAAGCACAGTGCCAGTTGCGAAGAACCCGCCGTCCCACAGCGTGAAGTGCACGCTTGGCTGGACTACATGGAAGTAGATTTCAGGTGCGATAACCACACAGTCCACGACGGTGGCGTCACCTGAATTAAAATTAGCAGGCTCTTTATTCCACATGCCGATGGTGTTCATCCCATCTACGCCTTCCATGGCCATCGGTACACGACGGTGTAAGTTTTCGCCAAACACGAACTCTCTTCCGCGGTCTGGAGCCGTGTGTTCGTTGAAGTGAAACTTCAATGCTGCGGTGAACTGTGGGATTGGCTGCATGACGAAAAGCCTAACGTAATTTATGCCGCAAAACCTGCGGTATAAAAACGGCGCTGCAACATAACGTAGTCATCAAAATCCTCCCGGATGCCGCATGTCTGCTGGCTTTGTCCAAAATTTCGTACAGATTTATACAGTTATAAAAAATCCGCGAAACCCCGCAGATTTGCAAATCCAGTTTCGCACACCAGCCTTTCTCAAGGCAAGGTGGTTTGCCTCGTTCAGGCGGGCAGGGCAATCACCAGTGCAGATTCATCGACCATCGCCGTCACAGCGGCCTTTGTTTTGATACCGCTGCCGGCTTCTGCAAACCCGACCAGTTGAAGGCCGGCATCCAGCTGCAGCGACACCTCATCACCGCTGGCGCCGCGGCTGATGCGTTGCGCGAAGCCCCCCAGTTTTTGTTAGCCAACATGTCACGGTGCTCCCAACTATTTGGCAGGAACGATCCTGCCATGCCCGCAATCGCAGCCCGCCCTCATCGGCGAGGACCCGTAGCGAACAATTCCCCCGCCCATCCGATAAGTTGCCCGCTCACGAGCAGCCTCACCACACAAAAGCTGGCAATCTCTCGTCTTCATCCAGACAAAGCCCCACGACAACACAACGACCAGAAGCAGGAAAATTGCAAGTGCCCAGAAGAGCCGCGACCTGAGCACCTGTCTGATAGAGATGGTTTCCATGATGGTTAACGTTGAAGGCAAGGCGACGCCGAAGGCGGTCGCCGCTTGGCCGACCAGTTAAACATTTCGCACCTCCTCCGGTTTGGGTGGTCTGACGTTCGAGAGAAATCTCTTTTCGCATGCGCCGAAAGCCTTGTAGTTGGCCCGCGCCTGGGTGAGGCTCAAAGAACCATTCGGCCCGCCCCATACCAGCTCTGCTTCATCGTCGTCCTGGCCATCGTCGTGCCAGAAGCAGACCTTACAAATCTCATCGTCAGCTCGTTTATCAAGCGTGAGTGATCGGCAGCAGGGGCATGGGACTTTCATGTTTAACGTTGAAGTTGTGGGGCGGCGCAGCCGTCCCAAACGAACGACCAGTTAGACATTCTGTTCCACCACAATTACACCATTGGGGCCGTTGAACTGAAACGACTCTGGACCAGTGATGTCGGCGTCGTCACCACGAACTTCCAGTTCGACGCCGTTTTCGAACGCGAGCGTAAGTACGTTCCGTTTAGGCGTTGACACGACTCGCTGACCTATCAAGGAGACCAGGGCATCGCAAAAGCCAGGGTCTCCCTGCAGCAGCTGGACCACACCAATCTGGATACTTGTCCGGTTGTAGATGCTGAACCCTTCGTCTTGGAAGACTAGCTGCACATCGTCATGCACAAAGCAGACCTGCGACAGCGGTTCTGATGGAACTAGTGCTTCACCCATGGACTGATGTCTAACGTCCGAGTTGACCGGCACGCGTCGGCAGTGTGCCGCACGGCGTAGGCTCGTCCACACGGCTTGCGGCGCACTGCCGGTTCGTGTCCGCGTCGAACGAAATGTTAGAACGCATAACGCCCGGAGTTCCTCTCACGACGAGGAGCCGCCGTGCTGGGCGGCGGGACTACGAAATGCGACCCAAGCTGCCATTCCGAGCCAAGCAAGTACCGTAAAGGAGGCCAGCGGGATGAACGCGTTATGCCCGCAGAACCCTCCAAAGATCTTGCTGAAGCATCCTGCCGCAGTGATTCCATAGGCGATCACAGGTCCAGCTAGGACACCGCAGATGAGCAGGAGGAGGAACTTCATGCGCTCTAACGTCGGCGATGACCAGCGCACAGCAAGCGCTGCCAAGCAGCCTTGTCCTGCTGGGCGTCTGTGTCGATCAAAAGGTTAAGCCTCAATTTCGCCCACCGTGGGATGTATGCGAGTTACTACGTGATAAAAGTCTTCTGAGGTTTCAACTGAGTAATGAAAAAGTTCGCCAGGTACTATGTCGATGAGTTTCGTGCCTTGCCGAATTTGTACGGTGGCATCGTACATTCGAACTCAGTAAGAACGACACCAATGGCCAACGCAACGTGATCTGGTTCATTTGGAGCTACAACCTGATGCGCTGGGAAGTAGTTGTTGATGGCCCATAGTTGCATTTGCTCATCTGAAAGGCCGCCTGTTCCCCAGTCGCCAATTGCAGCACAAACTACTTCACTAGTGAGGACTTCTGGAGTTGGCATGGGCTGCGCTTTAACGTTGAAAGTCAGCGGGCGCCGTAGGCGGTCCGCTGGAATGGCCAGTTAGGAAGCAAGGTTCGCTACCTCTCAGAATTATCTTCACCCCAACCAGAAGGCTTCCCATTCCGAGCAAGGGCGGCGTCCGTTTGACGGCCCATATCGCTCAGCCAACCCAATGCAAAGACAAGCCCAGCCGCAAGCCCAAGTGCAACCTGCCCAAAGACGGGCAGCCCATCCAAAATGAACAGGGGCGCGCTGAGTACCAGGCCGACCCACCAGTGTTTTCTTGCCCAAGAGCAAAGACGTTGCACTCTGCTTCCTAACGCAATGTATGCCGCAAAACCTGCGGTATAAAAACGGCGCTGCAACATAACGTGGTCATCAAAAATCCTCCCGGATGCCGCATGCTGCTGGCTTTGTCCAAAATTTCGTACAGATTTATACAGTTATAAAAGATCCGCGAAACCCCGCAGACTTGCAAATCCAGTTTCGCATACCAGCCCTTCTCAAGGCACGGTGGTCGCCTTGTCAGGCGGGCAGGGCAATCACCAGCGCAGATTCCTCGACGATTGCCGTCACAGCGGCCTTTGTTTTGATACCGCTGCCGGCTTCTGCAAACCCGACCAGTTGAAGGCCGGCATCCAGTTGCAGCGCCACCTCATCACCACTGGCGCCGCGGCTGATGCGTTGCGCGACACCCGCCAATTTTTGTTGGCCTGTTTTGGATGCGACCGGGCCGAGGCCCAGGCTCACCGTCACAGCTGTTGCCTTGCACAGCGCCAGAACCTGCTGGCCTTTTTGCAGGCCCATCAATTCGGCACTCGCTTTGGTGATGCGGGACACCAGCACGCTGCCGCCCGCAAGTTTTAAAAACACACGCACCACCTGGCCCTTGACTTCGAGCTTGTCGACCACGCAGGGCAACTGGTTGCGCATGCTGGTGCGTACGCCGATGTAGGGCAGGGCGGGGGAGGCCAATGCTGATGATGCTGCGGATGCAGCAGCCAATACATCAGCGCGTGAATCGGCCAATTGTTTTGCCACTGCCAGCAACTGCGTGCCAGCCGCCGTGATCTTGGCGCCGCCGCCACCCGCGCCGCCGACAGCGCGCTCTACAAGCGCCACCCCTGCCAAGTTGGTCAGCGTGTCGACGGCCTGCCATGCGGCCTTGTAGCTGACCTGTGCTTCGCGTGCCGCCTGCGAGATGGAGCCGCTCTCGCCGACCAGGCGAAGGATTTCGATGCGTTTGTCGGCTGGCTCATGGCTGAGGGCGCTGTCGAAAGACACGGTGGTGCTGCTCTTTTTGCTCATGGTGCCATTTTGCGGCAGCCATGGTTCAGCGGGTATCAGGTATAGCGCTATTCTCAAATAGAATAGCGAATCCCTTCTTCATCCGGAGCCTGCTGCATGCCCCCATCTGTCCTGAAATGCCTGCCTGCGTTGCTTGCATTGTTTGCCTCCGCCTTTTCATTTGCAGATGAAGTCCAGGTCGCTGTGGCAGCCAATTTCACTGCACCGATGAAGCTGATAGCGGCGGATTTCGAGAAAGATACTGGTCACAAGGCTACCCTGTCTTTTGGAGCCACTGGCCGCTTTTATGCGCAGATTACCAACGGAGCACCGTTCGAGGTCTTTCTGGCGGCTGACGATGAAACGCCTGCAAAGCTGGAGAAAGAAGGTGGTGCCGTTAACGGCAGCCGCTTCACTTACGCAACGGGCAAGCTGGTGTTGTGGTCAGCGCAGCCGGGTGTGGTCGATGCGCAGGGTGAGGTGCTGAAGAAAAACAGCTTCACAAAGATCGCGATCGCCGCGCCCAAACTGGCGCCTTATGGCGCCGCTGCGGTTGAGACCATGACCAAACTCGGTTTGATGGCCACGCTGGAGCCCAAGCTGGTCACGGGCGAAAGCATAGGACAGGCTTTCAGCTTTGTGTCGTCCGGCAATGCCGAGCTGGGTTTTGTGGCGCTGTCGCAGGTGTATGAGGGGGGCAGGATCAAAAGCGGCTCGGCCTGGATAGTGCCTTCAAACCTGCACAGCCCGATACGGCAGGATGCCGTGCTGCTCGCCAAAGGCAAGGACAACAAGGCGGCTGTGGCCCTGATTGCTTTCCTGAAAACTGAAAAAGCGAAAACCGTGATCCGCTCTTTCGGTTACGAGCCCTGAACCGCGGCGTTTGAACGATGGACCAGGCAAGCCTGCAGGCGCTGTGGCTGACTTTCAAGCTGGCAGCGACGACCACCGTTGTGCTGCTGCTGGTCGGCACGCCGATGGCCTGGTGGCTGGCGCGCACGCGCTCCTGGGTCAAGGGGCCGCTGGGCGCTGTGATTGCATTGCCGCTGGTGTTGCCGCCAGTCGTGCTGGGCTTTTACCTGCTGGTGCTGATGGGCCCGCAGGGGCCGGTCGGCCAGCTCACGCAGTCGCTGGGCTGGGGCCTGCTGCCGTTTACCTTCACCGGCCTCGTCATCGGTTCGGTTTTTTACTCGATGCCCTTTGTCGTGCAGCCTTTGCAAAACGCATTCGAGGCGCTGGGCGAACGTCCGCTTGAAGTGGCGGCGACCTTGCGGGCGTCCCCGCTGGACACCTTTGTCAGCGTGGTGCTGCCGCTGACCCGGCCCGCCTACCTGACTGCAGCGGTGATGGGTTTTGCGCACACCGTCGGCGAGTTCGGCATCGTGCTGATGCTGGGCGGAAACATACCGGGCAAGACCCGCGTGATGTCGGTGCAGATTTACGACCATGTCGAAACGCTGGAGTACACACAGGCCCACTGGCTGGCCGGCAGCCTGCTGGTTTTTTCATTTGTGGTGCTGCTGGCGCTGTATGTTTTTCAGCCCACCGGCAGGCGCCGGCTGCGTGTGCGGGAGGGCGCATGAGTTCAGACGCCAGAGCCGGCGGCCTGCGGGCATCGTTCGGGCTTCGCCGTGGCGGGTTTTCGCTCGATGCCGATTTGAGTTTGCCGGGGCGCGGTGTCACAGCGATTTACGGTGCGTCAGGTTCCGGCAAGACCACCCTGCTGCGTTGCGTGGCAGGGCTGGAGAAAACCACGGATGGCTTGCTGTCCGTCAATGGTGATGTCTGGCAGGACGCTGCGGCCGGGATTTTCAGGCCGGTGCACCAGCGGCCACTGGGTTATGTGTTCCAGGAAGCCAGCCTGTTCGCCCATCTGGATGTGCAGCAGAACCTGGACTTTGGCCTCAAGCGTGTGCCTGCCAGCCAGCGCCGGGTGCCGCTGGACCATGCCATCGAACTGCTGGGCATAGGCGGCCTGCTGCACCGCCGCAGTGACACGCTGTCTGGTGGTGAACGCCAGCGTGTAGCGATTGCGCGCGCACTGGCCACCAGCCCCAGCCTGTTGCTGATGGACGAGCCGCTGGCTTCGCTGGATCTGCAGCGTAAGGCAGAAATCCTGCCCTACCTGGAACGCCTTCATGACGAACTCGACATACCGGTGCTGTACGTCAGCCACTCGCCAGATGAAGTGGCGCGGCTGGCCGACCATTTGGTGCTGCTGGATGCAGGGCAAGTGCTGGCAGCAGGGCCGGCGCGTGAACTGATGACCCGCATGGACTTGCCGCTGGCCCATGGTGACAGCGCGGCAGCCATCATCGATGCGGTGGTTAGCGGGACGGAGCCCGACTACCACCTGGGCCATGCTGATTTCTCCGGTGGCCAGATCAGCCTGCTCAATCCACACCTGACGATTGGGCAGCGCGTGCGGGTGCGCATACAGGCGCGCGACGTCAGCCTGACGCTGCAGCGGCACGAGGGCAGCAGCGTGCTCAATGTCTTTGCCGCGGTGGTGACCGGCGTATCCGCAGACAGCCCGGGCCAGGTGATGGTCGCACTGGACGCCGGCGGCAGCGCCTTGCTGGCACGCATCAGCCGAAAGTCTGCGGATGCACTCGCGCTGGCGCCGGGTAAGCCCGTGTATGCGCAGGTCAAGGGCGTGGCACTGCTGGCGTGACTTGCCCGCGCAGCGTTGCGACGCTATTAAATATGTAGCAGGTCGCGCTAGTCCCTATTGGGTTCTGGCTATTTTTGAACGCTAAAAACAGGCTTTTTCAGCCGTTTTTTCGGGTTCTGCGCTGTTTCCACAGGCGGTGCCTGTAAAAAGTTAACATATATGTTAACTTTTTGAGTCCTATCTTCGTGGCTCAGTAGATCAGCCGTTCCGGCCTGATCTCCTGCAGGATGGTTGTCGAGATTTCTTCAATCGACTTGGTCGTCGTGGACAGCCAGCGAATCCCTTCACGCCGCATCATGGCCTCGGCTTCATGGATTTCATCGCGGCAATTCTCCAGGCTCGCATATTTGGAGTTGGGCCGGCGTTCATTGCGGATTTGCGACAACCGCTCAGGGGCAATCGTCAGGCCGAAAATTTTCTTGCGGTGTGGCACCAGCGCAGGCGGCAGTTGCCGGCGCTCGAAATCCTCGGGAATCAGCGGGTAGTTGGACGCCTTCAGGCCGTACTGCATGGCCAGGTAAAGGGAGGTCGGCGTTTTGCCGCTGCGGCTGACGCCGACCAGGATCACGTCCGAGCCCTCCAGGTCGCGGTTGCTCTGGCCGTCGTCATGGGCCAGCGAGAAATTGATCGCTTCAATGCGGTCGTCGTATTCCTTGCTTTTCGAGGCATCCGAAAAGCGCCCGACCCGGTGGTTGGACTTCATGCCCAGTTCGCCCTCCAGCGGCGCGACAAACATGCCGAACATGTCCAGCAGCATGCCGTTGCAATGAGTCTTGATGACGGCCAGGATGTCCATGTTCACCAGCGTGGTGAAAACGATGGGCCGTTTGCCCTCGACTTCCCCGGTGTGGTTGATCTGGCGTATTGCCTGATGTGCCTTGTCAACGCTGTCTATAAAGGGCAGCCGCACGTGGCGCGGAGTCATCTCGAATTGCGCCAGGATAGCGTTGCCAAAGGTTTCGGCGGTGATGCCGGTGCCGTCTGAGATGAAAAACACGGTGCGGTTGGACATGGCGGCTTGTTGTTGGTGGATAAAAGGGGCAAAACCTGCGACGGGGGGTGTAAAAAACTGACCGCACGGCAAGTACGCCAGACCCCTACAATTAGCGCAATTATCCAGATTTGTCACACCATGTCCCGCCCCAACCCCCTCCAAGAACAACAAGGTTGCACGCCGCACGTGGTGGATTCGCCGGTTTTTAAACCTCCCGGAGTATTTTCATGTCCAACCTGTTTGAGGCGACCGCCCTGGTCGTACCGTTTGAAAACCTGAGAATGACAGATGTCGAGGCAGTAGGCGGTAAAAACGCCAGCCTCGGCGAAATGATCTCGCAACTGCCCACCGGACCC
>JAZKCN010000015.1:0-61376 GCA_040388075.1 Pseudomonadota bacterium | reverse complement strand
CTACACCGAGTTCGTGAAGATCTACGGCGCCAAGGGCCTGGCCTGGATCAAGGTCAATGACGTGAGCAAGGGCCGCGAGGGCCTGCAAAGCCCTATCGTGAAGAATATTCACGACGCTGCGATTGCAGAAATCCTGAAGCGCACGCAGGCTGCCAACGGCGACCTGATTTTCTTCGGCGCCGACAAGGGCAAGATCGTCAACGACAGCATTGGGGCCCTGCGCCTGAAAGTCGGCCACAGCGCCTTCGGTAAAAAGACCGGTCTCTTCACCGCCGGCTGGAAGCCGATGTGGGTGGTGGACTTCCCGATGTTCGAGCACGACGAGGAAAACCAGCGCTGGAGCGCGGTGCACCACCCATTCACGGCGCCCAAGGACGGCCATGAAGACTGGATGGACACCGACCCCGGCAAGTGCATTGCCAAGGCCTATGACATGGTGCTCAACGGCTGGGAACTGGGTGGCGGCTCGGTCCGTATCCACCGCGCCGAGGTGCAGAGCAAGGTCTTCAGTGCGCTGAAGATCGGGCCTGAAGAAGCGCAACAGAAATTCGGTTTCCTGCTGGACGCCTTGCAGTATGGCGCGCCACCGCACGGCGGCCTGGCTTTCGGTCTGGACCGCATCGTCACCATGATGACGGGCGCCGAATCGATTCGTGACGTGATCGCCTTCCCGAAAACCCAGCGTGCGCAGGATCTGCTGACACACGCACCGGGCCCGGTGGACGAGAAGCAGCTGCGCGAACTCCACATCCGTTTGCGCAATCCGCAGCCGGCCTGAGCCTGCTGGCTACCGGCACGTCCGGTTCGCAGAATGTAAAGTCGACTTTACATTTGACTGGTTGCCGACATTTTTTACGGTCCAGCAGGCTTCCAGGGGGCCAAAAATGCCTCCAAAAGGCCGTTTTTAATGCTCAAAAAGGCCTGCAGGCCAATGTGGACTAGCGCGACATGCTATTTATTTGGTAGCAACCGCCTGGGCGTCACACAGGTATCCTGCAGCCGGCTATTGCGTGTCGGCAACACGTTTGGGTCCGGGGCGTCATCCCCGTGCCCTAACATGGCGGCTTGAAAACATTCAAGCTGCCCGAATCGGTACTCGTTGTGATTTACACGCCAGCGCGCGACGTATTGCTGATCGAGCGCGCCGACAACCCCGGCTTCTGGCAAAGCGTGACAGGTTCTCGCGATACCACCAAAGAACCATTTGCAAGTACGGCATTGCGTGAGGTGTTCGAGGAGACTGGCATATGTGCCGGCCCTGATCAACTGGCAGACTGGGCCATGTCCAACATTTACGAGATATACCCGGCCTGGCGTTCCCGCTATGCACCGGGCGTGACCCACAACACCGAACATGTTTTCGGCCTGTGTGTGCCGGGCGGTTCGCCGGTGCAACTCAACCCGCGCGAGCACACGTCGTTTGAATGGCTGCCCTGGCTGCAGGCGGCGGACCGCTGCTTTTCACCCTCCAATGCAGAAGCCGTGTTGATGCTGTCGCGTTTTTCAGACCCCTTGCCATGAACCCGCTACACAGGTCCGAAGCGCTGCAATTGCTGCAGGGAGGGGAAGCCTATTTTCCCGCATTGATCCACGCCGTTGACGAAGCGGTGACATGGGTGCAACTGGAAACCTATATTTTTGATATCCATCGTGCAGGCGCTGAAGTGGCGGAAGCGCTGGCGCGTGCCGCCCTGCGTGGCGTCAAGGTGCAGGTGCTTGTCGACGGCATAGGGTCGGGGCCATTGCCGGAGCCGTGGCGGTTGCGTATGAAGGATGCCGGTGTGCAATGGGTTATCTATTCACCGCTGGCGACAGGGCTGGGCGGGCTTGGCCTGCTGGTGCCGGACCGCTGGCGGCGGTTGCACCGCAAACTGTGTGTGGTGGACAGGCGCATCGTGTTTTGCGGTGGCATCAATGTGCTCGATGACTTTTACGATCCCAACCACGGCGACCTGCAGGCCCCGCGTTTTGACTTTGCGGTGTCGGTGGCAGGTCCCCTTGCGCTGGAGGCGTCAGAAGCGATGGCGCTGCTGTGGTGGCGTGTGCAGGCCGGCTACAGCGCACGTCAGAACCACCTGGCTGCCGCATGGGAAAAATTCAGGGCTGCTGGCTATGGCTTGCGCACCGAAGCATCGCGGCTGTCGCGTGCGGCTGCAGCGCTGCCGGCAGAACCTGTGCAACTGTCAGGCGCCAAGGCTGCATTGGTGTTGCGGGACAACCTGCGTAACCGCAACAGCATAGAGAAGGTATACCGCAAAGCGATTGGCCAGGCACGTCACGAGATACTGATTGCAAATGCCTACTTTGTACCGGGTGGAAAATTGAGGCGCTCCCTGATCGAGGCTGCGAAACGTGGCGTCAAGGTGACGCTGCTGCTGCAGGGCAAGTATGAATATTTCATGCAATACCATGCGGCGCGGCCGGTGTATGGGACCCTGCTCAAGGCGGGTATAGATATTCACGAGTACGAAGCCAGCTTCCTGCATGCCAAGGTCGCGGTCATAGACGGGCACTGGGCGACAGTGGGGTCATCCAACCTGGACCCGCTCAGCCTGCTGCTGGCGCGCGAAGCCAATATCGTGGTTGAGGACAAGACCTTTGCCGGTGACATGCGCGCCAGCCTGTGCGCGGCCATCGACAGCCACGGACGCAAGCTGGACCCGGCCGCCTACAGCAACCGGCCTTTGGGTCAGCGTATTCTGGATTACATCGCCCACGCGCTGATGCGTCTGGCCATCCTGATAGCAGGCCAGCGCTACTGATTTTTTCGGAGTGCGCCAGCCTGTATGCAGGATTTGATAGTCCAGAGGCCGGAGGGCCTGTATTGCCCGCCGGGTAATTTTTATATTGACCCATGGCGGCCGGTTGACCGCGCCGTCATCACGCATGCCCATGCCGACCATGCGCGCGTGGGCCATGCCCACTACCTGGCAGCCGCGCAGGCAGAAGGTGTGTTGCGGTCGCGACTGGGCACAGACTTGCCGCTCCAGACGCTTGAATACGGCCAGCAGATCACCCATCACGGTGTGAAGTTGTCACTGCACCCCGCAGGCCACGTATTGGGCTCGGCACAGGTGCGGCTTGAGCACGGCGGGCAGACCTGGGTGGCCAGCGGTGACTACAAGGTGGCTCCTGACGCGACATGCGTCCCGTTTGAGGCTGTACGCTGCAATGTGTTCATCACCGAGTCCACCTTTGGCCTGCCGATTTACCGCTGGCGACCAGATGCCGAAATCTTTGCAGAGATCAACGCGTGGTGGGCATCGAATGCCGCTGCCGGCCGCGCCAGCGTCCTGATGTGCTACAGCTTTGGCAAGGCGCAGCGCATCCTCAGTGGCGTCGATGCGGGGATCGCGCCGATCGTGGTTCATGGTGCAGTGCAGACGCTGAATCAGGCTTATCGCACCGCTGGTGTGCAACTGCCGCAAGCGTTGTCTGTCGATGATGTCATCGACCCGGCAGACTTCAGGCGGGCGCTGGTGCTGTGCCCCCCGGGTGCAGCGGGCGGCGCGTGGATCAAGCGCTTTGGCGACTTCAGCGATGCGTTTGCAAGTGGCTGGATGCAGTTGCGTGGTGCCCGCCGGCGTGGTGGCTATGACCGTGGCTTTGTGCTCAGTGACCACGCCGACTGGCCGGGCCTGATGGGTGCGATAGGCGCTACCGGCGCGGAACGCGTGATCGTCACGCATGGCAGCGTGCCGGTGCTGGTGCGATACCTGGGCGAGCAGGGCCTGCAGGCCGAAGCCTTTCATACCGAATATGGCGACGACCCGGTGGAAGAACGACAGGGTGCCGTTGCCACTTCCACGACCGATCAGCGTGAGGCAGGTGCATGAAACTTTTTGCCCGCCTGTTCACGGAACTCGATTCGACCACCTCGACACTGGCCAAGGTGGATGCGCTGAAGCGCTATTTCGCGTCAGCAACGCCGGGTGATGCTGCGTGGGCGGTTTATTTCCTGTCTGGCGGCAAACCCCGTCAGGTGGTCAAGACATCGGCACTGCGCAACCTGGCCTGTGAGCTGGCCGGCATCGAGGACTGGCTGTTTGAAGAGTGTTACCAGGCCGCAGGTGATCTGGCGGAGACGATTGCCTATGTGCTGCCCCTCGACTTCAATGAATCGGACCTGGGGCTGGCCGAGTGGATCGAAAACCGCCTGCTGCCGCTGCGCGGCCTGCCGGAACCGGAAGTCGCCTTGCGCATACGAAGTTACTGGCAGGAGCTTGACTCGCAGGGGCGTTTCCTGCTGACCAAGCTGGTGGGAGGCGGCTTTCGTGTCGGTGTCAGCAAGCTGCTGGTGCAGCGCGCGCTGGCCTTGCATGCGGGGGTGGATTCCAAACGTATCGCGCAGCGCATGATGGGTTATGTGGATGCGAAGTCCATGCCGTCTGCTGCATCGTATGAAGCGCTACTGTCCGTGACGACAGATGGTGTAGCGGATATACGTGACAGCGGCCAGCCCTATCCGTTTTTTCTGGCGCACCAGCTCGACACACCGCTGGCAGGCCTTGAGGACAGGCTGGGGCCGGTCGATGACTGGCAGGTCGAGTGGAAGTACGACGGCATACGCGGTCAGGTGGTCAAGCGGCAGGGGCAGGTCTGGATCTGGTCGCGCGGTGAGGAACTGGTGACGGAGCGTTTCCCCGAGATTGTGGCGCTGGCGCAAGGCCTTCCCGATGGCACGGTGCTGGATGGCGAAATCATGGTCTGGAAAGCTGGTGATGACGGCGAAGGGCTTTCAATGGGACGGCCCGCAAGTTTTGCACTGCTCCAGCAGCGCATCGGGCGAAAGACGCTGGGCAAGAAAATCCTCACGGATGCACCTGTAACCTTCATGGCCTATGACCTGCTCGAAGTGGCTGGTGAGGACATGCGAAGCATTTCCCTTGCTGAGCGCCGCCGAAAGCTGGAGGCGCTTCTGTCGGGGGCGCGGATAAAAATATCACCAGTCGAGAAGCTGCCGACGTGGGCCGACTTTGCCGCGCTCAGGGCCGAATCCCGTGCACGTGGTGTCGAAGGTTTCATGCTCAAGCGGCTGGACTCGGCCTACGGGACCGGGCGCACCAAGGCGGATGGCCTGTGGTGGAAATGGAAGATTGAGCCCATGACAGTGGACTGCGTGCTGATCTACGCACAGGCCGGCCATGGCCGGCGCGCATCGCTGTACACCGACTACACCTTTGCAGTCTGGAACCGGCAACCTGTGGATGCTGACGAGGCTGCGGCGGTGGTCCGTGCCATTGAAAAGCGTGAACCGCCAAAGGCAGACGGACTCCAGCTTGTTGCGTTTGCCAAGGCCTATTCAGGCCTGACCGATGAAGAGTTCAGGCAGGTCGACAGCGTGATACGAAAAACAACGCTTGAAAAGTTCGGCCCGGTGCGCAGCGTCAAACCCACACTTGTCTTTGAACTCGGCTTTGAGGGCATCAACCGCAGCCCGCGTCATAAAAGCGGTATCGCGGTGCGTTTCCCCCGCATGCTGAGGATCCGGGACGACAAGCCCCTGCATGAGGCCGGCACGCTTTCCGGGCTTGAAGTGCTACTGAATTTGTAGCTGTCAACGGTGGTTTGCTGCGGCCTGAAGGCCGAAATTCGTCCAAAACCGGCGGCGTGCCCGGTTTTGGGCAGGCTGGTAACATTGGCAATGCTTATGAAATCCGATACGCCATCCAGCGAAGTCACAGACGAAGGCACGCCTGTCTCGGTGAAGATTCGTGAACGCCTGAGCCAGGCGAGGAAACGTTTTAATGCCAATGACAACATTGCAGAGTTCATAGAGCCGGGCGAACTGGAAAAGCTGCTCGATGAGGTCGAGCTCAAGATGCAGGGCGTGCTGGACAGCATGGTCATTGATACGGCTTCAGACCACAACACCCACAACACGGCGCGCCGTGTTGCCAAGATGTACCTCAACGAGGTATTCAAGGGGCGATATGTCACCGGTCCCACCATCACTGAATTCCCGAACGCCGAGCACCTCAACGAGTTGATGATCGTTGGCCCGATCACGGTGCGCAGTGCCTGTTCGCATCACTTCTGCCCGGTCATCGGCAAGCTGTGGATTGGTGTGCTGCCCAATGAACACACCAATGTCATCGGTCTTTCCAAATATGCGCGCCTGGCCGAGTGGGTCATGGGCCGGCCCCAGATACAGGAAGAAGCCGTCGTGCAGCTGGCTGACCTGATCCAGGATAAAACCTCACCGGATGGCCTGGCAATCGTGATGGAAGCGACGCACTTCTGCATGGGCTGGCGCGGCGTCAAGGATCTGGACAGCAAGATGATCAATTCCGTGATGCGTGGCGTCTTCCTGAAGGATCCCAACCTGCGCCGCGAGTTTTTGGCGCTGATCCCGAAACGCAGCAATAGCTAAGGACATACAGATGTTGGTACGCCTTCTTTACGCCAGCCGCGCTGCCGACCTGTCGGCTGCAGCTACCGACGCCATCCTGGCGGAGTCACGCAGCCACAACCAGTCTTGCGGCATCACCGGCATACTTTGTTATGGCGGCGGCATCTTTCTCCAGGCCCTGGAGGGCGGAAGGGGGCAGGTCAGCGAACTCTACGGCCACATCCAGAAGGATGCCCGGCACAAGGATGTCGTCCTGTTGCATTACGAGGAAATATCGGAGCGGCGTTTTGGTGGCTGGACCATGGGCCAGGTCAACATCGCCAAGATCAACACATCGGTATTGCTGAAATATTCGGAAAAGCCCGAGTTGGACCCGTACTCCGTTTCGGGCAAGGTGTCGCTGGCCCTGCTTGAAGAACTGATGGCCACCGCGTCCATCATGGGCCGGACCTGATCTTTCCGCCTTCGCTTTCAAAGTCAAGGTCCCCTGACGGACTTTGCCATCCCTTGTATCTTTCATGCCTCTTTCCGCGCTCGCGCTGGTTGTTCTTGCCGGCCTGATTCACGCCAGCTGGAACATCGCGGCGAAGAAGGCTGGCGGTGATTCCCGGTTTGCCTTTTTCACCAGCATCATGGTGATGTTTCTGTGGGCGCCAGTCGGGTTGTGGGCGGCATGGGGCGTTGTGCCATCCTGGGGACTTCGTGAGTGGACCCTGATCGCAGTGAGCGGCGTACTGCATGTGCTTTATTACGTGATCCTGCTTCGCGGATATCGCAAAGCCGACCTGACGGTGGTTTACCCGCTGGCACGCGGCTCCGGGCCGTTGCTGTCTTCACTGGTGGCCATTGTTTTTCTGGGTGAGCATATTTCTGCCGCAGGGCTTGCCGGCATTGCTGCGGTGGTCACAGGCGTTTTCCTGATCGCTGGTGGTCCGGCGCTGCTGCGCGCTGCGCATGACCCCCAGCAGCGCCAGCGTGTGCACAAGGGCATGCTCTACGGGTTGCTCACCGGCGCATTTATCGCCAGCTACACAGTGGTCGATGGTTATGCCGTCAAGTTCATGCTGATGTCGCCCATACTGGTTGACTATCTTGGCAATTTTGTACGGGTGGCGTTGCTGGCACCTTCATTCCTGCGCAAACGTGAAGAGGGCCTCGCGCTTTGGCGCAGCCAGTGGAAATATGCCCTGCTGATAGGCGCCATCAGTCCCTTGTCCTATGTGCTGGTGCTGTATGCGATGCAGGTGGCCCCGCTGTCGCATGTGGCGCCAGCCAGGGAAGTGTCCATGTTGTTTGCTGCACTGATAGGCGGGCATTTGCTGGGCGAAGGTGACCGTTTGCAGCGCCTGCTGGGTGCCGTGCTGATTGCCGCCGGCGTGATGGGCCTGGCGCTGGGATGAGCCGCACCAGATGACAATGGAAGCATGACGGTCCCCGAAAACCTGCTGGCAGGCTGTGACTTTTCAAGTGCACCCAGCCGAAGAAAACCCATTGTCCTGGCTTTGGGTAGCAGCGGGAGTGGCCGGGTAAAGCTGGACAAGCTTGAAATGCTGGCGTCACTGGATGCCTTTGAGCATTGGCTAAACGAGCCCAAACGCTGGCTGTGTGCGTTTGATTTCCCCTTCAGTTTGCCGCGCGAACTCGTGATGCATCTGAAGTGGCCAGATACATGGCCCGAGCTCGTCAGGCACTATGCCTCCATGCAGCGCCCTGACATCCGGCAGACCTTCGCGGCGTTCTGTGACTCACGGCCGGTTGGTGGAAAGTTTGCCCACCGCGCGTCCGATATCCCTGCGGGTGCCAGCCCTTCGATGAAATGGGTCAACCCGCCCGTCGCCTACATGTTGCACGCGGGCGCTCCGCGCCTGCTGGCTGCCGGCGTTCACCTGCCGGGCCTGCATGAGGGTGACCCGTCACGGGTTGCACTGGAGGGCTACCCCGGCTTGCTGGCGCGCGAGATATTGGGGCAGCGATCCTATAAAAGTGATGACCGTGCCAAACAGACGCCGGAGCGCCTGATCGCGCGCAAGGACCTGATCACGGCGCTGGAACACGGGCAGACACGCCTCGGCTTGCGGTTAAAACTCACGCATGCGCAACGTGACCAACTGGTCGACGACGCGAAGGGCGATAGTCTGGACGCAGTGCTTTGCCTGATGCAGGCGGCCTGGGCGCAGGACAGGCATGAGCAGGGAGCGTCGATTTACGGCTTGCCGTCGAGTCTGGATCCGCTCGAAGGCTGGATCATCACCGCATGAAACGGCTGTCCAGAAAATGGAACGCGCTGATGGCCGTGACGGCGGCCTTGCTGTTGCAATCAGCAGCATTGGCGGCGAAGAATGTGGAGCATGTCAAAAACGGTGTCGTTACACGGGTCGTAGACGGCGACACGCTTTGGGTGGATGTTGCCGGTACGGTGTTGAAGGTACGGATCACCGGCATGGATGCTCCGGAAATCTGCCAGCACGGCGGTCGTGAGGCGCGCGATGCGTTGCGCAGCCGTGTGCTTCGGCAGGGTGTCACCCTCACTTACCAGCGTCATGACGACTATGGCCGGATGCTTGCGCGGCTGCAGTTGAACGGCGATGACCTGGGGCGCTGGATGGTTGCGCAGGGTCACGCATGGTCTTACGGTTACCGCAAATATCCCGGCCCTTATGGGTCAGAACAGCAGCATGCACAGTCTATGCGGCTGGGGCTTTTTGCAAGCAGTGGCGCGGAGAATCCGCGAGATTTTCGCAAGCGTCACGGCAGTTGTTTCCGCTAGGCTCGGACGCTTCAATGTCCTACATGGCAATTGGCAGCTGCCGACTGGGAAGCCACATCACCAACCCTTAAATTGAAGCTACAGGCCCTGTGCCTGCGGAAGCGCCAGCAGCATCTGTTTGTGGGCGCCGTGTGATTCAGATAACGCAAGGAGATAGTCATGAACGATACAAAATACCAGACACGCAAACCTGCTACCGCATTGGCGGTCATCAGTTCCGTGGCTTTGTTGCTGGCCCTCGGTGCCTGCGGCAAGAAAGACGAAACCGTTGGCCAGAAACTTGATTCGGCTGTAGCCAAGACCGAGCAGGTCGCCGGCGAGGCCAAAGCCAAGACGGAAGCGTCAATGGAAAAGGCCGGTGATGCGATGAAAAATGCGACCCAATCGGCGGAAGCCTCAGGCTCAAAAACCGCAGATACGGTTGGTGCGAAGATTGACGACGCGACCATTACGGCGACCATCAAGGCCGATCTGGCAAAGGACCCCGACCTCAGTGCCCTCAGGATCAATGTGGACACCATGAATGGCGGTGTCACGCTCAACGGTCCCGCGCCAACTTCAGCAGCCAAAGACAAGGCGACCATGATCGCAAAGGCCGTCAAGGGTGTGAGTTCTGTTGATAACAAGCTTGTTGTCAAAGCCAGCTAAGCGCGAGTTTTGTTGCACATAAAGACCTCCCGCGGGAGGTCTTTATGTGCTCATTTTTGCAAACATAAAAAAAGCCGCTGCGATGAGTCAGCGGCTTTTTCCTGGGTAGACCGGGCCGTACGCCCGGCGCTGCCTCTAACCTGAAAATCAGGGACGGACGGCGATGTCGTTGCGCACCGCGCGGACATTTTTCACGCCGCGGGCGAGTGCCTCAGCCTTCTCTTTTTCGGCTTGCGATTTGGCAAAACCCGACAGCTGCACGGTGCCGTTGAGCGTTTCGACATTAATGGAAGTTGCAGCCACGGTCTTGTCTTCAACGTACTTGGCCTTCACCGCAGTGGTGATGGCGGTGTCGTCGACATAGGAGCCCGCGGTCTGCTGGCCACGCGCGACCGCGCAACCTGTAGAGACAACGACGGTAATACCGGCCAGGGCGGCGAATGCGATTGCGCGAGCGTATTTCATGATGTTTTCCTTTAATGTTAGAAGTAACGGTGCTGTAGTTGAAAAGCCTGTTGACTGCTTGCACCACGCCAGTCAACCGGTAGTAAACGAAAAATAAAACCTGCTTCGGGGTCGCAGCGTTCAACTGAAATGCACCCGGAAATTTTCTCGGGCGATTTCATGACGTGCCTTTATCAGTGTTGTCGTCGCGGCGGGAAGAGAGCACCGACATCAGCAATACAGGAAGATCGGACGCCTTCAACGCGGTAAACAGCAGCCCTGTCACGGAAATCAGCTTCCAGGGTTTGATCACCACAGCGGCTGCGCCTATGCCGGCCGCAATACCGAGCAGTTGAAGCGGCTTGTCCTGGGCGTACTTGTCGAGTGAAGGACGCGCCAGGTTCACGGCGAGTTGTGCGGGATGGTGTTGCCACCAGACCTTTACAGCGTGTTTGACCACGCTCCACGTGCCGCCCTTGCCTGCCGGCTCGCCATAACCCTCCATGCCGTCGTCACGTTGTGCTTCGGCTTCTTCAAAACTTTCGTCCTGTGTCATGTAGCGCACTATGGCTTTGCGGCTGACTGCAAGCCTTTCCTGCGGGGTGGGTTGGGGCAGGGTGCTCATCATTTGTCCTCAACCCGCCATGCGAAGGGCATGAATGTCACTGTCAAGCTGAGCCTTGAGCTCCGGAAAGTTCTCGTCGGGCAGAGGCTGCAGGGCCCTGAACAGAGTCGCAACCGTCAGCAGCAGGGAGACGGCGGGCACGACTACAAGCATCCAGTGAAACTGGTTGTGAACAAATCCCAGCATCAAGGCAATTCCCGTCAGTGTCAAAAACAGGAAGGCGCAAAAAACGAATAGCACCCAGGACACCACTTTCGCCACGAAATGAGTGCGGATGGCCTTGACCTCCTGGCCGAGCAACGCGGCATAGGCCGACACATGATCCGCGACCAGGTCAGGACGTTGTATGACGGTGGAAAAAAGGGGGTGCAGCATGTGTCAGGCTCGCGGACAATCTTTTATTTATTCTTGACCAGGTTGGACAGCGGCATGCGCAGGGGATGCGCATGCGTTCCAGCCCCATCGTTCAATAGCGGTTACGGTTACGGCTTGCAGACACCAGCAGTGCAACTGCGGCGCCGACTGCGGCGGCAATCAATACCGAACGAACTGGCTGTTCGCTCACATACTGGCTAGTTACGTTGGCATAACGGGACAGCGACTGCTGGGCTTTTTCTTTTGCCTCTGCCGCGATGTCGAGGCTCTGGCGGGCCAGCTTCTGTGCCTTGGTCGCCAGCGCGTCAATCATCGGATCGACACTGCCACGCAATTCACGCACCTTGTCTTCAGCCTTGTCCAGCGCATCGTTTGCAAAGGCGCGAGTATTGTCGACAGCCTTTTCAGCGGTTTGCAACGTTTGATCAGACGCGCTTCGCACGCCTGAAAGGGAATCACGGGTTGGGGAAGCGCTGGTGGTCATGAAAATCCTCGGTTAGGTTGGCGGGTAAAAAATGGGTTGTTGTTGTGTCTTCAGGGCTTGTGCTTGCCGCCCTAGAGCTGGCTAGTTCTTGCGCATCAGGCTGACGACAAAACCAACGATGGCCATGATCGCGAAGATAAAGAAAAGAATTTTGGCAATTTCCACCGCCCCGGCAGCAATTCCGCCAAACCCAAAGACTGCAGCAATCAACGCGATGACGAGGAATACAACGGAGTAGTGAAGCATGTCAGTTCCTTTGGCTTGTGGATTAACTGAAGTTCCAGCTATTTACAAGCCAGTCCTTCAAACATGCTGCAAGCTTATTGAAGCGGACACTTTTTGTTCATCGGCTGTGGAGCCGCAGCCCTGTCAGTGCCCTAGTTCAGGGGGTGTAGGAGAGTGCTGACAGTTTCAGACCTGGCTCGGGCGTGAATCCTGGGCGCTGCTGTAGAACAGAGCAAGACCGGAGCGGCCGCCGGAATGCGCTCAGGTTGCGAAGGTCTTCGGCAGCACCGCGGAAATACGCGTGCCCTTGCCGGGTTGGCTGTCCACCGTCAGCCGTCCGCCTGCTGCTTCTACGCGGTGCCGCATACCGGACAGGCCGTGGCTGGTGGCAGAGACATTGGTGACCTCGAAGCCCTTGCCGTTGTCGTGAACCTCGATCAGCGTATAGCTGTCCATGTTCTGCAGGCTGATCACTGCCTGGCTGGCCTCGGCGTATTTGCCGATGTTGGTCAGGGATTCCTGTACAAGGCGGTAGACGGTCAGCTGCGCGGAGCCGCCCAGGTCCACCGTTTCCAGATCTGTGGTGATCGACAGGCCGGAACGCTCTTCAAATTCGCGTGCCAGAATTTCCAGCGATGCGACCAGGCCGAGATGGGACAGCGAGGATGGTCGAAGGTCTTCGACGATGCGGCGTTTCAGGGCGATGCCGCTATTGAGCGTTTCAGTGAGGTGAGCCAGCCGGTCGGCTGCTTCCGGCAGATGTCCGGCCAGCCGCGATTTCAGCCGTGCCACATCCAGCTTGGCTGCCGTCAGCAGGGCACCCAGTTCATCATGCAGTTCGCGCGCCAGATGGCCGCGTTCGTCTTCGCGCACGTTCTGCAAATGGGTGGCCAGTTCAGCCAGGTTGGCGGTGCGTTCCCTTACCTGCAGGTCCAGCTGGTCACGCTCACGTTGAAGCGATTCTTTTTCTCGGTCGCCGGAACGCAGCAGAGCCTGCGTCTGCAGCAAATACATATAAAAGGCCAGCAAGCCGGCAAGCGCCATGATGGCCACGCCTATGCGAGACAGCTGCAGGGTATTCTTGATCTGCAGTTGGGCCTGCTCCATTCGCGTGATGCTGCTGGCTGCAAGTTTGACCGACTGGGCACGAATGGCCTCCATGTGTTCCTGGCCCACATCGGTGGTCATCACAAATTTCCATGCGTCCTCGTTGCCTTCACGCCGCATCCTCACGCTGAGGTCCATTTCGGCCTGCTTGCTGGACACGTGGCGTGACATGGTCGCGAATTCTGTGAGCTGCTCCTTGTAAGGCACAAACAGCTGGCGCAGCACATCGAGGTTCTGGCCGATCTCCGCGGTCGCCGCGCTGTAAGGCTCGAGGTAGCGTGCTTCGCCGGTCAGCAGGTAGCCGCGCTGGCCGGTTTCTGCGTCCAGCACATGCTGCATCAGCTTGTTTAGCGCCCCGCGGGTCTGCTGGGCCTCTTCAATACTGGCCGCCGCCGCAGTAGACTCGCGGAAACTGACCTCGTTGATGAAGATCAGTATGGCCGCAGCCAGCACTGCCAGCGGCAGGCTGATGGCCATTTTGGGTAGTGCGAATTTTTTCATGACAAGGTCAGTAGGATACTGCGGGTGTTATTCGTGAATAATAGGCACTGAAATTAAATTGGGGCGGTTTCCCAGCCGCCTGTGTCATAAGACAGAGTTTGCCTGCGATGCAGGGTTTCCTAGAAAGACAGCGACATGATCAAAATTGGAATTGTGGACGACCACGCAATTGTGCGGTCCGGGCTCAAGCAGTTTTTCTCCGACCAGGTGGACCTGCGTGTCGTCGGCGAGGCCGGCAGCGGCCGTGAAGCCATCGACCTGGTGCGTAACGTTGAACTGGACATCCTGGTCATGGATCTGTCCATGCCCGGGCAAAGCGGTATCGATGCTCTGGCAATGATTCGCGCCAAGGCGCCCGATGTGGGCATCCTGATCCTGAGCGGCTACCCCGAAGAGCATTACGCGGTGAATCTGATCCGTCAGGGTGCGAGCGGCTACCTGAACAAGGAATGTGATCCTGCGGAAATCGTGGATGCCATTCGTGTGATTTCGCTGGGCAAGCGCTATATCACGCCGACTGTGGCCGAGCTTCTTGCACAGCAACTGAATCGCCCCAACGACATGGCTTCGCACGAGCAGCTGTCCGAACGCGAGTTTCAGGTTTTCCTGAAACTGGCCAAGGGCGAAACAGCGGGTGACATTGCCAAGGCGCTGTCCCTGAGCGTCAAGACCGTCAGCACCTACCGTACGCGGGTGATGGAAAAGATGAGCCTGGCTTCGAACAGCGACCTGACCTATTACGCCCTGAAGAACAAGCTGATCGATTGATTTCACGGGGCTTTCAATCGCGTGCGACGCGCGATTCAGTCGCTGGTGTTGACTAGCTCTATGCAGTAGTCCACCAGCGCATCAATTTCATTGGATTTGTCAAACACGGCGTCGACGCCTATCTGGGCGCAACGCTGGCGTATGTCTGCTGTCGCGTAGTTGCTGAGCACCACGACTTTCTGGCCATTCCTGCGGCCCCTGCACGCGCTCAAAATCCCCAGGCCGCTTCCCTGTTTGAGAAACAGGTCGATGATGGCCAGATCCCAGTCATCCGGCCGGCTGGTTAGCCACTCCTTGCCTTCATTTTCCGTGTCAGCCGTGCCCACGGCATCAACACTTGCCAATTCTTCAAGCGTTGCAATCAGGTTTTCGCGGATGGTCGGGTTGTCTTCGACGATGAAGGTTTTCAATCTCACGGGTCGGGTCCAGGTGGGCAGCAGGTCTCGTCGATGACTTGTCATGCTGCGGTGCGGCATGGCATGTTGTTTCTTAATGTATTTCTGAATGGATTCTGACAGCACTCAAGCGCGCGACCTGTAGGATGTTTCCTACCCGGTGTTGTCGTCATCAGCCCACAGCAGTCTCTCATACCAGCCCATGGCAAAACTTGCTGTTTTAGCTGACATTGGGTTGATGTCTATGCCAGCTGAAGCTCAGCCTCTATCGCCCATGCCCACAGCCCGCAACCGGCGTTCGATTTTTCTCAAACGTTTGGGGATTGGGCTGGCTGCGTTGCTTGTAGGGCTGGTACTGCTGGTATTTTTTTTCCCCTGGGACATGATGCGTGGCCCGGTTAACCGGTATGTGTCTGACCAGCTGGGTCGCCGTTTCGAAATAACCCGCCATCTGTCCGTTGATCTTGGCCGGACGGTGACGGTCAGGGCCGACGGGCTCGAACTTGCCAACCCCGAATGGGCGAAAGAGCCCTACCTCGTGAAGGCGACATTGGCAGAGTTTGATATCCGCCTGTGGCCACTTATTCTGGGCAAGGTTGATTTGCCGCGCATTGCGCTGGTCGAGCCCCAGATAGGCCTGCAAATCGAGCCTGACGGCCGTCGCACCTGGGCCCTCTCACGGGACACTTCAGATACCGGCGCAGTGCCTGCGATTGGCGCATTCACCGTGGATAGCGGCAGCCTCAAATACCTGGCCCCGTCCCAGGGCGCCGACATGACGGTGCAGTTTTCGCTGGCCGCAGAAGCGGCGGCGCCAGTTGGCACTGCCTCGGTAGCGCAGTTCTCCTCGGCAACCCTGCCACTGAGTTACAAGGTTTCCGGCAAGTGGCGCAATGCACCGTTTACCGCCAGCGGGCGTACTGGCGGTGTGCTGCAACTGAGCAAGGATTTCCAGGCCGCGTTCCCGGTCCAGATCAATGCCGTAGCCGGCAACACCACGCTGAAGGCTCAGGGAACGATTGAAAACCTGCAGGAACTGAGCGGCCTCAACGCGAGTTTTGACATCCAGGGCCGTAACCTCGAAGAGCTGTACCAGCTGGCGGGCGTTGTTCTGCCATCCACGCCGCCCTACAAACTTCGAGGCCGGCTGGACAAGAGCGGCAAGGTCTGGTCAGCCAGGCAGATACAGGGCGTGCTGGGCAGTTCGGACCTCAGTGGCGATTTGAGTTTTGATACGTCCGCCGCCATTCCTCTGCTAACAGGCAAGGTGCAGTCCAGGCTGCTTGATTTTGTTGACCTGCGGCCCGTGATCGGCTTGCCAGTCAAAGGCAGCGTGGCCGCCTCCGCCAGTACAACCGTTGCGGTGGCTGCACCCCCTCCAGTGGCGGTAAAACAGGTTTCGAAGGCTGATCCGTCCCGCAAGGTCTTGCCCACCGCAACGCTGGATCTGGTCAGGCTTAAATCGATGAATGCCGATGTGGTCTACAGCGCTGCCGACATTCGCCACGTTGAGGAGTTGCCACTGGACAAGGGCAGCGTGCATGTGAAACTGACCAACGGTGTGCTGGAGCTTGACCCGCTGGTGCTGGGCGTGGCTGGTGGCTCACTGGCCGGCAAATTGCGGGTAGATGCCAATGTAATGCCCGCCGCTTTCAGTACTAATCTCGCAGTGCGTGCAGTCCAGTTGAACCGGCTTTTCCCTACCATTGAAACCACCAAAAGCGCTTTCGGCAAAGTCAGTGGTCAGGTCAACCTGAGCGGGCGCGGCAACTCTGCCGCGCAAATGCTGGGCTCAGCCTCGGGCGACGTCGCGGTGCTGATGGGCAAGGGCCAGTTAAGCAACATCCTGCTCGAGTTCATGGGGCTGGACGGCGGCGAGGTGATCAAGTTCTTCCTGCGCGGCGATCGCAATGTCAACCTGCTCTGTTCTGCCGCAGCATTTGAGGTCAAGCAGGGCGTGATGAGCAGCAAGGTGATCGTGCTCGATACGTCCGATACCGTGATCAATGGGGCCGGGCAAATCAACCTCGCCAATGAGACGCTGGACATCACGCTAAAGCCGCAACCCAAGGACCGCAGCATCCTGAGTTTCCGGTCGCCGCTGAAGATAGGCGGCACCTTTGCATCGCCTTCGGCCGGCCCCGACAAGATGACCCTGGGCATCCGTGCCGGTGCTGCGCTGGGCCTGGCCTTTATCAACCCCCTGCTGGCGCTTGCCAGTACGCTGGAGACAGGACCGGGCGTGGATGCCGATTGCCGCAACGCGCTGGCGGTGGCTACTGACCGCAAGGCCAAAGCCGATCCGGCCGCGCTGTCAGCTACGCCCGCAAAACCGGCGGCCATCGCCAGGACGCCAGCGCCGTTTGCGCAGGGCGTGAATTAAAAATGTTTTAAAAGGCTGCGCGGCTGTCAGTGACGGCTGCCGCAAACTGCGCACTGCGTATTGCGTGGCACCCTGACTTCATTCCAGGACATGCTGCGGCCATCCAGCATCAGCATGCGCCCAGCCAGCGAGTCCCCGGTGCCAGTCAGCAGCTTCAGTGCCTCAGCCGCCTGTACGCTGCCGATGATGCCGACCAGAGGCGCGAAGACGCCCATAGTGGCGCACTGGGCTTCCTCGACATTTTCGGATTCGGCAAACACGCATGCATAGCAGGGAGACTCCGGCTGGCGGGTGTCATAAACCGCCACCTGCCCGTCGAAGCGGATCGCCGCCCCCGACACCAGTGGCTTGACGTGCTTGACGGCCGCCCGGTTGATGGCATGGCGCGTGGCGAAGTTGTCGGTGCAGTCAATGACGACGTCGGCCTGGCTGACCAGGGAGTCGAGCAGCGCGTCATCTGCCCGTTGGGTGATGGTGTCCACCTCGACATCCGGGTTGATGTCGGCAACAGCCTGCCGTATCGATTCAGCCTTGAACTGGCCGACATCCTGAAGGGTGTGGGCGATCTGGCGTTGCAGGTTGGTGGTATCGACGCGGTCATGGTCGACGACGGTAATGTGCCCGACGCCTGCGCCGCCAAGGTACAGCGCAACCGGGGAACCCAGCCCCCCTGCGCCAACTATCAATGCGTGCGCGGCCAGCAGTTTCTCCTGGCCTTCTATGCCCAGTTCATCCAGCAGGATATGGCGGGAGTAACGCAGCAACTGCGTGTCGTTCATGCGCAGCCCATCAGGTGCACCGGCTCAGCGAGCAGTCACCGGCGATCAGTTTTCTTTTTTCTCGTTCTTGTTCTCGATGACTGCCGTCTTGCTGACGATTACTGGCCGGCCCTTGAGCTTGTTCAGCGCCTGTAACAGCGGGAAGTCCTTGTCGCTGCCCAGTTCAGGCGGCCGGCGCTGCTCAGGCGGTTTCCTGGCGTCTTCTTCCAGCCGTCTCAGCGCTTCCTCGCGGGCTTTTTCGCGTGCAGCATCCTTGACCTCGGCGCCCTGGCCGCTGTTCAGGTGTTTTTCGAGGTCGGCTTCGCGGGTGCGCAACGCGGCAAACGGGCTGCCCTCCAGCGTGTCATCGATCAGCACGTCCGGGATAATGCCCCGCGCCTGGATCGACTTGCCGCTCGGCGTGTAATAACGCGCTGTGGTCAGCTTGATGCCTGTGTCGGGACCCAGTGGCCGTACGGTCTGCACCGACCCCTTGCCGAAGGTCTGGTTGCCCATGATGATGGCGCGTTTGTGGTCCTGCAGCGCACCGGCGACGATCTCGCTGGCCGATGCCGAGCCCTCATTGACCAGCACCACCAGCGGCACGGTTTTCAGTGCCGCGGGCAGGCGTTTTAGCGGGTCATTGCTGCTGGCGCGGCGCAGGTAGAACTCAGGCGAGGCCTTGTAGACAAATTTGCTTTCAGCCAGCTGGCCGTTGGTCGAGACCACAGTGACGTTCTCCGGCAGGAAGGCCGCAGAGATCGCTACAGCTGCGTCCAGCAGGCCACCCGGGTCATTGCGCAGGTCGAGCACAAGGCCCTTGAGGTTGGGTTCCTGTCGGTAGATCTGTTCGATGCGATTGGTGAAGTCATCCACCGTGCGTTCCTGGAACTGGCTCAGGCGAACCCAAGCGTAGCCCGGTTCAATCACCTTGCTGCGAACCGACTGGGTGCGGATTTCCTCGCGGACTATGGTCACCGGAAAGGTGCGGCTCTCGTCCTTGCGGAATATGGTCAGCACCACTTTGCTGCGCGGTTCGCCACGCATTTTTTTCACGGCGTCATTGAGCGACAGGCCCTTGACGGCGGTGTCGTCAATTCGGGTGATCAGGTCATTGGGCTTGAGGCCGGCGCGGTCGGCAGGTGAGCCTTCAATCGGCGAGACCACCTTGACCAGGCCGTCTTCCTGGGTGATTTCGATACCAACGCCGACAAAACGTCCGCTGGTGCCTTCCCGGAATTCCTTGAACGATTTTTTGTCGAAATAGGCCGAGTGAGGGTCCAGGCTGGCGACCATGCCGGAAATGGCGTCAGAGATCAGCTTTTTCTCGTCGACCGGCTCCACGTAATCGGTCTTGACCATGCCAAAAACGGCGGCCAGTTGTTGCAGTTCTTCCAGAGGCAGCGGGGCCAGCCCGCCACGGGCCACGGCTTGCAGTTGCACCGTGGTGAGTGCGCCGGCGATGGCACCGATTGAAATCCAGCCAGCAACTTTGAGCTTTTGACCCATACAACAACACCTTTTTAGCCTGTGGGGAAGGCGCATGCGCGCCTGTCTGAACAATATACACCTAGGATAAAGACCCGGCGCTTCAGTTCCTGTAGGCGCAGGCGCCCGCATGCAAAAAGTGGGCAAAAACGGGTCGTAAAACGCGGTTTGGCGTCAGGTTTTACCCGCCGTTTACATAAGGCGGGTTGCGGCCGGTCTAACTGGTACTCATGACCTTGCCTGGCGCGCCTGCCGCTGCGGCGGCTTTTGCCGCCTCCGCTGCATCACCCAGGTAGTAGTGGCGTATGGCTTTGAGGTTGGTGTCCAGTTCGTAGACCAGCGGGATGCCGTTCGGGATGTTGACGCCCACGATATCGTCATCGGAGATGTTGTCCAGGTACTTGACCAGCGCGCGTATCGAGTTGCCGTGCGCGGCCACGACGATGCGTTTGCCGGCCTTGATGGCGGGTGCCATGGCTTCGTTCCAGAAAGGCAGCACGCGTGCGACGGTGTCCTTCAGGCATTCGGTCAGTGGCACCTGCTCCGGTTGCAATCTGGCGTAGCGCGGGTCGCTGCGTTCGCTGCGCTCGTCTGTTGCATCCAGCGGCGGCGGCGGCGTGTCGTAGCTGCGGCGCCAGACCAGCACCTGTTCATCGCCGTATTTTTGCGCCGTTTCAGCCTTGTTCAGGCCCTGCAGGCCGCCGTAGTGGCGCTCGTTCAGGCGCCAGCTGTGCACCACCGGCAGCCAGGTACGGTCCATCGCGTCCAGTGCGTGCCACAGCGTGTGCGTGGCCCGCTTGAGCACGCTGGTGTAGGCCACGTCGAAGTCGTAGCCCTCGGCTTGCATCAGGCGTCCGGCGTTTTTCGCCTGTTCGATACCGGTGTCGGTCAGGGCTACATCGGTCCAGCCGGTGAAGCGGTTTTCAAGGTTCCAGGTTGATTCGCCGTGGCGGATAAGGACGAGTTTGTACATGTCGTGAGTGTTGGGATGGAAAAAATAGGGTCAAAGAGGCGGCCAAATCAGGCCGACCAGTCCCTGCATTCTAAAATCAGCGACCTGCCTGCCAAAAATACAAAGGTTTAACGTGAAATTTCTGATCGATAACTGGATGCTGCTTTCAATCGCCCTTGCCTCGGGCGGCATGCTGCTGTGGCCGGCCGTCGCCGGCAGCATCAACGCCGGCGCCCTCAGCGCCAGCGGCGCGGTGCAACTGATCAACCGTGAAAAAGCTGTTGTCGTTGATGTCTGCGAAGCTGACGAATACGCGGCTGGCCATGTGGGCGGCGCCAAAAACATCCCGTTCAGCGAGCTTGAAGACAAGCTGCCGCTGGCCGTGAAAAACAAGGCCCTGCCGCTGATTCTGGTCTGCGCCACCGGGTCGCGTGCCAACCGTGCAGTGGCTGTGGCCAAAAAACTCGGTTACGAGCAGGCCCAAGCACTGGGCGGCGGGCTGAAATCCTGGAAAGACGCTAACCTGCCTGTAGAGAAGGCCTGATTTTTGCGAGGCCTTTCCTGAAAAAAGGAGTCAACCGATGCAACCCGTCAAGATTTACACCACCGGCACCTGCCCCTACTGCGTACACGCCAAGCAACTGCTGAAGACGCGCGGCGCCGAGTTCGAGGAAGTACGCGTCGACCTTGTGCCCGGCGAGCGCCAGAAAATGATGGATATCTCAGGCCGCCGAACGGTGCCGCAGATTTTTATCGGCGAGACCCACGTCGGCGGCTGTGACGATCTCGTTGCGCTGGACGGCCAAGGCGGGTTGATGCCGCTTCTCAACGCTGCCTGACACTACTTTGTAAAAACTTTTGGAAATCTGCCGAAGCGGGGTTTCTGCAAGCAGGGTCCGCGGAACCGGCTTCGTCGGGCCGCAGGAGCAGCGGCACTCGGGGGGCGGGGAGCTACACAAAGTGAGCGACCGTGGGGGCCACATTCCTTGAGATAATGCATTTCAAGCCTGCGCCGGACGCAGGCTGTTTTTATCCATCCAGCAACCCGAAAGAGCACCATGGCTGAAGCCAACCAGGACCCCGTATTCCAGATCCAGCGCGTCTACCTGAAAGACGTCTCGCTCGAGCAGCCCAATTCCCCGGAAATCCTGATGAGCCAGGAACAGCCAGCCGTCGACATCCAGCTCGGTATCGAGGCACTGCCTGTAGCCGATGGCATTTTTGAAATTTCTGTCACGGCCACCGTGCAGACCAAGATTGGCGACAAGACGGTGTTCCTCGTTGAAGCCAAGCAGGCCGGTATTTTTGAAATCCGCAACATGCCCGAAGAGCAGATGAACCTGGTGCTCGGCGTTGCCTGCCCGCAGATCGTCTATCCCTACCTGCGTGGCAACGTTGCCGACGTGATCCAGCGCGGCGGCTTCCCGCCCGTGCACCTGGCCGAAATCAACTTCCAGGCCATGTACGAGCAGCAGCAGGCGCAGGCCGCTGCAACGCCCGCCGCCCCGCAAATCATCGTCTGAGGGCGCGAAGCCCGCGGCCATGAAGATCGTCGTTCTTGGCGCAGGCGCCTGGGGCACGGCGCTGGCCATCAGCGCTGCGTCCAACCCGCGCGAGGCCCACGCTGTCACGCTCTGGGCGCGCGACGCTGCGCTGGCCGCCAGCATGCAGTCCACGCGCAGCAACACCCGTTACCTGCCCGGCATGGCCTTGCCCGCGCAACTGTTGGTCACTGGCGGGGCCATGGCCGATGCGGTGCGCGGCCAGGACCTCGTCATCATCGCCACCCCGGTCGCCGGTGTGCGCGCGATGCTGCTGCAACTGGCGCATTGCAGCGTGCCGGTCGCGTGGCTGAGCAAGGGTTTTGAAGCCCCCATTGACGACTCGTCGGCATCAGCCGGTTTGCTGATGCATGAAATTCGCGCACAGGTTGCGCCGCAACTGAAGTCCGGCGTGCTGAGCGGGCCCAGCTTTGCACAGGAGGTCGCACGCGGCCAGCCGACCGCACTGGTGGCCGCCAGCGAACACGCCGACGTGCGCGACGCGCTGGTCGCAGCTTTCCACGGCCCCACCTTGCGGGTCTACGCCAATTACGACATCGCCGGCGTTGAGGTCGGCGGCGCCGTCAAGAACGTGCTGGCGATTGCCACCGGCCTGTGCGACGGCCTGCAACTGGGGCTGAATGCACGCGCCGCACTGATCACACGCGGCCTGGCCGAAATGCTGCGGCTTGGCCTGGCACTTGGCGCGCGGCCTGAAACCTTCACCGGCCTTTCCGGCCTGGGCGACTTGGTGTTGACGGCAACAGGCGATTTGAGCCGCAACCGCAAGGTAGGCCTGGCGCTGGCCCAGGGCAAGACGCTGGTCGAGGCGGTCGAATCGCTGGGCCATGTGGCGGAAGGCGTGTATTGCGCCCGCACCGTGGTGCAGCGCGCCAGCGGGCTGGGCATTGAAATGCCGATCTCGCAGGCCGTGGTGGCGCTGCTCGATGGCAAGCTGCAGCCGCGCGATGCGGTGGCACTGCTGATGGCGCGCGATCCCGCCGCCGAAGTCCCCAGTCTCTGAAGCGGCCCGGCCGCGCCTTGCGGCCCGGTGTTTACCCGCGACCCGCCTTTTCCCTGTTGTGTTTTGCCGCCGCCGCATTACGCTTGGCCGCTGCAAACATCCGGCGGCCGCTGACGTCCTGACACCGCTGCCGGTTCAACCCATCATCAGGCAAGGAGACATAACAATGAACAAATTTTCAAGCGCTAAACGCCTGCTGCCCCTGCTGGGTGCCGCCGCTGCCGCAGCGGTCATGCTGGGCGCCTGCGCCAGCACTGGCAACAGCATGTCGTTTTTTGTGACCAGCGCCAACCCCGGCAAGGGCGGTGACCTGGGCGGCCTGGCCGGTGCCGACAAGTATTGCCAGACACTGGCCACCAGCGCCGGTGCAGGCAGCCGCACCTGGCGCGCCTACCTCAGCAACGCCGGCATGAGTTGGGCTTCGTCCGTCAACGCACGTGACCGCATCGGCAGCGGCCCCTGGTTCAATGCCAAGGGTGAACGTGTCGCCTTCAGCGTGGATGACCTGCACAGCGCAGGCAACAACCTGAACAAGAAAACCGCCCTCAGCGAAAAGGGCGAAGTCATCATGGGCCGCGGTGATGCCGTCAACATGCACGACATCCTGACCGGCTCATCGTCCGATGGCCGCGCGATTGCCAGCGACAAGGACACCACCTGCGGCAACTGGACCTTGAGCACAGGCGGCTCGGCCATGGTCGGCCATCATGACCGCCAGGGCCTGACCGATACCGCTGAAGCCAAATCCTGGAACACCTCACACCCCAGCCGCGCCTGCGACATGGCATCGCTGAAGGCCACGGGCGGCGCCGGGCTGATGTATTGCTTCGCCCGCTGATGCATCAGTGCACGCCAGCCCGCCATGCGGCGCTGGTGTTGCTATTAATTCAATAGCTGCTTGCGCTAGGTGGTATTGGGTTTGAGGCATATTTGATGCATAAAAATCGCCAAAATGTTAATTTATAAGTTAACATTTTGGCCTTTTTGCATTTCAGAGGCCATTTATTGACCGATTGTTAATATATAAGTTAACTTTTGGGGTGTTTTTAGACGTCAAAAGGGCTCCGGGCCAATCTGGACTAGCGGGGCTTGCTATCAAAAAGTGAGTGACTGTATCCGCACCAGCAATTACCGCGAGCGGCGCTGTCAAACGTCCAGTCTGTAGCTGAAAAAAGCCTCGTCACGCTGCCAGCCCAGCGATTCGTACAGCGCCTGGGGATGCGTGGCTAGAACTGGCGGCAGGCGTCGAACAAGCCGGCTCAGGTGGCGACCTAGATTTCCAGGTTATCAATCAGACGCGTGCTGCCAAGCTTGGCTGCGCCCAGCACCACCAGTGGCTCGTCCATCGACGTTTGCGGTGGCATCAGGTCGGCGCGGCGGCGTACCGTCAGGTAGTCGGGTTTCCAGCCGCGTCGGGCCAGTGCCTGCATGGCCTGCGCTTCCAGTGCGGGAATGTCAGCCGGGGTGGCGGCTTTGGCTGCGATGCCCAGGGCCTTCAGCGCTTTTGAAAGTTCTGCCGCTTCCTTGCGTTCGGCTTCGCTCAGGTAGCCGTTGCGTGACGACAGCGCCAGGCCATCGTCGGCGCGCTGGGTTTCGCCGGCCAGGATTTCAATCGGCAGCGCGAACTGTTGCACCATGCGGCGCACCACCATCACCTGCTGGTAATCCTTTTTGCCGAACGCAGCAATGCCCGACGGCATGCCGGCATACACACACGAGAACAGCTTGAGCACGACCGTGCTGACGCCTATAAAAAAGCCAGGCCTGAAGTGGCCTTCAAGAATGTCGCTCAGGTCTGTGGCCGGGTGCACCTTGTAGGTTTGCGGCTGTGGGTACAGCTCCTGCTCGCGCGGCGCAAACAGTACGTTGCAGCCGGCGGCTTCCAGCCGCTGCGCGTCGGCGTCCAGCGTGCGCGGGTAGCTGTCGAAGTCTTCATGCGGCGCGAACTGCAGGCGGTTCACAAAAATGCTGGAGACCGTCACGTCGCCCAGCGGGTTCGCCTGTTTGACGAGCGCGATGTGGCCGTCGTGCAGGTTACCCATGGTGGGCACAAAGGCGGGGCGCTTGAAGCCGCTGAGTTTTTCACGCAGTTCGGCGATGGTGTGGACTATGTGCATCTGTCTGTCTCCGCTGGCAGATTTTTTTTGAATGGTGTGGGGCTGGGCTTGGCTTACCAGGCGTGGCTGGCGTTGACCGGGAAGCTGCCGTCCTTGACGGCGCGTACATAGGCTTCCATCGCGCCGCGAATGCTGGCGCTTTTGTTGTCCGGGCCTTCCATGAAGTTGCGCACAAACTTCGCCATCTTGCCCAGGTTCATGCCCAGCATGTCGTGCAACACCAGCACCTGTCCGGCGGTGCCGTTGCCGGCGCCTATACCTATCGTGGCGCAGTGGGGCAGCAACTGCGTCACGTCTGTCGACAGCGCGGCAGGCACCATCTCCAGCACCAGCATGGATGCGCCTGCATCCTGCAGTGCGATGGCTTCGCGCCGCAGCAGCGCGGCTGATTCATCGGACTTGCCCTGCACACGGTAGCCACCCAGTGCATGCACGGTTTGTGGCGTCAGGCCCAGATGGGCGCAGACCGGTATGCCGCGCTCGACCAGGAAGCGCACCACCTCGGCGGTCCAGCCACCGCCTTCGAGCTTGACCATGTGCGCACCAGCCTGCATCAGCACGACGGCGCTGCGCAGCGCCTGCTCTTTTGACTCGTGGTAGGTGCCGAAGGGCAGGTCGCCAATCAGCCAAGCCGTGCCCTGCGAACGGCGCAGGCCATTGGCGACACTCTCGGTGTGGTGGCGCATGGTCTCCAGCGTGACGCCGACAGTGCTGGTCAGGCCCTGGCAGACCATGCCCAGCGAGTCGCCGACCAGTATGCATTCGACGCCGGCAGCATCGGCCACGGCGGCAAAGGTGGCGTCGTAGGCGGTCAGCATCACGATCTTTTCGCCGTGCGCATGCATCTCGCGCAGGCGCGGCAGGCTGAGCGGCTTGCGGGCCGAAGGGGTGGAGGCGGGCGGCAGCGTGCCGTAGGGCGTGGCCGCCGTTGAAGCGGGCGTGTTTTCAAGGGTCATGGGCAATCATGGAAAGTCTTGGCAGGCGGCACCATCGCCGCAGCCTGTTTCGGGGAGTCTAACCGGCCCATACCCCTGAAGTGCGCGCGGTTTCAGCTGACGATCTTGCCGCCGCCAAAGCCGACCGTCATGCCGCCCGGTGTGAGTTGGCGCGGATTGGCGCAGGTCAGGTCAGGCCTGTTGCACCGGGATGGTCGAGCGTTCTTCCTTGATGCGGTTGTCGGGGTTGACGAAAACCAGCTTTGGCAAAAAGCCCTTCACTTCCTGCTCTGCAACCTGCGCAAAGGCCGCAATGATGACCAGGTCGCCGACCGCTGCGCGGCGTGCCGCCGAGCCGTTGACCGAGATGATGCGGCTGCCGCGTTCGGCGCGTATCGCATAGGTGATGAAACGCTCGCCGTTGTTGATGTTCCAGATGTGGACCTGTTCGTTCTCGCCGATGTTGGAGGCATCCAGCAAGTCTTCATCAATGGCGCAGGAGCCTTCGTAATTGAGCTCGCAGTGGGTGACGGCGGCGCGGTGGATTTTTGATTTCAGCAGGGTGCGGAACACGGGTTTTCTCTCCGGGGAATCATTGGTGTGGGGCGCGCACGAAGGCGGTCGGCCGCTAGCGCAGGGCCGCCCCAAGCAAGGCCGGCCCCCTCGGGGGGCATGCATTTATTGGGGTCAGACACCAATTTTGCGGCGATGCAGCGCATCGCCCCTGTGTGGCAAGCCAGAGGCTTGGCAAATTTGGGCTCTGACCCCAAAAAATGTGTGGGGGCACCATTTCTAGGCTGGTGTGTAGGCCAGGCGAACGTAAATGGGGGCAAAGGCCTCGGCTTGCGTGACTTCGAGCAGGCCTTCTTTTGACAGCTCGAGCAGCGCGATAAAGGTGACTACCAGCACGGGCATGCCGCGTGTCGGGTCGAACAGTTCTTCAAACTCCAGGAACTTGCGGCCCTGCAGCTTGCGCAAAACAATGCTCATGTGCTCACGCACCGAGAGTTCTTCGCGGCTGATGACGTGGTGCTGTACCAGTTTTGCGCGCTTGACGATGTCGCGCCAGGCTTCCTGCAGGTCCACCACATGCACATCGGGGAAACGCGGCTGCAGCGACTGCTCGACATAGACCTGCGCACGCAAAAAGTCGCGGCCGAACTGCGGCACTTCGTTCAGCTTGTGAGCGGCCAGCTTGATCTGTTCGTATTCCAGCAGGCGGCGGACCAGTTCGGCGCGCGGGTCTTCGGCCTCCTGGCCTTCGGCGACCTTTTTCGGCGGCAGCAGCATGCGCGACTTGATCTCGATCAGCATCGCAGCCATCAGCAGGTATTCGGCGGCCAGCTCCAGGTTGGTCGAGCGTATCTCGTCGACATAGGTCAGGTATTGCCGTGTCACGGCAGCCATCGGGATGTCGAGGATGTTGAAGTTCTGCTTGCGTATCAGGTAGAGCAGCAAGTCCAGCGGGCCTTCAAAGGCTTCCAGGAAAACCTGCAGCGCGTCCGGCGGGATGTACAGATCCTGGGGCATCGCAAACAGCGGTTCGCCATACAGGCGTGCCAGCGCGACCTGGTCTATCACTGCAGGCATGTCGGGGCTGGACGCGGTCGCCAGGTCAATACCGGCGATGGCCGGCAATCCGGGCAGCGACGGCTGTGCTGAGTCAGGTGGTGAAGACGGTGTCTGGGACATGAAACAGGAGGCCGGAAGCCGTGAAGGCGGAAGGCAAGCGCCGGCTGGCCGCTTTATTTGCCGTTCGGATGGCTGGTGGTGCCGTAGACGTAGGGTTGCTGCGCAACCTTGGCGTCCAGGTAGTCGGCTTGCTCGGTGCGGTTGAGGTTTTTGTCCCACAGCAGCGCACGGCCGGCGCGCTGCTCGGCTTCCAGCGTTGGCTTGTTGGCCTTCAGCTCCTCAATGAACTGGGTGGTTTCGGAGGTGTAGTCGGCGCGGCGGAAGAAACGGAGGAGGGACATGGGTCTAAACTGCTCTCGGTGTGGATTTGGCGTCTTTTTGACGTTTGCGGCTGATTTTACCGGGGACTGCCTTGCGATCATTTTTATTCTCCCTTTGCGCGGCTCTGGGCCTTGTGCTGGCGCTGGCCGGCTGTGACCAGCAACGCATCGCCGAACTGGAAGAAGGTGTGGCAACCGAGGCTGATGTGAGGACCCGCTTCGGTGAGCCAGAGAGGATCTGGGAGGCTTCGGACATGGCCTCGACCCCGTCACCCGGCGCTGCCGCACAAACCGGCGCCCGAACTTTTGAATACAACCGCCAGCCGCAGGGCATGGTCAATTACATGATCACGATAGGACCGGACGGCAGGATGAGCGCGCTGCGGCAGGTCCTGAGCCCGCAGACTTTTGCGAAGGTGGTGCCCGGCATGACCATGGAGCAGGTGCGCAAGACGCTGGGCAAGCCGATGAAAATCACGCCCTATGCCGCGCAGCAGCAGACCCACTATGACTGGCGGTACCTGAACCCTCCCAACACCGCGATGGTGTTTACCGTGGTGTTTGACAGCGATCTGAAGGTGGTGAGTACGGCTTCGGTTGAGGAAGCCGTGGGCAACCCCAAAGGTGGCTGAGAAATCCCTCGCCGCCGAATAGCTTTACCGGCAAGGTCCGCTTAAAGCGACTCGACCTTCTGCAAAAAACCCGCGCGCTCCATCACCGCCTTGGGCTCGGCGTTGACGCCGGCAATCACCAGCCGGCCGCCGCGCAGCACCACCGCCTTGTGCACCTGCTCCAGTACGTCAAGGCCCGAGGCATCCAGTGATTGCAGTGACTGCAGGTCCAGCCTGATTACCATGCCGTGCGGCGCGCTTTCAACCAGCGTCAATATCGGGTCAACCTTGGCAACGGCGCCGAAAAACAGCGAGCCATAAAGCTGGAAGTTCGCCGACTCCGGCGTGCGTGAGACCTCAACCACCTGGAACAAGGTGCTCATGCGGCGTATGAAGAGGATGCAGGCCAGGATCAGCCCGGCCTGCAGCGCCACCGTCAGGTCAAAGATGACCGTCAGCAAAAACGTGCCCAGCATGATCAGCGCCGGGTGGCTGCCGGCCTGGCGTAGCCGGGTGAACTCGCGCCACTCGCCCATGTTCCACGCGACATACAACAGGATGCCTGCCATCACCGCCAGCGGCACATGCACGGCCAGCGGCGCGGCGACCAGCACAATCGCCATCAGTGTCACTGCGTGGACCAGCCCCGACACCGGCGAAGTCGCGCCGGCGCGCACATTGGTGACGGTGCGGGCAATGGTGCCGGTGGCCGGCATGCCGCCAAAAAAAGGCACCACAAAATTCGCCACTCCCTGCGCCATCAGTTCCTGGTTGGGGTCGTGCCGCGGCAGGCCGGAAATCTGGTCGGCGACGCGCGCGCACAGCAGCGATTCGACCGCGCCCAACAGCGCGATGGTGAGGGTCGGGTCCAGCAGCAGGCGTACCGTCTGCCATGAAAAATCAGGCAATGCAAAAGCAGGCAGCGTGCGCGGAATACCGCCGAATCGCGTGCCTATGGTCTCGACCGGCAGGCTGAGAAACCAGGCAAAGGCGCTCAGTGTGACCAGCGCCACTATCGGCCCCGGCATGCGTGCAGCCATACGGGTCGCGCGCTGTATCTGTATGCCTTCAACGGCCTGCACCATCTTGAGCAGCCGGGTGGTGAAGCCGCCCTGGGCGCGTGCCCGTGCATCGAACAGCCGGGGCCAGACAAACAGGCCGAGCAGGCAGGCCACTCCCAGTCCCAGTGCATAAAAGTTGGCGCTTTCCAGGTGCCCGCCAATGGCGCGCAACTGCGAGAAAAAATCGACCGGCATTTTGGCGATGTCCAGGCCCAGCAGGTCCTTGATTTGTGACAGCACGATCAGAACTGCGATTCCATTGGTGAAACCGATGACGATGCTGACCGGCACATAGCGCACCAGCGTGCCCAGTTTCAGAAACCCCAGCAGGAACAGCAGCACGCCGGCGCAGGCAGTCGAGATCAGCAGGTTGGCCAGGCCGTAACGTTCCAGGATGCCGTAGACGATGACGATGAAGGCGCCTGCCGGCCCGCCTATCTGCACCGCCGACCCGCCGAGCGCGGCAATCAGTGCGCCGGCAATGATGGCTGTCCAGATGCCGGCCTGCGGGTTCAGGCCGGAAGCAATTGCAAAAGCCATCGCCAGCGGCAGCGCCACAATCCCGACAGTGAGGCCAGCGCCCACATCTTTGACCAGCCGGTCGCGCGAATAGTGTTGCAGGCTGTCCATCAAACGGGGCCTGAAATGTGCAAAGCTTGGTATCGGTAGCATGGAAATGTATTGTGAACCTCCCGGACGCTGGATTTCCGGTGTGCATTCCTCCATACTGAAATTGCATTCCCGCCCGTCAATACTGCATCGCTCACCCTTCACCATGAATAAGCCCGGTTTCAAGACATTCCTGCTGGCGCTGTGTGCAACGGCGTTTGGCCTGGCTGCGCTGGCGCAGAAGCCCACACTGCCCGGAACGCCGGTGTGGAAGGGCATCCAGTACCCCGCCGAAGTGGTGATGGATGCCACGGGCCAGGAGTCTTTTGACACCATCAGGAACCGTTTTGCCAACGGGGAGGCTGCGACTGTGTCCGGCAACCGGCAACTGATGCTGGGTGGCCGCCAGACCGCCTGGCTGCGCATAAACCTGCCGGCAGTAACGTCTCCCACAGAGGCGGTGATGACGGTTGTGCACCCGGGTCTGGATACCGTCATCCTGCACCATTTCACGCCCGGCTCGGACTGGCAGGCGCAGCGTGCAGGCGATTCGCTGCCGGTGGCCGACTGGCCCATGCCTTACCTGCATCCGGCGTTTTCGCTGGATCTGCCGCCCGGTGAGACCCGGGCCGTTTACATGGAAGTCCGGCACAGCAGCCCGGTAGGCGTTTACTGGCTGCTGTGGGACAGGTCCAGCTTTGACCGCTACAGCAACACGCTGCACATGGTACTGGGCTGCTATCTGGGGTTTGTGCTGCTGGTGGTGGTGCTCAGCTGTTTTAACGCCTGGAACTGGCGTGACCCCATCCATCTTGTCTATGCGGTGTATGTCGTGGTTCTTGGCATGGGGCAGCTGTCGCTGACCGGGCTGGCCGGCGAATATTTCTGGCCCCACCATCCGTGGTGGAACGACATCGCTGCGGTGGCTGTGCCCATGCTCTCCGCCGGATTGGCCGGCGTGCTGGTGCACCAGCTGGTGGTGGACCGCGGCAACCACCTCGCCAGCGCCCTGCTGGGCAGCGTGGCGTTTGGTGCCATCGTTTTTACCGTCGGCTTTTTGCTGATGGGGCGCGACCGGCTGTTTTATGCGTCCAATCTTGCGTATCTTTATTTCCTGCCGGTACTGATCGGTTGCCTGGCCTGGTTCTCCATGCGCAGGCCATCGGTCGGGCTCTGGGCTCTGGCCGGTTTTATTTGCCTGTCCACCGGTTCGATGTTCCCGATATTGCGCAACCTGGAATGGGTACCGATTAATTTTTATACCCAGTTCGGCGCGCAGATTGGCGCAGCGGTCGAGATACCGCTGGTGCTGGTGGCCCTTTATTTCCGCAGCCGCGACAGGCGCGACACCCAGGTGCGGCTCAGCGCGCTGTCACGCGTGGACCCGCTGACTGGTGTTGCCAGCCACCGCCTGCTGATGGAGCGGCTGGAGCATCTGCTGCAGCGTCACCAGCGCGATCCGCAGGCCGGCGCGATCCTGCGCGTGCGGCTGGTCAACGGTGCAGAGATTCGTGCCGGCTACGGTGCGGCGCTGGCGCAGGCCGCACTGGTCAGGGCCGGTGCCTGCGTGTCTGCACCGGCGCAGGTCAGCGACACGGTAGGCCGGCACAACGACGGCGACTTTGTGCTGCTGCTCGAAGGACGCGCCACCGAGTCGCAGGTCACCGATGTCGCGCAGCGCATCATTGCCGAAGGCCTGCGGCCGGGCCGCAATTTGCCGCGCGACCTGGTGCTGCAACTGCATGTGGCCTGCGCAGACCCGCCGTTGCCAAAAATCGATGGTGAAACACTGCTACAGCACATGGGCGCACTGCTCGATACGATTGCGCTGGACCCGCGTCGCACGCTGCGCTTCTTGCGCTACAAGACGCCGGGGCAGTCGCAGACGCTGGAGCGCGCCAGCGTGCCGTTCAGCACGCCCGGTTAACGCACCGGGTCAAGCGCCCTCAAAATGAATCCGGCTCAGTGAATGCGCATGCCGGGTGTTGCCCCCGGCACCGGCGCCAGCACATAAATGCCGGGCTGCGCTTTTTCATCGGCGTGGCTGGCGGCCAGCACCATGCCCTCGCTGATGCCGAACTTCATCTTGCGTGGCGCCAGGTTGGCCACCATCACCGTGTGTTTGCCGATCAGGTCTTCAGGTTTGTAAACCGATGCAATGCCGCTGAAGACATTACGCATGCGGCCTTCACCGGCATCCAGCGTCAGGCGCAGCAGCTTGGTCGAACCTTCCACCGCCTCGCAATTGACGATCAGCGCAATGCGCAAATCGATTTTTGCGAAGTCGTCAATCGTGATGGTGGGGGCGATTGCTTCGCCGCCGGGAATGGTTGCGTCGGCTTCTGGCCCGGCAGGTGCTTCTTGCGCCGGAGCTTCGAACAGCGATTCAAGTTGTTTGATGTCGACGCGTTGCATCAGGTGTTTGTAGTCGCCGATCACATGGCCCGCGCCAAGGCTTGAAGCCGCATCTGCAAAGGCCAGTGGTTCGACTTTCAGGAAAGTCTCGACCTGCGTGGCCAGCGATGGCAGCACGGGCTTCAGGTACACCGTCAGCACCCGGAATGCCTCAATGCAGACCGTGCAGACATCCTGCAGGCGGGCGTCCATGCCCTCCTGTTTTGCCAACTCCCAGGGCTTGTTCTGGTCGACATAGGCATTGACGCGATCCGTCAACAGCATGGTTTCCTTCAATGCCTTGGCGAACTCGCGGCTCTCATACAGCTGTTCGATGTTGTCTTTCTGTGCACGCAACGTTTCAAGCAATGCAGTGCCGTCTGCCGACACGTCGCCGAGCTTTCCTGCGAAGCGTTTCGCTATAAAACCCGCCGCGCGGCTGGCGATGTTGATGTACTTGCCCACCAGGTCGCTGTTGACGCGCGCCATAAAGTCATCGGCATTGAAGTCGATGTCTTCATTCTTCGCATTGAGTTTGGCGGCCAGGTAATAACGCAGCCACTCCGGGTTCATGCCCAGGCTGAGGTACTTGAGCGGGTCCAGGCCGGTGCCGCGGCTCTTGCTCATTTTCTCGCCGTTGTTGACGGTCAGGAAGCCGTGCACAAACACATGGTCGGGCGTCTTGCGGCCGCTGAACTTCAGCATCGCCGGCCAGAACAGCGTGTGGAAGGTGACGATGTCCTTGCCTATGAAATGCACCTGCTCCAGCTTGGGGTCGGCCATGTACTCTTCATACGACAGACCGTCCTCGCCGACTTCAATGCAGCGCCTGTCAAGCAGGTTTTTCAGTGAGGCGAGGTAGCCCACAGGCGCGTCCAGCCAGACATAAAAATACTTGCCCGGCGCGTCGGGGATCTCGATGCCGAAGTAGGGCGCATCGCGGCTGATGTCCCAGTCGGCCAGGCCTTCGCTGGTGCTGCCATCCGGGTTGGTACGAACCGAAAACCATTCCTTTACCTTGTTGGCGACCTCTGGCTGCAGGTGTTGCCTGCCATTGGCCGTGGCACCGGTGATCCAGCCTTCAAGAAATTCAACGCAGCGCGGGTCGGACAGCTTGAAGAAAAAATGCTCCGAGTTCTTCAGCACCGGCTTGGCGCCGGTCAATGCCGAGTAGGGGCTGATCAGCTCGGTCGGCGCATAGACCGCGCTGCAGACTTCGCAGTTGTCGCCGTACTGGTCTTTGGCGTGGCAGTTCGGGCACTCGCCCTTGATGAAACGGTCCGGCAGGAACATGTTCTTCTCGGGGTCGAAGAACTGTTCAATCGTGCGGGTCTCGATCAGGCCGGCCTTTTTCAGGTCCAGGTAAATCTGCTGCGCCATCTGGTGGTTTTCCGGCGCATCGGTCGAATGCCAGTTGTCAAAGCTGATGTGAAAGCCGTCGAGATAGGGTTTGCGGCCCGCGGCGATGCCGGCGACAAACTGCTGCGGTGTCAGGCCTGCCTTTTCGGCGGCAATCATGATGGGCGCACCGTGGGTGTCGTCGGCGCCGACAAAGTTGACGTCATGGCCCTGCATGCGCTGGAAGCGCACCCAGATGTCGGCCTGGATGTACTCCATGATGTGGCCGATGTGGAAATTGCCGTTGGCATACGGCAGGGCAGTGGTGACGAACAGGCGGCGCTGGGACATAAGGTCTTTTTTTGGCTGTGAGAGGCTAACCCGTGATTTTAAGTCGCCGCTGCCTTGCAGCGGCCCATCGAGCCATAACACCCCCACAACACCCTTGTTCGGTGCGGTGCAAACGGTGCGGCGTTAGACTTCAGCGCAACCAGGCCGGCCTTCATGGCCCCGGCCCTCAACCCCGGAAGATTTTCAGATGAGCGCAGACCAGCAAGAACTTTTGACAGCCGTTTCGACCGCCCTGGGCGCCGTGGTGGACCCCAACACCGGCAAGGATTTTGTCAGCACCAAAGCGCTGAAGAACCTGAAGGTGGATGGAGGCCAGGTGTCGTTTGACGTCGAACTGGGCTACCCGGCCAAAAGCCAGCTGGCGGGCATACGTGATGCGTTGACGGCTGCTGCCAAAACTGTGCCGGGTGTTGCAGGTGTCACGGCGAATGTGGGTTTCAAGGTCGCCAGCCACAGCGTACAGCGCGGCGTGCAGTTGCTGCCTGGTGTGAAGAACATCATCGCCGTGGCGTCGGGCAAGGGCGGTGTCGGCAAAAGCACCACCGCCGCCAACCTGGCCCTGGCGCTGGCGGCCGAGGGCGCGACGGTGGGCCTGCTGGATGCCGATATCTACGGCCCCAGCCAGCCCATGATGATGGGCATAGACGGTAAACCCGAAAGCCTGGACGGCAAGAACATGGAGCCGCTGGTCGGCCACGGCGTGCAGGTGATGTCGATTGGTTTCCTGGTGCCGCAGGACCAGGCCATGATCTGGCGCGGCCCGATGGCAACGCAGGCGCTGGAGCAACTGCTGCGCCAGACCAACTGGAAGGACCTGGACTACCTGATCGTCGACATGCCACCCGGCACCGGTGACATCCAGCTGACGCTGAGCCAGCGTGTGCCGATCACCGGCGCGGTCATCGTCACCACACCGCAGGACATCGCCTTGCTCGACGCCCTCAAGGGCATAAAAATGTTCGAGAAGGTCGGCGTGCCGATACTCGGCATCGTCGAGAACATGGCGGTGCACGTCTGCAGCAACTGCGGCCACGCCGAACACATCTTTGGCGAAGGCGGCGGCAAAAAAATGGCGGCCGACAACAACATGGATTACCTGGGCGCACTGCCGCTGGATATCAACATCCGGCTGCAGGCCGACATTGGCGAGCCGACCGTGGTCGCAGACCCTGATGGCGAGGTCGCTGCGCTGTACAAGGCGGTTGCGCGCAAAATGGCCGTCACGGTGGCGGCGAAGGCAAAGGATTTCTCGGCGAAATTCCCGACCATCACGATTTCGAAAAATACCTGACGGGTAAAAGATAGTCCACGGACAGACAAAGAGACAGCACGTAAACCGGAGGGCCGGCCGTGCCACAACAACAGGGGCGACGAGACGATGAACCTGCTGGCATCCATGCGATACCTGGCCGCGCTTGATGAGCACAAGCACTTCGGCCGCGCCGCGCAGGCCTGCCACATCACGCAGCCGGCGCTGTCCAATGCACTGCGCGCGCTGGAGGCCGAGTTCAAGACCGTCATCGTCAAGCGCGGCCGCAACTTTGAGGGCTTCACGCCTGAAGGTGAGCGCGTGCTGGCCACGGCCAGGCGCATGCTGCATGAGCGCGAGTCGCTGCAGCAGGAGCTCAACAGCGGCATTGGCAAACCACAGGGCTCGCTGACCATAGGCGCGGTGCCGACCGCGATCCCGATTGCGGCGCGCTTTTCGGCCATGCTGCAGTCGCGTTACCCCGGCATTTCGCCGGTGGTGCGGTCGATGAGCTCGAACGAACTGGAGAGCGGGCTTGAAAGCCTGTCGCTGGACCTCGGCCTGGGCTACACCGACCGCTTGCGGCTGAACGGCCCCAGGCTGCGCCAGATACCGCAGTACACCGAGCATTACTTTTTTGTACGCCGCGCGGCAAAGCCCGATACCGTGATGAAGATAGGCCCGGCCATCACCTGGCTGGAAGCATCGGCGCATCCGCTGTGCATGCTCACCCGCGAAATGCACAACCGCACCATCGTCGAAAAAGCATTTGAAGACGCCGGCGCCGTCAGCCGCCCGGCAATACAGACCAACTCAATACTGACACTGGCGCTGTCGGTGGTTGAAGGCGATGTCTGCTCCATCATGCCCGGCGCACTGGTGGGCGCGATGCGCGGCCACCGCGAGCTGGAGGCACTGCCGCTGGTAGGCCCCGAAGTACGCACGGCGATAGGCCTGATGGCCCAGGGCGGCGACAGGCCCTCACGCACGCTGGATGCCGCGCTGACCCTGGCGCAGGACAAGGTCTGGCTGCGCCATGCTGCGGCGCATAGCGGCTTGCTGAACGCCTGAGTTGGGCCAACCCGGCCGCAGAGGTGTTGCGGAGGGCATGGCTGATGCTTCTCTTTTGATAGCATGCCGCGCTAGTCCAGATTGGTCTGCAGGGCTTTTCGATGCCTGAAAACAGTTAAAAAAAGCGCAAAAGTTAATATATATGTTAACTTTTGACGAGTTGGTTAATCTGGTCTGCCTAAATGTTAAGTTATATATTCACATTTGAGGGGGGTTTGGGTGCCTGAAGTGGCTGAAAGCCAATCTGGACTAGCGCGGCATGCTATGAAATCAATAGCTTTTTCGTTCCCGCCAATCTGATTAAAACGGGCGATTTCACCTCTGATTCCAGACGCAAAACCCGCGTAACCCCACACCAGGCTGACTCCCCCGCACTGCCTAGAATGTTTGACCTCTTCAGGAAAGCAGTCATACATGTCCCAGGGCACCATCCGCATTCGCGGCGCGCGTCAGCACAATCTCAAGAATCTCGATCTCGACATCCGCACCGGTGAACTGACGGTAGTAACGGGGCCCAGCGGGTCAGGCAAATCGTCGCTGGTTTTCGATACGCTGTTCGCTGAAGGCCAGCGCCGATACGTGGAAACTTTTTCGGCTTATGCGCGCCAGTTCCTGGACCGCATGGACAAACCTGCCGTCGACAAGGTCGAAGGTGTGCCGCCTGCGATTGCGATTGACCAGACCAATCCGGTGCGCAGTTCGCGGTCGACCGTCGGGACGATGACGGAGCTGAATGATCACCTGAAGCTGCTCTACGCACGTTCCGCTCAGCTGTTCGACAAACAGACCGCACAAGGTGTGCGCCACGACAGCCCGGAATCGATTTACGCCGAAATCATGTCGCGCACCGTCGATGCCGATCGCGTCGTGTTTACTTTCCCGGTGGAGTTGCCCGGCAACACCAGTGAAGAGCAACTGGAACAGTGGCTGTCGGCCAGTGGCTTCACCCGCGTGCACGCGCAGCGTGAAGTGGCAACACCGGCAGGCCCGATCAAGTTGCTGGATGTGGTGGCTGACCGTTTCCGTATCCATTCGATTGAAAAATCGCGCGCGGTTGAGGCGATTGAAACTGCGCTCAAGCGGGGCGGGCGACTGAATGTGTATGTCACGCATGCCGATGATGGCGCCGCAGGTGCGTCTGCAGCGATTGAAGAAATGTGGCGCTTCTCGACCGGCCTGCATTGCCCGGACAGCGACATGCGTTACACCGAGCCGACGCCGTCGCTGTTCTCGTTCAACTCGGCCATGGGTGCCTGCGCGACCTGCCGCGGTTTTGGTCGCGTGATCGGTGTTGACTACGGGCTGGTGATTCCGAACGACAAGATGACCCTGCGCGCAGGCGCCATCAAGGTCATGCAGACGCCGGCATGGAAAGAAGCGCAGGATGACCTGATGCGCCATGCCGAGACGGCAGGCATTCCGCGCGACACACCCTGGTACAAGCTGACGCCCGAGCAGCAGGCCTGGGTCATCAACGGCTCGCCGAACTGGAACGGCAAGTGGAACCAGCACTGGTTCGGCATCAAGCGTTTCTTTGAGTATCTTGAAAGCAAGGCCTACAAGATGCACATCCGGGTGCTGCTGTCCAAGTACCGCAGCTACACCACCTGCGAGACCTGCAACGGCGCGCGGCTCAAGCTGGAGTCGCTGCTCTGGCGTCTGGGCACCAAGCAGGCTGCCGACGAAGCGCTGCCGCCTGCAGAGCGCTTCATGCCTGTCGGCGTGCAGTGGACGCGTGAGCAGCTTGAAGCCTTGCCGGGCCTGTCGCTGCACGATTTGATGAAGCTGCCGATTGACCGGCTGCAGAAGTTCTCGCAAAGCCTGTCGGTGTCGGCGGCCGGTGATGATGCAGAGCAGAAGGCGCTGAAAGCGCTGTTTGATGAAATCCAGACCCGGCTCAAATACCTCAGTGACGTGGGCATTGGTTACCTGACACTGGACCGGCAGAGCCGCACCTTGTCCGGTGGTGAAGTGCAGCGCATCAACCTGACCACGGCATTGGGCACCTCGCTGGTGAACACGCTGTTTGTGCTGGACGAGCCCTCGATAGGCCTGCACCCGCGTGATATGAACCGCATCACACAGGCGATGCACAGGCTGCGTGATGCCGGCAACACGCTGGTGGTGGTCGAACATGACCCCGCCGTGATGATGGCGGCCGACCGGATGATCGACATGGGCCCTGGCCCCGGTGAGAAGGGCGGCCAGATTGTGTTTGATGGCACACCCGAAGACCTCCGGCATGCCGACACGCTGACCGGTGCCTACCTCGGCTCACGCAAGAAGGTCGGCATGGGTTTCAAGCGCCCGGTGACCGATAGCACGCCGCGCCTGATCCTGGAAGGTGCGCGTGACCACAACCTGAAAAACCTGACCGTTGACTTCCCGCTGCAGCGGCTGGTGTGCGTCACGGGTGTCAGCGGCTCCGGCAAGTCTACGCTGATGCAGGACATCCTGGCACCGGCCCTGCTGCGCCAGTTCGGCAAGGCCACTGAAACACCGGGCCTGCATGACCGCCTGATGGGCGCAGATCACCTCACCGATGTGGTGTTTGTTGACCAGTCCCCGATAGGCAAGACAGCTCGCTCCAACCCGGCCAGTTACGTGGGCGCCTGGGACGCGGTGCGTGACCTGTTTGCGCAGGCACCGCTGGCACGCCAGCGCAGCTACACCGCGTCGAAGTTCAGCTTCAACAACGGCGATGGCCGTTGCCCGACCTGCGGCGGCTCAGGCTTTGAGCATGTCGAGATGCAGTTTCTCAGCGATGTGTACCTGCGTTGCCCCGATTGCGATGGCAAGCGCTACCGCCCGGAAATCCTCGAAGTCACGATTGAGCGCAAGGCGATTGGCCAGGCCATGCCCAGCGTTTTGAATGTGTCCGACGTGCTGAACCTGACGGTCAGCGAGGCGGTGCAACTGTTTGCTCAGGACAGGGAAGTGGTGCGTGCGCTGCAGCCCATCGTCGACGTGGGCCTTGAGTATGTGAAGCTGGGCCAGCCTGTGCCCACGCTGTCGGGCGGTGAAGCGCAGCGGCTCAAGCTGGCCGGTTTCCTGGCTGATGCCAGCAAGACGCAGAGTGCCAGCAAACAGGCGCTGGCATTGAAGACGCCGGGCCGCGGCACGCTGTTCCTGTTTGATGAGCCCACCACCGGCCTGCATTTCGACGACATCGCCAAGCTGATGCGTGCGCTGCGCAAACTGCTGGACGCCGGGCATTCGCTGATCGTGATCGAACACAACCTGGACGTGATCCGTGCGGCCGACTGGCTGATAGACCTAGGGCCCGAAGGCGGCGAAGCGGGCGGCCTGCTGGTGGCCGAAGGTACGCCTGAAGAAGTGCGTGAACACCCGACTTCGCACACCGCACTGGCCCTGCGCGAGTACGAGGCCGCGATGGGCGAGGTGCATGCCGTTGAAGACGTCAAGCCAAAAGCATGGAAGACCCGGCCTGCCTTCAGCAACCTGATACAGATCGTCAACGCCAAGGAAAACAACCTGAAGAGCCTGTCGGTGGATATTCCGCGCGGCAAGTTCAATGTGGTGACGGGGGTGTCGGGCTCGGGCAAATCAACACTCGCCTTTGACATTCTGTTCAACGAAGGCCAGCGCCGTTACCTGGAATCGCTGAACGCCTATGCGCGCAGCATCGTGCAACCGGCGGGCCGGCCAGAGGTCGATGCGGTGTATGGCATTCCGCCAACGGTGGCGATCGAGCAGCGCCTGTCCCGCGGTGGCCGCAAGTCAACTGTCGGCACGACAACCGAGGTGTGGCACTTCCTGCGCCTGTTGTACGTCAAGCTGGGCGTGCAGCATTGCACAAAAGATGGCGCGGCCGTGATGCCGCAAAGCCCGGAGAGCATTGCCGCGCAGCTGATGAAAGCCTATCGCGGCAAACACATAGGCCTGCTGGCGCCGCTGGTGATTGCCCGTAAGGGTGTGTACACCGAGCTGGCCGACTGGGCGCGACCGCGTGGTTATACGCACCTGCGCATAGACGGCGATTTTTTGCCGACCACCAACTTCCCGCGCATAGACCGCTTCAAGGAGCACACGGTCGAGTTGCCGGTGGCAGACATCCATGTCTCTCCCGAGAACGAGGCCTTGCTGCGAGCTGCGCTGGCCGTCGCCTTGCAGCACGGCAAGGGCGTGGTGCATGTGCTGGCGCCGCTCGATGGGCTGAAGGGCGCGATGATCGCCGGCACATCCACCAAAAACATTGGCAAGCTGGAAGCCTCGTCGACCAAACGGGCCTGCCCGGTTTGCTCGACCTCCTACCCGGAGCTGGACCCGCGCCTGTTCAGCTACAACAGCAAGCACGGCTGGTGCCCGGACTGCGTAGGCACTGGGGTCAAGCTGACCAAGGAGCAGCGCAAGGTGTTTGATGATTCGGTTCGCGATGACGACAACAAAGGCCGCGAACAGAGTTTCGAGGAGCCGGAAGCCGAAGACGTCACCGACTCCGTCTGCCCCGGCTGTGAAGGTACCCGCCTGAACAAACAGGCCAGGGCCGTGCAGTTTGCGGGCGTTGGCATTGCCGATATAGCGCGCCTGTCGGTCACCGATGTGCGTGCCTGGGTTGAAACATTGAGCCTGAGCGGCCGTGAAGCCGGCATCGCACGCGACCTGATTCCCGAGATCAAAAGCCGGCTTGAGTTTCTGGAAGACGTCGGCCTCGGTTACCTGACCCTGGACCGTGGCGCACCAACGCTGTCGGGCGGCGAGGCGCAACGTATCCGGCTGGCAGCGCAACTGGGCTCCAACCTGCAAGGTGTCTGTTATGTGCTGGATGAACCGACGATTGGCCTGCATCCGCGCGATAACCAGATACTGCTGCGCGCACTGGGCAAGCTGAGTGAACGTGGCAACACGCTGGTGGTGGTCGAGCATGACGAAGACACGATACGCAGGGCCGATAACATCATCGACATCGGGCCTGGCGCCGGCAAGCGCGGCGGCCGGCTGGTGGGGCAGGGCACGGCGGCACATCTGGCGACGGTGCCTGATTCGCTGACGGGCCGCTACCTCGCGAATCCGCTCATCCACCCGCTGGAAGCCAGGCGCGCGACCAGTGTGCTGGACGCGCCGGCTGCTGCACCGGTTGAGTCGGCCGTTGCGACAAAAGCGCTGAGCAAACAAAAGCAGGCCCAGCTCAAGGCGGAAGCATTGAAGGCTGCGGCTGCGCAGGCGAGTGCGCTGCACAATGCGGCGCCTTCTGCGGCCAGCGAGTTCACATCATGGCTGACGGTCAGCAAGGCCGACCTGCACAACCTGAAGGATGTCACTGTCAGGCTGCCGCTGTTCCGGTTGGTGGCGGTGACCGGCGTTTCCGGTTCGGGCAAATCCACGCTGGCGCGCGATGTGCTGCTTACCAATGTGCATGCGGCGGTGATGCAACGCTCCACCAAGGCTGGCCGCGATGCAGATGCCGCAGGCAAACACCCAGCGTGGACAGGTTGCGACAGCATTGATGGCTACCAGGTGGTCGACCGTGTACTTGAAGTTGACCAGACGCCTATCGGCAAGACACCGCGCTCCTGTCCGGCGACCTATATCGGCTTCTGGGACACGATACGCAAACTCTTTGCCGATACGCTGGAAGCGCGGGCCCGTGGTTATGCGGCCGGGCGCTTCAGTTTCAACACCGGTGAAGGCCGTTGCCCGACCTGCGAAGGTGCCGGCGTGCGCACGATTGGCATGAGTTTCCTGCCGGACGTGAAGGTGCTGTGCGAAACCTGCCATGGTGCGCGCTTCAACCCCGAGACGCTGGCCGTTACATGGCGCGGCAAAAGCATTGGCGAGGTGCTGAAGATGGAGGTTGACGAGGCGGTGGACTTCTTCGCCTCCATGCCCAATATCAGCCACCCGCTGCAGCTGCTGAAGGATGTGGGGCTGGGCTACCTGACGCTGGGCCAGCCGTCGCCAACCCTGTCCGGTGGTGAGGCACAGCGCATCAAGCTGGTGACTGAACTGAGCAAGGTACGCGATGACATCACACGGCGCGGGCAGAAAGCGCCGCATACGCTCTATGTGCTGGATGAACCCACGGTGGGCCTGCACATGGCCGATGTTGAAAAACTGATACATGTGCTGCACAGGCTGGTGAACGGCGGGCACAGCGTGGTGGTGATCGAGCATGACCTCGACGTGATTGCGGAGGCAGACTGGGTGATCGACCTCGGCCCTGATGGCGGAAACGCCGGCGGGACGGTGGTGGCGTCTGCCCCGCCAGAGGCTGTCGTCAAGCTGCGCACCCATACCGGCAATGCGCTGAAAAGCGTGCTGGCGCGGGTGAGCTGAACACCCCCGTTGACGCTCACTGCGAGTAGCTTCCTCCCCTTGAAGGGGGCGCGCCTGCAGGCCGGCAAAGCCGGACCTGCGGCCCCTGCTGGCCGGGAGGCTGCTATAGGGCTTTGGGCATTGGGCTTGACGCACGCGCGACAGGTCTTCAGGTGTTCCCCTGATGCCGTCCGGCGGGATGTGGCGCATGATTTTGCGTTACATCACAACCGGAGTCATCCATGCAACGTCGCCACCTGATTCAAATCGCCGCTGCGCTGGCCATCCCGGCGCTCGGTGCGCCGGTCTTCGCACAAGCCTTCCCGGCCAAACCGATCAAGCTGGTCATTGCTTTTCCTGCCGGTGGGCCCACCGACATCACGATGCGTTCGCTGGCCGACAATGCCGGCAAGATACTGGGTCAGCCCGTCATCGTCGAGAACAAGCCCGGCGCAGGCGGCACCTTGCCGGCCCAGCAATTGCAAAGCGCGCAGGCCGACGGCTACACGGTGGCACAAATCCCCCTTGGCGTGTTCCGCATCGGCTACACCACCAAGATCAACTGGGACCCGATCAAGGACATCAGCTACATCATCAACGTCACCGGTTATGCCTTTGGCATCGTGGTGCCGGCCGATGGCCCGCTCAAGAGCTGGGCCGATTTTGTAGCTTATGCCAAGGCCAACCCGGGCAAGCTGACCTATGGTTCAACCGGCACACTGACCAGCCCGCATCTCACGACGGAGCTGGTGGCGCAAAAGGCCGGCATCGAACTGCAGCACGTGCCCTACAAGGGCAGTGCCGACCTGATGCTGGCGCTGGTCAGCGGGCAACTGATGGCGGGCGCGGACAGCACCGGTTTTGCGCCGCAGGTCGAGGCCGGCAAGCTGCGTGTGCTCAATACCTGGGGTGAAAAACGGCTGGACAAATTCCCGACCGCGCCCACTTTGAAGGAGCTCGGTTACGACCTGGTGCAGAACTCGCCGTTCGGCATCGGTGCGCCCAAAGGCACGCCGCCTGATGTCGTCAAGCGCCTGCACGATGCGTTCAAGAAAGCGATGGAAGAGCCGAGCTATGTTGCTTCGCTGGCACGCTACGACATGCTGCCCAACTACCTGAGCTCTGCCGACTACACAAAGTTTGCGCAGGACACCGTTGTCCGCGAGAAGGTGCTGATCGACAAGCTGGGCCTGAATAAATAGGCACACCCCTATCGACGCTCACTGGGTGTAGCGTCTTTTCCCCTTGCAGGGGACGGCACCTGCGGCCCGCGAAGCCGGTTCCGCGGTGCCCTCGCTCAAGCTTCAACGCCCGCGATTACTTCCTCGTTGCCAGCAAGGCTGCCGCAAACTCCGCAAACCCGGCACCTCGTTCTGCATTCGTGATGTAGCGCGGCTTGTGCGCCAGTTGTGCTTCAAAGCGCCGCACATTGGCAACGCCAAACGATTGCGGGAAGGCTTCGAACATCAGCACGTCGTTGGTCGAGTCGCCTATGAATGCCCATTGGCCGATTTCTGCCTTCAGGTCGCGTCCCCACAGGCTGCGCACTATCCACTGCGCGCCCTGCCATTTGTTGTGGTTGCCGAACCAGCCGTTGATGTGTATGGAACTGACGGTTGCATTCATGCCTTCGCTGCGCATCAGCGCCACCACAGCAGCAATCTGTGAGTCGCCCAAGTGCTCGAACTCGCTGTGGTCAACGGCGATATCAGTCTCGCGCCCGGCTGAATCCGTGGCGCGCCGGGCGCCGGGGATCTCGCGCTCTATGCGTTCGAGTACGGCCTGCATGCGTGCATGGTTGGCAAAGCGGTCTGGTGCGCTTTGCTGGTAGGTCTTTCTCAAAGGCGCGCGGTCTTCCACATTGGCGGGCAGCCCTGTGGGTGTTTCAAGCTGCAGCGCCACGGCACCGTTCTCTGCGACTATCGCCGTCACTGGCCAGCTGTGCGCAAAAGGTTCGCTCCAGCCAACGGGGCGGCCTGTGATGGCGATCACCGGCAGGCCTGCCTCGCGCAGTGCCACCAGCGCGGCCAGCGCATCGCGTGTGATGGCGCCATCGGTCGTCAGTGTGTCGTCGATATCGGTGAAGACACCGGTGACGCGGCGCCTGTCTTCGGGAGGCCATTGCTCAATGCTGCGCATGGTGTGCTGCTGCAATCAGGGCCTGGTCATTTCCCGCCGAACAGCAGGTAAGCGACAACAGCTGCAACGGCCATCGCCAGCCCGGCCCAGACCCATGAAGGCGTGGACGATTGCTGGCCGGGAGATTGCAACGAGGTCGTGTTCCCGGGCGCCGGGACTGGAACCGGCGTAAGTACGGGCGGCACCGACACGCGTGCTGGTGTTGGTGCGGAGGCCGGTGCGGGAGTGAAAACAGGGACTTCGGCGCGCGCTGCAGTGTCTGTCGCAGGCTGAAAGTCCGGATCCTCGACGCCCAGGTCCGGCGAAAACGGAAAAGGGTCATCAAGCAGATACAGCATCTCCCGCCAGTTCATCCACTCACGTACGTCGGTGGGTGTGATGCAGGCCGTGCCGGTGTCATAGATCACCACGTCATCCGGTTTTGCAGCGGTAGCGGTCAGTTCGGCCAGCAGGGCATACCGCATCGCGACCATATGCCGGGGCGTGTTCGCAGTGTCGATTTCCGAGAGGTGCACCAGGCCTTGGCCGGCCAGCGCCTCGGGTATGGCGCGTTCCTCATTGAGCATAACTTCGGCGATGTCCCGGCGCAGGTGTGCGGACACTTCGCCATCCTGAAACTGCAGTGTGCAGCTCTCAACCGGCGGGAGGTCCAGCATGCCGCCACGCTGGTATTCAGGGTGCAATACCGGATGCGGCTGCCAGATCACATCCAGCGTCAGCGGCTCCTCGCCCCACGCAATCAGGACTTCAAAATCCACCTCAGCCATGGCTGCCTCCGCAGCCGGCAGGTCCAGGCTACCTGCCGAGCGGATCATCAGGTAGTGGGATAGCGGCGCTGGCCTGGCGTCGGCGGAGTTCATCCGGGCAAGCTTAGCATTGTGAAAAACGGCTGATCCGGCCGGGTTTACCGGGCAGCAGGTGTCCGCTACAATGGCGGCTTCCCGAGGAGCGTTGCAACCCACACCATGTGGTCTAGGCTCGGGACTCTTTCCCGCAACCACGCTCACCCGCACAGGTCCTGATGCCGGGTGAGTTCAAACAAAAAAAACTCCCCACGCCCACGCCTGATGCCCGTGGCGATTTTGCCCATTTGACTTTTGATACTGGAGAACCGTATGAGCGCCGTCCTGAAACAAGCCAACGACTACACCATTGCCGACATTTCCCTGGCCGCCTGGGGCCGCAAGGAACTGAACATCGCGCAAACCGAAATGCCCGGCCTGATGGCCATTCGCGAAGAATTCGCCAAGGCCCAGCCGCTCAAGGGCGCGCGCATTACCGGTTCGCTGCACATGACCATACAGACCGGCGTGCTGATCGAAACGCTGCAGGCGCTGGGTGCCGATGTGCGCTGGGCATCGTGCAACATTTTCTCGACGCAGGACCACGCGGCCGCCGCGATTGCCGAAAAGGGCACACCCGTATTCGCCATCAAGGGCGAAACCCTGGCCGATTACTGGGACTACACCCACCGCATTTTTGAATTCAGCGGCGCCAAGGGCACGCCTGAAGAAGGCCCGAACATGATCCTGGACGACGGCGGCGATGCAACGCTGCTGATGCACCTGGGCACCCGGGCCGAGAAAGACGCCAGCCTGATCTCCAAGCCCGGCAGCGAAGAAGAAATCTGCCTGTTCAACTCCATCAAGGCCAAGCTGGCGCAAGACCCGACCTGGTACAGCCGCCGCCTGAAGAACATCATCGGCGTGACCGAAGAAACCACCACGGGCGTGCTGCGCCTGAACGAAATGTCGGCCAAGGGCACGCTGGCCCTGCGCGCCATCAACGTGAACGATTCCGTCACCAAGTCCAAGTTCGACAACCTCTACGGCTGCCGCGAATCACTGGTTGACGCCATCAAGCGCGCCACCGACGTGATGGTGGCCGGCAAGGTCGCCCTGGTGGCCGGTTACGGCGATGTGGGCAAGGGTTCCGCGCAGGCGCTGCGCGCCCTGAGCGCCCAGGTCTGGGTCACCGAGATCGACCCCATCAACGCCCTGCAGGCCGCGATGGAAGGCTACAAGGTCGTGACCATGGAATACGCCGCCGACAAGGCCGACATTTTTGTGTCCGCCACCGGCAACAAGAACGTCATCACCTATGACCACATGGCCAAGATGAAAGACCAGGCCATCGTCTGCAACATCGGCCACTTCGACAACGAAATCGATGTCGCTGCGCTCGAAAAATGCACCTGGGAAGAGATCAAGCCGCAAGTCGACCACGTAATCTTCCCGGACGGCAAGCGCATCATCCTGCTGGCCAAGGGCCGCCTCGTCAACCTCGGTTGCGGCACCGGCCACCCGAGCTTCGTGATGTCATCCAGCTTTGCCAACCAGACCATCGCGCAGATCGAGCTGTTTACCAAACAGGCCGACTACGAAGTCGGCAAGGTCTATGTGTTGCCCAAGCACCTCGACGAAAAAGTTGCGCGCCTGCACCTGAAGAAGGTCGGCGCGATGCTGAGCGAGTTGAGCGACGAGCAGGCTGCGTATATCGGCGTGTCGAAAGCTGGCCCGTACAAAGCCGATACGTATCGGTATTGAGTTGATTCGCTGCAAGGCGGATTCATTCACCGCAGAGGCGTAGAGGGCGCGGAGAAAAAAGAGGAACTTCTGCTGAATCAAACAGAAGTTTCTCTGCGGACCTCTGCGTTCTTTGCGTCTCTGCGGTGAAATTGACCTTGAAATAACTCCTATGCGCGCTGATCTCTTCCTCGTCGAACACGGCTTTGCCACCACACGCTCACAGGCCCAGCGCCTGATTGCGTCGGGTGTGCAGTGGCGTGTGCTGGTCGATACCGGTGTGCAGCCGGCGTGGAAACGTGTGGCCAAGAATGGCGACGAGCTCCCGGATAACGCCGAGCTGGAAGTGCTGGACAACACCGAAGCCAAATACATCTCGCGTGGCGGCCTCAAGCTGGAAGGCGCGCTGAAGGCCACCAAGCTGAAGGTGGATGGCCTGCGCTGCCTGGACATCGGGCAGTCGACCGGCGGCTTTACCGACTGCCTGTTGCAGAGCGGTGCCGCGCAGGTGGTGGGTGTCGATGTTGGCCATGGCCAGTTGCATGCCACGATGCGCGACGATGCGCGTGTGGTCTGCATAGAAGGTGTCAATGCACGCGCGCTGACAGCCGATGACCTGGCCGAACACTACCGCCGTGCGGTGCACCTGAAAGAAGGCGGCGAGCTGGACGATGGTTTTGATGATGACGATCCTGAAGAAGAAGGTGAAGACGGGGCTGGGGGCAATGACTTCAACCCGCTGTTTGACTTCCTCACCGGTGACCTGTCCTTCATCTCGCTGACGCTGGTCTTGCCTGCCGTGGCCCGCCTGCTGAAAGCCGACGGTCACCTGTTGATGCTGGTCAAGCCTCAGTTTGAACTGCAGCCCGGCCAGATAGGCAAGGGCGGCATCGTGCGTGACCCGGTGCATTTCGAGTTTGTCGAAAAGCGCCTGCGCGACACCTGTGAAGAGGTCGGCGTTGATGTGCTGGGCTGGATGGAGTCCGCGATTGAAGGCGGTGATGGCAACCGCGAGTTCTTCATCCACGGCAAAAAGCAGCATAACGTCGCCGCAGAAGACCAGCCGCTGGCGGTCGCACCTGCACGCAGCGTTGCCAAGCGCACGCCACGTGCCGAGTTGCGCGCGCTGCACGCTGCACATGAGGATTCGGAAGAGGCCCACGCCGGCCAGCACGGCCCTGCGCGCAGCAAACGAAAAAAACGATATGAACAGGACCAGCCCGATCAGGACGATGCGGCTGACTGACTGAATCCGGGAGACCCGAATGACATTGCCAACCTCGACCAGCTTGCCTGTAAGCCTTGAATTTTTCCCTCCCAAGACACCGGAGGGCGCTGCAAAACTTCGCGTGACGCGCCAGGCACTGTATGCACTGAAGCCGCAGTTCTGCTCGGTCACGTTTGGCGCAGGTGGCTCCACGCAAGAGGGCACTTTTGGCACCGTCGGTGAAATCCTCGCCGAAGGTGTGGATGCCGCCAGCCACTTCTCGTGTGTAGGTGCGACCAAGGCAACGGTGCGTGCGCAGCTTGCGACGCTGCAGGCCATGGGCGTCAAGCGCCTGGTCGCGCTGCGAGGCGATTTACCCAGTGGCTATGGCGCAGGCGGCGAGTTCCATTACGCCAGCGACCTGGTCGCCTTCATACGCGCAGAGACCGGGCCTGCCTTTCACATCGAAGTGGCGGCATACCCCGAGATTCACCCGCAGGCCAGATCTGCCGACGCCGACCTGCAGGCCTATGTGACCAAGGTGCGTGCCGGCGCCAACTCGGCCATTACGCAGTATTTTTTCAACAGCGACGCCTACTTCCGTTTTGTTGATGACGCGGCAAAGCTCGGCGCCGATATACCGGTGGTGCCCGGCATCATGCCGATCACCAGTTCTACCCAGCTGATGCGTTTTTCGGATGCCTGCGGCGCCGAGATACCTCGCTGGATACGGCTGCGCCTGCAGGGCTTTGGCGACGACACCGCATCGATCAAGAGTTTCGGCCTCGATGTGATCACCGACCTGTGCGACCAGTTGCGCACCGCCGGTGTGCCCGGCATTCATTTCTACACCATGAACCAGGCTGCGGCGACCACCGAGATTACGCAGCGTCTGCAGCTGGCCTGAGCTGCAAACAGCAAGGGCTGCAGCATGCAAAACCTTGCCGACAACCTTGCCAGATTCATTGCAAAAATCGGTGCGCTGACCGTGCTGGCATTGCTGGCCGCCTGCACCACCCCACCACCTGGTGCTGCCACTGTAGGCAAGGCACCGGCACCGGCCATCAGGACGCCACCTTCAGCCCCAGAGGCTGCGGGCTCGCCGCAAGACCCCTTCGCTGCGACTGTCGCTGCGCCGGCATTGCCTGCCGACGAGGTGCAACAACCCGCGCAGCTGGGCGGCGAGTTGCCGCGCGAATTCCAGCGGGGCCATGCATCCTGGTACGGACCGGGCTTTCAAAACCGGCGCACCGCCAGCGGCGAGCGCTTTGACATGAATGCCCTCACGGCTGCGCACCGCACGCTGCCCTTCGGCACGCTGGTGAGGGTGCGCAGCCTGGTCAATGGCCGCGAGGTGGATGTACGCATCACCGACCGTGGCCCCTACAGCCGCAACCGCATCATCGATTTGAGCCGGGCTGCCGCCGAAGAGCTCGGCATGCTGGGCCTGGGCTTCAAGCAGGTGGTGCTGTTTGTGCCCGAGTCCACGCCGGTCGTTGAGGAGTTACCCGCGCCCGCCGCATCGCCGCGCAAGCCAGCGCGCAGAAATTCACCCGCCGTCACAGGCAAAAACCGGCCAGCTGCATCGCGCTGACCGGCAAAGGTAGCAGGAAGCAGAAAATCTGGTAATCAAACGAATGCTACATATTTAATAGCATGTCGCGCTAGTCCACATTGGTTTTCAGGCCATTTTGATTCCTGAAAAGGCCTTAAAAAGGCAAAAATTGCCCTCCCAAACGCGTTCGGCAGGCCTTCCGGAGCCCGGTCTTGGCCTCGATGTAAAGTAGACTTTACATTGGCGTTTTAACGAGCCTGCCAGCCCGGGCAAAAAATAATTCAGCAGCTCATGTCGAAAAAGGATGGTTTCCTTCGTCGTACATGCAGGGACACAAAAGTCCTGTTAAATACATCAACCGACACACAGGAGATTTTCATGAGCACTGCCAGCCAGCCCACGCCTGCGTCCGACCGCGAACTTGTCCTTACGCGCCTGATCGATGCGCCGCCAGAAAAGGTCTACCAGGCCTGGACCACCCCGACCCTGATGCTGCAATGGTTCACCCCCAAACCCTTTGAGACCGTGCGTGTCGAAACCGATGTGCGGCCCGGCGGCTCCAGTCTGGTCGTGATGCGTGGCCCGGACGGCACCGAGTTCCCGAACCGGGGCGTGTACCTCGAAGTGGTGCCGAACAAAAAGCTTGTGTTTACCGACGCCTTCACCGACGCCTGGAAACCGTCCGACAAACCCTTCATGACCGGCATCCTGACCTTTGACGACGAAGGCGGCAAGACCCGTTACACCGCACGTGTGGTGCACTGGACAGCCGCCGACAGGGAAGCGCACGAGAAGATGGGCTTCCTCGAAGGCTGGGGCAAGGCCACCGAGCAGTTGTGTGAGGCGATAGGTGCGCCGCCGCCACAGCCCTGACGAGTGCAGGTTGAATAAGGCAGGTTGAAAAGTTGAAGGAATCAGGCATGAGCAATACCATTTCAAAAACCGCTTTGTGGACAGGTCGCGTCCTCACCGGCCTGGTCCTGCTGTTTCTGCTGATGGACATCACCCTCAAGTTCATGGGCGTCCCCGAAGTCGCCCAGGCCATGACCCAGCTCGGCTGGCCCGAGATCTCGGCCGTGCCATTGGCAGTGCTGCTGCTGGTCTGCGGCCTGCTGTATGCGGTGCCCAAAACCTCGGTGCTGGGCGCGGTGCTGCTGACCGGCTACCTCGGCGGCGCCGTCGCTACCCACGTCCGCATCAACGATCCGCTGTTCACGCACACCCTGTTCGGTGTCTATGTCGGTGTGGTGATGTGGCTGGGGCTCTGGTTGCGTGATGCGCGCGTGAGGGCGGTGATGCCCTGTAAGGCCTGAAACAGCCTTGGGATTATTCGGGGACCTTGACTGGTCGCCTGTCTCGAGTTTTTTGTTTACGGGCGGCCGAGTTCTTTGGTGCGCTTTTCGGTACTGGCTTGCAGGCAGGAAAAATATTGAAGTGGCCAGATGGAGCCGCCTTCAAACTGTCTGGCTTTGGCCTTGCACTGCGGGTCGCGCTGCTTGAGCCAGGCGCGCTGTTCGCGTCTCAGGTTGGCTTGCCCTGTGACCGGCAAACTGGCCATGACTTCTCCGTATTTGATATTCAGCGCCGCGTCGGCAGCGCGGTAGTCCCGCGCTGCGCAGGTATTCATCTCCTGCTGGTTGCCATCGGGCTTGCAGGTGAAGGGCGAGTCGTCGGCTGCAGATGCGTGGGCCACGATAGCGACAAGCAGGGCGGGTATCAGGTCTTTGAGGTGCATGTGAGCGCTGTGCGGATTGACTAGGTGGAGCGCAAACACCTTGTTGTGCGCCTCCCGGTAGCCGTTTTACATGATGCAGGCAATCCCCTCAGGTCTTACCGGGCAATAAAACCTGCTTGCCGGGTTTGCATCAAATTACTAGAATTTCAGTAATTCCTGAAAATTCAATAAATCAAATCATGAACCTCGCCCCCCTGACCCAGCGTTTTGTCCTGCACTTCGGCGAGATGGGAAGCCGATGGGGCATCAACCGCACGGTCGGGCAGATTTACGCGCTGTTGTATGTGTCCCCGCGGGCCCTGAATGCCGACGAAATCGGCGAGGCGCTGGCTTTTTCGCGCTCGAACGTGAGCATGGGGCTGAAAGAGCTTCAATCCTGGAACCTGGTGCGGCTGCAGCACCTGCCCAATGACAGGCGTGAATACTTCCAGGCACCAGAAGACGTGTGGGCCATCTTCCGCACGCTGGCCGAAGAGCGCCGCAAGCGCGAGATTGACCCGACGCTGTCGATGCTGCGCGATGCGCTGATGGAGCAGCCATCCAACGGCGACGACATCCATGCGCAGGCGCGGATGAAGCAGATGCACGATTTGATCGAGCTGATGACGGGCTGGCTGGCCGATGTTCAGAAGATGGACTCTGCCACCTTGATGAGCCTGATGAAAATGGGTGCCAAGGTGCAGAAGCTGCTGGAAACCAAAGACAAGGTCGTTGCGGGCCTGACGGGCCGTTCGGCCAAAACCCTGACCTATATCAAGGAGGACTGAAGAAATGGACGGCCTCGATCCCTTCCTGCTGGCGCGCATACAGTTTGCGGCCAACATCACCTTCCACATCCTGTTCCCCACCATCAGCATTTCGCTGGCCTGGGTGCTGCTGTACTTCAAGCTTCGGTTTGTGTCCAGCAAGGAGCAGTTCTGGATGGACGCCTACCAGTTCTGGGTGAAGATTTTTGCGCTGACCTTTGCGCTGGGTGTGGTCAGCGGCATCACCATGAGTTTCCAGTTCGGCACCAACTGGCCGGGGTATATGGAGAAGGTCGGCAACATCGCCGGCCCGTTGCTGGCCTACGAAGTGCTGACGGCCTTTTTCCTCGAAGCCACCATGCTGGGCGTGATGCTGTTTGCCCGCGAGCGGGTGAGCGAGCGCATGCACACCATCGCCACCTTGCTGGTAGCAGGCGGCACCACGCTGTCGGCCTTCTGGATTCTGGCGCTGAACTCGTGGATGCAGACGCCGACGGGCTTCGAGATGATCAACGGCAAGGCGCACGTAACCAGCTGGTTCGAGGTGATATTCAACCCGTCCTTCCCGTATCGCCTGGTGCACATGCTGCTGGCCTCGGGATTAACTGTGGCGTTTCTTGTCGCGGGCATTTCAGCCTACCGCTGGCTGCGCAGTGACCGCAGCGCCGAAGTGATGGCGGGGTTGAAGACAGGTGTTTACCTGGCAGCATTTTTGATACCGCTGCAAATCCTGGCTGGTGATGCGCACGGCCTGAACACGATGGAACACCAGCCCGCAAAACTGGCTGCGATGGAAGGTATCTGGCAGACACAAAAAGGGGTGCCGGCCATACTGTTTGCGCTGCCGGACCAGGAGACCAAAAGCAACCGTTATGAAATTGCGGTGCCCAAGCTGGCTTCACTGTACCTGACGCACAGCTGGGATGGCGAGGTCAGGGGCCTCAATGAGTTTGAGGGCAACCATCCGCCGGTGGCGCCTGTGTTCTGGGCCTTCCGCATCATGGTCGGTGTGGGTATGCTGATGTTGCTGGTCAGCTGGGCCACAACGTTCCAGCTGGCACCATGGAAGAAGGATGCTTCACGCACGCTGACGGTCTGGCATGCGCGTGTGCTGGTGGCAATGACATTTGCCGGCTGGGTGGCATTGGTTGCCGGCTGGTATGTAACGGAGATAGGCAGGCAGCCCTGGCTGGTCACCGGTGTGTTGACGGCGGCCGATGCCGCATCCAGTGTTCCGGCGCCCCGCATCGCGCTGACACTGGTGATGTACCTGACGCTGTACTCCGCGCTCATCGTGGCCTATGTCTCGGTCGTGTTCTACCTCGCACGCCATCGCAAGCAGGCAGACAGGCCTTTCGGTGGAGACGATCAGACGGCCGGGGAGACCGAGAAGGAGCTCAACGTCGTGAACTATCCCGAAAAAGAAGGAGCACCCCATGCTTGATATGGCGCCCGACCTGACACAGGCGGCCGGCTGGATGCCGATTGTTTTCCTGGTGGTGATGGGGCTGGCGATGCTGGCCTACGTGATCCTTGACGGCTACGACCTGGGTGTTGGGGTGCTGATGCGCCGCGCCAGCGACGACGACAAGGACACCATGATTGCCAGTATTGGGCCTTTCTGGGATGCCAATGAAACCTGGCTGGTGCTGGGCGTGGGGATTTTGCTGACGGTGTTTCCGATGGCGCACGGCGTGATTCTTGGCGCGCTTTATTTGCCGGTGGCCTTCATGCTGATTGGCCTGACCTTGCGTGGCGTGGCATTCGACTTTCGCGTGAAGGCGCGTGCCAGCCACAAGCCGCTGTGGAACCGCATGTTCTATAGCGGCTCACTGCTCGCCAGCTGGAGCCAGGGCTACATGCTGGGCTCGCTGATCACCGGTTTTGCCAGCACCTGGTTGACGATTCTTTTCAATGCCGTGATCGGCCTGGCGCTGGTGGCAGCCTACTGTCTGCTGGGCGCTGGCTGGCTGATCATCAAGTCCGAAGGCGAGCTGCAACTGCGCGCCGTGCGCTGGGCCAAAGGCAGTCTTTTGCTGACGATGGCGGGTATTGCGGCAATCTCTATCGCCACACCGCTGGTCAGTTCCCTGATCTTCGACAAGTGGTTTTCGTTTCCCAACATCGTGCTGCTGCTGCCGATTCCTGCGGCCACTGCCGTACTGTTTGGCGTCATTTATCGCAGCCTGCAGCGCCTGCCGGTGCGGCTGGCACAAGGCAATGAGTACGGCGCCTGGGTGCCCTTCGGGGCCACGGTCGGCGTATTTCTGCTCGCCTTCTACGGCCTCGCCTACAGCCTCTTCCCGTGGCTGATCATCGACAAGCTGACCATCTGGCAGGCCGCCACCGCGCCCGAGGCAATGGGCGTGATCCTTGTCGGTGCGCTGGTGGTGCTGCCCGTGATCATCGGCTATACCGTGTTCGCCTACCGGGTGTTCTGGGGCAAGAGTACGGCGTTGAAGTATTAGGAGTGGATAGGGGCTTGAAAATTGCCATGCGCTGAATCCGCTACGGTCTTGCAGAAGCAGAAAAATCATCAATATTGATGATTGTGTGCAGCCTCCCATCTGACCAGAATTCCCCAAATCAATTTAATGCGGGGGACTTCATGGCTGGTCAGAAAATCTTCTATTCGTTGCGCAGCGAATCGGATCGTGGGCGGGGGGCAAGGCGTTTTACTGCCTGGGTTGTGCCGATCGCGATGGCTGGTGTGACGGCTCATGCGCAAGAACAACCAGCCGGACCTGAGGTGTATCCCAACATGAGCTGCACCCAGTTAACTGCAGAGGGTGGAAAAATAGATGCCTGGGTCAAGTCCCATGAGAGTGCAAAAGGTACCGCCATGTTTACGTCGCTGCTTGCCGGGGTGTTGATGGGGCTTGAACAACGCAATGGAGGTACTGGCCAGCAGGGACAGAACTTCCTGAACATCACCCAGAATTCCCAGACCAATTCCTCTGAAGACATTGCGCATTACCAAAAGCAAAAGCAGTTTTTGCAGCGGGTGGCAAGTTCAAAAAATTGCCCCTCTATTGAGTAAACACCATGATCTCGAAAAAGATAAGCCCATGGCTGGTGACGCCTGTACTTTGTTTTTTGACTCTGGCCGCATCTGCGCAAAACTTTGATCAGGAGCGTGCAAGGCGGGCAGCTGATGCCCAGTTCATGGAGAACTTTGAAAGGCCGAAGCCAGATCGCAGTGAAAATTCCGGGAACGGTTTCCTTGGGCAACCTGCTTATGGGGGTGGAGCAGCAGGTAATTTAATGCCCTCTACCGGGCAGTATTCGAGCAGTAGTCCTCCTGCTGGCGCGCAGTTGACCAGCCGGGGCTGCCCCCGGAATATCGCTTACTTTCAGACGCGTATGTGGTCGCCGGTCAAAAATGAGCCAGCGGTTACCGCAGATATTGACTCGGGCGTAGCGCGGACCGGGATGTCAATGCAGGCGACAGCCAGAGCCTTGGAGAATGACATTTCTGGCTACCAGCAGACGCTGGCCACTTTTCGTGATAACGCGCAGAAAACGTTTTCGGGGTCAGTCGCTCAGGCCCTCATGCAAAGATGCGCGCAACCGACTGGGACGTTTTGCAACAACAACTACATGTACCACATGTTGCTGGAACAAATCGCCTATCTGACGGAGTTGCGTAATGCGGTAAGTTGTCGCACATCGGGGCAGATGGCATACGCTACGTATACGCCGGTGCCTTTGATGAGCACATCGCAAACATCAAGCGGGCAGAGTGGCGGCAGTGCACCGCGTGCCAGTCCCGCTACCAGCAACTCGCCGCCGCCGCAGCCCTATTCGCTGCCTCGCGGTCGGTATTGCCCGGAATGCACCACGGTCAGATAGTCGCCACTCCTTCTTAGATAAGGATAGTCATCTTGTGGACGCTCAGGGCAATACAGTCACTACGTCCACGAAAAAGATCAGGCGCGAACAGGCAGGGCCATCAACACCCGAACCAGATCGACCTGCCGGTCAACGCCGGTCTTTTCCATCACACGCTGAATGTGTGTGCGAACCGTTGGCAGTGCGATTGACTGGTTCTGCGCTATTTCCTTGGCGTTGGCGCCGCCCGCGATCTGAACCGCTACTCTTGCTTCAGCAGGTGTCAGGTCAAAGCACTCAGCCAGGATAAAGGGATCCAGAGCTCGTGTGTTTCCGGAATCATGCAGCACGATCAGGGCACGGGATGCATTGCCGAATGCGCCCATGGTTTGTTCCGGCCGAAGAACGCTCACAAAGGCCAGGCATTGCCTCCCATTGTTATTTGTGATCGACATGGCCCGCTTGACAGGGTTCGAACCACCGGGGCTGTTCAGCTGGAGGCTGTGAATGATTTCAGTGAGTTCGTTGTCACTTTGCCTGTCCCGGCAGACGAGAACGCCTGCCTTGTCCATCACGGTGTCTCCCGCAAGCAGCATGCGCTTGCCTGAACGATTGCCATGCCAGATCCCTCTCATCTCATCGATCAGGAGCATGGGGTAATCAAACTGGTTGAGCAACTCCTTGCCCATGCCGGCTTCAACATAAGTCTCGCGCATGTGGACAAAGTTTGAAAACGCTTCTGTCAGGTGATGCTTGATGCGCTGCAACAGCGGCAGATCATCGGGTCCTAGTGGACTGCTGCCGTGGCCCCGCATTATGCCCAGCATGAAAAGCACTTCGTCGTTGTCTATCAGTTTGGTGCCGGACAGATAGCGGCCACCATAAGGAATCAGGAAATCCTGATAGAAGGCGCTGGAGGCGACATAGGCATCGTTAAAGTGTTCATGGCAATGCATCCACTGGTCCGCGGGCGTTGCGAGAGCGGGATCAATGCGCGGGTTGACCAGGTGAAACGAGCGCATGTAGTCGAGTGCCGATTCGGGAGAGGCACGGCCGCCCTCCGCGCTGAAGATGAGCCCTCCTGTTTTTTTGTCGACACCTATAACCTGCACGCCCCACAAATCCATCAGTCTGGAAAGTTCAGAAAAGGGTTTGCGCCAGTCCAGTCGTCCTGCCGCGGCTGCATAAAAGTCGGAAAAAATCGAATCGATGGGCAACATGCATGATCCTTCTGTAAATGTCTTCCAGCCCGAATTTGTAAAATTGTCTGAAGTCCTGAAAGAAGGGCTCTTTTGCAAACTATAGTGTTAGTGGCTGTTTTTGGGTGGCAAATTCTCCTGACAGTGACAAAATTCTTGCCACCTTTGTCGGCTTTTGGTTCTCCAACTATCCTTTCCGTCAGTCCAATCCTTGTCATGCCCAACTTCAAGCCTCCCAAGTACAACGCTTCGCTCCAGGCCGCCAACGGTATTCCGGACGCCCTCAAGGCTCAGGCGGAATGCAAATTCCTGGAATTGCTGGAGACGGCTTTTGGCAGCCCGTCCAAAGTGCGCGGTGCCTATGTCGAATGGCTGGCGGCCCGTTCATTGCATGCCGAAAACCCGTGGGATGAAAAAACGCCTCAGGAGATCCAGGCCATCAAGCTCTGGGAGCATGCTGCGGGAACGGCGACGCGCGCGGTGTTCAGCCAGCTGAAGATCAATGTGCAAGAGGCGTTTTTCGAGCTCCACGTCTGGAACTCGCGCACCCAATAAAGCTGCGGCCCGCGCCTTGCGCTTTAGCGGGCCTGCTTCAGATCGGCAAGAAGCTGTGTCGCCGATGCATAACGCATGGCAGGGTCTTTTTGCATCAGCTTGTTGACGACAGGCTGCAGATGCACACTCGATTCCGGCAAGGCCGGCGTGTCTGCGTGCATGTGTTTGGCCAGCAGCAGCTCCAGCGATTCAGCGATGAACGGCCGTTTGCCGGCAAGCATTTCAAACATCATCACGCCCAGGCTGTAGAGATCTGACTGTATGGTCACCACTTTGCCGCTGGCCTGCTCGGGGCTGAGGTAAAACGGTGTGCCGACCACATCGCCGTGCCGGGTTTGGGTCAGTCCCATGCTTTCCGCCTTCAGCATCGATTTGGCAATGCCGAAATCGGCCAGTGCGACGCTGCCGTCGTTGCGCAGCATGATGTTCTCCGGCTTGATATCGCGATGCACGATGCCGCTTTGGTGAATCGCATCCAGCGCCTGCGCGATTTCATTGATCACCCGCAGCGCGCGCTGTTGGGTCAGCTCCGGCCCGAACAGGCCGCGCAGGTCGCCGCGCTCGAAATATTCCATCGCGATATAGGCGTGCTCGTCGGTGAAACCCTGGTCATAAATCCGGATCACGTGCGGATGCACGATCTTCGAAAGCAGTGTGTATTCCTGTATGAAGCGCACCAGGTGTTCGGACGCTTCCTTGCCACGTGAGTCCAGCACCTTCAGCACGATAGGCAGGCCGTCAGCCTCTCGTTCGGCGAGATAAACCTCAGTCATTCCGCCCGAGCCAATCTTGTTGGTGATGCGGTAGCCCTTCAGGCGCACGGTGGCGGCAGACGGGTCAAAGCTTTGTGCTTTCAGCGCGGACAGCTTGGCATCCAGTGCGCTTTTGACGGCACGCGCGGTGATGGCGGAGTTGGCCTTGACCGCTTCGCTGATTTCCTGCGCGCGCTCGGTCAGGCTGGCCATGCCATGCACCTTGTCGGCCATGGTCGTGACCAGGCCGGTGACTTCCAGCACATCCACAACCAGATCCTTGCCGCGAACAGCCAGCGAGGTTGTCGAGCCGGTCAGGATGCCGTCGCCTGCTTTCAGCAATACAGCTGTGCTGGCAACGACCGTCCAGCCCAGTTCCTTGCTGGCGGCTTCCAGCCGTGCGGCTGTGTTGACGGTGTCGCCAATCGGTGCGGTCTCCTTGCTTTGAACGGTGCCCAACTGGCACAGCGTGACTTCACCGGTGTGCAGGCCAACGCCAATCGCAAACGGCGGCAGGCCGCGGCCCGGAAAGCGGTGCTCCAGCCAGGCGCGGAATTCATGCGCGGCCAGTGCCATCGCCAGGCCGGCAGATACGGCACGGCGGGCTGCAGGCAACGGTGAGCCCCTGGCACTGTCGCTGAACACGGCCATCAAGCCGTCGCCTATGAATTTGACGTAGCGCCCGCCGTTCTTCAGCACGGGCTGGCAGGCGCGCTCGAAATACTCGGTCAGCAGTTCGGCGACTTCGCCCGAACCGAGCTTTTCGGCCAGCGAGGTGAAATTGCGGATGTCCGAAAACAGCACCGTGGCGTTGGACAGTTGTTCGGTGACGGCACCTTCCGGGGCCTCGACCATAAAAGCCTGGGGGATGCCACCGCCTATGCTGTGCGAGAACGTGGCACGCAGGCGTTCTTCACCGGCGGCCAGTTCGGTTTGTATGACAGCCTCGACCAGGCCGCGTTTCTTGATTTGCGCATTGACGGCGTCCAGCAGTTCGTTGCGGGTAAAGGGCTTGGACAGGTAGTCATCTGCCCCGCCAGTCATGCCCTTGCGCATGTTTTCACGATCGTCCAGCGCGGTCAGCAGGATAAAAGGCAGGGTGGCCGTGCCCTTGTCATTGCGTATGGCAGCCAGCAGCTCAAAGCCGTCCATGCCGGGCATGCTGACATCGGAAATGATGATGTCAGGCTTGAAGCCCTGTGCCCGCTCCAGGCCAACCTGGCCATCCGGTGCGGAGATGGTGTCAAACCCCTCAAGCTTGAGCAGCCGCACGATGTTGTTGCGAATCGCGTCGTCGTCTTCAACAATGAGGATGGTGGTCATCGTCAGTTCTGGTGGTTCAGGTCTGGCGTTGGCAGGCTGTCTTTTTATGCAATGAGCATGCTCTTAGCTACCATGCTCCAGCGTGAACCCGGCATTGCGGTCCTGGCCGAGCAGGGCCACCATTTGCGGCAGGGCCAGCTGCAGCTCACCCTTGAGGGTATGAGGCGGGTTGATAACGAACATGCCACTGGCGGGCAAACCCGGACGGATCACGTCGCCAGCTTCATCTGTCGTTAACTTGCTGGATTTGACGGTTAAAACTGCGTTTAACCAGCTTCTGGATGCCTTGACCGCCAGTGTCTTGAGTTTGCGCGGAAGGTCATGCGCTTCAGGGCGGGGAATTACCGGGTACCAGACCACATAGGTGCCGGTGGCAAAACGTTTGATGGCATCGGCCATGCAGACACTGACACGGCCGTAGTCGGACTTCATTTCATAGCTGGGATCGCAGAGCACCATGGCGCGCCGGGCTGGTGGTGGCAGGAAGGTCTTGAGGGCTTCAAAACCGTCTTCGCGCGCTACTGAAACCTGACGGCCGACGCCCAGCTGTTCAATGTTGCCGCTCAGGGATTTGTAGTCGGTCGGGTGCAGTTCAAACAACTTGAGCTTGTCGCGGCCGCTCAGGAATTGCTGCTCGATAAACGGGGAACCGGGATAAATCTTCAGGTGCGCAAGTTCGCCACTGGCCGCAAACTGGGGGTTGATATTGCGCAGCAGGTCTGCGTAATCCTGCAGTGCCGGACAAAGAACCGTCGATGCAGCCGGCTTTACGGCTTTTTTCGCATTTGGCGGGGTTTCTGGTACTTTTGGAGCAGAAAACAGCCTGAAAACGCCGTCTTTGGCTTCCCCGCTGGTTTCTGTGTAGTCGCCATCCAGCCGGTAAAGCCCCGCGCCGGCATGGGTGTCGATCACGGTCAGCGCCGTGTCTTTCTGGGTCAGATACTTCATCAACGCGATCAGCGTGGTGTGCTTGAGCACATCGGCATGGTTGCCTGCGTGAAAGGCGTG
>JAZKCN010000014.1:0-139673 GCA_040388075.1 Pseudomonadota bacterium | reverse complement strand
CCGCAGGCGAGTTGTTTGGACTGCCGCCGGAGTCGAGCAGCGCAGGTTGCCCGTAGCGCAGCGCAGGGACCCAGACGTCGGGTCGCCTTTTCTTTGGTTACTTTTCTTTTGGCGAAGCAAAAGAAAGTGACTTGCCGCCGGGCAACCCCCGGCTCGGTAGTGAAAGGCACAACCCTCAATCAAAATCCCATCCCCCGAACCCGTCCTACATACCCGGCACCCACAGCAACCCAAAATCATTTTTTGACCAAAAGGAGTTCGCAAAATGATAGAAAAATCCGCATCAGTCCACTGGGAAGGCGCAGGCAAAACCGGCCAGGGCCAGATCAGCACCGAGACCGGTGCATTGAACAAACACCCTTATGGTTTCGGCAGCCGGTTTGGTGATGACCGCAAAGGCACCAACCCTGAAGAGATCGTTGGCGCTGCGCATGCGGCGTGCTTCACGATGGCGTTTTCATTTGCCTGCGACAAAGCCGGTATCAGCACCGAAAAGATTGACACCAAAGCTGTGGTGCGCCTGGCAAAGGATGGGGATGGCTTCAAGATAGACCGCATCGCACTGACGCTGGACGCCAAAGTACCCGGCATTGACGATGCGCAGTTCCAGAAAATTGCAGCCGATGCCAAGGCTGGATGCCCGCTGTCAAAGGCGCTGGCCGGTGTGCCAGAGATCACGCTGAAGGCGACGCTGCTCAACTAGCTAGCCGGGCTTCCGCGGTCAGGCGTCGGACGCCAAAATGGACTGACGCACCGCGCCCGAATGGTGCGGACGGACTGGCAAGTTCGTCCAAAAACGCCAGACTGGTGCCCAAAACTTGTATACCAGTTGCCTGAGCAGCCGGTTTTGATGCGTTTGCCGCTGGCACGCTAAATGCACTGTTGGATGCATGGCAACTGCATCCGACATCAGCAACCGAATCATCGAGGCCGTGATGGCCCAGAAGCTGGCGCCGGGCTCACGTCTGGGCGAAATGCAGCTGGCCATGCTGTTCGACTGCAGCCGCACCATCGTGCGCGAGGCGCTGAACCAGCTGGCTGCGCGCGGCATCGTCACCGTCAGCAGCAGACGTGGCTGGTATGTGATCGAACCCTCACAGGAAGAAGCCCGCGAGGCCTTTGAGGCACGCCGCGTGATAGAGATGGGCCTGATCCGCTGCACCTCCGAAGTCAGCAAGGGCGCCATCAAACAACTGAAGACACACCTGAGCCGCGAGAAAGCGGCGATCAAGGGCAGCGATGTCGGCCTGCGCAGCTTTTTGCTCGGTGACTTTCATGTCTGCCTCGCCGAATGCCTGGGCAACAGCCTGCTGGCCGATACGCTGCGCGACTTCACTGCACGCACCACGCTGATTGCCATGCTGTACCAGTCGTCGCACGATGCTGCGCAGTCCTGCGAAGAACACGTGAAGATCGTGCAGGCCCTTGAAAAAGGCGACTTGGTGCTGGCTGAAAACCTGATGCAGTCGCATATCGGCAGCGTGCAGGCCACCCTCAAATTACAGACAGCCAGCGGCGACCCGCTGGCGCAGTTGCGCAGCGCACTCAGCCCGCTGGGCACGGCGGCAGCGCCGGCCGTAGCAGCCAAAACGGCACAGGATTTACATACAAGCATTCCCCAACCCCGCCGCAGAGCCTTGAAGGCAAGCGGCGATTCTTCAGTTCCCTCCCCTTCAACCTACCTTGGAGCCTTGTTATGAAACCCGTACTGTCCAAACGCCTCTTCTCGCTCGGCCTGGTCTCGACCGCGCTGCTGTTCACCGCTGGCGCACATGCCGATGCCCTTGATGACATCGTGAAGGCGAAAAAAATCGTCATCGCCATCCCTACCGACTTCCCGCCTTACGGTTTTGTCGGCACCGACCTGAAACCGCAGGGCCTGGACATCGAGATGGCTAACTACATCGCCGCAAAAATGGGTGTGGCCATCGAACTTGCGCCGGTAACCAGCGCCAACCGCATCGCCTACCTGTCGACCCGCAAGGCCGACCTGGTGATCTCCACGCTGGGCAAAAACCCCGAGCGTGAAAAAGTGATCGACTTCACCGCTGCCTACTCGCCTTTCTTCCAGGCTGTCTTCGCATCGAAGACCATGAGCATCAAGAGTTTTGCGGACCTCGCTGGCAAAAGTATTGGTGTGACCCGCGGCGCCATTGAAGACCAGGAACTGACCAAACTCGCACCAGCCGGCGCAGACGTCAAGCGTTTTGAAGACAACAACGCGACCGTTTCCTCGTTTGTCGCAGGCCAGGTGCAGCTGATCGCCACTGGCGCATCGGTCGCCGGCAACATGATGGGCAAGAACCCGCAGCTCGGCACCGAGTTCAAGCTGCTGCTCAAGGACTCGCCCAACTTCATCGGCGTCGGCAAGGGCGAAGACAAGCTGCGCCTGAAGGTCAACGAGATCATCGCCAATGCGAAGAAGTCCGGCGACCTCGACAAGATGGCCGTCAAGTGGCTTGGTCGTCCAGCTGGCGATCTTCCTCAATAACACCCCTGATGACGCTCACTTCGTGTAGCGTCCCCTCCCCTTGCAGGGGACGCCGCTGATGGCCCGGCTTAGACGGTTCCACGGCGGCCTTGCATTTGAATTTCGCTCAGTGAGTAGAAGAAAAACAAAACGTTCGTAATCCTTTTTGAGGGGGTGCCGATAGATGCGTGTTGAACTGGACTTTATGGCTGTTCTCAGCCAGTGGCCTTTGCTTGCAAAGGGCGTGGCCTGGACGGTTGGCCTGACGGTTATCTCGGCGGTCATCGGTGTGCTGCTGGGCGTGGCGTTTGCCTGGTCGCGCTCGCATGGCCCGGGCTGGCTCAAGGCTGTGGTGGGCACCTATGTGGAGCTGATACGCAACACGCCCTTTATCGTGCAGCTGTTTTTTGTCTACTTCGGGTTGCCTGCCGCTGGCGTCAAGCTGTCACCCGAGGTGGCATCCATCATTGCCATGGTGATCAACCTCAGTGCCTATGCGACGGAGATCATCCGTGCGGGCATTGATGCCACCCCCAAGGGCCAGATTGAAGCGGCGATGAGCCTGGCGCTTAACCGCGTGCAGACTTTTATACGCGTGGTGATTCCGCCGGCGCTGCGCAAGGTCTGGCCGTCGCTGGTAAGCCAGATCATCATCGTGATGCTGGGCTCTGCGGTATGCGGACAAATCTCGACCGAAGAGTTGAGCTACGCCGCCAACCTGATACAGAGCCGGAACTTCCGCGCCTTCGAGGCCTACATCGTGGCGACAGTGATCTACCTGAGCCTGGCGATTGCAGTCCGTCAGTTGCTGAACTGGCTGGGCCCGCGTTTTTTATTCGGGAGGTGATATGGCCACTTTATGCTTTTACGCCCCGGCCAACGCGCTGACAAAGGCCTGATCATGGTTGATTTCAGCGTCTGGGATATTTTCCGCAACCTGCTGCTGGCAGCGCGCTGGACCGTCGGGCTGTCACTGATCGCCTTTATCGGTGGCGGCCTGGTCGCACTGCTGCTGCTGATCGCACGCCTGTCCAAAGTCAAAGGCATTGGGCATGCTGTAGGTGCCTATGTGCAGCTCTTTCAGGGCACACCGCTGCTGATGCAGCTTTTCCTGGCCTACTTCGGCCTGGCGCTGTTTGGTGTGCGCACCTCGGCCTGGGTGGCGGCGTCGATGGCGCTCATCTTCTACACCAGCGCCTACCTGACCGAGATCTGGCGCGGCTGCGTGGCATCCATCCCGAAAGGCCAGTGGGAAGCCGGCCAAAGCCTGGCACTCGGCTTTCGCGAGCAGTTGCAGTACATAGTGCTGCCGCAAGCCATCAAGATTGCACTGCCGCCTACGGTGGGCTTCCTGGTGCAGGTCGTCAAAGGCACGGCGCTGGCTTCGGTCATTGGCTTTATCGAATTGACCAAGGCGGGCACCATGATCACCAACGCCACCTTCAAGCCGTTTGTGGTCTACAGCTGCGTAGCACTGCTTTACTTCCTGCTGTGCTTTCCCATCAGCCTTTACGCCAAGATCCTGGAAAGGAAAATCAATGCAAGCCGCCGCTAACACCGTTGAGTCATCCACTGACGGCGTGCCACAACGCGCCATCGTCCAGATCACCGCGCTGCGCAAGTCTTACGGCACGAACGAAGTGCTCAAGGGCATAGACCTGCAGGTCAAGCCGGGCGAGGTGATTGCCATCATCGGCAAGAGCGGCTCGGGCAAAAGCACGCTGCTGCGTTGCATCAACGGGCTGGAAGTGTTCCAGGAGGGTTCGCTGAATGTGGACGGCAAGCCGCTGCTGCATGAAAGCGCGATGGCGATGCGCGAGCTGCGCCAGCGTGTGGGCATGATCTTCCAGAGCTTCAACCTGTTCCCCCACCTGACGGTCGGCAAGAACATCATGCTGGCGCCATCGCTGGTCAAGAAGACTGCGGGCGCAGCGGCGGCCGAGCAGGCGCGCAAGCTGCTGGCGCGTGTCGGCCTGGCTGAAAAATTTGATGCCATGCCTGAACAGCTGTCAGGCGGCCAGCAGCAACGTGTGGCCATCGCGCGTGCGCTGGCGATGGAGCCTGCCGTATTGCTGTGCGACGAAATCACATCGGCGCTGGACCCGGAACTGGTCGGCGAAGTGCTGCGTGTGGTCGAGAGCCTGGCCGACGAGGGCATGACGCTGCTGATGGTCACGCATGAAATGAGTTTCGCCCGCAAGGTGTCCGACCGCGTGATCTTCATGCATCAGGGCCGCGTACATGAGATGGGCCCGCCAGCCGAAGTGTTTGGCAACCCGCAAACGCCAGAGCTCAAGCAGTTCCTGTCGTCGCTGCACGATTAGTCACACAAGCCGCGCCGACTGGCGACACAATAGGCGGCGTGACACCACGCCGCCTATTTTCTTTTTGTTCATGTCTGGTTGCAGCCTGCCTGCCCTTGAGCAGTATTGCCTTTGACCTGCAGGGCCACCGGGGCGCACGCGGGCTGGCGCCAGAAAACACGCTGGCGGCCTTTTCAAAGGCACTACAAACCGGCGTCACCACGCTGGAGCTGGATGTGGGCCTCACTGCAGATGGCGTGGTCGTCATCTCGCACGACCCCTACCTCAACCCGGCCTTCACGCGCGACGCGAACGGGCAGTGGCTGGCTGGGGCCAAAGGCCCGCTGGTCAAGTCGTTGACGCTGGCCCAATTGCAGGCGTATGACGTAGGCCGTATCAATCCGGTCAGCAGCTACGCCAACCAGTTCAATACCCAGCAGCCACAGGACGGCCAGCGCATACCGGCACTTGCTGCCTTGTTTGACCTGGTCAAAACCGCAGGTGCAAACGGCGTGCGCTTCAACATCGAAACCAAACTCAACCCGCTGGCGCCTGACGACACCGCGAGTCCGCAGGTGATGACACAGGCTTTGCTGAAGGCCGTGCGCGATGCAGGCATGACCCGGCGGGTGACGGTGCAAAGTTTTGACTGGCGCTCGTTAAAGCTGGTGCAGCAACTGGAACCCGGCATGCCCACGGCCTGCCTGAGCACACAGTCGGCCACTGGCGATACGCTGCGAGACGGCAACTGGACGGCAGGCCTGAAACTGGCCAGCCACGCCAGCGTGCCGCAAATGGTCAGGGCCGCGGGCTGCCGGACATGGTCTCCCAATGCCGCAGCGCTGACACCCGATGCTGTCAAAGAGGCGCAGGCCCTGGGCCTGCAGGTGCTGCCATGGACGGTGAATGTGCCCGCTGACATGCAGAGGCTGATGGACTGGAAGGTCGATGGCATCATCACCGATTACCCTGACCGGCTGCGCACGCTGATGCAACAGCGCGGCATGACCTTGCCACCGTCAACCACACCATGAGCGCCCACGTACAACTCTCCACTCTCCAGTCCGCACTGAACCGCCTGCGTGCAGATAGCTCCGGTGTGATGGCTTTTTCAGAAGAAGCCAGAGGCCTGCACCTGTTGGCAGGCGCACTGCCGCCCCGGTTCAACGAGGTTCTGCTGCAATTGCTGGACAGGCTGGAGTCCAGTGCGCTGTTCACCGAAGAAAGTTGCTCCTTCAGCCACACCGATCTGCTGGACAACCTGCAGATGTGGCTGGACAAGGCGCAGCTTCAGTTACAGAAAAACTGAAACAGGCGCACGCTGCGATAGTTCAGACGTGCCGCTTGTAGGTGGCTGGTTTTTTTGTCTTTCCGTCCAGTGGCATCGCGTCGGCCCGTTCGTGCAGCGCCTCGATGATGTGGCAATGCGCGTCGGTGCCATCACATCGGTTGCGCAGCGCCTGCAGGTCTTTTTCAAGTGCCTTCAATTCAGCCAGCCGTGCGCGCACATGGGCCAGATGGCCATCAAGGGCGCCGCGTGCGGTCGCGCAATCGGCCTTGATCTTCAGGTCCAGGCCAAGCAGCGTGCGCACTTCATCCAGCGACATGTCGAGCGCCCGGCACAAGCGTATGAAACGCAGCTGATGCACATCGCCCTCGCTGTAGAAACGGTAGCTGTTTTCGCTTCGCCCGCGCGGGCTGAGCAGCTTTTCCTTTTCATAAAAACGGATGTTGGCTGCACTCACGCCACTCTTGCGGGCGGCATCGCCAATCAGATAACCCTGAACGGGCTGGGGATTTGGAGAAGGCATGGCTTGACCTTAAAGTGACTTCAGGGTTTCAAATCATGCCATGAACCGCAAAAACCTGCGGTATTCACGGAGTAAAACGATGTCTGCCCACTGCCATAACCACGCCACCGATACCAGCGACTACAGCCCGCGCTACCGCAAGATTTTGTGGATAGCGCTGGTCGTCAATGCCGCGATGTTTGCAGTCGAGATAGGCGCCGGTTTCAAGTCCGGTTCGGTATCGCTGCTGGCCGACGCGATTGACTTTTTCGGGGACGCCGCCAACTATGCGGTGACGCTGGCGGTGCTTTCCATGGGCATGACATGGCGCTCCTGGGCCGCAGTGCTCAAGGGCGCAAGCATGCTGGTCTTCGGCATTTTTGTACTTGGAAAAACCGCCTGGGGCACCCTGCATGGCGTAGCGCCGGAAGCGATCACCATGGGCAGCATCGGCCTGCTGGCGCTGGTGGCGAATGTGGCCGTGGCCGCCCTGCTCTATTCATACCGCGAAGGCGACGCCAACATGCGCAGTGTCTGGCTGTGCTCACGCAACGACGCCATAGGCAACGTCGCGGTCATGCTGGCGGCGCTGGGCGTTCTGGGCACAAAAACGGCATGGCCCGATCTTGCGGTGGCTCTGGTGATGGCGCTTCTGGCCATCAGCGGGGGCTGGTCAGTGCTACGGCAGGCGCGCGGCGAACTCCGCGGTGCGCGTGTACCAGCGGATCACCATGAACATGACCACGCACATTAAAAACTGAAGGAGAAAACATGGCCACAAAAACCTACGCACTCCAGGGCCTGCACTGCAATGCCTGCATCGGACGCGTGACAAAAAAACTCGAACCGCTTGCGGAAGGGGTCAGCGTCACGCTCGATCCCATGCAGGTCGTACTGACAAACCCGGTTGCCGATGTTGGCGCCCTGCAGGCGGCAGTCGCACAGGCCGGCAAATACCAGTTGCTGGCACCCGTATCCGCTACACATTCACCGGAGCTTTCCATCAATGCGTGGGGCGAAGAAGAAACGCAGGCAGGCTGGCTCTCAACCTATAGCCCCCTGTTGATGATCATCGGCTACATCCTCGGCGCCGTGCTGCTGGTGCAATGGGGTCACGGAGGGATTGCCGCAATCACCGTGGATGAAACCATGCGCTATTTCATGGCGGGCTTTTTCCTGGTTTTCTCATTCTTCAAACTGCTGGACATTAACGCCTTTGCCGATGCCTACACGGGCTATGACCTGCTGGCCCGGCGCTGGCGTGGCTGGGCGCTGATCTACCCGTTTGTCGAACTGGCGCTCGGCGTGGCTTACCTGGCCCACCTTGATGGCCCGTTGCTCAATGGCATCACGGTATTGGTGATGGGCTTTTCCGCCATCGGTGTGATACAGGCCGTCACCAGCAAACGCCGCATCCAGTGCGCCTGCCTGGGCGCGGTCTTCAAGCTGCCCATGAGCACCGTGACCATCGTCGAAGACCTGGGCATGGTGGCGATGGCACTGTGGATGACGTTTGCAATGCAATGAGAAGCCCTCTTTTCCAGTAACTGACTTGAAGGAAACAGATGAAAAAACAACTGATCGCTATCACCGGTATCTGTCTGGCTGCGGCACTTGCGCAAGCCCCGGCACTGGCACAGCACGCAGGCCACCCGGCCAAACCAGCCGCAGATGCACATGCCGGCATGTCGCATGGCGGCATGGACATGAAAACGATGATGAAGGACATGAACGACCAGATGGCCAACATGCCCATGTCCGGCGACCCCGATGTGGACTTTGCCCGCATGATGCGAATCCACCATGTCGGTGCGGTGGACATGGCCAGGGCGCAATTGCGCGATGGCAAGAACCCGCAAATGCGCAAGATGGCGCAGGACATCATTGCGGCCCAAAACCGCGAAATCGCCATCTTCGACAAGTTTCTGGCGAGCAAAAGCCAGCCACAGCAGAAAAAATAGACCTGTAAAGCCGACATCACGGAACCGGCTTCGCCGGGCCGTAGATGTGCCCCTGCAAGGGGAAAGGCACTGTACACAGTGCCGATAGGGTGTGCCACACCTTTTCAAGGGAAGGAGGCGCTACACGAAGTGAGCGTCCGGCAGGGGTGTGCCAAACTACAGCATGACCAAAACCATACGCTACACGCTGCTGTCGCTGCGGGACCTTTTTGCTTCCGCCGGACCATTTGTGTTTCTGTCCATTGTCTTGCTGGTGCTGGCCTATTGGTGGCTGGACCCGAACCCGCCCAAGCGCGTCACGCTGGCCACGGGTCCGGCTCAAAGTGCCTACGAGGAATTCGGCAAGCGTTACGCAAAAGCGCTGGCTGCCGATGGCATAGAAGTCGTGCAGGTGCCGTCGGACGGCTCCGCAGCCAACCTGCAATTGCTGCGCGAAGGCAAGGTGGATCTCGGCTTTGTGCAGGGCGGCACCAGTGACTACAGCGATACCGATGGAGAAAAACTGTCTTCACTGGGCAGCCTCTTTGTGGAACCGGTGTGGCTGTTTTATCGCGAGGAAGCCGCGCGAAAGGTCAGTTCAAAAGACAAGCTGCGCGCAGCGGTAAACGGCGGCCCCAGTCTCTCCGGCCTGACCGACTTGAGTGGTCTGCGCATCAACATGGGAACACCCGGCAGCGGCATCCCCAGCCTGATGGGCAAGCTGCTGGAGAGCAACCGGATAGACCCGGCCACGCTGCACATCTCGGAACTGGGGCAAACACCAGCGGTAGTCGCTTTTCTGGGCGGCGAAATTGACGCGATTGTGTTTGCTTCAGCGCCCGAGTCGCTGATGGTGCAGATGCTGCTGCAGACGCCGGGGGTCAAGTTGATGAACTTTGCGCAGAGCGAAGCCTACTCGCGCCGTTTTGCCTTCCTGAGCCCTGTACGCCTGCCGCGCGGTGTGGTGGACCTGGCGCGCAATGTACCGCCAGAAGACGTGCGGCTGGTAGCGCCGACCACCGCGCTGATCACACGCAATACCACCCATCCCGCCCTGCTGCAGCTTTTTGCGCAGGCTGGCAACCAGATCCACGGCGGTGCCGGCTGGTTCAAGCGGGCGCGCGAATACCCGAACATCGAAAACAACGAACTGCCGATTGCCAAGGAAGCTGAGCGCGCCATCAAGAACGACACGCCGCTGATGCAGCGTTACCTGTCGTTCTGGGTCGCCAACCTGGTGGAACGCATGTGGCTGGTGATGGGTATCATCATCGCGATACTGCTGCCGCTATCGCGAATCATCCCGCCTCTCTACGCATTTCGGGTACGTTCGCGCATATTCCGCTGGTACGGCCAGTTGCGCAACATTGAGGTGCGGATAGAAACCGAGGACAACGCGGATCTTCTCAGGGAACTTGACCAGCTGGAAAGCCGCGCCGAAAAAATCACGGTGCCGCTTTCGTATACAGACGAGCTTTACGCACTGCGCAGCAACATCCACCTGGTGCGTAAAAAACTGCTGCGCACCGAAACGCCCGCAGCACAGGCCGCGTGAGCTGGCCTAGGCTTTGCCGTCCACGCTGTTGCGCATAGCCGTGCGCGCAACGGTATCCAGCGCGCCATCGACCACACCTTGCTGGCTGATCACCTTGACCAGTTCCTGCAGCAACAGGTATTGCAGCAGCGGGCCGGTCATCGAGTGCGTGCGGCCGCCTTCGCTGGTAAACATGAACAGCGTGTTGTAGGGGCTGATCCAGGTCAGCTGGGCGCGTACCCACTGCGTATCCTGCAGCAGTTCGACCCATGCCCCGAGGCGCAGCTCCACGCTGCCGGACAGGCGTTCCGGCTCCGCCCCGACCTGTTCACCAGCATCCATCGCTTGCGGCTCGGTCGACGCAAAACCCTGCAGGCTCTTCGAGCCGAAGCCGTTCATGAAGCCGGAATTCTGGGCCTCGGTTGGTGCCAGCCACGGGCGCATGCTGTTCGATGCATCCTGTGCATCGAAGGCATCTTCCAGATCCTTGCGCCGTTTTGCCTTTTCTGCCATGACATCGACCGGAGGTATATCGGCCCTGAGGGCCGACTGGTGAATAGTCATCATCTCTTCGAAAAAATCTTTTGAATCCGACAGCGGATAGTCGATGGACAAAAGCCCGGCTCGCACTTTCTCCAGCATGCCCGGAATCATCTTGACCAGCCGCTTGCGGTGTTTTGAAGCCTGCTCGACATTCAGGCTCCACAACACTTCGCCCAGCGTCAGGCTGAACTCTGCCTTTTGGGCACCAGCGCCACCATGCTCGCCGAGCAGGCGCTCTTTTGCCATCACCTGTGCCCACGGGCCGGTGAGAAAGGCGGTGACGATGCGGTTGCCGCTGACAAAATCCGACCGGCCGCGAATTTCTGCGGCGATTTTTTCTGCCAGCAGATTGCGCTGCTCGGCCTGCAGCAGGGCCTGAACCGCCCTTCCCTGCGACTCGCTGTCAACGGAATTACGCAGCGCCAGGCTTTGCTCGAAATTCTTCAGCAGGTCAGCAAAATACTGCGCATCGCTGGCCTTGTCTTCGGTCAGATTTGCAGCGACGTCCTGCAGGTCATCCATAAACTCCGTAAAACCAGGCGTGGTTTCGCTTGAATAAGCGAGACTTCTGGCAGTGATAGCCTCCAGCAGGCGCCTGGCCGGGTGGTTCTTGTCGCTGAAAAAACGGGGGTCGTTGACACCGAGGCGAAGGAAGGCAGGCTCGGCATCGGCGATGACCTGCCGCACCGGCTCCAGCAGCCTCGTGTCCTGCGACATCTGCTCGATCATCAGGCCGACAACCTCGATTGCCAGCGACTGCCCCAGGCTCTTTGCATCGGTCTTGAGTTGCGCACGCATTTGGGCCAGCGGCTGCGGTGGCGGTGTACGCGCCTTTCTGGCGCGGGTAGTCGCAATGCCTTTTTCCTTGAGTTCCGCCAGCACTTCCATCGCAGCAGGAACAGTATGGGAATACTTTTGCTGTTCAGCCTGCTCAAACCCGGACGGCAACATACCTTCCTTGAACGATTCGTCATAGTCACCGACCAGCAGGCGGTGCAGGTGGTCCAGGGTCAACAGGGCTGCGCCGCTCATGCCGCCCGCAGTTGCGGCAGAACCGCCACCACCCAGCCCACCGCTACCCGCACCCGCACCTGCGGATGCGGATGCCGGACCACTGACCGGAGCTACAGCCCTGACTTCAACAGGTTCATCCCAGCTTGACGCTTCACCAGCCAGCCTGGCTTTTTTCTGCGCCGCCGAAACAACGCCATAGGCAGCTGGTGCGATCCCCTTCAGGGTAAGTTGCTCATTGAGCTTGACGTACAAAGCCTGCAGTTCCTTGCCGAAAATCAGCGCACCGTGCGTCAGCCAGCGCATTCGGGCCTCATCGTCGGCAGGCATGTCCAGCAACAGCTTGAGCAGGGCCTGCGAAAACACTTCCGGCCGCAAAGGGTTTTTGTCGGTCTTGACGACCTTGAAACCCTGCGCGGTACTGAGGCGGGCCGATACGACCGTCAGCGACGCCTCGCAAACCATGGACACCACCTGCAGCAAGCGGGCGCTGTCCACCGTTTCCTGAACCTGGTTGTCGCCCATCAGTTCCAGATCATCGAAGCTGAGGGACGAAAAAGAGCGCGTGGCCTTGTCGTTCTTCTGGCTGGATACCGGCCTGGTGTCTTCGGCAATGGCGTTGGTCAGCACCAGCGCAAAGCCTTGCTCAATGGTGTCCTGGTTTTTTTTCAAGGCGGCAATCGCGTCCTGCAGTGCGCGCTTTTCTGACGCTTCGCTGATCTGCATGCCGCGCTCATACATCGCCTCAACCAGCTGGTCGGCCCAGCGTTTCATCATTTGCGGGGACTGATGCAGGGCTTCGTTGATACAGCCCTGGTAGGCCGCGGTGAGGTCTTGGGGTGAATTGCTCATGTTGCGCTAGTGTCCCTCAGGCTGGCTGCCGCTGTAAAGAAGGCCCGTATGGCGCCAAGGCCCGTTCGTCAGAGCCCCAGCGCCTTCCAGCCTGAATGCCCCAGTTTCTCAAGTGTGTCGATGTTCTGCTCAAAGATCGCCCCGGCGTCGGGGAAGGCTTCCACCGCCTTGTCCACACTGGCTTCGCGCAGCAAATGCAGCATCGCAAAGGGCGCACGATTGGTGTAGTTGCTGATGTCGTCAGGCCCGCTTCCGTCGAACTGGAAGCGCGGGTGAAAACTGGCCAACTGGATCACACCATCCAGTTCATGCTCATCGACCACACCTTCAGCGACCTCCAGGAAATCATTGAAGTCCAGGAAGTCTTCGAACAGGGTCGGGTGAATCAGCAACGTGGTGTCTGTCTCTTCGGCCGGAGTGGCAACCAGCAGGTCTAGCTCACGGTCAAGCTCTTCAAGCAGGTCATCGGCATGGCGAGCCTTGCTCACCACCAGCCGCACCTGGTTCTTCACATACACGGCCTTGGCGAAAGGACACAGGTTGAGGCCAATCACGGCCTTTTCCAGCCAAGCCCGCGCTTTTTCCAGTACTTGCTCTTCAGTCAGCATGAAATCAGGAGAAATGTGCCATCAACGAAGCGGTGACTTCGCAAGCAGGGGCCGCGGAACCGGCTTTGCCGGGCCGCAGGCGCAGCGGCCCCCTCGGGGGGCAGGGAGCTACACGCAGTGAGCGACCGTGGGGGCTCAATGCAATGCCTTGAAGCGCACGCGTTTTGGTTTGGCGCCTTCTTCACCCAGGCGTTTCTTCTTGTCGGCTTCGTACTCCTGATAGTTGCCATTGAAGAAGGTCCACTGGCTGTCCCCTTCGGCAGCAAGGATGTGCGTCGCAATGCGGTCGAGAAACCAGCGGTCATGGCTGATGACCATCACGGAACCGGCGAACTCCAGCAATGCGTCCTCAAGGGCGCGCAGGGTTTCCACATCCAGGTCATTCGACGGTTCATCCAGCAGCAACACATTGCCGCCGGCGATCAGGGTCTTGGCAAGATGCAGGCGTCCGCGCTCACCGCCCGACAGCATGCCGACGCGTTTTTGCTGGTCAGCGCCATTGAAGTTGAAACGGCCCGCATAAGCCCGGCTGGCCATCGTGAACTTCCCGATGTTCAGCATGTCGAGACCTCCCGAGATATCTTCCCAGACGGTTTTTTCATTCGCGAGGTCATCGCGGTTCTGGTCGACAAAGGCCATGTGCGCAGTCTTGCCGATCACGACTTCGCCGCTGTCCGGCTTTTCCTTGCCGGCGATCAGCTTGAACAGTGTTGATTTGCCGGCGCCGTTGGGGCCGATGATGCCGACAATCGCGCCGGCAGGTATCTGGAAACTCAGGTTGTCTATCAACAGGCGGTCGCCAAAAGACTTGCTGACGTTCTTGAACTCAATGACTTCGTTACCCAGGCGCTCGGCCACGGGGATGAAAATTTCATTGGTTTCAGCACGCTTCTGGTATTCAAAATCCGACAGTTCTTCAAAACGTGCCAGCCGCGACTTGCTCTTGGCCTGGCGTGCTTTCGGGTTCTGGCGCGACCATTCCAGCTCTTTCTTCAGTGCCTTGGCGCGGGCTTCCTCGCCCTTTTGTTCCTGCGCCAGACGTTCACCTTTCTGGTCGAGCCAGCTGCTGTAGTTGCCCTTCCAGGGAATGCCGTGGCCGCGATCCAGCTCAAGAATCCACTCCGCGGCATTGTCGAGGAAATAGCGGTCATGGGTGATGGCCACTACTGTGCCACCAAAGCGCTGCAGGAATTGCTCCAGCCAGTCGACCGATTCAGCGTCCAGGTGATTGGTAGGTTCGTCAAGCAGCAGCATGTCGGGTTTGGACAGCAGCAGACTGCAGAGAGCAACGCGGCGTTTTTCGCCACCGGAGAGCAGGCCGATTTTGGCATCCCATGGTGGCAGGCGCAGCGCGTCAGCGGCGATTTCCAGCTGGTGTTCAGAGTCCGTGCCTGCGGTGGCAATGATGGCTTCCAGGCGAGCCTGCTCGGCGGCCAGTGCGTCAAAGTCGGCATCTTCCTCTGCATAGGCTGCATAAACCGCTTCAAGCTGCTCCTTGGCGGCAAAGACGGCACCCATGCCGGCTTCAACGCTCTCGCGAACGGTGTGCTCAGGATCCAGCTTTGGCTCCTGGGGCAAATAGCCGATGTTCAGGCCGGGCATGGGCGTAGCCTCGCCTTCAATCTCGGTATCCAGGCCCGCCATGATCTTCAGCAGGGTGGACTTGCCGGAACCGTTCGTGCCCAGCACGCCAATCTTGGCCCCGGGGAAAAAGCTCAGCGAAACCTCTTTGAGGATATGGCGTTTGGGCGGCACAATTTTGCCGACCTTGTTCATGGTAAATACGTACTGGGCCATCAGGAATGATCTCTAAAAATGGAAAGACAGGCATGAACGGCATCACTGCAAGCAGGGGCCTTGGCACCCGCTATTTTTGCCGTTAATCCTCCATTATCGTTCCGTGAGACAATAACGTTGTTGCAGGCTCCAGTTACCCGCAACATATTTGGGCACATCGCCCCGGCCTGCTTCCTGCAGCAACCAGTGATGTTTCGGCCCGACTTTTTGACCCCATCTGCCTATCACTGGCGGGTTGCCTCCAAACCGGGCACCCAACAGGCCGATCTATAGCACCCGAGCGGGTGCAACACCATGACCTTTGAAGAATTGAATCTGGCTCCGGCCATACTTAAAGCCGTGCTTGAGCAGGGCTATGACACACCTACGCCTATCCAGGCACAGGCCATACCGTCCGTACTGGCAGGCAAGGACCTGTTGGGCGGCGCGCAGACCGGTACCGGCAAGACTGCGGCATTCACATTGCCGCTTCTGCAGCGCCTGTCCACCGAACCGCGCCTGACCAACCGCCGTGGCGTTAATGCCGTGCGCGCACTGATCATGACGCCAACCCGTGAACTTGCTGCGCAAGTCGAGGAAAGCGTCCGCATTTATGGCAAGTATCTCGAGCTGACATCGATGGTGATGTTCGGCGGCGTCGGCATGGGTGCGCAGATCGAGAAGCTGCGCCGCGGCGTCGACATCCTGGTTGCCACACCCGGCCGCTTGCTGGACCACGCCAGCCAGGGCACGCTGGACCTTAGCCAGGTCCAGGTACTGGTGCTCGATGAAGCCGACCGCATGTTGGACATGGGGTTTATCCATGACATCAAGAAGGTGCTGGCACTGGTCCCCAAACAGAAGCAGTCGCTGCTGTTTTCGGCAACCTTCAGCGACGAGATCCGCGACCTGGCCAACGGCCTGTTGCGTGACCCGCTGCACATCCAGGTCACACCGCGCAACACCACGGTGCAGCGCATCACGCAAACGATTCACCCGGTCGGCCGCGGCAAGAAAAAGGCGCTGCTGACACACATCATCAACCAGCACAACTGGAGCCAGGTACTGGTCTTTACGCGTACCAAATTCGGCGCCAACAACGTGGCCGAACACCTTACAAAAAACGGCATCGAGGCGATGGCGCTGCACGGCAACAAGAGCCAGACCGCCCGCACGCAGGCACTGCAGGGCTTCAAGGACGGCACGATCCGTGCATTGGTCGCCACCGATATCGCCGCGCGCGGCATCGACATTGATGAATTGCCACATGTCGTGAACTACGAAATCCCCAACATCAGCGAAGACTATGTGCACCGCATCGGCCGCACCGGCCGTGCCGGTAACAGCGGCGAAGCCGTCAGCCTGGTCTGCCTGGATGAAGAAGGTTTCATGCAGGACATCGAGCGCTTTACCAAACAGAACATCGAAAAAGTCATCGTCCCCGGTTTTGAAGCCGAGTCTGGCGAAAAAGCCGAGCCGCTGGCTATGGGCCGCCAGACCATCTGGGGCGGCCTCGGCAAGCCCCCGAGCCGGGAAGTCATGCAGGCCGCAGCAAAAGCAGCCCGCAGTGAAATGATGCAACGCATCCGTGACACCAAGGGCACGCAGCCTGCGCGTGGCGCTGGTGGCGGCAATGGCGGCGGTCGTGGACGCGCCCCTGCCGGTGGCGGCAACGGTGCAGGAAACGGCGGCGGCAATGGCGGCGGTAACGGCAATGGCTTTGGCCGCGGCCCGCGCACACCCAATCCTGGCCAGCCGCGCCAGAATTCCGGCTATGGCCAGCAGCCAGCACAGGCGCGCCCACCGCGTCAGCGCGGTGACGAGCAGCCACGCGCACCGCGCAACGACGCTTTCGCAGAGCCACGCAACGACTTTGACGACCGCCAGCCTACCAGCCACGTGTCATCAGGCTTTCCTTCATCGGGCCAGCCCACGGGCGGCAACCGTGGTGGCTTCCGGGGCGGCCGGTCAGGCGGTGGTGGTGGCGGCGGAGGTGGTGGAAACCGCGGCGGCAATGGTGGTCCGCGCCGTTCGGGCGGTGGCGGCTCATACCGCTAAACCCGGGGGCAGGACCCAAACAAAAAAGGCCCGCAAGGGCCTTTTTTTGTGGCCGCTATCTTCAACCCCGCAAGAACAGTGCCACCAGCGGATTAGGTCCAACCTGCCGACTCCAATGCCCGTGTAAGGTCGCATCAAAAGTTGCGCCTTCAGGCAAATGGTCGGCCGAATAAAAATGTTCTCCGGGATTGAACACACGGGAGACACCGCCCTGCAGGCCGATTTCCATTTGTCCTCCGAGAATGAAAACCCATTGCGGCGCGCCAGTGCAATGAAAGTTGCTGCGAAAACCCAAAGGACTGTGGCGCAACTGGTAACCACCCGAGGGCATCAAGGTTGAAAGCATGGACTGTGGAGTACCTTCTGTGAGCACTATGTTTTCTTCCCTGAACCTCGCGCGGCCATCGGTATCGGTAAAAAGAATGACTTTGGTAAATGAAGCAGGTGTGCTTGGGGTGGTGTTGCTCATGGGTTCCCGATCAGGTATTAAACAGCGGCAAGTTGCGAGTTTATAGTTCCGCATGCCTTCGCCAACCCCGCTTCCTTCCGGCTTGTTTGCAGACGATGCTCGAACGGTGCGTTGCGCCTGGTGCCAGGCCAGCGACATCTACCGCCACTACCACGACAGCGAATGGGGGTTTCCTGTTGATGATGAGCGCCGGCTGTTTGAAAAAATATGCCTTGAAGGTTTCCAGGCCGGCCTGAGCTGGCTGACCATACTGAACAAACGCGAGAACTTCCGCAAGGCCTTTGCCAATTTTGAAGCCGAAGAAGTTGCCTTGTTCGGCGCGCGCGATGTGAACCGCCTGCTGGCGGATACCAGCATCGTGCGTCACGGGGGCAAGATTGCCTCGACCATCAACAATGCAAGGCGCGTCATTGAGTTGCGCAAGGAATTCGACTCCCTGGGTGCCTATGTCTGGAAGCTGGAACCATTGGCCGCAGACCGGCCGGGCAACATCACGCACGAAGCCGTCAAGGCCATGCCCGCATCGGCGGCGTCCACGGCACTTTCAAAAGACCTGAAAAAGCGTGGCTGGACTTTTGTGGGCCCGACCACCCTGTATGCCTTCATGCAGGCCATGGGTCTGGTCAACGACCACATCGAAGGCTGCGCCAGCCGCAAAAAGGCAATGGCTGCGCGCAAAGCATTCACGCCGCCGTCCGTGGGTTGAAACAAAAACCTGTGTTAAGCGCCAGAAGCAGATGTAAAGTCGACTTTACATCGAGATCATCCAGGGACAAATACTGGGCGAGGCAGAGCCACTTTTGCCCGTTCCAGGGCCAAAAAACCCTGTTTTTGGGTGCCAAATCGGCCTGCAGGCCAATGTAGACTAGCGCAAGCAGCTATAAAAAATGTAGCAGGCCCATCTGGACATTCCGTCCGGGCTACACCTGTCCCTGGCGACTGGCTGCTGAAGCTTTAGTACCCCATACCGATGAATCAGTCGAGCTTTCCTTATCTCAACCCTTGCGATTGACCACCACATTCACCGTGAACAGCTGAAGCACATCGCCCTTCTGGTTGAGGGTTTCACTGCGCACCAGTGCCATGCCCCGGTCGGGTTTTGAGCGTGAAGGCGTCACGCTGACAACCTCACTTTCAACATGCATCACATCACCGGGCCGCGTTGGTTTGGGCCAGGCCAGTTCACCGCTGGCACCTATGATGCCACCGGCCAGTGGCAGGCCGCTGGTCACCAGCAATCGCATCGTGATGGCTGCGGTGTGCCAGCCGCTGGCCGCCAGTCCGCCAAACAGCGTGGCCTTCGCAGCTTCGTTGTCGAGGTGAAAAGGCTGCGGGTCAAACTGCGTCGCAAAAGCCTTGATCTGCGCTTCGTCAATCACATGCTCTGCGCTGGAAAACCGCATGCCAGGCTGCAGATCGTCCATATAAAACTGTGAGTGGCTGTTCATCCTGTCTTTCCTTTAACTTATACGGGGCGTATTCGGCGAAGCAGTGTGCTGGTGTGTGCCGGCCAGCCGACACGCCCAAACCATGCGCCACCGGCAATCGCCGCGGCAATCACCACGCCATAAACCACCAGTGCAATGCCCTGCGCCATAAAAACATGGTCCAGCCCACCGCCCCAGCGAATGGCCAGCCAGCCGCCTATAGCCGCCACCAGCAGGCGCGCAATATTGCCAAGCACAGGCCAAAGCAGGCGGCCCGCGCCCTGCGAGGCGAAATACAGCACCAGTCCGACACCAAAGAACCCGTACAAGGGGCCAACGGAATGCAGGTACACAGTGCCTGCCTTGATCATGGCCTCATCGCTGCCAAACAGCGACAACCATGGACGCGGGAAAAGTGCTGCAGCCAACCCTATGATTTCAGTCAGCGTGAAAGCCATCGCCGCACCTATCCAGGTGGCCTTCAATGCACGCTCGTGCTGGCCCGCGCCCATGCAGGTGCCGACCATGGCCACCAGCGGTGCACCGAGCCCAAACACCAAGGGGACCAGCAAATATTCCAGTCGTGATGCTGTGCCATAACCGGCAATCGCCGCCGCCCCGAAACCACCGGCCAGCGTCGTTGCGACGCCAATCGACAAATTGGTGGCCACCGTCGAGACTGAGCCCAGCAGGCCAATGCGCAGAATGTCGCGGAACAAGGCCCAGCGCAGCTTCACGCCCTTGAGCGACGGAGCAAGCAGGCTGCGAGGTGACCAGATATAGGCGGCCAGTGCCAACGTGCCGACCAGGTAATACAGCAGCAAGGCAATTGCGCCACCCGCAATACCCAGCGCGGGTATCGGACCCCATCCAAAGATCAGCAACGGTGACAAAGGCACCAGCGCGATAACGCCGACCACCGTAACGTTGGCCGGCACTGTCATGTTGCCGGTGCCGCGAATCACCGCCGCCAGCGAGTTGAACAACCAGACCAGGATGGCGCCTGCAAACACCCAGTGCGAATAGACGACCGCTGCCTCCAGCGAGGCACCGCTACCGCCCATTTTTGCGTAGAGCCAGCGTCCGCCCAACAGCAGCACCAGGGAGAAAACAATGCCGAAACCCAATGCAATCACCATCGCATGCAGCACCAGCGCATTGGCATCATCCCGTTTGCTGGCGCCCAGCGCGCGCGCAATCGATGAAGCAATGCCGCCACCCATCGCACCCGCAGATGTCATCTGCATCAGCATCACGACGGGAAACACCAGCGCCATGCCGGCCAGTGCATCGGTACCCAGCTTCCCCACAAAGAAGGTTTCGACCAGCCCGACCGCAGCCTGCGCGACCATCACCACGATGTTGGGCGCAGCCAGCTTCAGCAGCGTGCGGCCTATAGGCGCCTCCAGCAGCATGCGCGTACGCGGATCCATCGGAGTGCTCATGCTGTTTTCACCCGTGCAGGCAAGTGTTTTTCGCGGATCGGAAGGTTGACCAGCGCAGCCCCCGCCGCCAGCATGATGTCTATGTACCAGACCCAGTCATAACTGCCGGTTGCCTGGAAGATATAGCCGCCCAGAAAAGCACCGAGGAAGCCGCCAACCTGGTGCGCCAGCATCACGATGCCGAACAGCATCGCCATGTTGCCGGTGCCGAACATCTTTGCAACAAGCCCTGCTGTCGGCGGCACCGTGGACAAAAAGGTAATGCCCATCACTGCGGCGAAGACCAGCATCACGGTAGGTGTCTTCGGGGCCAACAGGAAAATCAGAACAGCGATGCCCCGCGTTGCATACAGCAAAGCGAGCATGGACTTCATGCGCCAGCGTCCCACAGCCCAGCCCATCGCCAGGCTGCCAACAATGTTGAACAGGCCAATGATGGCCAGGGCCCAGCCTCCGATTTCCGGTGGCAAGCCGCAAGCCGCCACAACGCTGGGCAGGTGCGTAGCGAGAAATGCCACATGGAAGCCGCAAACCAGGAAACCCAGGCTCAGGTACAGGTAGCTGGGTGTGGCCATCGCCTGGCGGATGGCCTGACGCGCCGTCAGTGCCTTGACACCGGATGCCGCCGCCGCTTTGGCAACCAGCGCTTTAGAGTTTCCCTTGAGCACCCAGGCGGCCGGCAATGCCAGCAAGGTAATCACGGCCAGCCACTGCATCGCATGCACCCAGCCAAAACCCGCAATCAGGCCGATAGCAACAGGCGCCATCAGGAACTGCCCGAAGGAGCCACCGGCATTGACGATGCCGCTGGCAATGCCGCGCTTTTCAGGCGCGACCAGCCGCGCAGCAGAAGCCATCAGCACAGAGGTTCCGGCCATACCCGCACCACCTGCGGCCACGACACCAATCGCAAAGATCAAGCCGGCCGTGGTTGTCATCAGCGGTGTGATGAAAGTACCGAGCGCCACCAACACGAGGCCAACAAAGATCACGCGACCTGCGCCCACGCGATCGGCCATCGCGCCGGCAAACGGCTGTGTCAAACCCCACCAGAGCTGCCCAAACGCAAATGCCAGGCTGATACTGCCGACGCCCAGCGCTGTGGATGTATTGAGCATCGACAGGAACAGGCCCATGCTCTGGCGCACGCCCATGGTCAGTGCAAACGCGCCCCCTGCAGCCAGCAATACCAGCCACATGGCGATTGGACGTTTTTCAGCGACAGCGTTATTCATGATCGTTTCCGGCCTCATCTGGCAGCGGTGACAGCAACTCCAGCGAGTCATTGATCAGGCCATGCAGGGCGAGTACGCGCTCGGTGCCCAGCAAGGCGTTAAGGGTGTCCTGCGCGACCTTCCAGCGGTGTCTCGCCTCCTCCCGTTTGGCGCGGCCCTGATCGGTGATGCTGACGGTGCGGCTGCGAGCGTCGCTGCCTGCAGAAACCTCCAGCCAGCCGGCATCAACCAGCGGTTTGAGGTTGCGAGTCAGGGTCGAGGCACTCAGCTTCAGGCCCTTGGCCAGTTCCCCCGGCCGCAGCGGCCCCAGCTTGAACACATAAGTCAGCAGCGAGTACTGCGTGGTCTTGAGGCCGGCTTTGGCCATCTCCAGGTCGTAGTGGTGCGCCACCCGGCGCATCATTTGCCGCAGTCGCAGGCTGGTACAACCCAGCGCCTTCAATTCAGGCGGCGAGGACGGCAGCGATTTCTGGAGGGTTTTGGTGTTCATTTTTTGATTGTATCTACAATTATTGTATATACAACATTAAAACGGTTAATATCCAGCCATGAACGCAAAAGACACTTCTCCCGATACCAGTCCCGGCGCCGCAGAAAGCCTCAATCTGTGGATGCATCAACATGACGAGGTACGGGCACGCATGCTGGCTGGCGGCGGCAAGCCCGGTCTCGCCAGCCCTTCAGATGTAGCCGGCAAGACCGGGATGGAAATCATGCAGGCCATGCTGGCCGGCACCCTTCCCTATCCGCACATTGCCGAAACACTGGATTTCTCGCTGGTCGAAGTCTCTGCCGGCAAGGCGATCTTTCAGGGCACGCCGCAGCTCAAGCATTACAACCCGCTGGGCACCGTGCATGGCGGATGGTATGCAACGCTGCTCGATTCAGCCGTCGGCTGCGCCGTACACACCATGATGCCGGTGGGACGGGGCTACACCACAGCGGAACTCAGCGTGAACATCGTGCGCGCCGCCTCGCACAAGAGCGGGCCGCTGCGCGCCATCGGAACTGTCATCCACTGCGGCAGGCAGTTGGCCACAGCCGAAGGCCGCATCATCGGACCCGACGGCAGGCTGTATGCGCATGCGACAACCACCTGCCTTGTGTTTGAGCTGCCTAAATAGGCATTCGACCAATATTCAAGCCCTGCGGATGAGGTCCAGTGGATACACTGGCTCACCTATCAAACGACGCCAACGAAAGTGTCCGAATGACTTCATTGCCTGCAACGCAACAGCCTTCCTGGGCCAGTGGCATGATTGCCGCCCTGGCACTGACCCTGCTGGCAGGCTGCCAGTCCATCCCGGCAAACACCCAGGGGGCCATCACCCCGGGGGCCATCGGATCTGAACAGATAGCAAACATCCTGGCCAGCCCTGACCGCAGCACAGCCGACCGGACCAACGATATACGCCGCAAGCCGGCCGAAATGCTGGCGTTTATCGGCATTCGCCCCGGTATGGTGGCCATGGACCTCAGTGCTGGCGGCGGCTATACAAGTGAACTTCTGGCCCGTGCCATCGGACCTGGCGGCCGTGTCTACGGCCAGAACCCGCCGCGGGACGCTGCGGCTCCAGCGCCACGTCCCACCGTGCCTGAGGGTGGCGGGCCGACCAGAACGATGGCCATTACCAGTGCGACCATCACGGCCGCAACCCGCCAGACGCTGGCCGACCGGGCCAAAACGCCGGCTATCGCACCCATCACTGTGGTGACACGCAAGTTTGATGACCCGATACCTCCGGAGATCGCACCCGCCACACTGGACCTGGCAACGCTGATGTTCAACTACCACGACCTTGGCTACCTGGGTGCCGACCGCGCTGCGATGAACCGCGCTGTTTTTGCTGCGCTCAAGCCCGGTGGCATCTATGTCATTGCCGACCATTCCGGCAGGCCAGGTACCGGTATTTCCGAGTCAGGCACCCTGCACCGGATTGAAGAGGCTTTCCTGCGCCGCGAGATCGAAGCGGCTGGTTTCAGGCAAGTGGCCAGCGGCAATTTTTTGCGTAACCCCGGGGATACGCGGGATAAAAATGTGCCTGTACCGGCACAGCCCAAGGACGAGTTTGTCCTGAAGTTCCTGAAGCCCTGAGTCCGCCAGTTGATTACACCGTCACGCTGAAACGCAGTGCGGTGGCCAGCAAGCCATTGCGGAAATAAAAGCGCTGGCCCAACGAGTTGGTAAGTGCGGTGTCCAGCACCAGCTTTTCACAGCCCTGTCTTCTGGTTTGCGCCTTGAGCGACTCCATCAACTGGCTGCCATAGCCGCTGCTGCGGGCTGCGTTTTCCGATACCAGGTCATCTACATAGAGAAAGCGGCCGTAAACCAGGTTCTCCTGTATGCGGTAGCCAGCCAGCGCAACCGGTTGATCGCCTGACGTGAGTATCATCAGGTGGTAACCATCGGCTACCTGGCGCTTCCAGCGCGCCACGAATTCGTCTTCTGTCGCCAGGTGCGGGCGCAGCTGTTTCATAAGCGCAAAGCAGCGCCTGGCATCTGCTTCGCTTTCGGCAATAGCGGTCACAGGTTTTGCCATGCCCATGTTTACGCAGCCGTCGAAGCGGGAGGCGTGTAGTGCAGAGAGCCGGCAATGCGGTTCCATGCATTGATGTTGGCTACCGCTGCCGTCAGAAAAGCCAGTTCACTACGGTCAAACTGGCTACTCACTTCTTCGAAGGCCGCGTCGGGAACGCCACGGCCAGCCATCAGCGTGAGAGCCTCAGCCCATTGCAGCGCTGCCCGTTCGCGGACAGAAAAAACACCGGTTTCACGCCAGACCACGGTCTGCTCCAGTTTGGCGGCGGCCACACCCAGCTTGCGCGCCACATTCAGGTGAAGCTGCACGCAATAGGCACAGCCATTGATTTGCGATACCCGCAACTTGACCAGTTCGGTCAGGGGTTTCTCAAGGCCGGAATCATCAACCGCCTTGCCGAGCGCCATCAGAGCCGCACTGGTCTCGGGGGCGAGTTTGTAGTGCTCGGGGCCGTCCATACGCGGCTTCAGTTTTCCGTCATGCATTGCAGTTTTTCCTTTTAGATGAAATAATATTTGAACTCTAACATATTGTATGAATTCTAACAATAAATCCACTCGCCTTCCCATACCCGCTCCCGGCGAAGGCAAACGCGGTGAACAGGGCCACATCGGCTATTTGCTGCGCCAGGCCGGCGTGGTTCACCGCGTCATGATGGAAGCCGCGCTGGCGGACGTTGATGTGACGCTGCCGCAGTTCCTCGCACTGACCATGCTGGTGGCCTACCCCGGCGCTTCAGGCGCTGAACTGGCCCGCCTGTCACTGCTCACACCGGCCACCATGAGCGTCATCATCACCAACCTCGAGAAAGCCGGCATGGTGATGCGCCGGGCCCATGCCGTGCACGGTCGCATCCAGCATATAGAAGTTACCGAAGCCGGTAAAAAACTTCTGGCCCAATGCAAGCTGCGTGCAACGCGGGCCGAGGCGCAATTGCTGGACGGCGTTTCAGCAGCCGATGAAAAGGCCGTGCGCCGCTGGCTGGCCGGCATTGCTGCGCGCTCCGGGGCCGCATAACACCGCGCTGCACTTTTTCTGCGTGCGGCCGATAATCAGGCCTATGCGACTACTACACACCATGCTGCGCGTTGGCGATCTCCAGCGCTCCATCGATTTTTACACCCACATCCTCGGCATGCAATTGCTGCGCAGGTCCGAGAACCCCGAGTACAAATACAGCCTGGCCTTTGTCGGCTACGAAGGCAACCCGGCGCAGGCCGAGATAGAGCTGACATACAACTGGGGCACCGACAGCTATGAGATGGGCACGGCTTACGGCCATATCGCGCTCGGTGTACCCGATGCCTATGCGGCCTGTGAAAAAATCAAGGCCGCAGGCGGTAACGTGACGCGTGAAGCCGGTCCGGTCAAGGGCGGCGCCACGGTCATCGCGTTTGTGACAGACCCGGACGGCTACAAGATCGAGCTGATACAGCGCACCGAGTACGCCCAGGGCGCAGGGCTGCGGTAAGCAGGTTTGCGATGCGCCTGCTCAAAACCGGCCTGCTGCTGATCCTTATGGGCATGTTGCCGGGCGTCCATGCACAGCAAGCCACCGTCTTTGGCAAACCGGTGTTGCGCGCTGCCTATATCTCCACCAACGCAGCCCAGTCTGTGCGCGACCCGGTCACGGGTGAGTTCCGCGGTGTGTCGGCCGATGTGGCGCGCGAACTGGGCCGGCAACTGAAGGTGCCGGTCAACATACTGCCGCAAGCCACTGCGGCCGATGTGATCAGTGCGGTTCAAAAGGGCGAAGCCGACATCGGTTTTGTGGCGCCCAACCCGGCACGCATGGTGCTGGCCTATTCGCAGACCTACATGCTGGTGCAGCAGACTTTCCTGGTGCGTGCCGACAGGCGCACGATGAAGGCGCGTGAGCTTGACCAGGCCGGCCTGGTTCTGGGCGCCAATACCGGCGACTCGGTCGGGACTTATATCAAGGGCAATTTCAAGCAGGCGCAGTTGCTGGAAAGCCCTGACTACAGCATGAAGGAGGCGGTGCGCTGGCTGGCAGAAGGCCGTGTCGCAGCATTTGGCGGCAACCGCCAGCGCCTGCGCATGGCCGCTGAACTCGAAAAGTCCCTCGACCTGCACCTGCTCAACGACAACCTCTATGCGGTGCCGCAGGCGATTGCCGTGGCCACACGCGATTCAGTCCTGCTCGCGTTCGTGAACACGGCGCTGGACGGCATGCGCAGTTCGGGCTTCCTGGAGGCAGCCGTCCGGCGCGGCGGTGTTGAAGGGGTGGGTGTCGCGCCCGCAACTGCACCTTAATTCAGGGCATTGAGCGGAATCTTGAGGTAACGCACGCCGTTGTCCTCTGCCGGCGGCATGCCCCCGGCCCGGATGTTGACCTGTATGGACGGCAGGATGAGCGTGGGCATGCCCAGCGTTGCGTCGCGCGCTGCACGCATGGCCACAAAATCGGCCTCACTGATGCCGGCGTGCACGTGGATGTTTTTGGCTGCCTGCTCGCCCACTGTCGTCTGCCATTGCGGCTCGCGGGAAGCGGGTGGATAGTCGTGGCACACATACACCTGCGTCTGCGGCGGCAGGGCCAGCAGGCGGCGTATCGACTGGTAAAGCTGGCGGGCATCGCCGCCGGGAAAGTCTGCCCGCGCCGTGCCCACATCGGGCATGAACAGCGTGTCGCCCACAAACAGCGCATCGCCCACCTGGTAGGCCATGTCGGCCGGGGTGTGGCCCGGCACCAGCAGCGCTGTCGCTTTCAGCGTGCCGATCATGAAGGTCTCGCCATCCGCAAAGAGGTGATCGAACTGGCTGCCGTCGGACAAAAAAGCCCGTTCGAGGTTGTAGATGGCGCGGAAGGTGGACTGCACGGTGCGAATGCGCTCGCCAATGGCGATGCGTGCGCCGGTCTTTCCTTTCAGGTAATCGGCGGCAGAGAGATGGTCCGCGTGGGCATGGGTTTCGAGTATCCAGTCGGCCTGCCAGCCCCGGGCGGCCAGAAAGGCCAGTACCTTGTCGGCAGAAGTGGTGGCGGTGTGCCCTGACTTGGGGTCGTAGTCGAGCACCGGGTCAATGATGGCAGCGCGTCCAGCCTGGGCATCGGCCACGACGTAGGTGACCGTCCAGGTGGCGGGATCAAAGAAAGCCTGGATGGTCGCCGATGTTGCGGCGGGTTGTGAGGACATGGGCATGCAATTCACCTTTTCTACACTCTGTTGACATACATTATATTATTTAATATAATATATTCAACTTGATTGATTCAGCTTACAACGACACCATTTTGCGCAGGCCATGACTGAAACTCCGCATGCTCTCGATACCACCCGGCTACGCGCTGCGGCCGGACAGGCCGTAGGCCACCTGAAGATGCTGGCCAATGAAGACCGCCTGCTGTTGCTGTGCCAATTGTCGCTGGGTGAGCGCTGCGTGAGCGACCTGGAAGCGCAACTCGGCATACGCCAGCCTACGCTGTCGCAGCAACTGGGCGTGCTGCGCAATGAGGGCCTGGTCAACACCCGCCGCGACGGCAAAAACATTTACTACAGCGTGGCCAGCGCGGCAACGCTGGAGTTGCTGGCGCTGCTTTACCGCCTGTATTGCCCCGAAACCCCTGAAGAATGACACCGCCATGACCATCGCCTGGACCGCCTTTACCCCCTGGTCCGCCCTGCTGGGCGGCATGCTGATAGGGCTGGCTGCCGCCATGCTGGTGCTGCTCAATGGCCGTATTGCCGGTATTAGCGGTGTGCTGGGCGGGTTGGTGCAACCTGTGCGAGGCGACACCGCCTGGCGCGCCGCTTTCCTGCTAGGGGTGGTGGCTGCGCCACTGGCCGTCTGGCTATTCACCGCGCTGCCTGCGGTACAGATCGATGCAGGTTACGGGGCGCTGGTTCTGGCCGGGCTACTGGTCGGTATCGGCACACGCTATGGCTCGGGCTGCACCAGCGGGCACGGCGTCTGCGGCCTGTCGCGGCTGTCGCAACGCTCACTGGCCGCCACGCTTTGTTTCATGGCTGCGGGTTTTGCAGCGGTGTTTGTGTTGCGCCACCTTTTTTGACACCGGGAGCCCACCCATGTTTGCATTGACTGCCGCACTGTCCGGTCTCGTGTTTGGCCTGGGGCTGATGGTCTCGGGCATGGTCAACCCTGCCAAGGTGCTGGGCTTCCTCGACATCGCGGGGGCCTGGGACCCTTCACTGGCGCTGGTGATGGGTGGTGCCATTGCGGTGGGCCTGCCGGCTTTCACATGGGCAAAAATGCGCGGCCGCTCGTTGACAGGTGCCGCGCTGAAACTGCCGCCTGCCGGCCCTGTCGACAGGCGCCTGTTACTGGGCAGTGCCCTGTTCGGCATAGGCTGGGGCGTCGCCGGTTTCTGCCCCGGCCCGGCACTGGTCGCGTTGGGCATGGGCCAGGCAAAGGCACTGGTGTTCGTGGCGGCCATGCTGGTGGGCATGGGGGTGTTTGAGTGGCTGCAGTCGCGGAAACTGCGCAAGATCGGGCAATCCTGACGCTATTAAATAAATAGCAAGTCCCGCTAGTCCTGATTGGGTTTCAGGCCTTTTTCATGGTTAAAAATGGCCTTTTTCAGGCTGTTTTCAGGTTTTTGTCGCTTTCCGGCAGCCCAAAACCGTTTGAAAACCAATTATTTTGATGTATACATCAAAATTTACTCAAACCTCTCTATTTATTGATGTATACATCAATAAATAGCTTTCAGCTGCCAGCGGGCCTTGGCAAACGACAGGCCTGATGGGCCAAGGCGGTGATCTGCGCCCAGCCACCACGTGCCAGCGCATCCGCGGGCGTCAGCCAGGAGCCGCCCACACACACCACATTCGGCAGGGCCAACAGCTCAGGTGCATTGGCAACCGTCACGCCGCCCGTGGGGCAAAAGCGTACATCGCCAAACGGGCCATTCCAGGCCTTCAGCATGGCCACGCCACCAGCCTGCATGGCGGGGAAAAACTTCAGCTCGGTCAGGCCGTCTTCCTGCGCCATCATGACTTCGCTGGCAGTGGCCACGCCCGGCAACAGCGGCATGCCCGCATCGCGGCAAGCTTGCCCCACAGCGCGCGTGTAGCCGGGGCTGACTGCAAAACGTGCACCTGCCATGGCACAGGCCTGCGCATCTGCAGCGCTGCGTATGGTGCCTGCGCCGACCACGGCCTCAGGCACCTCACGCGCGATTGCCTCTATGCAGGCCAGCGCCTGCGGCGTTCGCAAGGTCACTTCCAGCATGCGGATACCGCCAGCAAGCAGCGCACGCGCCATCGGTACGGCATGCGCCAAATCGTTGAGAACAATCACCGGGATGACGGGCGCATCCTGCATTACCTGCAGCGGTGTCAGCTTGCCGCTCACATCCATGTTCATGTCCAAGACAGGGCTCCTTCTTCTGCCATCAAGGCGTTGCGGCGCATGCCTGTGAACAGTTGGCGGCCCATGCCCAGCGCATTGTCGTCACGCAGTTGCTGCGGCATCGCGTCAGGCTGGCGCGCGGCCCATTCGGCCTCGGACACCAGCACATTCAATTCACCCGTCAAGGCATCCAGCCGCAGCAGGTCGCCGTCGCGAACTTTAGCCAGCGGCCCGCCGGCAGCCGCTTCTGGCGACACATGAATCGCCGCCGGCACCTTGCCTGATGCGCCGCTCATGCGGCCATCCGTCACCAGCGCCACCTTGAAACCCTTGCCCTGCAGCACCGACAACGGCGGCGTCAGCCGGTGCAGCTCGGGCATGCCGTTGGCCTGCGGGCCCTGCCAGCGCACCACACAAACCACATCGCGTGCCAGTTCACCGGCACTGAAAGCCGCCTGCAGTGCTTCCTGCGAATCAAACACGCGTGCCGGTGCTTCAATCACGTGCCGGTCATCCGGTACGGCCGACACCTTGATCACGCTGCGCCCCAGGTTGCCGGTCAACAGCTTGAGCCCACCCGTGGGACTGAAGGCGCGCGACGCCGGGCGCACGATGGTCTCGTCTTTTGAATCGCCCGCTTCATGCCAGACGAGTGCGTCACCGGCCATCGCCGGTTCGCGTGTGTATTCACGGATGCCGCCCTGCCGCACCGTCAGCACGTCGCCATGCATGAAACCGGCATCAAGCAGTTCACGCAGCACCAGCCCCGTGCCGCCTGCTGCCTGGAACTGGTTCACGTCGGCGCTGCCATTGGGGTAGACATGGGCCAGCGTCGGCACCACATCCGACAGGTCGGAAAAATCATTCCAGTCGATCACGATACCTGCTGAATGCGCGACCGCCACCCAGTGAATCAGGTGATTGGTGGAGCCGCCCGTCGCCAGCAGCGCGACCATCGCATTGACGATGGCCTTTTCATCAACGATCAGACCGATAGGCTGACATTTGGCGACGGCACCCGGCACATCGCTCTGCCGGCCCAACACTGTGCGGGCGGATTCACGCGTCAGCTCTTCGCGCAGCGCACCACCGGGGTTGACAAAGGCGGTGCCGGGCACATGCAGGCCCATCGCCTCCAGCAGCAACTGGTTGCTGTTGGCAGTGCCGTAAAAGGTGCAGGTGCCGGGGCTGTGGTAACTCTTGAGCTCTGCATCGAGCAGGCCTTCACGGCCGACCAGGCCCTGTGCAGCCTGCTCCCGCACGCGGGCTTTTTCCTTGTTCGGCAGGCCTGATGTCATGGGGCCTGCAGGGACAAACACCGTGGGCAGGTGGCCGAAATGCAGCGCGCCTATCAAAAGGCCGGGCACTATCTTGTCGCAAACCCCCAGCATCAGCGCGCCGTCAAACATGTCATGCGACAAGGCCACGGCCGTCGCCATGGCAATCACATCACGGCTGAACAGGCTCAGTTCCATGCCGGTCGTGCCCTGCGTGACACCATCGCACATCGCCGGTACGCCGCCAGCCACCTGGGCAGTCGCGCCATATTTGCGCACTTCATCTTTCACCAGTTCGGGGTAGTCCTTGAGTGGCGTGTGCGCCGACAGCATGTCGTTGTAGGCCGTGACGATACCGATGTTGGGTGCACGCTCGGCAATGATTTTGAAGCGGTCATCCAGTGGCGTGCCCGCCACCGCATGCGCCAGGTTGGCGCAACCCATGCGGTCTGCGCCACGGTCTCGTGCAGTAGCCGCATGCAACTGTTTGAGGTAGGTGCTGCGCGTCGGGCCGCTGCGCTCGATGATGCGTGCAGTCACTTTGATAACAGCCGCATGCAAGCCACCGGAAGAAAACTGCTGTGATGCCATTCGCGTCGTTCCCTGTAACTTTATTACAGGCCATGGTAACCGCCGCATGACGTTTCTGGTGTAGTCCGGGTTACCAGTGAGGTACCGGAACGCAGCCCGGCGAGCGCGCTAGAAAGCCAGCAGGTTCTGCGCCTTGCCTGCATCAAACGCCAGCAGGTTGTCTATCGACGAGCCGACCATCAAGTCAAAACTGTCGACGTCCAGGTACCCAATGTGGGGCGTGGCCAGCACGTTCTTCAGCGCTATCACCGGGTCGCTCTGCAGTGTGGGAGGCTCCTGCATGAACACATCTGCCGCATACAGGCCGGGCCTGTTGCGCTCCAGGGCGCGCAGCAAGGCTGGCTGGTTAATGATCTCGGCACGGGCCGTGTTCACCAGCAAACTGTCTTTTTTCATCTGCTGCAGATCTGCCTCGCCAATAAAACCACGAGTCTCCGGCGTCAGCCTCAGGTGCAACGACACCGCATCGCAGGCAGTAAAAAACGCCGTGCGATCCGGCACCGCCGTGAAACCATCGGCGGTAGCGCGTGCCATCGAGGCTTCACTGCCATAGACCAGCACCTGCATCCCGAAGCCTGATGCGAATCTGGCAACCAGCGTCCCGGCCTTGCCATAGCCGACGATGCCCAGCGTTCGGCCCCTGAGCGTGCGGCCGAAACTGATGCCGAAGTGGCCGTCCTTCAGCCCTGCGACCTCCTGCACCAGGTTGCGCAGTCCGGCCATCACCAGCAAAAAGGCCAGCTCGGCCGCAGCATAGGCGGTCCCCGCGCCTTCAGACACCGTGATGCCGCGACGTTTGCAGGCCTGCAGGTCTATGTGTTTGCCGGCCTTGCCTGTTTGTGCAATGTGTTTGAGCCGCGGCATTTGCGCCAGTACGGCTTCGTCCAGCCGGGTGCGCTCGCGCATGGGAATCACCGCATCAGCAGCGGCCAGAACAGCCCCTGCGCCTGGCATTTCTGCAATCGGCCTGTCAAACACGGTGACCTGATGTCCTGCAAGCCTTGCCATGCACGGAAGCGCCAGGATTCCATGCTGATAGTCGTCAAGGATCAGGACATTCATAAAGGTTTTACTCTTCCAGTTTCAGGTTGGCGGCCTTGATCAGAGCACCCCATTTTGTCCGCTCCTGACCCATGAAGGCGTTGAAAGACTGCGGTGTGCTGCCCACAACAATCATGCCCTTGAGCTTGCTCAGCACTTCAGGTTCTTTCAGAATTTCAGAGACTTCTTTTGAAAGCCTGTTGATGATGGCAGGCGGCGTTCCGGTCGGCGCGACCAGCCCGTACCATTCGGTGGTTTCGAGGTCCTTGAAGCCCAGCTCTGCCATCGTGGGCGCATCAGGCACTATTTCCGAACGCACCGATGAACTGACTGCCAGCGCCTTCAGCCTGCCACCTGCAACGTGTGGGCCGACCGTTGTCGGCATGGCCATTTGCAGCGGTACTTCACCTGCAAGCGCCGCCTGCAGTGCCGGTGCGCCACCGCGGTAAGGGATGTGCATCAACTGCGCACCGGTTTTGTACTTGATCAGTTCACCGGTCAGGTGGGTCATGCTGCCTATGCCGGCGCTGGAGTAACCATACGCGTCCTTCTGGGCCTTGGACTTGCTGACCAGTTCCTGAAAGGTGTTGATACCGGAACCGGGGTGCGCAACGATGACCACCGGCATCTGCACCAGCAGCGAAATGCCGGCCAGATCTTTGGTCATGTCAAAGCCGTGCTTCTGGGAATTGGGCTCTGCAATGGAAATGGTGGAAATCACAATGCCGAGCACGTAACCATCTGCAGGGCTTTTGGCAATCGCCTGCATGCCTATCAGGCCGCCGGCACCGGTCTTGTTTTCTACCACGACGGTCTGCCCTAGCCTTTCGCCAAGCCGGAGGCCAACCACACGCCCGATGGCGTCGGTGGCCGCACCGGCTGCGAACGGAATGATCAGCCGTATCGGCTTGTTGGGATAGGCAGCCTGCGCGTGCGCAGCCAGCGACGCGCAGGCGAGCAGGCTGGCGGCCGCAAGCCTGGTCACTAGTGATCGTGTGTTGAGGGGAAATGAAATCATGGTTGTCTCCTTTTATAAACAGCGGTTTTCAATTGCACCAAGGCCCTCTATCTCGCAGCGGACCAGATCGCCCGACTTCAGATAGACCGGTGGTTTTCGGCCAAAGCCCACACCTGAAGGCGTACCCGTGAGGATGATGTCGCCGGGCTGCAAGGTGATGAATGTGCTGATGTAGGCCACCAGCCACGCGGGCGTAAAAATCATGTCAGAGGTATTGGAATCCTGGCGCAACTCGCCGTTGACATGCGTGCGCATGCTCAAGTTATTCACGTCCGGAAACTCCTCCGGCGTAGTCACCCAGGGGCCGGTCGGGGTCATATGTTCCCAGGCCTTGCCCTGCATGATTTCCCGGGTGCGGGACTGCCAGTCACGCACGCTGCTGTCGTTGCCAGTGCAGTAGCCCGCCACAAAATCGGAGGCCTCTTCTTCCTTGACCCGCCTGGCCTTGCGGCCCATCACGATGGTCAGTTCAACTTCGTAGTCACCCTGGGTGCTTTCTTCAGCCAGCGGCAGGTGGATGTCGTCAAACGGCCCGATCATCGACTCGGTGAATTTGGCCCACAGGTTGGGATATTTGGGTATCGGCATGCCAAGCTCTGCGGCGTGCGAGTGGTAGTTCATGCCGACGCAGAAAATCTTCCCCGGGTTGGGAATTGGCGCCGCAAAACGGGCATCGGCCATCGCCACCGGTGTGCCATCGAGAAAACGCAGGCTGTCTGCCGGCTTGCCAAGCTGGGAGCGCAGGTCGGGCGCATCTATCAGGCGCCAGGCGCCATCTTGCAGCAGTGCGGGACGCAGGCCGTTGGCCGTGTTGAGGGTTGCCAGTTTCATCCGTGTTGTCGCTTGTTGGTTTGAGGATTCAGGTTGTTGCCGGGGCCGGCTGTTGTGAAGCGGTTGCGGCAGCCATGCCTGGCGCAGGTACAAAAGCCGCAGTGAGTCCGCCATCCACCGCAAGCGATGCCCCGGTGATGAAACGTGCACGCTCGTCGTAGAGCAGCGAGATCGCGTCGGCGATATCGCGTGCTTCAGCCATGCGGCCCATGGGCGAGACGCCAGACAGCGCGAAGTTGCCCTTGACGGAGCCAAGTGAAGACGCCATGGGCGTGTTGACGGTGCCGGGCGCCAGCGCATTGACGTTGATGCCGGACTGGGCCAATTCCACGGCCCATACCTTGACCGTCTGGGCAAGCGCGGCCTTGGTAGCTGCATACAGGCCGCCACCAATCTTGGGCCGCACCGCAGCCGCCGAGGTCACGACAATGACACTGGCACGCCGCTGATCAGTGCCTGTGCTTTTCATCAGCGGCGTCAGTGTGCGCAGGGCCAGGAAAGTTCCCTTGACATTGACCTCGAACAGCTGGTCCCAGTCGTCTTCGCTGGTGTCGGCCAGCGAACCGACACGCAATAGTCCGGCGCAACTGACGAGCACATGCAGGCGGCTGCCGCCGTGCATCTGCGACCATTGCTGCCTCAAGTCACCCCATGCGGAAGCCGAACACACATCGCCCGCCACGGTGGTGAGGGCCGAACCCTGGGGCGATTGCGCCTTGAGCCGCTGCAGGCCTGCAGCATCGATATCAAATGCACAGACGTCATAACCATCGGCAAGCAGTCTTGCGACAGTGGCCTCACCTATCCCGGAAGCCGCACCCGTGACGATAGCCGTCAACTTCTGCATCACGTCTGGCCTTTGCCGCTGCTGCGCTGGGACTCGATCAGCGGGTGCAAGTCCAGGATATCAGCCGCGATTTCCCCCGCTGCGTAGCGCGGGCGTTTGGAAACCTCACCGTCGTGCCGCTTGCGGGCGCTGTCAATGGCATCGTGCACGGATTCAAAAGGCACCAGCACCGCGCCGTCTGCATCGAGAACCACCCAGTCACCGCTGCGTATGCGCACGCCTGCAATGATGATGTCGCTGCCCACGGAGCCATAAACCTGCTTGACGGGGCCCTTGGGCCTGATGCTGCGTGCCCAGACCGGCAGTTCAAGCTTTCGCAGCGCTTCAATGTCGCGCACCGGGCCGTTAAGCAGCACGCCCGCCGCACCGCGTGCCTTCAGCTGTGTGCCGATCATGTCGCCGACCAACGCCACGCTGGAGTTTTCACCACCGGTTATGACCATTACATCGCCGGCGCGAACTTCTGCCATCGCCGCATGGATGGACAGGTTGTCACCCGCTATGCAGCGCACGGTCAGAGCAGGCCCTGCGATGGAGCACGCAGGCATCAGCGCTATCCAGTCCACGTCCAGCATGCAGGTCTGGCTGCAGGCATCGACCACGGTTGCCGTGCCGTATCCCGCCAACAGCAGCGCACTGCTGTTACGGTCTATCTCGCGGGGCACACTTTTGTCTGTCATGGATCGGCTTTCTTGCGGCTCCGCAGGGACTAGTGCGACATCGCCGGCTCGCCAGTCGCCACTTTGGACTGGCGCGGCGGCAGGCCAAAAGCTTCCGGCGCAGGTACGCCCATGCGCGCGGTGCCAGGGCCGAAACGCTCGGCAAACTCGGGCGCCAGCGGCCGGTAATCGGTGCGCAGCCACAGGCGCAACAAATGCCGTTTACGGTCTTCTTCAGCAAAATCCTCGTAACTGGTGCGGGAGTGCACCGTCACGTGGTTGTTCAGCAACTGCATGTCACCAGGCTCCATCGTCATTTCAAAGCACAGCTCGGCGCTGTCTGCCAGCTGGTCGAAAAGATCCATCGCAGCAAGCTGCTTTTCGGTTGGCTGCGTACCCAGCTTCTCAAAGGCCGGCATGATGGCGTTGCGCAGGTAACGGCAGCTGAGCTTGCCTTCACAAAGGCTGAAGACGGGGATGCGGTGATCGGACAGTTCCGTACGGCCGGGAAGGTGCTCACCCTTCAGGTCGTAATAAAAACCCTCGAACAGGACATCCAGCAGGTCGGGCCGCTGTTTCAGGATGTGGTTGTATATGGACGTGGAACTCGCAATGCGGCTGAGGCCGCCGGTTTGTGACACCCGCAGGCACAGCAGCCCCACCACATCGCAGTTGTCGGTATGGAAGTTCAGCTTGGCAGAGGTGTTGTAACCGCGTGTTTTGTGTCCGTAGGCAACACCCTCATCGCGCACATGGCCAAGCAGGTGAGCACGCGAGTTCTGCGTCACCGGACGTCCGAGGTACTGGCCAATGCCCCAGTAGATGCGCGATGCATCGTCCTTGGAATAATTCAATACGGGCAAGCCGCGGAGCACTGCCATGCCTATGCCATTTTCGACCTGCTCGGCCACCTTCTTCAGGTCTTGCGCAACGCTGTTTAGGGGGAAGTCCTCACGCCGTATGTCGGTGATGGCGAGGTGCCTGACTTTGGCCAGCGCAGCATCCAGCTCCTCGATGGCCTCCGGGCTGAAACGGTAAATCCATGATTCATCATGCTGCGTCTGGGCCGCCGTCCAGGCGCTGGCATCTGTTACCGGGGAATAGCTGGTCATCTCTCGCCTTTCGCAATTTCACTGCTTGATGTCGATACCTACCAAATCATAACCAAATTATGATTTGGTAAGCAAGCACAACAACGCTGGTGAAAACCCCAGTGCTAAACTTCGCCCGGAAATACCGATGGACCCCTATGCCTAAAGCCCCAGTAGACCGTTCCGTCGCCGCTGTGGACCGCGCGCTAAGCATTCTTGACGCCTTTGCCGAAGGCGGCGGCAGCCGGACCCTGACGCAACTGGAAGAGCAGACAGGCCTCTTCAAGAGCGTGATATGCCGCTACATGCTGTCTTTTGAAAAGAGCGGCTACATCGTCAGGACAGGCGATGCCAAATACCAGTTGGGAGCCCGGGCTTCGGTGTTGGGGCGAACCTATGAGCGTTCGCTCAACCTCAGCGACCACGTCATGCCGGTTCTCGAAAAACTGTCGGGGACGACCAACGAGAGCGCCTCCTTCTATGTCTACGACAACGGAAAACGGCTGTGCCTGTACCGGGTGGATTCGCCCTACTCGCTGCGCGTCAGCGTGCAGCCAGGCAGCCGCCTGCCGATTGACGACTCGGCGACGGGCCAGGTTTTTCGGAAGTTCATGCTGGACGCCACGCCCGTGCCGGAGCGGCTGGCCGATGAAGACATCACCTACTCATCCAACGTAGGGCCTGATGAAACTTCTTCGATGTCACTACCGGTTGTTCGGGCTTTCTCGGGTCTGGTTGGTGCGTTGACCCTGTCAGGCCCGACCTCTCGTTTTGATCCGCGCAAGGATGCCGGTGTACGCAAGAAGCTGTTGAAAGCGGCAAGCGGACTCAGCGCGCAATTAGGCGGTTAGAAAACAACCGAAGGCGGCCGGGTAAGCCGCCGCAAAAATCCGGCGTCTATTGAGGCGCGACCTCGACCCGGCGCGATTCGGCGTTGCTGCCGGCGCCCTCTGTCTGCTCAGGCCTCCTCAGCTGCATTTGTGAGTCGGACACGCCTGCGGCTTTCAGCGCATCGCGCACGGCCGTCGCGCGCTGCTTTGCGAGCTCCGCATTTTTGGCCGCATTGCCGGTCGCATCGTGAAAACCGGAAATGGCCAGCTTGCTGCCGGCCTTCGCGGCCTTGACCACATCAGTCAGTGCATCTGCCGCGCCCGCTGCAAGGTCTGATTTGCCGGGCGCGAAATAAAACCGGACGACACCGTTTTCCACCTTGATGCTCGCGGCATCGGATGCTTCCTGCGCGGCGCTGGCAGCACTCGCCGCACTGACCGGCACGGCAACTGCAATGACTGCGGGCGATACCGCGATTGCAGCCGCTTTGGCGGGCGGTGGGGCGGTGCGACCCCGCTGGTGAATCACCAGGCCGAGCAGCACGGTCATCACCAGGGCGATCAAGCCAAAAACAATTGCCAGTACCAGCCCGTGGCCGTCATCGTCCTGGGAAAACATATACACCCTTGCCTGTTAAAAATCTCCGCGCATTGTAAAGTGGCACGGTGGCAAAAACACCGCACACCAGCGCTTCCGCGACAACAGTCAACCCGCGCAATCCGGCACGCATGCTCGATGCCGTCAGGCGCGAATGGGGTGGGCGCAGCGACCTGTGGATATTCGGCTACGCGTCACTGATCTGGCGGCAGGAGTTCGAGTTTTCGGAGCAGCGATTTGCCACCATTCATGGTTATCACCGGGCTCTGAAGATGTGGAGCCGCGTCAACCGCGGAACGCCGGAATGCCCCGGTCTGGTCTTCGGCCTGCTGCACGGCGGCAGTTGCAGGGGCGTGGCCTACCGCATTCCCCGCGCAGTCGCGGCCGAATCGCTGCCCGCGCTATGGGAGCGCGAAATGCCCAATGGCGTGTACGACCCCAAGTGGCTGCGCTGCAGCACGGCCAAAGGCGACGTGAAGGCGCTCGCTTTCACGCTGTCCAAACGCAGCCCCAACCACACCGGGGTGCTCAGCGACGACACCTACCGGCAGATTTTTTCGGACTCCTGCGGGCGCTACGGCACAACACGCGACTATGCACAGCTGACCCATGACAAGCTGCGCGAACTCGGCATACACGACCGCGCACTGGAAAAGCTGCTGCGGCTGGCGCGGCCCTGAAGACCGCACGCACCGGGCGGTCCTTATACTCCGGTGATGGCCGACCTCTCCTCCTCCATTGCCGCCCTGCGTAAAAGCTACGAGCGGGCCGAACTCAACGAGGAGGCCTCGCAGGCCGACCCGCTCAGGCAGTTCGACCAGTGGCTCAAGGAGGCCATCTCGGCACAAGTGCCCGAGCCGAATGCGATGACCTTGGCTACGGTTGCCAGCAACCTGCGCCCATCAACCCGCATCGTGCTGATCAAGGGCTATGACGAACGCGGTCTGGACTGGTACACCAACTATGACAGCCGCAAGGGCCAGGATCTGGCCAGCAACCCTTTCGCAGCGCTGCAGTTCCACTGGGTCGAGCTGGAGCGCACCGTGCGCATTGAAGGCACGGTGGAAAAAGTGTCCGCAGAGGAAAGTGATGCCTACTTCAACAGCCGGCCGCTGGACTCACGCATAGGTGCTTGGGCCAGCCCGCAAAGCGAAGTGATCAGTGGCCGCAACGTGCTGGTGGCCAACGCAGCCCGATACGGCGCAAAATTCCTGCTGAACCCGCCGCGCCCACCCAACTGGGGCGGCTATCGCCTCAAGCCCGACAACTGGCAGTTCTGGCAGGGGCGCAAAAGCCGTCTGCACGACAGGCTCCGCTACACCTTGCAGAACGATGGCGGCTGGCTGCGCGAGCGGCTTGCGCCCTGAGCAATAGCCAGTCACTTAAGCCGGCTGAAGCTTGCCAGCCTGCTTTATGGCCTGACCTGACACGGCCTGCAACTGCGCAGCGCTGACAAGCCCCGGCGCAATTTCTGCCAGTGGCACCAGCACAAATGCCCGTTGCATCATGCGCGGGTGCGGCAGCATCAGCTGCTGCGACGCCATTTGGGCACTGCCGTACATCAGCAAATCAAGATCCAGCGTGCGCGGTGCATGCCGGTAAGGCCGTTCACGACCTGCCTGCAGTTCCAGCCGCAAAAGATGCGACAGCAATTCGGGCGCCGTCAGTGTGGTTTCAACTTCAGCCACCGCATTGAGGTAGTCATCACCGGCATCGCCGTCTTCGATTTCAAGCGGCGCGGTTTGGTAAAGGCTTGAAACAGCACGCACCGCTGTTTCGGGCAGCGTATTGATTGCTGCAAGCGCTGCCCGGAATGCGTCGGCGGCATTGCCCAGATTGGCGCCCAATCCGATATGGGCTTTGACGGAATTGCGGCCGCCCACGTCTGGCCAAGCCTCAGGCGCCGGAGGCCCCGTCCGGTGGCAATGCATCGCCCTGCCCATCGGCGGCACCACCTGCTGCACGGCTGGCAGGCTTGCGCCTGCGGCGGCGTTTGCGGGCTGGTGCAGCGCCCTCTTGCCCATCGCCTGTCTCGTGCTGGCCAGCCTCTGGCGGGGAAGCTGCAGACATGGCCGTCGCGTTGTCCGCATCGGGGCGCTTGACGCGCACGCGGGGCTGCTGCGGTTTCTGCATTTGTTCCTGCCGCACCGCCTCGATCATCGCGTGGCGTTCGTCGTCATACGCGGTGCTGAACTTCTCCCACCACTCGGCCAGTTCGGGACCGATTTCACCGGTCTGTGCGCGCAGGCGCAGGAAGTCAAAACCGGCGCGAAAACGCGGCTGCTCCAGCAGCGAATAGGGCGAAGCGCCCACCCTCTTTTCGAAGCGCGGTTGCATGGTCCAGATCTCGCGCATGTCGGTGCCGAGCTTGCCGCGGCCGGAGACATCGCCAATCTTCGCGTTGAAGGCATCGTCAATCGCATCCTGCAGCGCCGGCATGGTGTGCTCGCCCTGCTTGCGCCTCTTATCCCAGCCATCGCGCACATCGACCCACAATACACATGACAGCAAAAAGCTCGGTGCCACCGGCTTTCCTTCACCGACCCGGCGGTCGGTATCTTTCAGCGCCAGATTGAGGAAAGGCTCATCGGCGGCCTCGACCACCACATCCAGCAACGGGTAGATGCCGGTGTTCAGGCCAAGTGTCTTGAGCTGCGCGATGCTGGCCAGCGAATGGCCGGTCTGCAGCAGTTTGAGCATTTCATCGAACAGGCGCGACTGCGGCACATCGGCCAGCAAGCCCTTCATCTGGCTGAGCGGCGCGACGGTCTTGTCTTCAAACTTGAACCCCAGCGCCGCCAGCTTGGCACCAAAACGAACGGCGCGAATGATGCGCACCGGGTCTTCGCGGTAACGCACGGCCGGGTTGCCGATCATGCGTATGATTTTTTTCTTCGCATCGCGAATGCCGTTGTGATAGTCGACCACGATCTGAGTTTCAGGGTCGTAGTACATCGCGTTGATGGTGAAGTCGCGCCGCGCAGCGTCTTCCTCCATCGGGCCCCAGACGTTGTCGCGCAGCACGCGCCCGGAGGCATCGACTGCGTGTTTCATGCCAGCCAGCTCGCTTTTGCTGGTGCGCTCGTTGCCGCCAACCTGCTCTGCCAGGCTGCTGTCCAGGTGTGCCCTGAAGGTAGATACCTCAATGACTTCATGCTCACGGCCCCGGCCATAAATGACATGCACGATACGAAAGCGCCGGCCGATGATGAAGGCCCGGCGGAACAGTTGCTTGACCTGCTCCGGCGTGGCATCCGTCGCCACATCGAAATCCTTGGGGCGCAGGCCGACCAGCAGGTCACGCACCGCACCGCCGACTATGTAAGCCTCAAAGCCGGCCTCCTTCAACGTGTGGACGACATCCCATGCCCGTTCGTCCACCAGCTTGGAATTGATGCCGTGTTCCTTGACGCCTATGTCCTGGCGGGTTCCGTAGGGCGATTTTTTGACCCGTTTGGGGGCGCTATCCGGGGTATCTGCCTTGCCAAACAGCTTGTCGATAAATTTTTTAATCATGAGTAACTAGATAAACAGGTCAAGTATGCGCCATCCACGCTCTTTCGCCAGTGCACGCAGGCGCGCGTCCGGGTTTGTGGCTACCGGGTGCGTGACTTTTTCCAGCAGCGCCAGATCGTTCATGGAGTCGGTGTAGAAGGTGGTTTCCACATCGTCCCAGCCTAGCCCGCGTTCGGCCAGCCAGGCCTGCACCCGCGTCACCTTGCCTTCACGAAACGAGGGCGTGCCCTTGATGCCGCCTGTAAACCAGCCTGACGCATCCCGAACCAGTTCAACGGCAATGAGTTCTTTCACGCCGAAAGCGGTGGCGATGGGGCGGGTCACAAATTCGTTGGTGGCAGTCACGATGACGACCTCATCGCCAGCCTCCCGATGACCGCTGACCAGATCAAGCGCCTGCGGTTTGATGTTTTTACCAATAACGGATGCCATGAAACGCGCGTGACCCGCAGCGGCAGCTTCGGCACCTTTCTCGCAAATGGCCTGCGTGGCAAAACGTACATACTCATCGATATTGAGCGTGCCGGCGCGGTACTGTTCAAAAAATTCGGTGTTGCGGCGCTTGAACTCTGTGCTGTCGCACCAGCCTTCGGCAATCGTGAACTCACCCCATTCGTAATCGGAATCCATCGGGATCAGCGTGTGATCCAGATCAAACAAGGCAATTCGCCGAGCCCCCACGCTTTTCACTTCGCGTAATACGCTGCCCCCCGAAGGGTTCGTGCTTGCTTGGGGCGGCCCGGCGCGGCGCACACCTTCTTTATCTTTGCTTGTCATTCGTTCTCCAGCATCGCCTTGATAAGCGGAATGGTGATGGCGCGCTGGGTTTGCAACGCATACCCGTCAAGCTGGTCCAGCAGTTGCATCAGGCTGCTCAGATCGCGGGAAAAACGGGTCAGCATGAAATCCATTGCCTCATCGCTGAGGAATACACCGCGCGCATCGGCCTCGCGCCGCAACACCGAGCGGCGCTCGGTTTCGGTCAGTGCATGCAGCTCGAACACGTGGCCCCAGCCCAGGCGCGAACGCAGGTCTTCACGCAGGTTCAGGTCGGCGGGCGGCAGATTTCCGGCCGCCAGCACCCAGCGGGGATGGCCATCTGCCGAACTCAGGGCATTGACGAACCAGTTAAACGCCGCCTGTTGCTGCACGGCGGTGTAGAGATGGCATTCGTCCAGGATGACACCGGCCCAACGGTCATCGAATGACGGCGGCTCAAGCATGGAAGCGTCCAGCCAGCCGATGCGCGCGCCCTGCTCACGCAATGCCTCACCCACCGCCTTGAGCAGATGGGTTTTACCGCTGCCGGTTGCACCCCACAGATAGGTAGGTACAGGCGAGCGCAGGCTATTGCCTGCCCACAACTCAAGATGCTTGAGCGCCACCTCATTGGGGCCGGCAAAAAAATTGGCGAGCGACGGAACAGAAGCCAGCCCGATATCGAGCGCGATCTGCTTCATGCCAGCCATCGTTGCCTAACCCCTGTACAGTTTGCTGGCCATATAGCGCGCACGTATGCGGCGTATCGCCACCAGCAACACCGCACTGGCAGGCAAGGCCACCAGCACGCCGACGAAACCGAAGAGCTGGCCGAAGGCCAGCAACGCAAAAATCACCACCAGCGGGTGCAGGCCTATTCGCTCGCCGACCAGGCGCGGCGTCAGGTACAGGCTTTCAAGCAGTTGGCCAACGCCGTACACCACACCGACCATCACCAGCACCTTGAGCCCGGCAAACTGCAGCAGGCCGGCCAGCACGGCAAGGATCAAACCTATGCCGAAGCCGACGTATGGAATGAACATGGCCAGGCCGGTAAACACGCCGATCGGCAGCGCCAGATCCAGGCCGAACAGGGCCAGGCCAATCGCATAAAACGCGGCCATCACCAGCATCACCAGTAACTGGCCACGCAGGTACTGGCCCAGCACCGAATCAGCCTCTGCCGTAAAGCTGTCTACCGATTCACGCATATTCAGTGGCACCAGTTCCAGCAGGCGACTGACAAACCTGTCCCAGTCCATCAACAGGTAAAACAGCGCGACGGGAATCAGCATTGCGTTGCCGATCACGGCCAGGGCGACGCTGCCGCCCAGCTTGAGCGACGACATCAACGAGCCGAAAACATCTTCGTAATTGGCATTGAGGTATTTGAGGGCGAAAGCCTTGATGCCGGGCACGTCCAGCGTCGCATTGATACCGAACTGCGTCAGCCACGGCGACAGGCTGGTGTTGAGCCGGTCAGCCAGACCCGGGATCTGCTCGCGCATCATCGGCAGTTCCTTCGCCATAATGGGGACGATCAGCAACAGCAGGCCCAACAGTGCCAGCACAAAAAGCAGCTCGACCAGCACAACGGCAACCACCCGCGGCATGCGGCCCCTGAACATGCGGTCCATGCGGTTGACCAATGGCGTCAGGGCATAAGCCAGCACGGCGGCAACCACAAACGGCGTCAGCACCGGGCCCAGCAGCCAGAGTGCCAGAACCACCAGTGCGGCAATCAGGCCCCAGGCCGACGCGCGTTTTTGGGTGTGGGTGAATTGCATAAGCCTTTTAAAGCCCTGAAGGGGACTTGCCCGGATAAACCTTAAGAGGCCCGCAAAGGGCCCGGGGGACCTGAAAAGCCAAGAGAAGGTCCTTCGCAGAGCCTTTAGAATCGGAACTTGATTCTATCGGGCTTGCGGCACCGCCAGACACCCTGCAACGCCCAACCACCCCGACATCCACCCGCTGCCCAAGACCCCTACATGACGAACACCCCCCTTTCCTACAAAGACGCCGGCGTTGATATCGATGCGGGCGATGCCCTGGTCGAGCGCATCAAGCCTCTCGCGAAAAAAACCATACGTGAGGGCGTGCTGGCAGGCATAGGCGGTTTTGGCGCATTGTTTGAAGTGCCCAAGCGCTACAAGGAGCCGGTGCTGGTCAGCGGCACCGACGGTGTAGGCACCAAGCTGCGGCTGGCCTTCGAGTGGAACATGCATGACACGGTGGGTATAGACCTGGTCGCCATGAGCGTCAACGACGTGCTGGTGCAAGGCGCCGAACCGCTGTTCTTCCTTGATTACTTTGCCTGCGGCAAGCTGGATGTGGATACTGCCGCAGCTGTTGTCGGCGGTATCGCCAAAGGCTGCGAGCTCAGCGGTTGCGCGCTGATTGGCGGCGAAACGGCCGAGATGCCGGGCATGTACCCAGAAGGCGAATACGACCTGGCGGGTTTTGCCGTGGGCGCGGTGGAAAAATCAAAAATTCTGACTGGCAGGGAAGTCAAACCCGGCGACGTCGTGCTGGGCCTGGCCAGCAGCGGTGTCCACTCCAATGGTTTCAGCCTGGTGCGCAAGTGCATTGAACGCGCGGGCAGCAGCGCCCCCGAAAAACTCGATGGCAAGCCATTCAGGCAGGCACTGATGGAGCCAACCCGCCTCTATGTCAAAAATGTGCTGGCGGCGCTGGCGGCACACCCCATCAAGGCGCTGGCGCACATCACCGGTGGCGGACTGCTGGAGAACATTCCCCGCGTACTGCCTGAAGGAACAGCGGCTCATCTGAAAAAAGGCAGCTGGCCGCAGACCGAACTCTTCGCCTGGTTGCAAAAGACAGCGGGTATCGACGATTCCGAGATGAACCGCACCTTTAACAACGGCATAGGCATGGTGGTCGTCGTGGATGCAGCCAATGCAAAAGCCACAGCGAAAACCCTGGCCGATGCCGGCGAAAAGGTTTATGAGATTGGCGTCATTGCCGAGCGTGGGGAAAGCGCGCCGGTATTGGTCGCCTGAAAGCACCACTTTCGCCTTTAAGGCGGAAATATGACAAAAAGGCCTCCATTGAGGTCTTTTTGCTACAAAAACCCTAGCTAACCGCGCCTGCCGTTGCTGGGGCCGCTGGACATGGCACGAAATTTGTATCAAACTGTAGTTTCGATTTGCTTACGGAACATCCATGCCAGTCATCGCAGTTGTCAACCGCAAGGGCGGTAGCGGTAAAAGTACCCTCGCGGCACACATCGCGGCTTGGTGCTCGCGTCATGGCAGTTCCGTGATGCTGGGCGATGTTGATCGCCAGCAATCTGCACGCACATGGCTTAAACGCCGCGACCCCTCGCTGCCCGTCATTGCACCGTGGGCAGTTGACCAAAAGAACATGCTGCGCGTACCGACGGGCATCACCCATGTTGTCCTGGATACACCCGGCGGTATGCATGGCTTTGAACTGGCGCGCGTCGTGATGTTTGCTGACGCCATCGTCATGCCGGTCTGCAACTCGATGTTTGACCGCGAATCGGCGGCTGCCTGCCATGCCGAATTGATGGCCATGCCGCGTGTCGCCAGCGGCCGCTGCAAACTGGTCACCATAGGCATGCGTATCGACAGCCGTACCAACGCAACGCAAACACTCAAGGACTGGTCCGAGAACCTCGGTGTGCCCTTTCTGGGTGCCCTGCGTGAAACCCAGCTATACGTCAAAAGCCTGGAACGCGGCCTGACCATCTTTGACCTGCCCAAGCAGGTCGCCGCCACAGACCTGCAGCAGTGGGAACCTATCCTCAGCTGGCTCGAATCCCAGCTCTATCCACTACAAGCGGCCAATGATTCCCTGCTGCCATTGGCGCCGGCTGCGCAGCAGGTGCGCAGGCCCGTCGAGCAGGCAGCTCGCCAGTCACTGACGGGACTTGACGTCAAGGCGGTCACGGCGGTGCCCAGAATCACGCCAGTGGCAGTTCCTGCCAACCCGGCACGCCACCCCGTAGCAGCGCAGGCCGTGAGAAGCTCGTTGCCCGACAGCCTCGTGCCGGCTCAGGAATCCCTGGTTCACGGTGGCCGCCTGTCCGTCCATGGCAGCAGCAGACTCGGCAGCTCGCCGGTCATGGCCAGCGGAAGGCCCGCGTTGACGCGCAATGTCAATTCAATCGACGGACTGCAGATACCGCAGTTCCTGAAACGCGCGCCAAGCTGAATATCGCCCCCACGTTCGCTTTCGCGAGACTAGCTGGTTTCGCGCCGCAGTTGCTCCAGGCGCTTGGCGACCGAATCCATATCGTCAGCGTCTTCTGCCTGTTCCAGGTATTTTTCCAGATCGGGCACAGCCCTTTCAGCGTGCCCTTGCACAGCCCAGGCAAGACCGCGATCGCGATACTCAGGCCAGGCGTCGGGTTGCAGCACGATCAAACGGTCTTCAACCGCAATCAGCCGTTGCCAGTCCTCCTGCCCTTTGTGGATTTCCTTCAGGTTGCGCAGCATCCGGCCAATGATTTCACGCGGGGCGGCTGATTGCAGATAAAGGCCTATGGGCATTTCAAACTCTTCCTCCAGCCGGCTCTTCTGGCGGAAGGGTTCCAGCCGCTCTGACAACTCTTCCCGGCTCAGTGATTGCCCGGTAAAAGGGTCGATCACAACCTGGCCCTTGGGCAAATTCACCTTCACCATGAAGTGCCCGGGAAAGGCCACACCGCGGGCATTCAGGCCGAGGCCACCGGCTAGCTCCAGCCACAACACAGCCAGTGTTATGGGTATGCCGCGGCGCGTCTTCAGCATCGCATTCAGGTAGCTGTTGTCCGGGTCGTAGTAGTCATTGATATTGCCGCCAAAGTTCAGGTCGTGAAAGAAGAACTGGTTCAGCAGACGGAGTTTTTGCAGCGCAGATGCGTCAGCGGGAAGGCGGCGCTTGAGGCGGGCCATCAACTGGTCCACATCGCCCAGCACCTGCTGCACGTCGAGGTCGGGATATTCGTCCTGCGCCAGGCTGACGGCAGCCTCCAGCAAGGGAAAGTGCTCGTCGCTTTGGACAAGGCTGGCGAAATACTGCAGAGGGGACGGAACGGCCAGATTTAATTCCATGACCCCAACTGTCTCACAATTCAGCCGCAGTGGCGACTGCTGCTGTCGCCCGACAGCGTGTCAGTGTGCGCCGGCCGCTGCATCCGAACTGCCTGCCCCGCCTTTGGCGGGACGTGCCAGGTAGACCAGCGGAATCAGCGCCAGGAAGATCAGCGCAGACACGTAAAAAACATCAGATGCGGCCAGCATGTAGGACTGCTGGTCCACCAGCCGGTTGATCGTTCCCAGTGCCTGGTCAGGCGTGAGCCCCGCACTGCCGAGGCCCGAAATGGCGCCATTGGCCGCAGCGCTGCCGGTGTTGACCGCATCGGTGATGTGCGCATGGTGCATGGCCGCCCGGTCCTGCCAGACCGTGGTCGAAATCGAGGTGCCGAAAGAACCCGCCGTGATACGCGCGAAGTTCGACAGCCCCGATGCGGCCGGGATCTTGTCCGGCGAGATGCCCGACAAGGTCAGGGTCACCAGCGGGATAAAGAAGAAGGCCATCGCCACACCCTGGATGATGGTGGGGATCATGATGGTCCAGAAGTCTGCCTGCGTGTTGAAGTTCGAACGCATCCACAGTACCAGCGCAAAGGTCAGGAAGGCGAACGTCGCCATGCGCCGTGGATCAACCTTGTGGATGTTCTTGCCGACTATCGGCGAGAAGACCAGCGCCATCAGGCCGACTGGCGCCATGATCATGCCGGCCTGTGTCGCGGTATAGCCCATGAACTGCTGCAGCCAGAGCGGCAGCACCACGACATTGCCGAAGAAGAGTCCATAACCAATCGACAGGGCCAACGCACCAGCCCAGAAATTGCGGCGCGCGAAAAGCCGCAAGTCCACCACCGGATGTTCTTCGGTCAGTTCCCAGATCACAAAAGCGATAAAACCCACCAGCGCGACGACACCGAGCGCCACCACCTCACCGGAGTGGAACCAGTCGAGTTCCTGGCCCTTGTCGAGCATGATCTGGAGCGCACCTATCCACAGTACCAGCAGTGCCAGCCCGACAGAATCAATCGGCAGCTTGCGTATCTGGCTTTCGCGCTTGTGGTAAATCTTCCATATCATGAAGGACGCTGCAACACCAACCGGTATGTTGATGTAAAAAATCCACGGCCATGAAATGTTGTCGGTAATCCAGCCCCCCAGCAGTGGTCCAAGCACTGGCGCAACAAGCGTGGTCATCGACCACAGCGCCATCGCCAGTCCGGCCATTGCTCTCGGGTAACTCGACAGCAGCAGGGTTTGCGACAACGGGATCAGTGGGCCTGCCGCCAGCCCCTGCAGGACGCGAAAAGCAATCAGCGTCGTCATGTTCGGGGCCAGCCCGCACAGCCAGGAACTGATCACAAACAGGATCACGCTGGCCATGAAGAGGCGAACCTGGCCGAAGCGCTGCGACAACCATCCTGTCAGCGGAACCGATATCGCATTGGCCACACCAAAGCTCGTGATAACCCAGGTCCCCTGATTGGGGCTGACACCGAGATCACCGGCAATTGCCGGCAAAGACACGTTGGCGATTGACGTATCAAGTACGTTCATGAAAGTCGCCGCTGACAACGCCAGCGTGCCCCACATGCGGGCCGAGCCGGTCAACGGCTCAAGCTCGATGTGCTCGTAGGGTTTGTTTGCCGCAGGCTCGGCGGCTTTGTCGGTGGTAGATGCTGTGGCCATGAATGCCTGAAAGGAAAAGCGGGGAACGAAAAATCAGCGCAGGCGCGCTCAGAATGTCGAAGTAACCGTGCCGGGCCTGGACACCACCGCAGCCTTGGCAAGGCTCGCACCTGCGCCGGTTTTTGCAGCACCGGATTTGCCTGCGGTGGCGGCGACGTTGGCTTTGCCCATGTTGGCGGCAATCACACGCTTGACGTCCTGGTCTGCCGCATCACCGGGCACGCCGTAGGCATGCACTTCAGCCTTGGCTGCGGGGCGAGGGGCATCGGCCAGCATCTTGCCGTCCTTGTTGCTCACATCCACTTCTGCATCCATCGAAAGACCGACGCGCAAAGGATTGGCTTCCATCTGCTTGGGATCCAGCGTGATGCGAACCGGAACACGCTGCACCACCTTGATCCAGTTGCCGGTGGCGTTTTGGGCAGGCAACAGCGAGAAAGCAGCACCGGTACCAGCGCCCAGACCAGCAACGGTGCCTTTGTATTCCACCTTCTTGCCATACACGTCAGCCATCAGCGTGACGGGCTGGCCGATGCGGATATTGCGCAGTTGCACTTCCTTGAAGTTGGCATCCACCCACACCTGCTTGAGCGGGATGATGGACATCATGGGCGTACCGGCAGCGACACGCTGACCCAGTTGCACAGTGCGCTTGGCAACATAACCATCGACGGGTGCAGGCATGGCAGCGCGCTGCGTGGCCAGAAAGGCTTCGCGCACCCTGGCGGCAGCCATCAGTACGCCAGGGTGCTGCTCGACACTCGTGCCTTCGGTCAGCGCCTGATTGCTGGCGAGCTGTTCACGGGCAGCCACCACGCCGGCCTGCGCTGCAGCGAGAGCGCTCCTCGCGTTGGCGAGTTGAGTTTCAGCGTGGCCCAACTCTTCACGCGACACGGCGCCATTGCCAGTCAGGGACTGGCGGCGGTTCAGGTCATCGTTGGCCCGTGCGATTTCGCTTTGTGCTTTCACCACATCGGCATCACGCAGCATGATCTGCGCCGACAGCGTTCCATTGTTGGCGTACAGCGCGCGCACCTGGCGCACGGCTTGCGCCAGTGCCGCTTCAGCCTGGTCGAGCGCCACCCTGGCGTCGGCAGGGTCAAGTTGCACGAGGGGCTGGCCGGCTTGCACGAAGTCGGTGTCGTCGGCCATGATTGCCAGCACGGTACCGCCTATCTGTGGCGTGATCTGGATCACATTGCCCTGCACATAGGCATTGTCGGTGGACTCGTAGTGGCTGGCGACCATGTACCCATAGGCGCTCCAGCCAAGGCCGCACACCACCACCACCGCAGCCAGGACAGTGAGGGCTTTTTTGCGGGCCGGGTTACCCTTGACGGGTTCGGTAGGGGTGGTGGCTGTAGCTTGAGGTGCGTTCATGACGTTGGAGTGCTTGTGCGTTGACTGTTCGGGAATGACGAAGGTTTGTCTCGGTTCTTTTCAATGGGATGCGGCTACGTTTTGCGGCAATATCTGGGTGGGCGCATAGCCGCCACCCAGCGCGCGAATCAACCCGACCTGCGTGTCGAGTGCGCGGACAGAAAGATCCACAGCGCCGCGGCGTTGCGCCAGCACATTGGTCTCCGCCGTCAGCACATTCAGGTAGTTGCCCAGCCCGGCCTTGTAACGCTGCAAGGCGATCTCATACGCGCCTTCTGCGGCCTGCTGCGCAGCATGCTGCTGGGCCTGCTGACGCGCGATGGCCTGCGATGAAGCCACCTGGTCGGCCACATCACGCACAGCATCCAGCACGGCTGCGTTATAGCTTTCAACCGCGGCATCCAGGTCTGCCGTCTTGCCACGCAGGTTGGCACGCAGCCGGCCCGCATCAAAGATCGGCAGGCGCAGGGCTGGGCCTACACCCCACTGCTGGCTGCCGGATTCAAACAACCGGTTCAGCCCTATGCTGGAGAAGCCCGCAAACGCGACGAGGTTGATGTTGGGATAAAACTGCGTTTTCGCATTGGCAACATCCTTGACGGATGCCTCGACGCGCCAGCGTGCAGCCGTGATGTCGGCACGGCGCCCCAGCATGTCTGCCGGGATCGCCGTCGCCGCTGCCACATTCCTGATACTGCCTAGCGAAGGTGGCACGGCATTCAACGCCGCATCGGGCTGGCCGACCAGCGCGCCCAGCGCATTGCGCGTCAGCGCCATCTGCTCCTGCAGGAGCTCCAGCTGCAGGCGGGCCTCGGGTAAGCCGCCTTCACTCTGGCGCAACTCCAGCCGGGTATCCAGGCCCGCACCCACGCGGTCCTGAACCAGCTTCAGTGTCTCGCTGCGCTGCGCAAGTGTGCGGCTGGCCACGGCGGTCTGTTCATTCAGGCGGATCAGCTGGAAATAGCTGCGCACCACATTGCTGGCAAGCAGGATGCGGGCGGCTTCGGCATCGGCTTCGGCGGCATGCATGCTGCCAAGCGCGGCATCCAGTGCGGCCCGGTTCTTGCCGAAAAAATCGAGCTCCCAGCTGGCGTTGAACTGGGCAGTTCCGGTTTCGCGAATGCTACCGGCCAGCGGGGCAGGCACCAGGCCATTTTTTGTGTACAGCTGTCGTGTTCCATCCAGTTGCGCATTGACCTGCGGCAGGGTTGCTGCATCCGCCACTTCAATCACCGCCTGCGCTCGCGCCAGGCGTGCCTGGGCGATCTTCAGGTTGGGGCTGCTGGATAGCGCCTGCGCGACCAGGAGGTTTAATTGCCCGTCGCCAAAATCCCTCCACCACTCCGCGCTGATGGTTGATGCGGCAGGAAGTGCAGATACGTTCGATTGCAGGCCAGCAAAGGCCCCATGACGCAACGAGGATCGGGATTCAATGCCAGCCATGTCGGCACAACCAGCGATGCCGGTTGCAATTGCACCTGCAGCCACCACACCCGCCACCGCGACCATGGCCATGCGAAAAGAGGCGCGCCATACTGGGAGGTTTTGATTGGCCCCAGTGGCGCGTGGAGAGGCTGCTGCGCTGCTGCCGCAAGACGCGGTTTCAGGCTTGTTGTTCATGATCGGCTGACGAAGGTGTAAAGGCAGGGGGAGAAACAAGGGAGGCAGCGGATTTGTCGGCAACTTTTTCTGCCGCACTCTGTATCGATTGGGCGGTAGACAGGATGCGGCGCAAAAGGCCTTTCAGCACTTGCCACTCCTCGGCCGAAAAACCTTCCAGATGCGCGTTTTGCACGCCACAAAGAATGCCCGGAATACCCTGGGCTGCCACTCGGCCGGCATCGGTCAACTCCAGGTTGACGACACGCCGGTCATCGGACGAGCGAACGCGGCGGACCAGTTGCTTGGCTTCCAGGCGATCAAGCAGGCGCGTCATCGAACCAGCATCCAATTCGCATGACCGTGCCAGTTCAGCCACGGTAGACGCCGTCCCCATATGGAGCTTGAGCAGGGGCACCCACTGTGCATTGGTCAACCCCGCCGGTTCCAGCTCGCGTTCAATCTGCTGGCTGGCGACCGAAATGATGCGGCGCATCAAATAGGCCACGCTTTCGTCGGGGTTGTAACCTTCAGGGCGGTAGAAGTCGACCACCGGGCTTGAGTTATCCGCCAATGCACTACCCGTATTGGTTGGACTGGAAGAACTGATGTTTGAAGTCATGGGGCGAACAATACATGCCTAAGCAAATATTGTCAAGGCTGTCTTTGTATCGGCAAATTTAAAGCTAAACTTGCCTCATGGCTACTTCCCCCCTATCGCCCGACGCTGCCGCTGCCAAAGGCTCGCCGCGCTCGCTATCAGGCCTGATGCCCTTTATGCGCCCTTACTGGGGCAGGATTGCACTGGCCGGCTTTTTCCTGGTCATGGCAGCCGTGGCAACACTGGTGTTTCCGATTGCGCTGCGCAGTCTGATAGATGGTGGGCTGGTCAACGGCACCCTGAGCGCCGCCGGCAAGGGCGAACAGCTGGTGGCGCTGCGCAGCCACTTTTTTGAACTGTTTGCAGTTGCTGCAGCCCTGGGCGTTTTTTCAGCCGGCCGCTTCTACATGGTGAGCTGGCTGGGAGAGCGTGTCACAGCCGACCTGCGCAATGCCGTGTATTCGCATGTGGTCCAGCAAAGCCCCGAATTTTTTGAAACCACACAGACGGGCGAGGTGCTGAGCCGCCTGACAGGCGACACGACGCTGGTTCAAACCGTGGTCGGCTCGTCTTTGAGCATGGGCCTGCGCAATGCGGTGATGGGCGTGGGTGCGCTGGTCATGCTGATCTATACCAACCCGTATCTGATGTTCCAGGTGCTCGGTGTGCTGGTTTTGATAGTCGCACCTTCCGTCTGGTTTGGCCGCCGCGTGCGCAGGCTCTCACGGGCCAGCCAGGACCGCGTGGCAGACTCCAGCGCCATTGCGGCCGAAGTACTCAATGCGATACCGGTGGTGCAAAGCTACACAGCCGAAAGCCGCGAAGCCATGCGTTTCAATGTCTCGACCACCAATGCCTTTAACGTGGCCGTGCGGCGCACCAAAGCGCGCTCTGCTCTGGTGGCCTTCATCATCATTGCGACTTCTGCAGCGCTGCTGTGGGGCCTGTACCAGGGCACACAGGCGGTCATGCGCGGCGATATCAGCGCGGGCCATCTGGGCCAGACGGTTGTCTACGTGATCATCCTGGCCAGCGCAGCAGCCGTGCTGGGCGAGGTCTATGGCGACCTGCTGCGTGCCGCTGGTGCCAGTGAACGGCTGATGGAGTTGCTGGAGTCGCGCTCGCCCGTGATGTCGCCAGCCAACCCGGTGCCGGCCAACGTGACACAGGACGGCAGCGCGGTCCGGTTTGACGCCGTCAACTTTCACTACCCGTCGCGGCCAACGCAGCCTGCGCTGACGGACTTCACCCTCAACGTCGCCCCCGGTGAAACGGTGGCCATCGTCGGCCCCAGCGGCGCTGGCAAGAGCACCGTGTTCCAGTTGCTGCTGCGTTTTTACGACCCGGCCTCGGGCCGCATCGAGATCGACGGCGTTGCCACCCGCGACATGTCGCTGGAAAACCTGCGCCAGCGCGTCGGCATCGTGCCGCAGGATGCCGTGATCTTTTCAACCAGTGCGCTGGAGAACATACGCTACGGCAAGCCGGATGCATCGACCGAAGACACCATCGCCGCCGCAAAAGCCGCGTTTGCGCATGACTTCATCAGCGCCCTGCCCGAAGGCTACGACACCTTCCTCGGCGAGCGCGGCGTGCGCCTGTCCGGAGGCCAGCGCCAGCGCATTGCGATTGCACGCGCGATGCTGAAAAACTCGCCACTGCTGCTACTCGATGAAGCCACCAGCGCACTCGATGCCGAGAGCGAACGCATGGTCCAGGCTGCACTCGAATCCGCGATGCGCAACCGCACGACGCTGGTAATCGCCCACAGGCTGGCAACCGTGCAGCAGGCCGACCGCATCGTGGTGCTGGACCACGGCAAGCTGGTCGAACAAGGCACGCACGCCGAGCTGGTGCAGCGCGGCGGTGTCTATGCGCGTCTGGCAGCGCTGCAGTTCACACAATAGCGGCATAACAGCTAGTTGTCCGGCGCGCTGCGGCAAATGAAAGGCCACACCTAGAATTGCCATCCCGGGTGGCAGGGCATCGCCGTCGCCCTTTACGCACAACACCCGAGGCCACATGCGCAACTCCAACAGTCTTCGCCTTCCTTCCCGCCGCGCCATCCTGCAGGCCATCCCCGCAGCCTGTATTTCGGCAGCCCTGCCGGCAGCAGCGCAAGGCAATGCGCGGCCTTACCCCGCCAACCCGGTGCGGATGATCGTCCCGCATCCGGCGGGCGGCCCAGCCGACCTTATTGCACGCGTGGCCGCCGTCGAATTGGGCAAGGGACTGAACCAGTCCTTCTTTGTCGAGAACCGGCCGGGCGGCGGCAGCCTCATAGGGGCGGCAGCCGTGGCGCAGGCGAAGCCCGATGGTGAGACCCTGCTGGTGAATGCATCCGTGCATGTGATCTACCCCGCCATGTTCAAGCAGCTGAACTTCGACGTGATCAGGGACTTCACGCCTGTAACGCAACTGACCAGCGTTCCCCTGGTGCTGATGGTGAACCCGCAGCTTCCGGTGAAGAACGTGCGCGAACTGATCGCCTATGCCAAGGCCAATCCGGGAAAGCTTTCGTTCGGGTCTTCAGGCAATGGCGGCGCGCAGCATCTTGCGGCAGAACTCTTCAAACAGATGACGGGCACCTACATGGTTCACATCCCCTACCGCGGTGCAGCGCCCGCTCTGACCGACCTCATCGGTGGCCAGGTCCAGGTGATGTTCGACTCCATGACCTCGTCGCTACAGCACATCCGCAGCGGCAAGCTGCGCGCACTGGCGGTGACCAGCCAGACGCGATCCAGCCTGTTGCCCGACGCACCGACGGTCACCGAGTCCGGTGTGCCCGGCTACACGCTTGCGAACTGGTACGGCATATGGGCACCGAAAAATACGCCGCCCGAGATTGCCAGCCGCATCGCCTCGGAAATCGCCCGAACATTCCGGACGCCCGAGATGTCTGCCCAATTGCGCAACTCCGGCGCGGAAGTGGTCGCGAGCACCCCGGAAGAGTTCGCAAAATTCTGCCTGTCGGAAAAGGAAAAATGGGCCAACATCGTCACAAGATCCGGCGCCAAACTCGATTAAAACCGGCGGCAACATGGCGCCATATAATCATCATGCGTTTTTTGCATAATTTTTGAAAAACGCGGCCTTGGACATTTTCGGGCGGGAATCCTAAGCTAGGGCTTATCGCGTCCCAACAGGAGTTTCCATGTCCAAGGCATCCGCATCGCCCACCACCGCTGTAGACCACAGCGCCCATCCCCTGCCCTCTTACCTCGAGGCCGACAACCTGGGGCCCTGGGGCAATTACCTGCAGCAGGTGGATCGTGTGATCCCGCACCTGGGCAGCCTGGCGCGCTGGGCAGAAACACTGAAGCGGCCCAAGCGTGTACTGATCGTCGATGTGCCCATACACATGGACGACGGCACGGTCGCCCACTTCGAAGGCTATCGCGTGCAGCACAACGTCTCGCGCGGCCCCGGCAAGGGTGGCGTGCGTTTTCACCAGGACGTGACGCTGTCTGAAGTGATGGCGCTGTCTGCGTGGATGTCGGTGAAAAACGCGGCCGTCAATGTGCCTTACGGCGGTGCCAAAGGCGGCATACGCGTCGACCCGAAGAAGCTGTCGCGCGGCGAACTCGAACGCATGACGCGCCGCTATACCAGCGAGATCGGCATCATCATCGGCCCCAACAAGGACATCCCGGCACCCGACGTCAACACCAACGACCAGATCATGGCGTGGATGATGGACACCTATTCGATGAACACCGGTTCGACCTCGACCGGTGTGGTCACGGGCAAGCCGGTGGACCTCGGCGGCTCACTCGGAAGGCGCGAAGCAACCGGCCGCGGCGTCTTCACCGTTGGTGTGGAAGCAGCGAATCACATCGGGCTTGAAATCGCAGGTGCGCGCGTGGCAGTGCAGGGTTTTGGCAATGTGGGCGGGGTGGCAGGCAAGCTGTTTGCCGAAGCCGGCGCGCGCATAGTAGCGGTGCAGGACCATGGCGGCACCGTCTACCGTGAAGCCGGGCTGGACGTGCCCTCACTGCTCAAGCACGTCGAAGAAAACGGCAGCGTAGGCGGCTTCCCTGAGGCCGAAGTGATTGCCAACGACAAGTTCTGGGACGTTGACTGCGACATCCTGATCCCGGCTGCACTGGAGCAGCAGATCAACGCCGGCAACGCCGGCCGCATCAAGGCCCGCATGATCATTGAAGGCGCCAACGGCCCGACCACACCGGCTGCCGACGACATCCTGCAGGAGCGCAACATCCTCGTGCTGCCCGACGTGATCGCCAATGCCGGCGGCGTGACGGTCAGCTACTTCGAATGGGTGCAGGATTTCTCCAGCTTCTTCTGGGACGAAGACGAGATCAACGCCCGTCTGGTGAAGATCATGAAACACGCATTTGCAGCCGTCTGGGCGGTATCGCAAGACCAGAAAGTCAGCTTGCGGACAGCGACCTTCATCGTGGCCTGCAAACGCATCCTGCATACGCGTGAGTTGCGCGGCCTGTACCCCTGAGGCATCCGGGACCGCAGAAACGTCTCCACCGGTCACTATCGATTTAATAGCAGGTCCCGCTAGTCCACATTGGTCTGGAGCCCGATTTGATGCCTGAAATGGGCCTTTTGGGGCTGTTTTTGGGCATTCAGCAGCGGTGAATTGTCTTCAGCCTGACTTACAGCGCCAAAAGTTAACATATATATTAACTTTTAGCTTCGCAGCGGTGCTCGGGTGACCTCGCTGGTCGCAGGCACCAAGCAGGCTATTGCAGCGTTTCTTTCAGCGCAGCGGGCAACGCAAGCGGCATCACATCGATGCCTTCCTCCAGCAGTTCCACTGTTTCCTGCATGCTGGCCTGGCCGCGGATGTTGCGGGTCTCTGCATCACCGTAATGCATGCGCCTGGCCTCGTCGGCAAAGCGCTCTCCGACGTCTTCGGTATTGGCCACCACATGGCGCAAGGCCTTCAGGAAAGCGGCTTGTGCCTCGGGGTTGATGGCGCTGGACGGGACCGGGACTGTCGCCACTGCGGTCTGCACAGGCTCGCCAGCACCGGATGCTGGCGCAGTTGCAACTGCAGGCGCGGCATGACCACCGAAGTTCAGGCGCGGGGCACTGGGCATCTTCTGCACACTTTTATCCGAACACATCGGGCACTCGACCAGGCCTCGGGCCAGCTGGGACTGGAAGTCGTCTTCCGACCCAAACCAGCCTTCGAAGGAATGCTGGTGCGCGCACTGGAGATTGAGGACCTTCATGTATCGATTATCGTCAAGGTGTCACTAAGCAGGCGTCTGCCAGTCCAATGACCATGCGCCCGACAACACGTTCTGCAGCCAGAGCATGCCGGTCAGCGTCTTGGCATCGGTGACCTGTCCATCACGGCACCACGCAGAAAGCTCCGCAGGGCTGGCAGTAAAAACGTCCAGGAACTCGCCGGCATCGAGCTGGCGCTGGCCCCCGCTCAGGCCTCGTGCAAACCAGATATCGATGAACTCCGTTGAATAGGAAATGACCGGATGCAACACGCCGGCCCTGGCCCATTCGCGGGCGGTATAGCCGGTTTCTTCCAGCAGCTCGCGGCGGGCGCAATCCAGCGACGCTTCACCCGCATCGAGCTTGCCTGCGGGAAACTCGATCATTACGCGGTGCATCGGGTAACGGTACTGGCGCTCAAGTACCAGGCTGCCATCATCAAGCTGCGCGACAACCATCACCGCACCGGGATGTACCAGGTATTCGCGGGTCGACTCCGAGGCATCCGGCAGCAACACCGTATCGCGAAAGGCGTGCAGAAAATGCCCCTTGAGGATTTCAGTCGAAGAGACTGCGGTTTCGGTCAGGTGGGGGTAACTGTCGTCCATCGCGCATCCCGCTGTCAGTGCCGGTGCCTGAACAGGTAGCGATAAATGAAGCCGGGAAACGCGAAGGTGATGAAGAGCGCGCCAGTGATCGCATAAAACTCCCAGCCCTGCGGCGCGATCTGCCCCACATTCTGCTCAAGCATCAGGCCCAGGCCACCTGCAACAAAATACCAGACAACCATCTCGGCCAGCCGTGTGGCCAGGTTTTTGGGTGACTTCAGCTTCAGCACGGCAAACAGCCGGTTGCTGATAAAGGGCAGGTTGGCTGCCAGCACGGCTGCCAGCAAAACCAGCCACACAAAAGCAGTTTGAGTCATTGTGCGGCGACAGGCAAGGCTGTCAGCTACCCAGCGTCTTGACGATGCTGCTGATGGACTGGGCGCACAAGGTCATCAGGCCGCCCGGCATGATGCCCAGAAGCAGTATCAGCGCGCCGTTGATGGAGAGCACCACCCTAACGTCGGCCGGCGCCACCAGTGCCTGTGTGTTGGCGCCCTGAGGTGCGTCGAAGTACATCACCTTGACGATGCGCAGGTAATAAAACGCGCCGACCAGCGACATCAACACGGCGAAGACGGCCAGCACGAGGTAGCTGGTCAGGCCGGAAGAGACCAGCGCCTGCAGCACCGACAGCTTGGCATAAAAACCGACCAGCGGCGGCAGGCCGGCCAGCGAGAACATGCAGATCGCCATCACACCGGCATACAGCGGGCTGCGCTGGTTAAGGCCCGCAAGGTCGCTGATTTCTTCGGACTCATGCCCTGCCCTGGCCAGCAGCATGATGACGCCGAAGGCACCCAGCGTTGTCAGCACATAAGTGATGGCGTAGAACATTGCAGCGCTGTAGGCAGACTCTGAATTGAGCTGGTTGCCATTGACCACGCCGGACATCAGGCCCAGCAACAGAAAGCCCATTTGCGAGATGGTCGAGAACGCCAGCATGCGCTTGAGGTTGGACTGCGCGACAGCGGCCAGATTGCCGATCAGCAATGACCCTATAGCCATCAACGCCAGCATCTGCTGCCAGTCAATGGCCAGTGGCAGCATGCCTTCAACCAGAAGGCGAATGCAGATTGCAAATGCAGCCAGTTGCGGCGCGCCACCAATCAGCAGCGTAACGGCGGTTGGCGCGCCGTGGTAAACGTCGGGCAGCCACATATGGAAAGGCACTGCACCCAACTTGAATGCCAGGCCAGCGACGATGAAGACAAGGCCGAATACCAGCACCTGATGCTTGACGGTGCGGCTGGCGATGGCGTTAAAGACTTCATTGATGTTCAGCGAACCGGTCGCGCCATACAACATCGACAGGCCATACAACAGGAAACCTGAAGCCAGCGCGCCCAGCACGAAGTATTTCATCGCAGCCTCGGTCGCCGTGGCGTTGTCGCGGCGCAGCGCCACCAGCGCATAACTGGACAAGGTCATCAGCTCCAGGCCCATGTAAAGCACCAGGAAGTTGTGGCCGGAGATCATCACAAAAATGCCGAGCAGGGCAAAAAGACCCAGCGTGAAAAACTCGCCGCCGCGCAACATGCCACGGTCAGCGGCATAGGGACGGCCGTACACCAGCGTGACCATCAAGGCCAGGCTGGAAAAACATTTGAGCCAGCCGCCCATGGGGTCGATGACCACCATCTTGCTGAACCCGTAAAAGGTCTGGCCACCCATGGCATAGGCAGCCTCCATCACGGCAACGGCAGCCAGCGTCAGCAGGGTCAGCACATAGGTCAACGTGCGTTGTGGCGTCTTGACACCCAGGTCGATCAGCGCAATCACGCAGGCCATGACCAGGAGGATGATTTCCGGAAAGACCGCGATCAAGGAGAGTTTGTCGATCATCTTGATGCTCTGGATTAGTTCAGTTTCGACGCAGCGACATGCTTGAGCAGGTCCGCCACGGAGGTGTTCATCACATCGGTGAACGGTTTCGGGTAAATGCCCATGTAGAGAACGGCAACCGCCAGGATGGACAGCATCAGGAACTCACGGGCGTTGATGTCGGTCAGGCCCTTCACGTCATCGTTGGTGACAGGTCCGAGGTAGACGCGCTTGTACATCCACAATGTATAGGCCGCGCCGAAAATCAGCGCCGAAGCCGAGGCCAAGCCGACCCAGAAATTGAATTTGACGGCACCCAGGATCACCATCCACTCGCCGACAAAACCGGCGGTGGCAGGCAGGCCGCAGTTGGCCATCGCAAACAACAGGGCAAACGCGGAAAATTTCGGCATGGTGTTGACCACGCCTCCGTAGCTCGCGATCTCGCGCGAATGCACGCGGTCATACAGCACGCCGATGCACAGGAACATGGCGCCTGAAACAAACCCGTGCGCAATCATCTGCACGATGCCGCCGGCGACGCCCAGGTCGTTGAAGATAAAGAGACCGAGCGTGACAAAACCCATGTGGGCAACGGACGAATAGGCGACCAGCTTTTTCATGTCCTGCTGCACCATCGCTACCAGACCCACATAGATCACCGCCGTCAGCGACAGCGCAATCATCAGCCAGGCCCATTCGCGCGAAGCGTCAGGCGCAATAGGCATGGAAAAGCGCAGGAAACCGTAGGCGCCCAGCTTCAGCATGATGGCCGCCAGCACGGCGGAGCCGCCGGTGGGCGCCTCAACGTGCACATCGGGCAACCAGGTGTGCACCGGCCACATCGGCACCTTGACAGCAAAAGCTGCGAAGAAGGCGAAGAACAGCAGGGTCTGTATCGTGCTGCCCAGCGGCAGCTTGTGCCAGACCAGGATGTCGAAGCTGCCGCCCGACTTGTTGTACAGGTAGATCAATGCGACCAGCATCAGCAAGGAACCAAGCAGTGTGTACAGGAAGAACTTGAAGGCTGCGTAAATCTTGTTCGGGCCGCCCCAGACGCCGATGATCAGATACATCGGTATCAGCGTGGCCTCGAAGAACACATAGAACAACAGGCCATCCAGCGCTGTGAACACGCCAATCATCAGACCGCTGAGGATCAGGAAGGCCGCCATGTACTGGTTCACACGCGTGGTGATAGATTCCCAGCTGGCGATGATGACAACCACGTTGATGAATGCGGTCAGCAGCACAAACCACAGCGAAATACCATCTACACCCAGGTAGTAATTGACGTTAAAGCGTTGTATCCACTCGGCCTTTTCAACGAACTGCATCGCCGACGTGCCCAGCTTGAAGCCGTCATACAGGGGCAAGGTGACCAGGAAGCTGGCAACGGCGCCTATCAGCGCGATCCAGCGAACACTTTTTGCCTGGTCGTCACGACCAAAGGCCAGCAACACAATGCCGAACGCAATCGGCATCCAGATGGCAAGGCTTAACAAACCCATTTTTGTTTTTCCTTGTTGTTCTTATTTATTGAGCCAGACGAACCAGGTCATCAGCACAAACACGCCGATGATCATGCCGAAGGCGTAGTGGTAGATATAGCCCGACTGGATGCGGCGCACGATGCTGGACACCCAGCCGACCAGCTTCCAGGAACCGTTGACCAGCACACCGTCGATCAGCTTCTGGTCACCGCCCTTCCACAGGCCCATGCCGAGCATGCGGGCGCCACGCGCCAGCACGTTCTCGTTGAACCAGTCGAGGTAGTACTTGTTCTCCAGCAGTGTGTAGATTGGCATGGCCATGCGCTTGATGGCTGCCGGCAGCGCCGGGTTGACCATATACATGTAATAAGACACGGCAACACCAGACAGGGCCAGCCAGAACGGTGCGGTCATCAGGCCGTGCAAGGCCATCTGGGCCGGGCCATGAAATATCTTGGCAAGCTCTGCCATTGCAGGGTGCTTTTCAAGGTTCACAAAAATCGCATCCTTGAAAAACTCACCGAACAGCATGGGCTGTATGGTCATGAAACCTATAACCACCGAGGGTATGGCCAGCAGGATGAGCGGCACCGTGACAACCCACGGGGACTCATGCGGGTCATGGTGTTCGACATGCCCATGATCATCATGCGCACCATGATGGTCGCCATGGTGCGCATCCGGGTTCTGGTCGTAACGCTCCTTGCCGTGGAAAACCAGGAAATAGAGGCGGAATGAATAGAAGGCAGTGACAAAAACACCAGCCAGCACAGCGAAGTAGGCAAAGCCGGCACCTGCGAGGTGGCTCTCGTGCACGGCCTCAATGATGCTGTCCTTCGAATAGAAACCTGCAAACAGCGGCGTACCGATCAGGGCCAGCGATCCGAGGAGCGAGGTAATCCAGGTGATCGGCATGTATTTGCGAACGCCCCCCATCCAGCGGATGTCCTGGTTGTGGTGCATTCCGAGGATGACGGAACCGGCGCCAAGGAACAGCAAGGCCTTGAAGAAGGCGTGCGTCATCAGGTGGAACACCGCGACCGAATAAGCCGAGGCGCCAAGAGCCACTGTCATGTAGCCCAGCTGTGACAGCGTCGAATAGGCCACCACACGTTTTATGTCGTTCTGGATGATGCCCAGGAAGCCCATGAACAGCGCTGTGATTGCACCAATCACCATGATGAAACTGAGCGCAGCGTCGCTGAGTTCAAACAGCGGCGACATGCGCGCCACCATGAAGATACCGGCCGTCACCATGGTTGCGGCGTGGATCAGCGCAGAGATGGGCGTCGGGCCTTCCATCGAATCCGGCAGCCAGACATGCAGCGGGAACTGCGCCGACTTGCCCATGGCGCCTATGAAAAGGCAGATGCAGATCACGGTCACCAGCATCCAGGTGGTGCCCGGCAGGTTCAGTTTGGCCAGGTCGTCAGCCTTTGCAAAAGCTTCGCCATAGTTCAGCGTGCCAGCGTAGGCTGCAATCAGGCCGATGCCAAGAATAAAACCGAAGTCACCGACACGATTGACCAGGAAGGCCTTCATGTTGGCAAAAATGGCGGTCGGCTTTTTGAAATAAAACCCGATCAGCAGGTAAGAGACCAGGCCCACGGCTTCCCAGCCAAAGAACAGCTGCAGCATGTTGTTGCTCATGACCAGCATCAACATCGCAAAAGTGAACAGCGAGATGTAGCCGAAGAAACGGTTGTAGCCCTCGTCTTCTTCCATATAGCCAATGGTGTAGATGTGGACCATCAGCGAGACAAAGGTCACCACACACATCATCATCGCCGTCAGGCCATCAACCAGGAAGCCGACTTCCATTTTGAGGCTGCCAATGGTCATCCACGTGTACAGCGTTTCATTAAAGCGCGCGCCGTCAACCGCCACGCTTTTGAGCGTCATCGCTGACAGGATGAAGGCGACCAGTACGCCAAGAATGGTCAATGAATGCGACAGGCGGCGGCCCAGCAGGTTGCCGCCAAAAACGGTACCGAAGACGCCGGCAAGCACGGCACCTGCCAGAGGCGCGAGCGGAACAGCCAGCAGGGTCGAAGCGGAAAGTGTTTGGCTCATGTCGGTTTAACCCTGCAGCGTATTGAGTTCATCGACGTTGATGCTCGATTTATTTCTAAAAAGAAGCACCAGGATGGCCAGGCCAATGGCCGACTCGGCAGCTGCAACAGTCAGGATAAAAAACACAAAGACCTGGCCAGCCATGTCATTGAGGTAATACGAGAAAGCCACAAAGTTCATGTTCACGGCCAGCAGCATCAGCTCGATGGCCATCAGCAGCACGATCAGGTTCTTGCGGTTCAGGAAAATGCCTATGACAGACAGCGCGAACAACATCGCGCCCAGCGAAAGAAAATGTCCAAGGGTCAGAGTCATGCCTTTTTCTCCTCGACGGCGACGGCTTCTGCTGGCGCGGCAACCACCGACTTCATCTTGACCAGGCTGACACGGTCAGTACTCTTCACGCGAATCTGGTCGGACGGGTTCTGGTATTTGGAATCCTTGCGTTCCCGCAATGTCAGCGCAATCGCCGCAATGATGGCGACCAACAGGATGACCGCAGCGATTTCAAGCGGGTAAAGGTATTCGGAGTACAGCAGCTTGCCCAGCTCTTTGGTATTGGAGACCTGCGAGCCAATCTGGCCCACTGCGGAGACAGCCGCTTTGGGCGGATCCCGGAATCCGCCCATCAGCACCCAGGACATTTCAAGGGCAATGATGGCGCCGACCGAGCCCGCTAACGGGAAATGCCTCCAGAAGCCTTTGCGCACGCCATCGAGGTTGATGTCCAGCATCATGACGACAAACAGGAACAACACCATGACCGCGCCGACATACACCAGCACCAGCGTGATGGCCAGAAACTCGGCCTTCAGCAATATCCAGACAGCGGCTGCCTGGAAAAACGCCAACACCAGATACAGCGCAGCATGCACCGGATTGCGTGCAGTGATCACGCGGAAGGCTGCAAACAGCAGCACCGCGGCAAAGACATAAAAGAGACCAGTTTTGGCGTCCATGTTTTGTTGGATTCTTTCTTGTGACTGGGCTGGTGCAGCGCTTAACGGTACTTCGCATCAGCTGCACGATTGGCAGCAATTTCAGTTTCGTAGCGATCGCCTACGGCCAGCAGCATCTCTTTTGTGAAATACAGGTCACCGCGTTTTTCGCCGTGATATTCGAAGATATGGGTTTCAACGATGGAGTCGACCGGGCAGCTCTCTTCGCAGAAGCCGCAGAAGATGCACTTGGTCAGATCAATGTCGTAGCGCGAAGTGCGGCGGCTGCCGTCTTCACGCACGTCGGACTCGATCGTAATGGCCATGGCCGGGCAAACAGCTTCGCACAGCTTGCAGGCAATGCAGCGCTCTTCCCCGTTTTCATAACGACGCAGGGCATGCAAGCCGCGAAAACGCGGGCTGAGCGGTGTTTTCTCTTCGGGGAACTGAACCGTGATCTTGCGACGGAACATGTACTTGCCAGTCAGGGCCATGCCCTTGAACAGCTCCGTGAGCATGAAGCTCGAAACAAAATCCTTGACAGAAGCAACTGCGGTCATAGCTTTTCCAGTTATTTCCAGATGTTGTAAGAGGTCTGCATCCACGCGCCGACAACGACCAGCCATACAAGGGTCACAGGGATGAAAATCTTCCAGCCCAACCGCATGATCTGGTCATAGCGGAAGCGCGGGAAAGTGGCGCGTACCCAGAGGAACATCGTGACGACCATAAAAGTCTTGATGCCCAGCCAGATCCAGCCAGGAATGAAGCTGAGGAATTCAACAGGCGGCAACCAGCCACCCAGAAACAGCAGCACAGCCAGGATAGCGACCAGCCACATATTCGCGTACTCGGCCAGGAAAAACATGGCAAAGGCCATACCCGAATATTCGACCATGTGGCCCGCCACGATTTCAGACTCGCCCTCGACAACGTCGAAGGGGTGGCGATTGGTTTCGGCGAGGCCAGCGATGAAGTAGACAACAAAGATAGGCAGTAGCGGCAGCCAGTTCCAGGAAAGGAAGGTCCAGCCAGAACTTGCGGCCATACCCTTGCCCTGACCCATCACGATGTCCGTCATATTCAGGCTTCCCGAGACCATCAGCACCACCACAAGGCAGAAACCCATGGCGATTTCGTAGCTCACCATCTGCGCCGATGCGCGCATAGCACCGAGAAAGGCGTATTTGGAATTGGACGCCCAGCCAGCAATAATCACGCCATAAACTTCAAGTGAGGTAATCGCCATCAGGAACAGCAGGCCCGCATTGATGTTGGCCAGTGCGATATCAGGCCCGAACGGAATCACAGCCCATGCTGCCAGCGCCGGCATGATGGTCATGATGGGGCCCATCACAAACAACCCTTTACTGGCCGCCGTCGGGATAATGATTTCCTTGGTCAGCAACTTGAGAGCATCGGCAATCGGCTGCAACAGGCCGAATGGGCCGACACGGTTGGGGCCAAAGCGAATCTGCGTGAAGCCAATCGCTTTGCGCTCCCAGAGCGTCAGATAGGCGACGCAGCCCATCAAGGGCAACAGAACACAGACAATCTTGATAAGTGTCCACAGCACAGGCCACACCGTAGCGGGCCAGATGCCGCCCATCAGGCCCTGGCCGAAACCGTAAATGGCGTCAATCATGCTGCCACCTCTTCAACGCCTGCCGCCTGCACACGACCACGGCGTGCATCAGACGTCAGTTGCAGCGACGTCGCGCGCCTGACCATGCCATCAAGCTGGTAAATGTCAGCAACGGCGGGAACAGCAACTGCCGCATCTCCCAAAGTAATGGCTCCATTGCCGGCATTGCCCAGCCTGTCTGCGCTGATCTGCGTGCCATCAATACCCGAAATGTTCTTGAGCACATCCTGCGCAGACTCGTAATCAAAGCCCTGCACACCAAGGAGATTGGCAAGAACCCGCAGCACCTTCCACGCCGGACGTGTTTCGCCCAACGGCTTGACGACCGCGTGAAAGCCCTGCACGCGGCCTTCTGCATTGACAAAAGTCCCCGGCGTTTCAGTGAACGGGGCAATCGGCAGCAACACATCGCTGAATGCCATGTTGGCCTTGAAGGGGCTTAGCGTCACGACCATTTGTGCGCTATTAATCGACGCGCTGGCTTTTGCACCTGTAGCCGAATCAAATTCAGGCTCGGTGTTGAGAAGCAGTAACGCCTTCAATCGACCGGACAGCATCTGGCCGGCGTTGAGGCCTTTGCCGGAAGGAAGCGCGCCAGCCAACTGGGCGCCAACCGTGTTGGCTGCCTCAGTCAGGTACCCAACGGTAGCTCCAGTTTGCTCACCAATCCAGTTGGCAAGCGCCAGCAGGCTGGCAGCATTGGCATGATGCGCTGCTGCGTTGCCAAGCAAAATAGCCTTGCGTTCGCCCCCTGAAAGGGATTTGGCAATCGCCTTGGCAGCATCGCTGGCCTGGCCTGATACCGGCCCCTGCACACCTTTGTCTGCGGCAACAGCAGTTGCAATGTCGGCCAGAGACTGGGCCCATGAGCCTGCCTCAACAAGCGCTGCATTGGCAATCGGCATGGCCCAGGCTTCGCCGCCCGTGAACTCGGCACTTGAATTGACCATATTGACGGCGCAACCCTTGCGCGCAGCCTGCCGGATACGCTGCGCAAACAACGGGTGGTCCTTGCGCAGGTTGGAGCCAACGACGAGTACGCGCTGCAATTGGGACAGTGAGGCAATCGATGTACCCAACCAGCGGATGACCGGCGACGCGACAAACTCGGCGTTGCGCTGCCGATAGTCGATGTTGTCACTGCCAAGCCCGCGCATCAGCGATGCGGCAAGGTAAAGCTCTTCCAGTGTGCTGTGCGGGCTGGCCAGCGTACCTATGCTGTCTGCGCCGTGGTCTGTCTTGATCTGCTTCAGGCCATTGGCGACATATTCCAGTGCAGTTTGCCAGTCAACCGTTTTCCATTCACCGCCCTGCTTGAGCATAGGTGCCGTAAGACGCTGATCGCTATTGAGGGCTTCGTAGGAAAAGCGGTCACGGTCGGCAATCCAGCATTCATTGACGTCTTCGTTCTCCAGGGGAACAACACGCATAACCTTGTTGCTCTTGACCTGGACGATCAGGTTGGCGCCGGTGGAATCGTGCGGGCTGACCGACTTGCGACGCGACAGTTCCCATGTGCGGGCGCTGTAACGGAAAGGCTTGCTGGTCAGCGCGCCCACCGGGCAGATATCTATCATGTTGCCGGAGAGTTCCGAGTCCACGGACATGCCGACAAAGGTTTCAATTTCTGCATGTTCGCCGCGGTGCGACATGCCGAGTTCCATCACGCCTGCAACTTCCTGGCCAAAACGGACGCAGCGCGTGCAATGGATGCAGCGGCTCATTTCTTCCATGGAGATCAGCGGGCCGACATCCTTGTGGAAAACAACGCGCTTTTCTTCTTCGTAACGGGATCCGCTGCCGCCATAACCCACCGCCAGATCCTGCAACTGGCATTCACCGCCCTGGTCACAAATCGGACAGTCCAGTGGGTGGTTGATCAACAGGAATTCCATCACGCCCTGCTGGGCCTTGATGGCTTTGTCGTTCTTGGTGCGGACGATCATGCCCTGCGTTACCGGCGTTGCGCAGGCAGGCATGGGCTTGGGTGCCTTTTCGATATCGACCAGGCACATGCGGCAATTGGCCGCAATCGACAGCTTCTTGTGATAACAGAAATGGGGGATGTAGGTACCGGCTTTTTCAGCGGCGTGCATCACCGTGCTGCCTTCGAGCACTTCAACCTTCTGGCCGTCGAGTTCTATTTCAACCATATTTTTCTTTCGCGGGGTCAGGCCTGCACTGCAGCCGGCGCTGCTGGGGCAGCATCTTTCGGCTTGATCATGGCTTCGAACTCATGACGGAAATGTTTGATCATTGCGCGCACCGGCATCGCGGCAGCATCACCCAACGCGCAAATCGTGCGGCCCTGGATGTTGTCGGCAACGGAGTTCAGCAAGTCCATATCGGTCTGCCTGCCGTGACCGGTGTGAATGCGCTCTACAACGCGCCAAAGCCAGCCTGTGCCTTCACGGCACGGGGTGCACTGGCCACAGGATTCATGCATGTAGAAATACGACAGGCGCTTCAGCGACTCGACCATACAACGACTGTCGTCCATCACGATCACTGCGCCTGAGCCGAGCATGGAGCCCGCCTTGGAGATGGAGTCGTAGTCCATCGTGCATTCCATCATGATGGATGCAGGCAGCACAGGTGCAGAAGAGCCACCGGGGATCACCGCCTTCAGCGTACGACCCTTGCGCACGCCGCCTGCCAGTTCGAGCAGCTTGCTGAACGGCGTGCCCATGGGCACTTCGTAATTACCAGGCAATTCGACATCGCCAGACACTGAATAAATCTTGGTGCCGCCGTTGTTAGGTTTGCCGCACTCGAGATAGGCCTGGCCGCCGTTGCGGATGATCCACGGAACTGCCGCAAATGTCTCGGTGTTATTGATGGTGGTCGGCTTGCCATAGAGGCCAAAGCTGGCCGGGAACGGCGGCTTGAAGCGAGGCTGGCCCTTTTTGCCTTCGAGCGACTCCAGCAAAGCTGTTTCTTCGCCGCAGATGTAGGCACCAAAACCATGTGACGCGTGCAATTGAAACGAGAACGTGCTGCCAAGGATTTTGTCGCCGAGCAAGCCGGCGGCACGCGCTTCTTCTAGCGCCTCTTCAAAACGCTGGTAAGTCGCGAAAATTTCACCGTGAATGTAGTTGTAACCGACGGTGATACCCATAGCATAAGCAGCGATGGCCATCCCTTCGATCACGCTGTGCGGGTTGTACTGCATGATGTCCCGGTCCTTGCAGGTACCCGGTTCACCTTCATCCGAATTGCAGACCAGGTATTTCTGACCCGGGAACTGGCGCGGCATGAAGCTCCACTTCAAGCCGGTCGGAAAGCCTGCGCCACCGCGACCACGCAGGCTGCCAGCCTTTACTTCTGCAATCACCTGGTCAGGTGTCAGGCCTGGACCGCCATCCTGGGCGAGTATTTTGCGCAAGGCCTGGTAACCGCCACGGGCTTCATAATCTTTCAGGCGCCAGTTGCTGCCATCAAGATCTGCAAGTATTTGCGGATTGATGTGCCGTCCGTGAAAGCAGGTCTGTACGCCAGTGGCGGCAAACTGCGACAGAACACCAAGGGCTGCAGCGCTGGTTGTGGGGCTTGCGAGCGTCATGTTATTTCGCCTCGGCAGATTGGAGACCATCAATGAGCTGGTCGAGTTTGTCGTTACTCATGAAGCTGCACATCGTCAGGTCATTGACCAGCATGACGGGAGAATCTGCACAGGCGCCCAGACACTCCGACTGATGCAAAGTGAACAAACCATCAGCCGTACTCTCACCCATGGAAATACCGAGTTTGTGCTCCAGATGATGCAGGGCTTTCTGCCCGTCGCGCAACTGGCAAGGCAGGTTGGTGCAGACGTTGAGCTTGTACTTGCCAACAGGCTGCTGGTTGTACATGTTGTAGAAGGTCGTGACTTCATGAACCGCAATCGGCGGCATACCGAGGTAGTCGGCAACTATCTTTTCGCTGGCCGCGCTGACAAACCCAAGTTCTTCCTGGACGATGGTCAGGCAGGCCATCACGGCAGATTGCTTGCCATCCGGCGGGTACTTCGCCACTTCGCGCGCAAAACGGATGAATGCCTGCTCGGACAGCGCACGCAAAGGGGTTGGTTCTGGAATCATCGTGGGAGTCATGCTTTTAACGGTCAATTTCGCCGAACACGATGTCCATGGTGCCAATCACCGCAACGGCATCGGCAATCATGTGGCCACGGGACATCTCGTCCATCGCCGCCAGATGAGGAAAACCTGGCGGGCGGATTTTCAGGCGGTAGGGCTTGTTCGCGCCATCACTGACGATGTAGATGCCGAACTCGCCCTTGGGGTGTTCGACAGCGGCATACGCTTCGCCTTCGGGCACGTGGAAGCCTTCGGTGAACAGCTTGAAGTGGTGAATCAGCTCTTCCATGTTGGATTTCATCGATTCACGGTCAGGCGCAGCCACCTTGTGATTGCTGGTAATCACCGGTCCGGGGTTGACACGCAGCCAGTCCACGCACTGTTTGATGATGCGGTTTGATTCACGCATTTCCGCCACTCGCACCAGATAACGGTCGTAGCAGTCACCCGTCTTGCCAACCGGGATGTCGAAGTCCATCTTGTCGTAGACGTCGTAAGGCTGCTGTTTGCGCAAATCCCATGCGAAGCCTGAGCCGCGCAGCATCGGTCCTGTGAAGCCAAGATTCAGCGCACGTTCAGGCGACACAACACCAATACCTACGGTACGCTGCTTCCAGATACGGTTGTCAGTCAACAGGGTTTCGTATTCATCAACAAGGCCGGGGAACTTGGCCACGAAGTCATCAATGAAGTCCAGCAGGGACCCCTGGCGGTTCTCGTTCAGTGCCGCTATCACCTTGGCGTTCTTGATCTTGCTGACCTTGTACTGCGGCATGACTTCCGGCAAGTCACGGTAAACACCACCCGGACGGAAATAGGCAGCATGCATGCGGGCACCCGAAACAGCCTCGTACATGTCGAACAGCGCCTCACGCTCGCGGAAGCAATAAATCAGGATATTCATCGCACCGCAGTCGAAACCGTGCGCACCCAGCCACAGCAGGTGGTTCAGCAGACGGGTTATCTCGGCATACATCACACGGATGTACTGGGCGCGTACAGGCACATCCACACCCAGCAGTTTTTCGATAGCCAGACAGTACGCATGCTCGTTGGACATCATCGACACGTAGTCGAGACGGTCCATGTAGGGCAGCGACTGGATGTAGGTCTTGCTCTCGGCGAGCTTTTCAGTGGCACGATGCAGAAGACCAATGTGCGGGTCAGCGCGCTGTATGACTTCGCCGTCCAGCTCAAGCACCAGTCGCAGAACACCGTGTGCAGCAGGATGCTGGGGTCCGAAATTGAGCGTGTAGTTTTTGATTTCAGCCATGTTTATGAAACTGCTTACAGCAGCCCACCACCGTAGTTGTCTTCGCGAATGACACGCGGAGTAATTTCACGCGGCTCGATCGTCACGGGCTGGTAGATCACTCGCTTCTGCTCAGGGTCGTAACGCATTTCAACGTGTCCTGTGGTCGGAAAATCCTTGCGGAAGGGATGACCAATAAAACCGTAATCCGTCAGGATGCGTCGCAGATCGTTGTGACCTTCAAACACGATGCCGTAAAGGTCGAAGGCCTCGCGCTCGAACCAGTTGGCGGCATTCCAGATATCGTTGACAGAATCCACTACGGGGAAGTCATCATCGGTACAAAACACCTTGAGGCGGACACGCTGGTTCAGGCTGATGGACAGCAGGTGCGATGCCACGCAATAACGCAGCCCGTCATACTGGCCATCCTTGTACTCCGAATAATCCAGGCCGCACAGGTCTATCAGTTGCTCAAACCTGCAACCCGCGGAGTCACGCAGCAGCGTTGCAGAAGACAGGTAATCCACCGATGCAACAGTTACCGTCACTTCGCCGAATTCAATCTTGATATTTTTGACCTTGTCGCCAAGCACCGCGGCGATCGTGTCAGCGATCTGCGGTGCAGACGCTGGCGTTGCCAGAACCGAAGACGAAGACTGCATCAAGCCCTCGCAATCGTGTTCGTGCGGCGGATCTTCTGCTGCAACTGAATGATGCCGTACATCAGCGCTTCAGCCGTCGGCGGGCAACCCGGGACATAGACATCTACCGGCACGATGCGGTCACAACCGCGCACGACGGAATAACTGTAGTGGTAATAACCGCCACCATTTGCACAAGAACCCATGGACAACACCCAGCGCGGCTCGGACATCTGGTCGTAAACCTTGCGCAGTGCCGGGCCCATCTTGTTGCACAGCGTACCGGCCACGATCATCAGGTCAGACTGACGCGGGCTGGGGCGGAACAACATGCCAAAGCGGTCGATGTCGTAGCGCGCAGCACCGGCATGCATCATCTCGACGGCGCAGCATGCAAGACCGAAAGTCATGGGCCAGAGCGAGCCTGTCTTGGCCCAGTTCACCACCGAGTCGTAACTCGTGGTCATGAAGCCTTCGTTGAAAACACCTTCAAGTGACATACCCGTGCCTTATTCGTCGAATTTGATCGTGGAGTTGGCGGCGAACCTGTCGCGATAGCCCTCGGAGATTTCTTCTTATTCCCAGTCCAAGGCACCCTTTTTCCACTCGTAGACAAAGCCCACGACCAGAATGCCCAGGAAAATCATCATCGACCAGAAACCAACCGCACCGATGTCCTTCAGCGCAACGGCCCACGGAAACAGGAAAGCGATTTCAAGGTCAAACAAAATGAAGAGAATGGCAACCAGGTAATAGCGCACATCGAATTTCATGCGGGCATCTTCGAAGGCTTCGAAGCCGCACTCGTAGGGGGAGTTTTTTTCGCTGTCTGGCTTCACCGGGCCCAGCAACCGTCCCAACACTTGCGGTACAACGCCGACACCAACACCAACCAGAATGAACAAGAGGACGGGGAGGTATTGGTCGAGGTTCATCGTGGATTCAAATTCTGGAAAGCCGCTTTTGCAGTTTGCCGTGTATGGGTTATTGAGGCCTGACCCCAATAACCCTTTTCAAATCTTGGTGCGGACGGCGAGACTCGAACTCGCACACCTTTCGGCACTACCCCCTCAAGATAGCGTGTCTACCAATTTCACCACGTCCGCTCTTCTTGGCCAAATCGGCCAAATGTCTGGATGGCATGAGGAAACCTTGCGGTCTTTTTGGCTTTCCAGACAGACTCAGAGTTTACCCTGAAATAAGGTGCCGCCCTCCCTGAGAGGGCAGCTAAATAGCCTTATTTCGTCGGGATTTGCGCAGCACCCGAGGCCGCTGTTTTTGGTACGGCGGCAGCTGGCGTGCTACCAACAGCCGGTGCAGTAGTACCAGGTATCTGGGCTGCTGCGCCTGAAGCAGCAGGCACAGGGGCCGCCGGCGCGACAACGGCATTTTCAAGAACGCTGGTACCTGCAGCGCGAGGCTGCGCGTTGCCGAAGTAAGCCAGCAACAAGGTGCAGGCAAAAAACACTGCAGCGAGGACACCTGTGGTGCGTGACAGAAAGTTGGCGCTGCCGCTTGCACCGAACAGGCTGCCCGAACCGCCGCTGCCAAAGGCTGCACCCATATCCGCACCCTTGCCGTGCTGGACCAGGATGAGCCCAATCATGCCGAGCGCAGTGAGCATTTGCACTGCGAGGACGATGGTCAGAATAACGTTCATATCTACTCCTAAATTAATAGCTGGCTGCGCTTGTTTTTATTGAGCTGCAGCAATAATTGTCAAAAAATCCGGGGCCTTCAGCGAAGCGCCGCCTATCAGGCCACCATCAATATCGGGCTGGGCCAGCAGGCTGCCTGCATTGGCCGCGTTCATACTGCCGCCGTAAAGAATCTTCACGCGCTCCGACTTGTCCGTAGCGGCCTTCAGTTGCGCACGCAACACGGCATGCACAGCCTGGGCTTCCTCGGGCGATGCTGTCTTGCCAGTCCCGATCGCCCACACAGGCTCATAAGCCACCACGATCTCACTGATGCAATGGCCGTTGACATGGATCACCGCCGCCATCTGGCGCTTGACCACCTCTTCGGTGTGTCCTGCTTCGCGCTCGGCCAGTGTTTCACCAACACAAACGATGGGCGTGACGCCTGCAGCCAGCGCCGCCTTCGCCTTGTCCGCCACCAGTTCGTCAGTTTCGCCATGGTATTGGCGACGCTCCGAATGACCGACGATGGCATAACGACAACCAAATTCATGCAGCATGGCTGCACTGACCTCACCGGTAAACGCGCCCACCGGCTGCGCGGAGACGTCCTGAGAGCCAACGTCTATGGCAGCAAGATCAGGCAGTGCAGCTTTTAACGCCTGGAACTGCGCCAGATAGGGTGCCGGTATGCACACTGCAATATCACAGGCGGGCCGCGTGGCCAGTCCCTGTGCAAGTGCTGAGAGCAAGGCCTCGTTGGCAGCCAGGCCGCCATTCATTTTCCAGTTTCCTGCAATCAGCTTTTTCATAAAGTCATCACCATGTCAGGACGATTTTTCCGACGTGCTGGTTGGACTCCATCAGCGCATGAGCTCCAGCCGCCTCTCCGGCCGCAAATGTGCTGTGGATGACGGGCTTGATGGAGCCGTTGACCACCAGCGGCCAGACTTTTTCTTTCAGCGCTTTTGCAAGCCCGGTTTTGAACGCCAGCGAACGCGGACGCAGGGTGGAACCCGTGATGGTCAGGCGTTTGCGCAGCACCAGGCCCGCGTTGATCTCGGCTTTCGTGCCACCTTGCACCGCGATGATGGCGATGCGCCCATCTTCGGCCATACATTCGATTTCACGGGGAAGATAGCTGCCGGCAACCATGTCAAGAATCACATCGACACCCTTGCCTGCCGTCAGTCTTTTAGCTTCCTCGACAAAATCGGATGTCCTGTAATTGATCGCGTGGTCCGCACCCAACGCAACACAGGCGGCGCATTTCTCATCGCTGCCTGCCGTCACCAGTACCGTCGCACCCAGCGCCTTTGCCATCTGGATCGCTGTCACGCCTATCCCACTGGAGCCACCCTGTATCAGCAGGGTTTCACCAGCTTTCAGGGCTGCACGCTCGAATACGTTGCTCCACACGGTAAAGAAGGTCTCCGGCAACGAAGCCGCTTCGATATCACTCAGGCCTTGCGGCACTGGCAGGCACTGACCAATCGGTGCGACGCAAAGCTCGGCGTAACCCCCGCCAGCAACCAGCGCACAAACGCGATCACCTGCCTTGAAGCCGGCCGCAGCCATCGCCACCGCATCGCCTTCGACGATCACACCGGCCACTTCAAGCCCCGGGATGTCCGACGCACCCGGGGGCACCGGGTAGTTGCCGGTGCGCTGCAACACGTCAGGGCGGTTCACGCCACTGGCGCTGACACGAATCAGCAATTCACCCTGGCCGGGGACCGGCGCCGGGCGGGAGCCCAGTCGCAGCACCTCCGGCGCTCCGTAAGAAGTAATTTCAACGACTTTCATGCGATATCTTCTGCTGTTTTACTTTGCACCCGCCCCGCCCGCAAGGCTGCGGCAGGCCACAAAGCTGGCAGGCTTGATCAGCCGCGGTCCTGATCCTGTGCAGGACGGTCCAGCAGCGCCTTCATGGACAGCTTGACTCGACCCTTTTCGTCGGTCTCGAGAACCTTGACCTTGACGATCTGGCCTTCGCTCAGATAGTCGGTGACTTTCTCGACACGCTCGTGGGCAATCTGGCTGATATGCAACAGGCCATCCTTGCCGGGGAGCAGGTTGATCAGTGCTCCGAAGTCGAGAATCTTGGTGACCGGACCTTCGTAGACCTTGCCGATTTCAACTTCAGCTGTGATTTCGGCGATGCGGCGCTTGGCCTCATCAGCCTTGGCGCTGTCGTTAGACGCGATGGTGATGGTGCCGTCTTCCTCGATGTTGATCTGCGTGCCGGTTTCTTCGGTCAGCGCGCGAATGACGGCGCCACCCTTGCCGATCACGTCGCGAATCTTCTCGGGATTGATCTTCATCACGTACAGGCGCGGCGCGAAATCGGAAACTTCAGCCTTGGCTTCGCCCATCGCTTCCTGCATTTTTCCCAGGATGTGCATGCGGGCTTCCTTGGCTTGCGCCAGCGCGACCTGCATGATTTCCTTGGTGATGCCCTGGATCTTGATGTCCATCTGCAGCGCGGTGATGCCGTTGGTGGTACCAGCGACCTTGAAGTCCATGTCACCGAGGTGATCTTCGTCGCCCAGGATGTCGGTCAGCACGGCGAAGCGGTTGTCTTCCTTGATCAGGCCCATGGCGATACCAGCCACGTGCGCCTTCATCGGCACGCCTGCATCCATCAGCGACAGGCAGCCGCCGCAGACCGAAGCCATCGACGAGGAGCCATTCGACTCGGTGATTTCAGAAACGACACGCATTGTGTACGGAAATTCTTCCTTCGAAGGCAGTACGGCAATCAGTGCGCGTTTGGCCAGGCGACCGTGGCCAATTTCGCGGCGTTTTGGCGAACCAACACGGCCGGTTTCGCCAGTGGCGAACGGAGGCATGTTGTAGTGCAGCATGAAACGGTCTTCGTAGTCGCCGCTCAGTGCATCGATGCGCTGCGCATCGCGCTCGGTGCCCAGCGTGGTCACGACTAGCGCCTGCGTTTCACCGCGAGTGAACAAGGCAGAACCGTGGGTGCGCGGCAACACGCTGTTGCGGATTTCGATGGCACGAACGGTGCGGGTATCGCGGCCGTCAATTCGCGGTTCGCCGGCCAGAATCTGGCTGCGCACGATCTTCGCTTCGATATCGAACAGCATGCCTTCAACAGCCACGCCGTCAAATGCGATTTCGTCGGCCTTGAGGGCAGCCATGACTTCAGACGTCACCACGCGGCAAGCCTGGGTACGGGCCTGCTTGGCGCGGATCTGGTACGCAGCCTGAAGCTTGGCGCCAGCCAGTTCATTGACCTTGGCGATCAGTGGTTCGTTCTTGGCAGGTGCCTGCCATGCCCACACCGGCTTGCCGGCGTCACGCACGAGTTCGTGGATGGCGTTGATGGCAATGTTGCCCTGCTCATGGCCAAACACCACGGCGCCGAGCATGATTTCCTCAGACAGTTGCTGGGCTTCGGACTCGACCATCAGCACGGCGGCTTCGGTGCCAGCCACCACGAGGTCCATCTGCGAATCCTTCAGTTGAGTCTTGCCGGGATTGAGCACATATTCGCCGTTGATGTAGGCGACGCGTGCGGCACCGATGGGGCCGTTGAAAGGGATGCCGGAAATCGACAGCGCAGCGCTCGAAGCGATCAGCGCAGGGATGTCGCCTTCAACTTCAGGGTTGAGCGACAGTACATGGATGACAACCTGCACTTCATTGAAGAAACCTTCGGGGAAGAGCGGGCGAATCGGGCGGTCGATCAGGCGCGAGGTCAGCGTTTCGAACTCGCTGGGGCGACCTTCACGCTTGAAGAAGCTGCCGGGGATGCGACCAGCTGCGTAGGTTTTTTCGAGGTAATCGACGGTCAACGGGAAGAAGTCCTGACCCGGCTTGGCATCGGTCTTGGCGACTACTGTCGCCAGCACAACTGTGCCCTCCATGTCCACGATAACGGCGCCGCTCGACTGGCGTGCAACTTCGCCGGTTTCCATCGTGACCTTGTGCTGGCCCCACTGGAAGGACTTGGTGACTTTGTTAAAAATGCTCATGTGTTTTTCTCCACTAATGTCTGGCGCTTGAGGCAGCGCCTGAGGCCCGGAGTGGTGGCTTTTTGACACGATGCCATTCCACAAAACGCCTGATTTCGCGTGGAATCAGGTACTTTTCTTGTGGAATGACACAGCGCGTGCCCGTTTTGCCTTGCTCCGAAGTAAAAAACGCCTGAGTCAGAAGAACTAACTCAGGCGCTTTCTGTTGGTTTTAACGATTACTTGCGCAGGCCAAGTTTGGCGATCAGCGCGGTGTAACGCTCAGCGTCCCTGGACTTCAGGTAGTCCAGCAGCTTGCGGCGGCGGCTCACCATGCGCAGCAAACCGCGGCGGCCGTGGTGATCCTTGGCGTTGGCCTTGAAATGGGGGGTCAGTTCGTTGATGCGGCCGGTCAGCAGCGCCACTTGAACTTCAGGGCTGCCGGTGTCGTTGGCAGCACGTGCATTGGCCTTGACGATGTCGGCCTTGATTGATTTTGCAATCATGGTTTCTTCTTTCCTGCACCGGGTTGCCGATGCAATTACGTGCGAGCGATGCAGCGTTCCCGACATGGGATTTGGCCGCTTTCGTCGTGTTCTGGCAGTCCGGCCATCCAGAAAGTCAGGACGGCCGTTTTGCGCAGAGCCTTGGATTATAGCCCAAGCCAGCGCTCCAGGCGCCCCACCCCCTGTCGCAGCCTGTCCAGGTCCTGGCTGGCAAAACACCAGCGCAGCCAGCCCTGGGCTTCAGGCCGGGGGTTGACCATGAAGGCGTCGCCCGGTGCCAGGCCCAAACCTGCCTCCAGCACCAGCTTTTTGGCGGTTTCCAGGGAATTGCTGTACCGCGCCTGGTCTTCCAGCCTGAAAAAGGCGTACATACCGCCTTTGGCCGGCGCCACCTGAACGCCCGGTACGGCCTGAAGCAGCGGTACCAGCGTGTCGCGGCAGGCTTTAAGGTGCGCCACCACACGCGGTGTGACATCGGCAGTGCGCTGTATCGCCACCAGCCCGGCCCGCTGCACAAAGACCGGTGCACAGGACGTGTTGAACTCGATCAGCTTGCCGACCTGCTCTGTCATCGCAGGCGGCATCACCAGCCAGCCCAGCCGCCAACCGGTCATCAAAAAGCTCTTCGAAAAGCTGTGCGCAACGACAAGGCGGTCATCCGCAGCCGCGATATCGAGAAAACTGGGGGCGCAACCGTTGGGCGTGGATTCGAAGTACAGCCGCTCATACACCTCATCCGCCAGAATCCAGGTGCCGGTGCGGCGGCAATGCTCAAGAATCACCTGCTGCTCGGTCCGCGACAGGGTCCAGCCGGTCGGGTTGTTGGGCGCGTTGATGACCAGCAGCTTTGTTGCAGGCGTGACCGCTGACAGCAACTCCTGCAGGTCAAGTTGCCACTGGCCGCCTACAGGCCGCAGGCTGACGCAGCGAACGGTCGCACCCATGATGGCGGGTTGCGCGACCAGGTTGGGCCAGACCGGCGTGACGGCGACGACGTCATCGCCGGCATCGACCAGTGCCTGCACCGCCAGCATCAGCGCATTGACGCCACTGGATGTCACCGCCACACGGTCTGCACCAATGGGCACTGCGCCTTTGCAGCGCAGGCTGGTCGCATACGCCGCTATGGCTTCGCGCAATTCGGGCAGACCCATGTTCTGGGCGTAAAAAGTTTCACCCTGCTGCAGCGAAGCCGCTGCTGCCTCGCGGATAAAGGCTGGCGTGGCCTCATCGCTTTCGCCAAACCAGAAGCGCAACACATCGCTGCGGCCCATGCCCGCATTGGCGACCTGCCGGATCATGGACTCTTCAAGATTCAAAACAGCCTGGCGCATAAAAATCCCGCTCGAAGAAACCAGCGATCAGGGACGAGCCATCTTGCAGCTTTGCGGCTGCGAGGCACGTTCTGCAGCAATGGTCTTGATGATGCGAAAGCCATAACCCGAGCCCTCGACATCAAACTTCACACCCGGCGCGCCCTGCTTGCCCATCAGCGCCACTTCCAGCGGTTGCTGGAACTGGTGGTCGGCAGCGCGCATCGTGCCCTGCCGGCCAGCCAGCGATACCGCCACTTTCTCCAGTTGCGTGGCCACTGCGGTCGAATCCGTCGTGCCGGCTTTTTCAATGCCTTGCGCGATGGCCTCAATCATCAGTTGCATGCGCATGTGCACATAGTCGTCCTGCGGTTTTGGAAAGCGCTGGCGGAAGCTGCGGTAAAACGCTTCCGACGCCGCACCCGGCGCATTCGGGAACCAGTCGGCCACCGCGACCACCTTGTCCACACCGGCATCACCCAGCGCAGCCGGAACGCCAAGCGCATTGCCGTAAAACGTGTAGAACTTGCCGTCGTAACCGACCTCTTTCGCAGCCTTGATCAGCAGCGTCAGGTCATTGCCCCAGTTGCCGGTCAGCACCGCCTGCGCGCCGCTGGCTTTTATCTTCACGGCGTAGGGAATAAAGTCTTTCACACGACCCAGCGCGTGCAGTTCATCGCCAACGATTTGCACGTCCGGCCGCTGCACTGCGAGTTGCCGGCGCGCCTCGCGCAATACCGCCTGGCCAAAGCTGTAGTCCTGCCCAATCAGGTAAATGCTCTTGAGTGCGGCATCGTCGCGCAGCACGTCCATCAGCCCCGCCATGCGCATGTCAGCATGCGCATCAAAGCGGAAGTGCCAGAAGCTGCACTTCTCATTGGTGAGGATGGGGTCTACCGCCGAGTAGTTCAGGAAGATGACGCGCTTGCCCGGCTCACGCTCATTGTGTTTGTTGATGGCATCAATCAGCACCGCGGCAATAGCCGATGAATTGCCTTGCGCAATGACGTTCACGCCATCATCGATGGCCGAACGAAGAGCCGCCAGCGACTCTTCGTTCTGGCCCTTGTTGTCGTAACGCTCGATCACCAGGTTGCGCGCGCCACCGGGCAGCTTCACGCCACCGCGCGCGTTGACGCGCTCCGTCGCCCAGACCAGGTTGCGGAACACGGCTTCGCCGGTATTGGCAAAGGCGCCCGACATGCTTTCAATCAGCGCAATCCTTATCGGCGGCTGCGCACTGCCTTGCGCAGCGGCAGCAAACGAAGCGCCAAGAAATAGGGCTGAGAGAAAGCGTTTCAAGAGTCGTTGCATAAATAAATACATCCCTTTTTTGACTTGAATAAATCGTCTGCAGACCAAGCTGGTGTGCATGCGGCAATCACGGTGAACGCCGCGAAGTGTAAGGGAATAGATTCCCTTGTTTGATCCCTGTTTTTTACACTCTTAACCACTGAAGGAATCAGAATGTTTTATTCACTCGCAACCCGTCCTGCCCGCAGCTTCCAGCGTACCAGCGCACCCGTCGTCAGCAATGGCGCACTGGACCGCTTCCTGAACGACACCTTCTCGTCGTTTGCAGACAGCAACCTGGCCCGCTCCGCTGCTGTCGAAGACCAGGAAAAAACCTACTCGCTAACACTCGATGTGCCAGGCGTTTCAAAGGAACAACTGGACATCGGCATCGAAGGCGACGTAGTGCGTATCTCCAGCAAGGATGACGCGGCACGCAAGGTCAAGGCCGCCTGGCGCTTCCCGCTCGAGATTGATGTTGCTGCCAGCAGCGCCAAACTCGAAAACGGTGTGCTGACCCTGACGCTGGGCAAAAAAGTGCCTGTCAGCAATGTCAGCGCACTGGCTATCCAGTAAACAAGGTTGCACTCGCGCCGCGTGACATCACGCAGCTTGCAAATCCCCAAGACTCCAGCGCGGCTTCACGTCAAACGTGTAGCTCGCTGGATTTTTTGCGGGTGCTTCCAGCCCGGCTTGCAAACGCATGCCGGCGGCGAGCGCAATCATTGCGCCGTTGTCGGTGCACAGGTGCAGCTCGGGGTAATGCACGCGTATGCCGCGCTTTTTGCATTCATCATTGAGTTGCTGGCGCAGCAGCGCATTTGCACCCACGCCACCGGCGACCACCAGCCGCTTTAACCCTGTCTGCTTCATCGCCACCAGTGATTTCTTGACCAGCACGTCGACGATGGCGGCCTGCGTGGATGCGGCCAGGTCGGCCTTGCGCGACTCCAGTTCATCGCCCAGTTTTTTGGCCTGCGTCAGCACGGCTGTCTTCAGGCCGGCGAAAGAGAAGTCAAGATTTCCGCTGTGCAGCAGCGGCCTGGGCAGCTTGAAGGCTGCGCTGTCGCCGCCTTGCGCCAGTTTTGAAAGATGCGGCCCGCCGGGATAGGGCAAGCCCATCAGCTTGGCCGACTTGTCAAAGGCTTCACCGGCTGCGTCGTCTATGGTCTCTCCCAGCAATTCGTAACTACCGACACGGTCTACCCGCATCAGTTGCGTGTGACCGCCGGACACCAGAAGCGCCACGAAGGGAAACTCCGGCGGGTCGGCGCTCAAAAACGGCGACAGCAAATGCCCTTCAAGATGGTGCACACCCATCACCGGCTTTCCCAGGCTCGCGCCCAGCGCGCAGGCTACGCCGGCGCCTACCAGCAAGGCACCGGCCAGGCCAGGACCGCGTGTGTAGGCCACCACGTCTATGCGCTCGAATGAAAGGCCGGCTTCGGTCAGCACCTGGCGCGTAAGCGGCACCACGCGGCGTATGTGGTCGCGGCTGGCCAACTCAGGCACCACTCCGCCATAGGCCTGGTGCATGTCAATCTGGCTGTGCAACTGGTGGGCTAGCAGGCGCGGCACGGCCTGGCCACTTGCGTCCACCACCGCCACGCCTGTCTCGTCGCAAGACGATTCGATTCCCAATACCAGCATGGGACGAGTGTAAAGTCACGGGCATCCGGCGCAGGCCATGTGGGCATTTCAGACAGCCGAGGCACGAATATTGCTGCCTCGCCAACAAACACGATGAAATCCGGACTCAATTTTCTTGTCGCCGCCCGCCAGTGCGAAATTGGCGAGCTGGAACAACTTGCGCTCACCAGCGAGCTGGTCAGCGCCATTGGCCGCCTTATCCACTCGCTGCAAAAAGAGCGCGGTATCTCCAACGTTTTCCTGGGCTCGCACGGCACCCGTTTTCAGACACAGCGCCTGCAGCAGTCGGCAGAGTGTGCAGACATCGAACTGAAAGTTCGTGAGCACTTCGATACGCTGGATACCGATTCCAGCCAGGTCAGGAACGGCGCCCGGCTTTTCAGCCGGATCGCCTTTGTGCTGCACGCGCTGGACTCCCTGCCAGAACTGCGCCAGCGGATAGGCGAGCAGGGCCTGACGCCGGAAGAATCCACCATCGCGTTTGCGCGGCTGATCTCCGGGCTGCTGGTAGTGGTGTTCGAAGCGGCTGACAGCTCTACAGACCCTGATATCTCGCGCGCGCTGGTGGCGCTGTTCAACTTCATGCAGGGCAAAGAGTTCACAGGGCAAGAGCGTGCACTGGGCTCTGCCGCCTTTGCGTCCGGCCACACCGACCACGCCCACCAGCAGCAGTGGCTGCACCTGATCGAGTCACAGGACCGCTGCTTCCAGGTCTTCGGCGAGTTTGCCGATCCGCCCGTGCTGCATGCCTGGAACAACAGCCAGACCGGCGAATCACTCGCAGAACTTGAGCGACTACGCCGGATTGGTGCGATGCCTCACGCGGGTGGCAAGCTGGACGTCAACCTCAGCCAGGCCTGGTTTGATTGCTGCACCCGCCGCATAGACACGATGAGAAGCGTGGAAGACGTGCTGGCCGCCCATTTGCGCCAGCTGTGCGAACGCAAGATAGCGCAGGCCCGCACCGAGCTGCGAGACCAGCAGGCCATTCTTGAAGAGCTGTCACGCCGCGCCGATGCCGACCATCCCGATGCATCAGCCCACTACGGCCCGCAACTGGAGCGATCGGTGCTCGGCATGGTGCAGGAACAGGCCAGGCGGTTGCAGGACATGAGCGACGAGCTGGAAACCGTGCGCGCAGCGCTGAACGAACGCAAGATCGTGGAGCGCGCCAAAGGACTGCTGATGGCCACGCGCAAGCTCAGCGAGGAAGACGCCTACAAAATGCTGCGCCAGACCGCGATGAGCCAGAACCGCAAGCTGGTAGATGTCGCAGATTCGGTACTGGCCATGGCGGCCTACCTGTAGCGGGTGCATGCGCTGCAAGGCAGCCATAGCCGCATGCCCTCTTTTGCGATTTTCCAGCGCTGCTACTCATTTCATAGCATGCCGCGCTAGTCCACAAAGGGCTACAAGCCTTTTTGGCAACTAATAAAGGTGATTTTTAGGCTTTTTTAAGCTTTTGAGAGCCTCGGCAGGCCTTTTGGGGACTGAAAACGTGGTGAAAGGGCAATTTATTGATGTATACATCAACAAATTAGAGTTTTAGTAAAAATATTGATCTATACATCAATATCCAATTTCCACAACCTCGCTGCCAGTGCAAGTCACTACCGGAGCCCCTCGTGCACTGCTGCACCGCACAAATCCCGTGCCTGCGCCGTTTCCGCACCATGATGGGCGCACTTAAAACCGGTTGCACCCCACAGGCCAAAAGAGCTCAACCCATTGATTTAAAAGGAAAATTTTCACAGTACCCATGGAAAACCCTGCTGGCATAGTTTCTGCTTTATTGATCACAAGCTGAACCAATGGAGGTTCGGCACCAGGCCCCCACTGGCCTGTTTTGGACAACGGCGTCCATCTCTCACCCGACTCGGTCGGTTGAAGGATGGACGCCGTTTTCGTTTTCAGCTTCCTTTTAGTTTGCCAACCAGGAGTTCACCATGACGCAGCAGTTTCCCGGACCCGCAGCACCCGCCCGTCGCGATTTCATCAAGAAGGCTGGCGCCATCAGCGCTGCCACCCTTCTGACCAGCGCAGGCTCTGGCGGTGCATGGGCGGCAGGCTCGGATGCCCCTGAAAAGAAGGAAGTAAAGATCGGCTTCATTCCCCTGACCGACTGCGCCTCCGTCGTGATGGCATCGGTGCTCGGCATCGACCAGAAATACGGCGTCAAGATCATTCCCAGCAAGGAAGCCAGCTGGGCCGGCGTGCGCGACAAGCTGGTCAACGGCGAGCTCGACTTTGCCCACGTGCTGTATGGCCTGATCTACGGCGTGCACATGGGTACGGCCGGACCCAAGAAAGACATGGCCGTGCTGATGACGCTGAACAACAACGGCCAGGCCATCACGCTGTCCAAAAAACTGGCCGACAAAGGCGCCGTTGACGGCGCAGGCCTGGCCAAGCTGATGGGCTCTGAAAAACGCGAATATACCTTTGCCCAGACATTCCCGACCGGCACCCACGCCATGTGGCTGTACTACTGGCTCGCAGCCAATGGCATCAACCCGATGAAGGATGCGAAGGTCATCACCGTGCCACCACCACAAATGGTGGCCAACATGCGCGTCGGCAACATGGACGGCTTCTGCGTCGGTGAACCCTGGGGCCACCGCGCCATCATCGACAACATCGGCGTTACCGCCATCACCACGCAGGACATCTGGAAGGACCACCCCGAAAAAGTTCTTGGCACCACGTCCGAGTTTGTGCAGAAGAACCCGAACACCGCGCGCGCCGTGACGGCCGCCATTCTCGAGGCCGGCAAATGGATTGACGCCAACCTGAGCAACAAGCAGAAGATGGCCGAGACGATTGCAGACAAGTCCTATGTGAACACCAGCGTCGACGCCATCAACCAGCGCATCCTGGGCCGTTACCAGAACGGCATGGGCAAGACCTGGGATGACCCCAACTACATGAAGTTCTACAACGACGGCGCGGTGAACTTCCCCTACCTCAGCGACGGCATGTGGTTTATCACACAGCACAAGCGCTGGGGACTCATCAAGGACCACCCAGACTACCTCGGGGTGGCCAAGCAGATCAACCGCATAGACATCTACAAGGAAGCGGCCACCGCCACCAAGACCAGCGTTCCCAAGGATCTGCTGCGCACCAGCAAGCTCGTGGACGGCAGTGTGTGGGATGGCAAGGACCCGAAGAAATACGCCGACAGCTTCAAGGTTCGTGTCTGAGCATCTGCAACTTGCCGAATTCACCAGAGAGGTCACCCCATGGTCAGTGCCGTATTCCACAACACGCTTGAGGCCACCGCCGTGGCAACGCCTTCCCCCGCACCCCGGCCCGCCACCAGCGTAACGGCCGACAGCGCGCCAGCCGTGGTCGCAACACCAGAAATCGTGATGAAAAAGCCAGCCGACAGTACTCCCAAAACAAGCCGCGATCCGTCATTCATCTGGCTCAATGTGTTACCCCCCGTGCTGGGCCTGGGGCTGCTGGTTCTGCTGTGGGAACTGGTCTTCATGGCCACAGCGGGCAGCATCCCGTCGCCACAAGACACCTTCAAACAGGCTGTCGAGATCTTCAGCGATCCGTTCTACAGCAAGGGACCAAATGACCAGGGCGTGGGCTGGAATGTGCTGTCATCGCTCGAACGCGTGGCGATGGGTTTCGGCATGGCCGCAATCGTCGGCATCCCGGTCGGCTTCATGATTGGTCGCTTCACTTTCCTCAGCAAGATGTTCAATCCGCTGATCAGCCTGATGCGCCCGGTTTCGCCGCTGGCCTGGTTGCCTATCGGCCTGCTGGTCTTCAAGGGCGCAAACCCGGCGGCCATCTGGACGATCTTTATCTGCTCGATCTGGCCCATGATCATCAACACCGCCGTCGGAGTGCAGCGCGTGCCGCAGGACTACATGAACGTCGCGCGCGTGCTGAACCTGAGCGAATGGAAGATCGTTACCAGGATCCTCTTTCCCGCCGTGCTGCCCTACATGCTGACGGGCGTACGCCTGGCCGTCGGCACCGCATGGCTGGTGATTGTGGCTGCAGAAATGCTGACCGGCGGTGTGGGCATCGGCTTCTGGGTCTGGGACGAGTGGAACAACCTCAATGTCAAGAACATCATCATCGCGATTTTCGTGATCGGCATCGTCGGCCTGTTGCTGGAATTTGCCCTGATCAAACTCGCCACCGCCTTCACGTTCGAAGAAGTCAAGAACTAGCCCTACGCTGCAAACACCAAGGACGCACCATGAGTTCACTGACCACCAAGTACATCGAAATACAGAATGTCGAGCAGACCTTCAAGACCAGGAAGGGCCCATTTCGCGCACTGCAGGACATCAACCTGACTGTCGCCAAAGGCGAATTCGTCGCACTGATAGGCCACTCCGGTTGCGGCAAGTCCACGCTGCTCAACCTGATCGCTGGCCTGACCACACCGACGCAAGGCAGCCTGCTGTGCGCCAACCGCGAAATTGCCGGGCCTGGCCCTGAACGCGCGGTCGTGTTCCAGAACCATTCGCTGCTGCCCTGGCTGACCTGCTTTGAAAATGTTTACCTCGCTGTTGAACGCGTGTTCTCCGCTACCGAAAAAAAGGCACAACTGAAGGCACGCACCGATGCAGTGCTGGCGATGGTTGGCCTGACCGCTGCTGCACAGAAGCGCCCCGGCGAAATATCCGGCGGCATGAAGCAGCGCGTCGGCATTGCCCGCGCGCTGTCGATGGAACCCAAGGTGCTGTTACTGGACGAACCCTTCGGTGCACTGGACGCACTGACCCGTGCCAAGCTGCAGGACGAGTTGCTGCAGATCGTCGCCAAGACGGAAAGCACCGTCGTGATGGTCACGCACGACGTTGATGAAGCCGTGCTGCTGAGCGACCGTATCGTGATGATGACCAACGGCCCGTCCGCCACCATCGGCGAAGTGCTGGCCATTGACCTGCCCCGTCCGCGCGACCGCGTGGCGCTGGCCGAAAGCACGCAATACCTGCACTACCGCAAGGCCGTGATCGACTTCCTCTACACACGGCAGGCGCATGTGGAAAAGCTGACGGCCTAAGCCCAGCACACCAGACATGAAGCGCAGGGCAGTGCCCTGCCCTCAACAAGCGTCAAAACAGAGGACCGGGGAGACATCAATGAGCGCCGTATTTTCAGCAGAGAGCAGCTTTCCGGCCGGGAAGAAGGCTGAGAGGCAAGCCTGGCCCACACCCCCTCTTCTGCGGGCCGTGCACACGGGTTTCACGTGATCAACGGCTGGCATGGGGATTGCATACAGATATGGCACGAACACCTCCTGCAATGTGGCAGGGAGTGCTTTCAGGACAAAGGCGTCCGCATGACAGTGCCCTTAACAACGGCGCTCCATCATGCGGACGCCTTTTTTTGTTTTCGGGAAACCCACGGAGAAGCGCCATGGACATGCGTGTAAAAAAACAGAAACTGGTACTCATCGGCAACGGAATGGCCGGCGTGCGCACGCTGGAAGAACTGCTGAAGATTGACACCTCGCTGTACGACATCACGGTCTTCGGCGCAGAGCCCCATCCCAACTACAACCGTATCCTGCTGTCACCGGTTCTGGCTGGTGAGCAGACGGTGGACGAGATCATCCTGAATACCCGTGAGTGGTATGCGGAAAACAACATCACCTTACACACCTCGAAAAAAGTGACCGGGGTTGACCGCATCAAGCGCATCGTGCGCGCAGAAGACGGCACCGAAGCGGCCTATGACAGGCTGTTGCTGTGCACCGGCTCCAACCCCTTCATGCTGCCGGTGCCGGGGGCCAACCTGACCGGCGTGATCGCCTATCGCGACATCGCCGACACCAACACCATGATCGAAACAGCAAAAACGCACAAGCGTGCCGTTGTGATCGGCGGCGGCCTGCTGGGCCTTGAAGCGGCCAACGGCCTGATGCTGCGCGGGATGGATGTCAGCGTGGTGCATGTGATGCCCACGTTGATGGAGCGCCAGCTGGATGGCACTGCCGGCAAACTGCTGCAAAAGTCGCTGGAAGACCGCGGCCTGAAATTCCTGATGGGTGCGCAGACGCAGGAACTGGTAAGTGGTCCGGACGGCCGGGTCAGCGCCATCAAATTCAAGGACGGTACCGAACTGGCCACCGACCTGGTGGTTATGGCCGTCGGCATACGCCCCAATACCGCACTGGCCGAATCGATGCGCCTGCATTGCAACAAGGGCATCGTCGTGAACGACACCATGCAGACCGTGACCGATGCACGCATTTATTCGGTCGGTGAATGCGCAGCGCACCGCGGTATTGCCTACGGTCTGGTGGCGCCGCTGTTCGAGCAGGCCAAAGTAGCCGCCAACCACCTCGCGCAGTTCGGCATTGGCCGCTACAACGGCTCGCTGACCTCGACCAAACTCAAGGTCACCGGTATCGACCTCTTTTCTGCCGGTGACTTCATGGGCAGCGAAGGCTCTGAAGAAATCGTCATGAGCGACCCTTTCGGCGGCGTTTACAAAAAACTGGTCATCAAGGACGACAAGCTGATTGGTGCCTGCCTGTACGGTGACACAGTGGACGGCAGCTACTACTTCAAGCTGCTGCGAGACGGCCGCAGCGTGGCCGATATTCGAGACAAGCTGATGTTCGGTGAATCCAATATCGGAGATGCCGGCCATGAAGGCCACAGCAAGGCTGCGGCGATGCCCGACAGCGCGGAAGTCTGCGGCTGCAACGGTGTCAACAAGGGCACCATCTGCAAGGCCATCAAGGACAAGGGCCTTTTCACGCTTGATGAAGTGCGCAAGCACACCAAGGCCAGCGCCTCCTGCGGCTCGTGCACCGGACTGGTCGAACAGATCCTGATGTTCACGGCAGGCGGCGACTATTCGGCCACACCAAAACTCAAGGCCATGTGCAGTTGCACCGACCACGGCCATCAGTCGGTGCGCGATGCGATTTGCGACAACAAGCTGTTGACCATAGGCGAAGTACAGAAATTCATGGCGTGGAAGACGCCGAACGGCTGCGCCAGTTGCCGCCCCGCCATCAACTACTACGTGCTCAGCAGCTGGCCCAAGGAAGCAAAGGACGACCCGCAAAGCCGCTACATCAACGAACGCAGCCACGCCAATATTCAAAAGGACGGCACCTACAGCGTCATCCCCCGCATGTGGGGCGGCGAAACGACAGCCAGCGAACTGCGCCGCATTGCGGATGCCGTGGACAAGTACAAGATACCGACAGTCAAGGTCACGGGCGGCCAGCGCATTGACCTGCTGGGCGTGAAGAAGGAAGACCTGGTGAATGTCTGGAAGGACATCGGCATGCCTTCCGGCCACGCCTATGCCAAGGCATTGCGCACGGTGAAAACCTGCGTTGGCAGCGAATGGTGCCGCATGGGTACGCAAGACAGCACACAGATGGGCAAGGACCTGGAGCGCGCGATGTGGCGCATGTACGCACCGCACAAGGTCAAGTTTGCGGTCAGCGGCTGTCCGCGCAATTGCGCCGAGTCCGGCATCAAGGATGTCGGCATTATTGGGGTCGACTCCGGCTGGGAAATGTATGTGGGCGGCAACGGCGGCATCAAGACCGAAGTAGCGCACTTCTTCACGAAACTGAAGACCCGCGAGGAAGTGCTGGAATACACCGGCGCGTTCATGCAGCTCTACCGCGAGGAAGGCTGGTACCTGGAGCGCACGGTGCACTACATCGCACGCGTCGGCCTGGACCATGTGAAGAAAAAAATACTGGAAGACCACGAAGGCCGCAAGGCACTGTGGGAGCGGCTGCAGTTCACACTGGACGGTGAACCCGACCCCTGGTTCGAATTTGACAAGGCTTCGGTAGATACACGGCAGTTTTCAAAACTCGGGATGGTCGAGGAGGCAGCAAAATGAGCAATATGGGCGACTGGAAAGTCATCTGCCGCGTTGAAGATATCCCGGTGCTGGGGTCGCGCCGCGTATCACGCAACCACGGCATGGATGTGGCCGTTTTCAGGAACAGCGAAGACCAGGTGTTTGCGGTACTGGACCGCTGCCCGCACAAGGGCGGTCCGCTGTCGCAGGGCATTGTGTTCGGCACCAGCGTGGCGTGCCCGCTGCACAACTGGACAATTGATCTGGACAACGGCTGTGCGCGCGCACCCGATGAGGGTTGTGTGCAGAAGTTTTCATGCAAGGTGGAAGCGGGCACCGTACACCTCGACGCCCAGGAACTCGCAACGCTGGCAATTGACGCCGCAGCGCCGCGCGCAGGCCCTGGCAGCACAGGCGGCCACAGCGGCGGTGCGCTGGGTGATGCCACTTTCGATGTGCAGGCGCCGCATACGGCATAAAGCGTGACCGCTTCTGCAACATCAGGCCCAGGCGGGTTCAGGGAAACAAAGTCCACCTGTCCCTGGTGCGGTGTCGGCTGCGGTCTCGCGCACGCGCGGCCCGCTTGGCGGGAACATGAAACACCGCAGCCGCGGCTTCGTTGCCTGCCATGAAAGAAACAAAGTCCACCTGTCCGTATTGCGGTGTCGGCTGCGGTGTGGTCATCAGCAGCCACGGGGATCAGATCACCGGCGTGCGCGGCGACCCTGACCATCCGGCCAACTTCGGCCGTCTTTGCACCAAGGGTTCCACGCTGGCGCTGACTGCTTCCGCCAATGTGACACGGCAGACACGGCTGCTGTACCCGATGCGGCGCGAGCACCGGCATGAAGCCCCCAAACAGGTGACATGGGACAGCGCGCTGGATTTTGCGGCGCACAGTTTTACCCAGATCATCCGCGAGTACGGGCCGGACGCGGTGGGCTTTTACATCTCAGGCCAGCTGCTGACCGAGGACTACTACGTCTTCAACAAACTTGCCAAAGGCCTGATAGGCACCAACAACGTCGACACCAACTCGCGCCTGTGCATGAGCAGCGCGGTGGCCGGCTACAAACAGACGCTGGGCGCCGATGCGCCGCCCGCCTGTTATGACGACGTGAAACACGCGCAATGCATCTTCATCACAGGCAGCAACACGGCATTTGCGCATCCGATACTGTTCAGGCGCATCGAGGATGCCAAAGCTGCAAACCCTGCGATGAAGATCATCTATTGCGATCCCAGGCGTACCGACACGGCCGAGATCGCTGACCTGCACCTGGCGATACAACCCGGCACGGATGTGTCGCTGTACCACGGCATGCTGCACATCATGCTGTGGGAAGGCTGGACCAACGCGGCCTACATCGCCGCGCACACCACAGGCTTCGATGAGCTGAAAGCCACGGTTCGCGATTACACCCCTGACGTGGTGGCGCAAACCTGCGGCATCAGCAAGGAAGACCTGCTGACAGCCACACGGATGTTTGCTACATCCACTGCGACGTTAAGCCTGTATTGCCAGGGCTTGAACCAGTCCAGCAGCGGTACCGCCAAAAATGCGGCACTGATCAACCTGCATCTGGCAACAGCACAAATTGGCAAACCTGGCGCCGGGCCTTTTTCACTGACTGGCCAGCCAAACGCAATGGGTGGGCGTGAAGTCGGTGGGCTGGCCAACCTGATGAGCGGCCACCGTGACATGGCCAATGCAGATCACCGGGCCGAAGTGGCCGCGCTTTGGGGTGTGCCATCGGTACCGGAAACACCAGGAAAATCTGCCGTCGAGATGTTCCAGGCGGCAGCCGATGGCGAGATCAAGGCGCTGTGGATTGCCTGCACCAACCCGGCCCAATCCATGCCCGACCAGGCGACCGTTCGGCGCGCGCTGGAGCGCGCAGAACTTGTGATCGTGCAGGAAGCCTTTGCAACAACCTCCACTTGCGACTACGCAGACCTGTTGCTGCCAGCCACCACCTGGGGCGAAAAGACCGGCACGGTGACAAACAGCGAAAGGCGCATCAGCCGGGTACACCCCGCGGTTTCTGCGCCCGGCGAGGCCAGGCACGACTGGTCGATTGCGACTGAATTTGCGCATCGGCTCGAAAAACTGCTTCCTGCCAGAAGCCAGCAAACCCTGTTCCCTTACGCCCTCGCAAACGCCGAGGCCGGCACTGAAGCCATCTGGAACGAGCACCGCGAATCAACCCGCGGCCGCGACCTCGACATCACCGGCATGAGTTACGCGATGCTGGATCAGGCACCGCGGCAATGGCCACTGAAAGCCGGCGAAACAAGCGGCAAGGTCAGGCTGTATGCGGATGGCATTTTCCCGACTGCAGATGGCAAGGCACGTTTTGTCAATGCCGCCTACAAACCCGTTGCCGAGCAGCGTGAGGCCCGTTACCCGTTTTCACTGAACACCGGCCGCCTGCGTGACCAGTGGCACGGCATGAGCCGCACCGGCACGCTGGGCCGCTTGTTCGGCCATGTGTCCGAACCTGCGCTGCAGATGAATGCGCAGGACATGACACGCCGATTGTTGAAAGACGGTGACCTGGTGCAGGTGACGTCCAGGCGCGGCTCCATCGTGGTGCCGGTGCAGTCCTCACCTGAAGTCGGCATGAGTCAGGCATTTGTGGCTATGCACTGGGGCGGGGAATACCTGAGCGGTTTGTCAACTCATGGCGAGCCGCTGGCCGGCATCAATGCGCTGACCACCTCAGCCTTTTGCCCCAGTTCAAAACAGCCCGAGCTCAAGCACAGCGCCATCAAGATTTTGAAGGCCGAATTGCCATGGACACTGCTGGCAATGACGTGGCTGCCGAACAGCGAGGTGCTGGCTGTGCGCGAGCAACTGAAGCCGCTGATGAAGGCATTTCCCTTCACCAGTTGCGTTCCTTTCTCCAACAACACGCCGTTGCTGAATTCCGGCGAAGCCGGCGGCAAACTTGAACGAAACGGTGTGCTCTTCCGTGCAGCCGCCCATGACGCACCGACTGACGAGATACTCGCCCGCCTTGAAAACATTCTCGGGCTTGTCGGTGAAGACTCGCTTCATTACGTAGACAGAAAAAAAGGCCAGCGCCGCACCGCACGTCTTCGCCGTGTCGACGCACATGCAGAACTAGCGGGTTTTGTACTCGCCGGCGACACCAGCGCCGAAGCCTGGATCAAGACCCTGTTGCAGGACGAACTGCCTGCCCAGGCCTACGGCAGGCTGCTGCTGTCGCCCGGCTCGAAAGCTCCAGTTGCCGTGCAATCGCGCGGCAAACTGGTGTGCACCTGCCTGAACGTGACAGATACCGCCATCGACGAACACCTGGGCGCCATCAGCCAGGGCATTTCGCTGGGCCAGAACGGTGCAGGGCCATTGGCAAGTGATGAAGACCGGCTGGGCTCACTGCAAGATGCGCTGAAATGCGGCACCAATTGCGGCTCCTGCATTCCCGAACTGAAGCGCCGGGTGCGTTCCGTGCGCAATGGCGCCGCAGCCACAAACAGCGCCACGCCGCGCGGCATCATTCCGATTACCGTGGTGACCTGAGCCGCTTGCCGGGCAACCTAAGCAAATAACGCAAAGTTATTTTCTGTTCGCGGACAATCACCCCATGAACCAGCCAGAACAGACACGCGCAATGATGGGCCATCACCGGTAATCATGGGAATCAGCCAGTACATCAAGGAGATCGGCCGCGGCAAGGATGGCGCACGCCCGCTGACACGTGAACAGGCCGCAGACTTGCTGGGTCAGGTGCTTGACGGCACCGTGACCGACCTCGAAGTCGGCGCCTTCTGTCTGGCCATGCGGATCAAGGGCGAAACACCTGAGGAGATGGCCGGCTTTCTCGATGCCACGCACGCACGCCTGAAGCATCTGCCCGCGAATGCTGCAGGCACGCCAACGGTAGTGCTTCCCAGCTACAACGGCGCCCGCAAACTGCCGGTTCTGACACCGCTGCTGGCATTGCTGCTGGCCCGTGAAGGCACGGCCGTCCTGATTCATGGCACGCCTACCGAAACCAGCCGCGTATTTGCATCCGAAGTGTTGCTGACCATGGGTATCAAGGCACAAACTTCGGTCAGCGCGGTAGAAGCGGGTGAGGTCGCTTTCATACCCACCGAGGTACTCAGCCCGCCACTGAAAAAGCTGCTGGACGTGCGCCGCGCCGTCGGCCTGCGCAACCCGGCGCACAGCCTGGTCAAGATCATGAGCCCCTGTCTGGGGAAAAGCCTGGTCGTCAGCAGCTATACCCATCCCGAATATGCGATCTCGATGGCGCAAACCTTTGAGCTGGTCAAGGCCAATGCACTGCTGCTGCGCGGCACAGAAGGCGAAGTGGTTGCCGATGCACGCCGCATGCCGCAAATGGAAGCATTTATCGGTGGGCAGCGCACGTTATTGCAGGAAGCCCAGGCTGGCAGCCTGGCCACAATGCCCGACCTGCCCAAAAGCACCGGTGCACTGGAAACTGCTGCTTACATTCACGCCGTGCTGGCAGGTGAAAAACCGGTCCCCGCATCGATTGCGCGGCAGGTGGAACATATCTTGCATTTATTGCCTCATATCAAGACCACCCAACAATAAATCGAAAAAGAGACATCATGAAAAACGGCAAAGTCACACTGGTAGGCGCAGGCCCTGGCGACCCGGAACTGCTCACCCTAAAGGCCGTCAAGGCCATACAAACGGCTACTGTTCTGTTGGTGGATGACCTCGTCAGCCAGGACGTGATCGCCTATGCATCGCCGACGGCACGCATCATCCATGTCGGCAAGCGCGGCGGGTGCAAGTCCACGCCACAGGCGTTTATCGAAAAACTGATGGTGATGGCCGTGCGTGAAGGCGACAACGTGGTGCGGCTCAAGGGCGGCGACCCCTTCATCTTCGGCCGTGGCGGCGAGGAAGTTGAACACTTGCGGGCGGCTGGCCTGGAGGTCCAAGTCATCAACGGCATCACATCGGGCCTGGCAGCAGTCACCTCACTGGGGGTACCGCTGACGCACCGCGAACATGCACACGGAGTGGTCTTCATCACCGGCCACGCCAAACCCGGTGCCGGCGCCACGGACTGGCGTTCACTGGCCATCACCGCGCGAGATGCCAAACTGACCATGGTGATCTATATGGGCGTCAGTGGCGCCCAGCGCATCCAGGAAGAACTGCTGGCCGGCCTGCCGGCAGACACGCCCGTCGCCATCATCCAGCAGGTCAGCCTGCCGACCCAGCGGCACAGCGTAGCCACACTGGGCACGCTGGTCACAACGATTGCCCGTGAAGGGCTGGCAAGCCCGTCTGTCATCGTGGTCGGTGATGTGATCAAGGGCGTGGCAGCTGCCGTTTCCCCAGCGGCGCTGGACCACGGCACGCGCGCAGCCTGAGCCGGCCCGGACCTCCAGGTTGACTCCAGACCCCTCGCGTAGAGGGTCTTTCATGCGCAGGCGATTGAGCGTCGTAGATAATAACGATTCTCATTTAAAAAACCTGCTGCGTTCCACATTCTCATGCTCAGTTCCCGCGCAATCAAAATATGGTCCTGGCTCCATAAATGGACCAGCCTTGTCTGCACTGTCTTCATGTTGCTGCTGTGCCTGACAGGCCTGCCGCTGATTTTTCACCACGAAATTGGCCATTTGCTGGGCACCGAAGTCGAGGCGCCACCCATGCCCGGCTACACCGGCCGCGTAAGCATGGACGATGCGATCAGGACAGCGCAGGCGGTGCATCCCGGCCGCGTCGTGCAGTTCACTTCACCCGCCGAAGACAGCGATGACATCCTGTTTGTCACACTGACGCCGACCCCTGCGCCTACAGACGACTTTCGCTCGGTCGCCATCGATGCTCGCACCGGTGCCGTTCTGGCCTCGCCCCGCTTCGATGAAGGCTTCATGTGGGTGATGTTCAAGCTGCACGTCGACCTGTTTGCAGGGTTGCCGGGCAAGCTGTTTCTCGGTTTCATGGGACTGCTATTGCTGGTTGCCCTCGTCTCCGGGGTGGTGCTCTATGCGCCCTTCATGCGCAAGCTGCAGTTCGGCGCCGTGCGGCGCGAGCGCTCTACCCGCGTCAAGTGGCTGGACCTGCACAACCTGCTGGGTGTCGTCACGCTGGTCTGGGCTTTTGTGGTCGGCGGCACCGGGATGATCAACACCTGGGCCGACCTGCTGATCAAATACTGGCAGTACGACCAGCTCAGCAGCCTGCTGGCGCCGTACAAGGACCAGCCTGTGGTGCCGGTGACTGAACGCGCCTCCGTGCAACGCTCCCTCGAAGCGGCCATGGCCCACGCACCGGGCAAAAAGGTATCGTTCGCAGCATATCCAGGTACCGCCTACTCCAGCCCCCACCACACGACCTTCTTCCTGCGCGGCAACGAGGCGCTGACGTCCAAACTGCTGCAACCGGTGCTGGTTGACGCCAGGACCGCAGAGGTCACCGCGGCACCAAAACTGCCCTGGTACCTCTCGGCGCTGCTGCTCTCGCAGCCGCTGCACTTTGGTGACTACGGTGGAATGCCAATGCAGATCATCTGGGCCATTCTCGACATCATCACCATCATTGTTCTGGGTAGCGGCCTGTACCTGTGGTGGGTGCGCCGCTCTCCTGCCGGCGAACGTGAGGGGAAAACCGCGCAGGAGGTACCAGCTTCCGGAATCGGCGAACCCGAGGCAACTGCCGCGCGAAAGGGCCTGGTATGAAGCACCGGCCCTTCCAGTGGTCGCTCTGGGGCTGGCCTGTCGCGATCGGCATTCTCAGCATCATCGGCCTGATATCCGCACTGGTGGGCGACGGCCTCTGGGACTGGGTCTCGTGGGTCACCCTGGGACTGCCTGTGGCTGCCTGCTGCTGGTACGGCCTGCGCAAACAAGCCGGCAGTTAATCCTGACCTGGCCGGCCCGAACAGCCTGAATTCGATCTCGCGCTGGCGGGCGGCGCTACACTGCGTTTCCTTCACGAACCGCCATGCGCCAGATACCCGACACTTCCCGACGCCAGCCTTGCGGCGCCATTCCGTTTACGGCGACTTGTCCCGATGCCTACCGGAATTGGGGACTGATTTGACGCACCATTTCGACGTCGTCGTGATTGGCGCGGGCGCAGCCGGCCTGTTCTGCGCCGGCATTGCGGGCCAGCGCGGCCTGAAGGTGCTGCTGGTGGACCACAGCGAAAAAGTGGCCGAGAAAATCCGCATTTCCGGTGGCGGCCGCTGCAACTTCACCAACCGCGATGCGGCGCCCGCCAACTTCCTCGGCGAGAACCCGCATTTCTGCCGCTCGGCGCTGTCACGTTACACGCCGCAAGACTTCATTGAATTGCTACAAAAGCACGGTGTGCCTTTTCATGAAAAACACAAGGGGCAGCTGTTTTGCGACCGCTCTGCCGAAGACCTGATCAGCGTGCTGCTGGCAGAGTGCGATGCCGGTCAGGTCACGCGCTGGCAACCGTGCAGCATCAAAGCCATTTCCCATGCTGACGCTGAAGGCTTCCGGATTGACAGCGACCGGGGCGCGATACAGGCGCCGCAGGTAGTGATCGCAACCGGCGGCCTGTCCATTCCCAAAATAGGCGCGACCGATTTTGGTTACCGCATCGCAGAACAATTCGACCTGCGGCTGGTGGAACGCCGTCCCGCGCTGGTGCCACTGACCTTTGACGGCGCCGGCTGGGCACCTTTTGCGCAGCTGTCAGGGCTGGCCCTGCCGGTGCTGATTGAAACCGGCGCCTCCGATGCCACACCCAAACAACGCAAAAAAGCGGTCGTCTTTTCAGAAGACCTGCTCTTCACCCACCGCGGCCTGAGCGGACCAGCGGTACTGCAAATTTCCAGCTTCTGGCGTGAGGGCCAGCCAGTGCGCGTTAACCTCGCACCCGGCATCGACTTGCCGAATTTGCTGCTGCAAGCCAAAAGCCGGTCAAAAAAACTGATTGCCAACGAACTGGCCAGCCTGGTACCCACCCGCCTCGCCGACGCCTGGACAGCCACCGAACCGGCCCTGCAAAAACCCGTAAGCGACGCCACAGACAAGGCACTGCTTGGCCTGGCAGAACGCCTTGCCGACTGGCACCTGGTACCCAACGGTACCGAAGGCTATAAAAAAGCCGAGGTCACGGTAGGCGGCGTGGACACCCGCGACCTGTCGTCGCAGACCATGGAGTCAAAACAGGCCGGCTTGTACTTCATAGGCGAGGTTGTTGATGTGACCGGGTGGCTCGGCGGTTACAACTTCCAGTGGGCCTGGGCATCCGCCTATGCCTGTGCACACGCGCTGACACACAACGCAGCTGTGTAAGCCAGTTTTACGCTATAATTTGAGGCTTTGCTAGCAAACCCGCGCCCGGCCTGATCCTGATCAGATCGCCAAAGGTCACAAGCGCAACAACCGGACCCCTTCATCAATGACGACCATTCGTGTAAAAGATAACGAGCCCTTCGATGTGGCTCTGCGCCGCTTCAAGCGCACCATTGAAAAACTCGGCCTGCTGACCGACCTGCGCGCCCGCGAGTTTTATGAAAAGCCAACGGCTGAACGCAAGCGCAAGAAGGCTGCGGCCGTCAAGCGCAACTACAAGCGTATCCGCTCGATGCAACTGCCAAAGAAACTGTACTAAGCCTTCAGTACAGGCCTCAAGGCAAATCAAAAGCCCGCATGAGTAGACTCTGCGGGTTTTTGTGTTTTTGACCTCCACACTTTTCAATCCCCAAAACGGAGACAGCCATGTCCGCACTCAAAGACCAGATCACCGAAGACATGAAAACCGCCATGCGCGCCAAGGACAGCGAGCGCCTGGGGACCATACGCCTGCTGCTGGCAGCACTGAAGCAAAAGGAAGTGGATGAGCGTGTCGTGCTGGACGACGCGGCCGTTGTCGCCATCGTCGACAAGCTGATCAAGCAGCGCAAGGATTCCTTCGAGGCTTTTGTAAAAGCCGAACGCAAGGACCTGGCCGACAAGGAAGCCGCCGAACTGGTGGTGTTGCAGGCCTACCTGCCGGCACGCCTCAGCGCAGACGAAGTGACGGCCGCTGTGAAAGCCATCGTGGTCGAGCTTGGTGCCAGCGGCCCTGGCGACATGGGTAAGGTGATGGGCGCGGTCAAAACCAAACTGGCCGGCAAGGCCGACATGGGTCAGGTTTCAGCTGCAGTGAAAGCTGCCTTGGCCGGTTGATTGAGCCCCCACGGGTCGCTCACTGCGTGTAGCTCCCTGCCCCCCCCCCCCCCCCGAGGAGGCCGCTGCTCCTGCGGCCCGGCAAAGCCGGTTCCACGGACCCTGCTTGCTTAAAACATTTCTATGCCGGTCTCATGCCCAAATGACGGGCGTTGGGCATCAGGATCCGGCGACCTTCATCCGGTTCACCAGAATGGATCCGACGGTTTTTGCGCCGTAGTTGTACGCATCAGCGCCCACCGCCTGAATGCCCATCAGCATGTCTTTCAGGTTACCGGCAATCGTGATTTCTTCAACCGGAAAGGCGATCTGGCCTTTTTCAACCCAGAACCCTGCCGCACCGCGTGAATAGTCACCCGTCACGTAGTTGACGCCCTGCCCCATCAGCTCGGTCACCAGCAGGCCGGTGCCCAGTTTTTTCAGCATCGCGTCCAGGTCATCACCCGCCCGCGTCTGCCGGCTGGTCATGACGAGGTTGTGCGAGCCGCCGGCATTGCCGGTGGTGCGCATGCCCAGCTTGCGGGCTGAATAGGTGCTCAGGAAGTAGCCTTGCACAATGCCAGCGTCCACTACCGTGCGGGCACGGGTCTTGACCCCTTCCTCATCGAAAGGCGAACTGCCCTTGCCTTTTTTGAGGAAAGGGTCTTCAGTGATGTCGATGTGGCCGGGAAAAGCCGGCTTGCCCATGCTGTTGAGCAAAAAAGTGCTCTTGCGGTACAGCGCGCCTCCGCTGACGGCCTGCACAAAACCGCCGAGCAGGCCAGCAGCCAAAGGCGATTCAAACAACACCGGGCATTCGCAGGTCTTGACCTTGCGGCTTTTCAGACGCGACAGCGCACGTTCTGCGGCATAACGACCGACCGCCTGCGGACTGGCCAACTCGCTCGCATCGCGCATGGAGCTGTACCAGGCATCACGCTGCATGTCGCCATTCTTGCCGGGCGACGATGCAATCGGCGCCACCGAAATGCTGTGGCGCGAACTGGCATAACCACCGCGAAAGCCGCGTGTATGCGCGCTGAAAAAATGGCTTTGCTGGGCCGACACGCCAGCGCCTTCGCTGTTGGTGATGCGTTTGCTGGTCTTTAACGCCGCAGCTTCGCATTCAAGCGCAATTTTTGCGGCACCTTCAGACGTGATGTCCCAGGGGTGAAAAAGGTCCAGCTCGGGGTGCACGCGGGCGATGTCGCGCTCGGCAGGCAGGCCCGATGACTTGTCTTCTGCCGTGAAGCGGGCAATGTCGAATGCCGCTTTCACGGTCTGCTGGATCGCCGCTTCAGAAAAATCGCTGGTTGCGGCATTGCCGCGCTTTTGGCCGACATAGACGGTGATGCCCAAAGACTTGTCGCGGTTGCGCTCGACGTTCTCCAGTTCGCCCTTGCGCACGCTGACCGACAAACCACAACCTTCAGACGCTTCCGCAGCCGCATCGGTAGCGCCCAGCTTTTTGGCGTGTGCCAGCGCACTGTCAACGAGGTGCTCGAAAAAATCACGGTGGTAACTGAAGCCCTGCTCGGGTTGGGTGGATGGCCGTGCGCTGCTGGCGCCTTTGGGAGTCTTTGATGTCATATGGGTAGCTATGATACTGACTGCTATGAATACCAAGACACCAAAGGGAATGAAGGGCTATTGGTCCAACGGTCGCTTCGTGAAACCCGAAGAGATTGCGGCCGAAGAAAAAGGCCCGCCCAGCAAGACCCAGCTGAAAGCCGAAGCCGATGAAAAACAGGCCCTCGGCGAAGCGTTGCTGACCCTGCGCGCCGACCTGATGGCGCGGCTTGACTTGCCCGACAAACTGCTCGACGCGATTGCCGACGCCAAAAAAATCACCAACTTCGAGGGCAAACGCCGGCAGATGCAGTTCATTGGCAAGCTGATGCGCCCGCTCGATGCCGAGCCAATACGTGAAGCCATCAACGAGCAGCTCAACGGCTCGGCAGAGTTGACGCTGAACCTGCACCTGGCCGAGCAGTGGCGTGACAAGCTGATTGCCGACGACGAAGCGCTGGGCAGCTGGCTGGTTGAATTCCCGGCGACCGACTCGCAGCAGATGCGCGCCTTGATTCGCCAGGCACGAAAGGATTTCAAGCCTGAAAAGCCAGGCGCCGCCCCGCGCCACGGCAAGTCCTACCGCGAGATTTTCCAGCTGGTCAAGGAAACCATGAAAGCCAAAGCCGAAGGGCCGGACGCATGAGTTTTGATGCCGTGCGCATAGGCATCGTCTCGGTCAGTGACCGGGCCTCTTCAGGTGTTTATGAAGACAAGGGCCTGCCGGCACTGAAAGACTGGCTGACACGCGCGCTGCACAACCCCGTCACCTTTGAAGAACGGCTGATACCCGACGAACAGACCGGCATCAGCCAGGCGCTGATTGCGCTGGTCGATGCAGGCTGCTCACTGGTGCTGACCACAGGCGGCACCGGGCCGGCACTGCGCGATGTAACGCCGGAAGCCACGCTAGCCGTGGCGCAGCGGGAGATGCCTGGCTTTGGCGAGCAGATGCGGCAGATCAGCCTGAAGTTTGTGCCCACCGCGATACTGTCGCGCCAATGCGCCGTCATCCGTGACAAAAGCCTCATCATCAACCTCCCCGGTCAGCCCAAATCCATCGCAGAGACGCTGGAAGGGTTAAAAAGCGAGAGCGGCGAGCAAATCGTGCCCGGCATATTTGCCGCCGTACCGTATTGCATTGACCTGGTAGGCGGGCCTTACCTTGAAACGCGTGCAGAAGTCTGCAAGGCGTTCAGGCCCAAATCCGCCATCCGGCCAAACACCGTACCGCTTTAGTCCTGGTGCAGCGGGGAGCTGCCGTTCGAGAAAGAAAACATGTACCGTCTGACCTTGACCAACAAGTTGTCTGTGCTGGCGCTGGCCTTGCTGCTGGCCGGCGCAACGGCTGCACAAACCCGTGTGCTGGAGCCCAGCCTGCCCTATGTCGTCAAGCCTTCGGACAAGCTGATCCGTCTGAGCCGCGAGATGCTGACCGGCCCGCAGGCCTGGGCCGCCGTGGCTGCATACAACCAGCTCAAGGACCCGGACATGATCTTCCCCGGGCAGAAGCTGGATATACCGCTGCGCTACCTGAAATACAAACCCGCCGGCGGCAAGATCATCAGCGCCGACGGTGATGTCACCATGGGTGGCAACGCGCTGCAGCCGGGCGCCGCCATCGTTGACGGCAGCCAGGTCAAAACGGGCGCCAACAGCTCGGCCATCATCGAGCTCGGCGACGGCAGCCGCATCAAGCTGCTGCCCAATACGCTGGCACAGGTGGTGACCAACCGCGACTACGCGATGCGCGACTCATCGGCCAGCGGCTCCACCAACTGGTTCTCCGGCCTGCTGCGCCTGGCGGCCGGCACCCTGGAAGCGGTGGCGACCAAAGACGCCAAACGCGCCACGCCGCTGCAGGTGGAAACGGCGACGTCGCTGATCGGCGTGCGCGGCACCGAGTTCCGCGTGGCGTTCGATGACCCGGCCAGCGCCAGCGCCCGCACCGAGGTCGTCGAAGGCAAGGTGCGCACCGACAACCCCGCGCAAGGCGTGGGCGCAGACATGCCGACAGGCACGGGGGCGGTCGTGAAACCCGCCGAGCGCGAGATCAAGGTCGTCAATCTGCTGCCACCGCCGGACCTCAGCAACATCCCGGGCGAAGTACTCAAGCCCCAAGGCAGTTGGGCGATGCCGGTGCTTGCGGGCGCGGCGGCCTATCGCGTGCAGGTCTCCGATGGCGAAAGGTTCGACCGGATCGTGCGTGACCTCAAGGTGACGGGCGTCACGGCTGACCTCTCTAGCCTGGCCAACGGCAACTGGTTTGCCCGCGTGCGCGGCATAGACCCGGCAGGGCTTGAAGGGTTCGATACCGTCAAGCTGATCGCGGTGAAAGACGGCCAGTGGAAGGTCAGCTACTCCAGCATGAGCATTGTTGGCGGCAGGACGGTACTGGGCTGGATAGGCCAGCAGTCGAATGGCCAGCCGATGGCAGAGGGCACGTATTCAGCGCTGGTGGCGCGCGACGAGGCCTTGAGCCAGGTCGTGAGCAACTCGGATACCGCTGTTGCTGGCCGTGGCCCGCGCCTGGACCTGGGCAACCTGCAGCCCGGCGTGTACTTCATACGCCTGAGCAGCAAGGCGACGCAAGGCCCGACCAACAGCGAAATCTACCGCTTTGAGATCCCGGCCAACTGGGGCAAAAGCGTGTTCGACCTGACCTCATCGCTGCAGCCGGTTCCTTGAGCTTTGACCCAGGCAATCCAGCATATGCCAAGGCATATGCTGGATTTGAACCCTGAAAAAGCTTAAAAGATCGGAAAAAGTGCCTTTTTGGTCATTTTGAAGCCGTTTTCAGGCATCAAATCGGCCTCCAGCCCAATGTGTACTAGCGCTACCTGCTATTTATTTGGTAGCACCTTAAATCTGCATAAATGCCGGCCACTGCTGCGGCAGGCGCCTATTTGCCAATCAGCTGCGTCAATTTGTCGGCTTCAAAGGTCTGGGTCAGCGCCGCATCGGCCGGCACACAATCCTTGCGCGGCGATTGCGGGTTCTGCGTGGCGGAGAGCTTTTCAATCGCCTCCCACAGCAGCGCAATCTGGTGCTCCTGCGACGACGCGTTGTCTATCAGCCCGCGCATGGCCTGGCTGACCGGGTCGTCATCCAGCGTGATGCCGTAGGCCGAGAACGTGGTCGGTGTCACATCAGCGCTCTCGCCGGTTTTTGACGGGATGATGCGCGCTGGTATGCCCACTGCGGTAGCGCCTGCAGGCACCGGCTTGATCACCACGGCATTGCTGCCGATCTTGGCGCCATCGCCCACCACAAAGCCGCCCAGCACCTTGGCGCCAGCGCTGACCACCACATCGCGGCCCAGTGTCGGATGGCGTTTTTCACCTTTGTAGAGCGACGTGCCGCCCAGGGTCACGCCCTGGTAAATCGTGCAGCCATCGCCGATCTCGGCGGTCTCGCCGACCACCACACCCATCGCGTGGTCGAAGAAAACCCGCTGGCCGATTTTTGCGCCGGGATGGATCTCTATGCCCGTCAGCCCGCGCGCTATGTGCGAGATAAACCGCCCCAGCCACTTGAAGCCGTGGTTCCAGCACCAGTGCGCGCGCCTGTGCAGCACCAGCGCATGCAGGCCCGGGTAGCAGGTGAGCACTTCCCAGGTGGTGCGCGCAGCAGGGTCGCGGTCAAGAATGCACTGGATGTCGGAGCGGAGTCGGGAAAACATGCCGCGAGTCTACTGGGCCTCTGAAGAGCCTGCAGGCGGCGTATTTTTACCGCCGCTTGCCGTACCGGCTTGGCTCATCGCCTTGGCCACACCGCGCAGGATATGGATTTCCTCGATGCTCAGCTGGGCGCGGTTGAACAGCTGGTTCAGCCGTGGCATCAATTTTTTGGGGGACGCCGGGTCGAGAAAATCAATCTCCGCCAGCGATTTTTCCCAGTGCGCCAGCATGCCGGCGACTTCCGACGCATCGGCCAGTTGCCGCTCGCCGGTGGCTGACTCAACCGCAAAACCGCCCAGCGCCTCGCGCCAGTCATAGGCAATCAGCTGTACTGCAGCGCCCAGGTTCAGCGAGCCGAAAGCCGGATCGGTCGGGATGCTGAGCGCGACATTGCAACGGTAAACGTCTTCGTTCTGCATCCCGAAGCGTTCGGAACCGAACAGGAAAGCCACACCCTCGGGGCGGACAGTGCCCGCATCAGGCGCCAGCAAGGCCGAAAAATGCACACGCGGCGCCAGCGTCGGCGGGCCAAAGTCGCGCGGCGTCATGGCCGTTGCGCACAGGTGGGTCATCCCGTCCAGCGCCTCATCCAGTGTCTCAACGATGCGCGCGTTCTTCAGGATGTCCAGCGCACCGCTGGCGCGCTGTATGGTTTCCTCGCGCCGCAGCACATTGGCCCAGCGCGGCTTGACCAGCACCAGGTCATCAAAACCCATTACTTTCATCGCGCGCGCGGCCGCGCCCACATTGCCGGCGTGGCTGGTGTGTATCAGGACAAAACGGGTTTTCATGGGTTGATGGGAGGAAGCCGGGGCCAAGCCGTTAAAATGGCCCTATTGTCGCTGTACCGGTTACCGGCCCACAGTCCCTCCTGCCAGCCGCAGGTGCTCTTTCTTATCATTTATGTCCAGCAATCTACACCCCATGCTCAACGTGGCCATCAAGGCCGCGCGCGCCGCAGGCGCCATCATCAACCGCGCCGCGCTTGACGTTGAAGCGGTTCGTGTCTCCGCCAAGCAGACCAACGACTTCGTCACCGAAATCGACCACGCTGCCGAAGCCGCCATCATCGAAACGTTGCTGACGGCCTATCCCGGCCACGGCATCCTGGCCGAAGAATCGGGCAGCGAACACGGCGCCAAAGACTCCGAATTCGTGTGGATCATCGACCCGCTGGACGGCACCACCAACTTTATCCACGGTTTTCCCGTTTACTGCGTCAGCATTGCTTTGGCCGTGCGCGGCAAGGTCGAGCAGGCCGTGGTCTATGACCCCACCCGCAACGACATCTTCTGCGCCACCAAAGGGCGCGGCGCTTACCTGAACGACCGCCGCATACGCGTGGCCAAACGCACCCGCCTGCAGGAATGCCTGATCTCCACCGGTTTCCCTTACCGCCCCGGCGACAAGCTCAAAAGCTACCTGAACATGCTGGGCGAAGTGATGAGCCAGTGCGCCGGCGTGCGCCGGCCAGGCGCAGCCGCGCTGGACCTCGCCTATGTAGCCGCAGGTTACAGCGATGGTTTTTTCGAGACCGGCCTCAAGCCGTGGGATGTCGCTGCCGGCTCTTTGCTGGTAACCGAAGCCGGCGGCCTGATCGGCAATTACACCGGTGAATCCGAGTTTCTTGACCAGGGCGAATGTGTCGCCGGCAACCCGCGCATTTACGGCCAGCTGGTGTCCACACTGACCAAATACAGCAAGTTTGCAGGTACAGGCGACAAGGCCGCAGTGCGCCAGGCGCTGGACAGCGCGACCTCCGCAATGGCCGCAGAAGGCGATAGCGCGCCAGCGGAACCCGTAGCAGCCGCCAAACCGACATTGAAGGCCAAGCGCATCAAGGCCGGTAGCAACACACCGCCCGACGCACCGTTCTGAATGCGGTGAGGGCAGGGATTCGAAACACCCTGCCCGGCTTTCGCGGATTCGGTAAAGTGTGCAAAGCATGAGCCGACAGCCCCCTGAGAAAACTGCGCCGGACACACAACCCATGATGCTGGAAGGCCTGCTCATGCGCGGTCTCGGCAACGCCCAAGGCAAGCTGTACAACTTTCTGCGCATCGCGCTCAGCCCCCACGTCACCAACGGCCTTACGGTCTCACTGGGCCTGGTTCTGATCATGCTGGCGATCTTTGAAAGCGCCGGGCTGGCCGGCGCGTCAACTGCCGCCGTCGGCGTGATGATCACCAGCCTGCCAGACGTGCCCGCACCGCGCCGCCGCAAGATCATGCAGATGCTGCCGGCGCCGATATTGGGGGCACCGCTTTTCCTGCTGGTTCAACTGGTACGTGACGACACCTGGCTGCTGGGCATCGTCATCGTTGCCGGCACTTTTCTCGCTACCATGATGATGGCCTGGGGCAAACGCGGCGGGCCTATCTGCTTCTCGCTGATTTTTTCCATGTTTTTCTCGATGGCCGCGCAGCCTGTCGCGTCACTCGAAGAAATATCCGTGCATGGCGGCTGGTTCCTGACTGGCGCTGCGCTCTATTTGCTGTGGGCGGTCCTCACCACCAGCCTGCTGAACCGCCGCTACCGCGCGCAGTTGCTGGCCGAATGCCTGCACAGCTTCGCGCAAATATTGCGTACGCAGGCCCGCCGCTTCGGGCCGCAACCCGACCACCAGGCTTTGCTTGCCGCCATGCTCAAACAGCAGGCAGCGCTGGCCGACCAGTTGCAGAACACGCGCGACGTGGTACTTGAGTCACCGACCAAACCGCGCCGCCAGCGCATGGCCGCGATGCTGCTCAGCCTGCTGGAAGCACGCGACCACCAGATGGCCTGCGACCTTGACCTCGATGTGCTGCTCACCCACCAGGACAGCACGGATGCCCTGCCGGCCTTGCAGGAGGCGCTGGAGAAAACCGCTGCACGGGTCGAAGCGATGGGCATGGCGCTGCTGCTCGGCCGTTTCATACGCCCGATACGCGAACTGGAAGACCTGCGGCCCCGCCTGTCCGGCGTGCTGCCCCCACGGCGCGAAGCGTCAGAACTTCCGCCCGACCTGCAAACGCAGGCGCCCGATGCCGCCGCGCTGCTGCACAACATGGCCGACCGGATCGGTCACATCAACGACGAGGCGGTGAAGATGTCCGGCATCGCGCGCGGTGATGTGTCGCCGGAACTGGCTGCCGTGCGTACGCAATGGCAGCTGTTTGTCAGCACCACGGTCTGGTCATGGAAACCGCTGCTGGGCCAGCTGACCTGGCGCGCGCCGACGCTACGTTATGCACTGCGCGCAACGCTGGCAGTTGGCGTGGGTTATGTGGTGTCTCTCCACCTGCCGTGGGTAGCGCACGAGTACTGGATATTGCTGACCATCACTGCCGTGATGCGCGGCAACCTGGCGCAAACCGTCGAGCGGCGCGATTCTCGCGTCATCGGCACGCTGATGGGCTGCGTGGCCGTCATGGCCATACTGGCAGCGCACCCGGGCGCGCGCACCATCTTTTTATGCGTCTCGCTGGCGATGGGCCTGGCCCACGCATTTGCGCTGCGCCGTTACCTGTTCACGTCGATTGCGGCCACCGTGGCCGGCCTGCTGCAGGCGCACCTGCTTCTTGTAGGTGTCCAGCCCAGCTTTGCGATGGCCGAGCGCCTGGGCGACACCCTCCTGGGGGCATTGCTGGCCTGGATCTTCAGCTACGTGCTGCCCGCCTGGGAGCGCAACCAGATCCCGGCGCTGATCAAACGCAGTGTGGCCGCGCAGTTGGAACACGCACGCCTCGCGCTGGCGCTTCTGGACAGCAAACAAACATCCGACCTGCCCTGGCGGCTGGCACGGCGCGAGGCCTACAACAGCCTGTCCGACCTGACGCTGGCCACCCAGCGCAGCCTGGCAGAGCCCAAACAGGTAAGGCCTGCACTGGAGCCTCTGGAAGCGCTGCAGGCCCGCAGCTACCAGTTGCTTGCACAGCTGACGGCCGTCAAATCGCTGTTGCTGCTGCGACGGGCCCAACTGGACCTGACGATCGCCCGGCCCGCACTGGAGCAGGCGGCCAGCGACATTGCAGCAGAGCTCTCAGGTAAAGCCGCCGAGGCCCTCCCGGCGGTGACTGCGGTGACGGTAGCCGGCCAGCCTTTCCAGCCCCGGCCGGACCCCCTGCTTGCCAATGACCTGACGCCATGGCTGATCAGGCGCCTGACGCTGGCCACAGCCATGGCGGCCGAACTGCGCATGGCGACCAACCGCGCAAGCGCGAGCGGAAAACCGGCGGTCTGACAGGCACACCGGGCCCCACTTTAAGACTGCCCACCACATATACAGAAAGCTTCAGGTTAGTTTTTGCGTCCCGGGCCATCGTCAGCTACCTGGTCGACCCAAGACAAATCACAACAATTTCTGTCTACAACCGCCTGTGACATGCGGTCGACACAAAAGAGTTCGTGTCGACATTAAAGCGTTAGCGCATCTTTTAGTACTGGAACCGAGACCTTGTTATTTCGATATACGACTAACGGCTTTTAGTACCAGCTCTCTGTGTTCCCGCGTGAAATGAGCCAGGGCCTGAAACCCTCCTGACATTTCCAGTATCGTTTCCAGTCGGGCGGTTTGCGCTTCCCGGATCAGGCGTTTAGACATTCTGAGGGCATATCCAGGATTTGCAGCAATACGCCTGGCAAGCGCCATGGCCTCGCCAAGCAGTTCGGTATTGGGAACAACCTTGGACACCAGGCCACAAGCCAGGGCCTCTTGAGCATTAATTGTGTCGCCCGTGAAAGTCATCTCAGCCGCTTTCGTGACGCCGACAATTTTTTGCAGCAACCATGCTCCACCATCACCAGGAATAATCCCTAGCTTCACAAAACTCTCGGCGAAGGTTGCACTCTCACTTGCAATACGGAGGTCGCACATACATGCCAAATCCAATCCAGCACCGATGGCGGGGCCATTGACTGCGGCAATTGTTGGAACCTCCAGTCCATGCAGTGCAATCGGAATTCGATGAAATCCTTCTTTGTAGTAATACCTGTCATCAATCGCCTGCGCATCCGGCTCTTGCGTGCGTTTGAGCATATTTTTGATATTGCCCCCCGCGCAAAATGCTTTACCGGCGCCAGTAATTACCACTGCACGAACGCCTTTGTCTTTCTGGATGCGTTTACAAACCTCCTCTATGGGGCCAAACTCCGACTCAGACATTAAAGCGTTGCGGGTGTCTGGAGCATTCAACGTTACCAGCGCCACTCCGTCAGTCATTTCGTATTGAATAAAATTGTTCATCTTTTTTTGGCAGGTCAGGGGAGGATCACAAGTCGACGTCTTGGCGAAAGTTCGCGGCACGTTTTTCGAGCACCGCAGCACGACCTTCCTGGACGTCCGGGCCAAAAAAACCGAGAAATTCAAGGCCGAGCGATGCATCAAAAATTGGTCCGGCCTGCTTCAACCAATTATTTAAAGCGAGTTTTGTCCAGCGTATAGCGCTCGGGGCACCAGTTGCCAATCGAATCGCAATTTCAACACTCTTGGCGTCGAGCTCTGCATCGTCCACCGCGAGAGACACCAGCCCAATCCGCTCCGCCTCCTCACCCGAGATTTTTTCACTGAGCAAAAGGTAATATTTCGATTTGGCCATTCCACAAAGAAGCGGCCAGATGATTGCAGCATGATCGCCCGCAGCAACGCCCAGCTTGGTGTGACCATCGAGCAAGTTCGCATCCTTGGCTGCAATCGAGATATCAGCAAGCAGCGCACATCCAAGCCCACCTCCCACCGCCCAACCTCGAATGGAACTCACAATAGGCTTCGAGCAGTTAATCATGTTGTAGACAATGTTGCGAGCCTCCTTCATTGTCCGAACCCTGTCAGCAAAATCTGGAGTTCCGGATGAGCGCTTGATATCGCCGCCAGCAGAGAATTGATTGCCCGCGCCAGTGATCAAAGCGGCAGAAACAGTTTTGTCGCTGTCCACGTCTCGCCATATATCGCCCAATTCCGCGTGAAGCTCGGGATCCATGAGATTCAGCTTGGATGGCCCCGCAATGGTTATGCGCAGGACATTCGGGTGAGGTCTGTCAAATTTCAAGCGCTGATATTTATCGTAGAGTTGCGACATTCTTGTTCCCTAATTTTTGGGCGTTATTTTCAAGTTCGTACAGGGCTCAAACTGTTTTCAAGCATGCGGACACTTTTGCAACCTGGCGGCCTTCCATAGTGGAAGCAATTACCTCGAGCTTCACCCGTTCCCCAATCTCTTCGAGAACGTTTCCAGTCAGCTTTATTTGTTCGCCCGGCCAAACAGGCGCCGTGAAACGTATGCGCCAATCAAGCACGTTTTCAGGGGCGCCCGAATACTCTTCGAGATATTCCCCGATCCAACCCACCATCAAAGTGCCTGGAACCACCACGTCCTGATAGCCCGCTTTTTCGCGTGCGAAATTGATATCCAGATGCAAGGGATTGGGATCGTCAGTGGCCACACAGAGCCAAGCTATATCGACTCGGTTGATTACTGGGCAGATGAATTCAATGGGTTGCTTACTCATGAGGACGCCTCATGCCGCTCAAGAGTGCTTTCCCTGACAATCAACACCGTTTCCCCAAATTGATTCTGAAGTTTGGTTTCAATAACCAACATATCCATTGGGCGGCTTCCACCCTTCACACTGGCCTCAACAAGTTCACTCTGTCCGCTCAACTCGTCGCCGGCGCAAACTACTCCTTGATGTACCCACTCCATTTCACCTGCTAATGCGCGAGTTTCGTCAATGTCATAGACCGCGAATTTGACGGCCCGGGGCTGTAGGGTCATGGATGTTATGAATCCTGAGGTTGCCACCACATCTCGATAGCCGGCATTGATCGCCGCTTCTCGGTTTCTGTGAATGGGATTTCGCAAATGAAGCGCGTCGGCATATTCAATGAGTTTTATCCGCTCAATGACGCCCTTAAAAGGCAACGTCTTCCTTCCCAATTGCCTGGCTTCTCTGATTACCATAGAGCTACTCCTCGAATTAAAGGCAAACTTGCAATATTCCTGCCCTGATGCGGCTGCTGACTGGACATGCAATCGTCAGGTGAGGAATGTCAGCGGACATGTTCGGTCCGCTGATTAAATAGTCTCACTCACCCTCGATATTTTTTTCCTTGATGAGTTTTGCCCATTTGGCGCTCTCCACAATGATCGCTTTCTCAAACGCATCCCCAGCGACCACATATGGAGCAGACCCGCCAGTGATCAAGCGAGCCTTGACGTCGTCTTGAGCCAGCGCAGTGGCTATTGCCTTCTGAAGGAACGCCAAAGTTTCCTTTGAAGTCGATTTCGGAGCGAGAAGACCTGACCAGGTGATAAAGTCAACGCCCTTGTAACCCTGCTCGGTAAAAGTTGGAATTTCAGGCATGGCGACGCTCCTGTCATTTCCCACTAGGCCCAATGCTTTCAACTTACCCGATTTGATGTGTGGTATTGCTGCTGACAGCCCCACAAACGTTCCATTGATAGTGCCGCCGAGAACATCAGATAGCGCGAGCGACGCGCCTTTATACGGGACATGCAACAAATCAATCTTGGCGGAATCCTTGAAGAGCTCTATATACCCGTGAGTGATGTTGCCCTTGCCTGCCGAACCTATTGAATACTGCGGTTTGATCGTCTTCGCATTCGCGACAAACTCCTTCAGGGAGTTAACCGGAACAACTGGATTGACTACAAAAGCAACATCTGAATAGGCAACTGCAGACACAGCTGCAAAATCCTTGATCGGATCGTATTTAAGGTTTTTATCAAGGTGAGGCGAGATGGTGAGCATTCCCGAACTCGCCATCAGCAGGGTCTCTCCATTGCCAAGCGCTTGTTTGACAGCGAGCGCGGCGATAACGCCATTTCCTCCCGGTCTGTTCTCAACGACCACTGGTATTGACAATTGTGTTCGCAACTTATCGGCGAGAACGCGGGCAGAAAAGTCAATTGGACCGCCTGGCGAGAACGGTACCAGTATTTGAATCTTGGTGGGTGTCGTTTGCGCTTGCGCCATGCTGCAGGCGGCGATAAGTGCAATGGCAGCTAGTTGGGGTATCAGTGTCTTTTTCATGTTGTCTCCTTAATGGGTGTTCTACCGGGCATGGATTCGATTGCTCGCCTGTGTTCATCCGATCTTGCAAAACCTACACCGGCCACGTACACACGAGCCAGCGCATCTCTCAAGTTGCCAGTTGAACGAAGTTCGCTTTTTATAAATGCAGCAAGTGAGGCCGAGCCTATCGTCATTTCTTCCGCAACTGCGATGCTTCGGGAAACCAGCTCTTCCGGGCTGCAAAGCTCGTCAACCAGTCCCAATTGCCTGGCTTCATCAGCAAGCACTGGCCGCCCAGTCAACAGTAATTTCGCTGCATTGGATGGCCCAATCAGCCTTCCGAGCAGCCATGCCCCCCCATTGAGCGGTGGAAGGCCAACTTTGACGTAGCTTTCGTTTAGCTTTGCAGAAGGCGTGGAAAGTCTATAGTCGCAAGCTAGCGTCATATCCAGGCCGCCAGCTGATGCGGCGCCATTGATAGCGCAAACAATCGGTTTGTTCGACTCATAAATGGCCAGAGTGACAGCATGCAAAAACCGCAGGTTCCCGCCAAACGGCTCGGCGCCTTGCGTCGAATTTTTACTGGCCTGCTCCGTTGCAACATCTGCATCCAGACCCACACAGAAATGCTTCCCCGCACCAGTGAGCACAATTGCGCGAACTGAAGAATCTGCTATCGACGATGTGATGCCCTGCAACAGCTCTTCAGCCATGGCAGGCGTCATGGCATTTGCGCGCTGAGGTCGGTTGAGGGTGATGATTGCGATCTGACCATCGGAGCCAGCTCGCTTCACTTCTATATTACTCATACCGATGGCACCCTGGATCCACCCTTAAGACTCGTCAGTATTTCATCGGTATGCTCACCAAGTCCTGGCGCATATTGGCGAATGCTTCCAGGTGTCCGGCTTAATTGGAGCGGCACACCCGGCATCATCAGGTCGCCCACTCCCGCAGATACCAGCATCTGCCTGGATAACGCCTGTTCATGCTGCGCGACTTCATCAATCGTATGAACCAAGCAGGCTGGAATTGAGAGACTTACCGCCAAGTCAACCCACTCCTGTGCCATCTTCTCCAAAAACATTGGCTCCAGGACTTTTGCCAACTCTACTTTGTTCTTGAGACGACCTATGTTTGCGGTAAACAGTGGATTGGCTGCAAGCTCTTCGTTGCCGATCTCCTTGCAAAATTTTTGCCACATCGCGTCGCTTGAAACTCCGATGTAAAACTCACGGTCGCTCGCACGGTAAACGCCGTATGGGCTCATGTTTGGAAAGTGGCCACCAAACTTTGGTGGGAGCTTGTTGGACCCGGTGTAATCAGCAATATGGTTTCCCATCATGTGTATTGCTGTATCAAACAACGACACATTTACTGCCTGGCCTTTTCCTGAACGCGCCTTGTCCTTCAAGGCAACCATGATGCCAAACGCAGCGTGCGCACCGGTCAGGAGATCGATTGAAGACGGTCCAGACCTCACAGAAGCTCCCGAAGGTTCTCCTGTGATGCTCATATGCCCCGCGTAAGCCTGGAGCAACATGTCAAAGCCGGGGCGCTCCCGCAAAGGCCCATCCTGACCAAATCCCGAGATTGTGCAGTGAACAACCTTGTCATTGAAGCCTGATACGCTTTCATAATCGACACCAAGTTTCTTGGCTACTCCGGGTAAGTAGCTGTGAATAATTACGTCGGCAGTTGCGTTCAGCTCCCTCGCGATTTCTGCATCCCCTGGAATTTTGAGATCCAGCACTATTCCCGATTTGTTTCGGTTCATGGCTACATATGTACCGGTGAACTCACGCTTTTCTCCAAATCGATGCGAGCCCCAACTGCGAGTCGCATCTCCGGATGGCGGCTCCACCTTGATAACTCGCGCACCGAAGTCGCCGAGCAACATGGCCGTTACCGGGCCAGCCGCATTGGCGGAGTAATCCACCACCGTCAGCGAGGAAAGAGGAAGTCCTGATGTATTTGCGTCCTTGTTCATAGGCGGCAGTCTAAGCAAGACCAAACCTCGTAAACTCGCATTTCTGGACTAGCTGTTATGCAATCTGTCTATCGAGGTACCATGGATTTTCGGCAACTGGAGTCTTTTGTCAGGGTCGTAGAGTTGGCAAGCTATACAAGAGCTGCGATGCTCATGCGCGTGACACAACCCTCCCTAAGTAGGCAAATTCGCCAACTGGAAGTAGAGCTTGGACAGACACTTCTTTACAGAACTGGCCGAGGTGCCACTCCAACCGACGCAGGAAAGTGTCTTCTGGAGCACGCTTATGCAGTTCTGGAGGTAGTCAACAGGGCGAAGAGCGCGCTAAATGACCACGGCAAAGAGGTTTCGGGGCGCGTTGTCGTGGGTATGCCTCCCAGGGTCGCCAGAACACTTGCTACCCCGCTTGTCAATGCCTTTCTAAGCCTCAATCCCAAGGCCTCCATAACCGTCACAGAGGGGCTCAGCACGGTGCTGGAAGAATGGCTCATTGCGGGACGTCTGGACATCGCACTCCTTTACGACCCGAGCAACGCAAACCAGCTCTTTCTTGAATCGATGTGGCGCGAGTCGATGGTCCTCGTGGGCGCCCGAAAGAGGATGACGAAAACAGGATCCTCAATTAAATTTTCGCAACTCGCTGAATATCCGCTTGTGCTTCCGCCTGTGCCAAATGCCACACGAATACTGGCAGAGTCGACCGCAAGGCGTGCTTCAATCCATTTGAATGTGGTGGCGGAGATCGACACCATTCAAAGCATTTTGGAGCTTGTGTCTACCGGTGCCGCCTACGGCTTTGTACCCGAAGGAATTACTACAGCAAATGCAGAGCGACTAGGGCTTGGCGTGGCCAGGGTAACAGCTCCAGTGGTCCGCAACTCCTTGATGCTCGCAACCGCCCGCCACCACCCCTCCACGCGAGTCGCCACTGCCACCTACGAGCTGATGAAAAAACTCGACTATGCGGCTCTCGGAGGCGAAAGACAAACCAGCCTCAATTAGCCGCACTCTGTCGACGACTAGCCCGTAGATATTCGACAGAAATTTTCTCGCTCATGTCGCGCAGCTCCAGAACCACTGCCTCTACTGATTTGTAATGAGTACTGCCCGTCGGGAAGGTTTTACTTAGACTGCCCACCAGGCGCCTGTCTTCGGGCAAGAGTATGGGAACCGCTATACCAGTCATGTTGGAGACGATCTGATCGTGCGTTGTCGCATATCCAGTACGTCGTATCGAGGTCATATTTTTTCTGAATTCATCCCAATCGCCACCCAAGCCCGCCAGTGCGATATTGCCCGAATGACGCAGGTAGGTTTCCTTGATTTTGTGCGGGGAGAGAAAGGGGAGCAGTGCAAGTGAAGCAGCGCCCTGGAATAGAGGCAGCGGCACCCCCCGAGCGCGCCCAACCGTTATTTTTTTGCCTTTGTGAACAATTTGATCCGGGCCTTCCTTGTGGATACAAAGTACCTGGTCACCATACAAGCTGTGCAACAAAAGCGCACTGTGATCGGAAAAGTACTCGCCGAGCACCTTTTTCCCCGCTCTATACAGAGGATCAGTCAACGCCAACAGGCGATCCAGCTCAATGATTCTCGGACCCAATCCGTAAGTGCCGTTTGACATGGAGGCTACGAGCCCTCCATCTCCAAGAGCCTTCAGATACCGATACGCCGTAGACCGCGTGTAACCCAGTCTTTCTCCCACCTCTTCCACACTCAGGAATGGAGTCTCCAATGAAAAAAGGCCTAAAACATCGATTGCTCGGCCCAGGCTCGAGGAAGGATCCGTATTTTCATTTCTGGCAGTTTTCATGGGTGCCAAAGTGTAAATCTGAACGATTCAGCCTTTAATAATTTCACAAAAACTCGGGTAAATCCCATATTTTGGGATTTATTAATTAATCTACATTACGGGATTATTTAAAACATTTAAGCCTCTATGCTCGCTGATCAAGTTTCTGTATCTGTTGCCGTTCAGGGCGCGGACATACTGGGTGAAGTCCCTCTCTGGTGTGAACGAACGAAGAAAATCTGGTGGATAGACCTTCGCCGGCCTGCCTTGCAGTCTTATGACCCGGCGACCGGCAAACATTCCGCACAGCGCATGCCGGCTGACATGGTGATAGGTGCAATCGCCATGCGAAAAGAAGGTGGCTTTCTACTGGCCACGAACACCGGCTTCTACTTCTTCAACCCAGATGACGGGATGCCACCTGAACCGCTCATAAACCCGGAAGCTCATCTGCCAGGCATGCGCCTCAACGATGGCAAATGCGACAGGCGTGGCCGTTTCTGGTGTGGAAGCATGCTGGACGGCAAGCGGGAACCGGTGGGCACGCTCTATAAATTGAACACCGACCTCACTTGCGAAGCTATGCACGGTGGAATCGTCGTCCCCAACTCCGTCGCCTGGAGCCTTGACGACAAAACAATGTATTTGGCCGACACCCACAACCAGGTCATCTGGAGCTTCGACTATGACCTTGATGATGGCGCCATCAGCAATAAACGGGTGTTCAAAGACTGGACACACCAACTCGGTCGCCCTGACGGTTCGACTGTGGATTCAGAGGGCTTTCTCTGGAACTGCATGGTGGCAGTAGGTCAAGTCGTGCGCCTCGCGCCTGACGGTCGCGTGGACCGGGTAATTCAGCTCCCGATTTCCAATGCCACGTGTCCGGCGTTCGGCGGAGAAGACCTTCGCACCCTCTACGTCACCAGTAACTCCCAGAGACTGACTGCCGCGCAACTTGCCAGGGAGCCACTGGCTGGATCACTGTTCGCCATAGACGTTGGCGTTGCAGGTGTAGCAGAGCCTCGATTCGGCCACTAATCAAGCCTTCAATCAAACTAAAAAGGAGACATCATGTATAGAAGAATATTTACAGCCACTGCAGTAGCTTTGGCCGCGCTTGCATCCATCAATTCTCAAGCTGCAGACTCTGTGAAACTGGTTGTTTCAGTTGCACCTGGTGGCCCCGCCGACAGGATTGCCCGAATTGTGTTGCCAGGACTAAGTGCGGCGCTTGGCAAGCCAGTGATTGTCGACAACCGGGGAGGTGCAGGTGGAACCCTGGCAGCCAACGCAGTAGCCAAATCGCCACCTGATGGCGACACTTTGCTAATCACCACTTTCAGTTTCGTCCTGTCTGCAGGCACGATGCCGTCGCTGCCATACAACCCGCGCAAAGACTTCGAACCCATCTATTTGCTGGGTGAAGTTCAGACCATGCTGGTCGTGCGTCCCTCGCTCGGCGTGAATACACTGACTGAATTGGCGGCCAGGGCCAGAGATGGCAAGCTCAACTATGGTTCTACAGGCGTGGGTGGAACCATGCACCTGGGAGCTGAACTTTTCAACAAGACTGCCAACGTATCCATCGCTCACATTCCCTATCGCGGTGCTGCCCCAGCCCTGATGGACATGCTCGCAGGCAACGTGGATATCGTTAACGCGGACGTCCCCTTGCTGCAACCCTACATTAAAGATGGACGGGTTAAGGGACTGGCAATTTTCGATACCAAAAGATCCCCTCTGGTTCCAACCGTTCCTACCGCAGCCGAGGCTGGCATGCCCGAACTACAAATGACCAGTTGGTATGGCGTTCTTGCCCCGGCAGGGACACCGGTGGCTACCCAGCAAAAGCTCTCCAGGGCACTGGATGACGTTTTGCGGCAACCGGACGTTGCAAAACAGCTTGCTGATCTCGGCTTCAACAACGCACAGAATTCAGCGGGATTCAAAGCTCGACTGGACAAGGATTTTGATCATTGGATACCCTGGTTGAAGAAGGCCAACATCAAGACGGAGTAACGAGCAGCATGAAGTTAGCAACTGTGCAGCTGGGCGTCAAACGCCAATTCGGAGTCATCGTGGATGACGGTTTTATCAATCTGTCATCGCGGATGGCCGATGACTGCAGCCGCCTGGAAGATCTGTTTGACCTTCGCTTACTAGACAAAGCGAAGACCATATGTCTTACCGCCAAGGCAGATGAAACCCTCGAATCCCTGACGTTCCTGTCGCCCTTGTCGAATGGAAGAGCATTTGCGCTTGGCGTTGCCTACAAGGAACACCAATTGGAGGTTGGGCGGGCGGATGCAGCATTTCCAAATATCTTCCCGAAGTTTTCGAGTTCCTTTGTTGGTCATGGAGAACCAATAACGAGACCCAGTGCATCAGGTCAATTCGACTTCGAAGGTGAGATCGTCATAGTCATCGGCAAGAGTGGGCGTCATATTCCCGAGGAAAGCGCGCTTGGCCACATCGCCGGCTATTCCATTGCCAACGATGGTTCAGTGCGTGACTGGCAAAAACACAGCCTGGTAGCTGGAAAAAACTTTGACAGAAGCAGTGCTATGGGGCCCTGGATAGTTACCAGTGACGAAATTGCAGATCCAGGGCTAATGCAACTGACAACCCATCTCAACGGCAATGTCATGCAGCAAGCCTGCTTTAACGAACTTCTTTGGACGCCAGCTTTTTTGGTGCACTACATCTCGACATTTACTCAGTTGGAGTCGGGAGACATGATTCTGACCGGAACGCCGGCAGGCGTGGGACATAGGAGAACCCCTCCACTGTTCCTCAAACCCGGCGACTTGCTGGAGATTAGTGTCAGCGGTATTGGTACCTTATCGAATGTCGTCGCAGACGAGGTCGTTCAAAGGGCGTAATCATCAAAATTTGTATCTATTTCCACCAGATCGGCACTGATACATCATCCATCAGACTTCCTCAGACTGCGATCCGGTTTTAGTTGCGTAGGCCCATTCCCGAAGGCAATTCGGAATGAATCGCTCAGCCTGCCATTGGCCTCAGGACGGTACGGCCGGGTCAACGTGCGCTAGATGCCCAGGGCCTGGCGCAGTAGGCGCTGCCGTTGCTGGTGCAGTACTTTGTTGCGCTTTCAATCAGCTTCAAGGCCTTGAGTCTCGCTTCGCCGAACTCCATCGGCTCGGGCGCCCTTGCGGCTCTTGCCAGACCACGTGAATCTTCACTTTCTTCTGGTCACGACCTTTTCAGCCGGCAGGCATAAACGTTTTACCACCGTTAAAGCAAAACAAAGCTCGGGGCGTCCCAGTGCTGGCCGTATACAAGATAATTGCGACATTGCTGGGCACCCCTTGTAGGTGGTGTCCCGCCGATACACATTGGTGAGCGTCATCATTCAGATGGAGCCCTTCGCAAGGTTGGCTTGCATTGGATAACCTCCGTACGCCAGGCAGAAGGAGCGCGCCAAAACTGGCTCACTATGCATTCCAGGTTATTTTGGGCAGATCGAGACAGCCTGTTTGGCATCAACAGAGGCAATACAGTTGGATGGAAATGGATGACCGAGGCGCAAATTGTTGAAAGATATGGAGAATTTTGAATCGCCACAGAGGGAGTCGCCTCACAAGTCATCCCATACCCCGATGATGACCCAGTACTTCGCCATCAAGGCGGAGTACCCCGACACGCTGGTCTTCTACCGCATGGGTGATTTCTACGAGGTCTTCTACGGCGACGCGGAGAAAGCTGCGCGCCTGCTTGACATCACCCTGACCCGGCGCGGCCAGTCGGGCGGCGAGCCGGTCGTGATGGCCGGCGTACCTTTTCATTCACTGGAAGGCTACCTCGCCAAACTGATCAAACTCGGCGAATCTGTCGCCATCTGCGAGCAGGTCGGTGATGTCGCGACCAGCAAGGGGCCAGTCGAGCGCAAGGTCGTGCGCGTTGTCACACCCGGAACTCTGACAGACACGGAACTGCTGAACGACAAGACCGAAGCCATCCTGCTGGCCGTGCACCAGGGCGCACGCAATACCTGCGGCCTGGCCTGGCTCAGTGTGACGCAGGGCGAGATCCACCTGGCCCATTGCGCCAATGATGAACTCGAAGCCTGGATGGCACGCATTGCGCCGAGTGAGTTGCTCTACAACGTCGATGTCACGCCCACCTTTGAAGAACGCGTGAAGGCACAGCGCTGCGCCGCCAGTGCAAGGCCGGCCTGGCAGTTCGACGCGGCACTGGGTGCACGCCGCCTGCTGGATCAGTTAAAGGTCGCCTCGCTGGCTTCCTGGAACGCAGAGTCATTGCCTGAAGCACATGCCGCCGCATCGGCGCTGCTCGGTTATGCAGAACACACACAGGGCCGCGCGCTGTCGCATGTGCGTGGCCTGCAGGTGGTGCGCTCGGGCGAGCTGATAGAGCTGCCGCCCACCACGCGCCGCAACCTTGAACTGACGCAGACGCTGCGCGGTGAAGACTCGCCCACCCTCTTTTCATTGCTTGACACCTGCACCACGGGCATGGGCAGCCGCGCGCTGAAAAGCTGGCTGCTCAGCCCCCGCCGCGACCGCGCCCAGGCCGCAGGCCGGCTGGATGCCATCACACTGTTGCGCAACGGCCTGCAGCAAACACTGCGCGGCCAGCTCAAGGGCAGCAGCGATGTCGAGCGCATCACGGCGCGCATTGCCTTGCGCCAGGTGCGCCCGCGTGAACTGGTGGCCTTGCAGCTGACCCTGCAAAAAACAGAACTGCTGGCCCGTGCACCTGAAGGCCTGCCAGACCTGCTGGCCCGTATTTTTGAAGACCTGCAACCGCCAGCAGGCTGCGCCAGCCTGCTGGGCCGCACCATCCTGGAGGAGCCCGCCGCGCTGATACGCGATGGCGGTGTCATCAACCACGGCTGCGATGCAGACCTGGACGAATTGCGCGGCATACAGACCAACTGCGATGCCTTCCTGCTGGATCTGGAAGGCCGCGAAAAAGCCCGCACCGGCATTGCCAACCTGCGCGTGCAGTTCAACAAGGTGCACGGGTTTTACATCGAGGTCACGCAAGGCCAGCTGGACAAGGTGCCCGACGACTACCGCCGCCGCCAGACCCTGAAAAACGCCGAGCGCTACATCACGCCTGAACTGAAAACCTTCGAGGACAAGGCGCTGTCGGCGCAGGAACGTGCATTGGCGCGCGAAAAATGGCTGTACGAGCAGTTGCTGGACGAGCTGCAAAACTTCATCCCCGCACTGAGCCGCCTTGCGCGCGCCCTCGCCTCAATGGATGCGCTGTGCGCACTGGCCGAACGCTCGCTGACACTGAACTGGGCCGCGCCCGTGTTCGTCAAGGAGCCCTGCATAGACATCACGCAGGGCAGGCACCCGGTCGTCGAAGCACGCCTGGCAGAAACCGGTGGCGGCTCCTTCATCGCCAATGACAGCGTGATGAGCGGCAAACACCGCATGCAGGTCATCACCGGCCCCAACATGGGCGGCAAGTCCACCTATATGCGGCAGGTGGCGCTGATCGTTTTGCTGGCCAGCGTCGGCTCGTACGTGCCTGCCACAGCCTGCCGCCTCGGCCCTATCGATGCGATACATACCCGCATAGGCGCGGCCGACGATGTGGCCAACGCGCAATCGACCTTCATGCTGGAGATGACCGAGGCCGCGCAGATCCTGCACAGCGCAACACCCCATTCCCTGGTGCTGATGGACGAGATAGGCCGTGGCACCTCGACCTTCGACGGCCTGGCGCTGGCCGGTGGCATTGCCGCCTACCTGCACAACAAGACCCAGGCCTTCACGCTGTTTGCGACGCACTACTTCGAGCTGACCGAATTCCCCGCACAGCATCATGGCGCCATCAACGTGCATGTCAGCGCAGTCGAGTCCGGTACCGACATCGTGTTCTTGCACCACATCGAACCCGGCCCGGCCAGCAAGAGTTACGGCGTTGCAGTTGCCAAGCTCGCCGGCGTACCCGCTGCCGTGGTCAATCACGCAAGGCATGCGCTGACCGCACTGGAAACCCAGCAGCTTGATGCCCGCGCCCAGGTCGACCTGTTTGCGGCCCCACCGGAAGCCGCAGCCCCTGAACAAAGCGCTGTTGACAAGGCATTGGGTACCATTGACCCTGACGCACTGAGCCCGCGCGAGGCGCTGGACGCCCTGTACCGGCTGAAAAAGCTTGCCGGGCTGAATTAAATACTTCTGACTACTCCTACACCTATATCCTGAAGCCTTTATGACCTATTGCGTAGCCATCAAACTCAATGCCGGCCTGGTGTTCCTGTCCGACTCCCGTACCAATGCCGGCCTCGACCACATCAGCACCTTCCGCAAGATGATCGTCTACGAAAAGCCGGACGACCGCTTCATGGTCATGCTGTCCGCGGGAAACCTGTCGATATCGCAGTCGGTTCGTGAAATCCTGCAGGTCGAGCAGCTCAAGGACCGCGACGGCGGCGAGCCCATCACCATCTGGAACGCCAAAAGCATGTTTGATGCAGCCCGCGTGCTGGGCTCGGCGATCCGCCGCGTCTACGAGCGCGACGCCGATGCCCTGAAAAACGCCGATGTCGACTTCAATGTGTCGCTGGTATTTGGTGGCCAGATCAAGGGTGAAGGCATGCGCCTGTTCCAGATGTACTCGGCCGGCAACTTCATTGAAGCGACCAGCGAGACACCTTACTTCCAGGTCGGCGAATCCAAATACGGCAAGCCGGTACTCGACCGTGTGCTGCAGCCCAACACCCCGCTGGACGAAGCCGCCAAATGCGCGCTGGTGTCGATGGACTCGACGATGAAGTCCAACCTGTCCGTCGGCATGCCGCTGGACCTCGTGGTCTATGAGGCCGACAGCCTCAAGAGCGACAAGGTGGTCTGCATAGACAACGACAACCCCTACTACATGATGATGCACAAGAACTGGGGCCGCAAACTGCGCGAAGTTTTCGACAGCATCGAAGACCCGGTCTGGGACGACGCACACACCGACGTGCCACTGAAGATGCCGGCAACGCGTAACGAGCCCTTGAAGAAAATCACCAGCCCCGAGGAAAAGCTGATTTAAGGACGCCGTGGCTACCCGCCTGTCGGCCGCTAACAGGCCGCTCATCATCTTCTCGCACGCCAACAGCTTCCCGGCCAGCACCTACCGGGTTCTGTTTCGCGACCTGGAGTCGCGCGGTTTTGACGTCAAGGCCATCGACAAGTTCGGCCATGACCCTGCCTACCCCGTCACCAGCAACTGGCCACATCTGATCAAGCAGCTGGCCCTGTTCGGCGCACAGCAGGTCGGTGACGCCGGCCGCCCGGTGTTTCTGGTTGGCCACTCACTAGGCGGCTTTTTGAGCCTGATGTGCGCAGCCCACCACCCCGAGCTGGCAGGCCAGCGTGTACAGGGCGTGCTGCTGCTCGATTCGCCGGTAATAGGCGGCTGGCGCGCCACCGCACTCAGCGTCGCCAAACGCGCGCGGCTGGTCGGCTCGGTGTCACCGGGCGCCGTCAGCCGCAGGCGCAAGAACGAATGGCTCGACAAGGACGAAGTGCTCGCCTACTTTCGCAGCAAGAAGACCTTTGCCACCTGGCATGAAGAAGTTTTGCTCGACTACATCGAATACGGTACACACGATGCGCCACCCGGCACGCGCATAGGCAGCGACTCGCTGCGCCATCTCAGCTTTGACCGCGATGTGGAAACCGCCATCTACAACACACTGCCCGACAACCTGGAACAGATACTGAAGCAGCACCCGCTGCAATGCCCGGTCACTTTCATAGGCGGACTACAGTCAGCAGAAGTCAAACAAGTCGGCATGGCGCTGACGCAGCGCGTCACCAAAGGCCGCGTCACCATGCTCGATGGCGGCCACCTGTTCCCGATGGAAAAACCCGCCACAACTGCTGCGGCGATAGAGGCGGCGCTGCTCAACATGACAGCCCCGGCCGCCACTGCAGGCCGCTAAACTAGCCCAAAATCACCGGCAGCGTCCTGCGCCGGTGACGCACTGAGGAGATTTCATGTCCGCACGTTTTATCGTTACCGCCGTGGTGACCTTTGTTGCCTGGGCCATTGCGGCCATCGTCTCGCAAGGCATGAGCGATGCTGCCACCCGCAGCTCCTCTGTCTGGCTGGCGACTGGCATCACTTTCGGCGCGCTGCTGGTAGTGCGCCCGCCCAACAGGGCCGCCGTGCTGCTGGGGGCATTTTTCGCCACGATGGTGCTGGCCCTGCTCGATGGTCTGGGCTTTTTGAAGGCGCTGGCTTTCAGCCTGAATGAGATCCTGTCCGCCGGCATAGGTGCCTGGGTAGCGTTGCGTTTTCGCATGCAGAAGGACAACACAGCAGCAGAACCCGGCAAGGCCTACGCTGGTCTGCTGCTGGGCGCCGCCATCACGTCAGCACTGGGCGCCACCGTCTCATTGCCGCTGTGGAACTGGGTGATGAACGGCGACGTGCGGCTGGCAGCCGAATGGCGCGTCTGGGCATGCACCTCCTTTGTCGGCATCCTGCTGGTCGCGCCTCTGATCCAGTCCTTTGCAAGCTTTCGTGTGAAGCGTTCGGGCGGCATGGGCAGCGCCCAGTTCGCTGCAGGTGCGGCCACGTTTGTGCTGTTTTTTGTCGTGGTCACGCTGATTTTTTCGAGTGATGTATCCGACCGCTTCGGCGCGTCGCTGGGCCCCACGCTGACTTATCTGCCGCTGCCATTTATCGTCGTGACCGCCATCCTCTGGAAGGAACGCGGCGCCACCCTCGCCACGCTGATCGCAGCCATAGCCCTGATCGCCTGGACCAACACCGGCGGCGGCCCTTTTGCCGAGATGGAAGGCTTCCCCGGCGAAGCTGCCTTGGAAGTGCAGGGTTATGTGGCCGTGATGGCCCTGCTGGTCGGTGTCGTCAATGCACTTGGCGCCACAGCTGCGCTGGCACTGGCCGAGGCGCGCGACTGGCGCACACGCTACCGGCAGGTGATGGACTCCACCCGCACCGTGATGGCCAGCTTCGATGCAAAAACCGGCGTTGCCAGCTGGGGCGAAGGCGCAGGCGCGATGCTGCGCACCGATGTCGCCACGCTGATGCGTGTGCAGGACCTGATTGCCCACGTTGAGAGCAGCGGCCAGGCGGCACTGCTGGCCGACTGGCGCGACCTGACCCAGGGCCAACGTGAGCACGCCTTATGGAAGACCGCTTTCCGCTGGAGCGACGGCCGCGTTGCCAACCTCAGCGCAAGGCTGTCCGGTGTGCGCGGCGCAGATGGCAACGTCGAACAGGTTGCGGCACTGCTTGAAATCGAGGTATCCCATGGCGGCTGAAGATAGCCTGCCGGCGCCCGCCTCAGCGGCCCCAAGCATCGATAAGAGCGTGCCCGCCGTGTTGATGATTCATGGCCTGGGCGGCACGCAATACGACCTCGGCTCCATGCACAAGCGGCTGAAGAACGCCGGTTTTGTGACGCACTCACTGACGCTGCCCGGCCACGGCACCACCCCTGAAGACCTGCAAAAGGTCACTGCTGACGACTGGATGGCAGCGGTCACTGCCAAATACCAGGAAGTCGCCGCGCAGCACGACAACTTTCACATCATGGGCATGTGCATGGGAGCACTGCTCGCGACCGAACTGGCCAAGCGCCAGAAGCACACGCGCGGCAAGCTGATTGCGCTGGCACCGCCCATTTACATCGACGGCTGGGCAACCGCCTGGTATGCGCCGCTACGCCACGTCATCTATTACATTCCCGGCCTTAACCGCAGCATGAAAGTCGAGGAAGAAGACCCCTTCGGCATCAAGAACGAGCAGTTGCGCGCCATCGTCAAGGCCAAATTCGCGCGCGGTGAAGCCTTCCACTACCGCTGGGTGCCGATAGCCTGCGTGCGGCAGGTAGACCGCCTGCGCCGCTGGGTCATGACCGGCCTGAAAAACATGGTCACCGAAACGCTGGTCATCCATGCGCGTGAAGACGAACTCACCAGCCTCGCATCGGCCAACTACCTGGTCGAGCAAATAGGCGGCGCCAAAGCGCGCATGGTGGTGCTGGAGAACAGTTACCACATGATCTGCGTCGACAACGACCGCGAGCAGGTCGCGCGCAACGTGCTGGAATTTTTTGGTGCCAGCACCGCCGCATCGCTGGGCATGGCGGTCGATGACCCGAAGATGTCTGCCGATGCGCTCACCACTTTTGCGCGAGAGCTGTGCGCCCTGCTGGAAGCCGGCGACTTCCGGACGATGTTTGCCAACGGCGCGTCCGACCTGGCCTGGTTCCAGCCCGGCAGCAACCGCGCCAGCGGCGTTTACCGCGGCAACAAGGGCCTGCAGTCCATGCTGCCGTGGACGGAAGGCGTACGGTTTACTGCCTTCGGCCAGCCGGTGTACAACGCCGGCATTGCCGTCTGCCCCGCCACACTGACAGCAGGCGGGCTGATGTCGCAAGGCGTGCTGGCATTTGCAGTGCGCTCCGGCCGCCTGCTCGATGCCCGCTGGTTTCCTGATGATGTGGCGCTCGAAGACGCACACTTCGGCGCACCTGCCGCGCCCACGGAAGCAACAGGCCCCAGCGAAACAGAACGCGCCTTCGAGGCTGCTGGCATTGCCGTCAAGACGCTGGCGAAAGCACCAGACGAAGCAGCCCTGCTCGAGCTGTACGCGCTCTACAAACAGGCAACTTTGGGTGATGCTTCAGGTGAGCGCCCGGGCCTGACCGATTTCACCGGCCGCGCCAAATACGACGCATGGGTCAAACACAAAGGTGAAAGCAGTGAAGCGGCCATGGCGGCCTACACCGCGCTGGTCGGCAGGCTACAGCAGGCCTGACGCCGTCCGGCTTGCCGAAAGACCTAGCCGGCCCAGTTCACCAGCCCGCTCCAGGCGGTCAGCAGCACGATGATGCCGAAGCCTATGCGGTACCAGGCAAACGGCACAAAGTCATGGGTGCTGATGTAACGCAGCAGCCAGCGTACACACAGCCAGGCGCTGATGAACGAGAACACCAGCCCCACCCCGAACATCGGGATGTCCTGCACGCTCAACAGCGCACGCTCCTTGTACAGGCTGTAAGCACCGGCACCTATCAGCGTCGGTATCGCGAGAAAGAATGAAAAGTCGGTTGCCGCCTGGCGCGACAGGCCAAACAGCATGCCGCCAATGATGGTCGAGCCGCTGCGGCTGGTACCCGGCACCATGGCCAGGCACTGCGCCAGCCCCACCTTCAACGCATCCAGCGCGGTCATGTCATCAACATGCATCACACGAACCGAACCCGGCGGCCGGCGCTCCGCCCACAGGATGATGAAGCCGCCAATGATGAAAGTGCTGGCCACCACCGTCGGTATGAACAAATGCGCCTTGATGAACTTGCCGAACAGAAGACCCAGCACCACAGCCGGCAGAAAGCCGATAACGATGTTCAAGGCCAGGCGCTGCGCCCGGGGCTGGCGCGGCAGCGCCACTATCGTTGAACGAATTTTTTGCCAGTACACCAGGATGACTGCAAAGATGGCACCGGTCTGTATCGCGATGTCAAACACCTTGGCCTTTTCATCATTAAAACCAAGCAGCGACCCGGCCAGTATCAGGTGCCCGGTTGACGAGATCGGCAAAAACTCCGTCAGCCCCTCGACGATGCCCATGATGGCGGCTTTGATCAACAGTGCAATATCCACGCTGGCTCCTAGATGAAGCACGGATTATCGCCTTGGGGCCACTGGCCAGCCCGTCTTCAGACAGGTTTTTAAAACACTGGCAACATGCGGCGATGACTTCCACAACCGACACATCACACACACCCGCCACGCACCCTGAAATCCTGGAGTTCTGGTTCGCCGACGGGCTGCAAAAAGGCTGGCCCAGCCAGGACATGAAAGAACTCTGGTGGGGTGGCAGCAAGGGGCTGGACGAAACCGTGAAAGCGAAATTCGGCAACCGCGTGGCAGAGGCCGTCGCTGGCGGCCTGAAAGACTGGGAAGCCGAGCCATTGAGCAGGCTGGCGCTGGTGTTGCTGCTCGACCAGTTCACCCGCAATGTCTATCGCGGCTCCGGCAAGGCGTTTTCAGGCGACGCGCGCGCGCAGCAACTGGTGACCGCCGCACTCGCCGACGGCTGGGACAAACAACTGCCCTGGGTGGGCCGCGTATTTTTCTACATGCCGCTGATGCACGCAGAAGACCTGTCGCTGCAGCAGGAGTGCGTGCAGCGCTTCAAGCAGCTGGCACTCGATGCGCCAGATGAGCTGAAACAAAACCTCGCCGGTAACGCCGATTTTGCGGTGCAGCATAAAGACATCATCGAGAAGTTCGGCCGCTTCCCCTACCGCAATGCTGCGCTGGGCCGCAGCAGCACACCGGCTGAAGAAGAGTTCCTCAAAACCGGCCCGCGTTTCGGGCAATAAACCAGTTTCAGGCGCGCAACCCGCGCAAAAAAACCGCAAGCCCAACGCCTTGCGGTTTTTTTATGCCTGTTTTGAATCCATTCCCGCAACCGCCTGCGTACTTAAGCCAAGGGCGCGTGTTTTGCCATCGCGGCATGCGCCAGACAGTTTTCTCCGGGAGTTTGCCCTTTCAGATCCCCTCTAGGGTGAGCGGCCAGTCCTGATGTTAGGCGGGACTGGTTTTTACAAGCCCACAGGCCTGGCTTCAAGCCATACCTGCGGGCTTTTTTTTGCCCGCCAGAACCTCCTCTGCGCCAGGCCGGTGCATTTCACGGCGTATCTCTCCCCACCCCGCTTTGTAAAGAAAAACGCTGTCAGCGCCAGCGTATGGCGTCCTACAAGGCTTTTTCGGCATGCCGGGTGTACTACATCTGTCCACCAAACATGTCTCAGGACATAGCCCGAAAAACATTCAAGAGGAATCCTCAAATGAAAAGCACGCACAACAAACTCATCGCCGCCGGCAAGAGCACCCTGGCAACCGTCGGCATCGTCACCGGCACTGCCCTGCTGATGGTCGCCTGTAACGTCACCCCCAAGGTCCGCACTTTTGACCAGAGCACCGTTGCTGCCAAGGTTCAGGTGCCACCAGGCAACGTTATCGCGATGGAAACCACCGCCGCCGGTAACCTGACCTATGAGTGCCGTGCCAATTCACCAACCGCCGGCAGCATGGGCTGGGTGCTTGTCAGTCCATCGGCCAAGATGTTCAGCCGCGAAGGCAAGGAAATCGGCGTCTACTCCGGCCCACCAGCAACCTGGACGTTTGCAGACGGCTCCAGCGTTGTCGGCACGCAAGTCGCTGTCGAGCCAGTCGTGGGCGGCATCCACATCCCGCTGCAACTGTCGACCGCCAAATCGGGCCCAACGCCCGGCATGGTCTCCAACATCACTTATATCCAGCGCGTCAACACCAAGAACGGTGCTGACTTCGTGAACGCATGCACCCAGACTGAACTCGGCAAGACCGTGGTCCGCCCTTACTCTGCTGACTACATCTTCTGGAAAGCTGCTTAAACCCCGATATACCCGATAGCTCAGGGAAGGTTTGGCACGCCGCTCAAATGGCGTGTCTCCACAGGCCGTCAAGCGGCCGTGGAACAAAGTCCGCAGGCTCCGGTCTGCGGACTTTTCTATTTTCAGACTGATTTCAAAACCCGATGCCCATAAAAAAGCCCGCCGATGCGGGCCTTTTTACTACCGTGGCAGCTTAACGGCGGTAATAACCCGGTGCATAACCGGGTGCATAGCCAGCTGGTGCGTAGTAACCGGGGCGAGGTGCCTGCACGTAATAACCGCCATGCTTGCGGTGGTGACGCGGCCGGGCAATGTAAACCGGCGCCGGGGCTACATAAACAGGCCTCGGGCCGTAATAGACCGGGCGGGGCTGTACGTAAACCGGGGCTGGCTGCACATACACAGGGGGTTGTGTGTAAACCGGGTAAGCCGGGTAGGCATTCGACACGCCCACATGCACGCCCGGCACACCAATGCCGACCGAGAAAGTCACGTTGTCGCGGGCTTGCGCAGCGCCGGCAAAACCAAAGGCGGCAAGCGCCACCGTGGCGGCCATCAGCCCTGTGCGTTTTGAGATAAGACTCGTCTTCATGATGTTCTCCTTGACGGGTTGGATGGGCACAAACTGCCCATGTGTTCATTAAACGCAGTCCCCTGCAAAGCGCCTACTGTCTTTACCGTTAAGAGCGTTGCGAAACGTAAGCGAAACCCCGGCTTTACACGCCGGCACGGCGAAACCGGCCCTGCCCCTAAAATCATTGGATGACATCCCCCGCTCCTGCAGACAAAGAAGCCCACAAGCCCAGCAATTTTTTGCGCCAGATCATCGAAAAAGACCTGGCCGAAGGTACTTACGCCACTCGCAAATGGGGCGGCAGCCCCGGTGATGCCGCCCACCATGCTGCCGGCCAGCCCGACCCGGCCAAGGTGCGCATGCGCTTTCCGCCCGAGCCCAATGGCTACCTGCATGTCGGCCACGCCAAAAGCATCTGCCTGAACTTTGGCCTGGCGCGTGAGTACGGCGGCATCTGCCACCTGCGCTTTGACGACACCAACCCCGAAAAAGAAGACACCGAGTACGTCAACTCCATCATTGATGCCGTCAAGTGGCTGGGTTTTGACTGGGCGCAGGTCGGCAACGCGCCCGGCCAGGATGCGCCCTTCCAGGCCAGTGATTACTTTGACTTCATGTACCGCGCGGCTGAATACCTGATCGAGTCCGGCAACGCCTACGTCGATGAACAGACCGCCGACGAAATGCGCATCAACCGCGGCGACTTTGGCAAGCCCGGCACCAACAGCCCTTTCCGCAGCCGCACACCGGCTGAAAACCTGGCCCGCTTCCGCGAAATGCGTGACGGCAAGCTGCCCGACGGCGCCGCCGTGCTGCGCGCAAAGATCGACATGGCCTCGCCCAACATCAACATGCGCGACCCGGCCATCTACCGCATACGCCGCGCCCACCACCACAACACCGGCGACACCTGGTGCATCTACCCGATGTACACCTTCGCCCACCCGGTAGAAGACGCACTCGAGCAGATCACCCACAGCATCTGCACCCTCGAGTTTGAAGACCAGCGCCCGTTTTACGACTGGCTGCTCGACCGCCTGGCAGAAGGCGGCCTGATCGCCACGCCCCACCCGCGCCAGTACGAATTCGCCCGCCTCAACCTCACCTATGTGCTGACCAGCAAACGCAAGCTCGCGCAGCTCGTCAATGAAAAGCGCGTCAACGGCTGGGACGACCCCCGCATGCCCACCATCGTCGGCCTGCGCCGCCGTGGCTACACACCCGAGTCACTGCAACTGTTTGCCGAGCGCATAGGCGTCACCAAAAGCGACAGCTGGATCGACTACAGCACGCTCGAAGGCGCACTGCGCGACACGCTCGACCCGATAGCCCCCCGCGCCATGGCCGTGCTCGACCCCGTCAAGCTGGTGCTCACCAACTGGGATGAGGTCATGGGAGTCGATAAGCTCGACGACTGCAGTGCCCCGGTACACCCGCACCATGAAGAGATGGGCAAGCGCCATTTCATGATTGGCAAAGAGGTGTGGATTGAACGCACCGACTACGAAGAAGTGCCGCCCAAAGGCTTCTTCCGCCTCTTCCCGCCACACACCAACGCCAGCAACCAGGCCATCTCCGGCAGCAAGGTGCGCCTGAAGTACGGCCACGTCATCGAATGCACGGGCGCCGTCAAAGACGCCGTAGGCAACATCACCGAAGTACACGCCAAACTCATCCCCGACACCAAGAGCGGCACTCCCGGCTCAGACGCCATCAAGGTCAAGGGCGTCATCACCTGGGTCGGTGTGAACGATGCGGTCGAAGCCGAAGTGCGTTTGTACGACCGCCTGTTTACCGAAGCGCACCCCGAGGCGAACGGAAAAGATTTTCTGGAGAACCTGAACGCCGACAGCCTGAAGACGGTGACGGCGTATGTCGAACCCTCACTGGCGAAAGTGCCTGCAGGCCAGCGTTTTCAGTTTGAGCGGCATGGCTACTTTGTGACGGATCTGGTGGATCACACCGAGGGTAAGCCTGTGTTTAATCGGGTGACGGGAATGAAGGATTCATTCAGTAAATAGATATCTCGGGCTCCACTTAACTGGATTAAAGATATCCAAATGGAAAGACTGCATGAAAAATTTCGACTCACGGACCTATAGCATCAACGACTTCATCGAATGGGATGACAAAGGACAGTTGATATTGAATCCGGCATTTCAGCGCGGTGATGTTTGGTCAGAAAATGCTCGGTCTTATTTGATGGATTCCATCATTAGGGGCAAGCCCATTCCCAAAGTTTTTATCCGACAAAACATAAACCCGACAACGAAAAAGTCAACCCGCGAAGTTGTGGATGGGCAGCAACGCCTAAGGACAATACTGTCATATGTGAGAGACGGTTTTTTTATTTCAAAAAAGCATCATTCGAAGTTTGGAGGACTCCTGTTTAGTCAGCTTGCAGACGTCGATCCTGATATCCAAACTGCCATATTGAATTATGAAATTTCAGTCGACTTGCTCGTGAACCTACCGGACTCTGAAGTTTTGGATATTTTTAGTAGGCTGAATGCATACGCTGTGACTTTGAATGAGCAGGAAAAAATCAATGCTGCGTTTTTTGGACCATTTAAAGTTTTGGCGGATTCGCTTGGTCATGACAACAATACTTTTTGGTTTACCAACAAAATTTTGACGCCTAAGGAAATTCTTCGAATGGCGGATGTGGGACTTGCTGCCGACTTATTAATCGCAATTACTACAGGTATTAAATCAAAGAAGCAAATTAAATCTTCATATGCCAGATTTGAGGACAATTTTAATTTTGATAGTGATTTGCTAAAGCGGAACTTCGCTAACACTTTGAGTTTTATCAACTCCATATTTACCGACGGTTTAGCGAAAACTGAATTTTCTAGAATTCATCTCTTTTACTCACTATTTGTATCTGTTTATCATGGCCTGCATGGCATTCCCGGACTACCCGCATGCTCTCCGTTGCAGAGAAAAGATCCGCGAAAGACTCTACTCGCTTTGAGTGAAGTTGACGAAATATTTAAAGCAAATATCGCGTTACCTAAGCTTCAAAAAGAGTTTCTAGAAGACAGTCGCCGGGCCACTACAGATGCTGTTGTCCGAGTGCGCCGTTCTGAATATTTATTGAAGAAAATGGGCCTCATGTGAGTATTCGAAAAATTCTGAATGAATACCGCACTGATATTGGAGATGCTAGAGTTCTCATTACCAAATTGGCTGCAGTACCCACATTAGTGGCGAAAGAACAAGATTTTCTCTACAACGCAGTTTTCCTAAAAACGTTTGTCGCTTGGGAAAAATTCTTAGAGGCGACAATGGTCGCTTATCTTCTTAGCAAGCGCGGTGTAAATGGCGGCAGAGCAGCAAAGTACTCCCGCCCTCGAGACGAACAACATGCCACGAAGATGCTTATTGGTACACAAAAGTATGTCGACTGGGCGAACCAAGAAATTGTGATTAGGTTGGCAAAGATCTACTTGGTCGACGGCGAACCCTTTGCCAGCGCATTCGCAGGAATTCACACCGACTTAATCGACTTAAAGACAATACGCAACTCTATCGCGCATATTTCAACAACGACCAGTCAGCCTCTAGATGCGTTAGCAAGCAGGCTGCTCACGCAAACGATAGTGGCCGCCAAGCCAAGTCAAATATTACTTGCACTAACAGCAGGAACTGCTCAAACGCATTTCGATAGATATCTGGCATTATTGGATTCAGCTGCTGAAGTCATTTGTAACCCTTAGCATTTCGGCACCTTACAAACAGTGTGGCCGCTCATAAGCTAAAGAGAACAGTATCGAAAGTTATTTCAACTTAGAGCTAGGACGTCAGGCCTTGCAGCTCAAGCTAACCATCCCACACATTCTCTGCTTCAACAAACCCTATGGCGTCCTCAGCCAGTTCACCGATGAAGGGCGCTGGCGTGGGTTGAAGGACTTTATTGGCATGCCCGGTGTCTATGTCGCCGGTCGCCTGGATGCCGACAGTGAAGGCTTGTTGCTGCTGACCAGTGACGGCAAGCTGCAGGCGCGCATTGCGGACCCGCGCTTCAAGATGGAAAAGGCCTATTGGGTGCAGGTGGAGGGCGTGCCTGATGAAACAGCCCTGACAGCCTTGCGTGCAGGTGTGCAGCTCAATGACGGGATGACACTGCCGGCGCGTGCCCAGGCCATACCGGAACCGGCTGCGCTGTGGCCACGCGACCCGCCCATTCGTATGCGGCAGGCAAAACCCACCTCATGGATTGAACTGGTGATTCGTGAAGGCCGTAACCGGCAGGTTCGGCGCATGACGGCTGCTGTCGGCTTCCCCACGCTGCGGCTGATACGCGCTGCGGTGGGGCCTTTCTCCATAGAAGGCATCGCACCGGGGACCTGGTGTGATGCCAGCGACAAAGTTGCAGATATCAACTGATGACGACCCCACCCGACTACAGCCCTGCCGCTGACCGCAACAAGCAGGCGATTCTGGATGTGCTTGTGGGCTTGTTGCCTGCGCAGGGCCATGCGCTGGAGATCGCCTCAGGTACGGGCCAGCATGTGGCGTGGTTTGCAGCAGCTTTGCCTGGATGGAACTGGCAGCCCAGCGATGCACAACCCGACGGGTTTGAATCGATCACCGCCTGGGCAACACAGCAAGGCGTGCGCAATGTACGCGCGCCAGTGGTGCTTGATGTGATGGCATCCAGCTGGTTGCCTGCAAAACATACGCCTGAACTTGTCGACCTGATTTACTGCGCCAACATGCTGCACATCTCGCCATGGGCCACCTGCGCTGCACTGATGCGTGGCAGCGCGCAGCGCCTCGCGCCGGATGGTCAGCTCATTACCTATGGCCCTTACCTTGAAGACACTGTGCCCACATCACCGGGCAACCTGGCGTTTGACCAGAGCCTGCGTGAGCGCGACCCGAGCTGGGGTATTCGCCGCCTTGAAGACGTCGGGGCAGAAGCAGCCAAAGCAGGTTTGAAGCTGCGTGCACGGCACGCCATGCCTGCCAATAACTTGCTGCTGGTGTGGGCGCGGGCTTAGCTTTCCAGCGAAGCCTTCAACCTGCCAAGTGCAGATTCCCACTGCTGGCCAATCACTTCAAGTGACTTGCGCGCCTCTTCCATCTGCGCGGGGTCAAACTGCCAGAGCCGCTCGCGGCCCATCTTCAAGTCCCTGACCAGGCCGGCATCGGCAAGTACCTGCAGGTGTTTGGTGACGGCCTGACGGGTCAGGTCGGTGTTGGTGGTGAGCTGGGCAATCGAGAAGGCGCCGCCAGCGCACAGCACAGCCACCAGTTGCAGGCGGGTCTTGTCACCGAGGGCAAAGAAAACCGAGGCCAGGTCCGGCGCGGGCTTCTTTGCTTCCTTCACGGCCTTGTCAACCCGCGCTGGCATAGTCGGCGATGTTTTTCAGCTGGGCTTCCCAGCCATTGCTGTTGCTGGCGAAGGCGCGCAGGCGGCGTGCTGGCGGTATCTTGTCGAAGCCGCTTTCAACAACGGTCAGCAAGGTGCCGTCATCGACCTCCTTCAATGTGAAGGTCACCAGCGTGCGTTCTTCGCCAGAGTATTCGTCGCCGGCCGTGTAGGGGTGCCAGCGGTAAGACATCAGGCTCTCAGGCTCGATGCGCTCGGGGATCACGTCGAACATGATGTGCTCGCAGCCCTTGATGGTCATCTTCGCCTCGACGCGCTGGCCGCTGGTGAATGTCTTGCCGTTGAGGGCAGCGCCAAACCAGTTGCCGAACTGCTCGGCATCCGACAGCGAGCGCCATACCTTTGAGCGGGGTGCCTTGATATGGATCTTGCGCTCGATACGGTCGGTCGATGCGGCTGTGGTGGCGATAGTCATGGGTATCCTTTTTCGAAGATGTTAGCGGTGTTCAGGTGCCTGCCCTCAGTGGCTGCAGACCTCGGCGACGTTGTCGATGTAGGGCGCGCCGGTACCGGTTTCGACCAGTTGTTTCAGGCTGCCAAGAAACATCGTCCAGCCGCCTTCGCACTGCGTGAAGCATTCAAATGCCGGTGTCAGCCCGACATGCTCAAAGTCAAGCTGCGTCTTGCCGCCTGCCAGTGGCGTGAGTTTGAAAACGATGTCAGTCCCCACCCACTCGGCCTTGTTCTTCACGCCGGGAATCTCGATGTTGGCCTGCACACAATGCCAGCGCACTTCGCTACCCGGCAGCAGGCTGTCGATGCGCATGGTCTTGTGGGTATTGCCAAACCGGAAGTTGATGAGGCCGCCAACATTTGGGGCGGCATCGCAGCTGTGCGTCCACCAGTCACGCAGGCCCTGCTCGGTGGCGATGGCCTGGTAGACGGCAGCTTGCGTGGCGGCGAGGACTAACTGGCGCTTGAAGTGGTTCATGGTGATTTCCTTGGATTGAATAACATGCAACAAATTGGTTGCCTTATTTTGCGCCCTTTAAAACCAATATGCAACCTATCTATTGCATTAAATCAAACTCACCCTGAAGATCCATTGCTCACACATTCCACAAGACCCCAAATTGGGTACAATAAACCCCATTATGGGTACGAAACTCCCCTCTCCTGTCACGACAACCAGCCTGTCGGATGCGCTGTTTCCAAAGGTGCGGCAGCGGGTTCTGGCTGTGCTGTTTGGCACACCGGACCGCAGTTATTACGCCAATGAAGTGATTGCGCTGGCCCAATCCGGCAAGGGCGCCGTGCAGCGGGAGTTGGCCGATCTGTCGGCGGCAGGGCTGCTCACGGTCAGCCGGCAGGGCAACCAGAAGCACTACCAGGCCAACGCGGCTGCGCCGGTGTTTGAAGAGTTGCGTGGCCTGATCCTCAAGACCATGGGGCTGGCAGATGTGCTGCGCTCAGCCCTTGCGCCACTCGCCGCGCAGATTGATGCGGCATTTGTTTATGGCTCGGTGGCCCGGCAGCAGGACACGGCACAAAGCGATGTGGACGTACTCGTCATCAGCCCCGAACTGGGCTATGCAGATATTTTTGCCGCGCTCGAGCCAGCCGCCGCCACGCTGGGCCGCAAGGTCAACCCGACCCTGTACACACCGGCTGAACTCAAAAAACGCATCAAGAGCGGCAACGCGTTTGTGACACGTACCCTTGAACAGCCGAAAATATGGCTGATGGGAAACGAAGAAAAAATAAATGCCGGATGAATGCGCTGGGCCAATGAAGGCGCTGCGAAGACGGAAAATAAACACCAACGAGACAAACCATGAAAGCCGAGCATGCCGATCAATAACATCCGGACATCAATGCCATCCGCCCCACTGAAAGCTGTTGCCGCCGCTTTCGCTTTTGTGATGGCAAGGGGCGCGAATGCCCAGCTCTATGAAGAAGTGCCTTTTGTCACGTCACCCGACAACGTGACGCTGGAGATGCTCAACATCTCGGGCGTCAAAAAAGGCGACCACGTGATTGACCTCGGCTCGGGCGATGGCCGCATTGTGATCCTGGCGGCCAAACGGTTTGAAGCGACCGGGCTGGGTGTGGAGATCAACCCCATGCTGGTTGAAAAAAGCAAAAACAATGCGCGTGATGCAGGGGTGGCCGACAAGGCCGAGTTTCGCGAGCAGGATTTGTTCAAGACCGACCTGACACCGGCCACCGTCATCACGATGTACCTGTTGCCCGATGTGAACCTGCAATTGCGCCCCGCCATCCTGGCGCTGAAGCCGGGCACACGCATCGTCTCGCACGACTGGGACATGGGCGACTGGAAACCCGAGCGCACCACCGTGGTCGATGTGCCGAACAAATCTGTGGGCCGCGAAAAGTCCAGCAAGATCCATTTGTGGACGGTGCCTGCACGGGTCGAAGGCCTGTGGTGCGGCGCCGGCCTGTTCAGGGGCGCCAGCATCCGGCTGACGCAGAAGTACCAGAACTTCGAAGGCACCCTGGCCTTTCGCGACCGCACGCGTGAACTGAACGGCACCATACACGGCACCGAGCTGCGCACACCGGCCGGCAGCAATGGCGAACTGGTGTTGCAGGCAACAGGTGACGCACTGCGCATCGCTTCTGCACAGGGCAACCTGGCACTGGCGCAAGGCCAGAGTTTTCAGCGCAGCAGCGGCACCAGCTGCAGCTAGCTTTTTAGTTGCTCAGGCCGGCGGCTTGGTGCCGGTGACAGAGCAATAAGCAGAACGGGTGTCGGGGTCCACCGCAGCCAGCACCTGCGCATAGGGCGTCTTGTGGCGCATCAGCATGCGTGCCGAGGCCACGTCTTTTGAATTGCAGAACCAGTGGCAGGTGTGCTGCATCAAGAACAGCTCGGCCGACAGGGTGAAGGCCTTGTCGCGCGGTGAGCGGGCCATTTCATTCTTGGCAGCCTGCTCTATGCCAATCGCATGTATCGCCAGCACCTCGCGCAAATCAAACGTGTTTTTCGGGAACAGCTGCGTGGCAAACGCAAAACCAACGCCGAACTTGCTGACACGGGTGTCCTTGCCATCAAGCGTCAGCATCTGCGCGCTGAACTTGTTGAACTGCTCACAGAACTGCACCTCGGCGGTCTCCAGGTAACGCCAGACCTGCTCACGCCTGTCGGCATCGGCCTCACCCAAGGCACGCAGGTAGCCATCAGCCAAAGTCTGCATCAGCTTTTCGATCTGGAACTGGCCGAGTTGGCGGCCCAGAAGAATGATGCGTTTGCGTTGCTCCCTTTTCTGGATGATGAAGTTGGCGGCGGCGAGGGCGAATACTAGGAAGAGGAATTGCATAAGGAGTAGCTTAGCTGGTGCTGGCGTCAGCACCGCAATTTAGTCATCCGGGTTTTGGGATTTGTGCCCTTCACTGGCATGCCGGGGGTTGCCCGGCGGCAACTCACTTTCTTTTGCTTCGCCAAAAGAAAAGTA
>JAZKCN010000013.1:0-216757 GCA_040388075.1 Pseudomonadota bacterium | reverse complement strand
GTAGTGTCCTAGGCCTCTAGACGATGGGGTCAAAGCCTTGGAACTTTCCGGACAGTCCATTTGCTTTCGCATCAGGGCTGACAAAAAACTTCTCTAACAATTCTTCCCGACAGTTTGTTGGTGGAGGTAAGCGGGATCGAACCGCTGACCTCTTGCATGCCATGCAAGCGCTCTCCCAGCTGAGCTATACCCCCAATGTGCTGCAAGTTTCCCTGCAACCAGTCGAGCCTTGAATTATAGCCCGAAAATCGGGCTCATTTCAAATTCTCAAACAGGCTTCAGCCGGGCGAGCACCTCTTCGCGTTTCATCAGCTCGAGAATCGCATCCAGCGACGGGGTTTGCGGCGTGCCCACCACTAACACACGGACAGGCATTGCCAGTTGCGGCATTTTCAGCCCCGTATCGGCCAGCACCTGCTTGATGGCGGCAGCAAGTGCGGGTTTGTTCCACTCGCATGAAGCCAGTGCCTCGGCCAGTTTTGCCAGCGCAGGCCGTACGGCATCTGTCACATGCGTGCTCATATCTTCGCTGCTGGCCTGCCCACCGGATACCAGGACCTGCAACCATGCGGCAAGCTCTACCAGCGTGCTGCAACGGTCCTTGAACAAGCCACAACCACGGGTAATGCGCGCAGCATCCAGGCCTGTAACGCCTTTGGCATCAAGGTAAGGCTGCACCAGTTCGGCGAGCCTCTCATCAGCCATAGTTTTGAGGTGCTGGGCGTTGACCCAGCGCAACTTGGCTTCGTCGAACTGCGCAGCGCTCTTGCCGAGGTGATCCAGGTTGAACCACTGGACAAACTGCTCGCGGCTGAAGATTTCATCGTCGCCGTGGCTCCAGCCGAGGCGCGCCAGATAGTTCACCATCGCATCCGGCAGGTAACCTTCAGTGGCGTACTCCGTTACAGCCTTGGCGCCATTGCGCTTGCTCATCTTTTCGCCCTGCTCGTTGAGCACGGTCGGCAAGTGGGCGTAGACCGGCACATCCTTGCCGAGCGCCTTGAAGATGTTGATCTGGCGCGGTGTGTTGTTGACGTGGTCGTCGCCGCGTATGACGTGCGTGATGGCCATGTCAATATCGTCAACCACCACACAGAAGTTATAGGTGGGCGTGCCATCAGGGCGCGCAATCACAAGGTCATCAAGTTCGTCGTTGCTGATCTCGATGCGGCCCTTGACCTTGTCATCCCAGACCACCGAGCCACCCTGCGGATTTTTAAAGCGCAGCACGGGCTGCACGCCGTCAGGAATGGCGGGCAATGTCTTGTCGGGCTCGGGCCGCCAGGTGCCGTCGTAGCGGGGCTTTTCTTTTGCTGCCATCTGCTTCTCGCGCAGCGCATCCAGCGCTTCGACGCTCATGTAGCAGGGGTAGACATGGCCAGCCTCTTTCAGCTCTTCCAGCACGGCCTTGTAACGGTCCATGCGCTGCATCTGATAGAACGGGCCTTCGTCATGGTCCAGGCCCAACCAGCGCATGCCCTCAATGATCACATCGACAGACGCCTGATTGGAACGCTCCAGGTCGGTGTCTTCAATGCGGAGGATGAAGTCGCCGCCGGTCGAGCGCGCAAAAGCCCAGGGGTAAAGCGCAGAACGGATGTTGCCGAGATGGATGAAGCCTGTCGGTGAAGGCGCGAAGCGGGTACGTGTCTTGATCGTCATTGAATGGTGCTCAGGCCGCCGAGGCCACGGAGGAGGTCGGCCTTGATGTCGTCTGTATGGTCAAGCCCGACCGCTATGCGTATCAGGCCCTGGCTGATGCCGGCGGCCTGACGCTGCACTTCGGTCAGGCGGCCATGCGAGGTGGTGCCGGGGTGGCTGATGATGGTTTTGGTATCGCCGAGGTTGGTGGCGATGCTCATGACTTCGGCGCTGTTGATGACCTTGAAGGCATTGGCTTGCCCTGATGCCGCGTCATCGCCGCGCACATCAAACGACACCACGGCACCGCCCTGCCCTGACTGCTGGCGCATCGCCAGATCATGCTGCGGATGGGATGCGAGACCCGGGTAATAAACACGCGACACAGCAGGCTGTGTTTCCAGCCATTTCGCAATGGTCAATGCGTTGTCGCACTGTGCGCGCATGCGTATGCCCAGGGTTTCAAGACCCTTGAGAACGACCCACGCATTGAAGGGGGCCAGCGTCATGCCGGCTGTACGTACCATGGGCCCAAACACATCAACGATGATTTTTGAAGGGCCACAAATGGCACCGGCCATGACACGCCCCTGGCCGTCCAGGTACTTGGTGCCCGAATGGATGATCAGGTCAGCACCAAATTCCGCAGGCCGTTGCAATGCCGGTGAGCAGAAGCAGTTGTCCACCGCCAGCAGCGCACCCACGCCATGCGCCAGACCAGCAAGTGCGGCGATGTCGCACACCTCGGTTAGCGGGTTGGTTGGCGTTTCTGCAAACAGCAGTTTGGTTGTCGGGCGCAGTGCTGCTTTCCACTCGGCCATGTCGGTCTGCGAGACAAAGGTGGTTTCCACACCGAACTTGCCGAACTCGCGTCCTATCAACGCAATGGTCGAGCCAAACATCGAGCGCGAGCAAATTACATGGTCACCAGCCTTGAGCAGTCCCATGCACATCATCAGGATGGCTCCCATCCCGGTCGACGCGCCTATCGCCGCTTCCGTGCCTTCGAGTGCGGCAAGGCGGCGCTCGAAACTGGTGACGGTCGGGTTGGACGTGCGGCCGTAGGTATAGCCTTCTTCGGTGCCAGCAAAACGCCGTGCGCCAGTCTGTGCGTCGGGCTGCACAAAACCACTGGTCAGATACAGCGCTTCGGAGTTTTCACCGTACTGGCTGGGGTCCAGCGCGACGCGCACCGCCAGCGTGTCGCGGTGCAGGTTGGGGGGCAGTTGCTTTTCTTTCACGCTTCAGGCCTCTTGAGGATTGGGCAATGCAAGGCGCGACACATCGACATCACTGTCTTCGCCGATTTTTTCAGCCGTGTCGGCGCGCATGGAATTCATCGCGGCGATTGTTTCTTTGGTCACATCACCCGTGACATACACACCATCAAAACACGAGGCATCAAAACCATCGAGCTTGGTATTGAGCGAACCAATCGCGCGTTTCATGCCTTCAACGTCCTGGTAAATCAGCGCGTCGCAGCCGATTACCTCACGGATTTCCTCAATCGTGCGGCCATGCGCTACCAGCTCGTCCGGTGTCGGCATGTCTATGCCGTATACATTCGGGTAACGTACCGGTGGCGCAGCACTGGCCAGGTAGACCTTGCGGGCACCGGCATCACGTGCCATCTGCACGATCTCGCGGCTGGTGGTCCCTCGAACGATGGAGTCATCCACCAGCAGTACATTGCGCCCCTTGAACTCGCTAGCGATCACGTTGAGCTTCTGGCGCACCGATTTTTTACGAACGCCCTGGCCCGGCATGATGAAGGTTCGGCCCACATAACGGTTCTTGACGAAACCTTCGCGGTACGGGATCCCCAGCAGGTGTGCCAGCTGAGTCGCGCTGGGACGGCTTGATTCAGGGATGGGGATGATGACGTCAATCTCGTTTGGCGGCACGGTAGACACCACACGCTTGGCCAGCGTTTCGCCCAGGTTAAGCCGCGCCTGGTAAACAGAAATGCCATCCAGCACTGAGTCCGGCCGTGCGAGATAAACAAACTCGAATATGCAGGGATTGAGCTTTGCTACAGGAGCGCATTGCTCGGCATGCACCACGCCTTCCATGTCCACAAACACACCTTCACCCGGCGCGATGTCACGCTCGAACTGATGAGAGGTACCTTCAAGTGCCACAGACTCGCTGGCCACCATCACGGTCTTGCCGTTCTCGTTTTCGCCGTGGCCTATGCACAGCGGTCGTATGCCATGCGGATCACGGAAGGCCAACAGGCCATGCCCGGCAATCAGCGCAACAACGGCATACGAGCCTTTGACCCGTTTGTGCACGCCGCGCACAGCGGCAAATACATCCACGGGCTTGAGCGGCAGGCCCCGTGTGGTTTTTTCAAGTTCATGCGCCAGCACGTTGAGCAACACTTCAGAGTCGCTCTCGGTATTGATGTGCCGGTGGTCGGTGTTAAAAAGCTCGGCCTTTAACTCGGCAGCATTGGTCAGGTTGCCGTTGTGCGACAACACCAGGCCAAAGGGGGCATTGACGTAAAAGGGCTGTGCCTCGTCTTCGCTGTAGGCATTCCCTGCCGTTGGGTAACGCACCTGGCCCAAACCCACGTTGCCTGGCAGCGCGCGCATGTTGCGGGTTCGAAAAACGTCGCGCACCATGCCCTTGGCCTTATGCATGTAAAACTTGCGGCCGAGTTGCGTGACGATGCCCGCAGCATCCTGCCCGCGATGCTGCAGCAGCAGCAGGCCGTCATAAATCAGCTGGTTGACCGGTGCCTTGCTGACAACGCCTACTATTCCGCACATGGTGTTCCGATCATTTTTAAAACCCGTTCAAGCTATTCAAGATATTTAGCGAACTGCTCCGGCAACACCGGCTTCAGCCCCTTGAGCGCAGCTGTCAATGCCACCGCGCCTTTTGATTCCTGCCACCAATCACTGTTTTTCAGTGAAGTCATGTTCATCACCACGGTCGCTGCGAGCAGCAAAATAAGTCCGCGCACCACGCCGAACGCAGCGCCCAATGTTCTGTCTACTGGTCGCAAGCCAACTGCCTCCACCAGCTTCTTGACCAAAAAGGCCAGCAGGCCAGCCGCAAACACGGCGGCAATAAAAACAATCACAAAAGCTGCGGCATAACGTACCGGGTCTGACGCCGATTTGATGGGCAGCATCGCCGACACCTGGGGCGCAAACCACTGCGCAGCGTAAAACGACGCGGCCCATCCCAATACCGACAGCACTTCATAAACCAGACCGCGCCAGGCACCCAGCGCCATCGAAAAAACCAGCACCCCCAGCAAAATCCAGTCGACGGCCGCCACGGATGCCCGTGCTTACAAGGTCAGGATGGAAGCCGGCAAATCAAGTGACTTGATCTTGCTGGCAGCCTTGTCGGCTTCGGCCCTGGTGGCAAATGGCCCCACGCGGACCCGGGTGCGCTCACCGTCTTTGGTCTGGGCGACCTGGGCATAAGTTTTCAAACCGGCCTTTTCAAGCTTGAGGCGCACTTCGCGGGCCTTGGTTTTGTCGGCAAATGCACCCACCTGAACGACCATGCGGCCTTCGGCGGTTGCCGGCGCTGTTGCAGCAACAGACTGGCCGTCGAGCAAAGCTTTGGCGCGCGCGCCATCGTCGGCAGTTGCTGGTTTGGTCTCGGGCCTCACATCGGCCTTAGGTGCGGGCCTGGCCTCAGTTTTTGCAGCGACAGGTGTCGATGCCGCCGGTTTTTTGTCGGAAATGATTTCTTCTTTGGCATCGAGGCTGGATGCAGCCGCGACTTTTGCGGGTGTAGGTGGCGCAGTCGGTACTGGAGCCACCACAGCAGCAGGCGGAGGAACGGCAACTGCCGGCGCCGCAGGCGCGGTAGCCACCGCCTCCTGTTTGACAGGCGGCGTCAGCGGTTTGACCGCATTCTTGTTTGGGATTTCAATCGGAATATCCACCGCAATCGGCCTCGGCTGGGTATCAAACAGCAACGGAAAGCCAATCACACCTGCAAGCACCAGCACCGCAGCCCCAATCAGCCTGTGCTTGGCGCGCCTGCGAGTGACTTCAACACTCTCCGGCTGTGAAGGCGATGCCGCGTTGTTGCCTGCTGCGGCGCCGGCCCGGCGAAAGTTGAAAAACGACATGTGCTGTTGGGCTTTATGGTCGGTTAATGGTCGGCTGGCGCGGTCCGGTACGGCTGGTTTTTCCAGTCGCTACCGGCAGCTTTTTCGGGGATTTCCGGGTTTTTCCGGCTTCAGCCTGCAAGATGTTTGGCCAGAAGACGGGGAACACCGTCCTTCAAAATGCCACCCACCGTGTAGAAGGAGCCGAACACCACAATTCTATCAGCGGGGTCTGCAGCGGCGACAGCGCCCTTCAGGGCCAGCTCAGGGCTGCCAAAGACTGAAGCGCGGGCATCGGGCCGGGTGTTTTGCGCCTGCCATGCGGACTGCAAATTGGCCCCACTGGCGGCTCGCGGCGTCGGCAAATCAGTGAAGTACCACTTGTCGATGAGCGGCCCAACCCGGCCCAGCATGGGCACAAGGTCCTTGTCCGCCATGGCGCCAAACACCGCATGGGTACACGCGTAAAAGCCCATCGCGTCGAGGTTTTCAGCCAGCGCCGCGACCGAATGGGGGTTATGGGCCACGTCCAGCACCAGCGTCGGCTGGCCGGGAATAATCTGGAAACGGCCCGGCAGTTCGACCATGGCCAGCCCATTGCGCACAGCCTGCGCAGTCACCGGCAAACGATCACGCAGGGCTGTCAGCGCGGCCAGCACGCCGGAGGCATTGACCAGCTGATTGGCACCGCGCAGCGCCGGATAGGCCAGCCCCGCATAACGCCGGCCGCGCCCGGCCCAGCCCCACTGCTGTTTGTCACCGGAGAAGTTGAAGTCCGTACCAAAGCGCCAGAGGTCAGCGCCCACTGCCGCTGCATGGTCAACAATGCTTTGCGGCGGCACCGGGTCGCTGACCACGACAGGCTTGCCGGCGCGCATGATGCCGGCTTTCTCGAAACCAATCGCCTCGCGTGTATTGCCCAGAAGTTCGGTGTGATCCAGGTCAATACTGGTGATCACGGCGCAGTCGGTATCAATGATGTTGACGGCATCCAGCCGGCCGCCCAGGCCGACCTCGAGTACCACTACATCCAGATTGGCATCTTTCAGCAGATGCAGGATCGCAAGTGTGGTGAATTCGAAATAAGTCAGCGAAATTTCGTCGCCTTTTTTCCGCGCAGCTTCAACCTGTTCAAACGAAGCGACCAGTTGCGCACCGCTGACAATCTCGCCGCGCAGCCGGCAACGCTCTTCAAAATGCACCAGATGCGGCGAGGTGAACACGCCCGTGCGATAGCCTGACTGCAGCAATATGGCCTCCAGCATCGCGCAGGTCGAGCCCTTGCCATTGGTGCCCGCCACGGTGATGACCGGGCACTCGAATACCAGCGCCATGCGGTCCGCGACAGCCTTCACGCGGGCCAGGCCCATGTCTATGCTTTTGGGATGCAGCTGTTCGCAGTAGGCCAGCCAGTCGTAAAGTGTTGTCAGGTTTTGCATGGGATTAGTATCGCGTTGCGTATGAGATGTCGGGTTTGCGCATAGTCATCGGTGTGCAGCGCAAGGCGCAGGCCGCCACCCATGCTGAGGCATGGGCAAGGGGTGCAACGCCGCGATGCACAACGAGGGCAAGTGCAAAACGACAGATCATGCGCAATGCGGTACTCAAGATTGTCGCCGCAGGTGAAAAACATGTTGCCGGGCAATGTTGTTCACATGGCAGAATTTCAACATGATTACCCTCTACGGCATACCCAATTGCGACACCGTCAAAAAAGCCCGCACGTGGCTTACCGACCACGGTGTCGACTACGAATTCCATGATTTCAAAAAGCAGGGTGTCCCTGCCGCCAAACTGCCGGCATGGGGTAAAGCGGTTGGCTGGGACAAGCTGCTCAACCGCCAGGGCACGACCTGGCGCAAGCTGGATGCGGGCACTCACGCCGGGGCTGCGGACCCCGCCGGCGCGCAGGCGCTGATGGTGGCCAACCCCAGCGTCATCAAGAGGCCAGTGGTCGAATGGGGCAAGGACGTCACCGTCGGCTTCGACGCGACGGGATGGGAATCCCGCATCCAGCCCTAGGCTCATATGTGAGGTTCTGATGTAAAGAGAGGCTGAAACAGGAACCTTTACAGTGATTTACCTGAACTTGATGTAACAGATTGGCTCTCACTCATTAAACTCCGAGAGTGGCGCCGCGGCCTCGATCTCCCGTTAAAGCAGCCCGTTTTCAGCCGCTGAAAAGAGGTTTGAACCATGAAAAAATTATTCGTTTTATCTACAGCCACCCTCACAGGTTTGGTGTCAGCTAACGCATCCGCGACCGATATCCTGGCGCGCGTGATTTCCAGCACACCCGTGGTGCAGCAAGTGGCTGTTCCGCGCCAGGTGTGTAACAACCAGCCCATGATGGTGGAATCGCCGCGCTCAGGCGGTGGTGCCGTGCTGGGGGCCATTGCAGGGGGCGCAGTCGGCAATGCAATAGGCAATGGCGGCGGCCGAGCCTTGGCAACGGCAATTGGGCTGGTCGGTGGCGCGATGGTGGGTGACCGTATCGAGGGCCCGAATACCCAGGTGCAGAACGTGCAGCAATGCAGCACACAGACCTATTACGAAAACCGCGCCAGCCACTACAACGTGGTCTATGAATACCAGGGTAGGCAATACAACACCCAGATGGCGACCGATCCGGGCCAGTACGTGCGCCTGCAGGTGACCCCTGTGGGTGCCATCAACTCGGCACCCCAGCCCGGGTTGGCAGCTGCACAGCCACAAACCTACGTGCAACCTGCGCCCCAGACCACCTATGTGCAGCCAGCGATGCCAGCAACTGTGATTTACCAGTCGGCTCCGGTTTATTACCCTCAACCCTATTACGCACGGCCTTATTACTCGCCCTATTACCCACCAGTTGGCCTGTCATTCAACTTCGGCTACAGCCGGGGCGGTCACCGTCACTGGCGCTAGGCTTTGAGGGGCCACATGAAAAAAGGGTGCATCAGCACCCTTTTTTATTGACTATGCGTCATGGCTACAGCGCAGTCTCCAGCAAGGCCCCCTTGAAGAGCACCGGCCCGGTGGGGCCACTGCCTGCAGGTACGCCACCCCTGGGCTCAAGGCTGATCGCCAGCACCGGCACTTCCCTCACGTCACCGCCGGTCGCAGCCAGCCGCATCACGGCCTCGTTGCCCAACACACCAAGCGAGCGCGGGCCGCCGCTTTGCGGTATCGCCCACAGTTGCAGCGATTTATCTGGCTGCTCCTGGAAGGCTCCCACGCGCTTGACCATCATCCGCTGGTTTTTCGGATCAAAGGTAACGAGCATGGACGCAGCCGACTTGTCATCGGCCAAAACCGCCACATACTGAACCTCGGGCGCAACCGCGAGCCTGGCGGTCAGATCCCTGACCTGCCCGCCAAGGCCGGCCACCTGCGCGCCCAGGCTGCTGTTGGCACTGTTCAGATTCACGCCCACAACAACAGCCAGAACTGCTACTGCAGCGCCGGCAAAACTTGCCCCACGCCAGAGGTTCAAACTGGCCCACCAGCCGGTGCCGGCTGTCGCAGAAGCTGCAGCCGCATTCAAACGCGCCGATTGCATGGCCTGGGCCTGCTTTTCGGCGTTGACGAGGTTTTCAATACGTTTCCAGACGGCGGCGCTCGGTGCGGCCTGCGGCTGCAGCTCGGCGACAGAAGCCAGTCGACCCTGCCAGACCAAAGCTGCGGCGCGCACTGTTGCGTGTTCGCGGGCCAGGCCTTCAAACCGGCGACGCGCACCGCCACGCAGCGTGCCCAGCGCGTAGCTGGCCGCAAGCTGCTCCGTCAGTGAAGGGTTTTGGGTCAAATTCATAAAATACCTTCTTCAGAAGTTTCCGGGTTCAAGCCGGAACAAACCAATTCACTCATGCCACCCTGGCCATGCAGGCACGCAGCTGTTCCAGCCCGCGCCGTATCCAGGTCTTCACCGTGCCCAGCGGCAGCTTCAATTGATCGGCCAGCTCGCCGTGGCTCAAATCCCGCATGTACGCCAGGCTCACCACCTCGCGCTGTTTGTTCTCAAGCTGGCTCAGGCACTGGTGCAGTGCCCAAGCCTGCTCGCTGGCTTGAGCCACATCCATCGGGTTGGGGGAGTCACCGGCCACCGTGTCGGAAATAATGTCATCGAGTTCCTGCACCGAATCAGCCCGGTCAGACTTGCGCCGGCGCAAAAAGTCCAGTCCGCGGCTGCGCACCACAAGCCCCATCCAGGCCATGGGTGGCGACAGAGATGCCTTGTAGTCGCCCGCAATGCGCCAGATGTTCAGGAATGCATCCTGAAGCACATCCTCAGCCCATTCTCGATTGGTCACCACCCGGACAGCTACCCCATAAAGCCTGGACGACGTCAGGTCGTAAAGCTCACGCAGGGCCGATTCATCGGACAAAGCCACACGGTCAATCAGGGCGATCAATTGGGTATCCGGGCTTTCTGGTTTCATGGACCTTATTGTCTAGCATGAAAGCTATACGCCCCAGCCCCGGCAACAGATTCAGCACGGCCAGCCGGTTTGGGTGCAGCGGTGGCCTAAAATCAGCGGTTTTGCGGCCTTCCCGTGCGCTGGCCGCCCACCTTCACATTCACCCATTCCGCCATGACTACCGAAAAAATCGACAACATCAGCGTCGCCACCAAGGCCAGCGTCTACTTCGACGGCAAATGCATCAGTCACGGCATCACCTTTGCCGACGGCACCAAAAAATCGGTCGGTGTGATCCTGCCTGCAACGCTGACTTTCAGCACGGGCGCACCGGAAATCATGGAATGCACCTCCGGCAGCTGCGAATACAAACTCGACGGCAGCGATGCCTGGGTCAAATCCTCGGCTGGCGAGAAATTCAGCATTCCCGGCAATTCGAAGTTCGACATCAAGGTTGCGGATGCTGCGGGCTATCACTACATCTGCCATTTCGGCTGATCCGGGACAACCATGGCCACCATACTCCAGAACCTTCCCATCGGCGAGAAAGTCGGCATTGCCTTTTCGGGCGGACTCGACACCAGTGCAGCACTGCACTGGATGAAGCTCAAGGGCGCAACACCCTATGCCTACACGGCCAACCTTGGCCAGCCCGACGAACCTGATTACGACGAAATCCCGCGCAAGGCGATGGAGTACGGTGCAGAAAAAGCCCGCCTGATCGATTGCCGCAGCCAACTGGCTGCCGAAGGTATTGCCGCACTCCAGGCCGGCGCTTTCCACATCACCACCGCAGGCGTAACCTACTTCAACACCACGCCGCTAGGGCGCGCCGTCACCGGCACCATGCTGGTCTCGGCCATGAAGGACGATAACGTCAACATCTGGGGCGATGGCAGCACCTTCAAGGGCAACGACATCGAGCGTTTTTACCGCTACGGCCTGCTGACCAACCCGTCACTGAAAATCTACAAACCCTGGCTTGACCAGCTCTTTATCGACGAGCTGGGCGGCCGTGCCGAAATGTCGGCCTTCATGACCAAGGCTGGTTTTGGCTACAAGATGTCGGCCGAAAAGGCCTACTCGACCGACTCCAACATGCTGGGCGCCACGCATGAGGCCAAGGACCTGGAGAACCTCAACAGCGGCATGAAGATCGTGAATCCCATCATGGGCGTCGCCTTCTGGAAGGACGAAGTGGAGGTCAGGCGCGAAGAAATTACCGTCCGATTTGAAGAAGGCCGACCGGTAGCCCTGAACGGCAAACGTTTCGACGACCTGGTTGAACTGATACTGGAAGCCAACCGCATTGGTGGCCGCCATGGACTGGGCATGAGCGACCAGATCGAGAACCGCATCATCGAAGCCAAGAGCCGCGGCATCTACGAAGCGCCCGGCCTGGCACTGCTGTTCATAGCCTACGAGCGCCTGATCACCGGCATCCACAACGAAGACACGATCGAGCAGTACCGTGACAATGGCCGCAAGCTTGGCCGCCTGCTCTACCAAGGCCGCTGGTTCGACCCGCAAGCCATCATGCTGCGCGAAACCGCCCAGCGCTGGGTCGCACGCGCTGTCACTGGCGAGGTCACCGTCGAGCTGCGCCGCGGCAACGACTATTCCATCCTCGATACCGTATCAAACAACCTGACCTACAAGCCGGAACGCCTGAGCATGGAAAAGGTCGAGGACGCACCGTTCTCACCGGCTGACCGTATAGGCCAGCTCACCATGCGCAATCTCGACATCGTCGATACGCGCGACAAACTGGGGATTTACACCCAGGTGGGTTTGCTGTCCGCAGAGGCCGGATCCACGATAGGGCAACTCGGAAACGCAAAAAGCAAATAAACCCGGCTCAACACCGCAATGGCAAAAAAATATTCGATTCTCAAAAGAATCGTACAGGCGGTCCCCGGCCTCCGCGAGGCGCTGGCAACAGCCTTCACCCTGCTGCCGAAACCGCTATCGGCCAGGGCGTATGCATTTTTGCGCCGCCGGGTGTTCAAGGACAATGAGCCGCGTGTAGGGGCCTTTTACCGCGCCTTTGACCAGATCAAGCAGGCCGGTGCGAACAACCCGGCCAACTACTTTGAGTTCGGAGTGGCGCGCGGCACCAGCATCATCTCGAGCTATACCATCGCCCGCGAAAACGGCCTGGACCTCAACATCTACGCCTGCGATTCCTTTGAAGGCTTGCCTTCTGGTGAAGGTGAAGTCTTTGAAGCGGGTGACATGGCCTATTCCGACCGTGTTTTCAGGCGTTTTATAGACAAGGCCGGCGTGCCTCTGGAGCGCGTGACCTCCATCCCGGGTTTTTTCAATGTGTCGCTGACACCGGCGCTCAAGCAAACGCTGGGGCTCAAACCCGGCATCGCGGTATTCCATAACGACAGCGACCTGTACGAATCCACCCGCGACGTGCTGGACTGGATAGAAGACCTGGCGCTTCCAGGGTCGGTCATTATTTTTGACGACTGGCATTCGTTCAGGGCGGAGAAAAACCCGGCCGATTTCGGTGAACAGAAGGCTTTCGCCGAATGGCGGGCACGGCCCCAGTGGGAACTGCTGTTTGAGACCGCAGAGGCCAATGTGGCCTTCGTCAAGAAAGCAGTGGCCAGCTGAGCACAGTCCAGCGCGGACTGCGGCCCCGACCGCTCAGTTCACAAACACGGTGTCGTTGGCAGGCTGAGGCGGTATCTTGATGGCGATGGCTTTCACCGGGCCACTGGTCACCAGCGTGCCGCCATGTGCGGTGCCCTTCGGAATAATGATCAGGCTGCCAGCCTTGAAATCCTTGCGCTCGCCGCCCAGCCACATCGCACCGCTGCCCTCGATGATGTATTGAATTTCATCGGTTTTGGGATGCATGTGTTTGGCGACGTTGCCTGACTGTATGCCGACCGTCGCGTTGTCTGTGACGATCAAGCCGCGTGCGTTCATTTCAGCGTTCGGTGTCGTCGGCAGATCGGCGTGCTTCATCGCCATCAGGTCTATCACCATGGGCGCGAGGGGCGCGGCCTGTGCATGCGCATCTGACATGGCGTGCTGGATCAAGGGTGAAGCCGCAATACCGGCGATGAATGCAGCAGCAACTGCAATGGAAATCCTGGTGTTCATGTTTATTTGCTCCATCGTTGCGAAAATACGCAAGCAGAGTTTGACAGCCGCTGGAGACTTTTCATCCCGAAAAACCCTCGCATACAGCGACAAAGTGAGCGCTAAACCACCACAGGTTCATGCTCCAGCATGATGCCGAAGCGCTCATAAACACTGGTCTGTATGGCTTTGGCGAGCGTCATCACTTCGCCGCCAGTAACAGGGTTATCGCGGCCGCCACGATTGACCAGTACCAGCGCCTGCCGCTCGTAGACACCGGCATTGCCAATGGACTTGCCCTTCCAGCCGCAGGCGTCTATCAGCCAGCCGGCTGCCAGCTTGATGGAGCCGTCATCCATCGGGTAATGCACGATTTTTGGCTCACGCTGGATGATGTCTGCGCATTGCTCGCTGGAGACCGTGGGGTTTTTGAAAAAGCTGCCTGCATTGCCTATCACCTGCGGGTCCGGCAGCTTGGCGCGGCGTATCTCCGTGATCCAGTCAAATATCTCCTGCGCATCAGGCTCACCCCCACCCGGAACCGGCGACTGGGCCATCTTTTTTTCGATGTCCGCATAACCGAGCACCGGCTTCCAGTTTTTCGGCAGCGCGAACCGCACACGCGTGATCATTGCCTTGTCCGCCAGCCCAAAGCCAGGATTGCCTGCAACGGCCGCCGTATCGCCCGCCGAACTTTTGTGTTTGAACACCGAATCACGGTAGCCAAACGCACACTGGGCGGCATTTAGCGTGAAGCCCTGGCCAGTCGTGAGGTCTATCGCATCCAGCCCTTCGAAGCGGTCCTGCAACTCAACGCCGTAAGCGCCGATGTTCTGCACCGGCGATGCGCCCACGGTGCCGGGAATCAACGCCAGGTTCTCCAGCCCCGGATAGCCGTTGGCCAGCGTCCAGGCCACCAGTTCATGCCAGTTCTCACCGGCGCCGGCCTCGATTACCCAGGCCTTGGCGGTTTCGCTGTGCAGGCGCTTGCCCATGATTTCCACTTTCAGCACCAGCGGCCTGACGTCGCCGGTCAGCACTATGTTGCTGCCACCGCCGAGTACGAACTTTGGCAGGGCTTTCAGCGCCGGTTCTGCCAGTACCGCATGGAGATCGGCTTCGGCTGCAATGCGCACCAGCGACAGCGCCTTGGCCACAATACCGAAGGTGTTGGAAAACTGGAGGGGGACATTTTTCTCGACTAACATCTGTGGGATTGTCTCATTCACCCATCGTCTGAAAAGCCCAAACATGCCCTCTTTTGACACCGTGCTGGAAGCCGACCTGGTCAAGGTCAAAAATGCGGTCGAAAACACCGCCAAGGAAATCGGCACGCGCTTCGACTTCAAGGGAACATCCGCCTCGATAGAACTCAAGGACAAGGAAATCATCCTGATCGGCGACAGCGATTTCCAGCTGGAGCAGATCATCGACGTCCTGCGCAACAAACTCACCAAGGCCGCCGTCGATGTGCGCTTCCTGGATATTGGCAAGGTCGAAAAAATCGGCGGCGACAAGGTCAAACAGGTCGCCAAAGTCCGCAACGGCATAGAGACCGAACTGGCCAAAAAAATCCAGTTGCTTATAAAGGGCAGCAAGATCAAGGTGCAGGCTGCGATACAGGAAGAAAAAGTCCGCGTCACCGGCGCCAAACGCGACGACTTGCAGTCAGCCATGGCTTTGATCCGCGGCGAAAACAACGACTTTCCGCTCAGTTTCAATAATTTCCGGGACTAGATATGGCCCCCACGCTTGCCGCTGCGCGTGCTGCGCTGCCCCCCGGGGGGGATGGCCTGGCTTGGGGCGGCCCTGCGCGGCGGCCGGGAGATATGGCCCCCACGCTTGCCGCTGCGCGTGCTGCGCTGCCCCCCGGGGGGGCTGGCCTGGCTTGGGGCGGCCCTGCGCGGCGGCCGGCTTTGGCTTTTCGTGCAGCCGCCACCTTCACGGCATTTCTTGTCACGGCCAGCGCAGCACTGGCACAAGCACCGGCAGGTGCGCCGACACCCGCAATGTCCGTCGCCCTGGCAGGGATGCTGGGCAACCGGGCCTTGCTGATCGTCAACGGCAGCCCACCCAGATCAGTATCTGCGGGCGACACCCATCAAGGAGTGAAAGTCATCTCCACCAACGGGGACCAGGCCATCGTCGAACAGGGCGGCAAGCGCATCACGCTGCGAGTGGGCGAAGCCCCTGTAGCGGTCGGTGGTACCACCAGCAGCGGCAGGGGCACACGTATCGTGCTGCAGGCCGGTTCGGGCGGCCACTTCATGACGCCAGGCAGCGTCAACGGCAAGGCGGCGCTCTTCATGGTCGATACCGGCGCCACCTCAATTGCCATGAGCAGCGCCGACGCAGAGCGCATAGGCATCAATTACCAGATCGGCCAGCCCATAGGCATCACAACGGCCAACGGCACGACCCGTGGTTTCAGGGTCAAGCTCGCCAGCGTGCGCATTGGGGACGTGGAAGTCCGTGAGGTGGACGCCGTGGTGTCACCGCAAACCATGCCCTTCATGCTGCTGGGCAACAGCTTTCTGTCGCGCTTCCAGATGGTCCGTGAGAACGACCAGATGGTTCTGGTCAAGCGCTACTGAAGCACCCGGCGAAAAAATCCCGCATGGCTACTTTGCGCCCTTGCGGCCAAAGCCCAGTTTTGATTCCGTGCCCTGCATCAGCTTGTTGATATTTTCACGATGCTTGGCTACCAGCAGCATGGTCATCAGGAAAATTGCCAGCAATATGGCGCGGTCCACATACCAGGGGCCACGGTCACCCAGCAGATAGAACAGCGGTGCCGAGCAGGCTGCGGCCATCGATGCCGCCGACGAGTAACGCCAGAACCAGGCCACAAGCACCCAGGTCAGCAGCACAGCCAGCCCCAGCAACCACTCAACGCCCAGCAGGGCGCCTGCTGCTGTAGCCACACCCTTGCCGCCCCTGAACCCAAAAAATATCGGGAACAGGTGGCCCATAAAAGCCGCGAAGGCAACGGCAGCGATGGTGCCGCCGCCCAAACCGAAGTCAGCGCCAAACCACTTGACCAGCATCACCGGCAGCCAGCCTTTCAGCGCATCGAGCAGGAGGGTCGCTATCGCGGCCTTCTTGCTGCCGGAGCGCAGCACGTTGGTCGCGCCGGGGTTTTTGCTGCCATAGCTGCGCGGATCTTTCAGGCCCATCAAACGGCTGACGATGACTGCAAATGACAGCGACCCGATCAGGTAAGCCAGCAACACCGCCACCGAGGAATACAGATAATCCAAAACCTTCTCCTGTTGTTCTGTTGTTATGGGCCGGCAACCTGTTCGGCCAGCGCGCACTGTACCGGTTTTGCGCCCAGCAGCGCGACACACACCTGGGGGTCAATCCCGACAAGGTAACCGCGCCTGCCACCGTTGATACAGATTTTAGGCAAGGCCAGGATGGTTTCCTCAATGTACACAGGCATGTCACGGCGCGTGCCGAATGGCGAGGTGCCGCCGACAAGGTAGCCACTGTGGCGGTTGGCGACTTCCGGCTTGCAGGGTTCAATCGACTTTGCGCCTATCTGCCGGGCAAGATTTTTGGTCGATACCTTGCGGTTGCCGTGCATCAGCACCAGGAGCGGTTTGGCATCCTGGTCCTGCATCACCAGCGTCTTGACCACCGTGAAAGGATCGAAGCCCAGGACTTCCGCACTGTGCTGCGCACCGCCATGCTCCAGGTATTCATAGGGGTGCTCGGTGAACACGACCTTGCTGGCTTTTAGCAAGTGCGTAGCCGGCGTTTCAGAAACGTGATCCTTCCTGCTCATCACAAGACCTCCGTGCAAGTGCCAGCGCGGAACCGGCTTAGCCGGGCCGCAGATGGCGCCCCCTGGGGGGCAGCGCCGAAGGCGCTTCGGGGGAGAACCATCTTTAGACAGCGGGGTCCCGCACGTCCCAGCGGATTTTGTCGATCTCGGCCAGGATTTCAGGCGACAGCGTGGTGCCCCAGGCGTCCAGGTCTTCATCGAGCTGGGCAACAGTCGTCACGCCAATGATGGTGCTCGCCACCTGCCATTTGGTGTAGCAAAAGGCCAGCGCCAGTTTTGTCGGTGTCATGCCGTTGTCGCGCGCCAGCTGGTTGTAGCGACGCGCCGCGGCCAACGCGTCAGGCCGGCCCCAGCGCTGCTTGCGCACCGATTCAAACTTGCCGATGCGGCCGTCCCTGGGGGTGTCCGGGCCATCCGTGCCTGACTTGTCGTATTTGCCCGTCAGCAAACCGAAACCCAGCGGCGAGTACGCCAGCAGCGAGACGCCGAGGCGGTACATGGTTTCGTCGAGGCCGTTTTCCAGCGTACGGTTGACCAGCGTGTAGGCGTTTTGCACCGTCGCCACGCGCGGCAGGTTGTGCTGCTCGGCCAGCCGCACAAACTCGTGCACCCCGAACGGGGATTCATTGGACAGGCCTATCGCGCGCACCTTGCCGGCCTTCACCAGCTTGCCCAGCGCTTCAAGTTGCACATGGATTGATGAGACCGCTTTGTCGTCCTTGGCGGGCTCAAAATACATGGCGCCGAAAGACGGCACATGGCGCACCGGCCAGTGGATCTGGTACAGGTCTATGACGTCGGTCTTCAGGCGTTTCAGGCTGTCGTTGCAGGCAGCCTCAAAGTCTGCCGGCGTGACATTGGCGCTGCCGTTGCGCACCCAGTTCATGCCGCGCGACGGGCCAGCGATCTTGGTAGCCAGCACCAGCTTGCCGCGGGCCGAAGGATTCTTAGCGAACCAGTTGCCGATGATGGTTTCGGTCGCGCCGAACGTCTCGGCACGCGTGGGTACGGAATACATCTCAGCCGTATCGAGGAAGTTCACGCCGCGCTCAAGCGAGCGGTCAAGGATGGCATGCGCCGTCTGCTCATTGACCTGCTCGCCAAAAGTCATGGTGCCCAGGCAGATGGGCGTGACGTGCAGGTCGCTTTGGCCAAGTTGAACTTTATTCATGGATGTCATGGGTGCGTGTGTCCAGTGTGCGGTTGGCTTTGAAGTTGGGTGCCGCGAGTGGCGACAGCGAAACTGCGAGTTTATCGGTTGCCCGGTATGGCTGCACGGCGCAGTGCCGGCATGGGCGCCGCAGGCGTTCAGGCAAACAGGCAATTACCTTACATACACACCTGACCCCCGGAATTACGCTGACAAAGCTCGATAACAACAGCGGCTGCTCAGTTGACAGTCGCATTCAACCCCTCATCAAGGAGTCTCAAAAAATGAAAACCATCACCACCACCCTGACCTGCGTTGCACTGTCGGTCGGCATTCTTTCCGGTTGCGCCAACATGAGCGAAACCCAAAGCGGTACAGCCAAAGGCGCGGGCATCGGCGCTGTTGCCGGCACCGTGCTCGGTGCAGCAGTGGGTGGCCGCAACGGCGCAGTCACAGGCGCAGTGCTCGGCGGCGTGGCGGGTGCAGTCGGCGGCAATGTCTGGTCGCAGCGCATGCAGAACCAGAAGCTGGCGATGGAGCAGGCTACGGCCGGCACCGGCGTGGCAGTCACGCAGACCACCGACAACCGCCTGAAGCTGGATATCCCGAGCGACATCTCGTTTGACACCGGCCGGTCAGGTATCAAGTCCAATTTCGCGCCCATCCTGAACCAGTTTGCGACCAGCCTCAACCAGAATCCGGCCAGCACTGTCAGCATCATCGGCCACACCGATAACACCGGCTCCGATGCCATCAACAACCCGCTGTCGGTCGAACGTGCCAATGCAACGCGCGACTACCTGGTCGCCCGCGGCGTTGCAGGTGCCCGCATCGGCACCGACGGCCGCGGTTCGCGCGAACCGATCGCAGACAACAGCACGCAAGCGGGCCGCGACAAGAATCGCCGGGTCGAAATCTATGTGGCTGAGCAAGTGGCCAGCCGCTGAGCACCCGTGTCGGCGCTCACTGCGTGTAGCGCCTTTTCCCCTTGCAGGGGACGACACCAGCAGCCTGGCAGAGCCAGTGCTGCAGTGTCAGCTTGGCAAGATGCTTTGCTGCAGTTAAATGTTTATATATAAGTTAACATTTAACGACTATCCGGCTACTGGAGAGTATTTGGGAGCAAAAAAGGGTCAAAAACAGCTGTTTTTGACCCTTTTTGACTATTAAATCGGGCTCCAGCCCAATGTGGACTAGCGCGACATGCTATTAAATACGTAGCATCAAGAAATCAGACATCACACCCCCTCTGACGCGCGCTTGAAGCGTTCTTCTTCCTGCAGCCGCAGCACGCGGCGCTGCACCTTGCCTGTAGTGGTCATGGGCAAAGCATCAATGAACTCGATCTCTTTCGGGTACTCGTACGGTGCCAGCATAGTCTTGATGTGGACCTGCAGCCGTTCGATCACATCGCGGTCAAACAATTCTGGCGTGCCTGTCCAGCGTTCGCGCGCGGCCAGCGTGCCGGGGGCCAGCACCACATAGGCCTTGACCACGGCGCCGCGCTCCCGGTCCGGTTTCGGCACCACGGCGGCATTGGCGACGGCCTCGTGCTTGACAAGACAGTTCTCTATCTCGCCCGGGCCAATGCGGTAGCCCGCCGCCTTGAACACATCATCGGCCCTGCCCTCGTACCAGAGGTAGCCATCTGCGTCGCGTTTGGCAAGGTCACCCGTTCGGCACCAGTCACCGGTGTATTTGCCTTCGGTGGCTGCGATGTTCTTCCAGTAGCCGAGAAAAAAGATGGGGTCGGGCGCGCCATGCACATCGAAGCGGTTGACCGCCACATCGCCCGGCACACCCACGTCGCATTCACGGCCCTCGTTGTCAATCACCGCCACCCGGTGGCCCGGATAGCCCTTGCCCATGCTGCCCGGTCTGGCTGGCCACAGTGCTGCGCAGTTGCCGACCACGTAGTTGATCTCGGTTTGGCCGAACATCTCGTTGACCGTCACGCCCAATTGCTTGCGGCAGTAGTCAAACACCGCATCGCCCACCGCCTCACCGGCGCTCATGATGCCCTGCAGCTTCAGGCCGAAATGGCGAGCCGGCTGCGGATAAGCCTTCATCATGGCCTTGAGCGCAGTCGGGAACAGAAAGGTATGCGTCACGCCGTGTTGCTGCATCAAACTGAAAGCCAGCTCGGGGCTGAAGCGGCCGTTGAAGGCCACGATGGGCCGGCCGAAATACAAGGTGGGCAACAGCGCATCCATCAGCCCACCCGTCCAGGCCCAGTCTGCTGGGGACCAGAACACTGACGCGTTCTGGTCCCCCTCTATGGGCCTTGCCCTGTTTGTGCTCGCCCCCTCCCCGGCCATCCCCCTCGCGAGGGAGGGAGTTTGGGACGCGGGATAAGGATCAAAACCAAACCAGTTCTGGCTGCAGACAAAACCCGGCAGGTTGCCGATCAGTGCCCGGTGCGGAATCACTGCACCCTTGGGCGGCCCGGTGGTGCCGCTGGTGTAGATCAGCACCGCAGCCTCTTCCGCTTTTGTTTTTACCGCCGTGAACGCAGCGCCTTCTGCCGCAATGACAGCTGCCGCGTCATAGTCGAGGTCGCCCTGCCCCATCGCTGCACCGACGGCAATCACCCGGCGCAGCAGGGGGCACTCGCTCCGCACGGACTTGATGCTGGCAATGCTGCTCTCGTCACAGATGGCCAGTACTGCACCGCTGTCATGCAGGCGGAACTGCAGCGCCTCCGGCCCGAACAGCATGGACAGCGGCATCGCCACCGCGCCCATCTGGAACACCGCCATGTAGGCCGCAGCCGTCTCGAAACGTTGCGGCATCACGATGCCGACGCGGTCACCACGCTGCACGCCCAGCCCCTGCAAGGTGTGGCTCAGCGCATCGGCGGCCGTCTTCAATTGGGCATAGGAATAAAAGCGTCCCTTGCCGGTTTTGCTGCCGGGCAGGTGTGTGCGTATCGCGATTTTTTTGCCCCTGGCCCGCGCCCAGCGGCTGCAGCAAACCTCGGCAATGTTGAAGTATTCATCGACCTGCCAGTGAAAGCCGCTATGGACGGCCCGGTAGTGGTCCTGCGCCTTGCCCCTGCCTTGGCTGCGTTTGCCTGCTTGTCTCTTTATCATTGGAAGAATGTACAAAGAAAAACGCATCGCCCGCAGCGAGTTTGTCCCTATACGCCGCCTCTCGTACCACGTCCGCGTCTGGGAAGGCCCGGACGCCGCAGCCACGAATCAGCCTGCACTTGTTTTGGCACATGGCTGGATGGATGTAGGCGCGTCTTACCAGTTCATGGTCGATGCGCTGTCGGATGCCTTTGCCAATGGCCGGACCATCATTGCCCACGACTGGCGCGGCTTTGGCCTGACTTTGGGCGCGAAAGAAGGCGCGCAACCGGACAACTACTGGTTTGCAGATTACCTGGCTGATCTCGATGCGCTGCTTGACCACTTTTCGCCCGGCAAACAGATTGACCTGGTGGGCCACAGCATGGGTGCCAATGCGGTCATGACCTATGCCGGTGTCCGGCCTGAACGCATACGCAAACTCGTCAACCTGGAGGGTTTCGGGCAGCCGCCCGCAAGGCCTGCCGAAGCACCGGGCCGCTACGCCAAATGGATGGATGAGATCAAGGCGCTGGAACGAGGCGAGATGGATCTGAAGACCTATGACGGTGTGGAGGGCGTGGCCCAGCGCCTGATGAAAACCAACCCGCGGCTGTCATCCGACAAGGCGCACTGGCTGGCGAGCCACTGGGCCAAACCGGACGATTCCGGCCAATGGGCCATCCTCGGTGACCCGGCCCACAAAATAGTGAGCGCGAACATTTACCGGCTTGAAGAAACGCTGGCGCTCTACAGCCGCATCACCGCACCGCTACTGGCCGTCGAGGCTTCGGACGACTCGCTGGGCAAGTGGTTCAAGGGCAAATACACACTGGCCGAATACCATGAACGCCTGAAGCTGGTTCCGCAGTCGCAGATAGCGGTCATCCAGGATGCGGGCCACATGCTGCATCACGACCAGCCCCAGGAACTGGCACGCCTCATCGAAGGCTTCCTCGACTAACGTTTTCGGCGCGTTGCCGCGGCAGGAAAGCCCCAAACGGGAAAAAAGATGACACATCCAGGAGGTCTTTTCGGTCACACTGGTTGCTTTTTGTAACTGCAAAAGACAAGAACAATGACCGGACCATCCACTACGGCATCCAGCGACTCGACCGAACAGGACAAATTCCGCCGCATCCTGACCCGCAACATCGGGCTGCCGCTGGCCGTAGGCGCATTGAGCGCCGCGCTTTTTGTGGCGCTCATCCTGTATTTGCTGAACTCGCTGAGCTGGGTCGAGCACACCGAGCGGGTGATCGGCAGTGCCAACGAGGTGACCAAACTCAGCGTGGACATGGAAACCGGCATGCGCGGTTACCTGATCACCGGAGACGAATCCTTCCTGCAGCCCTATGAACTGGCCAAGCCGCGCTTTGCCGGCGAAGTAGCCGCGCTGTCGGCACTGGTCAGCGACAACATCCCGCAGGTAGACCGCCTGCGCAAGGTGTCTGCGCTGCAAATTCAGTGGAACGAGTTCGCACAGGAAATCATCCAGGCCAAACGCAACAACCAGGATTACCGGAGTGCGATAGCGGGCGGCCGGGGCAAGGGCATCACCGATGAAACCCGCCGCCTGATGACGGCCTTTATCACTGTCGAGCAGCGCCTGCTGCAGGAGCGCAATGGCGAGGCCCGCAGCACCACACTGTGGAGCGTCGTCGCCTACCTGCTGTTCACACTGCTGGTGAGTGGCCTGCTGGCCATCTTCGGCCGCCGTGAACTGCTTCGACTGTCGGGCACCTACGGCGAAGCACTGAGCAGGCAAACCGAAGCCGCAGAGGTGATGGAGCAGCAAGCCTGGGTACGCAACGGCCAGACCCTGCTGGCCGAAAAAATGCTGGATCAGCCCTCGCTCGCGCCACTGGGCCGCAGCATGCTGGAATTCATCGCGCGATACCTCGATGTGCCAGTCGCTGCCCTGTATGTGCGTGAGGACAGCAGCACCCTGCAGCGCATCGCCGCTTATGGCTTCAGTCGCGACCAGGAAGCGCAATCGCAACTTTTTTACCAGGCCGATGGCCTGGTCGGCCAGGCAGCCCTCAACAACCGCATCCTGCAGATAGACAACATCCCGGACGACTACCTCAAGGTCACCTCGGGCCTGGGCCAGGGCAAGCCACGCCATGTGCTGGTGGTGCCGCTGCACAACGACGGCCAGGTCAACGGTGTACTCGAGCTCGGCTTCCTGCGTGAACTGACGCAGCGCGATACCGAATTCGTCAAGTTGATCGCGAACAACATGGGCACGGCCATTTACGCCGCACTGGCGCGCCAGCGCCTGCAGGACGTGCTGGCCGAAACGCAGCAGCTAAACGAAGAGTTGCAGGTACAGCAGGAAGAGCTGCGCACCGCGAATGAAGAACTCGAAGAGCAGTCACGCGTGCTCAAGGAATCACAGGCCAACCTTGAAAACCAGCAGGCCGAGCTGGAACAGACCAACGTGCAGCTCGGCGAGCAGGCACTGTCGCTGGACCAGAAAAACGCCGCACTCGGCCTTGCACAGACGCAGCTGGAATTACGTGCCGACGAGCTGACACGCGCCAGCCGCTACAAGTCAGAGTTTCTGGCCAATATGTCGCACGAGTTGCGCACGCCGCTGAACAGCTCGCTGATCCTTGCCAAGCTGCTGTCGGACAACGCCAAGGGCAACCTCAACGAAGAACAGGTCAAGTTTGCGCAGTCGATTTATTCGGCAGGCAACGACCTGCTCAACCTGATCAACGACATCCTGGACATCTCCAAGGTTGAGGCCGGCAAGCTGGAGCTGTCGCCGGAAGACGTCGCCGTCGGCAAACTGGTGGACTCGCTGAAAAACACTTTCGAACCGCTGGCCGGGCAGAAAGCGCTCAGCTTTGAGGTCAAGGTAGACCCGGCCACGCCGATCTCGATATTTACCGACCGCCAGCGGGTCGAGCAGATCCTGAAAAACCTGCTGTCCAATGCCATCAAGTTCACTGAAAAAGGCAAGGTCAGCCTGACAGTGGCCGAGCACAGCGGCGGTTATGTCGCCTTCAGTGTGCAGGACTCAGGAATAGGCATACGCGAAGACCAGCAGAAGATTATTTTTGATGCCTTCCAGCAGGCCGATGGCACCACCAGCCGGCGTTATGGCGGCACCGGCCTGGGCCTGTCAATCTCACGCGACCTGACCACGCTGCTGGGCGGCTCGATCTCGGTTGAAAGCGCTGAAGGCAAAGGCAGCACCTTCACGCTACTGCTGCCTTACAACTGGAGCAAGCCGCAAACACAACCCGGCCCGGCCCCAGTCGCGCGCGCATTGCCCGTAGCCGCACCCACGCCGGTGCCTGTTGCCGCCGCGCCCGTTAAACCACCTTCAGGTCCGGCCTTTGCCGATGACCGCCACCTGCCGCCGCAGCGCCGCCTGGTGCTGGTGGTCGAAGATGAAATCGCGTTTGCACAAATCCTGTATGACCTCGCGCATGAGATGCAGTACAGCTGCCTGGTCGCGAACAGCGCAGAAGACGGTTTTGCACTGGCCAGCCAGTTTGTGCCGCACGCCATCCTGCTCGACATGGGCCTGCCCGACCAGTCCGGCCTGACCGTGTTGCAGCGGCTGAAGGAAAGCCCGCAGACCCGGCACATACCGGTGCACGTGATATCGGCGCAGGACCGCAGCGCGGCCGCATTGCAGATGGGCGCCATCGGTTACGCCATCAAGCCGACCACGCGCGAGCAGCTCAAGGACGTGTTCAAGAAGCTGGAAGACAAACTGACACAAAAGGTCAAACGTGTGCTGCTGGTGGAAGACGATGACCTGCAGCGCGAAAGCGTGACCCGGCTGATTGCCGACAACGATGTGGAAATCACCGCAGTGGCCACCGGCTCGGAAGCGCTGGCCCTGCTGGCCAACACCATCTTCGACTGCATGATCATCGACCTGAAGCTGCCTGACATCCAGGGGAGCGATCTGCTCCGGCGCATGTCCACCGAAGACATCTGCTCCTTCCCGCCTGTCATCGTCTACACCGGCCGCAACCTGACGCGCGAAGAAGAAGCCGACCTGATGAAGTATTCACGCTCCATCATCATCAAGGGGGCGCGCTCACCGGAACGCCTGCTCGATGAAGTCACGCTGTTCCTGCACAAGGTCGAATCCGAACTGTCGGCCGAACGCCAGACCATGTTGAAGACAGCGCGTAGCAGGGACCGCGTGTTTGAAGGCCGAAAGATACTGCTGGTCGATGACGATGTGCGCAACATCTTTGCGCTGACCAGCGCACTCGAAGCCAAAGGTGTGCAGGTCGAGATCGGCCGCAATGGCTTTGAAGCCATCAGCAAGCTTGATGAAGTCGACGACATAGACCTGGTGCTGATGGACGTGATGATGCCCGGCATGGATGGCCTTGAAGCCACGCGCCGCATACGCCAGGACCCGCGCTTCCAGAAGCTGCCCATCATCGCCGTCACGGCCAAGGCCATGAAGGACGACCAGGAGCAGTGCCTGAAGGCCGGCACCAACGACTACCTTGCCAAGCCGATAGACCTGGACCGCTTGTTCTCGCTGCTGCGGGTCTGGATGCCTACCCTGGAACGCCTGTAGGCCATGCCGATGGAGCAACCGCTACCGGTGCCCACGCACGCCGGGGACGCACAGGCCAGCAGCACAACAATAGAGTTGCGGCTGCTGATGGAAGCCATTTACCTGCGTTACAGCTATGACTTCCGCGACTACGCGGGCGCTTCCCAAAAGCGCCGTGTGCTGCACGCGCTGTCGCAGTTCGACTGCCCGACAATTTCCGAATTGCAGTCACGCATCCTGCACGACCCGGCGATGTTCAGCCAGTTGCTGCAGTACCTGACGATACCGGTGAGCGAGATGTTCCGCGACCCGACTTTTTTCCTTGCACTGCGCGAGCAGGTGATGCCCCGGCTGGCAACCTACCCGTCGATCAAGGTGTGGGTGGCAGGCTGCAGCACAGGTGAAGAGGTCTATTCACTGGCGATCCTGCTGCGCGAGGAAGGTCTGCTGGAGCGGTCGCTGATTTATGCGACCGACATCAACCCCGTCTCGCTCGACAAGGCACGCCAGGGCATCTTCCCGCTGAGCAGCATACGCAACCACACACTCAACTACCAGAAGGCGGGCGGGAAGGCTTCGTTCTCTGACTACTACACGGCCGCCTACAACGCCGCCATTTTCGACAAGTCGCTGGTAGCCAACATCACCTTTGCCGACCACAGCCTTGCCACCGACAGCGTGTTCTCCGAAACACAGCTGGTGCTCTGCCGCAACGTACTGATCTACTTCAACAAGTCGCTGCAGGACCGCGCCTTCGGGCTGTTCCACGAGTCGCTCAGCCATCGCGGTTTTCTGGGTCTGGGCAGCAAGGAAAGCATAGATTTTTCGGCCTACGCTGGCCGCTTCACGCCGCTCGACAAACCCGAACGCATCTTCCGCAAGCTGTAGCCATGACTGCCATGACCAGCGCCCCCGCACAAACCACACTGGCCCCTCTGCAGTCCGCCATACAAATGGCCGGGCAGCGCGAGGTGCAGGCCGTGATCATCGGTGCTTCGGCGGGCGGGGTGGATGCATTGCTGCGGCTGTTGTCAGGCCTGCCCGACAGGTTCAGGCTGCCGGTAATTACCGTGCTTCACCTGCCCGATGACCGCCAGAGCCGCCTCGCTGAAATCTTCCAGCAACGCTCACCGATTGCGGTGCGGGAAGCCGCCGACAAGGAAAGCATCGCACCGGCCACGCTCTACTTTGCCAGTGCAGGCTACCACCTGTCGATTGAAAAAGACCGCAGCTTCTCACTCAGCTGCGAAGCACCCGTCCACTACTCGCGCCCGTCGATAGACCTGCTGATGGAGTCCGCAGCCGATGTGTTCGGTACCGCGCTGGTTGGCATACTGTTGACCGGCGCCAATTACGATGGCGCCGCCGGGCTTGCGAAAATCAGTGTGCATGGCGGCCTGACGGTAGTGCAGGACCCCAACGAGGCGCAGGTAGCCACCATGCCCGAGGCGGCCATCAACCTGCTGCAGCCCGACCTGATTCTGAAACTGGGTGACATCCGCAGCCTGCTGCTCCAACTGGATAAAAATTCATGCTGATACCTGACAGCGCCAACATCCTGATCGTCGATGACCTGCCGGAAAACCTGCTCGCGCTGAATGCGCTGATACGGCAGGATGACCGCATCATTTACCAGGCGTCCTGCGGCGAAGACGCGCTGGCCCTGCTGCTGGAGCATGAGTTTGCACTTGCCATCCTCGATGTGCAGATGCCCAACATGAACGGGTTCGAGCTCGCCGAGTTGATGCGCGGCACCGAAAAAACCCGCAACATTCCCATTGTGTTTGTCAGCGCCGCCGGCAAGGAACTGAACTACGCCTTCAAGGGCTACGAGACCGGCGCGGTGGATTTTTTATACAAGCCGCTCGATATTGATGCCGTCAAAAGCAAGGTCAGCGTGTTTGTCGAGCTGCACAAGCAGCGCGACGAAACCCGCCGCCAGGTCATCGCACTTGAGAAAAGCCGCCACGAGCAGGAACTGCTGCTGCAGGAACTGAAAGCCGCACAAACCGAACTGCAGGCGGCCGTTCGCATGCGCGACGACTTCATGTCCATGGTCGCGCATGAGTTGCGCACGCCGCTGAACACGCTGTTCCTCGAAGCCCAGTTGCGCAAGATGCAGCTTGACCGCGGCAACACGGCTGTATTTGACGCCGCCTACCTGCAAAAGATGGTCGCCCGCGACCAGCGCCAGATACAAAGCATGGTCAGGCTGATCGACGACATGCTTGATGTCTCGCGCATACAGAGCAACCGACTGTCGATACGGCCCAGCGAGGTCGACCTGCAGGCGCTGCTTGCTCGTGTGGTCGGCAACCTGTCAAACCAGGCCAGCGCCGCCGGCAGCACCATCACGCTGGAGCCCGGCGAGGCCATCACCGGCGTCTGGGACGAGTTCCGCATCGAGCAGGTGGTCATCAATTTGCTGACCAACGCGTTGCGCTACGGCAAGGGCCAGCCGGTGCAGGTTCGCACCGCCACAACAGCCAACGGTATCTGCATCAGCGTGGAGGACAAGGGCATGGGTATTTCAGAAGCCGACCAGAAACGCATCTTCGAGCAGTTCGAGCGCGCATCAGGCAATGACGGCACCGGCGGACTGGGCCTGGGCCTCTTTATCACCCGCCAGCTGGTCGAAGCACACGGCGGCCGTATCGGTGTTGAAAGCAGGCCGGGCGAAGGCTCCATTTTCAGCGTCAACCTGCCAGTGTCAGCAGCCTGACAGGGGCTACCGGTGAGGTCAACCCCTGCCACCGGGGGGTGCTTTGCAGGCATGAGAAAATAGCGGGTTAAACCCAAGACCCACAGGACACCCTCATGGACGCAGAACACATTAATACCATCGCCAACCAGCTCGTCGACCTGAGCACCCGCGTCAATGAACTCCGGGGGTATCTTTGACTACCCTGCCAAAGAACGAAAACTGAGCGAAGTCAACGCCGCGCTGGAAGACCCCAAGGTCTGGGACAACCCCAAGCGCGCGCAGGAGCTGGGCAAGGAAAAAAAATCCCTTGAGGACGTAGTCCACGTCATAGACCGCCTGAGCAGCGAACTGGCCGACAACACCGAGCTGTTCGAGATGTCGCGCAACGACAACGACGATGCCGGCATGCTGGCCATAGAGGCCGACGCAGGCAATGTGGCGACAGAAGTCGAAAAAATGGAATTCCGCCGGATGTTCAGCAATCCGGCCGATCCGCTGAATGCCTTCCTCGACATCCAGGCCGGCGCCGGCGGCACCGAAGCCTGCGACTGGGCCAGCATGTTGCTGCGCCAGTACCTGAAGTACGCAGAGCGCAAGGGTTTCAAGACCACGATTGAAGACGAAACCGCTGGCGACACCGCCGGTATCAAGGGCGCGACCATCAAGATCGAGGGCGAATACGCTTTCGGCCTGCTTCGCACTGAAACCGGCGTGCACCGCCTGGTGCGCAAGTCGCCGTTCGATTCGTCTGGCGGGCGCCACACCTCATTCGCATCGATTTTTGTCTACCCTGAAATCGACGACTCCATCGAAATCGACATCAACCCGTCCGATGTGCGCACCGATACCTTCCGCGCCAGCGGTGCCGGCGGCCAGCACATCAACAAAACCGATTCGGCCGTGCGTCTGACGCACATCCCGACCGGCATCGTTGTGCAGTGCCAGGACGGCCGCAGCCAGCACAGCAACCGCGACGTCGCGTGGAAGCGCCTGCGTTCGCGGCTGTATGACTTCGAGTTGCGCAAGCAGCAGGAAGCGCAGCAAAAGCTGGAAGACACCAAGACCGATGTCGGCTGGGGGCACCAGATCCGCAGTTACGTGCTGGACAACAGCCGCATCAAGGACCTGCGCACCAACTACGAAACCTCTGCCACGCAGAAGGTGCTGGATGGTGACCTTGACCAATTCATTGAAGCTTCGTTGAAGCAGGGCGTGTGACGGTCGTCACGCGCTTTTTCACATCACATAACGTCAACACAACTTTTCCAGGAAACACCCATGCTGCAAAAGCTTGATGTCAGCGGAGCCGGACAAGGCCCTGCAGTCACGATCAACCGCGCCGACTACACCGCACCGGCCTACTGGATAGAAACGGTCGACCTCTGCTTTGACCTGGACCCGGTCAAGACGCGCGTGCTCAACAAGATGAAGCTGCGCCGCAACCCGGACCTGCCGGTGCAGCCGCTCAAGCTGGACGGCGACGAGCTCAATCTGGCACGCGTGCTGGTCAATGGCCAGGGCACCTCATTCCGTATGGAAGGCACGCAGCTGGTGCTGGACAACCTGCCCGACGCCTTCGACCTGGAAATCTTCACGACCACCAACCCGTCGAAGAACACCAAGCTGATGGGCCTGTACGTCAGCAACGACTCCTTCTTCACACAGTGCGAGGCCGAGGGCTTCCGCCGCATCACCTACTTCCTGGATCGCCCCGACGTGATGTCGATGTACACAGTCACGCTTCGCGCCGACAAGGCGAAGTACCCGGTGCTGCTGTCCAACGGCAACCTGGTCGACAGCGGTGACCTTGAAGACGGCCGCCACTTCGCCAAGTGGGTAGACCCGCACAAAAAGCCGAGCTACCTGTTTGCACTGGTAGCAGGTGAGCTGGTCTGCCGTGAACAGCGCATCACCTCGCGCGCCGGTAACGAGCACCTGCTGCAGGTTTATGTACGTGCCGGCGACCTCGACAAGACCGAACACGCGATGGTGTCGCTGATGCATTCGGTTGCGTGGGACGAAGCCCGCTTCGGCCTGAGCCTGGACCTGGAACGTTTCATGATCGTCGCCACCAGCGACTTCAACATGGGCGCGATGGAAAACAAGGGCCTGAACATCTTCAACACCAAGTACGTGCTGGCCAGCCAGGCCACTGCGACGGACGCTGACTTCTCCAATATCGAGAGCGTGGTCGGCCATGAATATTTCCACAACTGGACGGGCGACCGCGTCACCTGCCGCGACTGGTTCCAGCTGTCGCTGAAGGAAGGCCTGACCGTCTTCCGTGACCAGGAGTTCTCGCAGGACCTGTGCGGCGAAGCCTCGGCGCGCGCCGTCAAGCGCATCGAGGACGTGCGCGTGCTGCGCACTGCACAGTTCCCTGAAGACGCTGGCCCCATGTCGCACCCGGTGCGGCCTGACAGCTATGTCGAAATCAGCAACTTCTACACCGTCACGATCTACGAAAAAGGCGCAGAAGTCGTGCGCATGATGCAGACCCTGGTGGGTCGCGAAGGGTTCGCCAGGGGCATGACGCTGTACTTCGAGCGCCACGACGGCCACGCGGTGACTTGCGACGATTTTGCGCAGGCCATCGCCGATGCCAACCCGGCCTCTGAACTCGCGCGCCTGCTGCCGCAGTTCAAGCGCTGGTACAGCCAGGCCGGCACGCCCCGCGTGCAGGCCCAGGGCAGCTACGACGCCGCTGCGCGCAGCTACACGCTGACGCTGTCGCAAAGCTGCGCAGCCACCACCGGCCAGCCGGTGAAGGAAGCGTTTGTGATTCCGGTCGGCCTCGGCCTGGTCGGCGCAGACGGCAGCGACCTGTCCTTGCAGCTTGAAGGGAAAAGCACTGCTGCGGCAGGTAACCACCTGCTGGTGCTGACGCAGCCTAGCGAAACCTTTGTGTTCACAGGCATCGATGCCGAACCAGTGCCCTCGATATTGCGCGGCTTCACCGCCCCGGTGATCCTGGAGTTTGAATACACCGACGCCCAGTTGCTGCACCTGCTGGAGCAAGACAGCGACCCCTTCAGCCGCTGGGAAGCCGGCCAGCGCCTGGCGATGCGCAGTGCCCTCGCCGCCATCGGCAGCGGTACCACCAGCGGCGCGCTGAACGACGCCTACATTGATGCGATGCGTCAGGTGCTGCTGCATCCGAAACTTGATGCGGCCTTCAAGGAACTGGTGCTCACCCTGCCATCGGAGACCTACATCGCCGAGCAACTCGACGTGGTCGATCCGCAAAAAATCCACGCCGTGCGCGAAGCGATGCGCCAGCAACTGGCTACTGCCCTGCAACCCGAATGGGAACATGTCTACCAGGCCAACCACGACACCGGCGCCTACACCCCCGATGCCGTGTCGTCTGGCCGCCGCGCGCTGTCCGGCATGGCGCTGACCTATCTGTGCATTGCTTCTGTCGCCAGCGGCGATACCATGTGGCCCGGCAAGACGCTGCAGCGCTTCAAGGATGCCGGCAACATGACGGACCGCTTCAACGCGCTGGCCGCACTGGTCTCCAGCGGCCACGCGCTCGCCGCCAAGGCGCTGCCGCTGTTCCACGCGATGTTCAAGGACGAAGCGCTGGTCATCGACAAATGGTTCAGCCTGCAAGCCGGTGCACCCGACCGCAACGGCAACATCCTGCCGGCCGTCAAGCAGTTGATGAAACACAGCGACTTCAGCCTGAAGAATCCCAACCGCGCACGCAGCGTGATCAGCACCTACGCCGGCAACCCGGCGGCCTTTCACCGCCCCGATGCGGCAGGTTATGTGTTCTGGAGCGAGCGCGTGATAGAGCTGGATGCGATGAACCCGCAAGTCGCCGCACGCCTGGCCCGCGCGCTCGACCGCTGGAAGAAACTGGCCGAGCCCTACCGCAGCGCCGCACGCGAAGCCATCAGCCGCGTCGCCGCGAAAAGCGATTTGAGCAAGGACACGCATGAAGTCGTGACCCGCGCCCTGGCAGACTGAGATGGCCCCCACGTTCGCCCATTTCATGTGGCTCTCTGCGCCCCGAGGGGGCCGCATTTTTCCTTGGGGCGGCCCGGCGGAAAAACAGTCTCATTTTCAAAAGGAAACTCCATGAGTTCAAAAATATCACTGACCCGCTACCTCGTTGAGCAGCAACGCCAGGATGGCCACATCCCGTCTCAATTGCGCCTGCTGCTGGAAGTGGTTGCACGCGCATGCAAAAGCATCAGCCAGGCCGTCAACAAAGGCGCTCTGGGTGGCGCGCTGGGCACAGCGGACAGTGAAAACGTTCAGGGGGAAGTGCAGAAAAAGCTCGACATCATTGCCAACGAAGTTCTTATTGAAGCCAATGAATGGGGCGGCCACCTGGCGGCCATGGCGTCGGAAGAAATGGATGGCATTTATGTGGTGCCCAACCGCTACCCGCAAGGTGAATACCTGCTGCTGTTTGACCCGCTCGACGGCTCCAGCAACATAGACATCAACGCCAGCATAGGCACCATCTTCAGCGTGCTGAAAATGCCCGAGGGCGACCGTGGTGTCGATGAGAGCGACTTTCTGCAGGCCGGTAACAAACAGGTGGCCGCGGGCTACTGCATCTACGGCCCGCAGACCACGCTGGTGCTGACGGTCGGCGACGGTGTCGCCATGTTCACGCTGGACCGCGAGCAGGGCTCATTCGTGCTGATCGAGGAAAACGTGCAGATCCCGGCAGACACCAAAGAGTTCGCCATCAACATGAGCAACATGCGCCATTGGGACGAGCCGGTCAAGCGCTACATCGACGAATGCCTGCAGGGCAAGGAAGGCCCGCGCGGCAAGGACTTCAACATGCGCTGGGTCGCCGCCATGGTGGCCGACGTACACCGCATTCTCTGCCGCGGCGGCGTCTTCATGTACCCCTGGGACAAACGCGAGCCAGACAAGCCAGGCAAGCTACGCCTTTTATATGAAGCCAACCCGATGAGCTGGCTGGTAGAGCAAGCCGGCGGCGCATCCACCAACGGCCGCCAGCGCATTCTGGACCTGCAACCCGGCAAGCTGCATGAACGTGTCAGCGTGGTGCTGGGTTCGAAGAATGAAGTCGAGCGCATCACGTCCTACCATCTGGAAGGCTGAGGCGCGCTGCGTTCAGGCCGGCATCATGGCCGGCCCCATCATCGCGGATCAGTCGAGCTTGATCTTCAGCTCGTCAGCCAGGCGTTTCCAAGAGACCAGGTCGCTAGCAATCTGTTTCTCGAACTGCGCGCTGTCTAGCACGCGAAGCGAGAAGTAGCGGTCAGCCAGTTCGGTCTGCACGTCCTTGTCACGCGCGACGGCCAGCAACTCCTGCTCTATTCGCTTGGCAACAGCAGGTGGCAGTTTTGCAGGGCCTATAAAACCAAACCAGACTTCCGCTTCGAACGAGGCAAAGCCTTTGGTTTCGGCCACGGTCGGCAGGTCCGGCTTGAAGGGAATGCGCTGCTGGGCGGCAATCGCGATGTAGCGCAGCTTGCCCGCCTTGACCTGCGCCTCCAGGTTGGGAACGGTATTGAACAGAACAGGCACCGTGCCCGCGATGCCATCCATCACAGCGGGTGCACAGCCCTTGTACGCCACGTGAACCACATCCAGTTTCGCCAGTTGTGCAAAACGCGCACCAGCCAGATGCTGGGGTGAGCCATTACCGCACGACGCGTAGCTCGCCTTGTTCTGGCTCATCCAGGTGACCAGTTCTTCCACATTCTTCGCCGGCACCGATGGGTGGACCGCGATGGCAACCGGCGTTGACGCCACTGCCGTCAGGTACTTCAGGTCCTGCTGCACCTTGAACGATTGCGGCATGCCCAGTGCGGCATTCAGCACCACCGTCGCATTGTTGATGAGGATGGTGTAGCCATCAGCAGGCGCGCGCGCCACAAAGTCGGTAGCGATATTGCCCGACGCACCCGGCTTGTTGTCAATGACGACGTTTTGACCCAGCCGCTGGGCCAGCCTTGGCGCCATCATCCGGGCGATGACATCGCCACCGCCACCGGGCGGATAGGCGGAGATGATGGTGATGGGTTTGGTCGGGAAAGCCTGTGCAAGTGCCGAGGCACCAAAGGCAAGGCCCGCACAGGCGGCGAACAGGGTGGCGGAAAAGCGTGAAATCGATGGCATGGTGGGTCTCCGTTCTTAAAAAAAATCTGTCTCAAGCAGGTTCTTTGCGCAACCTGTCAATCGCGGGTTTCGTAGACCCCGATCTTCCGGTGCAAGGGGCTTTCGTCAGCCAGAAACAGGAAGGCCGGCGCGGATGCATTTTTGTTTTTCAGGCGAACCTCCGTGAAGCCGGGGGCGCAGCAGGTGTCGGCAAGATCCAGTTCGAAATGCGTCCCGCCGATAAAGGCATCGGCCTGGCCTTCGATGACATGAAAGACACAGGCGGGCGAGCGTGGGGCCAATCTCAGTTCCTGCCCAGGCCGCAGCATGAGGGCGTGAAAACCCAGGTTGTTCTGCACATCGGCACCGGTTTCAGGGTTCACATAAGTCATCTGAACCGCCGCGCCATCGTCCGTGTCCTTTGCCAGGCTGAGCAACGCAGCGCGAGCATCGGCCCACGGGTAGCGCACCAGTGGGTAGCTTTTCTGCCGGCGCTCAAAGCCTGCGCTGGGTACCATGCCGCGGGCATAGGCGCGCTCGCCATGACTATTCAGGGCTTCCTGGCTGGGTCCTTCAACGACATAGGACGCCTCCGCGTAATAGATCAGCGGAAGGTCCAGCACATCCAGCCAGATCACCGGCCCCGAGCCCGTGTGCGCATGTTCATGCCACATGCCCGAAGGCGTCAGGATGAGGTCGCCGCGCTCCATCGGGCACTGTTCCCCCTCGACGGTCGTGAAGGCACCCGTGCCCTCAACCACCATGCGCACGGCATTGGGTGTGTGGCGATGGGCCGGTGCCACCTCACCCGGCAACAACAGCTGCATGCCCAGGTACATCGCCGGGCTGACCTTCATGTTCTCAAGCCCGTGCCCCGGGTTGGCTAGCACCAGCACGCGCCGCTCCGCCTTTTCGATGGGCGTCAGTTCGCCGGCCTGCATCAGCAAGGGCCGCAGCCCCTGATACGGCCAGCAGACAGGCACCGTGTTTCTCCCGGGTGTACCCGGCGGCAAGACTGAACGCAGGCTGGGCCACAGCGGCACCAGGTTGCGGCTTTTCAATTCTTCACGGTAGGTCCGGGGCAAATCTTCCAGTTGCCCCAACGCGTCAAGGCGTCCGCTGTCATGCATCGTGTTCTCCCATGTGTGGATGCCCCGCATTCAACCCTGCGACAGGCAGTTCGATTCGTTCCAGCCGTAAAGCCATTCCAGCGCGTCGTAAAAGCGCGGCTGGGTACGACCCTTCCAGAGCGAATTGCGCACCAGGCGTTCCACCCCCTCGGCGTGGAAAATTCGGCCCATCTCGCGGGCCGACAGCACAATGCGCGCTGTGCGGGGCACACGGTTTTTCTCGTACAACGGCAACGCCTGGTTCCAGTCGTTACCACTGACCCGCAAGGCCTCACCCAGCGTGACCGCATCTTCCAGTGCCATGCAACCGCCTTGCGCCATGTATTGCGTGGTCGGGTGCGCCGCATCGCCCAGCAGCAGGGCGCGGCCGTGCACCCAGTTTCCAATCGGGTCGCGGTCAGCCGTGGCCCATCGCTTCCAGCTCTTCGGCAGGCTGATCAGCTGGCGCGGCTTTCCGGCAATGCCTGTGAAATAGCTTTCAACCTCTTCACGGCTGCCGTCCGTCACACCCCAATGCTCTTCCCGCCGGCTGTGAAAAGTCACCACCACGTTGTACTGCTTGCCGCCCCGCAAGGGGTAGTGCACAAGATGGCACTTGGGACCGACCCATATGCTGGCAGCATTCCACTTGAGGTCTTCCGGGAAATCGGCCTCATCCACCACTGCCCGGTAGACCACATGGCCGGTGACCTTGGCCGGGTCATTCACATAACGCTCTCGCACCATGGACTTCACGCCATCGGCACCTATCAGTGCCTGCCCTGTCCACTGCCGGCCATTCTGGTCAGCCACGGTGATGGTGCCTGCGGCTTCATCCTGGTGAAGTGGCTCTATGCGCGTGCTGGTCAGGATTTCAATCTGCCCGGTTTCAACCGCACCCGCCATCAGGGCATGGTGGATGTCCACACGGTGTATCACGGCGTAAGGGTTGCCAAACCGGGCGATGAATTCCTTGCCGGTTTCAATGCGGCCCACCAGGCTTTCATCAACTGCGTCGTGCATCACCAGGTAGTCCGTGTACACGGCGCAGGCCCTGAGCTTGTCGCCCACACCCAGCGCATCGCAGGCCGCAAAGGCATTTGGGCCTAGCTGTATGCCCGCGCCGATCTCGCCAATCTCAGCCGCCTGTTCAAAGACTTTCACCTGAAACCCGCGCCGCACCAGCGCCAGCGCTGCCGCCAGCCCGCCGATGCCACCACCAGCCACCAGCACAGGCAGGGAGTTGATTTTATTGTTCGTCTCCTGCATATCAGGCCTCTGCCATTCGCACGTCGATATGGCCCAGACCCGTGATCTCCGCCCGCATCCGGTCGCCGGGGAACACCTGCGACACACCTTCAGGCGTTCCAGTCATCAGGACATCGCCCGGGTGCAAGGTATAAAAAGACGACGCGAACTCGATGAGCTCAGCCACATTCAGCACCAGGTCACGGGTGTTGGCGCGCTGGCGCACTTCGCCGTTCACCTGCATCAGCAGGTCCAGCGCATGCACATCCGCTATTTCGTCGGCGGTCGTCAGCCATGGCCCCAGCACGGTGTACCCGTCCGGCGACTTGCGCATGCTCCGCTCCTCCGGCCCCCGCACCGTCATGTCCAGGCCGATGCAGTAACCCGCCACATGCGACAGTGCCTCAGCCGCAGGGATGTGACGCCCCGCTTTGCCAATGACGGCCACCAGTTCGATTTCGTGGTCATTGCGTCTGTCCGGTCGCGCAATGCTCACCGGCATGCTCGCGCCCTCGAGCGAGCTTGTCGCCTTCAGGAACAGGCCCACCCGCTGGATTTCGCCAACCTGGTTCTGGTGATGAATGCCCGTGTCTTCGCGCGCTTCCTGCAGGTGCTTGAGGTAGTTGACAGGCGCCGCCACAATCTTGCCTGGGTTGGCCACCGGGCTGAGCAGTTTCACACTGCCTATCTTGTGGCGCTCAAGCGGAGCGGCACCCGCACGCATTTTTTCAATCTCCGCCCGCACTTCGGGCAGATGCGCAATCAAAGGGTCATGGCGCGGGAAAGGGTAGCTGCAAACAGGCAGAACCTGCAGTGCCCGGCTGACATCCAGAATGTCCTCGCCCTCAACCAGCCCCAGCCGGTCATCGTTGAATCTGCAAAGTCGCATGAAAGCCTCTTGGTTCAGGTTTAACTTTATTGGTTGCCACTGTTCCATAGAGGTAATATTGATGCAATGGAAGGTAGTCGATACCCTCCATCGAAAAAATCAATAATCCCATGAGTCAACCGGACCTTCGCCATCTCCGCACCTTCCTGGCCGTACACACCAGCAGGAACGTCACACGCGCCGCAGACACGGTGGGGCTCAGCCAGTCATCTGTCAGCGTTATCCTGGCCCAGCTCCGCGAGCATTACGGTGACCCGCTTTTTGTACGCACCTCAGACGGCCTGCGACCCACGCCGCGCGCCGAGCAACTGGTGCCAACCATCCGCCATGCGCTTGAATTGCTGGATCAAAGCCTTGTGTCCGCGCAGGAATTCCGCCCCGCCGAGATCAGCCGGACCTTCCGCATCTGCATGACCGATGTAGGGCAGATGACATTGTTGCCACGGGTGCTGGCCCGCGTGCTTGAACTTGCGCCCCATGTCAGCATCGAGGTTGACAACATCAGCCACGACACGGCGCGCCAGCTTGAGTCCGGTGAAGTCGATCTGGCGATGGGCTTCACCGAATACCTGCAGGCCGGGTTTTATCGCCAGAAACTTTTTGATGAAGGCTTCTGCTGCATCGCCGCACGCCATCATCCGCGCGTGCTTGACCGCATCACGCTGGCACAGTTGCAGCGCGAACGCCACGTCAAGGTGCTGCTCTCGGCCACCGCCCATTCCATCGTCGACCGCATCATGGAGCGGCACAAGATCCAGCGCAGCTTTGGCGCCACCGTGCCCAGTTTTCTCGGGTTGGGCAAGGTCATCGCCAACTCCGAGCTCATCGCCATCGTGCCATTGCGCCTCGCATCCATATTCGTCGCCGATGGCTCGGTCAAGGTGGTGTCACCGCCCCTGAAACTGCCGCCCTACACCGTCAGCCAGTTCTGGCACGACCGCTTTCACCGCGAACCGGGAAATATATGGCTGCGCACCGTGGCCTATGAAACCGCCACCAGCCTGCCACTGGAGAAAATCCAGGCGTCGAAGACACGGCGCAAGGGGTGACAAGCAAGCACGGCCCGTTACCGGGATGCAAGGCGCTTTGATGCTAAAATCTTGGGCTTAGCCGGTGTAGCTCAGTCGGTAGAGCAGCTCATTCGTAATGAGAAGGTCGGGTGTTCGATTCATCTCTCCGGCACCACTCTTGAAAGCCCTGATTCGCAAGGATCAGGGCTTTTTTATGTAGTCAATATGTAACCGACCGGCAATCGTATGCTTTTACGGATCTTTTTTCAAGCCGGTCCAGGTTGCTACGCTTATATTTTTCCCAAACACAATGACGGGCTGACCAACAGGAGGCGGATCAGTTTTTACGTTGCGCCACTGCCCAATATTCTCTGACACCCAGCTCTTGGGACTTCGCCGCTCAATTCCAACCCATGCCGGTCGATGGTAAAGACGTAGAACAATTGATACAGCAGAATTCATGAAGCGAAACCTGGGATCAGTAACGGGGTAGTTACCGCCTTCCGGCAACTTGCAAGCCAGCCCTGAACACAATCCTTGAACCCGCGGTGCTAAAAATGAAATGCCATGTTTCGCATGAGCAAATTCATTTCTAATTTTTCTGATAAGAGTTATCTCTCGATGTTCAAACTCATCGATAAGGCCTAGCGCGAAACATGCTTCAATACGCGCTGAGAAAGTACCCAACACCGCATTTCCATCATCGAGCAATTTTGCAGCTGACGGCCCTTCACAAAAAAAGGACCTTAATGTCTCGCCAAGTTTGTCGTCGATCAACGCAGACGCAACGAGCGGCAACCCCCGGTCAGTTTCTCGCCTTAATTCAGCAATAAATTCCGCTAAATCTTCTTCAGTGGATAAAGCCATACATCACCTCTGAAAAAAAGAATCCAAACGATCCGCTGCAATCTGTAAGCCTTCGGGCGCAACATGAGCATATCTCTCCACCATAGATTGGGTTTTCCACCCTCCCAATCGCTGGAGTTCATGCGTTGGTGTTCCGGCTTCACGATGCCAAGTGGCAAAGGTATGTCTGAGATCATGCCATCTAAAGTCATGAATCTCGGCACGTTCTAGGGCATTGCGCCAGGCTTTGGTGTTGACTTGTACGATTGGGTTTCCTTCATAGGTAAACACCTGCACGGGATGATCACCCTGCCGTCTTCGCAACACTTGCAGCGCGGTTTCATTTAACGGCACTGCGTGAGCTTGGCCGTTCTTGTGGTCTTTACCCGCCACCCACAAGTGTGCCCTCTCAAAGCTGATTTGTTTCCACTGCAGCCGCGTTACGTTCGCCTGGCGCAATCCGGTAGCGACCGAGAACAGGGCCATGTCTGCCAGGTGTCGAGGTAGCTCAGCTAAAAGCCTGGCGAGCTCATCTTTTTTGAGTGAGCGAATCCGACCGCCCTTGTCCTTAAACATGCCGACTTTAGGCACTCGATCAATCCACTCCCAATCGTTACACGCCCTGCGAAGAATGGTTCTGACCAAAGCCATATAGCGGTTAACGGTTGACGTACTGACACCTTTGCCCCTGATTACCTTGACCTGGTCAAGCAGCGCCCGGTTTATGTCTGCCAACTCCCTCCCCCCTAGAACCCGACCGCACACACCCCCAATTCGCCGGAATGGCGAAAAGTAGTTCGAGAATTGGGAGACGCTACGAACAAAATCTATGACAACTTCCTCAGACGGAAGGCACGCCTGGTCATAGATCAATACGAAATCGGCGGACTTTTCCCTACCTATGCGCACTTGGATGACAGCGACCGGGAGTTTCGTAAAAGCCATGCGAAAGCCTTGGTTACGACTGTGTATGTGGCTGATCCCGCGCTCTTTCAGTCATTAAACAAGAAGCAAAGAAAGATTCTGATTCGCCTCCTCCACCGTCTATCGGTCTCGAACGAAAACGAGGCGTTATACGAGGTCCTTAACGGCGTACTAGACCTTGATTCGGATGCGCTAACCAGACTTGCGAACCAGCTCCAACGAACGACACTAGAGAACATCGTGGCTACTATCGAGACCTTGCAACGTCGCCATCACGCGGTAGAGCAGCTTCGCGAACTCATGAACGTCCACTACAAGACCGTTCGAGAGACTCCCGACCTTCAAAAAATTATCGAAAACAACACTTGGCTTTTCGGTTCGAGGTACGAAACTCTCGGAGCAGAAGAAGATACCTTCACCAGAATCGCGAAATCACTCCGGGATAAAGTACCCGGCATCAAGACGATTGACAACAACGATATGGAGGAGGATGACGCCGAAGACATGGAGGGGGTAAATCGGCAAACTGACCTGTTTTTAGCCCGGAAATTCCCGACGCTGGACAGCGCGGGGAATCAAGTTTTTCGGTGCATCATCATTGAAATCAAAAGGCCTGGCGTCGCCTTGAACGTCAAGCACTTGCGGCAATTGGATGACTATGCGGCTATCCTGATGAAGTACCCGGAGTTCAGCAGTGAGGTTCTAAGATTCGAGCTTGTTCTCGTCGAGAGAAAAATTTCTGCGACTGACGTTGAGATCAAGAGCAGATTGCAGGGCCAAATTGCAAGGGGCGAGCAAGGCCTCGTGAGTGACGATCCGAGGATAAAACGGTATGTCCTCAATTGGTATACGCTTCTAGACACTTTCGAACTTTCAAACTCGTTCATGCTGACGCAGTTGCGATTGAAGCGTGACTCGCTGGCCAAGGCATCACGGGAGGAGTTGATCTCTAGCCTTCAGAGAGAACAACCAGGCGAAGCTGGCGGCTAGACGCAAGATCATCAACAATTGACGTTGCCAGAGACGCGCAACCATACTCCATAGATGAGCCAACTCTACTCCGTCAAAATAACCAAAGATGATCCTGCTCTTTGGGATCTCAAGCGCTCCTGGACTACAGCCGAATTCTCCGCTCACGATGGGATTGCACCCATAGATTCGCTTCACCAAGCTGGTGATTCAGTCGTAGCGGTAGCTCAAATTACATCCTCAAGAACTCAACTCATAGGTAGTGGAGTGATGGTCGGACCGGGCCTACTACTCACGGCCACCCATGTACTGGACGAGTTTCCAAAAACTGGAGGCCCTCCGGTTTTCATGACCTTCCTACCTGATGGAGCCCGGGCTTGGCTGGCCACTGAAGTAGTTGCCAACTCTGGGCCAAGCGCTTTTGGAGAAGACCGAAGGATCAAGTCAGATATCTCACTCGTATCTTGTACTTTGAACTCAGATGCGAAATCTGAATATCCGCTTAATCTAGCACCGCTGCAAATTGCATTGCCGTTGGTAGGTGACCGCTTATGGGCTTTAGGATTCCGCCACAACGACCCAGGCGACCCAAGCGGAAGCGCTGGCGTCGCGCCACTAGTGTCTTCTGGCCTGGTAACTGCAGCTTTTCCCCATGGCCGCGGTGAGCGAATGCCTGCAGCATGCATAGAGGTTGCCATGGATACGTGGGGGGGCATGAGCGGTGGCCCTGTAGCAAATGCTGACGGCTTTGTAGTAGGGATCGTGTCGTCATCATTTGATGGTGGCCCCACGTATGTGACGTTAATCTGGGACGTCCTAAAACATTCAGTGAAAAGCAGTTGGCCGCCACTAGTCCACCGCGCCAATTCTCAAGTTAACCTCCTCACGGCAAAAGATATTGGTTTTGTAAGACTCAAAGGGGACGTAAAGCGATTTCGAAGAGGAGATCTCCGAATACGATTGACAGGCGCGGAGACCCAACTTATGTTGGCATCCGTGGATCCCTCTACAGTCAAGGGGACCGATAGCGCCCTTAATGAAGAGCAGCTTGAAGAATTCGAGGAAGAACATTCTGACGAAATTGAGGAGATCGCGGCCCGCATAGCAATCAATCACCTTGAGAGCCTAACTGTCGCCTCAGTTCGCGAATTCTTGGAAGCCAGTGACGTTCCTGAATCTTGCTTAACGGCAATCACTGCTTTTTCAGTGGAAGATTTCGAAGGCGTTGAGGATCTTGAGATTCTTTCCAACAAGAATGGACTGGATGAAACAATTTTGCTGTCATGTGCCTACGATTTGTTGTCCGTCTATTGGACTGTCGAGGTTCCCACGGCAGTCTATGAGTCCAACGCCACGGCATTCCAAGATCACTTCCTGAACGTCACGGTCAATGAAAGCGTCACGGAACTTCAGATGGTTCAACGATGCTACTTTGAAGTGGAACTGAAATTCGATACAAAGTGCGAAGAGTTTACTGATTCATCGGTCAAGCTGACGGCTGTTCACCGTCATCGCAAGCGTTGAAATCTGATGGCGGTTTCTGTGTTCTGCAAACTAAATGCAAGTGGCAGATTTCGTAGTTTCACATATCTAGCCTTGTAAAAGTAAGGTTGATGGCAACTTTTAGGTGCTCCGAGAGTAGTCACCTCGCGGTCAGCATCAGCACAACAAGGCAAGCCTAGGGGCCACACATCGTGGTAGATTCCGTGGTATTCGTTAACCAAACACCATCGCGGAGCCTTTAAGGATCAACGACTTACGTGAGCCTATTGGATGCATGAAGGCATCTCTCCGGCACCATTCGCAAAAGGCCCCTAACTGTCATGGTTGGGGGCTTTTTTCATGTAGTCAATACGTAAAGAGAGCTAGAGCAGTTATGCGCGTACTGACCACATGCGTAACTTGAGACCCGAGCTACTTCATAAAAAAACAGCCCCAATACTGAGACAACCAGCGCGATAGACGACAGAGTAATTGGAAGCCAATGCTTGCGGCTGTCTTCCTCTAGGCCGGCAAGTATTCCCAGCAAATAAGGGAAGTGGATGACATGGCGCTTATCTCCGACTTGAAGGTAAAACAAGGGTACTAACGAGCCATCGGCTTGCTTATAGCGATACTTTTCACCCAAGTGGTAATACAGACGTCCAAACAAAATTTCATCATCACACTCCAGCACTTCCGCTATTTTTTTAACATCGATAGATAGATATTGAGAACGCTTGCCCGGCTGGGACGCTATCCCAGCGCACACAAAATCTGCAAGATATTTATCATGAATGCAACGCAACACTTTGGCGTCAGTTGGTAATTTAGACATTTGTTATCTCCTGTAGAAAATTTGAGATTCTGACTGCGACCGCAAGCTGTTTAGGCTCGAGGCAGCACGTTACTTCTAGACGTTAGGCCAACCTTTGGTGTTGACCTGCACAATGGCCTTTCAAACGCGCGTTCTAAAAAAACGATGCAACATAAAAAATTACTTGCGGATTTAATTAGCTTCCTTGAACATCAGACAACAAATATGTAGGAGTTGCGGTGCGAATTACTCAAAAACTTGTTCGACCCTTACGAATAACCTTTGCTGCGGCAGCATTTGCAACCTTCTCAGTAGCCGCCCAAGCTCCGGGTGACTTCCGAATCGCGCTGGTTATCGGAAACTCCGCATATCCCAAGACGCCTCTCTCCAATCCTGCCAACGACGCCAAAGCCATGACCGAAACCTTGCGCGGACTCGGTTTCACCGTTGTCGAGGTACGCGACGGTAGCAAAGCACAGATCGATACGGCCATCAATAGTGTCAGCGACAGCCTGAAAGGCAAACAAGGTATCGGCATGCTTTATTACGCCGGGCATGGCCTTCAGGTCGACTCGCGCAACTACATCGTGCCTGTCGATGCCAGAATGACGAAAACCAGCGACATCGCTCCACAGACTATAGATGTGGGTACGGTGATTGCGGCATTTAAGGCAGCGGGCAACCGCATGAATATCCTGGTACTGGATGCGTGCCGGGACAACCCTTTCGGGGACATAACAACAGGCAAAGGTCTGGCACCGCTAGATGCCCCGAGTGGAACCTTTCTCGCATACGCCACAGCACCCGGCAATGTTGCAGAAGATGGTGACGTTAAAGGAGGCAACGGGCTGTACACGCAATACCTGCTGCAAGAACTCAAAAAGCCGCAAGCAAGCATTGAGAACGTTTTCAAGCGGGTACGCTTCGCAGTTCGCAAAGCATCAAATGGGCGGCAAATACCGTGGGAGTCGACCAGTCTTGAGGACGAATTTCAGTTCAATGATGGCCGCGTGGTTGCTCTTGTGAAGCCAACTGCTGAAAAAATCGAAGCACAGTTAAAACAAGAAAAGCCTGACTGGGATCGTATAAAAAACAGCAGCAATGCAGATGACTTCTACGCGTTCATTCAAAAATATCCCAGCGGCCCCATTACGGAGGAAGCACATGCACGAATCAACTTGATTGCAGGTAGCAAGCTTGTTGTTCAGGAAGAACGAGGAGAAGGTATTTCCATGACTCCAGCCGTTTTCAGAGTCGGCGACGAGTATGTTTCTAGCGGCAACGCTTCCAACACGGTTCAGCGTGTGAGATCGATTTCCGGTTCTGAAGTTGTGATGGATGGCACCATTGAGTCAACCGCCGGAAGACCTCCCCTCAAGTTCATTACCTACTACACCCCAGATGGGTCGTCGACAGGCAGTGAGCAAATACGATTCGACCCACCTATCCGGCGTGCACCTGCAGGACTGCTCCAACCTGGGCAACGCTGGTTGATGGCGTATGAGGGCAAAGGCCCCGGGGGGAACACACAAACAACAGGTGATGGGCGAGTGATAGCCCGAGAGAAGATCACGGTGCCGGCAGGAACCTTTGATACCGTGAAGGTTACGTATCAGTACAGGACTGCTACTGTCGGTCAAAATTTCGTCACCGACTGTACTGTCTGGATAGCGCCTTCGTTACCCGTCAATATAAGGAGACAGTGCGGCGGCCTCAACCAACCGGACAGGATCACCGAGTTGTTACGCGTCACGCGAGCAGCCTCTTGATGAAACCCGACACGCCGTGGGTCTGTTTCATAAGGGCCATCACCGTGTCGTAATCGGTGATTCTCATCTCGCGAATGGTGTGCATGCGGGTCAAATCGTTTGATTCATCGTACACGCCGCGCGCCAGCGCCCCGCATTCACTCCACCTGGCGAGTTAATCCTTGCAGCCCAATATCGCCTTCACCTCCAGGTACTCTTCAAACCCGAAGACCCCAAACTCGCGGCCGTTGCCGGATTGTTTGTAGCCGCCGAAAGGCAGGCTGCGGTCGAAGGTGGCGCCGTTCAGGTATACGCGCCCTGCCCTGATGCGGTTGGCGACGGCGCGGCCGCGCTTGAGGTCTTTTGACTGCACAAAACCGGCCAGGCCGAATGGTGTGTCGTTGGCGATGTCGATGGCTTCATCTTCAGAGTCGTAGCTGATGATGGACAGCACCGGGCCAAAAATTTCCTCGCGTGCAATGCGCATGTCGCGTGTCACGTCACCGAACACTGTGGGGCGGACGTAATAACCGCTGCTGACCTGTGCAGGCCGGCCTGCACCACCGGCGACCAGCGTGGCGCCTTCGTTCATGCCCGACTGGATCAGGTCCTGCACTTTGCCGAATTGGGCCTGGCTGACCAGTGGCCCCATCGTTGATGCCGGGTCCAGCGGGTCGCCGAGGCGAATGCTTTCCACCGCCTGCCTTGCGGCTTCAAACGCCACATCGCGCTGCGCTCGGGGAATCAGCATGCGGGTTGGTGACTGGCAGTTCTGGCCGGCGTTGGTGTAGCAGGCGTGCACACCGGCGGTCACTGCGGCCTTGATGTCGGCATCGGACAGGATGATGTTGGCAGACTTGCCACCCAGTTCCTGCGCGACGCGCTTGACGGTATCGGCCGCCAGCTTGGCCACGCGCACTCCGGCGGTGGTGGAGCCGGTGAACGACACCATGTCGATTTCAGGGTGCGAGGCAATTGCTTCACCCACTGTGGGGCCGTCGCCATTCACGAGGTTGAAGACACCGGCAGGCACACCGGCTTCATGCACTATCTCTGCGAACAGCATGGCGCTGAGCGGTGCGATCTCGCTGGGTTTGAGCACCACGGTGCAACCGGTGGCAAGCGCAGGCGCCACCTTGGATGCCACCTGGTTCAGCGGCCAGTTCCAGGGCGTGATCAGTCCGCAGACACCTATCGGCTCACGGCGCACGATGCCGTTTCCCATGCGCTCTTCAAACTTGTAATCGGCCAGCACGCGTTCTGCTTCCTCGAAATGAAACAGCGCGACTGTTGCCTGTCGCTCGGTGGCAAAGGTGATGGGCGAACCCATCTCCAGGGTCATCATGCGGGCCAGTTCAGGCAGGCGCGCCCTGAAGCCGGCAATGATCTTGCGCAGGTAAGTCAGTCGCTCTTCCACGCTGGTCTGTGAATACGTTGCAAACGCCAGGCGTGCGGCTTTGGCAGCCCTGTCCACATCCTCTTTTGAGCCCAGGCTGACCTGGGCAAAGGTTTCTTCCGTTGCGGGGTTGACGATGCCCAGGGTACGGGGTGCGGCGGGGTCCACCCACGCGCCATCGATATAAAACTTCAGCTTGTCCATTCTTGTCTCCGGTGTCCGTGATGCCGCGTCAGGTCACGCGGCTATTTGTTGTGCTGCAGCCTGTTACGTGCAGGTAGCGGCATCTTGTGCCAACATGGCCATCACCTCAAGCCGGTTTTTGCCACATTTCGCACAGCGAAAAGTCTGAAAGATTCAGTTGTACGCGAGCCGTTTCCTGAAGAAACTGCGCAGATAACAACTGGAGACAAGCATGAAACTAGGTACATTCCCACGCCTGCTCGCCTGTGCAGGCGGACTGTTTATGGCCTTGCAGGGCCAGGCCCTTGCCCAAAGCGACTGGCCCAACAAGCCCGTTCGCATCATTGCGTCATTTGCACCGGGCGGCAGTTCCGACCTGGTGGCACGCCAGCTTGCCGCGCATCTGACGACACGTTACGGCCAGCAGTTCATCGTCGAGAACCGGCCCGGTGCGGGCGGCAACATCGGCGTCACTTTCGTCACCAAGGCACCGGCAGACGGCTACACGCTGGGCCTTGCAACGTCCGGCCCGCTTGCCAACAACAAGTCGTTGTACAAGCCCATGCCCTTCGATTCCGAAAAAGACCTGACGCCAATCGCGCTGGTCGGTGAGATTCCGCTGCTGATTGCCGTCAACCCCGCCATCAAGGCGGGCAATCTCAGTGAACTGGTAGCGCTGAGCAAGACGGGCACCAACGTGCTGTCATTTGCCCATCCGGGCAACGGCACCATAGGCCACCTGGGCATTGAATACCTGCGCATCAACTCCGGTGCGCGGCTGCTGTCGATTCCCTACAAGGGCGATGCACCGGCCATGCTGGATGCCATCAGCGGCTCAACCAGCGGTGTCTCCGCGCCGGTGACGTCGCTGATTCCGAACGTACAGGCCGGCAAGCTCAGGGCACTGGCCGTCACATCGGCCAGCAGGTTCCCCGGCCTGCCCAATGTGCCAACTGCCAACGAGCAGGGTGTGAAGCTGGAAGCCACCGTCTGGAGCGCGATGGTCGGCCCCGCAGGCCTGCCGAAAAACATCGTCACTTCGCTCAACGACGAGATCAACAAATACACGAACTCGACAGAGGGCAAAGCCAAACTCGCATCGCTGGGCATGAACCCGCTGGCCGGCAAACCCGAACAGCTCAGCAAACTGATGACGACCGAGGCTTCGAAGTGGAAGCGGGTTGTGGAGTCGGCAAAGATCTCGGTGGAGTGAGCGCGGCCTTCAGGCCTTTTTTGACACTGCCTTTGCCGTCGCCTTCGTTGCAGCTTTTGGCGCAGCCCGCGGTTTAGGTTTCGCCTTAGCCGTCAATGCCGCGGTATTGACGGCGATCGCCGCCCTGACCAGCGCCTTGAAGGCCGTGGCATCGACCTTTTCGCCTTCACGAATGTCAATCGCGCGCCTTACGTTGCCGTCCAGGCTGGCATTGAAAAGTTGGGCCGGGTCTTTCACCGATGCGCCTTTGGCGAAGGTCAGCTTGACGACGGCCTTGTAGCTTTCGCCGGTGCAGATGATGCCGTCGTGTGACCAGACCGGCGTGCCCACCCACTTCACTTCTTCCTGCACCTGCGGGTCTGCCTGCTGGATCAGCTTGCGCATGCGGGCCAGCGCCTCGCCGCGCCAGTCGCCGAGGCCGGCGATTTTTGCATCTATCAATTCAGATGCGGTCGGGATGGGGCTGGTCATGCGGGTCTCCTGATAGTCGCGCAGAGACACCAATTTAACCGACTGCGCGGGGCCGTCGCTAATGCCTGGCTAGTGGCTGGCTAGTGGCTGTCAGTCATGTTGCTTGACCCGGAATCAATCGGGCTTAGCCATGCCGCAGCCGCTTCGCACGGCTCCATCGCCCGCCATTTGGCGTTGTTCCAGAGGTCAAGCGCCACTTCTTCAAGCTGCGCTGCATCCACCGTCTGCCAGCGCTCGTGCAAACGCGCTGAACAGCGCGTGATCCATTGGGTTGGCGTCAGGGTTTCCATGGCTGAATATTAGCAAAATACTGTTTATTTGTACAGTATATTTGAGTGCTGATTTTCAGTAATTTTTAAGGAAATGGAGGCTCTCCATGCACGCAACAAGCCCGGTTTCAAGGCAGCCCTGCCAGCCGCCACCGCCTGTGACCACAACGACTACAACACGCCAGCTCAATGGCGCTGTATGGCCTTTCACTGCGCCTTACCAGCGGCGCACTGTCCATGACATCACGGCAGCCGCCAGGCGCATGATCGCCACCACGGCGTTGCACTTCCTGCGGCCTTGAGCCGCACACATACGCTTGTCAGACTTGCCTTACCCGCAAACGGTGGGCTGGCCGGTTCCGCGTTTCGCACGGGCTTTTGAAGATGGTCTTTGACGTTCATAAGACGTTCAAAACAATCTGAAAGGAGTGCCCTTATGGTCAAACAACAATTGATAGATCTCGAAACGAAATTCTGGCAAGCCATGGTCGACCAGGATGTTGATACCGCCACCTCGCTGCTGAGCGAACCTGCGGTGATGGTCAGTTCACATGGCGCCATGAAGTTTGATCGTGCGGCCTACCGCAAGATGGCGGACCAGGGCCCCATGGTCATCACAGACTTTGAGTTCAGCAACATGGATGTGGTCTTTCCGAATGACTCCACTGCCGTGCTGAGCTACCACGTCAGGCAAACGATGGCGGGGCGCGGCAAGACTGCCAAAGCCGACCAGATCACGCAGGAAGTGAATGACTCCTCAACCTGGGTGAAAGATGGCAAGGGCTGGCTGTGCGTGATGCACACGGAAACTCCTGCCGAACCGAAACTAACCAGGCACTGAGTCGGCAGGCAAAGCAGGCGACCGCAGGCTGGCTGGCTGGCTGGAGTGCAGGTTAGTTGGTCATTACGCTGCTGAACAGCGCAGCCGGTGGCGTGGCAGCCACCGCTTCAAAAACCTGCACCGGCGTCTTGCCAGGGTTCATGGCTGCCAAAGGGCCGATCATCGCTGCGGGCACGGTATAGACCACTGCGCGTGCATCTGTTTTGGAGCGCACTTCAACCTTGACCAGGAAGGATGCGTCGGCTGACCTTGGCGCAACAGCCAGCGTCTTTTGCCCTGCAGAAGCAGACGTTGCAACGGTAATGCCATCGGCCATGCACGCGCACGGGGCGTTGGCACCTTCCGTCACCGTCACCGTCACCTGCCGACGTTGCAGGTTGAGCTGTTTCAGGGCGTCCTGCCCGATCAGGATGCCGACCGCAATGTGTGAACCAAAACCACCGTGCACCGCACTGCCCCACTGAATCCACTCATCACGGCTGGGCGCCGGTTTTGCATCGGACTGCGCAAAGGCAGGCAGGCTGGCAAACAGCAGGGGAAGGGCTGGCAGAAGCCTGGCGATGCTCATGGCTTGTTCCGGGTGAAGTGGTGATGAATGGCAGCATTGTCACACTGGAAACCGGCTTGGCCGGCTGGACGCGGACGGCATGGGTCATTCGCATCGCTACTTATTTAATAGCAGGTTGCGCTAGTCCAGATTGGGCTTCAGGCATTTTTAATGGTTAAAAAGGCATCAGAAATGCCTTTGAAGCACCTGTTGAACACCAAAACGCAACGAAACGTCCTGCCACACGCATGAAATGTAAAGTATACTTTACATGCAGGGGCCAGGACTCATTGCAAACGGCGAATCAGCCCCTGCGCGCCTTGGTGAAATGCGCCTTGGCGTCACGCATCTCTATGGTGTTGCGCCACTCCATGAACTCGCTCATCGACGGTGCGATGCCGGCACCGTCTTCGTAGTTGCGCATACGCTGCACCAGCAGGCGCATGGTGTCGCTCTCGCTGCTTCTGGAAGACGCCCGCTCATCGGCAACAGCCTTGCGCAGGCGCTCCAGGCTGGCCGAACTGTTTTTATCGACGGCCTTGCCGAGCAGGGATTGCGCCGCGTCGGGCTGGACCTCCAGCATGGTCATGACCTGTGCGGCCATGAACTTCAGCGTGTCCAGCTGCTGCACATCCAGCGTGCGGGGAACACGGTCAATCACGCACACCGTACCCAGCACCTGCCGGTCCTCGGTCACCAGCGGCGCGCCGGCGTAAAAGCGGATGTTGGGATCACCGGTCACCAGTGGATTACCGGCAAAACGGGCATCGAGGTGGGTGTCTTCAACGACCAGAACATGGTCCGGATCAGGAATGGTGTACGCGCAGAAAGCCATGTCGCGCGGCGTCTGCTGGACGGCCAGGCCAACCTTGGCCTTGAACCACTGGCGTTTGTCATCGACCAGGGAGATCAGCGCGATCGGCGTGTCGCAAATGCTGGCTGCCAGCCGGGTGATGTCGTTATAGGCCTGCTCTTCGGGCGAGTCCATCACCATCAGGCGCTTCAGCGCTGACAGGCGGGTTTCTTCCGTATCGTCGGTTTTTTTCATTGGCGGCGGGGACTTGGGATGACAGAAATTTTACCAGCGGGCCTTGCAGGCCGCCGGCGCGGCCAGCGTCCCTGTCCACAATACGTCAATTCCTGGTTGCTCTTTATTTGATAGCATGTCACGCTAGTCCAGATTGGATTTCAGGCCTTTTCGATGGTCAAAATTGCCTCAAAACAGTCATTTTTCGGCCCCGATCGATGCCAAAACCCGGTTGCACCCCCTTTGCAAGGCCATGATGTAAAGAACTCTTTACATTTAATACTTCCGGCTACGGGTAGCAACGGATGGCCGAGAGCAGGTGCAGCGCTACACTTCAGGCATGCGCGACGACCCGACACGACTCGAAAAACTCAGGCAGCTGTGCATACTGGATTCAGCTCCTGAAATTGTCTATGACGACATCGTGCGTGCCGTGGCCAATACCTTTGATGTCCCGATTGCCATGGTCAACCTGCTCGACGGTGACCGCGACTGGTTCAAGTCGGTCACCGGCCTGCCCTTCAGCCAGTCGCCGGCGACCACGTCTTTTTGCGAGGCTTTTTTCAAGTCGAAAAAAGACGTGATCGTGGCCGAGGACACTACCCGCGACGGCCTGTTTGCGGCGCACCCGCTGGTCATAGGCGCACCCTTTGTGCGCTTTTATGCAGCCACCCGTCTGGTGGTGGAAGGCCAGACCATGGGCACGCTGTGTGTCTACGACGTCAAGCCAAAGAAGGTGACCGAGGAACAACTGGCCACGCTGACGCTGCTCGGCAAGGCAGCGATGGAAAGACTGGGCCAGCGCACGCCAGCCGGCAACTGACCGCCAACCGGCTTGCTGGCGAAACTGCGCAGTTTGTCTATTCAATCTTGATGCCGGTGCGCACCACCAGGTCCGTCCATTGGCGGATCTCGTTGTTGATGCGTGCGGTGAACTCCTGCGACGACATGGTTTGCGGTTTGGCGCCCTGGGCCATGAAGAGATCGCGCAACGCAGGTTTTTCGACCGCCCTGGCAACTTCAGCATGCAAACGCGTGACGATGGCAGGCGGCGTGCCTGCAGGCAGGAAAACACCGAACCAGATGGGCGCATCAAAGTCGGTAAAACCAGACTCGGCAAAGGTAGGCACATCAGGCAGCAACGGGCTGCGCTGCGCACCCGTGACGGCCAGTGCACGCAGGCGACCGGACTTTATCTGCGCCATCGGGCTGGCCAGGCTGGAGGTGCCGAAGTCAATCCGCCCTGCCATCGCTTCATTGATGGAGCCGGCCACACCCTTGAAAGGGATGTGCACAACGCTGATGCGCGCCTTGTCGAAAAACAGCGCTGCCGCCAGGTGTGACGATGATCCCTGCCCGCCCGAGCCGAAAGTCAGCGTGCCGGGTTTGGCTTTTGCCATGTCCACCAGCGCACGCACATTCGCTGCGGGAAAGTCAGGCCTGGCCCACAACACTGTCGGCGCTTCGGCAACCAGAGTCAGCGGTATCAGGTCCTGCTGCGCGCGGTATGGCAGTTTGGGATACAGCGCAGGCAAGACCGAAAAAGAGTTTTCGGTCAGCAGCAGCGTGTAGCCATCAGCCGCCGACTTGGCCACCGCATCAACACCAATCACACCGCCGGCGCCGCTTCGCCCCTCGACAATCACCGGCTGGCCCAACTGCTCTGTCAGTTGCTCCGCCAGCTTGCGCGCAGCAGTGTCGGTGAACGAGCCGGCCTGGAAAGGCACGATGATGCGCAGCGGCTTTGCAGGCCACGGCGCCTGCGCGAACGCAGTGCCACTGCTTGCAACTGCGCCAGCCAAAGCCAGCGCCCACACCAGTGAATGAAATACACGTTTAAACATGCCGGACTCCTGTATTGACGGGTAACGGATAGATGTGGCGGGCTTATTCGGCCTTGACGTTGGCGTCTTTCACGACCTTGGCCCAGCGGGTGACTTCGCTGCGCATGAAGCTGCCGAACTCTTCCGGGGTGGATGCGGTCATCACCACGCCCTGCGGCGCTGCCAGTGCCCTGGTTTCCGGGTCGTCGATCAGCGTGCGCGAGGCGCTGTTCAGACGGTCAATCACGGCCTTAGGCGTGCCGGCAGGTGCGAGAACGCCATACCAGGTGGTGGCCACATAGTTGATGCCCAGTTCTGCCACGGTTGGCATGTCGGGTGCCAGCGGCGAGCGCTTGGCGCTGGTGACGGCCAGACCCTTGAGTTTGCCGGCCTTGACCTGCGGCAGTGTGGTGCCTATGCCTGAGACAACCAGTTGCACGTCGCCTGCGATCACTGCCGTCATTGCCGGTGCTGCGCCCTTGAACGGGATACGCGTGACCTGGATGCCAGCCATCTGGTCAAACAGTTCGGTCGCCAGCAGGGTCGGGCTGGAGGTGGCGCCGTAGTTCAGTGCACCGGGTTTGGACTTGGCCAGCGCGATGAACTCGCGCAGGTCTTTCACCGGCAGCGATGGCGTGACAGCGATGATGTTGGGTGACTCGCCGACCATGGTCACCGGCACGAAGTCTTCAATCGTGCGGTAAGGCACCTTGGGGTAGAAGCTGGCATTGATGGCATGGCCTGCCGATGCGAAATAAATCGTGTAACCGTCGGGTGTGGCCTTGGACACCAGTTCGGCGGCGATCACGCCGTCGGCACCGCCGCGGTTGTCCACCGTCACCTGCTGGCCGAGCACCGTGCCCAGGCGCTGCGCATACAGGCGCGCCAGCGCATCGGTCGGGCCACCGGCAACAAAACCGACGACCATACGGATAGGCTTGGTCGGGTAGGCCTGCGCGTATGCCTGGCTGGCGGCAAGCAGTGACAAAGATGTGAAAGCCAGTGCGGCGATGCATTTCATTTTCAGTTTCATTTCAGGCTCCAGGGTTATTGACGAACAATCTTGGTCGGGTCTTCCGCATATGGCGGCGAATAGATGATCAGCACCTTCATGCGTTCGCTAGTCACGCGCACCGAGTGAAAGACATTGGCGGGAAAAAAGCACAGGTCGCCGGCGCGCGCGTAATGCACCTCACCGTCTATCACCACTTCAGCTTCGCCCTCGATGAAATACTGCGCCTGCTCCATGCCGGGATGGGCGTGCATGGAGACACCGGCGCCCTTGTCGACCTCACCCAGCACCACTTCCATGTGCTGCGCACCGTTCAGTGCAGCAGACACCAGCCGTGTGTTCCGGGTACCGGTGTGGTTGGCCGGGGAATAGGACTCCAGTTCTTCGGGTCGAAGTATGTAACGCGGTTTTGCAGCTGCAGCAGTTTTGCTCATGGTGTTCTTTCGTGGGCTGTGAACATCGGGTTGCCTCAGGCCTGCGCCCGGCGCCTGATCAGCGCATGTTTGTCATTGCAGAAAACTTCGTCGCCATGCTGGTTGTAGACATGGTCCCTGAACACCACCAGGCCGCGGTCCGGTTTGGAAGTGGTGCGTTTGCTGACCACCTCGACCTCGGTGCGCAGCGTGTCGCCGGGACTGACATTGCGCAGGAACTTCGCGTTCTCGATGCCGGCCAGCGCGATCACGCTGTCAGGGAAAAGGTCTCCCGTCATCGCGGTCGAGAAAGACATCACCAGGTGGCTGGGGCAGATGCGGCCCGGCAGGCCGCGCGCCTGCGCAAACGTGTTGTCGAGAAACAGCGGTACCTCGTAGCCGACCAGCTTGCAGAAAGCGTCATGGTCTGCATCGGTGATCAGGCGGCTGCGCGTCGGATGGCGCGAGCCGACTTCAAAGTCTTCAAAAAAGTAGCTCATCACCTTATCTCCTGCAGGCTGATGGCGCTGCTTGCTGCCAGCGCATCGACCTCTGCGGCCGAGAAACCGGCTTCGCCCAGCACCTGGGCGGTGTGCTCGGCCAGTCGCGGGGCCAGGCCGGGGTGGCGGGCGGCCTCGCCATCAAAAAATCCGGGCGACGCCAGCATGCGTGTGCTGCCCACGCCAGGATGCGTACGCGTGAGCAGCGCCCCTGTGCGCTGCAGGTCATCATCTGCGGCCACATCGGCCAGTGCGTTGACGCGCTGCGCCGGAAAGCCCAGGCGTGCGGCCAGTGCCACCCACTCCTGCACGCTGCGCTCGCCGGCCACGGCAGCAATCAGGTCATACAGCTCAGACACATGCGCGTTACGCGTGACCGGGTCGGTGATGCGTGCATCGGTTGCCAGTTCGGGGCGTCCGGTCTCGCGGAAAAATTCCGCCCATTGCGGACCGCTGTACGGCGTCATCGACAGGTAGCCATCGCGTGCCTTGTAGACGCGCCGGCCACCGCCGGCCATCACGCGGTGGTAGCCAATTGCGCCTGTCGCCGGCTCGTAACTCTGGCCCTGCAGGTGCTCCAGCAGCGTGAAGCCGGCCAGCGTCTCGTACATAGGCACATCTATCAGCCCGCCCCTGCCGGTGGCCGAGCGCCGGTGCAGCGCTGCCAGCACCGCACAGGCCAGCGCCAGGCCGGAGACCTTGTCTGCCAGCAGGCTTTGCACAAACTGCGGCACACCATCTGCATCGGCATTGAGCGAGGCAATGCCGGCGGCCGACTGTATGACATCGTCAATCGCCGCCGCATCGGCACGGCTGTTCTTTTGCGCAAAGCCGGTGGCGGTGCAGTACAGAATCTTCGGGTTGATGGCAGACACTGCCGCGTAAGACAGTCCCAGCCTGTCCATCGCGCCGCGCCGCACGTTGTGCACAAACACATCGGCCGTGGCCAGCAGCCGCAGCAGTACTTCGCGCCCCCCTGCGGTCTTCAGGTCAACACAAACCGAACGCTTGCCGCGGTTCAGGTTCAGGAAAATCGCGCCCATGCCCTTTGCTGTGGAACAACCCGCATGGCGCATGGTGTCGCCGCCAGGGGGCTCTACCTTGATGACGTCGGCGCCGTAGTCGGCCAGTATCTGCGTGGTCAGCGGGCCGAACACGACCGTGGTCAGGTCTATCACCCGCAGGCCTGCCAGCATGCCGGGCTGGCTCATAAGGCGGCCCCCGGCACATAGGCGGCGACAGCGTTATCGCCGCCCTGCGGGCTGCGCAGCACCGCAATGGCCGATATCTCTATCAGCGCATCCTTGCGCAGCAACCCGGCGACGAGCAACCCGGCGGAGGTCGGTACCGAATTTTTAAAGAACTCGCGCCGCACGGCGGCGGTGGCCTTGTAGTTGTCGGTGGTGGTGAAAAAGTCGTGCGTCTGAACGATGTCATCGCACGAGCCGCCAGCCGATTTCAGCAATGCATCGAACTTGCGGAATATCTGCCGCGTCTGTTCGGCGATGTCACCCGGGGCGGTGATCCTGCCACTGTCGTCCGTGCCGGTAGTGCCGGAAAACCAGATCATGTTGCCGACGCGCAGCGCGGGCACATAGGTGTAGTGTGCGGGCCAGTCCTTGCCGGCCGTCAGTACTTCGCGGTCGTCAGCCATCAGCCTTGCTCCGGTGTTGTCTTGTGTTCCATCACGCGGTAGACGTGAAAGCCTTCCAGCAGTTTTTCGCCGCGCTGGTTCAACAGGCTGGTCGTGAAGCGGCAAAAACGCCGGTGTTCTTCATTCCAGATTTTTTCGACCACAAACTGCGGACGCACCGTATCGCCCACCAGCGCCGGCATCAGGAAGCGGCAACCCTGCTCGACGAAGATGAACCCGTCTATCAGTTCGCGCCCCGACGAGGCACCTAGCGCCGTCAGCGAGGTCAGCAGCAGGCCGTGTGCCAGCGGCTTGCCGTAATGACTTTGCCTGGCGTATTCAACGTCGTAATGAATCGGGTGCACATCGCCGGTCACCCCGGAAAAGAGCAGGAAGTGCGCGTCTGTCAGGGTCTTGGATGGACCATGGAAGGTGTCGCCGGGCTTGATATCGATGGATTTTTCTCTGGTCATTCTTGCTTGTCTCTGGTCGTTTCCTGGTCGTTTGTGGAGTTGCCTGGTCGGCTCATTTCGCGGCTGGCTTTACAGTTTTACGTGCTGGTGCCCTGGCCGCCGCAGGCTTAACAACGGGCGGCGCCCGGCTCCTGGCAGGTGCAGGCTGCACCGAGCGCAGCAGCAGGTCGGCCATACCCTCAGCGATTTCTTCCGAGCTGAGTGGTCCACCCGAGCGGTACCACTTGGGTATCCAGTTGATCGCGCCGAGTATGGTGAGGCTGGCGAGTTTGGCATCGGCGCAGGCCAGTACACCTTCCGCAACGCCCGCCTCTATCAACCGTCGCACGCCGGATTCAAATTCGTCGCGGCGCGCCACATAGGTGCTGCGCTGCTGCTCGCTCAGGCTTTCCAGGTCGGTCAGCAGCACGCCCCCCATGCCGCCATCGATGATGCCCATGATGTGGCGCTCCAGCAGTTGCCGCAGGCGCAGGTCCGGGCTGTCTCCAGCATCCAGTGAAGCCAGCGCGTCCAGGCTGATGCCCATGCTGCGCATGTGGCACTGGTACAGGATGTCCTGCTTGTCGTTGAAGTAGTAATACAGGTTGCCCTTGGTGATGCCGAGCCTGTCGGCAATATCCACCATGCTCAGGGAAGACAGGCGCGAATCGCTGAGCACATCACCGACGCTTCGCAATATCTGGTCGCGCCGCGAATCCTTGGGTGTGCGCCGCCCGCTCCACAGCCTGCCACCCACATCTACGGGCGCAGTTGCCCCGGTTTCAGCGGATTTTTGAGTTTTTGACTTCATGGTCAAATTCTAGGCCTGCGTCGTTCCGTGTGTCAACAACCTCACAAGAAAAGTCTCCCTGCCCACTGAAAACCTGAAACTTCCCAAGCTGCTGGCGAGCTTGACTTGCTGCCCGGCGCCGGGTTTGCGGCACAATCGTTTTTGGCGGCGCCCCAACAGGTGCGCTGCACCAGCCGATTCCCAACAGTCGTCCTCCTGAATGGCAACAACATGAACACCAAACTCATTCTGGCCCTCTCCTTCACATTCGCGATGCTCGGCTGCGCCAGCATGGGCGGCAGCTCGATGGGTGGTGACAGCACCGTGACCGAAGCCACCACCAAGCAGCTGTCGGGCGACGTGCCGCTGCCACCTGGCTCCACCATCAAGCAGCAGGACACGCTGGTGATGGGCAGCGGCAACAGCTGGACCGGCCGCATCAACTTGTCGGTGGCGGGCGAGCCGCAGGCGGTGTTCACCTGGTTTCGCGACAGCATGGCCGCTGCTGGCTGGACGCTGACCTCGAGTTCGTTTTCCAAACTCAGCCTGCTGACTTTCAGCAAGGGCGAACGCGTAGGCAATGTGCAGATGCAGGCGACCAACTTCGGCGGCAATGAAGTGCTGGTCACGGTGTCGCCGGTCACACGCAATGCGCCTGCCGCTGTGACCCGCTAAACACCGCACACCATACCCACTGCACAGTGGGGCGATTTAAAACAAAAGGAGACAAAGCAATGCAATGGGTTACCCGCCAATACCTGCACCTGGACCGCGTCGCCACGCCGTGGCTGATCACACGGTTTGTAGACGCCGATGCCAGCTTCGCCTATGTGCCGTGGAAGGAAGAACACCTGGCGCCTGCCGGTGCGACTCCGTTTTCGATGCCGGGCGCCGAACTGGGCCCGCATGACCACAGCGGCACCACTTTCGACAAGGTGATGCGCAAATACAAACTCGATGACCCGGCGCTGGTGCAACTGGCCAGCGTGGTGCGTTCGGGTGTGGCCTATGTGCTGGAGGGCTACCGCCCGCCGCCGGAAGACGAGATCGGCCAGATGGCGGTCGGCCTGCTGGCTTTTGCGGAAGGTGTTTTCCTGACCAACCAGAGCGATGACGCGATTCTGGCGGCGAGCTTTCCTGTCTACGACGCGCTGTATGCGAACTTCAGGGCGCTGGCGCTGCTGAAAGCGAATGGGATGGCGATGCCGGACCACAGCGACGGCCGCGGCCCCAGCAAGAAGTTTGAAGGACTGCGCAAGCTTTACAACGAAGGCGGCAAGCCAACGCCTTACGGCCCGGCCACCAACGCAGGCTAGTGTGGTGCTGCATGCTTGACGGGACAAATAAAAACGATGGATTTTTGGTCAGGGCAAGGCGCAAACCACAGCGATACCCGGGGTATCGCGCGGATTTGCAACGCCGCCATGGCCGAAAAGACACGTTTTTATGTTCCGGATAGCGTGCAACACCACACTAGGTCTCTTCGCCGAACTGGACGGCTGGCGCAGCCGCCTTGGGCACCAGCGTCGCCAGCACCTTGTCGATGCGCTTGCCGTCAAGGTCCACCACCTCAAAGTTCCAGCCGGCGCACTGGACCTTTTCACCGGTCATCAGCAGCCGGCCCGACACGCTTTGCAGCAGGCCGGCAACGGTGTTGTAGCGGCCCTTGTCTTCCTCCGGAAGGTCCCTGATATCCAGCCGTGCCTTCATCTCGGACACCGGCATCACGCCGTCTATCAGCCAGCTGCCGTCTTCACGTTCTGTCGCCCATGCATCGACCTGCGCGCCGGGCTGCAGTTCACCTGTGATGGCTTCCAGCATGTCCATCGGGGTCATCAGGCCCTGCACCACGCCGTATTCATCGACGACGAAAACAAAGCGTGTCGAGCGGGCGCGGAACTGCTCGAGCAACTCCATGCCGGTCAGCGTCTCAGGCACAAAAACCGCCGGCTGCGCGTACGCGCCTATACGGTCGGCGGTCTCCGCTGCCTCACCGCGCAACGCCAGCAGCTTGCCGACGTTGACGACACCGATCACATCGTCCAGGCCGCCGCGGCAGACCGGGTACCAGGAATGCGCGCTGGCGCCGGCCTTGGCAATCGCTTCGGCCACGGTGTCCGATGCGTCCAGCCATTCAATATCGGAGCGCGGCAGCATCAGTGACGTGAGCAGCCTGTCGTCCAGCAGAAAAACGTTCTGCACCATCTGGTGCTCGTGCTCTTCAATCAGCCCCGCATCGACGCCCTCTTCAAGGCTGGCGGCGATTTCTTCTTCGGTCACCGCGCGGCCTGCTGCGTTGTCAACCCGCAGCAGCTTGAGTATGGCGTGCGTGCTGAGCGAGAGCAGGCGCACAAAAGGTTTGGCACCAGTGGCCACCCACATCATCGGGCGCGACAGCAGGCGGGCCACTGTCTCGGGGTAGAGCTGGCCAATCCGTTTGGGCACCAGTTCACCGAAAACAATCGTGATGAAGGTGATGATGGCCACCACCAGCGCAGTGGCGCTGATCTCTGACACACGCGGCGAGATGCCTAACTCGCGCAGCCAGATTGCCAGGTCACCGCTGAAGGCCGCCTCGCCGATGATGCCGTTGAGCATGCCGATGGACGTGATGCCGACCTGCACCGAGGACAGGAATTGCGTGGGGTTGTCCATCAGGCCGAGTGCCGCGCGTGCGCCCTTGTCGCCTGCTTCCGACATGCCATTGAGACGGGCCCGCCTGCTGGAGGCCATCGCCATCTCGGACATGGCAAAGATGCCGTTAAGCAGGGTCAAAAACGCGATGAGCAAAAAATCCATGGACAGCCGGGCAAAATGAACACATGCCAATGTACATGATAGGAGACCTGCAGGGCTGCCACCAACCCCTGCTGCGCCTGCTGGAGAAGGTCGATTTCTCGCCGAGCCGCGACACGCTTTACCTGCTGGGCGATCTGGTCAACCGCGGCCCCGAGTCGCTGGCCGTGCTGCGCCACCTGTCGTCGCTGGGTGATGCGGCGAAATGCCTGCTGGGCAACCATGACCTGCACCTGCTGGCGCTGTCGCAGGGTGTGCGCAAGCCGGGCCGCAACGACACCTCGCAGGAAATCATCACCGCGCGCGATGGTGATGCGCTGCTCGACTGGCTGCGGCACCGCCACATGGCACTGCACGAACACGGCTGGCTGATGGTGCACGCCGGCGTGCTGCCGCAGTGGTCGGCTGCGCAGACGATGGCGCTGGCCGCAGAAGTTGAAACTGCGCTGCGCGGCAAGGACCTGAAAGACTTCATGCAGGCGATGTACGGCAACCAGCCGGATCACTGGCGTGATGGCCTGAAGGACATGGACCGTTTGCGGGTGATCGTCAACGCGCTGACGCGGCTGCGCTTTTGCACCGACGATGGCGTGATGGAGTTTGAAAGCTCGGGCAGCCTGGATGCTGCACCGCCCGGCTACAAACCGTGGTTTGAAGTGCCTGGCCGCAAGAGCATCGGCACGCAGATCGCCTTCGGCCACTGGTCCACACTGGGCGCCGATACAACCCATCCCAAAGGAAGCCTGTTGCACGGCACGCTGCCGCTGGACACCGGCTGCGTCTGGGGCGGCTGCCTGACGGCGGCGCGGATTGATCCGGCAGGTTTTGAACTGGTGGCCGTGCAGTGCGAGCAGGCGAGAAAGCCCGGCAAGGGCTAGTCCAGCGGTTGTCGACTGGGTCGGCCGGACGGGACTGACTCAGGGCAAATGCTATTTATTTAATAGCATGTTGCGCTAGTCCACCTTGGTTTTCAGGCCTTTTTTATGGCTGAAAATGGCCAAAATCAGACCAAAACAGTGCTTTTGAAGGCCGGCAGCGTATCCGGCAAACACTCCAAACCTATCAATGTAAAGTTTACTTTACATCAGGGGTTTTGAAGCAGCCATGGACGCCTGCGTTCCTTCTGGCAGTGTGTCTGTTGCAGTTGATGCAGGCCGGCCTTCAGCAGCATCGCGCCGTGCCTTCCCGTCCTCTGCCAGCACACGCGAACAACTGGCTGAAAACAACAGTACCGCCGATGAGAAATAAATCCACATCAGGATGACCACCAGCGAGCCTGCTGCACCATACGCCGACACCACTGCAGCGGTCGAGAGATATACCGCCATCACATGCTTGCCAACTGCAAACAGCACCGCACCTATCGCAGCGCCGCGCACCAGGTAACGCAGGCTTGGCTTGGGGCCGGCGCTCATGCGCATCAGCGAGACAAACAGCGCGGTACAGAAGGCCACGGTGACGAGTTCGTTGATGACCAGCGCCAGCTTTTCAACCGGCAGGTAGTTGCCGGCCCAGCCCGACAGCAGGCTCAGGAAGGTTGAAATCGCCAGCGACACCAGCAGCAGGAAACCAAACGCCAGGATGTAGGCCACGCCTCGCAGCCGCAATGAGGCGCTGTACCACCACTTCTGTTGCGCGGCGACGCCCGAGTCGGTGCGCCACAACCGTTCAAAGGCGTCCTGCAGCTCGGCAAAGACACCTGTCGCACCCACCAGCAGGAAACCAAACGCCAGCAGCGATGCGACGATACCGTCTGATGGCTCTTGCGCGCTGGTCAGCGCCTGCTGGACAACGACAGCGCCCTGCGTGCCTATGACCGCCTGTATCTGCTGCACCAGGCTGGTCTCTATGTAGCTGCGGTCCAGCCACCAGCCGAGCACCGCGACCAGCAGCACCAGCAGCGGGGCGAGACTCAAAATGCCGTAGAAAGACATGGCCGCGCTCATGCGCAGGCCATCTGCATCTATCCACAGGTTGATGGCCCGCATCACGGGACGAAAGACTTTCAGGATGACGGGCGGGACAAGCCCAACAAGACGGTCTGTGTAACTGGCCATGCAGCCAGTATTGGGTCAATGGCTGACCGGGGCCATCAGCCTGCAACGCCCGCTACCGTAGGTGCGGTCTGATGCTGCCGGTACCAGGAGGGCTCAGGCGTCGGTGGTGTCCGGGGCCTTGGCTTCGCCCATCTTGAACAGCGCAGCCACTTTTTTGCGCGGCTTGATATTGGCCGACACGCGTGCTGTAGCGGTTGTGGCCTTGGCGGCCTCCCAGGCTGGTTTGGCTTCTGCATCCAGGGTGGATTCGTAGGGCTGGTCAAAGAAAGGATCGCGCGGAGCCGGGCGCGGTGCGTACTCGCGGCGCTCGCGCGGCTCACGGGTTTCGCGCTGGGGACGCACATCACGTGCCTCGCTGCCTTCACGCTCCTCGCGCTCGCGGTACATGCGCCTGCCGTCGTTGATGCGGCCCTGCTCGCTGATACGCGGGCGGTCTTCCTCGAACTCCATCGGCTCGAGTTCGATCTTGGTCTTGATCAGCTTTTCAATGTCGGCCACCAGGCGCTGGTCGCTGCTGGCGACAAAACTCACGGCCAGGCCCGAGGCGCCGGCCCGGCCTGTGCGGCCGATGCGGTGCACGTAATCTTCAGCGTTGAAAGGCACGTCGAAATTGAACACCGCCGGCACATCCTTGATGTCCAGGCCACGGGCGGCCACGTCGGTACACACCAGCAGGTCGACTTCGCCCTTCTTGAAGGCATCGAGCGCTTTCAGGCGTTCGTCCTGGCTTTTGTCGCCGTGCAGCGCCGTGGTCTTCAGGCCTTCACGCTCCAGCGAGCGGGCCAGCCTTGCACAGCCGAGCTTGCTGTTGACGAATACAAAAGCCTGTTTCATGCCGCGCGTCTTGAGGATCTGGTGCAGCGCACGGCGCTTGTCATCAGCGCCCACGCTGTAGAAGTGCTGCTCGACGGTAGACGCCGTGGCGTTGGAACGCGCGACTTCAATCGTCACCGGGTCCTGCAGGTAGCTGGAGGCCAGCCGCTTGATCTCGGGCGAGAAGGTGGCCGAGAACAGCAAGGTGGTGCGCTGTTTGGGCAGGTAACTCAGGATGCGCTGCAGGTCGGGCAGGAAACCGATATCGAGCATGCGGTCAGCCTCATCGAGCACCACGTATTCGACCTGGTTCAGGATGGCGTTTTTCGCTTCAATGTGGTCCAGCAGGCGGCCCGGCGTGGCGACCAGCACCTCGACGCCTTTTTTCAGTTCCAGCGTCTGCGGTTTCATGTCCATGCCGCCAAAGACGACTGCACTGCGCAGGTTGGTGTACTTGGCGTAGAGCTTGACCTGTTGCGCGACCTGATCGGCAAGTTCGCGCGTAGGCAGCAGCACCAGCGCACGCACCGGGTGGCGGGCAGGTGAGGTCGAGGCGTTCTCGTGCTTCATCATGCGCTGCAGCAAAGGCAGCGAGAAAGCGGCGGTCTTGCCGGTACCGGTCTGGGCGGCGCCCATGACGTCCTTTCCTTCCAGCACAACCGGTATGGCCTGTTCCTGGATGGGGGTCATGTTTTCGTAGCCCATTTCGGCTACGGCGCGGGCCAGCGGTTCAGCCAGCGAAAGATTGGAAAAAGATGAGGTCATAAGGAAGCTCTGCCTGTACGGCGGTTTTCAACTGGCGGTTTCTGGCGCGCGGATCGGAGTTTCGATGGCCGGGGCGCTTGTGCAGCCAAAAGCACAGCCAACGGCCAGCTCCTGACATCAAGGCAACGCCGCAGACCGCCAGAGGGTGATGCAGTGCTTCCTTAGCCCTCTATTGTCGCACTTTGGGCCAAATGGACGGCTTGCGGCGACCTTACCGGCGTCCGGGGCTCTTTCAGCCAGGGAAAAGCCCCCTGAATTGGCGATTTTTGCTATAAATTAAATAGCGAGATATCAACGAAAGACGGGGGCTTCGGCCCGTTCAGGCTACAAATTCCGGGCACTGAAGGTATCGCAGGACTTGACGCTGCCCGTCGTCACCCCGGTATTGAACCAGCGCTGGCGCTGGGCACTGGTGCCGTGGGTAAAGCTTTCTGGCACCACTGCCCCGCCGGACGAGCGCTGCAGCGCATCGTCGCCAATTTTGGCTGCGGCGTTCATCGCCGACGCAATATCGCCCCCTTCCAGGATCTGCCGGGCATTATTGGCGTGGTAGGCCCAGACACCGGCAAAACAGTCGGCCTGAAGCTCAAGTTTGACGCTGAGGGCGTTGTATTCGGCCTTGCTGACGCGGCCGCGCATCTGGTCCATCTTGCCGCTGATGCCAAGCAGGTTCTGCACATGATGGCCGACTTCATGCGCAATCACATAGGCCTGCGCAAACTCGCCGGGTGCGCCGAGCCGGTTCGTCAGGGTTTCGTAAAAATCGAGGTCGATGTAGACCTTCTGGTCAGCCGGGCAATAAAACGGCCCCATGGCCGACTGGCCCTGCCCGCATGCGGTTTGGGTCGCTCCACGAAACAACACCAGCCGGGGCTTGACGTAACTGGCGCCGCCTTTGGTGAACACGTCGGTCCAGACATCTTCGGTATCTGCCAGCACGGTAGAGACAAATTTGGCCATGCGGTCATCCGCCGGTGGCCTTTGAGCGGGGGCCTGCTGTTGCTGGACCTGCGCTGGCGAGCCGCCGCTGAACATGCTCAATATCGTGAGCGGGTTGACGCCGAACACCATGCCGCCCACCAGCGCAATCACGATGGTGCCTATGCCAATGCTGCGCCCGCCGAAGCCAAACCCGCCACCGCCCCCACCGCTACCGCGCCGGTCTTCAACGTTGTCCGATTCCCGATTGCCTTCCCACTTCATGATGGCCCCTGTTTGTCTGAATTTATGCACCATTGTGCGCCGCCATCCGGGCCTTGCCATGTCAGACAGAAACACCTGTGCACGGACTTTTACCCGCAGGAGATAAAACACAGCGTTGCGCGGAACAAAATAGGGCTTCCCGACATCCATCCACCATGATCCTGCCGATAACCTTTACCAGCCTTGCCCGCCACTACCGGCTGCTGATGGCCTTTGCCGTTACCGCCTTGCTGACAGCCTGCGCCAGCCCCATCACCGCCAAGGTCACAACCTTCAACCAGTGGCCCGCCGACACCAACGGTGCGACCTTCAGCTACATCCGCGCCACCGATGGCATCAACGATCTGGAACAACAGGCCTATGAGGGTTATGTGCAGGCTGAGCTTGAGGCACTGGGCATGAAGCGCGCACCTGCCGGGCAGGTCGGCCGCATCGAGGTGGACATCGTCACGGGCAACGGTACGCGCGACCGCAAGGTGCGCGAAGCCGTCTACGCCGACAACTACATCTTCTACCCGCCCTATCGCAATGCTGCCGGCAATGTGTTTCCCGGTTACTGGGGGCCTGACCGTTTCGGCTCGCGTTATGTCGGCGACCGGGAAGTGATACGCACCATGCAGGTCAGCAATATCCGGATACGCCTGCTGGACACAAAAGGGTTTACGCCAGGCAAACCGCGTGCTGTGTTTGAGTCACGCGCCGTCTATGAAGGCGACAACGAAGACCTGCCCGACCTGGTGCCCTACCTCGTGCGCGCCGTGTTTGACAAGTTTCCCGGCCAGAACGGCAGGGTCAAGCTGGTCAAGTTCGACGGCAGGTCTGACAACACGACCAAACTGAAGTCGCCCTACCCCTGACTATCCCTGAGCGGTTTGGGTATTTGCACTGCAAAATGAGTGCATGAGCAGCGCGCCATCCCCACAGCACCCCAAGGTCTTGCTGACCGGCTTTGACGCGTTTGGTGGCGCGGCGCTGAACCCAAGCTGGCTGGCCGTACAACCGATGGACGGCCAGCAGCTAGCCGGCCATGCCGTCGTTGCCGCGCAAGTACCCACCACGTTTGCAGGCTCGGTCACTGAACTTAAAAAGCTCATTCGGCAGCACAAACCTGCGCTTGTAATCTGCGTAGGTCAGGCTGGCGGGCGCAGTGCGCTGTCACTGGAGCGTGTGGCCATCAATGTGGCCGATGCCAGCATTCCCGACAACGCAGGCGAGCAACCCGTGGATGTGGCAGTGCGGCACAAGGGCCCATCGGCCTACTTCAGCACCTTGCCGATCAAGGCGATGCTCAAGAGCATGCACGCTGCAGGCATCAGGGCCGAGGTTTCACAAACCGCTGGCACCTTTGTCTGCAACCAGGTTTTTTATTCGCTGATGGATACGCTGGCGAAACAGCGCAGCCATAGCAAGGTGCGTGGCGGTTTTATCCACGTGCCTTACCTGCCGGAGCAGGGCACGCCGAACATGGCGCTGGAAGAAATAGTCAGGGGTTTGCGTGTGGCAGTGGAAACCGCGCTGGTAAATGCCACAGATGTGGCGCATGGTGCCGGAAGCCTCAGTTGAGTGGCTGAACGCTGTCAGGGCAATCAGTTGGCGGCGAAAGAAACGGCGACCGCGCCGATGCGCATCACGGCAGGCGACGAGCCACTGTTGAAGTCTGTATAGCTGGGTGATTCACGGCCAGGGTTTGCGCTGGTGGCGATTTGTGCGCCATCCTGGAAGCTGGCATTCCTCGCCTGCAGCATGCAGTCCTGGCGGCCGGCGCGGGTGTTCAACTCAAAGCACTTTGCAATCGCCACACGCTGCTGCGACATTTGTGAGTCACGCGCCTCGGCTTTTTTAACCTGCTCCTGCGCCACCAGCACCATCGCGACCAATTGGCACACGATGATCAGCCCACCCGCCATCAGCAGCAGGTTTCGGTTGCTGAACAGGTCTGGCTTTTTCGTGACCGGTGTCATGTGGTCTGCAAACATGGTGTGGACTCCTCTGCTCTGTCTGGTTGGTTTATGAACTGATACTAGGAGGGCTCCCCAACCACACCATTCGGCTGGAAACCCTTCGCGATGTAGGATAAAAACCCCTCACCTGCTGTTCTATGCCCACTGCCAAACTTCCCGTCCTTGATGCCCCCAGCACCGCAGAACGCCTGCCGTGGCCGGCGCTCGTGCATGAAATCGGGGCCTTGCTGGCCGACTCAAAGGTAGAAGTGCCGCCCCGGCTGGTTCAGGCCTTGCCGGGCGGCGGCAGCCTGTTTGTAATGCCGGCGCTGGATGGCAGCATCGCTGTTACCAAACTGATCACCTACACGCCGGCCAATGCCGGAACCGGCCGGCCCGCGATCCAGGGCGACGTGGTGCTGTTCGACATCGCCACCGGACAGCGCCAACTGGTGCTGGACGGCCCGACCGTCACCGCCAGGCGCACGGCCGCAGTATCTGCATTTGCGGCCACGCGGCTGGCGCCCCGCACGGACGGCCCGATGTTGATAGTCGGCGCAGGTGTGCAGGGCAAGGCGCACCTGGAAGTCTTTTCTGAAGTACTGGGTGTGCGTGAATTCCTGGTGCTCTCACGCAGCGCAGCAAGCGGGGACGCGCTGGTCGCGCATGCCCGCTCACTCGGCCTGCAGGCCCGCAGCGTGGCGGATGCCAACGCAGCGCTGGCCGATTGCGCGCTGGCCGTCACCTGCACACCGGCCAGCCAGGTGGTGCTCAGTGCCCTGCCGCGTGGCGATACGTTTATTGCCGCAGTGGGCGCTTTCACACCGAAAATGGTCGAACTGGGCGCAGACCTTTGTCGCCACTTCGCAAACAAGGGCAGCATCCTGATGGACACGCCGGATGCCGTGCACGAGGCCGGTGACCTCCTGCAGGCCGGGCTGGATACCACCCGGTTTCGCACCTTGTCGGATGTTGTCAGGCAAGACATGAAAAAACCCGCCGGACCTGTGCTTTTTAAAAGCTGCGGCTGGGCGGGATGGGATCTGGCGGCTGCGAGGACTGCCATCAGGAACTGACGGGTGACGGCTAATGCTGAAGTTGCGCTCCGGCCGATCCAACGAGTTGCGCCACGGCATGCACCGGTTCGTCATCAAAATAGGAAAACATCCGCACAGCCAGTTCGCGCAGCGCATCGTCGTTCAGCGTGTGTGCATGGCTCAGTTTTTCAATGGCGTAGTCGTGGCTACCCAGCATCATCGACTCATTGACGCTGCAGCCTTTTGCCGCCATCTGCAACATGAAGGCCGACAACAACTCGCAGGGCCAGTAACGGCAGGGGTGGGACACCACGTCCCAGGAAGAAAGCTGGGCCAGATAGCCGCCCGAAGCGGCAGCTTCAAATCCGGTGGCGGTAGCGGAGGTGATAGCGGAAACAGCAACTGCAGCCATGATGAACTCCCCGGAAGGTCTGTTCACCGAAGCAGCCCGACGTGGACTGTTCCTGAACATGGCTTGATGCTAAGGAATAGCAGCTTTCAGCGCCATTCGGCGGAGCAGCCATCCCGTCGTAGGAATTGCGCCCGGCGCACTGACAGCCGCTTTGGCGGCGCGAAAAAAACCGTCAGGCCTTGGGCAGCGTGACGCCGACCTGGCCTTGGTATTTTCCGCCGCGGTCCTTGTAGCTGACTTCGCAGACGTCGTCCTTGTCGCTCTCGAAGAACAGCACCTGCGCGCAGCCTTCACCGGCGTAGATGCGGGCGGGCAGCGGTGTGGTGTTGGAGAACTCCAGCGTCACATACCCTTCCCACTCAGGCTCGAAAGGCGTAACGTTGACGATGATGCCGCAGCGTGCGTAGGTGCTTTTGCCGAGGCAGATGGTCAGCACGTTGCGCGGTATGCGGAAGTACTCGACAGTGCGGGCCAACGCAAAACTGTTGGGCGGGATGATGCAGCTGTCGCCCTGCATGTCGACAAAACTTTTTTCGTCGAAGTTTTTCGGGTCGACCACGGTGCTGTGAATGTTGGTGAACACCTTGAACTCGGGCGCGCAACGGATGTCGTATCCATAGCTGCTGGTGCCGTAGCTGATGATTTTCTTACCATCGGCTTCTCGGATCTGGCCCGGCTCGAACGGGTCGATCATGCCGGTGGACTCGGCCATGTGGCGTATCCATTTGTCGCTTTTGATGCTCATTGGGAAGGTTTCCTCGGTTTTGCCTGATTGTAGGCAAGCCGCATCACCGCTGCCGGGCTTGAAGCAACCCTCACCCAGATAAGGCTTGGGAAATCACGGTTCTGGCGATCAGGCGCTCGTCGCCGAGCACGATCAGGCCGAAAAGCAGCTCGTCCAGGCTGGCAGCCTGCGCGGTCTTGCGGGCCAGCAGCGGTGTGGCCGCAGGGTCGAGCACCAAAAAATCGGCCTCGCAACCGGGCAGCAGGTTGCCAATCACGCCCTCCAGCCCCATCGCGCGGGCAGCCCCAGCCGTGTGTTGCCACCAGAGTTGCTGCGGTTTCAGCGAGATACCGGCTTTGGTCTGCCCTTCCCGGCCGACGTAATAAGCCGCCAGCATGGTGCGGAACGGGCTGAAGCTGGTGCCACCGCCCACATCGCTGGCAAGGCCGTAAAGGATGCCGGTGCGTTCCGCTGCCACATAGTCAAAAAACCCACTGCCGAGGAACAGGTTGCTGGTCGGGCTGACGGCGGCCGCGGTGCCGGTTTCGCGCATCAGCGCGCGATCCTCGTCATCGATGTGTATGCAGTGGGCATACACAGCCCGCGGGCGCAGCAGGCCAAACTGGCCGTAAACCTCAAGGTAGCTGCGCGCTGTCGGGTACAGCGTTTTGACCCAGGCGACTTCGTCGAGGTTTTCTGCAACATGCGACTGCACCCACACGTCCGCATACGTGGCGGCCAGTTCACCCGCGCCGCGCAGTTGTGCCTCGCTGCAGCTAGGCACAAAACGCGGAGTGATCGCGTAACCGAGGCGGTCCACGCCATGCCACTGATTGATCAGGGTTTCCGTATCGAGCAGGCTTTGTTCGGTCTGGTCACGCACGCCGTCGGGCGAGTTCTGGTCTTGCAGCACCTTGCCGGCAATCATGCGCAGCTGCCGTTTCTGCGCCTCGCCCAGCAATGCATTGACCGACGCCGGGTGCGAGGTAGCAAAGGCCAATGCCGTGGTCACGCCGTTGCGCAGCAATTCATCGACAAAAAAAATGGCGGACTCCGCGCTGTAAGCGGCTTCGGAAAAGCGCGACTCGTGCGGGAAGGTGTAGTTCTCCAGCCAGGGCAACAGGCCCTCGGCGGGCGAGCCGATCACATCCAGTTGCGGGTAATGGATGTGCATGTCCACAAAACCGGGCGCGATGATGCGGCCGGGCAGGTGCTCGGTCTCTACAGCCGGCCAGTCCGCAGACAGGCGCTGGTAACTGCCGATGGCCTGCACCACCTGACGGCCCTCTGCATTGGGGCCGACCACCAGCAGGCCATCTTTTTCGAAGATTGCTTCGGCAGACTGGGCCGCAAAGTACAGCAGGGAGGCTCTATACGCTTTCATGCCGCAAGGTTAACGCAGGACAGGCCGCCGCACATACTGCGCGGCGAATGGGTGCTATCCACGCAGGGTACAGCTGTCACCCATCGATTCACGCCATACCCGCACAGCAGAAAGCCCGGGCACTGAGGGCAGCAGCTCGCGCCAGATAAAGGCGCACAGGTTCTCCAGCGTGGCCGGGCCGAGACCGGCCACGTCATCCAGCAGATGGTGGTCCAGCCGGGGACGCAACTGCGCGATGGCCGCGCGCACCACACCGAGGTCCATCACCATGCCGGTGGTGGCATCGGGCCGGCCCGACAACATCACCTCGGCGTTGTAGGTGTGGCCATGTATGCGGCGGCTGCTGTCGGCCTCAACCTCACGCTTGAGGGTGTGCGCCGCATCAAAGAAAAATTTCTGGCTGATTTCGTAGTTCATATGCAAATCACCTTATTCCAGTGATCTTGTGGGTCTGCAGGCTCAGCCGCCACGCAGGACGCTGCATGCACAGGTCTATGCAGGCCTGCGTGTTGTCGGCGCGCAGCACGTTGTCCATGGGCTGCAGATACCGGTGCTCGAACTGAGCGGCCTCCAGTTCGGCCAGATCGAGCAGGGCCTGTGGCCAGACCACCTTCAATTCATGGCCCTGGCGTTGCACCCACGGTGCGCCTGCCTTGGGGCTGACGCATATCCAGTCGATGCCGTCGGGTGCGGCGAGTGAGCCATTGGTTTCGACCGCAATTTTGAAACCGCGTGCATGCAGTGCAGCGACCAGCGCATCATCGACCTGCAGCAGCGGCTCGCCGCCGGTCAGCACAACAAAACGGTTGGCGTGGTCGCCCATGGGCCATTGCGCTTCTATCTGCGCAGCCAGACCATCAGCATCTCGGAATTTACCGCCCAGCGTGCCATCGGTGCCGACAAAGTCGGTATCGCAAAACTGGCACACCGCTGTCGCCCTGTCCTGCTCACGGCCCGTCCAGAGGTTGCAGCCGGCAAAGCGGCAGAACACGGCAGGCCGGCCCGCGTTGGCGCCTTCGCCCTGCAGGGTATAAAAAATTTCCTTTACCTGGTAAGTCACGATGCGCTCCACGCGGGAACTGCAAATGTCGCAGATGCAGGAAGCGGCGATGCGGGTGAAAAACTGGCAGCGCCGCAGGCCGGAATATCAAATCCAATGCCGGGGGCCGCGAGGTTTTTATACATGGTAGTCCTCTACATGGCCCCGAAAAGAAGAAGCCGGCGCGTCGGGACAGCGCGTTGCCGGTAGCAGTATTTTAGCGGCTAAGCCCCCAACAACCGCGCAACCGCCTCAACGTGCCGCCCGCAGGTCCTGCACCCAGACCACTGCTGCGGCCAGCGACAGCACCACACCGAGCACGCAGACCCCGGCCCAGCCACCGCGCTGCCAGGCGGCCGAGCCCAGGGCAGACCCCGCCGCACCGCCTATGAAATAGCTGGTCATGTAGACCGCATTGATGCGCGAACGTGCTTCGGGTTGCAGCTTGTAAACGATATTCTGGTTGCTGATGTGCACGCCCTGCACCGCCAAGTCTATCAGCAGCATGCCGGCCACAAACCACAGCACGCTGGTGCCGCCCAGCCACAACACGGCCCAGCTCGAGACCGTCAGCAAGACGCAGATGCCGGTGGTGGCCTGTACCCAGCCGCGATCAGCCATGCGCCCGGCGACATTGGCCATCAGTGCACCAGCGACGCCGGCCAGGCCTACCAGCCCGATATGAGCATCGTTCAAACCGTGGGCGGGGCCACCCAGCAGCAGCGCCATCGTCGAGAAAAGCGCACTGACCGATGCAAACGACAGCGCGCCCAGCAGCGCGCGACTGCGCAGGCGTGGGTATTTCATCAGCAGCGTACCCAATGACGCGAGGATGTCGCCATAACCTGTGCGGACTGCATTGCGGGAAGGCGGCAACACCCGCCACAAGGCCACCGCAATCAGCAGCATCACCACACCGGCGCAGCGGTAGACCAGCGTCCAGCCGCCCAGTTCGGACAGCAGCCCGGCAACGCTGCGGGCGGCCAGGATGCCGGTCAGCATGCCGCTCATCACCAGCCCGACCGCACGGCCGCTGCGTTGGGGGTCGGACAGCGCCGCCGCCATCGGCACCAGTACCTGCGCACAAACGGAAAACAGCCCCGCCATGATGGTGCCGGCTGCCAGCACAGCCATGCTGCCGGCAAAACCGCTAATGAACTGGCCCAGTGCAGCGAGCAACATCAGTGCCACCACCAGTCCACGCCGCTCCAGCATGTCGCCCAGCGGCACCAGCAGCAGCAAACCCACCGCGTAAGCCACCTGCGCCATCGTGACGGTCAGCGCTGCTGTCGCCTCGCTGACCTGCAGGCTGACGGCGATGGAATGCAGCAGTGGCTGGTTGAAATAATTGCCACCCACCGACAGGCCGCAAGCCAGCGCCATCAGCAATAGCGTTGGCGTGCCCAATGTGCGCGGCGCCTCGCCAGCAGCTGCTGGTGCGCTCATGCCGCAAACGACGCGAACACGCCATCCAGCCCATCCAGGTGGCGGCGCTTTTGCGACGCATCGATAAAGGCCGCTTCAAAACTGTTGCGTGCCAGTATCCACGCATGCTGCGCGTTCATGCCGGTCGCGGCAAATGTCCGCGTGAAGTTGTCGTTCATGTAACCACCAAAATAAGCCGGATCGTCGGAGTTGACGGTGGCGGCAATGCCTGCATCCAGCAACTGGCGCAGGTTGTGGCTTGCCAGGTCGGGAAACACACAGAGCTTGAGGTTGGACAGCGGACATACCGTCAGCGCAATGCGGTCTTTGGCGAGGCGCTGCATCAGCGCCGCGTCCCTGACCGCCTGCACGCCGTGGTCTATGCGTTCTACCCCCAGCAGGTCCAGCGCCGTCCAGATATAGGCCGGTGGGCCCTCCTCGCCCGCATGGGCGACCAGGTGAAAGCCGAGCTCTCGGCACCGGGCAAACACGCGCGCAAATTTTTCCGGCGGGTTGCCAACCTCACCCGAGTCCAGCCCTATGCCGATGATTTTGTCGCGCCAGGGCAGCGCCTGCTCCAGCGTCTCAAATGCGTCTTCTTCACTCAGGTGACGCAGGAAACACATGATCAGCGAAGCGCTGATACCGAGCTCTTTTTGCGCATCGACACAGGCGCGGTGCAGGCCATCGATAACGGTATGCATTGCCACACCACGCGCTGTGTGCGTCTGCGGGTCGAAGAACAGCTCGGCATGCACCACGTTGTCGGCAGCCGCTTTCAGGAAGTAGGCATGCGCCATGTCATAGAAGTCCTGCTCCTTCAGCAACACGCTGGCACCGGCGTAATAAATATCGAGGAAGCTCTGCAGGTTGGTGAAGGCGTAAGCCTTGCGCAGCTCTTCCACGCTGCTGTACGGGATCGCCACGCCATTGCGGCTGGCCAGCGCAAAAATCAGTTCGGGCTCCAGCGAGCCTTCGATGTGGATGTGCAGCTCGGCCTTGGGCATCTGCCGCAACAGATCCGGCAGGCGTTCGGGCGCAATGTCTTCAAGGGCACGCATGGCCACTCCAAAAAAACGGGCAGAAATGAAAAAGCTGCCCGCAGGCAGCTTTGATCATCCCATTAAACGGGTTGTCTGGTGGCAGGCTCAGTTACCCGGCACCTTGCCCTCAACACCCTTCACATAGGTCTTCAGGCCGCCCAGGAATTTGTCATCGGCTACCACGTCCTTGGCAATCAGCTCCTTGCCGGTGTTGTCCATGATGGGGCCCTTCCAGATCGAGAAGCTGCCATCCTTCAGGCCGGCCTTGACTTCATCAACCCTCTTTTTGGTCTCGTCAGGCACGTCGCCGGCGATGGACACCAGGTCGATCGCGCCTTCCTTGACACCCCACCAGGTGCCGCTGTTCCCGGTCCATTTGCCTTCCAGCACATCAGCGACGGTCTTCACGTAGTAAGGACCCCAGTTGATGATGGCCGATCCCAGGTGGGCCTTGGGGCCGTATGCGGTCATGTCCGAATCCCAGCCGAAAGCGCGCTTGCCCATCTTTTCAGCGGTCTGCAGCACGGCCGATGAATCGGTGTTCTGGAACAGCACGTCGGCGCCGCCGTTGATCAGCGCGGTCGCGGCTTCGGTCTCCTTGGGCGGGTTGAACCACTCATTGACCCAGACCACCTTGGTCTTGATCTTGGGGTTGACCGACTGCGCACCCAGCGTGAAGCTGTTGATATTGCGCACCACTTCAGGAATCGGCACCGAACCGACCACACCCAGCGTACCCGACTTGCTCATCTTGCCGGCCACCACACCAGCCATGTAGGCGCCTTCATAAGTGCGGCTGTCATAGGTACGCATGTTGTCGGCGGTCTTGTAGCCAGTGGCATGCTCGAACTTCACATCCTTCTTGTCGGCGGCAACCTTGAGCATGGGCTCCATGTAACCGAAGGTGGTCCCGAAGATCAGCTTGGCGCCCTGGTCTGCCATGTCGCGAATAACGCGTTCTGCATCGGCGGACTCAGGCACTTTTTCAACAAAGCTGGTGACAACCTTATCGCCGAAAGCCTTTTCAATGGCTTTTTTGCCGTTGTCGTGTGCGAATGTCCAGCCGCCGTCGCCGACCGGGCCGACATAGGCAAACGCAATCTTCAGTGGTTCGGCCTTGGCCGGTGCGGCAACCGCAGGTGCGGCGGCAGGTGCCGGTGCAGGCTCTTCCTTTTTGCCGCAGCCCATCAGCGCAGCGGAAGCCAGCGCAGACAGGGCCGCCAGCTTGAGCAGTGAACGTTTTTGCAGGTCAGTCATGTCGTCTCGCTTTCGTCAGGAGGTTCAGGGTAATGGAAATCTTTTTTAAAAATGGCAACAAACAATTATGCAGCCCAAAGAGGCCTAGCTACCGGGGTAAAACGGCTTGCCTATCGATGTAGGCATATTCACCCGTATCCACAACGGATTGCGCGATATAAGCACTAGCACCACGATGGTCGACAGGTAAGGCAGCATGCTCAAAAACTGGCTCGGCACATTGACGCCCAGGCCCTGCAGGTGAAACTGCAACATCGTCACGCCGCCGAACAGGTAAGCACCAAGCAACACCCGTGCCGGGCGCCAGGTGGCAAAGGTCGTCAGAGCCAGTGCAATCCAGCCCTTGCCGGCAATCATCCCTTCCACCCACAGTGGCGTGTAGACCACCGACACGTAAGCCCCTGCCAGGCCGCACAGCGCACCGCCGGCCACCACCGCCATCAGCCGTATGCGCCGCACCGGATAGCCCAGCGCATGGGCAGATTCCGGGCTTTCACCCACCGACCGCAGCACTAGGCCGGCGCGTGTGCGATACAAAAACCAGATCAGCCCCACGGTCAGCGCCATGGCGATATAGACCATGGGATGGTGGCGAAACAGCGCCGGACCCAGCAGCGGAATGTCGGCCAGCACCGGGATCGGGTACTGCGACTGTTCGGGTAGTTTTTCCTGCACGTATTTGATGCCCGCAAAGGCCGAGAAACCGGCACCGAACAGGCTGAGCGCCAGCCCAGTGGCGTACTGGTTGGTGTTCAGCCAGATCACCAGCACACCAAAGATGGCTGCCAGCAAGGCACCCGCAGCCATGCCCGCCGCAAAACCCAGCCAGCTGTTGCCGGTGTGCACCACCGTGGCAAAACCGGCGATGGCGGCGCACAGCATCATGCCCTCTGCACCCAGGTTGACGATGCCAGCTTTCTCGTTGATCAACAGGCCCAGCGCGGCGATGGCCAGTATGGTGCCGGCGCTCAAGGTTGCCGCGATCAGCAGTGCGGTCGATTCCATCATTCGGCCCCTTTCAGCACTTCGGTGGACGGCGGGTTGGCCACCGGCATTGTGATCGGCCTGGCCAGCCGCAGGCGATAGGCGATCAGCGTGTCGCAGGCCAGCAGGCTGAACAGCAGCAGCCCCTGAAACACACCGGTGATGGATTTCGGCAGGCCCAGCCGCGACTGCGCCAGTTCACCGCCGATATAAAACATGCTCATCAGGATGGCCGAGAACACCACGCCGACCGGATGCAGGCGCCCAACAAAGGCGACGATGATGGCGGCAAAACCATAACCAGCCGGCACATAGGGCGTGAGCTGGCCGATCGGGCCGGCTACTTCCAGCGCCCCCGCCAGGCCAGCCGCACCACCGGACGCCAGCAGGGCCAGCCACAGGGCACGGCGTGATGAAAAACCCGCGTAACGTGCAGCCGCAGGCGCCAGGCCGCTGACCTCATGCCGGAAACCGGCAAAAGTGCGGAACAGGAACAGCCACAGCGCAGCCACACCGACCAGCGCAAGGATGAAACCGATGTTGACCCGCGAGCCTTCCATCAGCCGCGGAATCTGCGTCACCGCTTCAAAGGTCTTGGTCTGCGGGAAGTTGTAGCCGTTCGGGTCTTTCCACGGCCCGAAGACCAGATAGTTGAGCACCATGTCGGCCACATAAACCAGCATCAGGCTGACCAGGATTTCATTGGCGTTGAAACGGTCGCGAAGAAAGGCAGTCAGCCCGGCCCAGACCATGCCGCCGGCAATGCCTCCCAGCAGGATGGCGGGCACTATCCACGGGCCGGTGGTTTTTTCAGCCAGCAGCGCCACACCGCCTGCGGCAACCGCGCCGATCACAAACTGGCCCTCGGCGCCAATGTTCCAGACATTGGCGCGAAAGCACACCGACAGCCCCAGCGCAATGATCAGCAACGGCGTCGCCTTGACCAGCAGTTCGCTGATGGCGCGGACCGAGCGTACCGGCTCCCAGAAAAACACCTGCAGGCCGCGCACCGGGTCCTTGCCCAGCGCCACAAACAGCGCAATACCGATCAGCACCGTGATCAGCAACGCCAGCAGCGGCGATGCGTAGCTCCAGAATGAAGATGGCTGCGGACGAAGTTCGAGCTTCATGCCGCGGCCTCCGCTACTGCCGATTGCCAGAGCCCGCTCATCCACTGCCCGACCAGTTCCGTCGTTGCGTTGGCGCGCGGCATTGACGGCGACAACTGGCCTTTGGCCATCACGTAGAGGCGGTCGCAGATTTCAAACAGTTCTTCAAGCTCCTCGCTGACCACCAGCACCGCGCAACCAGCATCGCGCAGCTTGAGCAGTTCGCCGCGTATCTGTGAGGCTGCACCCACATCGACGCCCCAGGTGGGCTGAGAAACAATCAGCAGCGCAGGTTTTGCATCGATCTCGCGGCCCATGATGAATTTCTGCAGGTTGCCGCCCGACAGCGACTTGGCTATAGCCTGCGGGCCTCCGGCCTTGACCTTGAAGGCGTCGATGATGCGGGTCGCCTGTGCCTGCAGCTCGCTGCGGCGTAGCCAGCCACTTTTGGCGATGGCCTCCTTGCGGGTGAGCATCAGGTTGCGTGCCAGCGACAGCGACGGCACGGCCCCCCGGCCCAGCCGTTCTTCCGGCACAAAATGCAGGCCCAGGTCACGCCGCCTGCGCGGGCTGAATTTGCCGGCCGCCTGGCCCTTGACCATCACGGCGCCGGCCGCCGCACGGGTGTCCTCGCCCGACAGCGCATACAGCAATTCCTTCTGACCGTTGCCCGAGACACCGGCAATGCCGACCACTTCACCGGCCCGCACCTGTAGCGCGATCTGCTGCAGGCTGACGCCGAACTGGCCATCCCTTGGCAGGTCCATCTGGCGCACGTCCAGCACCACCTCCCCCAGTCGGGCTTCGCGGTGGACCAGCGCCGGCGGCTCAGCGCCAATCATCAGGCGGCTCAATGAGGCGTTCGATTCCTGGCGCGGGTCACAGACCCCGGTCACCTGGCCGCCGCGCAGCACCGTGCAGGCACTGCACAGCGCGCGGATTTCATGCAGCTTGTGGCTGATGTAGAGGATGCTGCAACCCTGGGCCGCCAGTTTGCGCAGCGTGACAAACAGGTTTTCAACCGCCTGCGGCGTCAGCACCGATGTCGGCTCGTCAAGAATCAGCAGGCGGGGGTTGGTTAGCAGCGCACGCACAATCTCGACGCGTTGCCGCTCACCCACACCCAGCGTGTGCACTGGCCGCAGCGGGTCCAGTTGCAGGCCGTAGGCTTCGGTGGTTTCGCGTATGCGCTGCGACACCTCAGCCAGGCTCAGGTGTTTGTCCAGCCCCAGCCAGACGTTCTCGGCCACCGTCAGCGTGTCGAACAGGCTGAAATGCTGGAACACCATGCTGATGCCCAGCGCGCGCGCTTCATGCGGGTTGCGCACCTGCACCGGCCTGCCGTCCACCGTGATGCTGCCGGCATCGGGCTTGACCGCGCCGTAGATGATTTTCATCAGCGTCGATTTGCCGGCGCCGTTCTCGCCCAGCACCGCATGTATCTCGCCCGCCTTCACCTTCAGCGCAATGCCGCTGTTCGCCACCACGCCTGGATAGGCCTTGGTAATGCCGGCCAGTTGCAGGCGCAGCACTGCGGTATCGGAAGGGGAAGAAGCGGTGCTCATTTGTCTCGGGCTATTGCTGTCGTTTAAGGGCCTGTCTATGGCTGCCGGCGCATCGCGTTGGCAACGTCCTTGACCCGCTCACGCAGCCATTTTGCCGATGCCGATGCGTGGGTGCGTTCATGCCACAGCTGGTAGTACATCATGCGCGGAAATTCTATCGGGCAGGGCAGGATTTTCACCGGCAACAGCTCTGTAAAACGTTCGCAGTACTGGCGGCCGGTGGTCATCACCAGCAGGCTGGACGCCACCATGGCCGGCATCAGCCCAAAATGCGGGCAGCGCACCGTTATGTTGCGGGCCAGGCCCAGCGCGGCCAGGTGTTCGTCGATGATGCCTTTTGCGCCGGGATGGGTGGCGGTGGGCGCGATGTGTTCAGACTCCAGCCAAGCCGAGGGATCGGCGGCTGACCACTTCCTGCGCACCGCCGGATGGGTTTTGGCCACCAGGCACACCACCTCGTCGGCAAACAGCCGCCCCATGTGCAGGTCATCGGGCGGCGACGACCAGTTTCCGATCACGATGTCCACCTCGCCTTTGGCCAGGTGGTTGCGGTAATCGGACTCGGCCGACAGCGGCAGTATCTCGATGTGGCAGCGCGGCGCCTTCACCTTGATCTTTGCCACCAGTTGCGGCAGGAACAGCGGATCGAGGTAGTCACTGGCGGCGATGCGAAATGTCGCCTCTGCGGTATGCGGATCAAACCCCCTCGCATCGCTGAACAGCATGCCGGCGGCGCGCAATATGCTGGCCGACGGCTCTATCATGCGCAGCCCTGCGTCGGTGGCCACCATGCCCGCGCCGGAGCGCACCAGGATGGGGTCGCCGGCCAGCTCGCGCAAGCGCTTCAGCGCTGCGCTGACGGCGGGCTGGTACATGCCAAGGCGTATGGCAGCGCGCGACACGCTGCGTTCGGTAAGCACGGTATTGAGGACCTGTATGAGGTGGAGATCGATCTTGCCCCACATCATCTGGTTTTTGTCCTGCGCCTTCATACCCGGCCGCCCATGCACAGGATATGGCCTTTTATATGATGGTGGCCACGCCAGTGCGCTAACCTGACGCGCATGACGCCCCCACCTGCCGTGCAAAAAACAGTCAAGACCATTCGGTTCATCCGCCGTGGCGAAGTTGTTTCGCTGAACAATGTACCACCCACCCGCACCCTGCTGGAGGTGCTGCGGGAGGACCTGGCCTGCACCGGCACCAAGGAGGGCTGCGGCGAAGGCGACTGCGGCGCCTGCACCGTGGTGATGGGGGAGGCCGAAAACGGCGCGCTGCGTTACCGCGCCATCAACAGCTGCATACGGCTGGCCCATTCGGTAGACGGGATGGCGCTGTGGACGGTTGAGGATATAGCAGCAGCCGACGGTACCCTGCACCCTGCGCAGGAGGCCATGGTGCAGGCGCATGGCAGCCAGTGCGGTTTCTGTACGCCAGGTTTTGTCATGAGCCTGTTCGGCATGTACCAAAACCATGTCTGCAAGGGCAAGGCAGTCAGCCGGGAACTGGCGCAGGAAGAACTCTCTGGCAACCTCTGCCGCTGCACCGGCTACCGGCCCATCCTGGATGCGGCGCAGGCCATGGGTGAATGTCCAACCGTAAAAATCGATGAGCCCGCGCTGCTGCAACAGCTGAAAAAGCTGGCGCCGACAGGGACGACGCCCTCCCCCGCCTATGACTCGCCGCGCAGCCTCAAAGCGCTGCTGAAGGCCCGCGCCGCCCACCCCGATGCACAGATCGTGGCCGGTTGCACCGACGTCGGCCTGTGGGTCACCAAAATGCACATGCAGTTCGGCAAAGTGCTTGACGTGACGCAGGTCGCCGAACTGCGGCGCATAGAGCACTACCCGCACCACGTCGCCATTGGCGCTGCGGCCAGCCTGACCGACGCCTTTGCAGCGCTGGTCGCAGACCGGCCGCAACTGAAAACCTTCGCCACCCGTTTTGCCGGCCTGCCGGTGCGCAACTCGGGCACGCTGGGCGGAAATGTGGCCAACGGCTCGCCTATCGGCGACTCGATGCCGCTGCTGATCGCACTAGGCGCGCATGTGGTGCTGATGAGTGTGCGCGGCCACCGCACACTGCCGCTTGAAAAGATCTACACCGGCTACCGCAAGAACGTGATGGCGCCTGATGAAGTGCTGGCCTGGATAAAGGTGCCGAAGCCGGCGTACCCTCACCCCAGCCCTCTCCCCGAGGGAGAGGGAGTCAGAGCGGGTTCAACTCCCTCGCCCCTGCGGGGAGAGGGCAGGGGTGAGGGGGCACCCGAATTTCTCAAAGTCTACAAAATCTCCAGGCGCTACGACGACGATATTTCTGCCGTCTGCCTGGCCATCAATTTGCATATCGACGGCGGCAAGGTCGCCAGTGCATCGATAGGCGCAGGCGGCGTGGCGGCCACGCCTGTGCGGGCCGTCAAAACAGAAGCTGCGTTAAGAGGCCAACCCTGGACGGCCGACACGGTGCAGCAGGCGATGGCCACGCTGCGGGCCGAGTTTTCACCCATCTCCGACATGCGGGCATCCAGTGCCTACCGGGTACAGGTGCTGGGCAACCTGCTGCAGCGCTACTGGCTGGAGAGCCAGGGCCTGCAGCAGATCAATCTGGAGTCTTTCAGGCTGGAGGAGCAGCCCGCATGAGCACGGATCCCGACACCCTCGCCAGCCGCGATGCAGAGGCCGACCCGCAGGTCAATGCCGCCAACCGCCACGCGGCCACACCCGCTGCACATGTGGCTGTGTCGCACCGTGCCGCCCACCAGGCCGCAGGCCAGTCGCGCTTTCACGAAAGCGCACGGGCGCAGGTGGCGGGCGCTGCCAGTTATGTAGACGACATTCCCGAGATCAAGGGTACGCTGTTTGCCGCGCCCATTCTTTCCACCGTGGCGCACGGAAGGCTGGTGGGTGTTGACGGCAGCGCTGCGCTGGCCATGCCCGGTGTGCGCGGCATGCTGCTGGCGTCCGACATTCCCGGCGACACCACGCTGGCCAGCTTTGCGCAGGACGAGCCGGTGTTTGCAAAAGACACGGTGCAGCACATCGGCCAGGTGATCGGGCTGGTGGTGGCCGATTCGGTGATGCAGGCCCGGCGCGCCGCACGCAAGGTGGTCTGCAACATCGAGCCACTGGCGCCGATACTTGATGTGCACACCGCACTCGCACAAAAGAGTTTTGTATTGCCGCCCGTGTTCGTGCGCCGCGGCGATGCCGACCAGGCCCTGAAGACGGCGCAGCATACCCTGAGCGGAACGCTGGAAGTCGGCGGCCAGGAACATTTCTACCTTGAAGGCCAGATCGCGTATGCGGTGCCGCAGGAGCAGAACCAGTGGCTGGTTTATTCGAGCACGCAGCACCCCGGTGAGGTCCAGCAGTGGGTCTCCCATGCGCTGGGACTGGACAACCACGCGGTACGCGTCGAGTGCAGGCGCATGGGCGGCGGCTTTGGCGGCAAGGAGACGCAGGCCGGCCACCTGGCTGTCTGGGCGGCGCTGGCAGCCAGCAAACTGAAGTGCCCGGTCAAGCTGCGCATGGACCGCGACGACGACTTCATGGTGACCGGCAAACGTCACCCGTTTGCCTACGACTACACCGTCGGCTTCGACCAGCGTGGCCGCATCACCGGGCTGAAGCTGACCATGCTGGCCAACTGCGGCTTCAGCGCCGACCTGTCCGGCCCGGTCGCAGACCGCGCCATCTTTCATGCCGACAACGCCTATTTCCTCGAAGACGTAGAGATCGCCTCCTACCGGCTGAAGACCCACACCCAGAGCCACACGGCGTTTCGCGGTTTTGGCGGGCCGCAGGGCGTGATCGTGATTGAAACCATCATGGGCGACATCGCCCGCACGCTGGGGCTGGACCCGCTCGACGTGCGCGGCCACAACCTGTACGGCGTCGACGAGCGCAATGTCACCCACTACCAGATGAAGGTCGAGGACAACATACTCGCGCCGCTGCTGGGCAAGCTGGAAGGTACTTCAGGCTACCGGCAGCGCCGCGATGCCATCGCCGGCTGGAACAGCAGCAGCCCTGTCATCAAGCGCGGCATCGCCATCACACCAGTGAAGTTCGGCATCTCGTTTACCGCCACGCTGTTCAACCAGGCTGGTGCGCTGGTGCATGTCTACACCGACGGCAGCGTACAGGTCAACCACGGTGGCACCGAGATGGGCCAGGGCCTGAACACCAAGGTCTGCCAGATCGTGGCCGATGAACTGGGCGTGTCGTTCGAGCAGGTTCTGGCAACCGCCAGCGACACCAGCAAGGTGCCGAATGCCTCGGCCACTGCTGCTTCGGCAGGCACTGACCTCAATGCGCGAGCCGCGCAATACGCCGCACGCAATGTGCGCGACAACCTGGCGCAGTTCGTCGCCGGGTTGGATCGCTGCGGCGCCGGTGCGGTCCAGTTCAGTTGCGACGAGGTCATCACGCCCACGGGCCGGCGGCCATTCACCGAGGTTGTCAAGCTGGCCTACGCCAACCGCATACAACTGTGGAGCGATGGTTTTTACCGCACGCCAAAAATCCATTACGACAAGACCACCCTCACCGGCCGGCCGTTTTATTACTTCGCTTACGGCGCGGCTTGCACCGAGGTGGCGATAGACACGCTGACCGGCGAGAGCCGCGTGCTGAAGGTCGACATCCTTCATGACGTGGGCACCAGCATCAACCCGGCCATAGACATCGGCCAGGTCGAAGGCGGTTTTGTGCAGGGCATGGGCTGGCTGACCACCGAGCAGCTGGTGTGGAACGACAAGGGTTATCTCTCCACCCACGCACCCAGCACCTACAAGATCCCGGCGACGGGCGACATCCCCGAACACTTCAGGGTAGACCTGTGGCACGAGGCGAATCGCGAAGACAACGTGTTCGGCAGCAAGGCCGTGGGCGAGCCACCCTTCATGCTGGCCATCAGCGTCTATGAGGCGCTTCGCGATGCGGTTGGCAGCGTGGTGAGGCACGACCAGCCAGTCGCGCTGGTCGCACCCGCAACTGCCGAACACATACTCAACAGCCTGGCGGGTTGAGGATCGGCCAGCTTGTTCGCGCAGGCTTGATAGCTGTCAATTGAGCAATTGAAGCCGTTCACCTCTATTAGCCGGAGGCAGCTTTGTCGACTTAAAAACAGCCTCGGTCGGCTGTGTCTGCAGTTTCGACCCATTTGTTGAGCAACCGCAGCCCCGGTGCTTGAAACAGCAGATTTTTTTGTGACGTTAAATTTTTAATGCCAGCGTCAAGTTTTGGAGCTTTTGGCTGCAGCGCGGGCTTTTTGGCGGGCAAGTGCAGCGCCAGCAACCCGGCCGGGCGCACGTGCAGGCTTTGCAGTCTTATTGGCCTTGGCCGCCGCAGGCACGACGGCATCCGCTGATGGCGCCCGGAACGAGGGTACGTTTTGATAGATGCGATTGAGCAGGGTTTCCAGCACTTCTGCATTCACAGCATCCAGACCTTCGCGCAGCAAGGCATCGTGTTGCTGCACGGCCTCCCAGCATTTGAGGGCCGATGCACGGCCCTCCGCCGTCAGGGACACCAGCACTGAACGGTTGTCCAGTGCCTGCCGGGTGCGCTTGACCAGGCCCTGCTTTTCGAGCCGCCTGAGGATGTGCGACATCGTGGACTGGTCCAACGAAGCCTGCTGCGCCAGATCACCTACTGAATGGTCGCCATCAAGGTGCAGCAGGATCAAAACCCGCGCTGCATAAACATTGAGCCCCAGCGGCTGGAACATGTGGCTGACCCCATCGGTCACCGTTGCCGCAATGCGGTTGATCAAAAAAGGCAGGGTGTGATGAAGGTGGTCTGGCATCTTGTTTTTTGGCTTGAACGGTTGACTTTAACATTATGGCTCTTCATAATATGGTGCACCATATAAATTAAAGATCCGCTTCGGAGACAAGATGCCCCAGAACCCAGCCTTCCCGGAAACCCGCCGCCCCCTGCCTGCAGGTGCCAAGGCCGCCCCCCTGTTTGACTACATGCCCCAGATGTCGCTGGAAGAACGCGACCGCCGATGGGACAAGGTTCGCAAGAAGATGCTGATGGCCGGTCTCGACGGGCTGGTTTTCCTCGGCAACGATATCTACTGGGGCATGGGCATGGCCAACCTGCGCTACATGTTCCAGGTCGATTCGCAGATCGGTGCCGATGCACTCTTCCCGCTGCACGGCGAGCCGGTGGTATGGAACGCCGTCGCACACATGAACCGCCCGACAAACATGTACCTGTCCATCCAGAAATGGGTGACGGACTTCCGTTCGCGCGGTGGCATGGGCTTGATCGCCGAAGAACTCCAGGAGCGCAAGCTCGATGCAGCACGAATAGGCCTCATCGGTTTTTCATCCACCATCCAGACCTCGTCCTCGCTGCTGCATGCCGATGTGCTGGCGCTCGAAAAACTCATGCCCCAGGCACAGTTCACCGATGCCAGCTGGCTGCTGCAGGAAATGCGCATGGTCAAGAGCGAGGAGGAAATCGGCATGCTGCGCAAGGCCGGAAAGATTGCACGCAAGGTGGTCGATGCCATGCGTGACTCGGCCAGAGTGGGTGTGCCGGACGCAGCGGTATACGCCGAGATGGTGCGCACGCAGATCGCAAACGGCGCAGAACCGAACATCTTCAACCTCTTCGCCGCCGGCCCCGTCGAGCACCCCGAAAACGAACTCTGGCACCTGCTACACGGATGCGAGCAACCGCTCACACCCAGCATGCGGCCGCTGCAGCAGGGAGACATCATCGTCTCCGAGTGGCACACCAAATACGGGGGCTATCGCTGCCACACCGAGTACACGGTCTATCTCGGCAAGAAGGTGCCGCCGCAACTGCAGAACATCTGGGATGTGACGGTCGAATGCCTGCACGCCAGCAAGGAAGCACTGAGTGCGGGCCGCACCATTCGCGAAGCCATCGAGATGATCCGCAAACCTGCACTCAAGTCAGGCCTGGAGTTTGTCGAGCTCGGCTTTCACGCCATGGGCACGGCATCGCCGGAGTTTCCGACCGTCATCTACAAGGAAGGCTACGGCGGCAACGCACTCAACGGTTACCAGATCGGCGACATGGTGCTGGAAGAAGGCATGTGCTTCGGCAATAACCTCGACCTGCACGACAGCAACTGGAAGCCGGACGTCGGCTGCATGCTCTCCGACTTCATGGTGGTGCGCCCCAACCAGGCCGAATGCCTGATAGGCACGCCGCTGGAAATCGGCCTGGCCGGCTGATCGCGGGAAAGCCTCCCGCACAGGAAAACCATGCAACGCGACATGCTTCATACACTGCCGTGCGATGTGCCGGTACTGATCGTCGGCGCCGGGCCGATTGGCCTTGCACTGGCCGCCTACCTCGGCAAGCAGGGCGTCCGCACGCTGCTGGTCGAACGCGGCGAAGACCGGCAGGGTTCAGCCAAGATGATTGTGGTCAGCGTCCGTACCATGGAATTCTGCCGCCAGCTCGGCCTCGCCGACGCCGTGCGGAACTGGGGTTTCCCTCTGGACCACGGCCTCGACAGCGTCTTCGTCACCAGCCTCCAGGGCCATGAGCTGGGCCGCGTGCGGACACCGCCACTCAACGTTCCCTGCGACACCCCCTTCAGCCCGGAGCGCGAACGGCCATGCCCGCAGACCTGGTTCGACCCCATCCTCAAGAGCTGCGCGCTGGCGCAACCCGGTATCGAGCTGCGTTACCAGGCCACCCTTGAATCATTCGAACAGGATGCCGATGGTGTCAGCGCCCGGCTGCGGGATGCCTCAGGCACCTTGCAAACGGTGCGCGCCCAATATCTTGTGGGCGCAGACGGCTACACCAGCACGGTTCGCCGCCAGCTCGGAATCGAGGTACGCGGCGCCAAGCACCTCGACGTGTCGATGAGCGTCTACCTGACGATTCCCGGCCTGGTCGACAAACACGCCATCGGCGATGCGTACCGTTATTTGTTCGTCGGTGAAAAAGGCGTGTGGTGTGTCCTCACGACCATCGACGGCCACGACCTCTACCGCATCCAGCTCATCGGCGTGGGCGGCGCAGAAGTCGAAAAAATGGACATCAATGATGTGGTCAGGCGCTGCCTCGGAGAAGGGGTAGGCTACACACTGCGCGACACATCAAGCTGGGTGCGCAAATCAACAGTCGCTGACCGTTTCATGGACGGCCGCGTGTTTCTCGCAGGCGATGCCGCGCACGCGCATCCACCCAACGGCGGTCTGGGCATGAACACCGGCATCCTCGATGCATGGGACCTCGGCTGGAAGCTCTCTGCCGTGCTCAAGGGCTGGGGCGGTGAGCACCTCCTGGGTAGCTACGACTTCGACCGGCGACCGGCATCCGCGCGCGCAACCGAGGAGTCACTGCGGAACTATGGTCGCCTGGTTGACGAAGTCAATGCCCCGGGCATCGGTGAGTCAACGCCTGCCGCCGCCAAACTGCGAGACGAAGTGGGCCAGCGTCTGGTCAAGGCCAACGAAAAAGCCTGGCACCCCATCGGCATCCATCTCGGCCATGTCTATTTCCCCTCCCCCATCGTTGTCGATGACGGCACGCCCCAGGTCAGCGAAGAGCAGGAACAATACGTGCCTACCGCACGGCCCGGCGCCCGCGCGCCGCATGTATGGCTGGCCGAAGGCGAGCGCAGCATCCTCGATTGTTTCGGGAACGGATTCACGCTGCTCAATTTCGGCAGCGCTGATGTCACCGCGCTGCAAGCAGCAGCCAACAAGGCCGCCATGCCGCTGTCGGTGGTGAACATCGACAACGCAGAGGCAAAGCAGCTGTACGAAAAGAAGCTGGCGCTGGTCCGGCCTGACGGCCACGTGGCATGGCGTGGCGATGCCCTGCCCGAAGACTGCACCTGGCTGGTTGATCGGGTACGCGGTGCGGTCTCCGGTGTGGCGGCGAGATGGCACATACCCGAGCGGCAGACAGCCACAAGCTGAATGCAGCACCCATAAAAACAAGACAGGAGACAAGGACAAATGGACAAAACACAAAACGGCATCTCGAGGCGCTCCGCCATTGCCGCTTCGCTGGGTTTGCTCGGCGGCGCGGCTGCGACACCGAGCTGGGCGCAAGCTGCATATCCCTCCAGGCCGGTACGCATCAGCGTGCCCTTTACCCCGGGCGGCGCAGCCGACATCGTGGCGCGTACGGTGGGACAAAAGCTGAGTGAAGTCTGGGGGCAGGCCGCCATCGTCGAGAACCGGCCCGGTGCCGCTGGCGCGATTGCGGTGGACTATGTCGTCAGGTCCGCACCGGACGGCTACAACCTGCTGGTGGCCGACTTCGGCCAGCTCTGCATCAACCCAGGGCTCAACCCCAAACTCACCTACCAGCCCCTGCGTGACCTTCAGCCCATCACGCCCGTGGCTGCGGTCCCGCTGTTCTTTGCGGTCAACCCCGCGCTGCCCATCACCTCGGTGCAGACCTTCATCGACTACGCAAGGAAGAACCCCGGTTTTGCCTACGGCACGGTCGGGGTCGGCACCTCGCACCACCTGTCCATGGAACTGCTGCGCGCCCGCACCGGCCTCAACCTCAACCACATTCCCTACAAAGGCGGCGCCCAGTCGATTCCGGCGGCCATCGCCGGCGACATCGGGCTGGTGATCTCCGCCCTGGGCGCATTGCTGCCCCATGTGAAATCAGGCAAGCTGCGGCTGATCGGCGTGACCACGCTGAACCGCAGCCCGCTGGCTTCGGATGTCGCCCCGGTCTCGGAGGTACTGCCCGGCTACAACGTCAGCGACATGGTCGGCTTTCTGGCGCCAGCACAGACTCCGCCCGCCATCGTGCAATCGCTCAACCAGGCCATTGTGCAGATCGGGCAGGCACCGGACTTCGTGAAACGGCTGGCGGACCTCGGGCTGGAAGCCCGCGTCAGCAGCGCTGCGCAATACACAGACCTGATACGCAGCACCACGCAGGTGTTCGGCAAGGTCATCAAGGATGTCGGCATCACGGCCGAATGATTTTTCAAAAGAAGACGACAGGAGACATTCCCATGCAAAGGCACATGCAGAAACTTTCGGCACACGCGGGCAAAATCGCAACACTGCTGATCACCTCGGTCGTGGCCGTTTCGGCTGCGGCGCAGGCTTACCCCAACCGCCCCATCAAGTTCATCGTGCCTTATGCCGCAGGCGGTGCGATCGACACCACGGCCCGCGCCGTGGCGCAAAAAATGGGTGACACCATGGGCCAGCCCATCGTGGTGGACAACCGTCCCGGCGGCAACACCGTGATCGGCACCGAAGCGACCATCAAGTCGCCGGCGGACGGCTACACCTTCCTGTTCACGTCCAGTTCACCCATCGTGGTGAACCCGCACCTCTACAGCAAGCTGAGCTACGACGCGCAGAAGGACCTCGCACCTGTCGCCATGGTCTGCATCCTGCCGCAGGCGGTAGTCGTGAACAGGGACCTCGGTGTGAATAACCTGAAGGAATTTGTCGCGCTCGCCAAATCCAAGCCCACGGCGCTGAGCTACGGCTCCATGGGCAGCGGCTCCAGCGGCCACCTCAACGCGGAAAACCTCAAACAGCTCGCCGACTTCCAGATGACACACGTGCCCTACAAGGGCTCCTCGCCTGCGGTGACGGACCTGGCCGGCGGCCAGATCTCGGCCATGGTCGTGACCATGAGCGCTGTCGATGGTTTCCTGCGCAGCGGCAAGCTGAAGGCCCTGGCCATCGCATCCGGCCAGCGCTCCGTGCTGTTCCCCGATGTGCCCACCACGGCAGAAGCCGGTTACCCCAACTTCGTGGCCACTGACTGGATCGGCATCTTTGCACCTGCCGCCACGCCGAAAGCGGTTCTCGAGCAGTTCAACGCCGCATTCCAGAAAGTGGCTGCACAGCCCGATTTCCGCGACGAATGGGTGCTGAAGAAAGGGCTGGAGCCTGCGTCTGCCAAAACACCGCAGGATTTCGCAAGGTTCATCCGCACCGACTACGAACAAAGCGGCAAGCTGGTCCGGATGACCGGCGCCAAACTCGACTGAAGGATTTTGTATGGCACGCGTTCCCGACCTCGCTCCCACGGAGCAAACACCCGAACAGGCAAAAATCTTCAATGAAATCGCCGGTCCGCGCGGCGGCGTTGTCCGTGGCCCGTTCGCCATCTGGCTGCGCAACCCCGAAGTGGCCGACAAGGCCAACCAGCTGGGCAACGCCCTGCGCGTCAACGGCAAGCTGGACAAACGCCTGTTCGAGCTGGCGATCCTCGTGGTCGCGCGCGCCTGGACGGCACAGTACGAATGGTTCGCCCATGCGGAAGCCGCACTGGCAGCAGGGCTGGAAGCGTCCACCATTGAAGCGCTGCAGCAGGGACGCGAGCCTGCCCTGTCCAGAGCCGACGAACGCATCGTCTACCAGGTCTCCTACGAACTGCAGGTGCAGCACAAGGTGTCCGACGCCACCTATGCCGAGGCCGAGAAGGCGCTCGGCCTGCCGCTGCTGATCGAGCTGATCTCGGTTGTGGGTTTCTACACCATGGTCGCCATCGTCCTCAACGGCTTCGAAGCCCCTGTTCCCGGCGGCGCCGTTCCCCTGTCCGGCACTGGTTTCGCCAGCACCACCTGAACTTGCCTCAAGAAAGAAAGCTGTACACCATGGTTACTCCCATCAGGCGCATAGTCACAGGCCACAACGCCGCAGGCAAAGCCATCGTCGTCAGCGACGGCCCCGCCACAAACACCAAGCGTCCCGACGACATGGTCACCTCCACCCTGATGTGGGTGACGGACCAGGCACCGTCCGACCTGCTGCTGGACGGCGATGCCGGCGCACGCAAGATCGGCACCGCGCCACCTGCAGGCGGTACGCGTTTTGCCGTGCTGGACCTTCTGCCAGGAAACGAGTTCCACGGCCAGCACCGCACCGACACAGTGGACTACGTGATCTGCCTGCTGGGCGAGATAGACATGGCACTGGACGATGAAGTCGTGCACATGAAAGCCGGCGACATCATGATCCAGCGCGGCACCAACCACGCGTGGATGAACCGCAGCACGCAACCCGCACGCATCGCCTTCGTGCTGATCGACGCGACGCCGAAACGCGAAGGCTCCATCCTGGCCCAGCAGGAAGCGCGCTGAGCGCCGGCTGACCAAAGCACGAAAGACCAACCTCCATGGACCAGCCACACCCCCTCAACCAGCTAGACGGCGTGACCTTCATCACCGGTGCAGGTGGCGGCATAGGCCGCGAGACGGCGCTCCTCATCGCCGCAGCAGGCTCAACGGTCGGCGTGACCGACATGGATATCAAGGCCGCCGAAGGCACCGTGGCCGCCATCAAGGCAGCAGGCGGCAAGGCCGCCGCCTGGGCGCTGGACGTAACCGACTCCACGGCCGTCAACACCGTGTTTGCCGACATTGAAAAAGACCTCGGCCCCATCAGCTACCTCGTAAATGCCGCAGGCTTTTACCGTGCCGAGGAAATCGAGGCGATCACGGACGAGGTATGGATGCGCATGTTCGCCGTCAACATGCACGGCTCTTTCTTCACCTGCCGTGCGGTACTGCCCGGGATGACAGCCCGCAGGCGTGGCGCCATCGTCAACATGTCCTCGCTGCATGCCGTCAACGGACAGGCACGCGCAGCGCACTACGCGGCCTGCAAAAGCGCCGTGACGGGGTTCACCAAATCGATTGCCCGCGAAAAAGGCGCTTTCAACATCCGCGCCAACGCCATCGCACCCGGCCCCATCGACACACCGCTCTGGCGCGGCAGCATGACCGGCGACGTGCTGGAAGAAACCAAACGCAAGCGATCCCTGAGCATTCCGCTCGGCCGCCTTGGCACCGCCCAGAACGTGGCCTCCGTCATCACCTTCCTGCTGAGCCCCGCCGCGGACTATGTCACCGGCCAGGTCGTTTCAATAGGCGGAGGTGAAGTCATGGCATGACACAGCACACATCACCCGAAGTTTTCCATGCAAGAGATTCATCAACCAAAAAGCCCTGAAAAGGCAACAACGGAGACAAACATGACAAAACGCAGAACTTCCCTGAAAATTTTGAGCCTCGCGCTGCTGGGCGCCGGCACACTCGCAGCCACACCGGCCATGGCCGCAGACAAGATGCGCGTCGGCCTCGCCGCCGTGTACCCCGCCTTCATGGTGCCCTTCGTGGCACAAGACCTCGGTTACTTCAAGGAAAAGAACCTGGAGGTCGAGCTGACCACCTACCGTGGCGGCGGCGCAGTGCAGGAAGCCATGGCGGCAGGTGAGCTGGACATGCTCAGCAACTCGCCTGCCGGTGCTGCACTGGCCATCAAGAAAGGCGTCAAGCAGAAAATCGTTGCGCTTACCGGTGGCCTGACGCCTGCAGGCTGGTACATCGTGGTCCCCAAGGACTCACCGCTGAAAACCCTGGCCGACCTGAAGGGCAAGAACATCGGCGTCAGCGCCAAGGCGTCCACCACCGACTTCTTCGCCATGTGGGCAGCAAAAAAAGGCGGCGTCACGGCGCAGTCCATTCCGCTGGGCGGCCCCGGCCTGGTTCCGGCCCTGAAAGCCAAGCAGGTCGATGCCGCGGTGCTGTACCCGCCACTCAGCTACAAGATGATGATCGACGGCGAATACCGGTCCATCGGCGACCTCGGCGCCATCATGCCCCCTGTCCTGCCCGACACCTGGGTGGCCAGCGATGACCTGATCAACAAGCGCCCCGACGTCCTCAACCGGTTCCTGCAGGCCAACATGAAAGCTGTGGCCTACATGCAGGCCAACGAGAAGTGGACGCTCGACTACATGAAGAAGTATTTCGAGGAAAAGGATGACCGCGTCGTCAAGCAGATCTACGACACCTTCATCAAGGTGCTGCGCACCGATGGTCTGGTCAAACCCGAATGGCTCAAGGAGTCGTTCGACCTTGCAGCACTGGCCGGCGTGACCGAAGTGCCGCCCGTCAACCAGACCTTCACCGGCAAGTTCCTGCCAGTGAAGTGGAAGTGATCCACAGCTTGACCCGATAGATGCAGCGGGGCGCCTGCCAGCAGCGGCGGCGCCCCCTTCACACAATGAAACCTTCTTTTTTTCGCAGCGTACATTTCTACCAGGCCCTGGCCGTTCTGTCGTTCTGCGCGCTTTGGGAAGCTGCCAGCCGCCTGCACTGGGTGGACAGCGAACTGCTGCCGCCGCTCAGCACGTCCGTCAGCACGCTTTATGAACTGATGGGCACGACGGATTTCAGGCGCCATGCGGGCGACACGTTCCAGCGCATCATCATTTCCTTCGTTATCGGCGCACCTGTCGCGGTGGCCTTCGGGTTTTTTATCGGCGAGAAGGCCGATGCGGGCGCCTTCCTGAAACCCATCATCCAGTTCACGATGGCCGTGCCGCAGTCCGTCTTCCTGCCGATTTTCATTCTTGTCTTCGGCGTGGGTGACCTTGAAAAAATCGTCTTCGGTGTGACCCACATATTTTTTGTAGTGGCGGTGAACACCGTGGCGGCCGTCGCCAGCGTGTCGCGCGGCCTCGTGCAGGCGGCGCGGTCCTTCGGCGCGTCGCGCTCGCAGGTCTACCGCAAGATCTACCTGCCGGCCATGCTGCCGCTCATCATCAACGGCCTGCGGCTGGGCATGGTGTTCAACGTGGTGGGCATCCTGCTGGCCGAGATGTACGCCTCCCGCACCGGACTGGGCGTGCTGATTTTCCGCTGGGCCGAAGCCAATTCCACCGACAAACTGATGGCGGCCATCGTGCTGATTTCCATCACCACCATTTTGTTTAACGAAGTGATGCGCAGCCTTGAAGCAAAAACAGGTCGCTGGCAACGCGCGCAGGAAAACCAATGAGCAACACCGACAAAAAATTCGTCATCGAAACGCGGGCGCTGCAGAAGTCCTACGCCATCGACCGCGCGCCGGTCACGGCGCTGCAGGACATCTCCTTCGGCATAGAAGAAGGCCAGTTCATCACGCTGGTCGGCCCCAGCGGATGCGGCAAGTCCAGCCTGCTGCAGATCCTCGGCGGGCTGCTGGATGCCACCGGGGGGCAGGTTCTGGTCGACGGCGTACAGATCGATGGCCCATCCCCCGGAAAGATATCCCTGGTGTTCCAGGACGCCACGCTGCTGCCCTGGAAGACATCGCTGCAGAACATCGAGTTTCCGCTGGAGATCCAGGGTGTGGAAAAGGAAGAGCGCCTCAAGCGCAGCCGCGACATGCTGCAACTCGTCGGCCTTTCCGACTTTGCGGACCGTTATCCGCACGAGCTGTCCGGCGGCATGAAGCAGCGCGTCTCGATCGCCCGGGGCCTGGTGCAAAACCCGCGCATCATCCTGATGGACGAGCCTTTCGGCGCGCTCGACGAGCAGACCCGCATCAAGATGGGCCAGGAACTGCTGCAGATCTGGGAGCGCACACGCAAGACCATCTTCATGATCACGCACAGCCTGACAGAGGCGCTGTACCTGTCCGACAAGGTGCTGGTGATGAGCAAGCGGCCCGGCAGGATCATCGACGTGATCGATGTCGACCTGCCGCGACCGCGCACCTACGACATGATGGGCAGTGCTGAATTCGGTGCCGCCAGAAACCGCATCTGGCGGCTGATCACCGAAGGCGATGAAAACACCGGTGGACAGGGATTGGCAGAGCTGTGAAGCGCATCAACATGCTTCGCTGGTCCCTGCTGGTGCTTTTCCTGCTGGGATGGGAGGCGCTGCGGCGCTTCGACATCGTGGCGGGCATACTGCTGGCTTCGCCCACCGAGATCATCCAGGCCTACCAGGACGCCGGCCCCGACTTCCTGGCGGCCTTCCGCCTGACCGTGATCGAGATCGTCGTCTCACTGGTGATCACCTGCACCCTCGGCATCCTGATGGGCCTGTTCGCAGGCTCCAGCGCGCGCCGCGCCGCCATCATCGGGCCGCTGCTGTCCTCGCTGTTCGCGATTCCATTGATCACGCTCTATCCGCTCTTCATGGTGTGGGCCGGCATCGGGCCGCCCAGCAAGGTGCTGTTTGCCGTGGTGTCCGGTGTGCTGCCGATTGCCATCAACACCATGACCGGGGTGCGCATGCTGGACCGCAAATACATCGTGCTCGGGCAGTCAGTCGGTGCCAGCCGGGCGCAGATCATCTACAAGGTGCTGGTTCCCCTCGCCATGCCGTCCGTCATTTCCGGCCTGCGCATCGGTACCTCGCTCGTCGTCATCGGCGTGGTGGTGGCTGAAATGCTGGCATCGCTGGGCGGCCTGGGGTTTTACATCTCCTACCACCGCACCCTGTTCAACACCGGCCACGTCTACCTCGGCATCCTGCTGGCGCTGGTCTGCGTGGTGTTTGTGAACCTGGCGCTTTCACTGCTGGAAAAGCATTTCGACAAATGGCGTTCGCTGGAGATGGGGTCCTAGCCGGACACCTCTTGCGAAGCGTTCAACGGAGAACCTGATGTTCGTAAAAAATGCCTGGTACATCGCGGCACTTGCCAGCGAGATGAGCGACAAGCCGCTGGCCCGCACCATCCTCGGCAAGCCGCTGGTGCTGTTCCGCTCGCAGGACGGTACGGTTGCCGTGCTGGACGACCGTTGCTGCCATCGCGGCCTGCCCCTGTCGCTCGGCGAGGTGGTCCACGACGGCCTGCAGTGCGGCTACCACGGGCTGGTTTTCGACACCGGCGGCAAGTGCGTGCGCATTCCCGGTCAGGACAAAATCCCGACGGCTGCCTGTGTCCGTCATTACCCCTGCGTCCAGCGCCATGAATTTGTCTGGGTGTGGATGGGCGACGCCGCGCTCGCGGAAACAACCCCGCTGGTCACCGACCCGGCATGGGAGGCCGGCTGGACGGAGGGCCGCCACGAAAGCACCATGTGCAGCATCCGCTGCAACTACCAGATGGTGGTCGACAACCTCATGGATGTGACGCATGTCGGCTACGTGCACCGCAACACGATAGGCGGCAACGCCGAAGTGCATTCGAAAGCGCCGACCACGGTGAGCCGCACTGCGGCGGGGGTGAAGTTCGTACGCTGGATGCGTGGCTCCGTCCCCCCGAAAACCTATGTCAACGCCGCCGGGTTCACCGGCCTGATAGACCGCTGGCAGGTGTTCGAGTATGTGGCGCCGTCGGTGATCTTCCAGCACAGCGGCTCGGTCGACCATGGCAAGGCCGACAACGTCAGCCTTCCATCGGAGTTGCCTGCGGATGTGGGCGGCGTGTCCTTCCGCATCCTGCACGGCATGACGCCAGAGACTGAAGATTCATGTTTTTACTTCTGGTCGCTGGCCAATCCTTCGGACAAACGCACCGGCACTGGCGAGCCGCCCAGCCAGCTGTTCATTGAGGTACGCGAAGCATTTGACGAAGACAGGATGATCCTCGAAGCCCAGGAGGCCCGCCTGGCGGAGACCCCTGGCCTGCCCCTGGTCGACATCGCATCCGATGCTGCCCGCATTGCTGCGCGCCGCGCCGTCGATGCGCAACTGAACGAAGAAACCAAAGCGGCCGCCTGAGGCCGCAAGCGCCCCACCATTTCAAAAAAGAGCAAGGAACGCAACGCATGAGCAGCCAGAACAAGGACCCCTGGATCTACATGGGACCGGCTGAGGCCAAAATCTTGGGCGACGTGATTTACGACAAGGCAGAACAGGCACGCTGGTGCCGCGCCATGCTCTTCGGCACCCTGCCCTATATGTGGAAGGACAAGGCCGGCGTCGTGCGCAAGATGATGTTCGACAGGCTGGCCCTGCGCCCCGGTGACCGCGTGCTGGTCATCGGTGAGTGTGTGGCCGAATGTGGTTTCGACGAAACCATACGCTCGCAGATTGGTCCGGAGGGTGAGCTGGTGGTGGTCGACATCACAGAGAAGGCGCGGTCAGCCTACGTCACCGGCACACGCGGCCGCAACGGCGAGCTCGCCACCTGGGAGTGGACCTACACCAAAGACTATGCCGACGGGCACTTCGACTGCGTTGCGGTACTGCAGGCCGTCCAGCACACCGACGACTGGACGGAAACCGCCACCGAGTTGCTGCGCGTGATGAAAGTCGGCCGCCAGCTGGTGCTGGCCGAAATAACCTTCGGCCCCAACATGATCAACGCCGCCAGCCTGGACATCCACATCGAAAGCTGGGTCGAGAAAATCTTCTCACGCATGGGTTGGGGCATCAACGAATTCCCCTACTACAGTCCGGCAGACCTGCACGCGGCCATCGATACCCTGGTGGTTGATGCTGGTGACTTCAGCTGGAAAGGCATCGAAACCTATTGGGGAACCAAGCCATAACGAGCCTCCACCAAAGCGGGGGTTGCCATCAGCAACCGCTACCAAATAGATAGCAGGTCGCGCTAGTCCAGATTGGGTTTCAGGCCTTTTTGACAGTCAAAAAGGCCTTATTTTGGTGTTTTTCGGCCTTCTGGAAAGCTCGCCAATGCGGGGTTACCTTGCCGGAAGCTCCCGATGTAAAGTCTACTTTACATCGGGGATGCGAACAATCTAGACCGGCTCGGGCACGACCACGTTTTCGATGTAGCCGATGCCGTCGATCTCAACACGCATCACATCGCCGATCTTCAGCCACTGCGGTGGATCCATCGCCACGCCAACACCCGAAGGCGTGCCGGTGGCCAGCAGGTCACCCGGCTCCAGTGTCATCACGGTCGACAGGTAAGCCACCTGCTCGAAGATGTTGTGCACCATCTCGCCGGTGTTCACTTCCTGCTTCAGCTGGCCGTTGACCAGCATGCGCATGTTCAGGTTGTGCGGGTCGGCCACATCGTCGTCGGTCACTATCCACGGGCCTATCGGGCCGGTGGTGTTGAAGGACTTGCCCAGCGTCATGGTGGCCGAGCGTTTTTGCCAGTCGCGCACCGAGACGTCGTTGCAGACCATGTAGCCGGCGATCACCGAACGCGCATCGGCAGCGGACACATGGCGGCAGCGCTTGCCGATGACTACGCACAGTTCGGCTTCATAGTCGAGGTGGCTTGACACCTTGGGCATGTGCACCGGGTCAAACGGGCCGTTGACGCAGGACACCTGCTTGTTGAACCAGACCTGCGTGTCGGGCACCTGCACGCCAAGCTTGACGGCCTCTGCCGCGTGCTTGGCGTAGTTCATGCCGATGGCGAGAAACTTGCTCGGGTTGGGCACGGGCGCTTCCAGGCGGACATCGGCCAGCGGCCAGGTCACGGCCTTGGCGGCATCCACGTCGCTAGCGCGCTGCATCATCGCAGCGCCGCCGGCCAGCAGTTCGCGCATGGTGGCAGGCAGCGCGGCATCGGAAGCCGGCAAGTCAACGACCTGGTCGCCAACAATCTTGCCGATGGAGTTGTGCCCGCGGCACGAGAAGGTAACGAGTTTCATGAATGTCTCTTCAGAATAATGGATTGGACTCAGGCAACGGCAGCTTCAGCAGCCGGTGCGGTTAAGGAGCCGGTGAGCCCCTGCATCTGCGCAAACACCGCAGGGGGCTGGTGGCCCCAGATGCTGATGCGGTTGTATTCGCGAACGTCATCCCAATTGTCGGTGATCTGGCGGCCGGTGGCGCCGACTTCGACCTGCCAGCCATCGGGGCCGACACTGTAAAAACTGACCATGCCGTCGTTTTCGTGCTGGCCCAGCATGTTGGCGATGGGCGTGCCCGCAGCCAGTGCGCGTTCGAAAGCCGCGCCCACATCGGCGACCTGCCTGACCTCGAAGTTGATATGGTGCAGTTTCTGCGGCACTGCCGGCGCAGGAATCTGCGCGATCGCCAGCGAATGGTGGCGCGCGTTGCAGTGAAAGAACGAGACATTCAGTTCGACCGGGCCCATCGGCAGGCGCAGCGTATCGGACAGCTTGAGCCCCAGGCCTTCCAGCGCAAATGTGCGGGACGCCTGGTAGGCGGCTTCACCAGCCACACCAAAAACGAAGTGGCCAAAACCCTGGTTACCGGTGACGAACCCGTTGGGGTACATGGCGCTGCCAAACGGCGCGGCCGCATCTTCAAGGCCCAGCACCAGTTCCACAGGCACGCCCCACGGTGACGGCACACACACCATCTCCTTCACGCGGCGTTCGGCATTTTTTGCAGGCGTTCCGGCCACCGGGTCCAGGCCGAGCTTGCGCAGGCGAGCCACAGCGGCATCAAAGGCCTCGCGGCTGGTGGCCTCAAAACCGATGGCGACAGCATCATTGGCCTGGCCCTCTGCCAGCACCAGCCGCTGCGCCTTGCCATCGACACGGAAGGTCGATGCTCCGGCTGCCGTCGGCGCACCGGGCATCAGCCCTATCACCTCGCCGAGGTATTTTTTGACTGCTGCAGGGCTGCTGCTTTCCACCACGATGTACGCGGACTGGATGTCGATTTTCATGAAGCGTGTTCCTGTTATTGATGCCACACCGGCCCGTGGCCGGGTGGCCGTGAGGGCTTACTGCGGCTTGGCGCCGACGTCCTGCAGCACTTTTTCCCAGCGCGTACGGTCATCGTTCCAGTATTTACCGAACTGCACCGGGGTCAGGTTTTTGGCATACACACCGAGGCTGTCGAAACGCTCCACCAGTTCCGGTGTCTTGACAGCCGCCGCCACGTCGCGGTTCACGCGGTCAATCGCCTGGGCGCTGGTGCCCTTGGGCGCCACCACACCGAACCAGCCGTTGATGACCATGCCTGGAAAGGTTTCTGCGGCGACGGCTGTTTGCGCCCGGTTGGGCAGGCGTGTCTCGGAGAACGCAACAATCGCTTTCAGCTTGCCGCCCTTCACCATGGGCTCAATCGGCGGAATGCCGTCAATGATGACCTGCGCGTCGTTGTTCATCACCGCTGCAATCGCTGCACCGCTGTTGGCATAAGGCACGGCGCGCATGGGGATGCCAGCTGCCTTCGACAGTACCTCTCCGGCCAGGTGCGGCACCGAGTAAATGAAGGGCGATGTCACGACAAAATTGGCTGGGTCCTTCTTTGCGAGGGCCAGCACGTCGGCCAGCGAGTTGGCCGGTGAAGACGCGCTGACTGCCAGCATCATCGGGCTCTCGCCCACCAGCGCCACAGGTACAAAGTCGCGTGTCACATCACCCTGAGAGGTCTTGAACATGTAAGGCGACAGGGTCAGCACCGACGCTGCTACAAATGCGAAAGTGTGGTCATCCTGCGGGCCGTTCCTGATGGCAGTCAGGCCAATCATGCCGCCGGCGCCGGGCCGGTTTTCGACGATCACCGGCTGGCCCCAGGACTTGGACAGTTTGTCACCCAATACCCGCGCGATGATGTCAGGCGCTGTGCCGGCTGGTGACGGCACCCAGATGCGGACGGGCTTGCTGGGCCATGCCGCCGGTGCCGGTGTCTGTGCGTAGGCCGTCACCGTACCCAGAAGTGAAGTGACACAGGCAGCCAGGACTGCGCGGCGTTTGAAAAATGGGGTCATCAATGTCTCCTTTTTGAAATAAAACTGAATTGTCAAAAACTTGTGCTCAGGCCACGGCCTCCAGCGATTTGCCGGTCACGCGGGCCAGCACGTCGAATGCGTCGTCCAGGCTGTTGCCGCACCAGGCGATGTACTGGTCGGGGCGTATCAGTGCGTAGTCGCAGCCATACAGCTCGCGCAGCGCCGCCAGGCCGGGTGACAGCACCTTGAGCGGAATGCCCTGGTCCGAAGCGGCATCGACCACCGGGCCTGCAGCGTCCGCCGCATCCTTGCGTGTCACCAGCAGCGTGAAACCGCGGGTATCGAAATGGTCGTAGAGCGAAGCGCCGGTACTGCGGTCCTCTTTGTCTGCGGTGAGCCATGCATGCGGGGCCAGGCAACCGGGCCGAGCCAGCGGCGTGTAGTCGGTAGATTCCGGCGGATCACCTGCAGAGGAGGTCTCACCCGACAGCACCGGTGAATGGCGGTAGCGGCTGCCCAGCGTTACGCCGAGGGTGTAAAACTCGCGGTGTTTGGTCTCCGCCAGCATCTGCGACAGCTCCTGGCGTATGGCCTCGCCGGCGGGGCTGTCTTCTTCCATGCCGGGCACGACCAGCTTGCGTGAGGTGTGTGCATGGTTGGCCACTGATTCGGCGATGACACGTTCATGCACCTGCCGGCGCTCTATCTCGTAACTGGCCAGCAGTTGCTCACCGCCCCAGCCCGACAGCACCGCAGACAGCTTCCAGCCGAAGTCCAGCGCATCGCCTATGCCCATGTTCATGCCGTAGCCGCCATAAGGCGGGTGCAGGTGGCAGGCATCGCCTATCAGGAAGGTGCGGCCCTGCGAATACTTGTCGGCAATCAGCTGGTGCGCCGTCCATTCGTCACGGCTGAGGATTTCAATCTCGACCTCGCTGTCCAGTCCCAGCGCCAGGCGGATCAGGGTGGCAGGGTCGGACGACGCATCCAGCAGTCTGGGACATCCGAAGGTCCAGCGATCACCCACATCCAGCGGCGAGACCACAGCGGGCACTTCTTCATTGACCAGCCAGTACATGACGGCCGGACCGAGCTTGTGGCGCTGGGCCAGGCCGGGCGAGCGGAAGATGATGTTGTGGTTATGCGAGAGCGGCGAGGTGCCGCTCATCTTGATGCCGAGCTTTTCGCGGACCGTGCTGCGCGCGCCGTCCGCTCCGACCAGCCAGGCCGCGTTGACAACTGTTTCAGCGCCGGTCGACACATCACGCAGGGTCGCGCTGACATGGTCGCCGTGGTCTTCAAATTCCTTCAGCTCAGTGCCGAAGCGGATATCAACCGAGGGCATTTCAGTAGCGCGGCTTTTCAGCACGGCCTCGACCTTGTACTGCGGAATCCATTGCGCATGTTCCGAATACCTGTCGTCCCGCGCCGGGTTGCAGTTGAAGCCGTTCGGGAAGCGATGCAGTTCGCGGCCACCCAGGCGCGTGGCGAACACCACATTGGATGGGTAGTCCACACCAAACGGCGATTCAGCCGCCAGCCGCCCGGCGATGCCCCAGCGACGCATCAGCTCGCGCGTCCGGACATTGGTGGTTTTGGCACGCGGCGCGTAGCCAACACGGTCATGGCGCTCCACGACGATGCAGCGGTGGCCCTGGCTGCCCAGTTCAACGGCAAGCGACAGGCCGGCAGGGCCGGCACCGATGATCAATACGGCCGCGTCTTCGCCGGCCTTGTGGGGTGTTTTCATTGTCTCCATCCTGGAGCCGGCAAACCACCGGCACCGCTGTTGTCATCTGATCAGGCGCCAAGCTTAAGCAAGTGGCACATAATTGGAAAGATCATTAGCTGGATACAGGTTATGAATAAATTTGATGACCCACAACCCGAACTGGCTGACCTGAAAGCGGTGCTGGCCCTGATCGAACACGGCACCGTGACACGCGCAGCGCAGGTGCTGGGCACCACACAGTCGGCGCTAAGCTACCACCTCGACCGCATGCGCAAACGTTTCGGCGACCCGCTGTTTGTGCGCATCGGCAACCGCATGGCCGCCACGCCGTTCACACAGCGGCTGGCCGAGCCGGCAGCGCGCGTACTGCGCATCATGGAAACCGAAATCGGCGGACTGCAGAGTTTCGATGCGGCCACCAGCACCCGCGAATTCCGCATCGGCATGAACGAGCTGGGTGCCATCACGCTGGTGCCACGGCTGGTCAAACGGCTGTATGAACTGGCACCCCATGCCGTGCTGTCACCGGTGCAGACCAACTCCGACAACCTCAGCGCTGCGCTGGAGTCCGGCGAGCTCGACCTTGCTGCCGGTTTTTTTGCCACCTCGGACACACGCCTGTTCCAGCAGCGCCTGTACCAGCGCGACTACATCTGCATTGCGCGCAAGGACCATCCGCGTGTAGGCAGCAGCATGTCGTGGAAAGAATTCAGCCTGGCGCGCAAGGTGCACACCGGCTCGATACCCGTCACCACCGGCTGGCTGGAAAGCCAGCTGCGCAAGGCCAGCTTCACGGCCAGCGTGACCATGAGTACCCAGCACATCGCGGCGATTCCATTCATTGTCTCGGCCAGCGACATGGTGGCGGTGATTCCGCGCGAGCTGTACGAGTTGCTGTCGCCGATAGTGGCGCTGAAGATCGTGCGCCTGCCCAAGATGATTCCGGCGATCACGATCCGGCAGTACTGGCACCCGCGCATCGCCAGCGACCCGTCGGTGAAATTTTTGCGTGAACTGGTTTACGAAGTGGCACGCGAACCCGTACCCTGATGCGCGCCGGCAAATCAGGTGGCGGCTGTCGACTCGCGGTAGTTGCGCCAGAGGCGCCAGCAGCACCAGGCCAGCGGCAAGGCCAGCAGCAGGTAAGCCACGCGGTAGCTGCCAGCGGTACCGGCAATCACCGCAAAAACAGGTGGCCCCACCACCACCCCAAAAAAGGTGAAAGCCGATACGCCACCAGTCGCCATGCTTGCAAAACCTGTGGGTGCCTGGCGTGCCACCTCGGCGAGGAAAACACCATTCCAGCCAATCGCCGTCCCGCCATAGACTGCCAGCAGGACCAGCACCACGGCCATCGGTGTCGTTGAGCGCAGCAACGCGGTGCCCACGCAGCACAGCACGCTGATGAAGGTCAGCAGCGTCAGCGTGCGCATGGCACCAAGGCCGCTGTCCGCAATATGACCCCAGGCAACGCGGCCTATCACGCCGGCCAGCTGGCTGACGGAGAGGGCCAGGCCCGCAGCGACCAGGCCAAAGCCCAATTCGGTATGCAGGTAGACAACGGTGTAAGTCGTCAGTATCAGTTGCGAAGCCGACAGGAAGAAAGAGCAGATGGCCAGCGCCCGCAGGTTGGTATGACCGGCGACCATGCGCGCCGGTTCGGCCAGCTTGCCCAGGTTGAGCGCAGAAGATGCGTCTTTCTCGGCATCCAGCCGTGCACGCAGCGGCTGCGCCAGCACCGCGCACGCCAGGCAGGCTATCGCCACACTGCCCAGGCCCCAGCGCCAGCCGACCGACAGCATCAGGCCCGGCACGATGGCGCCGGCCAGGATGCCGCCCAGCGGCACGCCGGTTTGCTTGATTGAAAAAATCAGCGACATGCGGTGCGCAGGCGTGCTGCGCGCCAGCAGGTGAGAACTGGCCGGTGTGATAGGCCCATACCCCAGCCCCATCAGCAGCGAGCCCACCGCCATCGCCGGCAAATAACCGGTGCAGCAAAGCGCCAGCCCCAGCCCGCCCAGCACCAGCCCGGCCTGGCTGACGCGCACCGGGCCCCAGCGCTGCACGATGGCACCAGCCGCCAGGCTGCCGGTCACCGCTCCCACATAAACCACCCCGATATAGAGCCCCGCAAACAGTGGCGAGATACCCAGCGCAGCACCGACGACAGGTGCCACCACCGGCAAACTCAACACGGCCATCGAGGCCATGGCCTGAATGGCCAGGGTAATGAAGAGTTCTATCAGGCCGCCGGACTTGGCGGGCTGCGAATGGGGTGTGGTCTGGGTCATTGGAAGGCGTCGGACATTTATTGTCGCCTCTGGGCGGATGGCCCGCTTGCAGGTGCATTCTTGTTTGCAGATGGGCACCGGCTTGAATGGCGTTGCTGGAAGATGCACGGATTGCCTGGTAGCAACTCAAGCTCCGGAGAAGCGCCAAAGGAACTTCCCCCCAAAAAACCATTCAACCATCCCATGCCCCCAGCCCAGAAAAACCAAGCATCATGACCCGCCGCTGGGAACTGGACGCACTGCGCGGCCTGATGCTGCTGTTGATGACGTTTACCCATCTGCCGACACGGCTGAACACGCCGCTGGGCCAGCCCTTTGGTTTTGTTTCTGCGGCTGAAGGTTTTGTGCTGGTGTCGGCTTTTATGGCCGGCATGGTCTATTCACGGCTGGCGCGCAAAAAAGGCATTGACGCGATGCAGAACGCGTTCTGGCGGCGCGCGCTCAAGGTCTATGCCTGCCACTCCGCAACGCTGATCTTTCTGTTCACGGCGATTGCAGCAGTCGGCCTGCGCATTCACCAGGCTGCGGTCAACGACCTGATGTCCTTTTATCTCGCCCACCCGGTCAACGCGCTGATAACAGGCCTGCTGCTCATCTACACGCCGCCGCTGCTGGACATCCTGCCGATGTACATCCTGTTCATGCTGGCCAGCCCGTGGGTGCTGGCATTTGCGCTGCGCCGGGGTTGGGCGCCGGTGCTGTTCACCAGCATGGTGCTGTGGGTGCTGGCACAGCTCGGCCTGGGCCTGTGGGTCTACCAGGCCACGGTGGCACTGACGGGCCTCAGCGTGCCCTTCCATGAAACCGGCTCCTTTGCCACCTTCTCATGGCAGTTGCTATGGGTTGCCGGCCTCTGGATGGGCGCACGCCAGGGCGCCGAGCAGGTCAGGCCTTTTGTTTTCCCGCGCTGGGCGGTGGCGCTCGCTGTTGTGCTGGCGCTGGTCGGGCTGGTGTGGCGCCATGTGCAGGGCCAGGCGGCATTCGGCGCTGACGAACAACTGAATTTGCTGTTCGACAAATGGCTGCTGGGGCCGCTGCGCCTGCTGGATTTGCTGGCACTGGTGGTGCTGGTGATCCACTTCGGCCCGTGGCTGAAAACCCACCTGCCGCGCCTGCGCTGGCTGGAGAAACTGGGAGCCGCCTCGCTGCCGGTGTTTTGCGCGCACCTGGTGGTGGTGTTACTGGCGCTGGCCTTTCTCGGCTCCAACCCGTGGCTGCACCCATGGTGGGTCGATGCGGCGCTGGTCGCGGCCTGCCTCGCCTTGCTGTATGCGGTAGCGCTGATCGCGCTGCGGCTGGACCACCCGCAGGGGTTGAAGGATGCGCCTGCGGAAACTAGCGGCGCAGCGGGCTGGCCACCAGTTGCGGCGCAGGCAGTAGCAGTGCCTGTGGTGCAGGAAGATGGGAAACGATGACCGACTGCCAGAGCTGGTAGCCGGCAGCGTTCATGTGCAGACGGTCCCCGAGGAACAACTCCGCACGCGGCTGGCCCTGCTCGTTCAGCATCGGGTTGAAGACATCGATATAACTGATGAACTCCGGCTGCGTCCTGATGAATGCCGAAATCAGCGCATTGGTTTTGCGCGCCGCGGGCATCAGGCTGGCACGCAGCGGGCTGGGCTTGATAGAGATATAGGCAATGCGCGTCACCGGCAGTTCGCTGCGCACGCTGCGCACAAAGTCTGAAAAACTCTTCAGCACTTCTTCAGGCGAGCGGCCCTCGGCCAGGTCGTTGTCCCCGGCATACACCAGCACCTGGCGCGGTTTGTATTGCGTCACCAGTTCACGCACCAGCGAGTTGCAGTCCGCCATCGTCGAGCCACCAAAACCGCGGTTGATGATGACAGGCACCTGCCGGAAATCATCGGACAGGTTGGACCAAAGCCGTATCGTCGAACTGCCGACAAACAGCACCGCATCACTGACGGGCTGGCGCTCCCTGTCGGCCTTTGAAAACGCCGACAGGGCCGATTGCCAGCGCTGGTAAGCACCGGAAGCAACCACCAGCTTGTCGGCGGCAACAGCCGTTTCAACCGCTGCTATCGGCCGGGCCGGCAACTCGGCAAGTGCCGGGCGTGCACAGGCCAGTGCGGCCAGCAGCATCAGCTGATGGGGCAGGCGGGCTTTCAGTGACGGGCGGACCTTCATGGGGCGGGGAATGTGGAATTTCGGGCAAGCGGTTTGGTGTGGTTTTGAGGATAGCAAGTTCCTTGAAGATTGGGATTTTTGGGGATTATTTCTGGTTTTTTGTTGAGGTTGTGCCCTTCACTGCCAGGCCGGGAGTCGCCCCGGCAGGCGAGTTACTTTTCTTTGCTTCGCCAAAGAAACCTAACGAAAAGAAAGGCGACCCGACGTCTGGGTCCCTTCACTTCGTTACGGGCAACCTGCGCTGCTCGGCCCAGCCTCCACGGGGTTGGGGAATTGAATTCGGATTCGGGGAGCCTGCAAGCGCTTCGTGCTTGCAGGCGGAGTCCGCATTCAGGTCTTCCACCCCTGCTGGCCGCGCCGAGGAGCGGAGATGGAGTCGGCATAAAGGGGAAAAACTTGTTTGAGCCGTAGGCGAGTTGTTTTTCCCGCCGACGTAATCGAGCACCGCAGGGAAAAGTTATTGGGGTCAGACACCAATTTCACTGCAGTGCATGCACTGCACCCTTCGGGCGAGCCGAAGGCTCGGTGAATTTGGGCTCTGACCCCAAAAACTTCGCGGACTGGGGGTCGCCTTTTCTTTTGGTTACTTTTCTTTTGGCGAAGCAAAAGAAAAGTGACTAGCCGCCGGGCTACCCCCGGCCTGGTAGTGAAGGGCACAACCTTCAAACAAATCAACCCCGAATAACCTCATGCCCATCCTGAGAAGTCAAGCTCAAATAAGGCAACAAACTAAGCAGCCCCACAATCGCCACCCCCACAAACGCAATCCTGAAATCAGAAGCACTCAAGGCTGCCCCCGCGTGATACGCCTGCGCACCCGCCAGCAACAGCGCCGCACCGGTAATCCCCAGCGTCTGCCCCAGCGACTGGGAGATCGATGTCAGCGTTGCGGCGTGGCCGCGTTCGGCCTGGTCAACGTCTACAAAGGCCAGTGTGTTGATGGCGGTGAACAGCATGGAGCGTGTCGCGCCTGCTGCGAACAGCACGGTGAGTGTGATGACATACGGTGTTTGTGGCGACAGCAGGCTGAAGGCTGCGACCAGCAGCATGGCCAACACGCCATCGACCAGCAGCACCGTGCGGAAACCGGCGCGCCGCAGCAGCGGTGTCGTGACTGACTTGATCAGCAGGTTGCCCAGAAAGTAGGGCAGCATCATCGCGCCCGCAGCAGCCGCGCTGAGGCCAAAACCAACCTGCAGGCCCAGCGGCAACAGGTAGGGCGTGGCATGCAGGCAGGCTGCAGAAAAGATGCCGGCCGACGAGGTGGCCAGCCTGAAGGTTTTCTCCTTCAACGGCGTCAGGCTGATGACCGGGTGTTTGACGCGCTGCAGGTGGCGCCAGGCCATCACCAGCAAACCTGCACCAGAGCCCGCCAGGAAAACCGACAGCGGCCAGCGTGTCGTGTCAGCCGCTGCCAGCACTGTCATCTCCAGCCCGCCAAACAGCAGGCCCAGGCCGGCGGCCGTCATGATGGCGCCGGGCCAGTCCATCGGCAACTCCTTGCTCAACTGGTCGCGCGGCACAAACTTCGCGATCAGCGCAAGGCCAATAAAACCCAGCGGCACATTGAGCAGGAAGTTCCAGCGCCAGGAGATGTAGGTGGTGACCAGCCCGCCCAGCGGTGGTCCCAATACCGGCGCCAGCAGCGCGGGCCAGACCAGCAGCGAGGTGATGTTCAGCAGCTCCGACTTGGGTGCATCGCGGATCGCCAGCGCCCGGCCCACGGTGAACATCAATCCGCCGGCAGTCCCCTGCAGCACGCGCGCAGCGATCAGTTGCCACAGGGAGGTTGACAGCCCGCACAGCGCCGAGGCCAGCATGAAGACCGCAATGGCGAACAGGTAGACGCGGCGGCCGCCGAATTTGCTGGCCAGCCAGCCCGACAGCGGCATCACCACCACGGAGGCCAACAGGTAGCCGGTGATTGTCGGGCTGAGCGCCAGCGGCTGCACGCCCATGCTTTGTGCGACCTGCGGCAGCGAGGTATTGAGGATGGTGCTGTCGAGCAGCAGCAGGAAAAACACACCGGCGACGGTCAGGACGGCAGCACGCGAACTGCTGGATTTCGGCGCCGGGGCTGCTGCTTCGGAAATGGTCATTCCCCAATCTTACGGTCGGGCTGTAAAGGCTGCAGGACACTTCACGCACGTCAGGGCACTTCAGGCCCGCCTAAGATTGGCGCGGCATACTCTGGACATCCGTGCCCCAAAGGACAACGCTGCATGCGCTTATTGCTGGTTGAAGACGACGCGATGATTGGTGAATCCGTGCTGCAGGTGCTGCGCAGGGAGCACTACGCTGTCGACTGGGTACGCGACGGCGCGATGGCCGACCAGGCCTTGCGCACCGCCGTGTACGACCTGGTGCTGCTGGACCTGGGCCTGCCCAAACGCGATGGCCTCGACGTGTTGCGCGCGCTGCGCAGCCGCCGCAGCAGCGTGCCGGTGCTGGTAGCCACCGCGCGCGACGGCATCAGCGACCGCATCGCCGGGCTGGACGCCGGCGCCGATGACTATGTCGTCAAACCCTATGACATCGACGAGTTGCTGGCCCGCATACGCGCGCTGCTGCGCCGCAGCGCCGGCCAGGCCGGGCCGGTGTTCGAGCACAAGGGCGTCAGCCTGAACCCGGCCACGCGCGAAGCCTCGGTGGCCGGCCTGCCGGTCACCTTGTCGGCGCGTGAATGGGCGGTGCTGGAGCCACTGATTGCACGGCCCGGCGCGGTGCTGTCGCGTGCACAGCTGGAAGAAAAACTGTTCAGCTGGAAAGACGATGTCAGCAGCAATGCGGTCGAGGTCTATATCCACGGTGTGCGCAAAAAGCTGGGCAACGACTTCATACAGACCGTGCGCGGGCTGGGTTACCTGGTGCCGAAAGAATGAAAGCGCAACGTTCACATTCACTGAGGGGGAGGCTGCTGTGGTTTGTACTGGCCGCAATTTTGCTGGGTGCGGTGCTGCAGGCCAGCACGGCCTACCGCGGCGCGCTGCAGCAGGCCGATGCGATGTTCGACGACCACCTGCAGCAGGTCGCGCGCTCGATGCGCAGCGGTGCGCCGCTGGGCATGCCGCTGGAAGAAAGCCTCAACGAAGCCGGCTTTGACCTCTATGTGCAGATCTGGGGGCCTGATGGCACGCAGCTGTTCCGCTCCAGCCGCTCGGCGCTGCCGCCGCGTGCGGTGCTGGGCTTTTCGGATGTCGAGGCCAATGGCAGCCGCTACCGTGTCTATTCACTGCAAACGCCGCTGCAGACCGTGCAGATCGCACAGGACCTGAGTGCACGCACCGCACGCGCACGCGCGCTGGCCATCAAGGCGGTGCTGCCCTTTGCATTGCTGACGCCACTGCTGATGCTGGCCGTGTGGTGGGTCATCAGCCGTTCGCTGGCGCCCATCGAGCGCGCGCGGCGGCAGGTGGCGGGCCGCGCGGCGGACGATTTTTCGCCGCTGTCCAACAGCGACCTGCCCGATGAAGTGCGGCCACTGGTCGATGAACTGAACCTGCTGTTTGGCCGGGTGCGCGGCGCCTTTGATGCGCAGAAAAACTTTGTTGCCGATGCCGCGCATGAACTGCGATCGCCGCTAACTGCGCTGAAGCTGCAGGCACAGGCCCTGCGCGAGCCAGCTGACGACCAGGCCAGCCAGGCCGACCGCGAAGCCGGTGTGACCAGACTCAACCAGGGCATAGACCGGGCGATACGGCTGGTTGAGCAGCTGCTGACGCTGGCCCGCGAGGAAAGCGGTGACAACAACATGTCGTCTGGTGCAAAGCCCGTGCTTCTGCAGGATGTGGTCAAGCTGGCAGTGGCCGATGTGCTGCCGCATGCGCAGCACAAGCAGGTAGACCTTGGCGTGAACGGCAGTCTGCCTGTGCAGCCAGTGCAGGTCAGCGGCCAGGCCGAGGCGCTGCGGGTGCTGCTGCGCAACCTGCTCGACAACGCCGTCAAGTACACACCGGCAGGCGGCAGCGTCGATGTGTCGCTCAGCGTCGATGGCGGCAAGTCGCAGCTGCGGGTTGAAGACAGTGGCCCCGGCATTGCAGAGGCTGAACGTGAACGGGTGTTTGACCGCTTCTTCCGCACGGCGCAAACGGTGGCCGATTCTGGACAGGCCGGTAGCGGGCTGGGCCTGGCGATTGTGAAGGTGATTGCGGATCGCCATGGCGCAACCCTTCAACTGGGCCAGTCAGCACGCCTGGGCGGTTTGCAGGTCGATGTGCGCTTCCCGACAGCCGCCAGATCAGCCTGAAGCAGGTTTTCAGGCTCGCTACTTATTTAATAGCAGATCGCGCTAGTCCACGTTGGGTTTCAGGCCTTTTTTATCGCTAAAAGTGCCTCAAAACAGGCAGAAGCGGGGCTTTTTGATGCCCCGCAACCAGCCGACACCCTTCCCCAGGCAGTCAATGTAAAGTACACTTGACATACCGTTTAACCAGGGGCCAGACATGAACAACCAGATACGTGAACTCCGCATGGCTTTCGGCTGGTCGCAGACCATGCTGGCCGAGCAGCTCAAGGTCTCGCGCCAGACCATCCATGCGATCGAGAGCGGCCGCTCTGACCCCAGCCTGCAACTGGCCTTCACGATTGCGCGGCTGTTCGGCGCGCCTGTTGAAGACATCTTCAACGACGGTACCGCTCGCAACAACACGCCCCGGCCGCTGGCCTGAGCGCGCCGCAGACTGAAGGCCTGAACAACACCGCCCATGACCCCCGGTAAGCCCATGCCGCACAAGACCCCGGCAACGCCTGATGACGCGCTGGATCTGCAATTGCCGTCCCGGCGTTCGGTTGGCGATGACATTTATGAAGTGCTGCTTTCACGGCTGATCTCGCTGAAGATTCCGCCGGGCGCCAAAATCTCCATCGACAAACTGGCGCGCGAGCTGGGCGCATCCCAGACGCCGATACGCGCCGCGCTGATACGGCTGGAAGCTGAAGGCCTGATCATCAAGACCCACCTGGTCGGCTACAGCGCTGCGGCCATGCCATCGCCAGAGCGCTTTGCCGAGATATTCCAGATCCGGCTGTTGCTGGAGCCACATGCCGCAGCGCAGGCCGCCACGCGCCTGACCGCAGCAGAGCGTGAAGACCTGCGCAACCTGGCCAACAGCATGTTCGAGCCCTCGCGCGACGACGAAAAACTGGCCTACGGCAAGTTCGCCCACTGGGATGCCCACTTCCACCGGCTGATTGCGATGTCCGGCGGCGGCGAGGTGATGGCCGATGCGCTGGACCGGCTGCACACCCACATGCATCTGTTCCGGGTTCTGTTCCATTCACGGGTCACCGAAGAAGCCGTCAAGGAACACGAGGAACTGCTGGACGCGCTGGTCGCCGGCAACGCAGACCGCGCACGCGCCGCCATGAAGCGCCACATCCAGCTGTCTTACAAACGCATCGCGCCTGTGCTGGAAGCAGCTTCGGCAAAGGGCAACATCGCGGCAAAACGCAAGGGTTGAGCGGCTTAAGCTCTGCCTAAGACTACGTCCTCATAGTTAAGGATAGCGGCGCACAAAGTGTGTGCCCTTATCAACCTATCAAGGATGACTCCATGAAATCTGCAGCCCTGAAAAATACCTCGCTGGTTGCCGCCCTTCTGACTGCTGGCGTCATTGGCGGTGCCGGTGTGAGTGCGCTGAACGCCCTGCACTCGCCATCCATCGCAGCTCCCACCCCCATCGTCGCAGGCGCGTCCGGCACTACAGCCATCACCGGCGGCTCCGCATTGCCCGACTTCCCCCAGATCACCGAACGCTACGGCCCCGCGGTCGTCAACATCAGCGTCACCGGCACCACCAAGGTGTCTGATGATGACGCACTGGCACAGGGTGAAGACGGCGCGGGCATGGACCCTTTCCTCGAATTCTTCCGCCGCTTCCAGCAAGGCCAGGGCATGGGTCCCGGCCAGCGCCGTGGCGCGCCGCAGGAAGTGCCCACACGCGGCCAGGGCTCGGGTTTTATCGTCAGCACTGACGGCATCATCCTGACCAATGCACACGTTGTGAAGGACGCGAAGGAAGTCACGGTCAAGCTGACCGACCGCCGCGAATACCGCGCCAAGGTGCTCGGCTCCGACCCCAAGACCGACATCGCGGTGCTGCGCATCGACGCCAAAAACCTGCCGGTTGTCAGCATAGGCAAGACCAGCGACCTGCGTGTCGGTGAGTGGGTGCTCGCCATCGGATCGCCTTTCGGTTTCGAGAACACCGTCACCGCTGGCGTCGTCAGCGCCAAGGGCCGCTCGCTGCCCGATGACAGCGCCGTGCCTTTCATCCAGACCGACGTTGCCGTAAACCCCGGCAACTCCGGCGGCCCGCTGTTCAATTCACGCGGTGAAGTGGTCGGCATCAACTCGCAGATCTACAGCCGCAGCGGCGGTTACCAGGGTGTGTCGTTTGCCATCCCGATGGACATAGCCACCAGGATCAAGGACCAGATCGTCGCCACCGGCAAGGCAGAACATGCCCGCCTCGGTGTCGCCGTGCAGGAAGTGAACCAGGCCTTTGCCAACTCCTTCAAGCTCGACAGGCCCGAAGGCGCGCTGGTCTCCAACGTCGAGAAAGGCGGCCCCGCCGACAAGGCCGGCCTGCAGCCCGGCGACGTGATCCGCAAGGTCAACGGCCAGCCGGTGGTGTCGTCCGGTGACCTGCCTGCGGTCATTAGCATGGCCGCGCCTGGCGACACGGTCAAGCTCGAAATCTGGCGCCAGGGCGCGTCCAAAGAGCTCAGCGCAAAGCTGGTCAACGCCGACAAAAAGGTCGCCGAAGCCGCCAGCAAAAAAGAGCCCGCCAGCCAGGGCAAGCTCGGCCTGGCCCTGCGCCCGCTGCAACCGGATGAAAAGCAGGAAGCCGGCCTGGACAGCGGCCTCGTCGTGCAACAGGCCACCGGTCCCGCGGCCATGGCAGGCATACAGTCCGGCGACGTGCTGATCTCGATCAACGGCACAGCTGTCAGGAACATAGACCAGGTGCGGTCAGCGGTTGCGAAGTCTGACAAGTCGGTGGCGCTTCTGATTCAGCGCGGCAGCGACAAGATTTTTGTGCCTGTGAATCTGGGGTGAGGTTGTTCTGGGCTAAACAAAAAAAGCGGGCTTCGGCCCGCTTTTTACATCCGCCTTGCATCCATTGGTGTACGCCCGAGTTATATCTCGCGTCCTGAACGCAATCGCATCGAGAACTGTAATTAGAGTCCGACCCCGATTCCTTCAAAATCCGGCTGGCCGTGTATTTACCCAAAGCGGGGGCTCTCTGCCCTTCAATATTCCATTGTTTCCAGCTCGATGCCATCACCGGCGCCAATGATTCTGAATAGCCAGTCGAAAGCGAAGTTTCTCCTGGAGGAGGCTGTGAGAACGCTGCCATGGCCTCTACCAGGCTGCTGACACTAAGCCTACTCTGCAAGAATGCCGATTTCCCTGGTGACTGAAGTCCAACGTATGGTCTCGTTACGCAGAAATGCTGCCGTATTTTCGACAGAAACTGGAGGCTCGGTTATGGGGCCGATCGCAGCAATGCGTTCAATAACTTCCTTGTCCGCAAGCACAGTACCAATGTCGCGATTAAAGCGATTTATGGCTACAGCTGGGGTGCCTGTCGGCGCGACTATGGCAAACCAACCCACCATATCAAAACCAGGAATGGTCTCGGACATTGCTGGAACCTGTTCCCAGCCAGGCACTCGCTTGCTTCCACTAGTGGCAAGTAAACGCATGCGCCCCTGTTTGACAAATTGCGCTGCCGCAGGCATGTCAGTCACGATCGCATCGATGTGCTTGCCCATCAAATCTTGCAGGCCAACAACCACGGATGAATACGAAACCAGGTTGGCTTTGATTCCGGTTCGGGCGTTAAATAATCTTGCGATCATTCCGGCGAAGGTACGCGGGCCATCAATACCGATGGTGATCTTTCCCGGTTGACTTTTTGCCATTGCAATCAAATCATCTAGCGACTTGATGGAGGAATTGCTTTCAACCAAAAATCCAAAGGAACTCCGCGCGACTACTGCTACTGGTGAAAAATCTTTTTGCGGGTCGTAACTTAGATTTTTGAAAAGTAGTGGGTTGGTCGTCAAAGCGGCAACGGTTGCAAAATAAAACGTGTATCCATCAGCTGGTGCCCGGGCCACGGCCGTAGCCCCAATCATGTTTTGCCCACCAGGCTTGTTATCAACGATGACCGGCTGCCCCCAGGTCCTGGAGAGTTGCTCTGAAATAATTCTTGCCACATTGTCTGTGCCAGACCCTGCCGGCTGCGACAGTACCAGCTTGACCGGCTTGTCGGGCCAGCTTTGTGATTGGGCACCCGGGCTTGCAATCAGCAATGCCGCCAATAAGAAAGTAGATATCGCGTGGTGTAAATTCATGCATTGCCTATTCATGCTTTGTCTCTTTAATAAGTTGTTTATAAAATATCAACGCTACTGATTCGACCAGGTGCGGGACTTTGACGAATCGGTCAGGCATACGCGGTCATACCTAAATCCTTGCGGTCTTTTCAACGCCCCACCGGCAGAGCAGTTCCATGGAGCGAACATTGGTGAGTTGGCTCGTGGGCTATAGCCAACACCATCGTTTTGCTCAATCACCAAACATTGGATTGAGCGCAAACCCAACTCGATGGCCAACCCCAAGCCGACTGGCCCTGCGCCAACAATGAAGACTTCGGCATCTAGCTCCCGCTTCACGGGCGCCTCCTATTGAATGAACGTATCCATCTGGGGATAACGAGCGTGATTCTATGGATTGACCGGAATAGCAGATAGATGCTATTTTCAATGATGTGCAAACCATTGGTTATCAGGAACAAATGAAAATTCATCAACTCCGGGACTTTATTGCTATTGCACGGGAAGGCGGGATCCGGGCAGCAGCCCGTCATCTCGATCTCACCCAACCATCACTTTCGAAAAGCGTGAACGCGTTGGAGGTGGAGTTGGGGGCTCCTCTGTTCGATCGAACCAGTACTGGCTCAGTTCTGAACAATTACGGAGAGGTGTTCCTGATGCGTGCCGAACACGTCATGACGGAACTTGAACGTGCACGTGACGAAGTACACCAGCTCAAGGGAGGGCGAGGCGGGCGCGTGAATTTCGGCGCGTCGGGAACACCTTCGCTGTTGTTTGTGGCTGGTGCACTACAACGATTTCGTATGAGGTTTTCTGACGCCCAAGTGCGGATCGTGGAGGGTGCACACAGCATATCCATCGCGGGCCTAAGGGACGGATCATTGGATTTTTCAATGGTGCCGGAACCTATCAAAGCCTTAGGGGGGGAGTTTTCCGTTGAGCGTGTTTTTGAAAGTACGCGGTCCGTTGTTGGTCGACTCGGCCATCCTTTGTCGAAGGCAAAATCTTTGGGAGACTTGACAAAAGCGACCTGGCTTCTGACGGGTGCAGCCGGACCAAAGCGCATGGAGTTGGACCAGGCCTTCACATCCAACGGATTTGCGCCACCGATGGCAAATGTGCAGTGTGAGTCTCTTATTGGCCTACTAGCGTTGCTTGCCAGGACGGATATGCTGGCGCTGTTGCCTCACCAGTGGGTGGAGACACCCATAACTAAAGGGGTACTCTCCGAGATAGTAGTCCGCGAGAAAATCAGCGCTCTTCCCATATGCCTCATTAAGCGCGAGGGTTTACCACTGACGCCTGCAGCTGAGTCAATGGCCGATTGCTTGAGGGCTGAAGCTGCGAGTTATGCGCGTGAACCCATCAAGTACGATCTCTAAATTTGCTCGAGCAATACCCCAAAAACAGCAACGCCTCAGATCCAAAAACGGAGCTGAGGCGAAGCCGGTCACCCTGCTGCTCACCGCTGCAACGACGAGAGGTTGTGTCTGTGAATCTGGAGTAGGCGGTTCTTTTGCACAAAAAAAACGGGCCGGGCCCGCGTTCCTGCCGCAGCCTCAAACCATCAAAAAGAATGGTCCCCGCAGATCCGCCCATCATCCGCATAACTGACCCAGAAGATCTCTATCGACGGCTGGTCGAAATTGGCCAGCCAGTGCACGAAGTACGGCTTGCTGCCATCAACCGTCCACGCTGAGATGTCAATCGTCCAGAAGGCGCCAGCCTCGGCTTCTATTTCCAGTTCGCGCTGCTGCATGTCCTGGTCCTGCAGCCAGAGCTTGACGGTGCCTTGCGAGCGTTTGGTGGCCGCAGGCGTGTGGCTCATGTTGCGGGCCATCAGCAAGGTCCTGAAACCTGCCCCGACTACACCGGTGCCCCAGTGCGAGTGCTTGGGCGGGTAGGCGCAGGACTTGGCGCCGGTAGCTATATCGGTGCTGTACGGTGAGCCGGGCACGCTGAACTGGTAGCTGACGTTCAGGCGCGACGGCACCTGCGCCCCGGTCAAATCGAGACTCATGAGGCGGTCATTTTCTGCAAGCTCGTACCTGAACAATCTGGAGCCCGGCCCGCCTGCCAGCCACTGCATGGTTTCGCCTGTGGGTTGCATGCGCGCATCGGCCGTGCCTTGGCGGCGAAGCGAGGCGCTGACGGGCGAGGCCGCATTGGTCGGAAAGCTGTAGAGCGCCAGGTCAAGCTGCTCCGGCTTGATGCCAGGAATAAAGGACGCCAGATCAACCCCATCAGGTTTGGCAACAAAGTCCTGGCCGTCCTGCTGCGCGAACGAGTGCGTGACTTCGAGCAGGTTGTTGGCGCGGTGCAGGTTGCCCACCACCAGCCGGGGGAAGATGCCTTCACGCGGCACCGTCACGCGGCAGTAGCTGCCGGCCTCGGGCCGGTGGCTTGCAAGCTCGGGGAATATGTCGTCGAGCAGCAGCAGTTTTGAGCTGAACGGCCCTTTCAGCAAACCCGCCAGTTGCGCGGAGAACAGCACCTCGCTGTCGGGCGACAGCACCTCGACATCAATCGTCACAGGCGCCGTGGCCAGCCCGCTGCGAAAGACATGAAAGAAAGGCGTGATGCCTTCCGCGAACTTGCAGATCCAGTTGCTTTCACGGCTGGGCCTGGGCGCTGCCTGAGGCTCGTCGGTGTTGACCACACGACCGGCCGAGTGCACCGTGCTGAAAGCATCACCGGCTCGATAAAACCCCTGGATGGCGGGAAACGAAAACCGCAGGTTGTCGGTAGAGATGAACTCGACCTCAACCATACCGTCGAAATCGGCGGCCAGCGCAAACAGATTGCGCACCGAAAAATCGGCCCCGTTGCCGCTAACCTGCTCGTCATGCCGGCCATAAAGCTGGCCGGCCTCGTCGTACAGCCTGACGATGCGGCGGACGGAATCAATGCGGTTTTTCAGCGCCCAGTAGTTCAGGTAGGCCACCAGCAGGTCACAGCCTTCGCGCAGGCGCACAGCAAAAATTGCAGACGACCTGTTGGCATGCCAGACATTGCGGGCCGCAAACGCAGCCTTGAGCGAGTCAGGATGGGATTCACCGATATTCATGGCCGTTGTTTCTTTGTGATGGACACCAGCCGGTACGGCGCCCTGCGGCACGCCGGCACAGGCCAGGTTGCCGCTATCTTATCGAACCGCCAGCGGCGACTGATGCCAAAGCGACGGGCCGTTACTGACCCAACGGGTAATCAACGCACTACTAATTTCATAGCATATCGCGCTAGTCCACATTGGCCTTCAGGCACTTTTGATAGCTGAAAATGGCCAAAAACGGCCTCCAGCAGCCGTTTGCGGCACAAAAAGCACCCCAACAGGCGGGGTTTTCGGTTGAATGTAAAGTTTACTTTACATTTTAAGATTGACCCGCTAATGCTGCCCCAAATTTATCTCACGCAATCAGCAGCAAGATTTGCAATGGTCTTGGCGTCCTTCAAGCCAGCTTCGAGTCACGATTAATGACGAAATCCTGCCCTGAAAGAAGTAGCCATCGGTGTGGCGTCTGGAGTCAAACCAGGCAAAGCATTGCGAAAAACCCTAAGGAACCTTCTTGGATACCGAGACTGCGGCAACCCTGGCCTCGTCCTTCATATTCAGGACGGGGCTGATCTTTTGAGCCTCACCCAGTTTCTGGAAGTCTTCAGTCAAGCTGATCTTCACGCGCTTGAGGGAGAGCTTCAGCAGTTGCTGGTCGGCAGCGGTCAGTCCGGACAGGGCAATCCTGTTGACCTCGTTGGATATGGCCAGTAAAGGTTTGCGCAGCTTTTTTGCATGGGCAGAAAGATAGATGCGGACCTTGCGTTTGTCGAGCTCGTCCCGATGACGTTCGACAAGGCCGTCTTTTTCCATGGCGCGGATCATCTCCTGCACCGAAGGCTCCGTGATGCCAAGACGATCTGCTATTTCGCGCTGTGACAGCCCGTCTTTTTGCCACAGCACGCGCAGCGGATACCAGCTGCCGCCACGAACCTGGTGTTCGGCGATACGGGCATACAGCGATCGCCGCACATGGCGGGAGGTTTCAGAAATCAAAAAACCAATGGCGTCGTCTAGCTCGTCGTTCAGAGCGAGGTCGGTGGATTTATTCAACAGCTTCCCCTTTGCATAACAGGATGATTATCTGCCGTCTATTCGCTATCCATGAGCTTCCGACTGCTTTTACGAGGCTTGAATTATCGGAAGAATACCCAAATACCCTAAGGAACCTTGCTATTATTATGTCAGCCATCTAAAGTCGAATGGCTTGATTCAAGGCCAGATTTCTGCAGTCACCTTCCACGCACAACCTACTTTTCCAATCATGAAGATCACTCCTTCCGACATCTGCGGCGTCGCCGGTATCCTGCCTACCCCTGCAACTCCTGACGCGGACAAATGGCAAACCGACAACTCGGTCAATTTCTCCGAGACATCAAGAATGACGGACCTTGTCGTTGAGGCCGGCACCGACATCATCCTGACAACCGGAACCTTCGGGGAGTGCGCAACCTTGACCGGGACAGAGCTCAAGGAGTTTGTCTCTTGTGTGGTCGACACCGTGGCCCGCCGGCGCCTGGTCTTTGCCGGTGTCACAACGCTGAATACGCGCGACACCATCAGGCGTGGCCAGGAGCTGGTGAAAGTGGGTGCAGACGGCCTCTTTATCGGCCGCCCGATGTGGCTGGCCATGGACGACCGGGCGATCGTGCGCTTTTACAAGGACATCGCCGAGGCGCTCCCGGGTGTGCCCGTGATTGTTTATGACAACCCGATAGCGTTCAAGGGCAAGATCAGCCGCGAGGCCTACCTGCAGATTGCAGCCATACCCGAAATGGTTGCGGCGAAACACGTAGGCGGCCCTTCACTGGAGTCCGACGCCCTGGCCGTCGGGGAGAACTGCCGTATCCTGCCGCTGCTGTCAGACTGGCTGCGCATGGCCAAGGCCCACCCGGACCTGATGAAGGCGGCGTGGACCGGCTCCATCGCCTGCGCGCCCAGCCCGCTCAATGCACTTGCACGGCACATCCGCGAGCGCGACTGGGATGCGGCAGCACCTGTCAGCGAGAAATGCCAGTGGGCAGAGGCGGCCATGTTCGCCGGCGGCGACCTCGCGAAATTCATGGACTACAGCATCCAGATCGGTCACCTGCGCTTTGCCTCCGCCGGACTCATTGTTCCCGGCCCGTCGCGCCCACCCTACCTGGACCTGCCCGATGAATACCGCGCTGGCGCCATCGAATGCGGCCAGCGATGGGCAAGCCTGGAAAAAGAATTTGGCAGCGTGCTCGCGGCCACCTGAGCGTCTGGCCAGAGCGCGCCCTGCACGCCGGCTTGTACCGTATGCACAACTAAATCATCTTTTAAGGAGCCGAAACGATGCATGCGAATGAGATTCCTGCAGGCGTGCTGCCCCAACAGCGTGGCCTGTTCTACGGGGGCGCGTGGCACGAGCCGAAAAGCGGCGTTTATGCCGACACCATCAATCCCACCTACAACGAGGCCATTACCACCGCGCCGGTGGCAGATGCCGAAGACGTTGACGCCGCTGTCCGGGCAGCGCACCTGGCTTTTCCGTCGTGGGCTGCAACCCCACCGGTTGAGCGGGGACGCTACCTGCGCAAGGCAGCTGCGGTCCTGCGTGAACACGCTTATCCATTGGCGCTGCTGGACTCGATCAACAACGGCAACCCGGTTTCGGCCCTGGCCATGGACGCCGATTTTGCAGCCGACTGCCTCGATTATTTTGCAGGCCTCGCCACGGAGATCAAGGGTGAAACCATCCCCATGGGCGATGGCAACTTCAACTACACCGTTCAGGAGCCACTGGGCGTGGTCGCCCGGGTCGTGGCCTACAACCACCCGCTGATGTTTGCAGCAGCCAGACTGGCTGCGCCGCTGGCAGCAGGGAACACGGTGGTACTGAAAGCACCAGACCAGGCGCCCCTTTCAATACTGCGCCTGGCCGAGTTGGTAGGCCATATCTTCCCGCCAGGCGTTGCCAACTTCCTGTGCGGGGCGCGGGAATGTGGCGACGCCATGGCCAGGCACCCGCTGGTGCAGAAGATCACGCTGGTGGGCGGCGTGCCCACGGGCAAGGCCGTCATGAAAACTGCAGCAGACAGCCTCAAACCGGTACTTCTGGAACTGGGTGGCAAAAACGCCCCGGTAGCCTACCCTGACGCCGATATCGACAAGCTGGTGGGCGGCGTTATCGCCGGTATGAACTTCACCTGGTCGGGCCAAAGTTGCGGCTCCACCAGCCGGGTCTTCCTGCACGAGTCCATCCACGACCAGGTGCTCGAAAAAGTCATCGCGCTGCTGCCCGGTCGTCACAAGCCCGGCATACCCACTGACCCCAAAACCACCATGGGCTCACTGGTCAGCAAGGCGCAGCTCGACAAGGTCAAGCGTTACGTGGCGATGGGACAGGAAGACGGCGGCCGCCTGGTCTGCGGTGGCAAACAGCCCGACGACGCGGCCTTGCAGAACGGCTTTTTCTATGAGGCCACCGTGTTCGCCGACATGACGCCGGACATGCGGCTGGCCCAGGAGGAAGTGTTTGGACCCATCATGTCCGTCTTCAGGTGGCGCGACGAAGACGCCCTGTGGAAAGACGTCAATGGTGTCGACTTCGGCCTGACAGGCTCCATCTGGACACAGAACCTCGATACCGCACATCGTGCTGCCAGGCGCATCCAGACAGGCTATGTATGGATCAACAACGCCAGCCAGCACTTCATGGGCGCGCCCTTTGGCGGCATCAAGCAGTCAGGCATGGGCCGCGAAGAATGTTTTGCCGAACTGCTTGAGTTCACCTACACAAAAAACGTAAACCTCAAATTTTCCCAGGCGCATCGCTAATCTGGATAACAGGAAAAGGACACCTCATGAAATACACACAATCAAGGCTGGCACGGATTCTCACCAGCACCTCCATGTCGCTGGTGCTGGCGGTGGGCTGCTGCACCGCATGGGCACAGCCCTTCCCCTCCAGGCCAGTCAAGCTCATCGTTCCCTTTACCGCCGGCGGCTCCGTGGATGCCATGGGAAGGGCTATCGGCCAGGGTTTGACGGAACAGCTCGGCCAGCCCGTGATTGTTGACAACCGGCCCGGTGCCGACGGCGCCATAGGCACCAGTGAAGTGATACGCGCCAGGGCAGACGGCCACACCCTGTTGATGGCGACCAACACACAGATATTGGCGGTGCCTACCTTGCGCCTGAAACCGCCCTACGACCCGCTCACGGCGTTAGCCCCGGTTGGCATGCTCGGGCAATCGGCATTCTTCATGTATGTGCACCCCAGCCTGCCCGTCAACAACCTGAAGGAATTTATCGCCTATGCCAAGGCCAACCCCGGCAAACTCAGCTATGCCTACGGCAACTCCACAGGCAATCTGGCAGGTGCCCAACTGACCAGGCTGGCCGGCCTGCAAATGACCGCAGTGCCTTACAAGGGCGAAGCACCCGCAGTGCCAGACCTCATCGCCGGGCGCGTGCAGATGATGCTGGCTTCGACCACCAGCATGCTCGCCATGGCAAAAGATGGAAAGCTCAAGGCGGTGGCATTGATAGGCGAGCAGCGCAGTTCTTTGGCACCCGATGTGCCAACCTTTGACGAAGCCGGCCTGAAGGGCATCACCATCCTCCCGTGGGTAGGCATTTTTGCGCCTCAGGGTACGCCCGCAGAGGTGGTGTCAAGGTTGTCCAGAGACCTAGGCAACTGGTTGCGCCAGCCCGCCAGCGTGCGCCTGCTTGAGCAACAGGGGCTCTCCCCTGCGGTCAAGTCACCCGCTGAAACGACGGCTTTCATATCCAGCCAGCTACAGGTCTGGACCCGGCTGGTCAACGAAGCAGGCATTGAGCGGGAGTGAAACTTCAGACGTCACCAGCACCTGAATGTCGTACTTCCAGATGCCCGCTGCGGATATGCAGCAGTCAACAAAGGTCATGGCCGATTTTTTGGCGAAGCATTTTGTGAAACTTCTTTGAGACCAATGGAGCAGTGGAATTGCTCCAGCCCATATCAAAGCGTTTACTACAAATTTAATAGCATGTCGCGCTAGTCCACATTGGCTTTCAGGCACTTTTGATGCCTGAAAACGGCCAAAAATGGCCTCAAACTGCCTTTCGCGGCACAAAAAAGCAGCGCAACAGACCGGGTTTCAGGCTCAATGTAAAGCATACTTTACATTTTAAGGACAATCCCCTCCCCGCCCGCCAACCCGCAGCACTGTGCAACAAGATGCTTCAGCAGCCCCCTGCCGGCTGCCCGGGGACATGGAAATCAGCTACGCTTGAACTCCAATGAGGAGGTTCAGTGGTTCATTTCGTCGCTAAAACCGTTGCTGCGCTGCTCGCGGCTTTTGCATTGCAGGCGCAGGCCTTGCAGATCACCAGCCTGTCGCCGCAGGGGGAGATATCCCGGGTGCGGCAGGTGGTGGTGAAGTTTGACGAGAGTGCGGTCAACTTTGGCGACCCGAAGGCACCCGCGCCCTTGAGCCTGAGCTGCAGCGATGCGCAGGCCACCAAAGGCAGTGGCCGCTGGATCAGTGACCGGGAATGGGCTTTCCAGTTTGAGAACGACCTGCCGCCCGGCGTCAGCTGCGCGCTGCAGGTGAGGCCCGGCATGAAGTCGCCGGCAGGTGCCGTGCTGACCGGCCCGGCCAGCTACCGCTTCAACACCGGCGGGCCTTTTGTGACCTCGGTGCGGCCCGGCAGTTACGAGCCGATTGACGAAGAACAATATTTTTTACTGCGGCTCAATGGCCCGGCGACGCTGCAGAGCGTGCAGGCCAATATGTGGTGTTCGGTCGAAGGTCTGGGCGAGCGGGTGCCGGTGAAGCTGGTGGCTGGTTCCGAACGCGATGGCCTGCTGAAGTCGCAGGGGCTGGAGAAGGCGGCTGCCAAAGACCCGCTGAACTTTGTCACGCTCACTTGCAACCGCCGGCTGACGCCTGCGGCCAAGGTGCAGCTGGTGTACGGCAAGGGTGTGAGCACGCCGAGCGGCGTGGCGAACTCGGTCGAGAAGCGTTTTAACTTCCAGGTGCGTGAGCCGTTTGCGGCGAGCTTCAATTGCGAACGTGAAAACGCGCAGTCGGCCTGCCTGCCGATACGGCCTATGTCGCTGAACTTCAATGCGCCGGTGCCACGCAAGCTGGCCGAAGCGATTCGATTGAACGGCGGCAAGGCAGCGATGAAGCCATCGTTCGATTCTGAAAGCGGCGATGCCGCCGACGTGGTCAACAGCATCATCTTCAAGCCGGTGTTTGCCGAGCAGTCGCAGTATGTGCTGGAGCTGCCAAAGGACTTCAGGGATGCATCGGGCCGCAGCCTGCGCAATGCAGACAGCTTTCCATTGAAGGTGCCGACAGGCGCGATGCCGCCGCTGGCGAAGTTTGCAGCGTCGCCGTTCGGCATCGTGGAGCGTTTTGCCGAGCCGAACACGAAGGCGAACGAGCCGGCGCTGCTGCCGGTGACCCTGCGCAATGTGGAAGCGGCCTTGCCGGTGAAGGGCCTGAGCCCCGGCGCGGCAAGCGCGCCCGCTGGCAAGGTGAGTGACCTGCAGCCGCGCACCGACGCGGACATCATTGCCTGGTTTCGCAAGGTGCAGCGTTATGACGATTACGAGATAGACCGCAAGCAGGCGGCAGCCGACATCAAGGGGCCACTGCCCAGGGTGATTGACCCGCAGAACAAGGACAGCGTACAGACGCGCATGCTGTCATTGCTGGCAGGCCAGCCGGGCGTGAAGACGCTTGACCTGCCCAAGCCGGTGAACAACGACCCGCGGCCATTTGAGGTGGTGGGCATTCCGCTGTCGCCGGGCTTTCACGTGGTGGAGATTGCCTCGCAAAAACTGGGCAGCTCGCTACTGGATGACCGCTACGGCAACAACCGCACCATGTATGTCCGCACCTCGGCGCTGGTCACCAACCTCGGTGTGCACTTCAAGCTGGGCCGCGAAAACGCGCTGGCCTGGGTGACCTCGCTGGACAAGGGTGCGCCGATTGCAGGTGCGGTTGTGCGCGTGTCGGATTGCCAGGGGGCAGAGCTGGCCAAGGCCACCACCAATGCGCAGGGTATTGCCAGCTTCAGCGGCCTGTCGTCACGGGCACCCGCCTGCGGCCGCAATGACTACCGCAATGCCTATTTCGTCAGTGCGCGCGCAACAGCCGCAGGTGTTGAAGACATGGCGTTTACGTGGAGCGACTGGCACAAGGGCATAGAACCCTGGCGCTTCAACGTGCCGACGGACACCGACCCGCGGCCCGATGACATCGCCCACACCATCTTTGACCGCACCCTGCTGCGGGCCGGCGAGACGGTGTCGATGAAACATATACTGCGCACGCAGACCAGCAAGGGTTTTGGCATTCCAGAGACACAGCCCGACACGCTGGTGGTGGTACACACCGGCAGCGGGCAGAAGTACACGCAGCCCATCGTCTGGCGCAAGACGGCGACCGGCGGGCAAAGCGCAGAGAACACCTTTGCGATACCGCCGGCCGCCAAGCTGGGCATGTACGAGGTGACGCTGCTGAAGAACGAAGACAAGGGCGGGCGCAACCGCAGCATGACGACCGGGCAGTTCAGGGTGGAAGAGTTCCGCCTGCCGGTGCTGGAAGGCCGGGTCAGCCCGGTCGAGAAAAAGCCGCTGGTCAATGTCAAGAACGTGCCGGCCGATGTGCAGATCAATTACGTGGCGGGTGGCGGCGCTGTGAACCTGCCGGTGCGGGTGTCGGCCACAGTGCGCAACAAATACCTGAGCTTTGGCGACTACGAGGACTTCAGCTTTTCGCCGCCGCGCGGCAAACGCAATGACAGCAGCGATGGCGAGGAAGAAAACACCGCATCGCAGGACCAGCGTGTGATTGCCGACAAGCTGCCTCTAAGCCTGGACCGCAACGGCGCGGGCAAGGTGACGATTGAGAACGTGCCCGCATCAAAGCAGCCACAGGACCTGGCACTCGAAGCGACCTATGCCGACCCGAATGGCGAGGTGCAGACGATACGCAGTGTGTCTACCGTGTGGCCGGCCAGCGTGGTGGCCGGCATCAAGACGGAAGGCTGGGTCTCCAGCAGCCAGAAGATCAAATTCCAGGCACTGGCGCTGGACCTGGCCGGCAAGGCGGCTGCCGATGTGTCGATGGATGTAAGGGCCGTGGCGCGCATCGTCACTACCAGCCGCAAACGCATGGTGGGCGGCTTCTACACCTATGACAACAAGACCGACGTCAAGGACCTGGGCAGCGTTTGCAGCGGCAAGAGTGATTCACGCGGCCTGCTGCTGTGCGAGACCAAACTGGGCGAAGCCGGCGAGGTGGAACTGATCGTCACCGCGAAAGACAAGGACGGCAACACCATCCAGGCCGCAGGTTCGGTCTATGTGACCAAACAGGGCGAGCTGTGGTTTGGCGGCGAGAACCATGACCGCATGGATGTGCTGCCCGAAAAGAAAAGTTACCAGCCCGGCGACACCGCGAAGTTCCAGGTGCGCATGCCCTTCCGCTTTGCGACGGCGCTGGTGGCGATAGAGCGTGAAGGCATTGTTGAAACGCAGGTCGTGCAGCTCAACGGCCAGGACCCGACCATCAACCTGAAGATAAAAGAGGGTTGGGGCCCGAACGTGTATGTCAGCGTGCTGGCGCTGCGCGGGCGCCTGCGCGAGGTGCCGTGGTACAGCTTTTTCACCTGGGGCTACAAGGCACCGCGCGAGTGGTGGACCTCCTTCTGGTACGAAGGGCGTGAATACGTGGCGCCGACTGCGCTGGTTGACTTGAGCAAGCCGGCCTTCCGGCTGGGCCTGGCGGAAATCCGCGTCGGCACCAAAGCCCACCAGCTGGACGTGAGCGTGAAGGCCGACAAAGAGAGTTATGCGGTGCGCGGCCAGGCCAGGGTAACGGTCAGCGTCAAGCTGCCCAATGGCCAGCCCGCTGCGAATGCAGAAGTGGCACTTGCAGCGGTTGACCAGGCCTTGCTGGAGCTGATGCCCAACAGCAGCTGGAACATCCTGGACGCGATGCTGCAGCGCCGGGCCTGGGGCGTGGAGACCTCGACCGCGCAGATGGAAATCATTGGCCGCAGGCACTATGGCCGCAAGGCGGTGGCGGCAGGCGGTGGCGGCGGGCGCAGCAACACCCGCGAACTGCTGGAGACGCTGCTGCTGTGGAACCCGAAAGTGATGCTGGACGCCAACGGGCAGGCGGTGGTGAATGTGCCGCTGAACGATGCATTGACGACCTTCAAAATAGTGGCGGTGGCCGATGCCGGAACCGGGATGTTCGGCAGCGGGCAGACCAGCATCAAGGCGACGCAGGACCTGCAGATCATCAGCGGCCTGCCGCCGCTGGTGCGTGAGGATGACCAGTTCCGCGCGCAGGTCACGCTGCGCAACACCACCAAAGCGGCGATGAAGGTAGAAGTGAGCCCGCGTGCCACGCTGCTTGACCTGAAACCCCAGACGCTAGACATACCGGCCGGTGAAGCGCGTGAAGTGGCGTGGATGGTGACGGCGCCTGCGCAACTGGCCTTCACCCGGGCAGAGGCCATCCTGTGGGAGATCGAGGCCAAAGACACGGTGAGCGGCGCGCGCGATGCGCTGAAGGCGCGGCAGCGCATCATCCCGGCGGTGCCGCTGACGGTGCAGCAGGCGACGCTGGTGCAGGTCGACGGCGCGTTCAGCCTCGACGTGAACCCGCCAGCAGATGCCCTGCCTGGCCGGGGCGGCCTGAAGATGTCGCTGCAACCGAAACTGGCTGAAGGCATGGACGGTGTGCGCGACTGGTTTGCCAACTACCCGTTTTCATGCCTGGAGCAAAAGACCAGCAAGTCGGTTGGCCTGCGCGACGGCAAGCTGTGGCAGGCGGTGATCGGCCAGATACCCGGTTACCTGGACAGCGACGGCCTGGCCAACTACTTCCCGCCGCGTGACGGTGAGGCATCACGCGGCAGCGACATACTGACGGCCTACCTGCTGGCTGCCACGCATGAAGCGGCCAGCATCAATCCGGCATTTGCGCTGCCCGACGATGTGCGTGCACCGATGGAGCGGGGGCTGATCGGTTTCATTGAAGGCCGCATCCAGCGCGACTTCTGGAGCCCGCGCAAGGATCTTGATGTGCGCAAGCTGGCCGCGATTGAAGCGTTGTCACGCTACGGCAAGGCACAGGGCCGCATGCTGGGGAGCATCACCATCGCGCCCAACCAGTGGCCGACCAGCGCGGTGATCGACTGGCTGAACATCCTCAAGCGGGTGGCCGATGTGCCGCAACGCGAGCAGCGGCTGGCAGAGGCCAGCCAGGTGATACGGTCGCGGCTGTCCTTCCAGGGCACCAAGCTGGTCTTCAGCACCGAGCGGGACGACTACTGGTGGTGGCTGATGATCAATGGCGATGTCAACACCGCACGGCTGATGCTGGCCGTGATGGATGACCCGGCGTGGAAGGACGACATGGGCCGTCTGGCCAACGGCTTTATTGCGCGCCAGCAAAAAGGCGCGTGGCTGACCACCACCGCCAACCTGTGGGGTGGGCTGGCACTGGACAAGTTCTCGGCGAAGTTTGAAGCGACACCGGTTGCCGGCATCACGCGGGCGACGCTGGCTTCTGCGGCGGCGACTGCAGCCAGTGTGGACTGGAGCAAGGTCGACCGCATCAAGGCAACAGACGCAGCAGGCGCGCCCAACCAGACCACGCTATTCGGTGCACCGGCCTCGCCCGGCAACCTGCGCAACAACAGCATGTTCCTGCCCTGGGGCAAAACAGCCGCTGACAAACTGACCGTGACCCACCAGGGCGCAGGCAAACCGTGGCTGACGCTGCAGTCGATTGCAGCGGTGCAACTGAAGGCGCCGTTCAATGCGGGCTACCAGATCAAAAAGACCATCACGCCGATAGAGCAGGCCGTGAAAGGTGTCTATACGAGGGGCGACGTGCTGCGCATCACGCTGGAAGTCAACGCCAGTTCGGACATGACCTGGGTCGCCATCACCGACCCGGTGCCGGGCGGCGCCACCATCCTCGGCAGTGGCCTGGGCCGCGACTCACAGATCGCCACCAGCGGCGAGAAGCAGACCGGCGCAGGCTGGCCTGCCTTTGAAGAACGCAGCTTTGAAGCCTTCCGCAGTTATTACCAGTACCTGCCCAAGGGCGTGGTGAAGATGGAATACACGGTGCGCCTGAACAACGTCGGCGACTTCGCGCTACCGCCAAGCCGGGTCGAGGCAATGTACGCACCCGAGATGTTTGGCGAGGCGCCGAATGCGAAGGTGAAAGTGGAGGCGGCGAAGTGAACATCAAGCGCCTGAAGTTCACGGCGTCAGCTGCGCTTCTGGCGGCTGTGTGCGCCGGCAACTGCGCGGCGGCGGTTTCTTTTGATGATGTCAGGCGTGGGTTCAAACCGTCTGACACCGTCATCGTTGATCGCAACGGCGAAGTAATACAGCGGCAGCGTACCGATGCCACCGTGCGGCGCGGCCAGTGGGTGGCGCTGGCTGATATCTCGCCTGCGCTGCGGACTGCGCTGGTGCTCAGTGAGGACAAACGCTTTTATGAACACAGCGGTGTCGACTGGCGCGCAGTTTCCAGCGCAGCCTGGGCCAATCTGTGGAACACCAGAACGCGTGGTGCATCGACCATCAGCATGCAGCTGGCAGGCCTGGTCGATGAGGACTTGCGGGCAGGCGCGGGGGGCCGCAGCATCGCGCAAAAAATCGGCCAGACGGTTTCAAGCCAGGTGATCGAGACGCGCTGGCGCAAGGACCAGATACTCGAGGCCTACCTGAACCTGGTGCCGTTTCGCGGCGAGATTGTCGGCATTGATGCCTTGAGCCGCACGCTGTTTGGCAAGGCCGCGCACGGGCTGGACGAACGCGAGGCGGCGATTGCGGCTGCGTTGGTGCGTGCGCCGAATGCCAAGGCCGTTCAAGTCACGCAGCGGGCCTGCGGTGTTTTGAAATTAATGCAGGCAATACCGGCCCCCACGCTTGTCGCTTCGCGTACTTCGCTGCCCCCCGAGGGGGCGTCACTTGCTCGGGGCGGCCCGTCGCAGCGCGCAGCCAACCCCGATTGCGAAGGCATGGACCTGTTTGCAACAGCGGCGCTGCAGCGCAAGGCTTTTGATGCATCGGAAGGCATGGCGCCGCACCTGGCGAGGCGCTTGCTTGCCATGCATGCACCCTCACCCCTGCCCTCTCCCGCAGGCGGGAGAGGGAGTAATACGGGGTCTTCGCCCCCTCTCCCCACGGGAGAGGGCAGGGGTGAGGGCGTCCCACGCACTATCCACTCCACCGTCCGCGCACCGCTGCAGCGGTTTGCCGTGCAAACACTTCAGCAGCAACTGCGTGAACTGCGCGGCCGGCATGTCGAAGATGGTGCCATCGTGGTGCTTGACAACGCCAGCGGCGAGGTGCTGGCCTGGGTGGGCTCTTCCGGCGAACTCAGTGCGGCGGCAGAAGTCGATGGTGTCACTGCCCCGCGCCAGCCCGGTTCAACGCTGAAGCCGTTTTTGTATGCGCAGGCGATTGCAGAGAAGCGCATCACCGCTGCATCGCTGCTGGACGACTCACCGGCCAATATTCAAACGGCGGGTGGCCTGTACATTCCGCAAAATTACGACCGACAGTTCAAGGGCCTGGTGTCGGCACGCACTGCGCTGGGTGCCTCGCTGAACGTGCCTGCCGTGCGCACGCTGGTGATGGTCTCGCCCGATGCTTTCCAGAAACAGTTGCGGTCGGCGGGCATGCCACTGAAGGAATCGGGCGATTACTACGGCTACAGCCTGGCACTGGGCAGCAGCGAGATGTCTCTGCTGGCACTGACCAATGGCTACCGCACGCTGGCCAATGGTGGCCGGTTCAGCAGCGTTGCGCAGGCGCGCAACCCGAGACCTGAATTCAAGGCTGCCATCGACCCGCGCGCCGCCTTTATCGTCACCGACATCATGGCCGACACGCTGGCACGCGCACGCACTTTCGGCACCGACAGCATACTGGCCACCCGCTACTGGACGGCGGTGAAAACCGGCACCAGCAAGGACATGCGCGACAACTGGGTGATGGGCTTTTCACAGCGCTACACGGTCGGCGTGTGGGTTGGCAACGCCAGCGGCGCGCCCATGTGGGACGTGAGCGGCACCAGCGGCGCGGCCCCGGTCTGGGCGGCAGTGATGAACTACCTGCACAAGACCGAAGCCAGCCGCGCACCGGCGCCGCCTGCCGGGCTGGTGCAGGTGCGCACGCAGTTCGGCCAGCAGCTGGAAGCGGCGCGCCAGGAATGGTTTATGGCCGGTACCGAACAAACCGTGGTGGCGACGAATTCGGGCGGCGATACCGGCAGCCTGAAACGTGTCAAAAATGCGCCGGCTGATGACCAGGCTGCACCGCGCATTACCGCGCCGACGTCGGGCACCATCCTGGCGCTGGACCCCGATATCCCGCCGTCACGCCAGCGCCTGACCTTCAGCGCCGAAGGTGCCAACCTGCGCTGGTTGATGGACGGCAAGCCTTTTGGCCGCGGTGCACAGCTGCAATGGATGCCCTGGCCGGGCCGGCATGTGGTGCAGATAACCGATGCGCAAGGCAAGGTGCTGGACGAGATACGGCTGGAAGTACGCGGGGCGGGCGTTAAAAAATCGGCGCAGGCCCCATCAAAATAATTTCAACAGGCCCGCTGCAGTATTCACGCCTGGCGCCGCAGTCCCCCACTAACATGGGCGGATTGCACAAAAACCATAGCAGGAGACAGCCTTGCCCGTTATCACCAATATTGCAGACCTGCGCGAGCTGGCCAAAAAACGCGTGCCGCGCATGTTCTACGAATACGCCGATTCCGGCTCGTGGACTGAAAGCACCTACCGCGCCAACGAGGCTGACCTGCAGAAAATATTGTTCCGCCAGCGCGTGGCGGTGGACATGGAAAACCGCAGCACCGCCACCACGATGGCCGGAGTCAAAGTGAAGATGCCGGTGGCGATTGCGCCTATCGGCCTGATGGGCATGCAGTACGCCGACGGTGAAATCCACGCGGCGCGCGCGGCCGAAAAATTCGGCGTGCCTTTCACGCTGTCGACGATGAGCGTCTGTTCGATGGAAGACGTGGCTGCGGCAACACAAACACCATTCTGGTTCCAGCTCTACATGATGCGCGACCGCGAGGCGATGGAAGCGATGATTGCGCGCGCCCGCAAGGTTGGCTGCAGTGCGCTGGTGCTGACGCTGGACCTGCAGGTGATAGGCCAGCGCCACAAGGACCTCAAGAACGGCCTGACCACACCGCCCCGCCCGACGCTGGCCAACATCATCAACCTGGCGAGCAAGCCCGGCTGGTGTTTGGGCATGGCGAGCACCCGCAGGCGCAGCTTTGGCAACCTGGTCGGCCACGTGAAGGCGGTGAGTGACATGAGTTCACTCGCGGTGTGGACGCGCGAACAGTTTGACCCGCGCCTGTCTTGGGCCGACGTGGCCTGGGTGCGCGAACGCTGGGACGGCAAGCTGGTGCTCAAGGGCATACAGGATGTCGAGGACGCCAGACTGGCGGCACAGAGCGGCGCGGATGCCATCGTGGTCAGCAACCACGGCGGCCGGCAACTGGACGGCACGCAGTCCAGCATCAGCGCGCTACCGCCGATTGTCGAAGCCGTGGGCGACAAAATTGAAGTCTGGATGGACGGCGGCATACGCTCTGGCCAGGATGTGTTGAGGGCCTGGGCCATGGGCGCACGCGGCACCATGATTGGCCGCGCCGCAGTCTATGGCCTGGGCGCGATGGGCGAAGCCGGTGTGACCAAAGCGCTGCAGCTCATCCACAACGAGCTGGATGTAACAATGGCGTTTTGCGGCCATACCGACATTCGAAACGTGGACAGAAACATCCTGCTGCCTGGCACCTGCCCCGCGTAACCTTAACCACAACAACCCGCGCATTCGGGGCGGGTTTTGCAGGTCTCTGATAGCAGCCATGCTGTTACACCAGCGCAAAGCCAGTAGTGGTTTTTAGCGGCAAATGCCGTCATCAAAAATTTATACGCATACTTATTAACGCAACCGAAACAATGCTTTACAATAAGAATCATTCGCATTAACTCGAAATGCGACGCCAGCAAGATCTGCGTCATGCCGTCCCGCCAGCCGCCTACAGTCCCCCTTTTTCAGGCATGGCAGAGCAACGGTTTCGCTGATCGGATCGCCATCAATCATTGTCTGAGCAAGGGCCACCCAACCCCCTTACCTGCTCAAGACCATGACCCATCCTGTTTCTTCGCGTGCGTTTCAGACTTTCAGGTTGCGCGCCATAGCGGGCGCTGCCGCGCTGCTGTCCTTCGCCAGCGCCCACGCGCAATCAACGCCACCACTGGCCACTTCCACCACCCAGATCACACCCGCCGTGACCCTGAAAGAAGTAACCGTCACCGCCGAGCAGGAGGCGACCACTGAAGGCAGCGGCTCCTACACGACACACGGAACAACTATCGGCAAAGGGCTGCGAAGCCTTCGCGAGACCCCGCAGTCCGTCACCGTCCTCACCAGGCAGCGACTCGACGACCAGGGTATCCGGACGCTGGACAGCGCCCTTCAGGCCACGACCGGCATCACCGTGCAGGAAAGCAGCAGCCACGAGCGCACATTCTTCTCCCGCGGCTTCGAGATTGACACCATCCAGTACGACGGCGTGCCGACTACGCGAGGTAGCGGTTTTTTTATAAGCCCCGACCTGAGCGGCTATGACCGCGTTGAAGTCCTGCGCGGACCTGCCGGCCTGTTTAACGGGGCAGGACAGCCGGGGGGGACTGTCAACCTGGTGCGCAAGCGGCCACTGGCTACCCGCCAGCTGAATGCACAGGTGACCCTTGGAAGCTGGAATCTGCGCCGTGCCGAGGGAGACATCAGCCTCGTGCTGAACGATGCGGGAAGCCTGCGCGGCCGACTGGTTGCAGCTCGTGAGGAACGCAACTTCTTCTATGACGTCGCCAATAGCAAACGCACCGTCCTTTATGGCGTGGTCGAAGCGGACATTGGGCCACGCACGACCCTGGGCGCTGGGTTCAACTATGAAAAGAACGCTGGCACGCCGTTCTATGGCGGCCTTCCGAGGTTCTCCGATGGCCGCGACCTGAAGTTGCCGCGCTCTACTTATCTCAATGCCGCATGGTCGCGCAGCGACATCCAGAACACCACCTATTTCACCGACCTGAACCACCGCTTCAACGACAACTGGAAGGTCAAGCTGGGTGTGTCCAGGATGAAGGAAAACAACTACGACCTGAGCGGCGCGGCGTTCAACACGGTCAACCCGGCGACAAATCTTGGCCCGACGATTTCAAGCTTCAAGGCCAATTTGCTGGGCGAGCAAACAGCGCTTGATGGCACGCTTGAAGGTTCTTTCCTGGCGTTTGGCCGCAAACATGATGTGATCTTCGGCACCAACTACCAGTACCGCGACTACAGAAGCACAAGCCAGTCCTTCACGGTGGCCAACGCGGCGATCAACCCGTTCACCTTCAATCCTTACAACTATGCCAACGCCCCGACTGTCCCGGCCGGCGCACAAACCCGCACCTTGAACAAGACCGAACAAAACGGCATGTATGGTTCTGTGCGCTTTGCACTGTCGGACCCGATGAAGCTTGTGCTGGGAGGCCGCACAAGCTACTTCAAATCGTCTGTCCAGAATCTGGTAACCGGCGTGCTGACCACGCAGCCTTACGAGGAAAAGAGCCGCTTCGTGCCTTATGGCGCACTGTCTTATGACCTGGATCAAAACTGGACGGTCTACGGAAGTTATGCGGAGATATTCAGGTCGCAGGCCAACCTCTTCACCGTGGCAGGCACCCGCCTGGCCCCTGCAACCGGAACCACTTATGAAGCCGGCATTAAGGGTGCGCTCAATGGCGGCAAGCTCAACACCTCTGCCGCGCTGTTCCGCACCACTGAAACAAACCGGGCACAAACCGTTGTCGCAGCCAACTGCGCAGGCAACCTGATCAACCCTGCCGGCGCATGTTCGGCTGCGGAAGGCCAGGTGCTCAGCCAGGGGCTGGATGCCGAGTTGTCAGGAGAAGTCGCACCGCGCCTGCAGGTCGCGGCAGGCTACACCATCAACCTGACCCGCTATGTCTCGGACCGCAACGCCACAGGACCCACGGCCAACGTCAACCAGCCCCTGCTGACCTATGCGCCGCGCCACATGCTGCGGATCTGGTCCAACTACCAGCTGACCGATGCGCTTGCGGGCTGGAGCATTGGCGGCGGTGTGAACCTGCAGAGCAAGACGTACAAAGTGGCGGGTGCGGCGCGTCTGGAGCAGCCGGGCTACGCGGTCTGGTCAGCGCGTGTGGGTTACAGGATCAACAAGAACCTCACGGCATCACTGTCGCTGAACAACATCTTCGACAAGACCTACTACCGCACACTGGGCGCTCTGAACGGCAGCAGCTGGTATGGCGAGCCTCGTAACGTCACGGCCACGCTTCAGGCGACGTTCTAAAGGGCGCGCATCAAACCCGGTTGCCGCCTGCTTGCGCCCGTTCTGTCGCAGCGCCACCGGATACCCGGAGGCGCCCGCGAAACGGCAAAATCGGGGTATGCCCCAGATCCGACGTATTGCCCATCTCGACATGGACGCTTTTTTTGCGTCCGTCGAGCTGTTGCGGTACCCGCAGCTCAAGGGCCTGGCGGTCGTCATAGGTGGCGGCAGGCGCAAGGTCGACGAAGCGCTCGATGCGGTGCCCGACAGGCAGCCGCGCTTTATACCGGTCAGCGAGTTCCCGCTGCTGAAAGATTACGTGGGGCGCGGTGTCATTACCACCGCTACTTACGCCGCACGGCAGTTTGGGGTCGGCTCTGCCATGGGCATGATGAAGGCCGCCAAACTGTGCCCGCAGGCCATCGTGCTGCCAGTGGATTTTGACGAAGTACGCCGGTTCTCAAGGCTGTTCAAAAGCACGATTGCGGAAATCGCACCCGTCATCCAGGACCGGGGGGTGGACGAGGTCTACATCGACTTCACCGAGGTACCGGGCGGCCAGCGCGAAGGCGGACGGGTACTGGCGCGGCTGATACAGAAAGCCATTTTTGAAAAGACAGGCCTGACTTGCTCGATAGGTGTTGCGCCCAACAAGCTGCTGGCCAAGATGGCGAGCGAGTTCAACAAACCGAACGGCATTTCCATCGTCTACGAAGAGGATCTGAAAGAAAAAATCTGGCCATTGAATGTGCGCAAGGTCAACGGCATAGGCCCCAAGGCTGGCGAGAAGCTGGCGAAGCTGCACATCCACACGATAGGCGAGCTGGCCGCGCAAAACCCCGAATGGCTGGTCGACAACTTCGGCAAGTCAAGCGGCGCGTGGATGCATGAAGTGGCTTGGGGCCGCGACGACAGGCCGGTAGAAACCCACAGCGAACCGGTCAGCATGAGCCGCGAGACCACTTTCGGCAAGGACCTGCATGCCGTGCGCGACCGGGCCGAGCTGGGCGACATTTTCACGCACCTGTGCGAGAAGGTCGGAGAGGATTTGCAGCGCAAGGGCTATCTCGCAAAAACCATAGGCATCAAGCTCAGGTATGACGATTTCAAGATTGCGACACGCGATTTCACGATGGAGTCCTACATCTCCGACGGCAAGACCATTCGCAAAATAGCCGGGCAGTGTTTGAAGCGTGTGGATCTGAAACAGAAATTGCGCTTGCTCGGTGTAAGAGCCAGCAATCTTGTGAAGGCCGGCGATTTGAATGCGGTTATGAATGCTGCGGCAGCAGAACCCCAGCCTGCAGCAGGCGCATCGACTGACCATCCCGTCACTGACCAGCTTTTCTAGTGAGCTTCCTGAATGCCCGGCAAGACAACAACAAAATCCAAAGCCCCTGCCGCAGCATCCGAACCAAAACCTGGCGTTAAAACGGCCCGCGCCCACATCTCGTCTGCCGGCGTGACCGGCCTTTTTTACACGAGCGATGACAAACCGGGTTTCACACGGGTCAAGGGTGCGAAGCATTTCCGCTACCGCGACACCAAAGGTAACTGGATCAAGGACGCCGATGAAATTGCACGCATCAACAAGCTGGCGATTCCGCCGGCATATGCCGATGTGTGGATCTGCCCTTCACGCAATGGCCACCTGCAGGCTACCGGCAAGGACGCACGCGGTCGCAAGCAGTACCGTTACCACCCCGACTGGCAGCTACAGCGCAACGACAACAAGTTTGGGCGCCTGCAGTCCTTCGGCCAGGCCCTGCCGCGCATACGTGCCCGCATTGCGCGCGACCTGACCCCAAAACGCAACCAGCCCATCAGCCGAACCGTGGTGCTGGCGACGCTGGTACGGCTGCTCGACACGACCTTTGTGCGGGTCGGCAATGACGAGTACGCCCGCGACAACGGCTCTTACGGCCTGACCACACTGCGCAACCCGCACGCCGGTGTCCGCGGCGCCACACTGCGGCTGAAGTTTCGCGGCAAGAGCGGCGTGATGCAGGACCTGCAGCTGAACGATCCCAAAGTCGCCACCGTGGTGCGGCGCTGCCAGCAGTTGCCCGGACAACTGCTCTTCCAGTATGAGGATTATGACGGCGAGGTGCACGGCGTTGGGTCGGGTGACGTGAACGACTACATCGCGGAAATTGTGGAAGGAATCAGCGCCAGACATGAAGCGGTGTCTTCGCAAGCAGGGGCCGCGGAACTGGCTTCGCCAGGCCGCAGGCGCAGCGCCCCCTCGGGGGGCAGAGAGCTACGCGAAGCGAGCGAACGTGGGGGCCAACACTTCACAGCGAAGGATTTCCGCACCTGGCACGGCACCGTGCAGGCGCTGGAACTGACGCGGCTGGCTTGCAACGGCCCGGAGCCTGACAACTACAGCGCCAAAACCATCGTGGCCGAGGTCGCGCGCCAGTTGGGCAACACGCCAGCTGTCTGCAAAAAGTCGTATATCCACCCGGCCGTGATGGCGCTGGCGACCGACCTGGCAGCCGACGCCAGCGCGATGTCAGGTATCTGGGATGCGCTCGAAAAGGGCAGCAAACCCGCGCGGCGCATGCGCGCGGCCGAAGCGCGCCTGCTGGTTTTTTTGAAAGCGCAACAGCGCCTTGCCAGAAAGCGTACGAAAAGTCAGAAAGCCTGAAAGGCCCGTGACCGTGTTACTTCAGCGTGGCTAGAAAGGCAATCAGGTCCGCACGCTCCTGCGCGCTCTCCACCTGGAAGCCCATGCGCTGGCCCGGCACCAGGTCTTCCGGGTCCTGCAGCCAGGCATTGAGTGTCTGCGGCGTCCAGCGCAGACGGGACTGTGCCAGTTCATCTGAATACTTGTAGCCCGGCAAGCTGCCGATACGCCTGCCCATAACGCCCTTATGCGCCGGGCCAATCTTGTTGCTGTCCACCGCATGGCACGCCGTGCAACGCGACTGGTAGAGCGCCGCACCACGCTGCACATCGCCCGCGGCAGGTGTGACCCACTCCCGCGGCGCCGCAGGCGTTTGGGAAACTACGCCAAAGGCAGACAGGCAGAGCAACGCCCCGACGACAAAAAGCCGGCCATAAAACCCACTGTGACTTTTGAATGGTTTGATAACCGTCCCCATAAGACTCCCAAGATTTGCTGGCTTTCCAAATACGGTATGCGCGCGCTGACCATCACCCTCGTGGTCAATGGAATACGTGAAGTAGTTCCGCGCTGGATTCAAAAAACAGCGCAATGCCGCGCTGAATTTAACTATTTGTAAATATGTGAATCCAGATGTATCAGTCCTTCGTATGGTCTTCAGCAAGCCTGCATTCGCATGCAGCTTCACCCCGACCAACTACAGGACTCCCAATGAACAAGAAGTTTGCAACCACTTTGATAGCCGCATGTGCGGCACTGTCCGGCGCTGCTGCGCAGGCAGAAACCGGCAAATTGTTGCTGACCGGCGGCGTCAGCAGCATTGACGGCGCGGCCGGCGGTGGTTTGACACCCTGGGCGCTGATAGGCAGCAATGCCACCGAGGGCGAAACTGGTTTTTCGGCTTTCGCCACCAATGTGGGTACCAAAGACTATGGCCTGAATATCTTTGGCGCGGCTGTTGCATTCGATGACCGTTATGAAATTTCGATCGCGCAGCAGGATCTAGACACCCGCGGCACCGGGGCAGCCCTGACCCTGCCTGGCCTGCACCTGAAACAAACCATATTGGGCGCCAAGGTGCGCGTACTGGGCGATGCCATTCTCGACAGCGACAACGCGATACCGCAGGTTGCCGTCGGCATCGAATACAAAACACTGGGATCGACCGGCCTGGACGGCACGCTGAATACCCTGGGCGCCAAACGCAGCGGCGTTGACCTGTATGTCAGCGCCACCAAACTTTTACTCGGCCAGAGCCTCCTGCTCAACGGCACCTTGCGCGCCACCAAGGCCAACCAGAACGGCCTGCTGGGCTACGGTGCAACGCTGGGCGGCAATGAAAACCGTTATTCGCTGCAGCCGGAATTTTCCATCGGGTATCTGCTCAGCAAGAACGTTGTTGTGGGCGCCGAATACCGCTTCATGCGCAACAAGCTGGAAACTGCCGGACGCGCAGCAAACCTGGGCAACGGCCTGAGGTCGCAGGACTGGAAGGACATCTACATCGCCTGGGCGCCGACGAAAAACTTCTCGCTGACCCTGGCCTATGTGGACCTCGGCGTCATCGTGCCGGCCACCACCGCCAGCCGCAAGCAGACCGGCTACTACCTGTCGGCGCAGCTCGCATTCTGAGCGCGATAACCTCCACACATATTTCAGGAATCACCATGAAAAAATCACTTCTCTCGCTGGCGATTGCCGGTTCCGCCCTGCTGATGGCAGGCAGCTCCTTTGCGCAGATGGCGCCAGCCAATGACCAGCTCTACAAGGCTTTCGGTGAAAAGGCCGGGCTTGTCTCGCTGATGGACGACTTCATGGTCCGCCTGCTGGCAGACCCGCGCACCGGCCCGCACTTCAAACCGGCCAACCAGCAGCGCGTCAAGGAACAACTGGTCGACCAGTTCTGCGCGCTCGGCGGCGGCCCCTGCGTCTACAAGGGCGCCGACATGAAAAGTTCACACGCCAATCTTGACATCAAGAAGTCGGACTTCAACGCACTGGTCGAGGTCCTGCAGCAAAGCATGGACGCCAAAGGCATCCCCTTCGGCAAACAGAATGAAATGCTGGCGCTGCTGGCACCGATGAACCGCGACATCATCACGCCGAAATAGGCGCAACCGCATCATGAAAAAAATACTGCTGGTTTATTCACTGGTTGCCGCCTGCAATTGGGCTTCTGCGGGTAACCTGGTCGTTTCTGTCATCGACAGGGAAGGCAAACCGGTGCTGGATGCAGTGGTGGTGGTGATACCTGCCAACAAGTCGGTGTTGCCAAGGACACCTCCGCCCGCTGAAGCCAGCATCAACCAGGAAAAGATGCAGTTCATTCCGGCCATCACGCTGGTGTCGCCTGGCGCGAAGATAAAGCTCGCCAACAACGACCCGTGGAACCACCACATCCGCTCCTCACCGGCAGGCGCGGAACAGTTCAATTCGACCAAGGTCGGTTTTGACCTGATGCTGGAAGGCAAACCCGAAGGCAAGCCAGCAAAAACAGGCGAGATCACGCTGGACAAACCCGGTGTCGTCACCGCCAACCTTCTGGGCTGCTACATCCACGGCTCGATGCGCGGCTACATCTATGTCAGCGAATCGCCATGGGCATCCAAAACCAGCGCCGAAGGCTTCACCACGTTTGAGAACCTGCCGGACGGCCCTGCGCAGATCAAGGTCTGGCAGGCCGAACAGTTGATAGATCTGCCGCTCCAGCAAACCACGATTGGCCAGACCATGGGAAAGAACGTCTTCCAGCTCACCGTGGTACCCAGGCGGCGGCGCTGATTCAGCCAAACCGCTACCCGCCCCATCTCGACCATACCGACGACGCGTCGGGATAAAGGCCTGCATTCCCCATGGAAGCCGGCCTTCACCTTTTGGGGTGCACAGTCTGGAAACTTCGTTGACACCATCCGTAGGAAAGCCTGGATTGAAGTCTTGGGGCAGCCTACCCGGCTGGCTCATGCTCAATCCCCACCGGAGGTTTCATGGCACAGGCACACCCCACCCCGCCGCGGCATTCGACCATTGCCCGTCTCCAGCGCGTCAAGAAGTGGCACGTCAGCCACAAGGAAGACCATCCGGTGGAATACCAGATATGGGATGCAATACTGACTTTCTGGGTGATGGGCTGGATTGCCTGGCTGCCAGCGCTGGCACTCGACGTGCCCTGGGTCTGCCCCTTCTGCCTGGTGGCCATCGGCCTGCCCGGACTGTACATGCGCTTCCGGCTGCGCGCCCATGAAGCCATGCGCCTGCGCTGCGACTGGGCGGACCAGATTCGCCAGGCTGGAGAACCGCCGGCAGCAAAAATGTAAAGCTTACTTTACATTAAACATCGCTGCAGGCATTTCGGACCGCTTGAAGGGTTCCAAAAGCGTCTTTTAAAGCCATTTTTAGCCGTTTTTGACCATCAAATTAGCCCCTAGCCCTTACTGGACTAGCGCGACTAGCTATATTTTTTATAGCACCACAAATGACCGGGCAAACTTCACCTGCCTTCACACAGCAGGCGGCGACCAGTCCCGGCACAGGGCTTGGCACGACCTGAGGCCACAGGCTCTGCGTCCACCATTTGGGGCATGGCGCGCCTCGACCTCCGTCCTTAAAGTTGTTTCTCCAAAAACAAAAGGGGAGGAAACAATGCTTTTTTCAAAACATCGCCTGCGCTGCGCTTCTGTCGCGCTTGCAAGCAGTCTGGGACTGCTCGCAGGGGTTCATGCGCAACCCCAGAACTCCGAAAGGCCGGCTCGACAGGAGCGCCCTTTCGCCAAGGAGGCACCTGAAAAGACGCATGCCCTGAAGACCGCACCAAAGGACAAAATGGGTAGCACGGAAAAAGCGCCCGGCAAGAGCGCACCCAAGCCCGAGCAAACCACCGCGCAGGCAGGGAGCATCTGCCAGGTAGACGACGACCTGTGCCCGGATCGCCAAGGCAGGCGTGCGTTAGGGGGGATGGCCAAATGATGCGCTCACCGGCAATCATCGAGACCGCACCCAGGCCTCGAAAATCCATCCCTGAACGCCTGCTGCCATGGCTTGCCCTGCTCGGCGGTCTGACTGGCGCCATATTCAGCGGCGTGCAGTTTCTCGAAGCAAAAAGCAAAGCCAGGGTAGACCGTGTTTTCAGCTACGTCACGGAGTTCAAGGCGGAGCCCCTGCGCAAAAGTTACCTGCTGGCCCAGACCAGAAGTGACAGCATCACAGAGGAAATCAAGGACTTCCGGACCAGTCTTGTCCAGGACACTTCGCTGCCGCGCGAGCAAAAGGCGGTACTAAAAAGACAGAAGTACTTTGACCAGTACATACAGCCTTACAGGGGAGATGCGGACTACCGGGCAGCCATGGACAGGCTTTACCTGTTCTATGAAGAAGTGTCGATTTGCGCCCGGGAAAATCTTTGCGATGACGCCACGGTACGGAGTTTTTTCCAGCAGGACGCTTCGGCTTTCCTTGAGAACAGCTGGCCCATCATCTGCAGCCAGAGGGTGATCTGGAACGACGAAAAAGGTCTGGTGACTTTTCCCGCGCAGCAGAAATTTTTCAAGGATGATTTGCTGCGTTGCTCATGAACGGATGCCAACGCATGGCGCCCGTCACTGCCGGGCAGTTCGCACGTTGTGCGGCAGCGCCTGCGGGTGGCTGGTGCGGAAAGGGTTGATGTCCAGCCCGCCGCGCCGGGTATAGCGTGCGTAGACCGACAGCCTCAAGGGCTTGCAGCGCTGCCAGATGTCCATGAAGATGCGCTCGACACATTGCTCGTGGAACTCGTTGTGGTTGCGAAAGCTCACCAGGTATTGCAGCAGACCTTCCTGGTTGATCTGCGGTCCCGAGTAGCTGATCTGCACACTGCCCCAGTCGGGCTGGCCGGTGACCAGGCAGTTGCTTTTGAGCAGGTTGCTGGTCAGCGTCTCTTCCACAGGTGCTTCATCAAATTCTGCAAACAGCAGTTCGGGCGCCGGCGTGAAGTGCAAACACTCGACATCCAGCCGGTCCAGGTTCAGGCCGTCCATCTCGTGCACTGGCTCGCGGTCAAACAGCTCGGGGCCCAGGGTCTTGATGCCGACGCCGGCACCGGTGGCGGCATTGAGGTCGGCACGTATGCGCTCACGCACATCGCGTGCATCGGCAAAGCGGGTGTTGTTAAAACTGTTCAGGTAAAGCTTGAAGGATTTGCTCTCGACGATATTGGGCGATTCGCAGGGCACGGTGATGTGCGCCAGCCCCACCTGCGGTTTGCCGCGCTGGTTGAGCCAGCTCAGTTCGTAGGCAGTCCAGATATCCGCGCCGAAGAATGGCGGTGTGCCCGTTATGCCTATCTCTGCCCGCTTGCCGGCGCGCGGGATCGGGAAGAGCAGCGAGGCATCGTACTGGTCGATATAGGCAGAGCTCTTGCCAAGTTGTGATTGTTCAGGCGTGTTCATGTGTGTGTTTTCAAATGCGGAAGCAACAGGGCGAGGATGCGTTCGACAACGCCGGGCGGCAAATCATGCCCCATGCCGTCTATGCCTTGCAGCACCGCGCCAGGAATGCGGCGGGCAGTGTCCTCGCCGCCTGGAAAAGGCACCAGCGGGTCTGCCCTGCCGTGAATCACAAGCGTGGGCACCCTGATGTTTTTCAATTCGGCCGCGCGGCTGGTGTCGGCCACGATAGCAACCATCTGGCGCACGATGCCGGACGGGTAAAAACTGCGCGCTGCGGCAGCAGCAACCTTCTCGCGCAACTCTGCCTGCGGCGTCGGGAAGGCCGGGCTGCCTATGGCCTGCAGCAGTTTGACGGTGTGGTTTATCGCCGCATCCAGCCCCTTGCCGGGCCGGCCCAGCAACACCCGCGTCACCGCCGGGCTGGCTTGCGGCAGGCCGCGTGCGCCGCTGGTGCTCATGATGCTGGTCAGGCTTTGCAGACGCGCAGGTGCCAGAAGCGCCAGCCGCTGCGCCATCATGCCGCCCATGCTGACACCGACGACATGAGCCTTTTCAATGTGGAGCGCATCAAGCACAGCCAGCGCATCGCCGGCCATATCCTTCAGGCTATAGCGCGGCGTGACAGACATGCGCAGCCGGTATTTCAGTCCTTCCCACAACAGGTTGGGTGTGCCGAGATGGGCAAATTTCTGGCTCAGGCCCGCATCACGGTTGTCAAAACGCACGACCCTGAAACCCGCATCGACCAGCCCCTGCACCATGGCCGGCGGCCACGCGATCAGTTGCATGCCCAGGCCCATGATGAGCAGCACCACCGGCAAACCGGAGGTGTCGCCGGGATGGCTGTCCTCGATCTCGATGTCAGTGCCTGTATTGGCTGCTTTGATTTTCATGATGAATTATGGCCTTACCGACCAAAGCATCTTTGCAAGCAGGTGCCTAGCAACTGGCTACGCCAGGGCGCAGGCGCGCCCCCTGCAAGGCGGAACAGGCTACACATACCTGCAGCCCCCACTCTCGTTCACTGCGTGTAACTCGTTACCCCCCCCAAGGGGGCTTTGCTTGCTTGGGGCGCCCCGGCGCTGCGCAACAGAGCCTGGAAGGGGATGTTAAGTGAACTCCCGCTCACGCAGCCACTTGGTGGCGATCCACTTCTCGCCCACCGTCACCGGCTCACCGCCATGCAGCGACAGGCTGCACGCATGAGGATGGGCGTAGCTGAAGAACACTGCCGTGCCACGCTTTGGGGCAACACGTATGCCCAGTACCGGAAACACGGTAGAGCCGCCGCCTTCGGGTTCATGGAGGTACATGATCAGCGTGCCGACACGCTGGCCGCCGCGCTGCAGTATGGCCGCCGTCCCTGAAGCTGCAGGATCGAAATAATCGTAGTGCGGTTTGTATTCCGCGCCCGGCGGGTAACGCAGCACCTGCAGGCCTTCACCGTTTTTTACCGGCCAGCCCAGCAGGCGGCCAATGCGGGTTTCCACACGCCGGATGACTTCATTTTCGCCGCGCTCAAAAAACATGCCCTCGCTGGTGCGGTCAGGGTGCAGTTCCTCGCCGCCCGTGTGGGTATCAACCGTCAGCGAGCGCGACAGGCGCTGCCGGGCGGCGTTGATGATGGCATCGCACTCGGCATCGCTGAGCAGGTTGCCGAACACCGCGACCTCCGGCCGGGCAATGTAGTACGTCACCTCCACCCATTTGTCGCCGGCATCGACCATATTGCCGGACTGCAGCGGCACCAGCGCAGGGACCTGCAGGGCCTGCATCTCGTGGCCAGCGGGCTGCATGGCCTGCGCGGCCACATCGAGGCTCCAGCCTGCGGTGACGATGGCCTGCAATATCTGTTCTGCCGGATGCCCCAGTGCTACCTGCCCGGCCATCCAGGCACGCAACTCCGGCGTGATGACCTGTGGTTGTTCGGGTTCTGCAGCCACGATGCGTATTAAACGAACAGTGCCAGTGTCGTCAGGCCGGCTGGTTGCGGCGGAACACGAGGCGATTTGCAGCCGAAGCTGCTGCATCAAACCGGTAGCCCTCGGCATCAAAACCCTCCAGCTTTTTGACACTGCCGATTTTTTTCTCGATCGCGTAGCGCGCCATCAGGCCGCGCGCCCGCTTGGCGCTGAAGCTGATGATCTTGTACTTGCCGCCGCGCAACTCTTCGAACACACAGCTCACGACCCGCGCTTTCAGCGCCTTCAGGTCAACCGCCTTGAAATATTCCTCACTGGCGAGGTTGATGATGACCGGCGAGGTGTCTGCGGCCGCACGTTTGTTCAGGTAATCCGATATTTGTGTGCCCCAGAACTGGTAAAGATTGCTGCCCTTGCCAGTCTTCAGCGCAGTGCCCATCTCGAGCCGGTAGGGCTGCATGCGGTCCAGCGGACGCAGCACGCCATACAAGCCGCTAAGAATGCACAGGTGATCCTGCGCCCAGTCCAGTTGGGTCTTGCTCAGGGTTCTGGCATCCAGTCCGCCATAGACATCGCCATCAAATGCCAGCGCAGCCTGTCTGGAATTTTTGGCGGTAAACCTGGGCGACCAGGCCTGGTAGCGCGCTACGTTGAGGCCCGACAAGGTATCAGACAGCTTCATCAGTGTGCTGATCTGCGCCGGCGTCTTTTTCTTCAGGACCTCTATCAGTTCCGCCGAGTGGTCGGTGAAAAGCGGCTGGGTGTAAGTGGCGACATGGAGCGGCGTGTCGTAGTCAAGTGACTTGGCCGGGGAGATCAGAAAAAGCATGGCAGGAAGCGCTTGGCGCCAAGTAAGACGTGGGGAAAGGCCTGACTTTACGCCACCTTGTGTCCCGGCTGCCTCCATACCCCCGAAGATCGCTATACGGCTGGCCCCTGCCATCGAGGAACCAGCCGCACGCAGACTTCTTCTTCTCTCCCTGCCTTCGCCTTCTCCAGCCCGCTATCTTTGCGGAAAAGGGGGTTTTGCACATCACCCAAATGGGCCAACCGGGGACAAGCCGAAGAGGAGAGAATTTTTTCTTACCCCATGCGGTGGATTGACACTCCGCGTTTGGCAACTAACCTATGGCCCATGACGACTTTTCGTGCCCTTACCTTTCCAGCCCCCAGCACCATAGGCCATGCCAGGCAGGCCAGTCTGGTGAGCGACCAGTTCGTGCTGCTGTTCCTGCAGCAGAACAAAAGGGCGCAGCTGGGCATACTTGTCAGCGCAACATTGATCTTCCTGTTGTTGTTGTACCGGGTTGAAACCCGCTGGGCAATTGCGTGGATGGCACTCGTTGTGGTCGTCAGCGGGCTCCGGTTCAGCATGACAGGACGTGTGGTGCGTTCCACCCACCGCCCCGGCCGCATGATCGCCTGGCTGCTGGCTGCCAACGGTGTCTGCCTCGGCCTTCCCGTCCTCGCGTTCAGCCAGTTCAACGACGCGCACCGGGCTTTCGTGTCAGTCGTGCTGATCGCTCTTGCGACTGCATCGGTGGCAACAACCAGCGGCTACAAGGGCGTTTTCCTGTGGTTTGCGGGCATCATGCTGGTGCCATTGGGCGCCGCATGGATATGGTTTGCACAGTCGGTCGAAAGCCCCTGGGTCGGCGTCGGTATGGGTTGCCTGATCTGGTTCTATCTGCTCTTTCTCGCAGGTTTGGGCCGTGATGCGTTTCGCGTTTTTGATGAATCCTGCCGCATCCGCTTCACCGAGAAAAAGCTCAATGGCCAGCTGGCAAGCGCACTGGAGACCGCGCAGCAGGCCAGCCAGGCCAAAACCCGTTTTCTCGCTGCCGCCAGCCACGACCTGCGCCAGCCGCTACACACCATCAGCGTTCTGGTAGCGGCGATAGGCCTGCGCAAGCTCGACGACAGGAGCCGTGAAATCGTCCAGATACTGGACAGCGTAAGCCACTCACTATCCGGCCAGCTGGACGGCCTGCTGGATGTTTCCAAGCTGGACGCAGGCATCGTTCAGCCGGAGTTGCAGGTCGAATCGCTGGACCGGCTAATACAGACCCATGTCGCAGCGATGGAGACTTCCGCCCGCGAACGCGGCCTGCATATCAAGGCCCATTGCCCGCAACCCGTTCAGGTGATGACAGACCCTACGCTGCTGGGACGCATACTCGGCAACCTGACCGGCAATGCACTGAAGTTCACCGAGACCGGTGGTGTGGACGTTTTCCTGAGCCGCGACGGCCACCACGCCGTGATTGATGTGGTCGATACCGGGCCTGGAATTGCGCAGGACCTGCAAAAACTAGTGTTCCAGGAGTTCTACCAGATAGGCAATGACGAACGCGACCGGTCCAAAGGTTTGGGGCTGGGTCTTGCCATCGTGCAGCGCATGTGCGCCCTGTTGCAAATTGAACTGACGCTGGACTCCAAACTTGGTCAGGGCAGCCGCTTCAGCCTGCGTCTGCCAGTGGTCGCGGATTCGGCAGAGCCGGAGGCCGCGCAGCGGATTCTCGACGCCGTGGATGTCAGCAGCCTGCATGTACTGGTGATTGACGACGAGGTCGATGTACGGGCCAGCATGCGGCTGCTGCTGGAAGAACTGGGCTGTCTGGTGCTGATTGCAGACGGTGAAAAGCAGGCGATGGCACATGCAAGAACCGGCCGTATTGACATGGTGATTTCCGACTTCAGGCTCAAGGGGAGCGCCAGCGGGATAGACGTGATCCGGCAGATCCAGCAGGAGCACCCGCGCATCTACCCCTTGCTGATCAGCGGCGATACCGCGCCTGACCGGCTGCAACAGGCACTGACTGCCGATATTGCGTTGCTGCACAAACCCGTGACCCTCGATGAGCTGATTGAGCACCTGCAAAACGCCAAGGATGCCCATGAGCACGCCGGCTGAGCCTGCCGCGGAATCACGCCGCACACGGTCCCTCTCGGCAGGGATGGTGGATCTGGCATTACAACTCGCGAAGCAGCCGGAGACCGTGTTTGATGTGGTGATTGTGGGCAGCGGGTATGGCGGCAGCGTTGCCGCACAACAGCTTTCCGGGCTGATGACAACCGACAAAGGCACAGGCAAACCACGCAAGGTCAGCGTCTGCGTACTTGAACGCGGTGCCGAATATTTACCCGGCATGTTTCCTTCGGGCTTTGCCGACCTGCCCGGGCATCTTCGTTACGGCATGCAGGGAAGCGGCAAGGTATCGGGCAAACACGAAGGCCTTTTTGACATCCGAATGGGTGCAGATGTTTCCGCGCTAGTGGCTAATGGCCTGGGCGGCGGATCTTTGATCAATGCAGGCGTGCTGCTGAAACCCGAGTTCGACACCTTCAACAGCGCCTTGCCCGCCCGTGTCTGCGACGCACTGGCAAACCGCTACCTCGACGAGGCGCGCGAGTTGTTGTTGCGGGTTCCGCTGGCAAGCGGTAACCGGCCTAACACCATCATGCGCAGTGCGCTGTTCGGGACGGACTATCCTCAAAAATTCCACCGCATCGACGATCTGCGGCAGAAGGCTGTGGCCTCATCAGGCTCACCCGCCGAAATCTCCATGGCCATGACGTCACAGCCGGCCAGCCCGGCCAGTGTGAGCCTGGCAGCATGCAACGGCTGCGGGGATTGCATGACAGGTTGCAACGTGGGTGCCAAGGCATCGCTGGACACCAACCTGCTGGCCCAGGCCCATCAGCAGGGCGCGCAAATCTATACCGGTGTGAGCGTGCTGTCCCTGGCCCGGCAAGCGGGCACCGGCGAAACGGCCGATGGCACGGAATCCCCAACCTGGATCCTGGATGCTGTTCATACATTGCCCGAACTGCGAGCACGGGAAAAAGGCCCGCTCAAGATCAAGGCTCTGCACGTGATACTCGCAGCGGGTACGCTGGGCTCGCCGGAGATACTGATGCGTTCCCGCAGTGACCGCCTGTCGCTGTCCAACACACTGGGGGAAAGTTTCTCCTGCAACGGTGACAACATTGCGGCGGTCCACGGCTTGAAAAAGGAAGCCCGCGGCACGGCCAACGAACACGAGGCACTGCAGGCTCGAAAGGTCGGCCCGACCATTACCAATATGGTTGGGGTAAGAGGCGGGGAGGCTGGCACAGGCGCGCGGTTCTGGATACAGGAATTCGCTGTGCCCGCGCCGCTCAAGCGGCTATTCGCCGAGCTGGTAACAACCGGACGGACACTGGCCCGGTTGCAAAGCTTTGATGGTTCAAGCCACGGTAACGAGAAGGCCGGGGACATTGACCCTTTTGTTGTAGACGACGATGCAATAGGGCAAACGCTGCTGGTTGGTTGCATAGGCCATGACGATGCGAACGGCATGCTGCGGCTTCCGTTCGATCCGCCGGCGGCCGGTCGTGACAGCGAACAGCAGGGCACATTGCAGATTGTTTGGCCACAGGCCCGCAATGGCCAGCAAATCACTGAAGCGGATAAAACGCTGAAAGCGCTTTGCAAAGAGGCATTTCCGGACGCATTGGTCATATCAAACCCGATGTGGCGGTTGCTGCCGGGCACGCTGGGCGAGCTGATTTCCCAGCCGCTGGGCCCTGTACTGACAGTCCATCCACTGGGTGGCTGCGTCATGGCCGACCAACCGTCCGACGGTGTGGTCAACGAATACGGGCAGGTGTTCAATCTCCGAAGCGAATCGGAAAGCGGCGTTTTCAAAAACCTGGCTGTACTTGATGGCTCCATCATTGCGGGCTCCCTGGGCGCCAACCCGTCGCTGGCCATCAGCGCACTGGCGCTCAGGGCCATCGAACAACTCAGGCAGGATTGGCAATTCTTCAGCGACACCGGCATAACAACCGCATCCCTGCCAGCAAGACCCATTTTTGCGCTACCCATGCCGGCCGCGAGTACACCACCACTGCCAACAGTCATCGAAATCAGCGAGCGCCTGTGGGGTCATGTGGAACTGAAAAATTCGGGCGGCAAAAGTCAGTCTTTTCTAATGGAACTGACGCTGACCTATGAGCGGGCCAACCTCACCAGACTGATGTCCCTGTGGGGCGACCGCCAACTGGCGGTGAATCCGGAGAAGTCGAATATCCGTCTGTTTGACTCCGGTCTCAAGGATTCAGATACCCGGCGTTTTTCTAGCGAAGCAAGGCGCTTCCTGAGCGAGACAGAACGCGAGGCAGATGTCGTGTGGCAAGCGCCTCTCAGTGGTTCATTGCGCTTTCTCCATCGGGAGAATTCCTGGGCCGCGCAACGGATAGCGCGCGGGTTATGGGCTTATGCAATCAATCGCGGTATGAGGGATGTCTGGCAGCGCGTCGCGCAGTGGATTTTCGACAAGCTGCATCCAAAAAAACGTGCGACCAATGCCCCGGAAACGTCAGCCTTCAAAACCATATGGACCATGCTGCTCGACGCGCTGCACCTGGCCAGCCGGGCCGGCGAGGTCAGGCGCTTCGACTATGCACTGCAAATCGGGCAGGCATCCAAAAAACCCGAAGCCAATGCTTTTCCCCAGATCAACTTCCAGTTACTTTCCGGAAGAGCCATGGCAGGTCGCAAGCGGCTGACCTATGACCGCAGGGCCAATCCCTGGCAGCAACTCACCACGTTGACGCTGACCGAGATGCCTTTGATGGCTGCGGGCTCGAATACCAGCCTGCTGCTAGACGCACAGTTCATGGCCAGCCAGGGCGTGCCCTTGCTACGCATCGCCAGCCAGCAAAACCACGCCAGTGCGCTGCTGGACATGGCCTCGTTCGGGATGTTCATTGCACGTGTGCTGCTGAACGTGCATCTGTGGACATTCCGCAAGCCGGATACGCCTGTCACGCGAACATCCGACCGCTTGCCCGGCTCTATTGAGGGTTTGCCAGAACCACAAATCACGCTGCTGCCAGTTGGCAAGCATCGTGGAACAGCCCAGCCGGTATTCGTAAGACTGACACGCTACGAAGCGAAAAAACCGGCGGCGGCGACTACGTTCGAGCCGCTTGCACCGCTTGCGATGATCCATGGCTATAGCGTCAGCGGCAACACCTTCACGCACCCCTCTCTCAAACAAAGCGCAGCAGATTACTTCTGGCACCGGGGTCGGGATGTCTGGGTCATAGACCTGCGTACCAGTTCCGGTCTGGTTACCGCTGCGCTTCCGTGGTCGATTGAGGAGGTCGCGCTGGTCGACATACCAGCAGCATTGCTGCATATCAAGAACGCCTGCGGCGGCAAGGTGGATGTCATCGCCCATTGCATAGGCGCAGCGATGCTGGGCATGGCAGTATTGACTGATGCAAGGCGCATCAGGAACGCCACCATGGAACTGGGCAGCGACACCTGGATCACCCCGGCGCAACTCGGCACGCTGACCGCTTTCAACGGTGACGGAGGCGACGGCAAGCCCCATCCCACGATAAAAAGCATAGTGCTGAGCCAGAAAGGTCCATTGCTTCGTTACACCGAAGCCAATATTTTTCGTACCTACATTCTCAGAACGCTGCGCCGTTGGCTGGTGCCGGATGGGTACCGGTTCAAGGCGCGCAAGAATCCCGGTGTCGCGGACCAGTTGATAGACAGGCTGCTGTCCTCGCTGCCCTATCCGAAGGCGGACTACGACATCGAAAACCCCAGACTGCCCTGGAAACGCACACCCTGGACCTCCAGCCGGCATCGCATGGACGCGCTGTATGCACGCGACTTTGCGGCCGGAAATCTCAGCGGGAAAACGCTGGATGCCATAGACGATCTGTTCGGCCCCCTCAATCTTGATACGGTATCGCAGACCATGCATTTTGTGCGCTTCAGTTGTGTCACCAACCAGCGTGGCAGGGGCGAATTTGCGAGCATAGACAACCTGAATACACGATGGAGCGGTATTCCAACACTGGCGATTCATGGTGCACAAAATGGTCTGGTCGACGTATCGACCCAGGACTTGCTGGAAACAAACTTCAGGGCGGCCAGCGTCCCCTTCCAGAAAAAAACCTACCCTGATCTGGAGCATCAGGACGCGTGGATAGGCAAGGATTCCACTGCCGTTTTCGGTGACATTGAGTCTTTCCTGAAAACAGCTGATGAACTCCGCAGTGTGCCATCCCCAAAGGCGCAAGCCTGGCACTTCGAAATGCCGTGGATAGGACCAAGACTCAAGCGTGACGGGCGGTCGATTGGCGTGCATGCCCTTTCCTCTCCCAGATTCGGGGACGCCTACCTTGTGCTGGTTCCGATAAGCAGGACCGGTACCTCCGGACAGCGCACGCGATGCGCACCCGTCCTTGTCTCAGCTTGCGCAGACAGCCGGAACTGGGTGGATATCGCATTGCCGCGGAACTGGTTGCCCGATGGCAACGATGTTGCAGGCTGGCTGGCATTGGTGGCATACCCGCGCGGCCAGACTACCCTGCAGGACGCGAGCCCCGCCGGTTCATCGGTGTCACCGCAAGTACCGAACCCGCCCGGCAGTACAGGACACGACCTTCTCCAAACCGAGCTGGACGACTGGCTTGCAAGCCCACTGGCCAACTGCGAAACCTGTTTTGTGGACAGACAGGACATCCAGCGGCAGCAACATGTTTCAAATCTGTATTTCAGCTTTGTCTTGGGAAGTTGCCAGTACCCGCACGGCCTGATGGACATTGATCCGGCGACCGAATCGCTGAAGGCTATCGCAACCATGCGCAATGCAACAGGGCAACTGGAGCCCGACTTTGTACTTTTTACCGGCGACCAGATCTATGCAGACGCCACAGCAGGGCTTGCCGATGCCACGCGCAGCGATGAGCGTTTTGACCTTCCTTACGAAACTGCTTTACAGACGCTTCCGATGCGCGACATCATGCGCCGGGTGCCTGCCTACATGTTGCTGGACGATCATGAATTCAGCGACAACTGGGAACCCATGCACCGTGACAGGCGCGACATCGGGCGGGACCGTAGCCGAACCCGCAAACAGGGCCTCAAGGCCTACTGGAAATACCAGCGCATGCAGCAAGCCGTAACCGCAGGCGACCGTCCATCGCGTGTGTCCTTTCACTTCGACCATGGTTGCGCGACATTTTTCATGCTGGACACACGTTCGGACAGGCACTACCGCCAACCCGGCGATGCATCAACGACAGCGATGTTTCCGGCCCGGGAAATGGACAGGCTAAAGGCATGGCTTAAGCGGGATGTCGGCCTGGTGAAATTCATAGTCACCCCTTCGATATTGCTGCCGCGCAGGCTGGGGGCCATCCATACAGGTCACGACCATGCGGCTAGAAGCGATGCATGGGAAGGCTACCCAGGCAACCGCGATGCGCTGCTCGATTTCATCGCGGAGCACCAGGTACCCAACGTTGTGTTTCTGTCTGGGGACGAGCACCTGTCCTGCCTTGCTACCGCGACGCTGACCAGGCCACAGGCGCCCGACGACAGGTCAGTGAAGATAGCGTCCATACATTCGTCCGGGCTGTATGCGCCTTTTCCGTTTGCGAACTCGAGGCAGGAAGATTTTGTCCAGGGCATCGACTATTTCCAGGCGGCGAACGTGGAATGCCAGTCACAGGTCAGTTTTAACCCGCCCGGCAGTTGTTTTGCCAGCATTAGCGTGGACTCAAACTACGGCACGCCGCTGGTGTCTGTGACGTTCATCGTTGCAGGCCGGCGTATTGAACATCCCGATGTGTTCAACATCACGAGCGCGGCTGTACCCCAGGCAACTCAGATGCCGGGAAACGCAATGCCGAAGGCGGCGGCCCTGTAAACAGCTTCGGTCCGGTTATGCACGCCCAGCGCGCCCATCACCGCCATCACGTGGGTCTTGACGGTCTGGTCTGAAATGCCCAGTTCACGGGCAATCACCTTGTTTGGTTTGCCCTGCACAACCTTCATCAACACCTCGTGCTGGCGCGGTGAAAGTTGCGGCACGTCCTCATATGCGGATGCATCGCCCGCTTCAGAAAGCACGCAAGCGGCTGGAAGATAAGTATGGCCCTCAAGAATTAGCTGCATGGCTTTGAAAAGCTCTATGGTGTCCGACGATTTGGGCACAAAACCCATCGCCCCCCGGCTGACGCATTCGCGAATACGCCGCGGGTTTTGTTCGCTCGAAACAACCACGATTGCACTGGCTTCGTACACTGCCTTGAGCCTGTCAAGGCCGTCAAAGCCTGTGGCATCCGGCAGATGCAGGTCCAGCAGTATCAGGTCATACGGCTGCGGATCTTCGACGGCTTTTGCAAGGTTGTTGGCGACCTGCACAACGGCGTCCGGCGACAACTCCCGAATGAGGACTCTTAGCCCGGCAGAAAAAAGTTGGTGGTCATCGACTAGCAGGATGTGCATGGGTGAAATTTTGCACACTTTTTGATACAGAAGAAGTGATTTGTCTCATTGCTGACTACAAATTTTATTACGGTACAGTAAACTGATTATGATTAGTTTAATTTTTGAAGCGAAATCGATTTACAGCATTGCTGCCAAACCAATGCGCGCATGCGGAGACCCATGATTACTGCTACAAAATTACAAAACGTCCAGCGCTCGCCAGTGCCGCTGCCCCCGGCCGCCCCAATACAGCAGTTGCACCACTATGCCTACCGGGCCAGGGATGCGGAAGAAACCAGGCACTTTTACGAAGATATTTTGGGCCTGCCGCTGTACCACATCATCCAGAGCGATCACGTACCGAGCACCGGCCAATACTGTCCCTATACGCACCTTTTCTTCCGTCTGCAGGATGGTTCTTTTATTGCATTTTTTGATCTGGGTGACGACGAGGCAGCACTGCCTTCGCCCAACACGCCGACCTGGGTCAACCATATTTCTTTCCGCGTCGATACCGTCGCCGACCTGGAAGCGATGAAGACCCGCCTGCAGGCTGAAAGCACAGAAGTTCTGGGCGTGATCGATCATCATGTCTTCAAGAGTATTTATTTCTTCGACCCCAACGGCATCCGGCTGGAGCTGACTGCCCAGCTGGCTACGGAGGACGAGATGGAAAAGGAAAGCCTTGTCGCCCATGCAAGGCTGAACGAATGGACCGCGCGCAAACAGCAGTGGCGCCGCGAGCGGGCTGAAGGCAAAACCGCCGCGCCACTAAAACCGCAAAAAAATGACCGTCCCGAAGTCCGACAAGGGAGTTGAGGCCTGACGGCGGAACGCGCAAGCTGAAAAATTCCTGTCCGGAGGCGTGCAGGCTATTGCGAAGAAGCTGAATCTGGCGCATTCTTCATTCACGTGAGTTGTGCGCCATCCCGCGCCGGACACGGCCTCATGGAGTTCAACATGCGTGCTTCAAGTCTCTGGCTTTCGGTCGCGTTATCCACCTTCCTTGCTGCTGCCAGTTTCACGACGGCGTCCCATGCAGCTACAGCCGCACCGCCCAGCGTGCAGTCCATCATGGATGCGATGAACAGGGCCAATGCCGCAGTGGTCGGCATACGCGTCACTGCAGTTGAGGGTTCGCGGTCAGCTGAAAGCCTGGGTGCCAGGCGAACCGGTTCGGGCGTGGTGATAGGAGCAGATGGCCTGGTTCTCACCATCGGCTACCTGATGCTTGAAGCACAGCAGATAGAGATAGTCACGCAGGACAACAAGATCCTGCCCGCAACAGCGGTAGCCTACGACATTGCGACCGGCTTTGGTCTTGTGCGCCCGCTTCTTCCGCTTCGTGGCGTTACCCCCGTAACCTTGGGCAGTGTGCGTGAGCTCAAGCCCGGTGAGCCGCTGATGGCTGCTACAGGATCGGGCGGCAGCGGCGATGACGGCGGTGTCAGCATGACCCAACTGGTGAACACCCGCGCTTTCTCCGGCACCTGGGAATACCACCTCGACACGGCGATTTTTACAAGCCCACCGGTCGCATCCAGCCAGGGCAATCACAGCGGGGCACCGCTTTTCAATAGCAAGGGCGAACTGGTGGGTATAGGTTCCCTGCTGGTAATGGATGCGGCAGGCGAGAACCGCCGCAACCCTGGCAACATGTTTGTGCCGGTTGATTTGCTCAAGCCAATACTGGCCGAGCTGCGCCAGTCCGGTAGCAGCCGCCAGAGCCACAGGCCGTGGCTGGGCCTGACCTCCAGTGACCGCGAAGGCAAGGTGCAAATTGTCAGGGTCAGCGCCGACAGCCCGGCAGAAACTGCGGGGCTGGCTGCTGGGGTAGTTGTGTTGGCAGTCGACGGCGACCAGGTCAGTACCCTGGAGGGTTTCTACAAGAAGGTGTGGGCGCGAACAGCACCCGATGCACCCGTCAACCTGACCATCCAGCAGGGCACAGAGGTCAAGACACTGGTTCTCCAGCCCAAAGACCGCATGCTGACCTTCAAAAAGCCCTCCGGTATCTGATTTTCAGGACGCAAGCCCCTAGAGGGCTTGCGGCGCAGCCAGTCGAATAAAATCAGCGGGTCTATTCACCCACGCGGCATCCCTGTAGATGCCGTTTTTTATTGCTCCCATGACTGAAGCTGCCCAATCACAAACTGCCACGCCTGCCAACCCGGCTCCTGAAGGCGCGAAGGCCATAGTTCCCACGCCGGGACTAAATGCCCTGGCCAAGTCATTTGAACCGACAGCGATAGAACGCGAGTGGGGCCCGCTCTGGGAAAAAAGCGGCCAGTACGAACCCACGCTTGATGCAGCAAAAGACTCGTTCGCCATCCAGTTGCCGCCGCCCAATGTGACAGGCACGCTGCACATGGGCCACGCGTTCAACCAGACCATCATGGACTCGCTGGCACGCTACCACCGCATGAAGGGCGACAACACGCTGTGGGTACCTGGCACCGACCATGCCGGCATTGCCACACAGATCGTTGTCGAGCGCAAGCTGCAGGGCGAAGGCAAATCACGTCACGACCTGGGCCGCAAGAATTTCGTCGCCAAGGTCTGGGAGTGGAAGGAAGAGTCGGGGACCACCATCACCAGCCAGATGCGCCGCATGGGCGACTCGGTGGCCTGGAAGCACGAGTACTTCACGATGGACCCGAAGATGTCCAAAGTTGTCACGTCGACCTTTGTGCAGCTTTATGAACAAGGCCTGATCTACCGCGGCAAGCGGCTGGTGAACTGGGACCCGATCCTGAAGTCTGCGGTTTCCGATTTGGAAGTCGAGAACGAAGAACGCGACAGCTTCATGTGGCATATCGAATACCCGTTCAGCGATGGCCCGCAAAAGGCCGCTGACGGATCGCCGCTGCGCGGATTGCACATCGCGACCACGCGACCCGAGACCATGCTGGCCGACGGCGCGCTGGCAGTACATCCCGACGACGAACGCTACCAGCACCTGCTGGGCAAGATGGTCGACCTGCCGCTATGCGACCGGAAAATCCCGGTCATTGCCGACGAGTACGTGGACCCGGCTTTCGGAAGCGGTGTCGTCAAGATTACCGGCGCGCACGACTTCAACGATTACCAGGTCGCCCAGCGCCACCAGTTGCCGCTGATCACCATCTTCACACTGGACGCAAAGATCAACGACAACGGCCCGGCGAAATACAGGGGACTGGACCGCTACGACTGCCGCAAGGCGGTGCTGAAAGATCTTGAAGAGCAGGGCTTCCTCGAAAAAGCCGTCCCTCACAAAAACATGGTGCCGGTCTGTGCTCGCACGGGCGCAGTGGTCGAGCCCATGCTGACTGACCAGTGGTTTGTGGCCCTGAGCAAGGTCAGCGACAAGGACCCGACGGGTAAATCGATTGCGCAAAAGGCGCGCGATGCCGTATGCAGCGGCGAGGTACGGTTTGTGCCTGAGCAATGGGTCAACACCTACAACCAGTGGATGAACAACATCCAGGACTGGTGTATTTCGCGCCAGCTATGGTGGGGTCACCAGATCCCGGCCTGGTACGACGAAGACGGCAAGGTCTATGTCGCCGAGACCGAAGAAGCCGCGCAGAAACAGGCTCCCGGCAAAAAACTGGTGCGCGATGAAGATGTACTCGACACATGGTATTCCTCGGCTCTGGTGCCCTTCTCTTCACTCGGCTGGCCTGAAAAGACAAAAGAGCTGGATCTCTTTCTTCCTTCCAGTGTGCTGGTCACTGGTTACGACATCATCTTTTTCTGGGTCGCCCGGATGATCATGATGACAACTCACTTCACCGGCCAGGTGCCTTTCAAACACGTCTATATCCACGGTCTGGTGAAGGACGCGCAGGGCAAGAAGATGAGCAAGTCCGAAGGTAATGTGCTGGACCCGGTCGACCTGATTGACGGCATTGAGCTCGCACCGCTGCTGGACAAACGCTCGCAGGGATTACGCAAACCCGAGACCGCACCGCAGGTGCGCAAGAACACCGAAAAGGAATTCCCGGCAGGCATCCCCGGCTACGGTGCCGATGCCTTGCGTTTTACCTTTGCCTCATTGGCCAGCCTCGGACGGAGCATTAACTTTGACAGCAAGCGCTGCGAAGGCTACCGCAACTTCTGCAACAAGCTCTGGAACGCCACCCGTTTTGTGCTGATGAACTGCGAAGGCCAGGATTGTGGACTTCACGAGCACACCAAAGAGCAATGTCAGCCCGGTGGTGAGTTCCACAACTACATGCACTTTTCGCAGGCCGACCGCTGGATAGCGTCAACGATGCAGCGCGTAGAAGCAGACGTCGCCAAAGGTTTTGCAGACTACCGCCTCGACAACGTCGCCGGCAGCATCTACCAGTTTGTCTGGGACGAGTTTTGCGACTGGTATCTGGAAATCGCAAAGGTGCAGATTCAGACTGGTGACGAATCGCAAAAACGCGCTACGAGACGCACATTGATCCGTACGCTGGAAGGCATATTGCGCCTGGCCCATCCGCTGATCCCATTCATCACCGAAGAGTTGTGGCAAAAGGTCGCACCAGTCGCCGGCATGAAAAAGGGCGAACTAATAGGCGGCATGGCGTACCCGAAAAGCCAGCCCGAAAAAATCGACGAGAAAGCCGAAGCTCACGTTGCAAAACTGAAAACCCTGGTCGATGCCTGCCGCAACCTGCGCGGCGAAATGAACGTGTCACCGGCTACGCGCCTGCCGCTGTTTGTGCTTGGCGACACGGCGTTCATGGCGGGTGTTGCACCGGTCCTGAAATCCCTTGCCAAGCTGAGCGAAGTCAAGGTGTTTGCCGATGAAGCCACCTGGGCAGAAGCGGCACAGGCAGCCCCCGTGGCAGTCGTCGGGGACACACGCATTTGCCTGCATATGGAAGTCGATGTAGCCGCAGAAAAAGCGCGCCTGGGCAAGGAGGCCACACGGCTTGAGGGTGAACTGCTGAAGGTCAATGCCAAGCTGGCAAACGAGTCATTCGTCAGCAAGGTACCGCCAGCAGTGCTGGCCCAGGAGCAAAAACGCCTGGCGGACTTCACGGCAACGCTCGAGAAAATCAGGGGCCAGTTGGTGCGCCTGAATTAGGCGTCAACCGTTTCGACAAGGGCTGCATGGCTAGCGTGTGCCGACTTCGGGTTCGGCCCACTGCGCGCCGTTGCCTGCTCCGGGCAGATCCATTTCCATTGTTGAACCGGGCACATGTTCACCCCCCGCTTTCTGCGAGCTGACAGCCTCGTGCAGGCGGTGCGCCACATACCAGCTTGAGCGCAGGCGAGCTTCCCGCGTATGTGACCCCAACCGCGGCGTGATGAACAGGTTTTTGATGCCGTTCAGCGGCGAGGTTTCAGCCAGAAAATCCGGCGAAGCACCATCCAGAATGCAGGCTTCTATCCGGCCATCGGTCAGCGCCGCCGCCAGCGCCGCCTCGTTGAACAACTCGCTGCGGCTGATGCCGACCCACAGCTGGTTGCGTTTACACGCCGCCAGCAGCTTGTCGCTCACAAAACCCTTGAAGCGACTGGCGTACAGCATCTGCACAGACACGGCATCGGCCTGGCTCATCAGTTCCGGCAAGGTGACGGGCTGTATGCGAAGCCGCTCCCAGATTGGCGCCGTGTGGTGTACCGCAGGGTCGTACCCAATCAGGCGCACTCCAAGGCCGTTCAATATGCCTGCAAGGGTATGCGCGGTGGGTGCCAGGCCAAGAATGCCGACCGTGCTGCCACTGAGTTCACGGCCCATCTGCGCGGATGGATGCCGCCTGCCCATCAACGCCGACACTACGCCACGCCGGTAAAGCAGCAGCAGGCAACTGAGCAGGTATTCGGCGTTGGACCGCACATTCGCGCTGCTGGCATGTATGACCTTGATGTCGCGCTCCTTGCAGGCGTCGAGGTCGGTGTTATCGGTTCCCACATGCAGGCGTGCAACTGCCTTGAGCTTGGGCAGGAAATCGAGAAAATCCCGGGTCAGCACGGTCTGACGCGGAAAGACAATGCCCCTGGTCTTGTACGCAGCCTGGCGCAGCGACACAAGGTCATCCGCAAATTCGGGCCGGTATTCCACCTGGTGCCTGGCCTCAAGCCAGGCCATAGCCTCGGGAACAAGGGCGTCTAGAAGTAAGATATCCAAACTGTTGTCCTGGTTTTCAATGTCTTTTGTCCATCAGGGACACTTGCAGAATTGCCGCAAATTGCGCTTTTGTCCGACGTTGCGATTGCTACATCAGCACCAGACTCTATGCCTCACCCTTATTTCCCCTGATTTCTAAGTCAATGCCCAAAATCACGAATCTCAACAAAGCCGTTTTCCCCGTTGCCGGCTTGGGAACACGCTTTCTGCCGGCCACAAAAGCCCAGCCCAAGGAAATGCTTCCCGTCGTCGACAAGCCACTGATCCAGTACGCGGTTGAAGAGGCCTATGCAGCCGGTATACGGCACATGATTTTTGTAACTGGACGCAATAAGCGTGCCATTGAAGATCACTTCGATACGGCTTACGAACTCGAGAATGAACTCGAGGTGGCCCAGAAATTCGAATTGCTGGCACTGGTCAAATCAATGCAGCCTCAGGACATGGATTTTTCCTATGTGCGCCAGCCACGCTCGCTGGGCCTGGGCCACGCGGTTCTCTGCGCCGAACACCTGGTCGGTAACGAACCCTTTGCGGTGTTGCTGGCCGATGACCTGATGGTCGGGCCACCGGGCGGGCAGCCGGTGCTGGCCCAAATGACCTCTCAGTTTGAAAAACTCAAGCAATCCATCCTGGCAGTGCAGGAAGTGCCGGTCGAACACACCCGCCGCTACGGCATAGTCGCCGGCGATGCGACGAAAGACGGGTTGATGAAAGTCAGCGCCATGGTTGAAAAACCGGCACCTGAAGTGGCCCCCTCACGCATGGCAGTTGCCGGCCGTTACATCCTGACACCCGCCGTTTTCAGGCATATACGCAGCCAGCCCACCGGCGTCGGAGGCGAAATCCAGCTGACGGACGGCATAGCCAGCCTAATGAAGGAAGAGGCCGTTTACGCCTTTGAGTACAAGGGCAGGCGCTACGACTGCGGCAGCAAGTCGGGCTTTCTTGAAGCGACAGTTGAACTGGCACTGCAGCACACAGAGGTCGGCGACAACTTTCGGGCTTATCTGAAACAGCTGAGGCTGGGCTGATGCCCGCAGCGCGTGTAGTAACCGGCCTGGAGCAGCGCTCAGCGGCGCTTCAGCACGTGGATAAATTCACCGCCTAGATTTTTTTGTTCGACCAGCTCATTGCCAGTCTGTTTGGCAAAAGCCTGGAAATCACGCACAGACCCTGAATCGGTGGAGGCCACACGAAGCAACTGGCCGCTGGCCATGTCAGCCAGCGCTTTTTTGGCTTTCAGTATCGGTAGCGGGCAGTTCAGTCCGCGCGTGTCGAGTTCTTTGTCGATATCCATTTTTTGTCCTTGGGTTACCCAAATTTTAAGTGCGCTTCTGCCACTCGACGAATTCAGGGTCATAACCCCTTGATTTGAGCCAGTCGGCCAGCGCGTAACCGGTCCCAGCGGGCCAGCATTTGACGTCTTCAAACGCGTACAGCTTGTAATCAACCAGTTCTGGCGACAACTTCACGTCGCCGGTACACACCGCATGATAGGCAATGATGATCTGGTTCATGCGCTGGAAGTCGTACACGCCAATCAGGTCGAGCGAGGTGGTTTGCAGGCTGGTTTCTTCCAGGATTTCCCGCTCTATCCCGCCTTGCGGCGTCTCGCCGGCCTCCATAAAACCGGTGATCAGCGCATACATCTTGTGGTTAGTCCAGGCGGCATTACGCGCCAGCAATATCCGGCCGTCGTATTCAATGACGGCTGCCAGCACCGGCGTCGGGTTGTTCCAGTGGGTGTATCCACACGCCGGGCAGCGCAGGCGGTCTTTTTCGCCGCCGTCTTCCATTTGCGTGACCATTTCCAGCGGCGTAGCGCAGCTGGGGCAAAACCTGAATTCCTGACTCATGCGGGGAACACGCCGGTCGACAGGTAGCGGTCACCCCGGTCACAAACCACAAAAACAATCACCGCATCCTGAACGGTTTTGGCGATTTCAAGCGCTACCCAGCAGGCGCCAGCGGCTGAAATTCCGGCAAAAATGCCTTCCTCTCGGGCCATGCGGCGAACCATGTCTTCTGCGTCCGCCTGGCTGACAGAGACCTGCCGATCCACCGTAGTGGCGTCATAAATCTTCGGCATGTAGGCCTCGGGCCACTTGCGGATGCCGGGGATGCGCGAGCCTTCGGAGGGCTGCGCGCCAATGATCTGGATGGCCGGATTTTTCTCTTTCAGGTAGCGCGAAACCCCGGTAATAGTGCCGGTTGTGCCCATTGCACTGACAAAATGTGTCACCTTGCCTGACGTATCTGTCCATATTTCAGGCCCGGTGGTCTCGTAATGGATGCGCGGGTTGTCCGGGTTGGCAAACTGATCCAGCACCCTGCCCTTGCCCTCTTTTTCCATCTTTTCCGCCAGATCCCGAGCATGCTCCATGCCGCCGCTCTTGGGGGTTAGAAGCAATTCGGCGCCAAAAGCCTTCATGGTCTGGGCACGCTCGATCGACAGGTCCTCCGGCATGATCAGCACCATGCGGTAGCCCTTGATGGCCGCCGCCATCGCCAGCGCGATGCCTGTATTGCCCGAAGTCGCTTCAATCAGCGTATCGCCGGGTTTGATGTCACCACGCTCTTCCGCGCGCCGGATCATGGACAGCGCCGGCCGGTCTTTGACCGAGCCCGCAGGGTTGTTGCCTTCGAGTTTTCCGAGGATCACATTGCCGCGTTTTTCATTCTCCGCAGCCCCTATGCGCTGCAACGCCGCCAGAGGTGTTTTGCCAATGGCGTCTTCGATGGTTGGATATTTCATAGGCCACACTGTGCCATAATTTGAGGCTTCGCTCCTCGCAGCCCGGGTGGTGAAATTGGTAGACGCAGGGGACTCAAAATCCCCCGCCGAAAGGCGTGCCGGTTCGATTCCGGCCCCGGGCACCATCATTTTTTTGCTCTCCAGTTGAGAGTTTTTTCACACCAAAAAACTCCTCGATCGCCCCGGAAAAAGATCTTGGGAACTCCAGTTCCGAGATCCGCGGGTCCATGGCATGCCAAGATGATTCCTCACATCTGCGATCAAGCTAGCAGAAGCAGGAACTCTCAGATACTCCAGGCAAACGCGTAGGCAAAGTCTTCAAGTTCAGGCGAACAGGCTGAAATTTAGCGCTCGCGTCTTTAAGCTGCTACTTATAGTCGCGCCAGGGTTTGGCCCGCCAGGTAAGTTGGCTGAAACGGCTGGGCCACACCAATAATCCGCTTGTTATGGTCTGTGCTAGCGGACAACATGCTGACTAGCAAGGTCATCGCGCTCGCACCCTTAAATCGCAGGGCACTCAGAATCCCATGCTTGAAAGCCGTTTCGTATCGATTCCTGCTCCGGCACAACGGCGCACATGCGCCCGGCGCAGCACTCCACTTCCAACCTGCAGCCGACTCACGTGACGCCAACGCTGTCCCAGGCGCGTATCAGCGCAACCTTCGCTGGCCTGTGGCTGTCGCCGCCGCCATGGCCTGCCGGGCCGCTCGCCCTGCTGCTTGGTTTTGGTACCTGCCTGTTCCACAACACGCTTCAGACCCATGCAGCGCAGATGGTGCCGGCCTTCAGGGGCAGCGCGGTTGCGCTGTTTTCCTGCTGCCTGTTCGGTGGCCAGGCGATTGGCGTATCGATTGCCGGCTACACCTTTGACCGCATGGGCTACACACCAGTGCTGCTGGTGCCTGCGCTGGCGCTGCCACTGCCGCGGACCGGTGGTGGTTCGCACGTGGCCTCCGGTTGCGCGTGAACACTGCAACCGGCATCTGATTTCAGCTGGAGTACTTGCCTTTATCGAGGCGTGAAGCGACTTCATCGGCAGACAGCACGTCGCCGAAAAACAGCATCCAGTTATTCAGCGCCCAGCTGTGCTCCTCCGGCGTGAAGGCAGACAGCGCATCTTCAACCATCACCACACGGTAGTTCTGCATCATCGCGTCACGGCCGGTCGAATCACAGCAGACATTGGTGACGGTACCGCCTATCAGCACCGTCTCCACACCACGCTTTCTCAACAGCTCGTTCAGGCCGGACGACCCCTGCACCATCGCGCTGTAGCAAAGCTTGACTATGTGTTCATCACGCGGTTGCACCGCCAGTTGCTGGTGCAGTGCATAGCCTTTTGAAGCCGGGTCCAGGCTTTCCATGCGGCGGCGTTTGCGCTCCGGCGTGTGGGTCTCGTCATAGTGCAGCGCCAGGTGCACATCTGAATGGACCGATGTCGTCTGCACCCACACCACCAGGCCGCCTGCGTCACGCACGGCCTTTGCCAGCCTGTTGATCGCAGGAATCGTCGCCGGCGCCGAGGGCACCGCGGCAGGAAATTCAGGCAGCAAAAAATAGTTCTGCATGTCGACCACGACAAAAGCCAGCTTGCCGGCAGCGAAGCTGTCATAAGGATGAAGCCGGCCCTGCCGGCCAACGACGCGGTCAACAATCCACTGCGGAAACTGCATGATGCATGCCCCTAAAAAGAACGGGTGGCTGCGGTCAGCTGCCCTGGTTAACGACGCCGACCTTCTGCAGGCCTGCCTTGTTGGCCATCACCAGGAAGGCGGCAACAAAGGCATAAGGCGTATCAAAAGACGGCTTCAAATGGATTTCTGGCTGCACGGCCTGGGCCCTTGCCGCAGTGATGCGGGCCTGCACAGCCTGCATGTCGGACAGTGTTTCGCCGTTCCACTGCAGGAAACCCGACGCGTCCATCTGCACCTCGACCACCTCCGGCGGGCTGCTGGCGGCCTGCATTGATGGCATGTCGAGATTGACCGAATGCAGCTGCACGGGGATGGTGATGATCAGCATCACCAGCAGTACCAGCATCACGTCAATCAGCGGCGTGGTGTTCATCTCCACCATCAGGCCGGCCTCGTCTCCATCGGCATCTGCGCTGCTGCGCGACAGGTGTTGGGTGTAGAGCTTCATGGGCGCTGCGCCGGTTCGGTCACCAGGCTGACATGCGAAAAGCCATGCCCCTGCGCGGTATCGATCACCTGGCCGATATAGGCATACGGTGCGTTGGCATCGGCCCGTATATGAATTTCGGGCTGCGGCTTCAGCTGCGCCACATCGGCTATCAGAGCCGACAGCGCCTGGATGTCGGGCGCAAAGCTGTCATTGAAATACAGGTTGCCAACACGGTCTACCGTGACCACCACATAGTCGCCGCTGGTGTCGCGCCATTGCGCTGATTCAACCGGCAGGTTGATGTTGACGGACGCGCTGACCACCGGGATGGTCAACAGGAAGATGATCAGCAGCACCAGCATCACATCGACCAGCGGCGTGGTGTTGATCTCGGCCAGCCAGCCATCCTCGGCCTCGCCCTGTTGCGATGAATAAAGAGCCACGGTCTCAGTCCACCGTCGGTGTCGGCGCAATTGCATTTTTGCTGGCTTGCGCGCCGGTGTCCTGCGTGACGTCGGTGGTGGCCAGCAGCAGCGAATGCAGTTGCGCGCCGAAGTTGCGCAACGACTCGAAAGCCAGCTTGTTCTGCCGGAGCAGCCAGTTGTAGCCAAACACGGCAGGCACCGCGACTGCAAGGCCTATCGCCGTCATGATCAGCGCCTCACCGACAGGCCCGGCCACCCGGTCTATCGATGCCTGGCCTGATGCGCCTATCTTGACCAGCGCGGTGTAGATCGCCCACACCGTGCCGAACAGCCCGACAAACGGTGCCGTGGAGCCTATGGTGGCCAGCACGGCCATGCCGCTTTGCATGCGAACCTGCACACCGGACAGCGCCTGCTCAATAGCGCGTACCAGCCAGGTGTCGTAGTCGACGCGCGGCCTGAGTGCTGCGTACTGGTGGACGGCAGCGCTGCCTGCATCGGCCACATAACGCACCGGGTTGGCGGCATCGAGCTTGCCGACGTGCGCTGCGGAATGGCGGACATCGTCAAACACACCGCGCGCCTTCGCAGCCTGTTTGCGCAGGCGGCGCAAGGCCAGCGTTTTCGCCAGCAGCGCATACCAGCTGGCGATCGACATCAGTGCCAGCAGCAACAGGCAGCCTTTGGCCACCCAGTCACCCTGCGCCCAGATGGCGGCCAGACCATAGGGATTGGCGGCTGAAGGGGATGGCGCGGTGGCGTTGCGGACCGCAGGAACGGGCACCGGCACCGGCAGCGGCGCCGAAGCGGCTGGCCGCGCAGGCGCACTGGCGCTTTCCAGCGTAGTACTGAGCTGGCTTTGCGCAGCTGCCGGTGGCACAACAGCCAGCAGCGTCGCCAGACAAAGTCCGGCACCCAACAGGCGCAGGCCGGTGTTGATCGTGAGGTTCATAGCGTACCTTTGTACTGGAAATAAAAATCGGGTGGTGAAAAGGTGGGGCATCATTTTTTACATTTTTCCTCTATCGCGCGTTTGAGCAACGGCCCAATGGCCAACAGGCCTCCGGCAGGGCCTTCCGGTGTTTCCCTCAGGCAGTCGATGTTGGCGGCGCCTTCCACCGCTTCGGCAAACGGGTCGCGCGGCTTGCGGCGCAATTGCTCGTTAGCCATCTCGGACAGGCTGCGCTGCGGCAGCGCAATTGGTGGCCGGTAGATGTAGCGCGGTGGCATGCGCAGGTCCAGCGGCGGCGCGAGGCCACCACTTTGCACATCACCTGAAGAAGCGCCCTGCCCGCTTGTTGCAGCAGCGTTGCCGGTTCCGGCGCCTGCAGCATTTGCGGCGCCGGCGGCCGGCGGGCTTGCAGCGGCTGGCGAGACGGTAGCAGGCGCATTAGTAGCTGCAGGATTGATCGGTGAACTCGCAGGTGCAGCCACACTGGCCGTGGCTCTTGGCACAGAAGCCGGCGCAGGCTGCACGGTCACCGTAATCGATGGCGCAACTGATGGTTGCGCCACCACTGCTGGTGGGACAACAGGTGGAGGCACCGCCTGAACAGCCACTGCAGGTGCAGGTGCAGGTGCAGGTGCAGGCGTTGGCGTTGGCGTTGGCGTTGGCGTTGGCGTTGGCGTTGGCGCAGGGACTGCTGCAGGAACTGAAGCTTGCGTCTCGGGGGCCGGCTGTGGCTCAGGCGGGGCAGCTACTGCAGGCTGGGGTAAAGGAGCAGCCAGTGAAGCAGCACGAACCGGCGCGGGCGCCGTTTTTTCAATCACGCTTTGCAGCGTTGCAGTCAGCGGCGTGCTCTGCTGCGCGGCAGGCGAGGCAGGCGTTTGCGCTGCCGGTGGCAAGCCCGGCAGGGTAGCGGCATCAGGCAGCGCCAACTCAAGCTGCATTGCAGCCCGCCCAAGGCGCTGGGCAGTGATGCTGCCGGGGTTGCGCGCAAATTCAACGCTGGATGATGCGCTGGCTGCAGAATCTGACGGCGCGCGGGTTGCAACTGAGTCACTGCGAAACACCTGCACCACGATGCGCTCAGCCACCGTCTGCAGAGGCCAATACAGATTGGCAATGAACAGCAGCCCGATATGCGCGGCAATAACGGCCAGTCCGACGCCCGGATGGGCGCGATCTTGCGGAGGCGGCGCGATAAACAGGGACCTTGTCACGCGGTCCATGTTCCCACAACTTTGCTTTCACGCCGAAGCATCCAGCTTGTCTGGCAACAAAAATGTTAACTTGCAAGTTAACATTTGGCTTGAAAAGCGCGGTTGTGGCGAATTACAGGTATCCCAAGGCCTTGAAAAACCCTAAAAAACGCCTTTTTATAGCTTCAAATCGCCTGCAAGCCAATAGATACGAGCGTCAGCAGCTACTTTTTTAATAGCAGTCACAAGCATATCCCAAAAGCATCAGCCGCAGAGCAGCAAAACCGCTATTCAGGCTTGATGCCGAGGTCAGTGAACAACTTGCCCCATTGCGCGTATTCTCCGCGTACAAAATTGGCGCAATCCGAAGGGTTTGACTCTGTCAGATTGGCACCCAGCGCCGCAAAGCGCGCCTTGATCTCCGGGTCACGCAGCACCTTGTTGATCTCGCTGTTCAGCCTGGCGACGATGGGCGCTGGGGTGGCAGCCGGCGCGATAAAGGCATACCAGACCACAAACTCGTAATTGGGGTAGCCCGACTCCATCACCGTCGGCAAATCAGGCAGTTCCGGAAAACGTGTTTTGCTGGTCACCGCCAGCGGTCTGACCTTGCCGGCACGAATCTGCGGCAGCGAGGTCTGCACCGGATCGAACAGCACCTGTATCTGCCCGCTCACCAGATCAGCCATGGCCAGCGCATTGCCCTTGTAGGGCACATGCACCATGTCCACGCCGGCGATCTGCTTGAACAACTCTGCGGACAGGTGGGCCGAATTGCCCAGGCCAGCAGAGCCAAAGTTGAGCTTGCCCGGGTTCGCCTTGGCATAGGCCACGAGTTCGCGCACGTTCTTCACCGGCAGGGAGGGATCACGTCAAGCACAAAGGGCGTGGTGCCCGCGCAGGCAAGATAGGTGAAGTCCTTGCGCGAATCGTAGGGCAGGCTTTTGTACTGGTGCGGTGCCAGCACCAGCGGCGACGTGCCCGACATGCCGATCGTGTAGCCGTCTGGCGGCGCAGTAGCCACCATCTGGTGGGCGATCGTGCCGTTGGCACCTATGCGGTTGTCGCCCACCACACTCTGGCCCAGGGCAAGGGCCACCCTGTCTGCAATCACGCGGCCCAGCACATCGACAGAGCCGCCGGCTGCAAATGGCACGACCATGCGAATGGGCTTGTTCGGGTAGCTTTGTGCGACCGCATTTGTCACCACAAGCGTGGGCAGAAAACACATGACGCTGAAGGCAGCAGCCATCAAACCTGTGCGCGGGGATCGGGCCAATGAAGTCATTTTTTGTCTCCTGTCGTCTGTCTTCTTTTTATGGACTCCCCGAAATTATTCTAGACCCGTATGGATCTTTACTTCAGGCCGGTGTACACGGTCGGGTAACGCAAGCACAGCCGCAGTTCATTCTTCATCCGGCGGTTATCCATCCTGCGCGATTCACCCATAAAACTCAGCAGGCTGGCCGGCAACTGCTGCTGCGCGATGCTGCGCTGCACCCGTGGCGGTCGCGGCAGGCCGTAAATATCAGCGGCCAGGTCAAAGTAGTCACCCATCTTCAGTTGCGTGTCGTCGTTGACGTTGCTGATGCGCTGCGGTTTGCCACGCCACATCGCAGCGATGCAGGCACGCGCCAGGTCGTCGGCATGGATGTGGCTGGTGTAGACGTCGTCTTCGGCCACCAGCACCGGCGTCCCCCTGAGCAGCCGCGCACGCGGCGTGCCGCCTTCACGGTCCGGTGCATAGATGCCCGGTATGCGCAGCAGGTGTACCGGCGTGACCGACGATAGCCCGAAAAACCGCACGGCATGTTCAGCATCGACACGCCGCCAGGCCCGTGCATTCACCGGCTGCACACCGCGCGATTCAGGCACCAGCGCACCCGCGCAATCGCCATACACGCCGCTGGTCGAGCCATACACCAGCGACTGCGGCAGGCTGCGCAAACGCAGCGCGCGCAGCAGCTTGTGGGTGCGGGTATCCGTGCGCCCATCTGCAGGTTCACTGGCCGGTGGCGCAAGGTGGATGATGCGTGTTGCCAGCCCCGACAGCCTGCGCAAGCTGGCAGCATCATCAAGGTTGCCGACAAGCGGCGTGATGTTTCTTCCACGAAACGCGGCCCGCTTGTCAGGCGATGACGTCAGCGCCATCACCCCGATCCGCGATGGCAAGGCCTTGACCGCGCGCAGGCCCACATCACCACAGCCGATGATCAATACACGCTGGCGGCGAAAACGTGCGGGTAGCGCACCGAGGGGACTTGAAATTGAGGGCAAAATTGGGGGTCGGGGCCAAAAGCAGCCCCAGAGACAAAACACAGACCCCCAAGGATACCGAACATGAGTTTTAACGTGACCGTGCAGCCCAGCGGCCGTACCTTTGTTGCACAGGTGGATGAAGTGCTGCTGTCTGCAGCCATACGCCAGGGCATAGGCATGCCTTACGGCTGCAAGGACGGCGCCTGCGGCTCCTGCAAGTGCAAGAAGATCGAAGGCACCATCAAGCAGGGCACCCACCAGGTCAAGGCGCTGACGGCACAAGAAGCGGCCGATGGTTTTATCCTGACCTGCTGCGCCATCGCCGAGACCGACCTGGTGCTGGAGTCGCGCAACGTCACCGACGAAAGCGCCTTCCCGATCAAAAAAATGCCGGTGCGCGTCAACAGCCTGGCCAAGGCCTCACACGATGTGATGACAGTGCGCCTGCAACTGCCCGCTGCCGATGTCTTCAAGTACCACGCCGGCCAGTACGTCGAGTTCATGCTGCGTGACGGCGACCGCCGCGCCTATTCGATGGGCACGGCACCGCACACACAACTCGAGAACCCCGGCGTTGAACTGCACATACGCCACATGCCCGGCGGCAAATTCACCGATCACGTTTTCAGCGCGATGAAGGAAAAGGAAATCCTGCGCATCGAAGGCCCGTTCGGCAGCTTCTACCTGCGCGAGGACAGCGACAAACCGATGGTGCTGCTGGCATCGGGCACGGGCTTCGCGCCCATCAAGGCCATCATCGAACACATGCAGTTCAAGGGCATCACCCGCCCTGCCGTGCTGTACTGGGGCGGTCGGCGCCCGGCTGACCTTTACATGAACGAATGGGTGCAGACGAAAGTCGCCGAGATGCCCAACCTGACCTATGTGCCCGTGATCTCCGACGCGCTGCCGGAAGACGCGTGGACCGGCCGCACCGGTTTTGTCCACGCCGCAGTACTGCAGGACACCCCCGACATGTCCGGCCACCAGGTTTATGCCTGCGGCGCCCCCATCGTGGTTGACTCCGCGCAGGCGGCGTACATCAAGGCCGGACTGCCGGAAGACGAGTTCCATGCAGACTCGTTTGTCACTGAAAAAGAAAAACACCAGGCCACAGCCTGACCGGCCCGTTAACTTTTATTTCCTGAACGCCCTCAGGAACCTTCCAGAAAAAAGCATAGACATATGACCACCCACCCTCCACGTCAGAATTTTTTCCGCCGGCTCGCACTGGTGTCAGCACTCGCCATCACCCTGTCGTCCACACTCGCCATCGCGCAGCCCAAAGTCATGCGCATCATCGTGCCGTATGCACCGGGTGGCCCCATCGACGTGACTGCGCGCCTGATGGCCGAGCGCGTGAAGGATTCGCTGGGCACCGTCATCATCGAAAACAAACCCGGCGGCGGTGGCAACATCGGCGTCGATGCCATTGCCAAGGCCGCACCCGATGGCCTGACCATAGGCATCTCCGCGGTCGCCACACACGCGATCAACCCGTGGCTGTACAGCAAGATGCCCTACAACGCAGCCACCGACTTCGCGCCCATCACGCAGATGCTGCGTGTACCCAATGTGCTGGTGATGAATGCCGACACCGCCAACCGCCTGAAGATCAACAACGTCGCCGACCTCATCAAATACGCCAAGGCCAACCCCGGCAAGCTCAACTACGGCAGCGGCGGCAATGGCAGTGCAGGCCACCTGGCCGGCGAAATGTTCAAGGCTCAAGCCGGTATTTTTGCGGTGCACATTCCGTACAACGGCGGCAATCCCGCCCAGCTCGCATTGCTCAGCGGCCAGGTCGATCTCAACTTCGACAACCTGGCCACCGCATCGGCCAACATCAAGGCCGGCAAGCTGAAGGCCATTGCGGTCACCACCGCCAAACGCAGTTCGGTGTTACCCGAAACCCCGGCTATTGCAGAAACACTCAAGGGCTTTGAGATTGACACCTGGTGGGGACTGGTTGCGCCTGCAGGCACGCCGCCTGATGTGGTGGCCAGGCTCAACAAGGCGTTCGTCGATGCCCTGAATTCGCCCGAAGCGAAAACACGGTTCTCCGCACTGATGGCCGAACCGGTTGCCAGTTCACCAGCGGAGTTCGGTGCCTTCATGAAGGGCGAACTGGCCAAGTACGAAAAAGTCGTGAAGGCCTCAGGCGCCAAGGTCGATTGAAGTGAACTGAGGCGCACACTGGAACGCGCTGCGCCTGGCTCGCCACATCCATGAAGCTTCACCACCTGCGTGACTTTCTCGCCATTGTCGAGAAGGAAAGCATCAGCGCTGCGGCCAAACATCTGGGCATTGCCCAGCCTTCGCTGAGCCGCAGCATCCGCGAGCTTGAAAAGGAACTCGGTGTGCCGCTTTTTGAAAGGCACGCACGCGGCGCATCGCTGACGCAGATGGGCATTGTTTTTGCCCGTCGCGCGCGCATGGCGGTCGGCGAACTTGAAAAAGGCCGTGAGGAAATCGGCCAGCTGCAGGGAGAGGTGCATGGTGACGTCACCGTGTGCATTTCAGGTGTCAGCCACCTGACGCTGCTGGGCGAAGCGCTGACGCCATTCCAGAAACGCTATCCGCTGGTCAAGCTGCACCTCGTCGAAGGTGTCTATCCGCAGGCGGAAAGCCGTTTGCGCGAGGGCAGCATTGACGCCTATATCGGCCCCGTGCCTGAGGTCAGCATTCCGCCGGACCTGCGGGTCGAAAAACTGTTCCAGCCCTCGCGCGTGGTGCTGGCGCGCAAGGGCCATCCCCTTGCGGGCGCGAAAGCCCTGTCCGAACTCGTCGATGCCAACTGGCTCACCACTTCCATCACCGACAAGGCCGAGCTGGAGTTCGGCGCTATCTTCGAATCGCATGGCCTGCCGCCGCCGCGCCTGGCGATTCGTGTGGGCTCGGGCCTGACACTCATCACCGCACTAACCAGCAGCGACACACTGGTCATCAGTTCCCGCACCTGGGCTGACCTGCCCATGTTCCGCAACCTGCTGACTGTCATTGAAGTAGAGGAAATACTCAGCGCGCCAGCCATTGCGCTGATTTACCGTGCCGCCGTGCCGCCCACTCCGGCAGCCGAATACTTCTGCGACATGATCCGCAGGGCCGCCGTGCCCATGCTCAAACGCTATCCACCGCCCAAAGCTTAGACGTCGCAGCCCCTCCGGCCAGGCATGCCTCGCAGGCATGGGGCGCATCAAACTGCCATCTTCCCGGGCAAGCCGCCAGCGCCTACAGTGCAGGGCAGTAAGGTCGCTGACCTCTTTTCACAACAACAGGCGCCGCCTCAAGCGCCCACAGGAGACAAACGATATGCCACCACCCGTGAGCATGGAAGAACTGCTGGACCAGTTCCAGATCGCACAGATGGCGCAGAACTGGGGCAACTGGCGCGATACCGGCGACTGGGATCGCCTGCGCAACTGCTACACGCCGGACGCCACCATGGTGACCACCTGGTACAAAGGCCCGGCCTCCGGTTTTCTGGAGGCCAGCATCCAGGGCCGCAAAAAGCAGCCCAAAGACCGTGGCGGCTTGCACGTCATCGGGGGTACCACCAGCTACATCCGGGGTCGGCGCGCTACGGGCGAAACACGCATCACCCTGCTGCTGCGCAGCGAGGTGCATGGCCAGTTGGTGGACATCACCGTCTATGGCCGCTTTATCGACTGCCTGCTCAAAGGTGAAGACGGCCAGTGGCGCATCCAGTCGCGTGAACCGGTCTACGACAAGGACTTCCTGCGTACGGTGGACCCGGCCGGCTCTGTCAGCCTTGACCCCACCGAACTGGCCAGATACCCGCTGGGTTTTCGCCATCTCGCCTACGTGCAGGCATCAGAAGGCCACAGCATCACGCTGGGCATTCCCGCGCCGTACAGCGACGAAGAAAAAGCAATCTACGCCAAAGGCAAAGCCTGGCTTGAAGGAGCATCAACATGAGACAACTTGCAATAAGAATCGCGGCGACCGGATGTGCCTTGGGGGTGGCTGTTGGCCTCGCTTTGGGTGCTAGGGGAGCGCACGCGCAGGGCTACCCCGCCAAACCCATCAACCTGATAGTCGGCACTACTGCTGGCGGTGGTTACGACCTGGTGGCACGCCGTCTTGAAAAGGCCATGTCCAAAAACCTCGGCCAGAGCATCGTCGTTACCAACCGGCCGGGCGCCGGCTCGCTGGTGGGAACCATGGCAGTCCTTCAGGCGCCACCCGATGGCTACACCCTGGCCATGGGAGGCCTGGCCAACATGGTGTTCAACGCGGCTCTGTACAAAAAACTGCCCTACGACCCGCTCACCGATTTCACCCCCATCGGCATCGCTGCGGAAAGCCCCTACGTGATGGTGACCCGCAAGGACCTGGGTTTGAACGACGTGGCATCCATCGTCAAATACGCAAAGGCCAACCCTGGCAAGCTGAACCTTGCCAACATCGGCGCCGGCACAGGCCAGCAGGTGCTGGCAGCAGCGTTTCTGAAAGAAGCCGGAGTCAGCATGACCAACGTGCCCTACCAGGGCGCGCAACCGGTCTACATTGACCTGCTGGGCGGGCGCGTCGACATCTACATCGACTCATTGCCCTCGGCGCGCCGCTTTATCGAGAGCAAACAGGTCAACGCCATGTTTGTGACCGGCCCCAAACGTGACAGTACCCTGAACACCATCCCTACAGCCAGGGAAGTCAGCTTTCCCGCGCTGGAGATGACAACCTGGTTTGGCTTGTTCGCGCCGTCGAAAACCCCGCCCGAAGCCATTGCTCGATTGAACAAGGCGATGGAAGCAGCACTGTCTGATGAGGACATGCGCAAGGAATTGAGCGCTGGAGGCTTCGATCCCAAGCCGTGGGTGCCGCCAGCTGAGACTGCACGTTTTGTGAAGGCCGAATACACCAAGTGGACCAAGGTGATCAAGGATGCAGGCATCACGCTGGACTGATCAACTCCAGCCAGTAAAAAAGGCCTGGCACGCTCTCGCATGTCAGGCCTTTGTCATTTGGGAAAAAAGGAAAGAACTCGACCAGGGGGTTGGCTATTCGCCCAGATACGCAGCGCGAACGCGCGGATCGTCCAGCAATTTTTTAGCGTCACCATTCATCGTGACGATGCCGGACTCCATTACATAGCCGCGATCAGCAATGCCCAGCGCACGGCTTGCGTTCTGCTCAACCAGCAGCACTGTCACGCCACGCGCATACACATCGCGCACGACTTCAAAAATCTTGTCAACCATGATGGGTGACAGGCCCATCGATGGCTCGTCCAGCATCAGCACCTTGGGCCGGCTCATCAACGCGCGGCCCATGGCGAGCATCTGCTGCTCGCCGCCGGACATGGTGCCGGCCAGCTGGTCCTTGCGCTCGCGCAGGCGCGGAAAGATGGCAAACATCTTTTCGATGTCTTCAGCGATGCCGGCCTTGTCGCTGCGAATGTAGGCGCCCATCTGCAGGTTCTCGGTGATGGTCATGCGGGTGAATACGCCACGGCCTTCAGGCACCATGGCCAGACCATCCTTGACGAGGTCCCACGCGCCCTTGCCACGAATGCTTTTGCCAAGATATTCAATATCGCCATCGACCATGGGAAGCGTGCCGGTAATGGCCTTCATCGTCGTGGTTTTGCCGGCGCCGTTTGAACCTATCAGCGTGACAAGTTCGCCTTCGTTGACGTGCAGGTCCACGCCCTTGACGGCCTGTATGCCGCCATAGGCCACCTTGAGCCCGCTGATCTTGAGAAATGTGTTTGCCATGATGTGTTTCTTTCCGACGGCGTTCAGTGGCCATTGCCCAGATAGGCGGTGATCACTTTTTCGTTCTTCTGCACATCGGCAGGCGCTCCTTCGGCAATCTGCTTGCCGTAGTCCAGCACGGTCACACGGTCGCACAGACCCATGACCAGCTTCACGTCATGCTCGATCAGCAGGATGGTGCGGTTGTCCTTGCGGATTTGGTCTATCAACTCACGCAGTTGAACTTTCTCGGTCGCATTCATGCCGGCCGCCGGCTCGTCGAGTGCAATCAGCTGTGGGTCGGTTGCCAGCGCGCGCGCAATCTCCAGCCGGCGCTGGTCGCCATAGCTCAGCGTGCGGGCCTTGAAGTCTGCGTATTTGCCAATGCCAACGTACTCGAGCAATTCCTGTGCGCGTTGGGCAATCGCTGCTTCCTCGGACTTGAAGCCGGGTGTGCGCAGCACTGCCCCAATCAAACCGGATTTGGTACGAATGTGCCGGCCGACCATCACGTTCTCCAGCGCGGTCATTTCGGCAAAGAGGCGGATGTTCTGGAAGGTACGCGCAATGCCGGCCTTGGCGACCTCATGCACCGCCGTCGGAGTGTATTTTTTGCCGGCCAGTTCAAAGCTGCCGCTGTCAGGCGTGTAGAGCCCGGTCAGAACATTAAAGAACGTGGTCTTGCCTGCACCGTTGGGGCCGATCAGGCCATAGACCTGGCCGCGTTCGATGTGGATGCCGACATCGCTGAGTGCCTGCAAACCGCCAAAACGTTTGGAGACGCCGGAGACCTTGAGAATGGTTTCGCTCATGCCACTCTCCTTAGGGATTGATGGATTTCGACGCAACGGGCCCGACCGGCTTGATGCGCGTCTTGCCATGCTCGGGCGAAGGCCAGAGCCCACGTGGCCGCAGCAGCATGATGACGATCATCGCCAGTGCAATCAGCAACTGCCGCAGGATGGACGAATCGAGGCGGCCGTCAGTCATGGCCTGCAGTGGGCCGGCCACATGGCGCAGCACCTCGGGCAAGGCCGCCAGCAACAGCGCACCGATGATGACGCCAGGCAGATGGCCTATGCCGCCCAGCACCACCATGGCGACAATCATGATGGACTCCATCAGGCTGAAGGACTCGGGTGACACAAACCCCTGGAAGGCTGCGAACATGGCGCCCGACACACCGCCGAAGGTTGCACCCATACCAAAGGCCAGCAGCTTCAGGTTGCGGGTGTTGATACCCATGGCCTTGGCGGCGATTTCGTCTTCACGAATGGCCATCCAGGCGCGGCCGATACGCGAGTTTTCAAGCCGGTGGCAGATGATGACCGAAAAGATCACCAGCACCAGGAAGAGGTAGTAATACATCGACACCGAATTGAAGGTAAAGCCGAAAAACTCATGTGGCTTGCCAAGGTCGAAGCCGAAGAACTTCATCGAGTCAATCTGGCTGATACCTTTGGGGCCATTGGTCAGGTTGATGGGACGGTCCAGGTTGTTGAGGAAGACGCGGATGATTTCGCCAAAACCCAGCGTGACGATGGCGAGGTAGTCGCCTCGCAGCTTTAGCGTGGGCGCGCCCAGCAGCACGCCAAACAGACCGGCCAGCGCCGCAGCCAGCGGGATGATGGCCCAGATAGGCAGGTGCAAGCCATTGGGGAAAGCGGCCTTGATGGCCGGAAATGCATCGGCCAGATGCGGCGAGCCCAACAGCGCAAACAGGTAGGCACCGACGGCGAAGAAGGCGACGTAGCCCAGATCCAGCAGGCCGGCGTAACCCACCACGATGTTCAGGCCGAGTGCCAGCAAGACGTACAGCAGCGCCATGTCGACGATGCGCACCCAGGCATTACCGCCCTGTTGCAACACCAGTGGCAATACCAGCAGCGCAACAGCGACGATCAGGAAGGTGACGATTTTGTTGGGTTTCATTTTGAATGTGCCTTTCAACAAATCGCCTACGCCCGGTCGGCCACACGCTCGCCAAGCAGGCCGGAAGGCCTGAGCGTGAGCACAAAAATCAGCACGATGAAGGCAAAGATATCCGAGTACTGGCTACCCAGCACACCACCCGTCAGCGGGCCTATGTAGCCTGCGCCTATCGATTCAATCAGCCCCAGCAGGATGCCGCCCAGAACCGCACCACCGAGGTTGCCGATGCCGCCGAACACGGCTGCCGTGAAGGCCTTCAGGCCGGGCAGGAAACCCATGGTGTGCTGCACGGTGCCGTAGTTGGAGGCGTACATCACGCCGGCCAGCGCGGCCAGCACTGCGCCGATGATGAAGGTGGCAGAGATGACCGTGTCAGGCTTGACGCCCATCAGTGCCGCGACCCGCGGGTTCTCTGCCGTGGCGCGCATGGCGCGGCCCAACTTTGTGTAGTGCACCAGCCACATCAGGATGGACAACGACACTGCCGTGGCACCGAGGATGAAAATCTGCGTGACCGTGATCACCGCACCGCCGATATGAAAGGGCTCGGCCGGCAGCAGCGTCGGATAAGGTTTGTAGTTGGGCTTCCAGATGATCATCGCCAGCGTTTGCAGCAGCAGCGACATGCCGATGGCGGTGATCAGCGGCGCCAGTTTGGGCGAGTTGCGCAGCGGCCGGTAGGCGATTTTTTCAATCGCAAAATTGAGCGCGCCGCAGACGACGCAGGCAATCAGCAGTGCAATCAGCAATATCAGCCAGCCAGGCGCATTGGGCATGGCGTCGCGCATCAGGCCGATGATGGTCCAACTGGTCAAGGCCCCGACCATCAGCACTTCACCATGGGCAAAGTTGATCAGATTGATGATGCCGTACACCATGGTGTACCCCAGAGCGATCAGGGCATACATGCTGCCCAGAACCAGACCGTTGATGATCTGCTGCAGGAATACTTCCATAAACGACTCTCCCGTAACTTGTAGAAAATTCTGCGCGCCCGGCCATCTTGCATCAAGCCGCTTCAAGCCGGGTTAACAAAAAGCCCGCCTTGGGGGCGAGCTGGTGCGCAAATTGTAGCTACGGGGCTTTAGCGAGAATCGGGCCAACCCTGCGGTTTTCGCGGGGTTTACCCGGTGAAAACACGGTCTGTCACGCTTTTTCAGCCGGTTTTTCAGCCGCCTTTTTTATGCAGATTTTTCTGCTTCAGCTCATTGAGCTTGTCGGCAATACGGATTTCCAGCCCGCGGCTGACCGGGCGGTAAAACTCCGGCGCTTCCATACCTTCGGGAAAATAGTTTTCACCGGCAGCAAACCCGTCTTCCTCATCGTGGGCATAGCGGTAGTCCTTGCCGTAATCCAGCGACTTCATCAGTTTGGTAGGAGCATTGCGCAGGTGCATAGGGACCGGTCGCGTGCCGTCGCTCTTGATGAACGTCTTAATCTCGTTGAAAGCCACATAGGCGGCATTGGATTTTGGTGCGATGGCCAGGTAGAGCACGCATTGCGCCAGCGCCAGTTCGCCTTCGGGCGATCCCAGCCGTTCATATACCTCGGCGGCATCCAGCGCCACGCGTAGGGCGCGTGGATCAGCCAGACCGATGTCTTCGCTCGCCATCCGTATCAGCCGGCGGGCCATGTATTTGGGCTCAGCGCCACCATCAAGCATCCGCATGAACCAGTAAAGTGCGGCGTCCGGATCAGAACCGCGCACGGATTTGTGCAACGCCGAAATGGTGTCATAGAACTGCTCGCCACCCTTGTCATAGCGACGCATGCGTTCGCCCAGCACTTTCATCAGCCAGGCGCCCGTCACTTCGGTGATGGCGCGTGACTTCTCGTTGCCTGCGGCCACGGCGATTGACTCCAGCGTGTTGAGCAGGCGCCTCGCATCACCATCCGCATAGGCGACCAGCCGGTCAACCGCATCGGTCTCTATGGCTTCAATGCCTTGCAGCGCCCTTCTCTCAAGGGCGACCGCAACGATTTTTCGCAGGTCATCTTCCGAAAGCGACTGCAGCACATACACCGCGGCACGAGACAGCAAGGCGGAGTTGACCTCGAACGACGGGTTCTCGGTGGTGGCGCCAATGAAGGTGAAAAGCCCACTTTCGACGTGCGGCAAAAACGCATCCTGCTGGCTCTTGTTGAAGCGGTGTACCTCATCGACAAAGACAATGGTGGACTTACCGGCGGCGTCGGCCAGGTCGCCGCGCTGACCACGCCAGATGGTGGCCTGCTCGACGGCTTCGCGGATTTCCTTGACACCACCCAGCACGGCCGAAATGGTGATGAAGTGCGCATCAAAACTGTTGGCCATCAGCCGTGCAATGGTGGTTTTTCCGACGCCCGGCGGCCCCCAGAGAATGCAGCTGTGCGGCTGGCCGGATTCAAAGGCGATGCGCAGCGGCATGCCTTCGCCCAGCAGATGCTGTTGGCCAATCACCTCACCGAGAGACTGCGGACGAAGGCGCTCGGCGAGTGGCTGGTGGTTGCGGGGACTGGCTACCATGGCGCTTATTGTGGCAAGTTACGGATTGGAGTGTTCACTTGCGCACAACGGCGCCCATTCGGGCCGTTGCCATGCGAAGATGAATTAATTTTATGGCCCAATGGACGCTCGATTGGTCTGCAAATCCGGGGAGAGATGGTAGATGAAGCGCAAGTGATGTGCGCGGGCCATAAGCGGCACCAGATCGATTACTGACGGATGACAGCAGCGCCAGCAGGCGGCTTGAACTGGAAACCGGCCGCAGCCAGTGCCGGGTTGACTTCAAACTGACTGAAAGTCATCACTGACTTCTGGCCAAAGCTGTCCAAAATTTCAAGCGCTGCCAGTTCAGTCCCCTTATCAACTGCCTTCAGGCCGACCATGATGCTCTGCAGCTGACCATCCCTGCTTTTGGGTATGGCCTGTACCCACTGCAAGCCGTCTTTTGCAGGCAATGCCGTGAGGTTGAAATCGGCCTGCAGGCCTTTCAGGTCAGCCGCACTCGCGATGACCGCAGCAGGCGTGCCATTCAATGCCTGCGCCAGCTTGCGGGACGTCACCTGGTTCAAATCCAGGTCGTGTAGCCACAGCGTCTGCCCGTCAGACACTATGCTTTGCTCAAACGGTTTCTTGTAGATGAACTTGAAGCGGTTGGGACGCGTGAATTCAAACGTACCGCTGGACGTTTTGCTTTTCGCGGCCTGGCCATCCTTGGCAGGCGCAGTTACCACCTGCGTGAAGGCAGCACGTCCGCTTTTGGTGTTTTTGACAAAACTCTCCAGGCTGTCAAGGCCTCCGGCATTGTTCGACTGCGCGTAACTGGCGACAGAAAAAGCGGCCACCGCAGCAAGCGCCAGCACCCGGGAAATTGAATAAACAGCATTGGTAATCATGCAAATATTTTGTTGCAGGGCTGACATCGCACCTGTCATCATTCAGCCCGTGCCGGCACCAGAATTTCACGCTGGCCGCTGCCTGACATCGCACTAATAAGGCCAGCCTTTTCCATCTCTTCAAGCATGCGCGCCGAGCGGTTGTAACCAATCTTCAAATGCCGCTGCACCAGCGAAATCGAGGCCTTGCGGTTCTTCAGTACAACCTCGACGGCCTGGTCATACATCGGGTCCTTTTCGTCACCCTTACCGCCATCAATACCAAACTCCCCGCCCAGGTCGCCGCCCTCCCCATCCACAGTGCCGCCTTCCAGCACGCCGTCGATGTAGTTGGGTTCGCCCTGGGACTTGAGGTAGGCCACCACGCGATGAACTTCGTCGTCACTCACAAACGCACCATGCACCCGTATTGGAAAGCCTGTACCACTCGGCATGTAAAGCATGTCACCCATGCCTAACAAAGCCTCGGCGCCCATCTGGTCAAGAATGGTGCGACTGTCTATCTTGCTGGAAACCTGGAAGGACAGGCGGGTGGGAATGTTGGCCTTGATCAGGCCGGTGATCACGTCGACGCTCGGACGCTGCGTGGCCAGCACCAGGTGGATGCCGGCAGCACGGGCCTTTTGCGCCAAGCGGGCAATCAGCTCTTCAATCTTCTTGCCGACCACCATCATCAAGTCGGCGAGTTCGTCGATCACCACGACGATGTAGGGCAGGCGCTCCAGCGGCTCGGGCTGGTCGGGTGTCAGGCTGAAGGGGTTGTAGATGAATTCGCCCTTGTCCTTGGCTTCTTCTATCTTGGCGTTGTAGCCGGCCAGGTTACGAACGCCCAGCTTGCTCATCAGCTTGTAGCGTTTTTCCATCTCGGCCACGCACCAGTTCAGGCCGTGCGCAGCCTGGCGCATGTCGGTAACAACAGGCGCCAGAAGATGGGGAATACCTTCGTAAACGCTCATCTCCAGCATCTTGGGATCTATCAGCAACAACCGGACGTCGCGTGCATCGGCCTTGTACAGCAGACTCAAAATCATCGCGTTGATGCCTACGGATTTACCGGATCCGGTGGTGCCTGCCACCAGGCAGTGCGGCATCTTTGCAAGATCGGCAACAACCGCGTTACCGCCAATATCCTTGCCCAGGCCTATGGTCAGCAGCGAGCGGGCCTCGTTGTAGACCTGCGAGCCCAGAATCTCGCTGAGCTTGATGGACTGGCGTTTGGCATTGGGCAATTCCAGCGCCATGAAGTTCTTGCCCGGTATGGTTTCGATCACGCGTATCGATACCAGACTGAGCGCACGGGCCAGATCCTTGGCCAGGTTGACGACTTGCGAGCCCTTGACGCCCACCGCAGGTTCGATCTCGTACCGGGTGATGACGGGGCCTGGCGCTGCAGCTACGACGCGCACCTCTACACCGAAGTCCTTCAATTTTTTCTCTATGAGGCGTGAAGTCATCTCCAGCGTTTCTGGCGATACGCTTTCCTGTCGTCCAGTGGCGCCGTCCAGCAGGTCCACCTGCGGCAGTTTGGAATCCGGCATCTCGCTGAACAGCGGTTTTTGCCGCTCTTTGGCAACCCGTTCACTTTTGGGAATATCCACCAAGGTGGGCTCTATCAATACCGGTACCGGGTGATGCTCTTCAATCTCTATGCGCTCATCGACCAGCGTTTCCTCGCGCTCGCGGGCTGCGAGTTTACCGAGAGCGAGGTCTTCGGCGATCTCGCGTTTTTCACGCCGCGATTCAATCAGGGTGGAGATGCGCTCGCCTATACCCTGGGCAGCATGCGCCCAGGAAAACCCAAAAACCACGGAAACAGCGATTACCCCAAGGGCAATCAACACGAGACCAGAGCCGGCAAAACCCATCCACTTCATCCCGGCACTGCCGACCAGATAGCCCAGCGCACCACCGGCCTGGTCGGGCAGACGCGACTCAAAACGATAAAGCCGCGACCATTCAAGGCCGGCGCTGGCGATCAGCAAAACCGCCAGCGATAGCCAGAATTTGAGACGGCTGGAATGCAGCGGCACCGCATCGGCCAGCGTCTCGCCCCGCAACCAGCGGGCCAATGAAGCCAGCCAGACGCGGAGGCCTGCTGCCAGCATCCACCAGATGGAAAAACCAAGCAGGAAATAACTGGCATCTGCCAGCCACGCACCCAGCCGACCACCCCAGTTGCGGGCAGCAGCAGGCAACAAACCTGTCGCCTGCGCACTGCCAGAGGTAGACCAGGCGGCGTCCTGAGGTGAATAGCTGAGTAACGCAGCCAGCCAGAAAACCAGCCCCAGCAAGCCCAGAATGAGGCCGACTTCGTGGGCAAAGCGTTTTACGCCGCCGGGCTCGCCAGCATGCAGGGAGTTTCTCGAATTCAGGGTGTCTAGGGAGTAAGTCATGGCCGCGTCAGAGCTTAACGCAGTTAGGCTGCTATCCGGATGAGGTCGAGCTGTAACAGCCGGGAAGTGCTGCCTGGCGTGCTATCCCAGGGTATTGAGACGTTCCTTGACCACCACGGAGCCGTCACTGCGGGTTTCGATAAAACCGCGCTCTTCCAGGTCTTTCATCACCCGGCTGACCATTTCACGCGAAGCACCGACCATTTTGGCCAGATCCTGGCGCGATACCTTGTCGCGAATAACCGCATTGCCTTCGGAGTCTACCGTCGCAAACTCAAGCAGGGCACGGGCCACACGGCCATAAACGTCCATCAGGGCGAGCGACTCAATCTTCCGGTCGGCATGGCGCAGGCGCTGTACCAAACCCTTCATCACTGCATAGGCCATGGACGAATTTTCTGGCAGGCAGCGGGCAAACTCTTGCCGACCCAGCACCAGCACGTCGGTCTGCACCTCGGCACGGACGGTGGCCGAATGCGGTTCGTTGTCTATCAGGCTCATTTCACCAACGTAATCGCCGGGATGCATGGTAGCCAGAATAACCTCGCGGCCGCGCTGATCGGTGGTGATGACGCGGGCACGGCCGGTCAGGATGATGGACAGCGCATTGGACTTTTTGCCCTGCTCGACGATGGCGTCTCCGCGCTTGAAGCGGCACTTCACCACCGCCTCGGACACAGACTCGGCCTGGACGGCAGTCAGCATGGAGAAAAGGGGAACCCGGCGAATCAGTTCTAGGTTGGACACCATCGTAGACATATATTGATCTTCCTCCGACCTCACCAACGACAGGACTACAGCGTCTTCATACAATCGGGTTGTATCTGTAAACCGCTTCACGAATATCGCGACTTTAACTTAGTTGCCCCGTTTGCAAAATCACTTTTCACAATGAAACATTCCAAAGTCCTGATTCTGGGCTCCGGCCCCGCTGGCTACACTGCAGCCGTCTACGCAGCACGCGCCAACCTGAACCCCGTTTTGATCACCGGCATTGCGCAGGGTGGTCAGCTGATGACGACCACCGAAGTCGACAACTGGCCCGCCGACGTACACGGCGTGCAGGGCCCCGAACTGATGCAGCGCTTCCTTGAGCACGCCGAGCGATTCAAGACTGAAATCATCTTTGACCATATCAACAAGGTCGACTTCAGCAAGCGCCCCTTCACGCTGACCGGCGACAGCGGCAGCTACACCTGCGACACGCTGATCATCGCCACCGGCGCATCGGCCAAATACCTGGGACTGGAGTCGGAAACAGCATTCATGGGCCGTGGTGTCTCGGGCTGCGCAACCTGCGACGGTTTTTTCTACCGCGAGCAGGAAGTCTGCGTGGTCGGTGGCGGCAACACCGCAGTAGAGGAGGCGCTGTACCTGTCCAATATAGCCAGCAAGGTCTACCTGGTCCACAGGCGTGACAAATTCAAGGCAGAAGCCATTCTGGTGGACAAGCTCAATGACAAGGTTGCTGCCGGGAAAATTGTGCTCAAGGTGCACAACACGCTGGAAGAAGTCCTCGGCGACAAGGGCGGCGTGACGGGTGTGCGGCTGAAAAGCACACTGAATGAATCGAAACAGGACATAGACCTCAAAGGCTGCTTCATCGCAATTGGCCACCAGCCCAATACCGACATTTTTGCCGGCCAACTCGAGATGAAGGACGGTTACATCATCACCAAAACTGGCCTGCAGGGTTTTGCGACCATGACCAGCGTGCCGGGCATTTTTGCCGCTGGCGATGTGCAGGACCATATTTACCGCCAAGCCATTACCAGCGCTGGTACCGGCTGCATGGCGGCGCTGGATGCCCAGCGCTTCCTTGAGCAAAACGACTGAAAAACGATGATTCAGTCAGTTTCGCGGCTACTTGAATCGCAATTTGGAAGAAACCCGTTTTCAGGCTATAATCATTGGCTAAGCTGAATTTCCGAGCGTGACGCGAAATACGCAACGATCCGGGACTTCGCATCCGATTTCCAATTTTTTTATACGGAGAGTGCTCATGGCACGCGTCTGTCAGGTAACGGGCAAAGGCCCGATGGTAGGAAACAATGTTTCCCACGCCAACAACAAAACGAAACGCCGGTTCATGCCCAACCTGCAATACCGCCGTTTCTGGGTCGAATCCGAAAACCGCTGGGTGCGTCTGCGCATCACCAGCGCGGGCCTTCGCCTCATCGACAAAAAAGGCATTGATGCCATTCTCGTGGACCTTCGTGCCCGCGGTGAAGTCTAAGGAGAACGAACATGGCTAAAGGCGCACGCGAAAAAATCAAGCTGGAATCAACCGCTGGCACCGGTCACTTCTACACGACCACCAAGAACAAGAAAACCACGCCCGACAAAATGCTGATCATGAAATTTGATCCAAAAGCACGCAAGCACGTGGAATACAAGGAAATCAAGCTGAAGTAATTCAGGCTTGCTCCCAGAAGAAACCGCTGTCTTTACAGCGGTTTTTTTACGCCTGCTATTTTTTTCCCGGCCGTTGCTGGCACAAACACGACAAAATCTTTGCTCACCCGACCCGTCAAGGCACCGCCTCGAGAACAGCTGGCAAGCCTGAAGATCTGAACGAAAGAAAAACCGCGGGCATAAAAAAACCGCCTCGCGTTGCTGCAGGCGGTTTTTATGGACGCAGCATGTGCGTCGCTCAGCTATCAGGCGCGGGCGGCGCGCAGCCTCATCGAGAAGTCACGCAGCGCAGCGATGCCGCTTTCTTCAGCGCGATGGCACCAGGCCTGCAGGTCAGCAGCCAGTTGCTCGCGCGACGCGGTGGTCGTCAGCCACATCTGGCGCAGTTCTTCGCGCATGGTCACCATCTTGTCGAGCACCGGGTGCTCTGCGCGAGCCTGGGCAATATGCGTCCGGGCCGTTGCCGGCACCTTGTCATCATCACGGTGCAACCAGCGGTTTGCGGCGCGCAGAACAGAAATGTCGGCCTTTTTCGCGCGCAGCAATTCAAGTTCTGCACGGCCTGCACGGCGCAGTTCGCGCGCAAAGCCAGCCATCACTTCGTAGCGGTGGGCGATCAGGGCTTCAAGCGTTTTTTCGTCGGCCACAGGCTGGATGGAACCCATTTGCAGCTTGGGCGGCACCTTCTTGACTGTGGCAAGGCCCACGCACTCCAGCGCGCGGATGTAGATCCAGCCGATGTCGAACTCATACGGCTTGACCGAGAACTTGGCCGAGGTGGGGTAGGTGTGGTGGTTGTTATGCAACTCTTCGCCACCAATCATGATGCCCCAAGGCGAAATATTGGTGCTGGCGTCAGGAGCCTCAAAGTTGCGGTAACCCCAGTAATGGCCAATGCCGTTGATGATGCCGGCGGCAGTCACAGGAATCCACGCCATCTGCACAGCCCAGACAGCCAGACCGGCAAAGCCGAAAAAGGCCAGATTGATGATCATCATCAGGCCCACACCCTGCCAGCTGTAACGAGAATACAGGTTGCGCTCTATCCAGTCGTTGGGTGTGCCGTGGCCATACTTGACCATGGTTTCCTTGTTCTTGCTTTCAGCGCGATACAGCTCGGCACCTTCCCAGAACACCTTCTTGATGCCGTGGGCCTGCGGGCTGTGCGGGTCTTCAATGGTCTCGCATTTGGCGTGGTGCTTGCGGTGAATGGACACCCACTCCTTGGTGACCTGGCCAGTACCCAGCCAAAGCCAGAAACGGAAAAAATGTGCCGGAATGCCGTGCAGGTCCATTGCCCGGTGCGCCTGGTGGCGGTGCAGGTAAATCGTGACGCTCGCAATGGTTATGTGGGTCGTCACCAGTGTGTACAACACGATTTGCCACCATGTTGCGTTGAGCAGGCCATTTGCCAGCCAGTCAAGGGCGGCATCAAAAACGATCATAAAAATCCTTAAAACAATCCGGGTCGGCGTTGCTGGAAAAATCCAGTCTCAAACGCGCCACAGACGAGACACCCATTGTATGTTCACACCCCCCAAACCTCAAGCAAATAGCCCGGGTTGGGGATGGACAAATAGGGCGGTGAAAAATTCCCAAAATTTGCCATCGCACGTCAAATTACAACAACTCGCATACAAAAGTCACACAGCACGTTTACGAAACGATTACATCAGCCCTTTTGCCACACAGCGGCAAAGAAACCATCCGTGTGGTGCAGATGAGGCCATAGGCGCAGATACGGACCACGCAACAGCGTTTCGGCCTTTTCAACACCAAGATGGGTCAACAAGGGTCCAGTTTCAAGCGCCTTGAATTCTTTATTTGCATTTGAAAAAGATTCCGCAATCTGCTCGTTTTCTTCGCGCAAAACGCTACAGGTGGCATAAACCAGCCGGCCGCCGGGTTTGAGCAGGCGCGCAGCACTCTGCAAAATAGCCGTCTGTTTGGCGACCAGCTCCTCAATCGCCTTGGGGTTCTGCCGCCATTTCAGGTCAGGGTTCCGACGCAGGGTGCCGAGGCCGGAACACGGCGCATCGACCAGCACACGGTCTATCTTGCCCGCCAGCCGTTTGATGCGGTCATCACGCTCATGCGCAATAGCGACAGGATGCACATTCGACAGTCCGCTGCGCGCCAGCCTGGGTTTTAGCGCATCCAGCCGATGGCCCGAGGTATCAAAGGCATACAGGCGGCCAGTGTTGCGCATCATCGCGCCGAGCGCCAGTGTCTTGCCACCAGCACCGGCGCAGAAATCAACCACCATCTCGCCGCGCTTGGCATCCACCAGCAAGGCCAGCAGTTGCGAGCCTTCGTCCTGCACTTCGATTGCACCGCGCGTAAAAGCGTCCAGCTTGCCGAGTTGCGATTTGTCAGCCAGGCGCAGGCCCCAGGGCGAATAAGGCGTGATCACGGTTTTCAGCGAGGCCTTGGACAACTCCTTCTGTACGTCTGCACGTTTGTCCTTGAGCGTGTTGACGCGCATGTCCAGCCCCGCAGGCGCGTTGAGGCTTTCGACCAGCGGCCAGAAATCGTCCCCAAGCTGCTCCTTCAGTGGCTCGACCAGCCATGCCGGCAGGTTGTGGCGATGCAACTCCATCAGGTCTTCAGGCTTGACCTGGTCGCAGCGCTTGAGCCAGTCGATTTCCTGATCAGTCAGCGCCGCCAGTAAAAATTCACGATCGGCAACAAAGCCCAGAATCGCAAGGCGACGTTCAGGCGGGCCGCTGCCATGCTGGGCCAGATAGGTGTACAGATTCTTTTTTCGCAATACGCCGTAAATCGTCTCGGCCACGGTCGCACGCTCACGCGGGCCAAGGCGAAACTCACGGAAATAGCGCGAGAGCACCATGTCGGCGGGGTGGTCGAATTTCAGGACCTGCTTGATGAGCTCGGAACAACTGTCGAGTAAGGCTTTAGGATGCATAGCCTCCTATTGTCCCACCTGCCCCCTCACCCACATTGATACCGCTCAAGAACCATGTCTGAAACCACGCCCGAAAATTTTCCGCCGCTGATAGAAACGCCCCTGGGCCGCTACCGCCACTACAAGGGCATGCTCTATGACGTGGTCGGCACGGTGCGCCACAGCGAAAGCCTGGAGCCAATGACTTTGTACCGTGCGCTCTACGGTGAAAACGGCCTGTGGGTACGCCCTGCCGCCATGTTCAATGAGGAAGTTGTGATCGCGGGCATACGCCAGGCGCGCTTTACAAGGGTCGCGGACGACACCCCCATCGAATAAGCCCCGGTCGTCGATAATCGTGGGTTATGTCCGAATCCCAAGCTCCCACTGAAATTGAAAAACAGGTCAAGCGCCGCCGCACGTTTGCCATCATTTCCCACCCCGACGCGGGCAAAACCACGCTGACCGAAAAGCTGTTGCTGTTCTCGGGTGCGATCCAGATTGCCGGCAGTGTGAAGGCGCGCAAGGCCGCACGTCACGCCACCTCTGACTGGATGGAAATTGAAAAGCAGCGCGGCATCTCGGTCGCCTCGTCCGTGATGCAGATGGAATATCGCGACTGCGTCATCAACCTGCTCGACACACCGGGTCACCAGGACTTCTCGGAAGACACCTACCGCGTGCTGACGGCCGTTGATGCGGCGCTGATGGTGATCGATGCGGCCAATGGCGTCGAGCCACAAACCCGCCGCCTGCTGCAGGTTTGCCGCGCGCGCAACACGCCTATCCTCACCTTCGTCAACAAGATGGATCGCGAAGTGCAGGACCCTATGAGCGTGATGGACGAGATCGAGCGCGAGCTCGGCATGACCGTCATCCCTTTCACCTGGCCGGTCGGCATGGGCAAGCTCTTTCACGGCGTGTACGACCGCCGCGAAGACCGCATGCGCGTCTTCAGCCCCGGCGAGGAAAAATCCGGTGGCGATGACGAAATCCTGGCCGGACTGGACAACGCCGAGGCGGTCAAACGTTTCGGAGCCGAGTACACCCAGGCGCAAGGCGAGATAGAACTCGTGGCAGGTGCCACGCCCGAATTCAATCGCGATGAATTCCTCGCCGGAAAACAGACACCGATGTTCTTCGGCTCGGCCATCAACAACTTTGGCGTGCAGGAAGTGCTCGATGCGCTGGTGGACCTGGCGCCTGCCCCGGCCGACCGGGAATCGATACAGCGCGTGGTGCACCCGGAAGAGAAAAAATTCTCCGGCGTCGTCTTCAAGATCCAGGCCAACATGGACCCTGCCCACCGCGACCGCATCGCATTCCTGCGTGTGGCCAGCGGCGAGTTCACGCGCGGCATGCGCCTGAAGGTCGTGCGCAGCGGCAAGGAACTGCGTCCCAACACCGTCGTCAGTTTCATGAGCCAGCGCCGCGAACTGCTGGACACCGCTTTTGCCGGTGACATCATCGGTATACCCAATCACGGTGTGCTGCAACTCGGCGACACGCTGACCGAAGGCGAAGCGCTGCAATTCACCGGCCTGCCGTTTTTTGCGCCAGAAATGTTCCGCTCCGTCGAAGTCGCCGATCCGCTGCGCAGCAAGCAGTTGCGTGCCGGCCTGACGCAGCTCGGCGAAGAAGGCGCGATCCAGGTCTTCAGGCCCATCGCGGGTTCCGTGTTGCTGCTCGGCGCCGTCGGCCAGCTGCAGTTTGAAGTGGTCGCTCACCGGCTGGAACATGAATACGGCGTCAAGGCGCGCATCATGGGCAGCAGCTTTAACCTGGCACGCTGGGTCACCTCGGAAGACCCCAACGAGCTGAAAAAATTCATGGATGCCAACCAGCACCGCGTCGCCCTTGATGCGGTAGATGCGCCCACCCTGCTGGTCGATCACAGCGCTACGCTGCGCGCGGTTGAGCAGCAGTGGCCCAAGATCAGGTTCCATGCGCTGCGCGAACACGCCGGGCTGGTCTTCCAGTCCAAGATGTGATTCAGGCTGGTTTGACCGCATTGCGTCGGTAACAAACCCGTTGTTTTTGGCTGGAAACATGCGACAGTCGGTGCTCCATAACACCAACCGAGGAATCAGCATGAAATCGATATTCGCCGCGGCCGCACTGGTAATGAGCCTGTCACCGGTATTTGCCCAGACCTACAACTCTGCGCCGGACCCCTGCACGCCGGTGTTCGCCGCTTGCGAAGCAGCCGGTTTCGCCAAGGACGACGTTGCACCTGCCGGTAAAAAAATCTTCGCCGATTGCGGCGGCCCGCTGATGCACGGCAAAAAAGTCGACAACGTGAAGGTTGACGCGAAAGTAGCCGCACGCTGCACGCGCTTCAAGGCTGACAAGGATAAGTTCGAAAAGAAGTGGCAGCTCACCAACAAGTGATGGCCCCGAAATAGCGGCACTACAAGGCTGGCGCTAAGCCCTCGGGAGAGGCAAGGCGGTCTTGTAGCGCACCTGCTTCAGTGCAAAGCTGGAGCGTATTTTTTCAATCCCCGTGATCGGCGTCAGCTGCTCCAGGATAAATTTTTCCAGTGCACCGATGTCCGCAATCGCGACCCGTATCAGGTAGTCGCTGTCGCCCGTCATCAGGTAGCACTCCATCACCTCGTCATGCTCCGCAATGCGCCGCTCGAACTCGCCGAGCGACTCCTTGCTTTGGGATCGCAGGCTGATCGAGATAAACACCGTCAGTCCCAGCCCCAGCGCTGCGGCACTGGCCAGCGCAACATAACGGTCAATCACCTTCGCTGCCTCCAGCGCCTTCACGCGTGCAAGGCACGGTGACGGGCTTAGATGCACCCGTCGCGCCAACTCGACATTGGACAGCGAACCGTCCCGCTGCAATTCATCAAGAATTTTCAAATCAAGGCTATCAAGCTGCATAAAACCTGAAATTTACAAATATTCAGCATTTTATGCCTCAAACATGCTTTCATAACGCTTATTAAGGCAGCACCTTTCGCGGCGAACTGCGTAAAGTCAAAAATGCCATGAATGACACCACCCCACTCCACTTGCTGCAGGCTGCGGCCTCCATGAATCAACACGACCCTGACCCTCAGGAAACTGCCGAATGGCGTGAAGCTTTCCAGGCGCTGGTCGCCACCCAGGGGCCAGCGCGTGCCCGTCAGATGCTGGACGAGCTGAGCCGCGTAGCGCGCAAGGAGCGCACCGGCTGGCAGCCCGACCTGTCGACGCCGTACGTCAACACGATAGATGTCAACGAGCAACCGGTGTTCCCTGGCGATCTGGCCATGGAAGAACGCCTGGCTTCGCTGATGCGCTGGAACGCGCTGGCCATGGTGGTGCGCGCAAACCAGGTCGAGACCGGCGGTTCAGCCGAGCTCGGCGGCCACATCGCCAGCTATGCGAGTGCCGCCGATTTGTTCGAAACCGGCTTTAACCATTTCTTTCACGCCCGCGAAGGCACGGCTGAAGGCCAGCACCGCGGCGACCTGGTGTTCTTCCAGCCGCACAGCGCGCCCGGTGTCTATGCACGTGCCTACCTTGAAGGCCGTCTCGACGAAAAAGACCTCGGCTTTTACCGGCAGGAACTCACCTCCGGCGATGCGCAGGGCCTGTGCAGCTACCCGCATCCTTATCTGATGCCGGACTTCTGGCAGTTCCCCACCGGCTCGATGGGCATAGGCCCGATCAGCTCGATCTACCACGCGCGCTTCATGCGTTACCTGACGCACCGCCGACTGCTGGACTGCACAGGCCGCAAGGTCTGGGGTGTGTTCGGCGATGGCGAGATGGACGAACCCGAGTCGATGAGCGCCCTGACGCTGGCCGCTCGCGAAGGCCTGGACAACATGGTCTGGGTGGTCAACTGCAACCTGCAGCGCCTCGATGGCCCGGTGCGGGGCAACGGCCGCATCATCGACGAGCTTGAAAAACTGTTTGCCGGCGCCGGCTGGAATGTCATCAAGCTGGTCTGGGGCAGCGACTGGGATGGCCTGTTTGCACGCGACCTGACCGGCGCACTGGCTGGCGCGTTTGCCAATACCGTGGACGGCCAGATGCAGACCTTTGCCGCCAAGGATGGCCGCTTCAACCGCGACAACTTCTTCGGCCAGAACGAAGAGCTCGCGCGGCTGGCGCAGGGCATGACGGACGAGCAGATCGACCGCCTCAAGCGCGGCGGCCACGACCTGGTGAAGATTCACGCCGCCTATGCAGCCGCAGCCAACCACAAGGGCCAGCCGACGGTGATTCTTGCGCACACCAAAAAAGGCTACGGCATGGGCAGCGCCGGCCAGGGCAAGATGACCACGCACTCGCAAAAGAAATTTGACGAGACCGACCTGCTGGAATTTCGCAACCGCTTCAACCTGCCATTGACCGATGAGCAGGCAAAACGGATTGCCTTTTACAAGCCCGAACCCGACAGCGCCGAGATGCAGTACATGCACGCCAAGCGCAAGGCGCTGGGCGGCTACCTGCCCAAACGCGAGACGGCAGCCGATGCAGTTGCCGTACCTGCCCTGCCCTCGTATGCCAACTTTGCGATGGCGGCGGACGGCAAGGAGATGAGCACGACGATGGCCTTTGTGCGCATCCTGGGCGCACTGCTGAAAGACGCCGCGCTCGGCCCGAAGATCGTGCCCATCGTCGCCGATGAGGCGCGCACCTTCGGCATGGCCAACCTGTTCAAGCAGGTGGGCATCTACTCCAGCGTCGGCCAGCGTTATGCGCCTGAAGACATCGGCTCGGTGCTGAGCTACCGCGAGGCACTCGATGGCCAGATCCTCGAAGAAGGCATTAGTGAAGCCGGCGCAATGGCGAGCTGGACGGCCGCCGCCACCAGCTACAGCGTGCACGGCCTGGCGATGCTGCCCTTCTACATCTATTACTCGATGTTCGGTTTCCAGCGTGTGGGCGACCAGATCTGGGCCGCTGCCGACCAGCGCGCGCGCGGCTTTTTGCTGGGCGCGACATCAGGCCGCACCACACTCGGTGGTGAAGGCCTGCAGCACCAGGACGGCACCAGCCACCTGATCGCAGCGACCATCCCCAACTGCAAGGCCTATGACCCGGGCTTTGCCTGCGAGCTGGCCGTCATCCTCGACAAGGGCATGCAGGAGATGATGGTCGAGCAGCAGGATGTTTTTTATTACGTCACGCTGATGAACGAAAACTACGCCCAGCCCGACCTCGTGGCCGGCAGCGAAGCCGACATCATTCGTGGCGGCTACCAATTCAAACGCTTCGAGGCCGCCGACAAAAAAGGCAGCTCGCAGGAAGTCACGCTGATGGGCTCGGGCGCCATCCTGACGGAAGTCGTCAAGGCAGCGCAGCAGTTGGCAGACCAGGGAATCACTGCCACGGTCTACAGCGTGACGAGCTGGAGCGAACTCGCTCGCGACGGTGCGGCCTGCCAGCAAACAGCCCTCAATGGCGGATCTCTCACAAAACCCTTTGCCGCACAGCAGCTTGAAACCAGCAAGGGCCCCATCATTGCTGCGACCGACTACGTGCGCGCCGTACCTGAAAGCATTCGTGCTTTCCTGCCCGCAGGCCGCAGCTTCATGACGCTGGGTACTGACGGTTTCGGGCGCAGTGACACGCGTGCTGCACTACGCAGTTTCTTTGGCGTCGATGCGGCCAGCATCGTCAAGGCCGCGTTGCTCCAGCTGAAAACCCCATAAAACGCGGTAAGTCGCGGCCAAAAGCCGTGATGCAAAACAAAGCCCCGCACGGCAAAACCGTGCGGGGCTTTTGTTTATTTCATGCGGGGTCTCAATCACCAGTCGGTGAATGAGGCTTGCAGAAATTATTTAGGCAGCAGGACCTTGTCCACCACGTGGATCACGCCGTTGGACTGGTACACGTCGGCAATGGTCACGTTGGCAACGCCGCCCTTTTCATCGGTCACAGTGACCTTGCCGCCAGCCGACTTGGCCACCAGCGTACCGCCGGCAACAGTCTTGATGGAAGCCATGCCCTTGCCGTCAGCAATCATCTTGCTGATGGCAGCTGCGTCCCACTTGCCTGCCACGACGTGGTAGGTCAGCACGCCGGTCAGCGCGGCCTTGTTTTCAGGCTTGAGCAGGGTGTCGACAGTGCCTGCAGGCAGTGCGGCGAAAGCGGCATTGGTCGGTGCGAATACGGTGAAAGGACCAGGGCTCTTCAGCGTGTCAACCAGGCCTGCAGCCTTGACTGCGGCGACCAGCGTGGTGTGGTCCTTGGAGTTGACAGCGTTATCGACGATGTCCTTGTTGGCATACATGGGCGCGCCACCGACGGTGACCTGCGCGAACGCGGATGCTGCGCTCAGGCCCATGGCGACAGCCATACCGATGGAAGCGATCTTGTGTTTTGTCTGCATGTTGTAGTCCTTTGGATTGAAGTGAAACAAAAGCCGAAATCGAAATTGATTCAAGCGGCTGGACTGAATACGGCCGCCGGTGCATCAACAGATTCATCTTTTAATTTCACGCGCCGCCGGTGGGTGTATTGCAAAAAATAAATCCACTCACGCGCAAGCCGCGTAGCGCGGCGTGTGCAAACAGGCGCTTGCAACAATCCTGAAAACGTCCACGAGCCGTCAATGTTTGACTCTGCATCTGTTGCGCGCGGAGTGACTTGCGCTTTGGGGTTCCAAGCGGCCTTTGTGCATGTCCAAGGGCAAATTATTGATGTATAGATCAATAAATGGATAATTTTGATGTATACATCAAAATTATTCCGACGCAAGCCACAAAACCTGCGGCAAAAGCCTGAAAAAGCCAAAAAATGGTCAAAAAGAGGCTATTTTGAGCATCAAAAAGGCCTGCAGCCCAACGCGGACCAGCGCGACATGCTACTAAATATATAGCGCCATTCAGCCCTTCGCAGTAGCCAGCAAGGCCCGCACAGCCGCCGGGTAGGCGATGTGCTCCTGCACCAGCACGCGCGCAGCCAGCGTGGCCGCATCGTCACCCGCCAGCACAGGCACCACTGCCTGTGCCAGGATGGGCCCGTGGTCCAGTTCGGCCGTCACCAGGTGCACTGTCGCACCGGCAGTCTTGCAGCCGGCATCAATGGCACGCTGGTGTGTATTGAGGCCCGTGAACGCAGGCAGCAGCGACGGGTGGATGTTGACCAGGCGCCCCGCATAGTGCGTGACAAAGCCCGGCGTCAGGATGCGCATGAAGCCCGCCAGTACGACCAGTACAGGATTAAACGGGTCGATCAGGGCCTGCAGCGCCGCATCAAAAGCCTCGCGCGAGTCAAACTGTTTGTGGTCCAGCACCTGTGTTGAAATGCCGAGTCGGCGGGCAGAGGCCAGCCCTTCTGCATCGGGCTTGTTGCTGATCACGCAGGCGATGCCAGCGCCCAGTTTTTGCTGCCAGCTCTCCTTTTGCGCCGCCTCTGCAATGGCCACCATGTTGGAGCCATTTCCCGAGATCAAAATAACGATGTTCTTTTTAAAACCTGCCATGACCCTTGCCACACCTTCATCCATATCTCTGTAGTACCTGTAGTTTATGACCTTGAAGACACTGACCCCCATCGAAGCACGCGTACTGGGCACGCTGATGGAAAAAGCCCGCACCGTACCCGACAGTTATCCGCTCAGCCTGAATGCACTGGTCTCCGGTTGCAACCAGAAAACCAGCCGTGACCCGCTGATGGAAGTAGGCGACGACGAAGCCCGCGCTGCGATAGACACACTCAAATCCCAAAGCCTGGTGTTTGAAGGCAGCTCCAGCCGGGTGCCACGTTTTGAACACAACTTGCCAAGGGCTGCAGGCGTCAACGAAATGCAGTCTGTCGTGATCGGCCTGCTGCTGTTGCGCGGCCCGCAAACCCCGGCCGAGCTGCGCACCAGCGGCGAACGCTGGTACAAATTTTCTGATGCAGGCGCAGTGGAGGCCGTGCTGCAGGAGTTGCAGCAGCGCGGCGACGACGGCGGCCAGGCGCTGGTGCTCAAGCTGCCGCGCGCACCCGGTGCGCGTGAGCAGCGCTGGGTCCACCTGCTGTGCGGTGAGCCTGACATCAGCGCGCTGGTGGCAAGCGCACCGGCCGCGTCCGAAGCAGGCGATTTGCTGGCGCGCGTGACGGCGCTTGAAAACAGCGTCGCCCGGCTCAGGGCCGACAACGCCCAACTGCGTGAGCACATCCGCAGCATCAGCGGGCAACTGGGCATTGCGCTGCCGGATCTGGATGCAGAGGCACCAGTCGCTGGCTGATTTGTCCCCGCCTTGACAAGCCGAAAAGCACATTCGTGCTAAAACCCCGCTACCGCAAATATTCAGCCGATATATATAGCGCCACACGGAGACAAAGACATGGATTTAGCGTTCACCCCCGAAGAGCAGGCCTTTCGCGAAGAGATTCGCGCCTGGGTCAAGGCCAATTTGCCCGCAGACATCTCGCACAAGGTGCACAACGCCCTGAAGCTGTCGCGTGACGACATGCAGCGCTGGGCCAAGATCCTGGGCAAAAAAGGCTGGCTGGGCCACGGCTGGCCGAAAGAGTTCGGCGGTCCCGGCTGGAACGCGGTGCAAAAACACCTGTTTGAAGAAGAGTGCGCGCTGGCCGGTGGCCCGCGTGTCGTGCCCTTCGGCCCGGTGATGGTGGCGCCCGTCATCATGGCCTTCGGTTCGCCCGAACAGCAAAAACGTTTCCTGCCCGGCATCGGCAGCGGCGAAGTCTGGTGGAGCCAGGGTTACAGCGAGCCGGGCTCCGGCTCCGACCTTGCATCGCTCAAAACACGGGCAGAGCGCAAGGGCGACAAATATATCGTCAACGGCCAGAAGACATGGACCACTTTGGGCCAGTACGGCGACTGGATGTTCAACCTGGTCCGCACCTCGACCGAAGGCAAGCCGCAAACCGGTATCAGCTTCATCGTGCTGGACATGAAGTCACCCGGCGTGACCGTGCGACCCATCAAGCTGCTTGACGGCGACAGCGAGGTTAATGAGGTCTTCTTCGACAACGTCGAAGTGCCCGCAGAAAACCTGATCGGCGAAGAGAACAAGGGCTGGACCTACGCCAAGCACCTGCTCAGCCATGAGCGCACCAACATCGCTGACGTGAACCGCGCCAAACGCGAACTGGAGCGCCTCAAACGCATCGCCAGAACCGAAGGCGTGTATGACGACATGCGCTTTCGCGACGAGATCGCCAAACTCGAAGTGGACGTGGTCGCGCTGGAGATGCTGGTGCTGCGCGTGCTGTCGGCTGAAAAATCCGGCAAGAACTCGCTCGACATTGCAGGCCTGCTGAAGATTCGCGGCAGCGAGATACAGCAGCGCTACAGCGAGCTGATGATGCTGGCTGCCGGCCCCTACAGCCTGCCGCTGATTTACGAGGCGATGGAAGCCGGCTGGCAGGGCGACTTCCCCGGCGGTGCGCTGGGCAATGCGCCGCTGGCGTCGACGTACTTCAACATGCGCAAGACCACGATTTACGGCGGCTCCAACGAAGTGCAGCGCAACATCGTCTCGCAATTCGTCCTCGGCTGAGCCGGTCAAAAAGAATCAAGGAACACATCATGGATTTCGATTTCACCGACGACCAGGAACAACTGCGTGATGCCGTCCGCAAATGGGTGGACAAGGGTTACGACTTCGAAAAGCGCCGCGGCATCACCGCTGCCGGTGGTTTCTCGCGCGACGCCTACACCGAGCTTGCAGAACTGGGCCTGGCCGGCCTGTACACACCCGAAGACGACGGCGGCATGGGCATGGGTCCGGTCGAAGGCATGGTCGTGATGGAAGAACTCGGCCGCGGCATCGTGCTGGAGCCGCTGGCGCAAACGCTGATTTCCAGCGCACTGCTGGCCGGCTACGCACCGGCCGACCTGAAGGCCGCGTGGCTGCCGAAAATCGCAGGCGGTGAAAGCCTGGTCGTGCTGGCCTACCAGGAGCGCGCAGCACGTTACCACTTCGACAAATGCGAAGCCACCGCCACTGCGGCAGGCGCAGCCTGGACGGTCAGTGCCACCAAAAACGTGGTGCCTGCAGGCGACCAAGCCGATGCCTTCATCGTCCCGGCGATGGCTGGCAGCAAGATGGCGCTCTTTCTCGTCGAGCGCAGTGCCAGCGGCGTCACCACCCGTGGTTACGGCACGCAGGATGGCGGCCGCGCCGCTGATGTGGTGCTCAAGAATGCGCCGGCCGTATTGATCACCAACGATGGCCTGGCTGCCTTGTCGCACGGTGTAGACATCGGAATTGCTGCTACCTGCGCTGAAGCCGTCGGCGTGATGGACAAGATGCTGGCGGTGACCGTCGAGTACATGAACCAGCGCAAGCAGTTCGGCGTGGTCATCAGCACCTTCCAGGCATTGCGCCACCGCATCGCCGACATGAAAATGCAGCTGGAACTGGCGCGCTCGATGAGTTACTACGCGTCGCTCAAGCTCAACGCGCCGGCAGACGAACGCCATCGCGCCATGGCACGCGCCAAATACCAGCTAGGCCAATCGATTCGTTTTGTTGGCCAGCAGGCCGTGCAACTGCATGGCGGCATTGGCGTGACGGACGAATACATCGGAAGCCACTACTTCAAGAAGCTGACGCAGCTTGAAATGACCTTCGGCGACTCGCTGCACCAGCTCGGCGAAGTCAGCAAATGCATGCAGGACACCGCAGGCGTATTCGCCTGACAGACTTGTAGAGCCCAAGGCAAGATGTGCAATGCATCTTGCCCGTTTACCTACTTGTCCCTGTCAGAAAGCTTTCCTGGCAACAGGAAACCACCTTTTTGACACGACTGGTTACAAATCGCCTCCTTTTGGGGTGAGAATAGAGCTTCCGGAGCAGCGCAGCTGAACTTTTGGAAGCCGGGGCGACAGGCCCCGGCACTTGTTCTTCAGAACAAGCGGCACCCAAGACCGCAAATCGTGCCCCAGGCGTCGTCCAACAAATCCAACATCGGCCGGCTGGGGGTTTTTAACCGATCGTCGATGTTGCCTGTCAGAACAATGCATTTCCCACACGATAGCTTTTCCCGTTTTTTTTATTCCTGCCGTTTCATGCGTGCGCTGGCCGTTGTGTTGCTGGCGGCCTCAGGGCTAGCAGGCGGCGCAGTGCATGCCCAGACTGTTTACGGTGTCGGTACCAATGGCACCAACGTCAACCGCCTGTTTTCTGTTAACCCCGCCACCGGCGCTGCCACCAATCTTTGTGCCTTGGGCGGTGCCAGCGCGGCCAACGCTGTCAGCCCCATCAACGGGCTCGTGTACTACATTGAAAGCGGCACAGGTACGCGGGAACTGCGGGTAATCAACCCGCTGACCTGCGCCGACACGGCAATTGCCAACACCAACATGGTGAACAATGTCATACGCATGACTTTCTGCCCGGATGGCCGGCTTTATGCAGCATCGAGTACGGGCAGCGGCAACAACACCTACATCTGGGAGGTCAACCCCGCAACCGCGCAGACCACACGCCGGATCACACTGACAGCCGTACGACCTGGCGGCAGCGGGGACATGACCTGCGTCAACAATGGAAACCTCTACATTCTTGCCAACACCACCAATGGCGGTGCGACCTACAAGCTGTACCGTGCCGACGGCACACTGCTGCGCAATGCAGCGAACGACGCAGCCATCGCCGTGACCGCGCTGGGCGGCAACATCACTGGCGGCACGCCCAACGGGCTGACAGAAGTCTCTACCGCAGTCACAGGTTGCAATACAAACATTGCCACCTATCCCTGTCTAATTGCCAGTACCGGCACCACCAATCAGACCTGGGGTTTGAATACCAATACAGGAGCCAAAACCAATATTGGTGCTACAGGTACCGGATTTACCGTGGCCGACCTGTCACGCTCCTTTCCGGTTGACGCGGTAGTTGCCAAGAGTCGCACCAGCGCGGCAACGATCCAGCAGGGCAACAACCTGACCATCACCTATTCCATCACCGTGTCAAACAACGGGCCGGGACTGATTGGTGGCGGCGCCACCGTCACCGATGTACTGAACCCCTCGGTCTTCAATCTGGCCGCCAGCACCTGGACCTGCAGTGTCACCAAGGCAGGCAGCACGACAGCCACCATCACTACCGCCTGCGGCGCAGCCAGCGGCACCGGCAATATCAACCAGACCGTTACCCTCAGCCGGGGAGGGGAACTGACCTTCAACGTCAAGGCTTCGGTACTCAACACCTTCAACGGCACAGCCACCAACACGGTGACGATTGACCTGCCCGACAACGTGACCGACACCACGCCAACCAACCAGACCAGCATCGCGCCCAACACCACAGTCACGGCGGCGACCTCGCTGACGGTTTCCAAGACCAACAATGCCAACGGCCTGGTTGCCGGCACTACAACCACCTACACCATTACCGTTGCCAACACCGGGCTGGCCGATGCCGACGACGCCGCGTTGCGCGACCCGGACGTCAATGGCCTCAATTGCACCCAGGTCAGTTGCAGCAGCGCGGTCGGAAATGGCGCCGCCTGCCCAGCCCCAGCCGGCGTGACGATTGCCAACCTGCAGAACATGGCGCCTACAGGCGGCATACGGATAGCGGATTTCCCCTACGGAAGCACCTTTACCTTCACTCTCAGCTGTGGGGTTGAGGCTGACGGGTTGCCTTGAGGGTGGTGGCTGGCATTGCGACCGTGACAGGAAACTCGAGGTGAACCTGCGGTGACTTAGCCTGCAGGCGTTGACGGACTACAACAAAGACAAATCGGCCGCGTTGAATCGCGCAACTGATATGTACAATTCGTAGCACTTCCTGACTACAAATTGATGTTTGACCGCCTTTACCCCCTCATATCCGTCTATCGGCGGTGGGTGTGGGCTTTGGCACTGGTTTTTGCATCTCTGATTCCGACGACTGCATTTGCGTCGGCCTGCACCGCAATGTGGGGCATTGGTTACACCAATAACGTCACTACGAACAGAGCCCTGTTTTATTTCAACAGCAGCACAAACCGGTGGATAACCACCTCAGTCACTATCGCGGGCGTTAGCCCGAACTCTTTGGCGGGCGACCCCACCACTGGCAATCTTTATTACGTATCGCGAAGCACGGGGGGTCTCCGCCGAATTGATGTCAACACAATGACAGAGGCCGCTGTAGGCACTGTTCCCGTGCAAACAGGATTCACGACGAGCGATATTCTTGGCGCAACGATGGACAGCAGCGGGCGGCTTTTTTTATACGCAACGAGAACTTCAGCCGCGCCAACGCAGGGGGCTTTTGTAGCCCAGATAAGCACAACGACCGGAGCAACCGTTACCTCCTGGACGATGGTTAGAACAACCGGGGCTGGGGTCACTCCAACCCTGGGAGGCAGTGGAGATATTTTTATTGATCAGGGCGGCGTAGCCTATATCTCTACCAACTCCACTCCCAATCGTTTGCACCAGATAGATTTGACCCCTGGAGCATCATTTGGCAGAACGGTTACGCCGTCACTGGTAGTAACAGGGGTTGTGCTTACCCAATTGGCTGGCGCTTCAGTCGACCCAGCAACCGGCCTCGCATATGTCTCAAGTCAGAATTCGGGCAGCATTACCTACGTAATCAACCCGACGACAGGTGTGGCTACGTTGAGGGACAACTCAGCAACCGCCACTTACGCCATTTCCGACGCCGGTAACTGTATTGCCCCCCCGAACGCGCCCACTATTAATAAATCCTTTACCGATACTTACGAGTCTGGCGGGGTGAACAATACAACCACGACCGTCACCATCACATTCGGAAATTCGAATACGACTCCAATTTGGCTGATGCAGAATTTCACGGACTCATTTCCAACCAACATGCGGGTTTACAGCACGCCAGGGCTGACAACCAGTTGTACGGGAGCGCCAGCGCCGGTAGCTACCGCAGGGGCTACCAGCGTGACTTGGGCGTCTGGGGGAAGAATCCCGGCAGGCGGGTGTTCCATGACCTTCGCAGTGACCGCCACAGCTTCACTTACGCCATATGTCAACACCATACCAGCAGGTAGTCTCACAACTACTGCAGGAACCAACACGCTGGCCGCCCAAGCTACCCTCACCGTGGGTACTGATTTCAGCGCCAGTAAAGTGGTCCGCACAGGAACAACGGGGCCTCTTGGGAGCAGTGTGAGCACAAGCGGGGGGCAAACCCTTCAATATGTGCTGACGATTGCGAACTCCAGCACTGGCGGCACAGGGTCTGCGACGTTCACTGACTCCCTGCCCGTACTAATCACACCGGTTTTATCGATTACCGCCGTACATACAGGAGGCGGTAGCTGCACGACGCAGACCTCCGTTGTCGGGGGTGCAACTGTTCTTATCGGCACGCTGACCAATGCGTTAGCGGGATCGACCTGTACCATTACGGTTACAGCCCAGGGTAGTGCCACTGCGGTAGCAACAACCTTCATCAACACCGTGACTTTGGCAGCTGTTTCAAGTACTGCGGACCCCGACCCCACCGACAACACGGGCACTGCAACTGTTACGCTCACGGCGGTATCCAACCTCACCATAGTCAAAACAAATGGCCTGGCAGGTACTGTGGTGGCAGGTTCCACAGTTATTTACACCATCACTGTTGCGAATCTGGGGCCAGCCAACGCAACCCCGTCTTTTGTATCAGATGCAACCACAGCAGGACTGAACTGCACAACCGTCACTTGTTCCGCGGCAGGCGGGGGAACTTGTCCTGCCACAAACTCCAGCACGATTGCTTATCTATCAGGTGCTGCGGGCACTGGCAATGGCATCCAGCTAAATACCTTTAATTCAGGCCATATCCTGAACTTCCTGGTGACTTGCGGTGTCACTGCGACCGGGCAATAGCGCGTACCACACCCGAAAACCGTCCCGCGGAGCCTATTAGGCAAATTCAGGGACTTGCGCGCGATTAAAGGTGCTGCTGGATACCCCGAACATCAATAATTTTGTGGAAATGTGATTTTGTTTGCAACAATTTGCAACAATTTAATAGCCAATCGCAAGCACTTGTATCAAAATGCATCCATCGCGAATGTTTTGCGATGTCAGCAAATTAACTTTCCAGGAGTCATTCATGCGTACCCTTTCAATGGAAGAATTGTTGCAAGTAGTTGGTGGTTGCGGTCGTAGCAAGCCACAGCCGAAGAAATGCCAGCCAAAGCCAAAATGCCAACCGCGCCGTAACTGCGGTGGTGGCAACACCCCTGCTGAGCCAGCAGAGCCAGAAGCTCCAGAAGCTCCACCCGATAAGGCTTAAAGAAATTCAAAAACCCTCTCCGGAGGGTTTTTTTACGCCTGTTGGTTTTTAAGGCGTTAAATTAGAACTTGATCGGCAACCTGCCACTGGCCACCACGAGCCGTATCTTCGATCCCAGCAAGGCCACCATTGCCTGCGACTGCTGGAACTTCGCGGTTGTCAGACTGGTCTGCGCTGCCAGCAGTTCGGTCAGGGTTGCAACGCCGGCTTTGTAACGGCCAGTTGTAACATCCAGCCCCGCCGTCGCGGACTTCAGGAAGGCTGCGCTGGCGGCAATACTTTCTTCATCTGCCTGCAACTGGCGGACGGCCGTCCAGAGCGCCAGCTTGAGTTCCCGCTCAATCCCCGTGTACTGGGCCTTGCGGCCTTCGGCCTGGGCCTCGAATTGGGCGCGCCGGGCGTTGTCTGCATTACCGCGAAAGAACGGGATGGAATACACCACGGAGCCATTGAGATTGCGGCTGGTAGACGAATTGCCCTGCAACGAGCGTGAGGCACCCACGCCTGCGTTGACAGACACGCTTCCAAAACCTTCCTTGCGTACCGCTTCTGCCCGTGACTCCAGTGCGCGTATCTCGGCCTTGAGTGCCTGGGCGCGCGGATGAACCTGCAAAGCCTCCTCGGCCAGCGTATCCACGGGGCCCACATCCCATGTCTCGGCCGCATCCTTTCGCCAGCCGTCGAGCGCGAGCATGCGGCCCACCGGCCGTCCCAACGACAGTGACAAGGCACCGCGGGCAATGTCCCACGCGGTGGCAGCACGCACGCTTTCCAGATTGGCCTGGGCCAGTGTGGTTTCGGCCAGCAACTTGTCTGCTAGGGTGCCAATCTGACCTTCATAACGCCCCTGGGCGATGCGTAAATTCTGTTTCGCGGCGTCCTGAGCCTGCGCCACAACGCCCAGACGCTCCCACGCGGCGACGGCCTCCACATACAGGCGAAGCGTGTCCGCAATGGCCTGGAGTTCGCCAGCATCCAGCCCCAGCAGGGCGGAGGCCAGTTGTTCGCGTGATGCATTCAACAGCGCATCACGCTGGCCAAAATCGAACAGCACCCAGCTCAATCCCAGAAAGGTGCTGGCGCTTTTTGCATTGACGACACCCGCATCGCTGCCGAGCGGTATGCGGTTGCCCGACACCTCATTGCTCAGCACGACCTGGGGCTGAAAGTCTGCCCGGGCCAGGTCGGCCGATGCCTGCTGCTCTGCGACTGTTGCCTGCGCCTGGCGAAAAGTCACGCTCTGGCACAGCGCCAGCTTGAATATGTCACGCAGCGTCAGGATGCCGGTTTTGTCATCGTTTGCATCCGGGCAGCTTGTACGCGTGGACCGCTCAAGACTGGCTGCAGACAGTTCGCGCGATGCCGTCAAGCCTTGCCCATACACGGCACCAGTGCCGGCGCAGAGCAAAAACGCTGCAGCCGCCGTAGCCAGGCGTTTCAGGCGTGATGGCCGTCTGCGGTTGCTTGCCATCAGTCCCCGGCCGGCTCGTTCAAGCTCTGCCTGCGTGACAGGTAATCCGCCGGCGAACCGTCAAAAGAAACCTGCCCATCCCGAAGTTCAACCACCCGTTGCGCGCTGGCAATCGTTTCCAGCCGGTGCGCGATGATGACGCGCGTGATGTTCAGCTCGGCGATGGACGTGTTGACCTTGCGCTCCAGCGAAATATCGAGGTGGCTGGTCGCCTCGTCCAGGATCAGCACTGCAGGATCCTTGTACAGGGCCCGGGCCAGCAACACACGCTGCTTCTGCCCACCAGACAGCACCGTGCCCATGTCGCCCACCAGGGTCTCGTAGCCCATGGGCATCTTCAGGATGTCTTCATGTACCGCTACCAGCTCCGCACATTCCTGCATGCGTTCGCGGTCGGGCTGGGCGTCAAAAAAGCAGATGTTTTCGGCGACAGACCCGGCAAACAGCGTGTCGTCCTGCATCACGGTACCGACCTGGCCGCGCCAGTTGTCCAGGCCAAAAACATCCAGCGACTTGCCACCAATCAGCAGGTCGCCATGGGTTGGTTTCAGGATGCCCAGCAGAAGATTAACGGTGGTGGTCTTGCCGCAACCCGACGGACCCACAATCGCAATCGCCTGACCTGCAGGAACAGTCAGGTCCAGCCCGTCCAGCACCAGTGGCTCATCGGGTGCGTACCGAAAATTCACATTTTTGAATTCGATATCGCCAGTGCCGATGTTGTCAGCTTGATACCGCGCCAGCGCCGGGCCGGATTCGGCCGGTGTCAGCACCACGTCCGACAAACGCTCGGCCTGCAGCCTGAGCATGCGCAGGTCGATCAGGTGGTCAACCAACGCGATCATTCGTCCTTCAAACTGGTTGCGGTAGGCAAGAAAGGCGATAAGCATGCCCACGCTAAGGGCGCCAGCCAGCACCTGGCTGGTCCCGTAAGCGAGCAGGACGATGGTGAAAACACCGCCCAGCGTGCCGCTCAAGGCACGGTACAGGATCTGCAGCTTCTGCAGGCTGAGCGAGGCATTGACCTCGCCGACCAGCAGCGCCTGCCAGGCCCCCATACGTTCGGTCTGCCGGCCGAACAGCTTGACCGCGCGCACACCGCGCACCGTTTCCAGAAAATGCGAGGACAGCTTGGCGCCCTTGACGATCTGCTCCTCCGAAGCCCGGTAAAACGGCGGAATCCACAGCACCCGTATCGATACATAAATCACCACGCCGAGCACGGCGAGACCCGCCAGAGCCGGGCTGTAGAGGAACATCATCAACAGCGTGACGATGGCGAAGATGCCGTCAAACACCGCTTCGATCAGCGCAGAGCTGAGCACTTGCTGCATCACATCGACGGAGCCGACACGCGAGACAACATCACCGATATGCCGTTTCTGGAAATAATCCAGCGGCAAACGGATCAGGTGTGCAAACACATTGGAACGCCACTGCACCCGCACTTCGGTATTAGCCACCATCAGGAACCAGGCGCGCGCCAGACTGATCAGTTGCTGGAACAGCAGCAGCAGCAAAAACCCGACGGCCAATGTCATCAGCAGGTCTGAATCCTTGGCCACCACCACCTGGTCCAGCACCAGTTGCATGAAAAGCGGGCTGGCCAGCAGAAAAATTTCAAGCGCCAGCGACAGCCCCATAGCCTTGAACAGCGTGGGCCAGAGGCCGGTTATCTGGCCGATCATCTCCTTGATGCGAACCGCCTGCTTTTCCTCACGCGGCTGGAAGGACGGGTCAGGCCAGAGCTCCAGCGCGACACCGGTGAAGCTGCCCGACATCTCGTTCAGTGACAGGCGTCGCACGCCGGAGGCCGGGTCATGGATCACCACATGGTCGGAACCCACTTCCTTGAGCACCACAAAATGGTTCAGTTCCCAGTGCAGTATGGCAGGCAGGCGCAACTGGGTGAGGTCCGACATTTCCAGCCGCACCGGGCGTGTACCCAGGCGTTCGTTACCAGCCAGCTTGACCAGTGTTGCCAGCGGCATGCCCTTCAGCGACACGGCATGGCGGCTGCGCAAGGTGGCCAGGTCGGTGTTGACGCCGTGATAACACAGCACCATCGCCAGGCTGGCCAGGCCGCATTCAGCAGTCTCGGTCTGCAAAATGATGGGCAACGAGCGGCCAAAGCCGAACGACAGGCCCGACAGGATGCCGCTCATGAGCCTATCCTTCCCGTCACGCTGAGCAGTGGCTCGAGCAGCCACTCATAAATTTTGCGGTTCTCATGCAGGATGTCAGCGTCGAGACGCATGCCGGATTGCAAGGGGGTAGCGCGGCCAAATGTCATCACCGATTGCGAGCTGACGGCCACCACAATCGCATAAACCGGCTCTGCAGCAGCGGGGTCAGTGGCACTCAAAGCCATCGCACCAAAGCCGGTCAATTCGGCAGTCGGCACTGCTGCCGTTGACAGCGCCTTCACGGTACCCAGTGCGTGGCCGAACTTCTGGTACGGGAAAGCCTGGTAACGAAGCAACACCTTGTCGCCCAGCCGGATAAAACCTACCGAGCGGCTGGGCGCATACAGGCGCGCTTCCAGCACCGCGCCGGCAGGGATCAACGACACCAGTGGACGGCTGATATCGGCAACCTGCCCAACTTCTGCATTGATCAGTGTCACCACGCCGGCCTCGGGCGCAACAACGGTGACACGCCGCTTGCCGTCCAGTTCGGTCAGCTCCTGATCCGAACTGACCACATTGCGGCCCAGCTGCGAATTCTGGCTGGCGGTGCGCACGCGCACGGTATCGATCTCGCGTGCGACGCTCGATTGCTCACGCAGGTTGGCCAGCGACTCGCGCTGCAGCGCCTGCGCACGCGATTGCTGCTCGGAGAAATCGACTTCCTTTTGCAGCAGTTGCTCACGTGCAATGAACTCCTTGTCGGCCATCACCTGGTAGCGTTTGTACGCTTCCTCGGCCAGGGTCACGCGCAACTTCTGTTGCTCTATCTGCCGCGCGATGGCCTGTGCTTCGGACTCGAGTGCGCTGGAACGACGGCGCAAGTGCGCCAGCTCTTCCTTGCCAGACCGGCTGTTCAGGGTCATCTCGCCTTCGAGCGCCTGCCTGCGTTCAGCGATCTGCTGGCTGATGGCGGCCTGGATCTCTTGCGTACCGGAACCCAGTCTGTCGCTGCTCAGCACATACAGGATTTCACCCTTGGCTACCTGCTGGCCTTCCTTGACGCGCTTTTCAAGTACCACCGCCTGCTGCGGTGTGTACAGGCGCAGCACGCCACCTTGAGGCAGCAACTGGCCGCTGACCGTGGTGCGGCGCGTGTAGCTGCCAAACGAGACGAACAGTATCAGCAGGATGGCCAGCACCATGGCGGCAATACTGGCCCAATAGGAAAACCGCCCTCGTGACAGAACCACATCCCCGGTGGTCCGGTTTCGAAAGGATTCCAGCGCCTCGTCGCGAAACAGCCTGGACGGCGCGGCATCCGGTTTTTGGGAGGGAGATTCCATCAGGATTGGCTGGCCACGGGGGCCAAATGTAACTAGTCGTAGTTTCGCATGCCCCGCCCCTCAAAGAAAGGGCGGCCAGACCCGGAAAGCGTCTGGCGTCTCGGAAATCACACGATCAGGCGTGAATTCTTCGGCACATGCGCCATCAGGAACTCCATCTGGTCAGCCAGGATGCGGCGGTTACGCAGTATGAAGTCTTCCCACAGGCTGGGAATGTAGGGCGTGTACAGCAGCGGCATCTGCGCCTGCTCTGGTGTGCGGCTGCTCTTGCGGTGGTTGCAGGCGCGGCAGGCGGTCACCACGTTCATCCAGGTGTCCACGCCCTTCTGGGCAAACGGCACGATGTGCTCGCGGGTCAACTCTTCCTCATGGAAATGCTGGCCGCAGTAGGCGCACACATTGCGGTCGCGGGCAAACAGCTTGCCGTTGGTCAGGCCGGGTTTCAGGTCAAAGGGGTTGATATTGGGGACGCCCTTGGTCCCGATGATGCTGTTGACGGTGATGATGGACTGGTCGCCCGTGATCGCGTTGTGGCCGCCGTGGAAGGTCGCGACACGTGCGCCCATCTCCCAGCGCACCTCGTCTGCCGCGTAGTGCAACACGGCTTCTTCAAGGCTGATCCAGGATTGCGGCAATCCTTGCGCAGAGAGCTTCAAGACCTTCAAAACAGACCTCCATCATGGTGAATGACACATGGAAACGGGGCGTTCGGCAGACTGTGTATCAATATACAGTGAAATCGTGACAAACCGGCTGCACAGGCCGCTTAAGCGGCGGGCGGCGCTATAAAGACGATAACCGGGGAATGCCCGTGGATAATTTGCGCATGAAAGTCTTTCGTGGATACCGCCAGCCCGGGCTCGCAGCCGAATGCGCCCTGACGATTGGCAACTTTGACGGTGTACACCGGGGCCACCAGGCCATGCTGGCGCTGCTCAAAAATGAGGCGCAGCATCGCGGTGTGCCCAGTTGCGTGATGACCTTCGAGCCCCATCCGCGTGACTACTTTGCCGCGCTGGCCCGAAAACCTGAACTGGCGCCAGCCCGCATCGCCACGCTGCGCGACAAGCTGACCGAACTGGCCCGCTGCGGCATAGACCAGTGTGTTGTCCTGCCGTTTGACGCCCGGCTGTCCAGCCAGTCGCCTGACGATTTCATCAACGACGTGCTGGTCGGCGGCCTGGGTGCGCGTTATGTGCTGGTCGGGGACGACTTCCGCTTCGGCAGCAAGCGGGCCGGCGACTACGCGATGCTGGACGCTGCCGGCGGCCGCCTGGGTTTTGATGTGGCCCGTATGAACAGCTACGAAGTGCATGGCCTGCGGGTGTCCAGTTCGGCCGTGCGCGATGCGCTGGGCAATGGCGAAATGGACAAGGTCGCCGCGCTGCTGGGCCGGCCGTACAGCATCTCCGGCCATGTGGTGCATGGCCGCAAGCTGGGCCGAACGCTGGGTTTTCGCACGTTGAATCTTCGCTTTTCCCACTGGAACCCTGCTGCCAGCGGTATTTTTGCCGTTCATGTGCACGGACTGGGCGAACAAGCGCTGCCCGGCGTTGCCAATCTGGGCATTCGCCCGTCGCTGGACCCGAATGACGTCAACGGCGGCCGCGTGCTGCTGGAAACCTATTGCCTCGAATGGCCCGCCAGCCTTGGTACCGAAGGGGCGTACGGTAAAATCATCAAGGTGGAACTGCTTCATAAACTGCACGATGAACTGAAGTACGACGGTCTGGAAAGCCTGACAGCGGGTATCGCCAAGGACTGTGATGACGCTCGTACTTTTTTTGCGGCGCATGCATCCTCCCTGCACACAGAGACCAGCCGCCAGACGACGCGCGACCGAATTTAGACGATCTCGTCACTGGCCGCCGCCCTTCGACACGGCTCTGGGCGAACGGCAACCACCTCACAATTCCTCCCCAACGCCAGCGTTCGGGCTGAGCCTGTCGAAGACTTTTGCCAGCACCATCCATGTCCGATACCAAAACCGATTACCGCAGCACCCTGAACCTGCCCGATACCCCCTTCCCCATGCGCGGCGACCTTCCCAAGCGCGAAGCCGGCTGGGTACAGGAATGGGAAGACAAAGGCATCTATAAACGCCTGCGCGATGCCCGTTGCGACGCCCCCAAATTCGTGCTGCATGACGGCCCGCCTTATGCCAACGGCAAGATCCACATCGGCCATGCGGTCAACAAGGTCCTGAAAGACATGATCGTCAAGGCGCGCCAGCTCAAGGGCATGGACGCGATCTACGTGCCCGGCTGGGATTGCCACGGCCTGCCCATCGAGAACGCCATCGAAAAGCTCCATGGCAAAAAAGGAGCCCCCACGCTCCCCGCTGAGCGTGGTTCGCTGCCCCCCGAGGGGGCCGTCCAGGGCCTAGGGAGCGGCCCGTCGACCCTGGAGGCACGCGCCGAATTTCAGGCCAAATGCCGCGCCTTCGCGACCGAGCAGATCGCCGGCCAGATGGCCGACTTCAAGCGCCTCGGTGTGCTCGGCGAATGGGACAACCCCTACCGCACGATGGATTTCGGCAACGAGGCGCAGGAAATTCGCGCGCTCAAACGCATCATGGAACGCGGTTTTGTTTACCGCGGCCTCAAGCCGGTGTACTGGTGTTTTGACTGCGGCTCGTCGCTGGCCGAGTTCGAGATCGAATACGCCGACAAAAAATCGCAGACGCTGGACGTGGGTTTTAAATCTGCCGAGCCTGAAAAACTGGCTGCGGCGTTCGGCTTTAACAGGCTCGACAAGGATGCCTTCGTTGTCATCTGGACAACGACTGCGTGGACCATCCCGGCCAACCAGGCGCTCAACCTCAACCCCGAACTTGAATACGCGCTGGTCGATACGCCGCGCGGCCTGCTGTTGCTGGCTGCCGTGCTGGTTGAAAAATGCCTCGAGCGTTATGAGCTCGAAGGCAAAGTCATCGCCACCACGCTGGGCAAAAATCTCGCCAACCTGAACTTCCAGCATCCGCTGTACGACGTGGACGCAGGCTACAAGCGCCTCAGCCCGGTTTACCTGGCCGACTACGCCACCGCCGACGACGGCACGGGTATCGTGCACTCGGCGCCTGCCTACGGCGTAGAGGATTTCAACTCATGCGTGGCCAATGGCCTGGCCTATGACGACATCCTGAACCCGGTGCAGGGCAATGGCCGCTATGTGGACGACCTGCCCCTGTTTGGCGGCCTCAACATCTGGAAAGCCGCGCCGCTGGTCATCGACAAGCTGCGCGAGCACGACCGCCTGTTTGCCACACAAAACATCACCCACAGTTACCCGCACTGCTGGCGCCACAAGACGCCGGTGATCTACCGTGCCGCAGCCCAGTGGTTTGTGCGCATGGATGAAGGCGAAGGCGTGTTCACCAAAGACAAGGCGCCGCAAACACTGCGCAAGCTGGCACTGGCTGCGATTGAAGAAACCAGCTTCTACCCCGAGAACGGCAAGACCCGCCTGCGCGACATGATCGCCGGCCGGCCGGACTGGTGCATCAGCCGCCAGCGCAACTGGGGCGTGCCGCTGCCCTTCTTCATCCACACCGCCACTGGCGAGCTGCACCCGCGCACGATGGAGATCATGGACCAGGCCGCCGACATGGTGCAGGCCGGCGGTATCGAAGCCTGGAGCAAGGCCACGCCTGAATCCATCATCGGCGACGACGCCCCGAACTACATCAAGAGCACCGACATCCTCGACGTCTGGTTCGACTCCGGCACCACGCACGACCACGTGCTGCGCCACAGCCACCAGGCGCAATCGACCTGGCCGGCAGACCTGTACCTGGAAGGCCACGACCAGCACCGCGGCTGGTTCCATTCATCGCTGCTCACCTCGTGTGCGATGTACGATCACGCGCCGTACAAGGGCCTGCTGACGCACGGCTTCACCGTGGACGGCAAGGGCCGCAAGATGAGCAAGAGCGAAGGCAACACGGTTGTGCCGCAAGAAGTGTCAGACAAGCTGGGCGCAGAAATCATCCGCCTGTGGTGTGCCTCGACCGACTATTCGGGCGACCTGGGCATCGACGACAAGATCCTGGCGCGTGTGGTCGATGCCTACCGCCGCATCCGCAACACGCTGCGCTTCCTGATGGCCAACGTCAGCGACTTTGACCCGGCCACCGACAGCGTTCCCTTCGAGCAGATGCTGGAGATTGACCGCTACGCATTGAGCCGCGCAGCCCAACTGCAGGCCGACATCCTGGCCCACTACGAGGTCTATGAATTCCACCCGGTGGTCTCCAAACTGCAGATCTATTGCAGCGAAGACCTGGGCTCCTTCTACCTCGACATCCTGAAAGACCGCCTCTACACCACGGGGCCGAAGTCACTGGCACGCCGCAGCGCACAGACGGCACTGCACGCCATCACTCACGCGATGCTGCGCTGGATGGCACCCTTCCTCAGCTTTACGGCTGAAGAGGCGTGGAAGTTCTTTGGTTCGTCGGAGTCGATATTCCTGGAAACCTATTCAGAGTTCAAACCGCAGGACGACGCGCTGCTGGCCAAGTGGTCGCGCATACGCGAGATCCGTGATGCAGTTAACAAGGACATCGAGACCCTGCGTGCAGACGGCAAGGTCGGCTCATCGCTGCAGGCAGAAATCTCGCTGCAGGTCAGCGCTGAAGACCAGGCCCTGCTGGCCAGTCTTGCCGATGACCTGAAGTTTGTCTTCATCACCTCTGCCATCAGGCTGGAAGCCGGCAGCGCGCTGGCCCCCAGCGTGACCGCCAGCACCAACGCCAAATGCGAACGCTGCTGGCACTACCGCGAAGACGTTGGCAGCGACGCGGCCCATCCCACCATCTGCGGCCGTTGCACCAGCAACCTGTATGGCGCCGGTGAAGACCGCAAGTTCGCCTGAGCATTATTTTTTATGGCAAAAACCACCTTCACCAAATCATCCAACGCGATGCTGCCCTGGCTGGGCCTGGCCCTGCTGCTGCTGATTGCCGACCAGTTCACCAAGGTGCTGATCCTCGGTTACTACCGGCTTGGCGATGCGACCTATATCACCAGCTTTTTCAACATCGTGCGGGTGCACAACGCGGGCGCCGCGTTTTCATTTCTCGCATCCGAATCGGGCTGGCAGCGCTGGCTGTTCACCGCCATTGGCATCGGTGCTGCCATCTTCATCATCTGGATGTTGCGTTCACACGCCGGGCAAAAGCTTTTCTCTTTTGCACTGGCCTGCATACTGGGCGGCGCCATCGGCAATGTGGTGGACCGCAGCCTGCATGGCTATGTGGTGGACTTCCTGGACTTTCACTACCGCACCTGGCACTTCCCGGCTTTCAACATCGCCGACAGCGCCATCACCATCGGTGCCATCTGCCTGATTCTTGACGAGCTGCTGCGCGTCCGCAAGACCAAGTAATAGAGCCCCCACGTTCGTTCACTGCGTGTAACTCTCTGCCCCCCGAGGGGGCGCTGCGCCTGCGGTCTGGCAGAGCCAGTCCCGCGGCCCCTGCTTGCCAGGACCCCGCTTCGTTGATCGCCATATAAGCCGATCCATCTGAACTCGTAAAAGGGAGCCTGCTGGCAAACGCCGGCTGCTGGCACGCTTTTCGCGGGCGTATAGTCTTTCCAGAAACCTATGAAGCATTTACTGAATTTACTGGCAGCCGTTGCGCTGCTGGTCTGGGGCACCCATCTTGTACGTACCGGCATCCTTCGGGTGTTCGGTGCCAACCTGCGAAAAATCCTGGCGCGCAGCGTGGGCAACCGCTTCACGGCAGCGCTCTCGGGCATAGGCGTCACGGCACTGGTGCAGTCCAGCACCGCCACTGCCCTTATCACCTCCTCATTCGTTGGCCAGGGCCTGATCACCCTGCCTGCGGCGCTGGCCGTGATGCGCGGTGCAGACATCGGCACGGCGCTGATTGCGGTGGTGTTTTCATTCGATCTGTCGTGGCTGTCGCCGCTGCTGATCTTTGTCGGCGTGGTGCTGTTCATACCGCGCCAGGCCTCCACGGCAGGCCGCATAGGCCGCATCCTGATTGGTCTCGGCCTGATGCTGCTGGCGCTGCGGCTGGTAACCGCGTCAACCGAGGTGCTGACGCAGTCACCGGCCGTCAAGGCGCTGCTCGATTCAGTCGGCAGCGACCTGCTGCTGGAGATCACACTCGGCATGGTGCTGGCCGTCATTTCCTACTCCAGCCTGGCTGTCGTATTGCTGATCGCCACGCTGGCCGCATCTGGCGGCGTGCCACTCGAAGTTGCGCTTGGCCTCGTGCTGGGCGCCAACCTCGGCAGCGGTGTGCTGGCCGTGCTGACCACCGCCAAATCGTCGATAGAGGCGCGGCAGGTGCCGGTCGGCACGCTGGGGTTCAAGCTGCTGGGCGTGCTGGTGGTGGCGCCGTTTGTCCACTGGTGGCTGCAGCACATACGCCACTACATCAACGAGCCGGCAACCGTGGTGGTGATGTTCCATCTGTTGTTCAACGTGGTGGTCGGTGTCGCCTTCATAGGCCTGACCAACCCGTTTGCCCGCTGGACCCAGAAGCTGCTGCCCAAGAAGGAAAAGCCGGCCTCCTCGCAGCGGCCCAATCACCTCGATCCTTCCGCACTGTCAACGCCCTCACTGGCGATCTCCAACGCCGCACGCGAAGCGCTGCACCAGGCCGATGTGGTCGAGAGCATGCTGGTCGGCGCACTCGAAGTCATCCGCAAAAACGACCTCGCGCTGGCCGAAGACCTGCGCAAGATGGACGACGAGGTAGACAGGCTTTACTCGGCCATCAAGTACTACCTGACCAAAATCTCGCGCGAGGCGCTGGCCGAAGAAGAAAGCCGCCGCTGGAC